>CAVXQH010000001.1:0-180000 GCA_963763915.1 uncultured Alphaproteobacteria bacterium
CTGGACCAAATACATCCAAGCATCCATGATCTTGGTGAGGAAATATGTGGCCTCAGGCTGGTACCCTAACCGGTTATCAAGCACTTCCTCATGCGTCAGTTGATGGTGCGTAATCGTACTTCCGATCCGGGTGAGCGAAGACGCGCCATTGTTGAACATCATATTCACAACGCGCGTCTGATCGCAGGCCAGTGCCATAACAATAAGGTCGGCCATCAGAGCGTGATTTGCGACGACATTTTCAATTTCGGCATTTATCGCCCGGTCGCCGATTGATTTGGGTATCGAACAGGCTTGTAACGGTTCCGGTTTGGTAAGTTCAGTGTCGAGCTGATTTTCCAATTGGCGGATCGACGTGAAATATTGATCAAGCTTTTGCCGGTCGGATGCCCCAACCGCGCTTTCAAGCGCTTGGCGCTCCTCACTGACAGCAGACAATACGCTTCGTCGCGCGATCACTTGCGGGTCAGGAACAAATGTTGCGCTGTTCGGGTCCTTAAAGCCAAGACCAAAGAGCCGTTGGTAAAGCGCCGCAGCCGAACCCTCTGACGGATTGAGATTGCCACCACCTCTACCCGACAACGAATTACGCGCATCGCCTGTTGCCGAGACTTCAAGGCTTCTAAAGCGGCTACGTGTCCCGATAACGTCACCTATGGTTACGTCAAAGCTCTCGCCGGGTAGTCCGCGTTCCGCTGTCAAAGCCCGGCCAGTGCGAATTGCTGGACCGCCGCTAGAATGGGGCAAGTTTGGCGCGCCATCGAGCAATACGTTGAAATTCCCCAACACGTTGATCTTTTGGCGAAGTGTTGCGATCGGCGCGAGTTCGGGCTTCAAATCGTAATTAGGGCCAACCTTGTCCGGGAACCAGCGATTTGGGTTCACACCAAGTCCCCAGAACCATGTGCCAAAACGGATCGGTACCGGTGCGCCAGTCGCAGCCAGAGCAACACCCTTGCTATCCAGAAAACAGTCTAGCATCGGCATGCCCACAGTGACTGCAGCGCCACCGATTAGGCCTTTCATAGCCCTTCTGCGGGATAGATCATATGCCATATCGACTCCCCTCCACCCTCAATGCTGCGACATTACTTCGCTTGATACCAGATTGACACGGTATGTATCTGGCGACCCGGCCACATCAGCAAACAATGCCCTGATCGTGTGGCCCGACTTTTCAAAACGTTCAAGCATTGAACCTAACAACGCTTCATCTTCGGAGGCACGACCTGCAACATATTCCAAAGCGCGGCGGGTAACACACTTTGCTGTATCCGGGCTGGATGCCAGTATCTTGCCCAACCCGGAGCCGCCAAAGAACGACTGCTCGCCAATCACACCAGCAACGTCAATTTCTGCGCCATTTTCTTTGGTGCGCAACGCTCCAATACCATCGAAACGTTCTAGAACCAACCCGGCAGGATCTGTGATTTTGTGGCAACCTGCGCATATCGGATCACTAATATGCGCATCCAGCCGGTTACGCGCCGTTGGCATTTCCTTGTTGGTCACGTCTTGCACGGCCGTGAAGTTCACATTGCCTGGTGGATTGGGCACAGGCTGACACATAAGGACCTCTCGGATCGCGCGACCGCGCAACGTCGGCGAGCTGCGCCCACTATGCGAATAGATTGCCAGAAAACCCGCTTGGCCCAAAAGCCCCGCACGGTCGTCCTTTGCCGGAAAGACATAGTCTTCCCAACCTGATGACTGCCGGACGGGAACTTTGTACAGTGCGCCAAGTGAGCGCGTCATGACCGTATTGGGTGTACTAAAAAGCTCCTGATAGCTGCCATTTTTGCGCAGCAAATGCCCAGTGATCGTCCGCAATGTTTGCTCCGGTAACGCCTGCAAAACATCCTGATTAAAATAGGGATAGATAACTGGATCCTTTGCCAGTTCATCGAATTTTTCAAACAGCAGCATATCAGAGAAGAAAGCGCGCACGCCCTGTTCAAAGCGCGGCGATTGCACCATTTTCTTGGCAGTTGCGGATAGATTAGCCGGATTGGTGAGCTGCCCGTCCTCGGCGGCACGCAGCAACGCTTCATTCGGCGTCGAATTCCAAAGCATGAAGCTCAAACGGCTAGCCCGGGCATGGTTGTCTAGTCGCAAACCTCCTGGTTTTTCGGGATCAGCCTCTGCACTTTCGATGACATAGAGAAACTTGGGAGAGACAAGCATCGCGCCCAACGCTAGCTCCAGCCCTTTGTAAAAGGATTTCGTTGGCCCTGCACCCTTGCCCGCGAGTGCTACATAATGGCTAAGCTCAGGCTTTGTGAGCGGCCTGCGGAACAACAACCGGCCCAAAGGAGCAAGCGTGGTCTGCGCGCATTTACCATCAGCGGTTTCTTCACTCACCGGCTTGCACGGCAAGAACTGGGCGCGGTGCGCTTCGCCGAAAACCTGACCGGCAATGCCGCGTGCCATAACGTCAAATTGCTCCAAGCCAGAGGGCGAAATTGCTGCTTCCCTTGCCCCGCTGGCTATCAACTCATGGGCGGGACGGACTATCGGCTCAAAGCGCCCCGCGACCCGGATGTCGGGGCCGAATATGTCTGCGATACTGTTCCGGTATTGCGCCTCGGTCAATCTCCGGAGGCCAACAATACGCGGTGCAGCGCCGTTACTTGCGGAGACCGGTTCTGCCCGAGCAGAATTCGACGCCAATTTCAATCCGCCCACCATTAGGCCCGTAGAAAGCATTCCTACCGCCCAATATCGAATAGCCTTTACCACAATCATTTGCGCGCCTCTTTACGTGATTGCGACACGTCATTCACGAAGGCAGGAACAGCAACGACCCGGACGGCACTCGATACCGCCGTGCATTTGTTGGTTTTGGGATCACGCATGCCGTCGGCATATTTACGGATAGTCGCAAGCCGTGACGCGCAATCAATTCCCGCTGAAAGTCCCGAACCCGCCCCGCCAAATGCAGGGCTTTGGATTACGTCGAACACAGGACGGTAGCCACCGAGCAATCCAGCCACCGTACCGTCGGGCTGAAAAACAAGTCGCAACCGACCACGACGGAAATCCCATTTGGACCGGTTGCCGCGAATATCACGAGCGCCGCCCTGGCCCCAAGTTTGGGTCAGAACGATATCCTGTGGAGTAGTTGTCAGCACGCCTTTGTCGATCCTTCCGACAAGCGCATTCCTGTGACGCGGCGCCTTTTCGCTAATTGTGAAGCTGGCACCAGGTAGAAATTGTCCCTTGATGTCGACCATTGGTCGATCGGCGGTATTGCCATAAATTATCTCGACATGGTCGTCGCGTTCGAAGCTGTCCACGCCGCGCAGCAATATAGCCTGAGTCCACTCGCCCGAAGCCAGAAACTGGCGGGTTCCGGCTCCCTGTTCGCCGCCGCTGCCCGCAACGCCTCGCCACTCGGCGCTACACCCCATCGCGCGATACTCCTGATTGTCGATTCCAACCTGCCCTTCGGGCGACACAAATTCAGGCTGTGCGCATGTGAAGTTGCTGTTGGCTTCATCAAGATCAAGACCAATTGCGCGCTTGCTTTGTACCGTGCGCTGCAGGGGTCGGTCAAATGCGTCAGGCTGCGAACACAGATTTGCACCATTGGGTTTGAAAATTTGCGCCTGCCAGCGCTTGGTCAGCTCCGGTTCGTTTTCTTTCAACAATAGGCGGGAGCGCTCGTCGGGTGGCAGCCCCTCCAGAAACGCTTCTCTCAACTTTGGCGAAGGGCCATTCGGACAGGCTTCAGGTTCGTCGATGACCGGCTGCACAAAGGTCGAGACGACGAAACCCATTTCGCCTCCCTCGGGGACTTCGGGATATTGCTGACTGCCCGAGACAGTTCCCAAACCGACTAACAGTGCCGTTGCCGTTGATGCGACATATGCGATTTGCCTGGACAATTTCATGGCCGCAGTAACTTTCCGTCCCTAGGCAAATTCTTGGCATCCGCTGCCACAAATACCGGCGACGGACCGTATTGCCACTGCGGCAAGTCACCCTGTACATTTATACGCCATTTTCCGACGCCGGCACTGGCCATTCCACCGGCAAACGGCTGCCAGTCAGCACACTGCGTATTACACTTGCCAGTAAACAACAATCGCCCCTTGTCATCGGTCAACACATATTGGCCGTCGATGAAGGCAGCTCGTACATTTGAAGGTGCAGTAATGACAGGGACAGGCGGTACAAACTTGAGCGTATTCCATGTCAAGTTGTCGGCACCATCGAAATCGATCGATCCCCGCCTCTCGCCCTTGCGCACAAATACCATATGCCAGCCCTTATACAACCATTGCGGACCGCTAACGCCATCAATGACCGTCCAGTCCGGCGCGGTTTGCGGGGCGACAAAGCCAGATGGTAGACCGGTATTCGAGTTTCCTCGCGGGAACTTTATGTTGGCTTGGGACCCCGGCGGCGCAAGCAGCGGTTCCCATAGTTCGGCGCAACTGCCCGAGCAATATTGCGCCGGATCAGGACCAGCGCGCAGCACCGTTCGCATATCCATACCGTAGAGTGTCTGGCCCGCCTTGTTCACGTAAATCGAACCGCCCGGCAAAGACGCTACCTTTACCCCGGGGGGATATTTATCCGTCGTCGCAGGCACGATCGGTAAGTCATATGGTTGGGCGTTTACCGAGCCACCAAATGCGACTGCGAGCATGAACAGCATAGCCAGACAAAAGGCGCTATGCGCTGTTCTACCGATCAATCCGACCTCGGGCATTCATGCTCCTCCGGCTCTCGAGGGTAGATAGGGCATCAAATTTGTCAATTTTGGAACGATCATGGAGCTTAGAGATCGCCGGTGCGGCGGCATAGCGCGGTCGAAGTATGACCCTATGGCATCGAAACATGTACTTTGGATTTTGCATTATCTTCGCGAAATTTTGATATCAAGTTTTCCGTTCTTTCAAAAAAGGATGGAATAAATTTCATTCCGCCGCGTTGTGCTGATGTCCCCGCCCCCGAGGACGCACAATGGAGAATAATCATGAAATTTACCGCCAAGCTCGCCGGGATCGCACTGGCATCGCTCGCTGTCACACTGACAACGCCGGCTTTCGCACGTCAAGGTGCGGATGATCCGGCTGGCCATGTCCGGCAAGAAGATCGCCGCGCTGATCGCCAAGAAGATCGCCGAGTTGACCGTCAGGCCGACCGCCAAGCAGATCGCCGCGCGGATCGGCAAGCCGACCGCCGGGCAGATCGCGCCGCAGAACCCCGTCATGGTGCAGACGATCCTGCCGGTCACCGCTAAACGGCGTTGGTCGATCAGTTGCTCTGTTCAATCGAGCAGAGCCCAGACCAATAGCTTAGAATAGCGCAATCCGAATTTGACCGCAGACTATGGCCTGCAATCGCCACGCTCTGCGGTCAATTGTCGATCGAAGCAAAAGTGGGGCTGCCTGACGTAGTCGCGAGCCTTCAAATCAACTACCGTCGGTAATCACTGTTCCGCCGTCAACGATCAGGTTATGGCCGTTGACGAAACCACCTGCTGCTGACGCTAAAAACAGCGCTGCACCCGCCACCTCTTCAACCTCGCCCATCCGGCGCAACGGCGTCATTTGCATGCGGCGTTGCATGAATTCCGTACCCGCCGGAAGCTGTGCAAGCAGTTCAGTCTTGATCATACCAGGTGAAATAGCGTTGGCGCGCACGCCCTTTGGTCCCCACTGCACTGCGATGTTACGCGCCAACTGTGCAGCGGCAGCCTTGGCGAGTGCATAGCTGTTAATCGACGCATTACCACGGATACCTGCGATACTGGCAATCAGAATGACGCTGCCCTTTCGCGACACCAGATGTGGCAATGCAAGCTGGGTCAGCGCCATTTGGCTACGCAAATTGACCGCCATTACACGGTCAAATTCTTCAACTGTGTTGCGCTCCCGGCTGTCAGTAATACCAGCATTGCAAACAAGGATATCGAGCCCCCCAAATTGCGCGATGGTGCTGTCGACCAACGCGACAAGCGCCGCTCCGTTGGCTACGTCGCAAGCAATGCCATGCGCACCGATGGCCGCCGCAACCTCGCTTGTTTCCATTGCGCTCTCGCTAGAAACTACCACCGAAGCACCTGCTGCCAAAAAGGCCTTTGCAATGGCAAGACCAATCCCGCGCGTCGATCCGGTGACAATCGCAACTTTACCGGTAAGGTCAAACAACTCTGGCTTCGGTATTTCTCGTTCCCCGCCACTCGGCAGCTATGTTGGTGCATTAGGAACAGCGCTGCGGCTGTCAATCAAAGCAGCGCCGCCGCCGCGATGAAAGCGGACGCCCTACATATGTCCAAGAGCAGTTGCGCGTTCGCGCAAGCGCTCCACCGCTGCGGAATGTATGCCTGGAACGGCAGCGACCATGCCAAAATCGCGCGGGTCGGGCTTATTAAAGCGCATCGATTCTCCCAGCGCATTGGTAACGGTTGCGCCTGCTTCGCTTGCCACGAGATAGGCCGCAGCAATGTCCCATTCGTGGCCCCAGCGGATCGTGGCCACTAAGTCGGCTTTGTCGCATGCCAGCATCGTCATGCGCATCGCAATGCTGTTGGGTTTATCAACAATGACCAGATCTTTATCGATTTGCGGCAAAGCGTCTGTTGGAACCCGCGCGCCACTTAATTCAGTACGATTGCCCGCGCTTAGTTTAACGCCGTTGCAGGTAGCTCCTCCTCCATAATGAGCAACCCACAGTTGATCGCGGGTTGGCGCAACCATTACAGCGAAAACGGGCATATTATCCGCCACCAGCGCGATCGAAATGCACCATCCGTCGCGGCCACGAACATAATCACGCGTGCCGTCTATCGGGTCAACCATCCAAACCAAGCTGGCGCATTGGCGTTCGCTGTTATCGACCGTTTCTTCGGAAAGCCATGCAGCTTGGGGACAAATGCCCGAAAGGCTTTTTTTCAGCATTTCGTCGACCGCAAGGTCAATAGCGCACACCGGATTGCCCGGTGCCTTCTCCCAAATTTCTGCGTTTGGCGGGCTGCCTTGGTTCCAGCTTTTTAGCGCCAATTGCGCTGCAACTTGCGCGGCATCAACTACGTTTTCAAAATCAATTCGTAGATCAAGCACTCGCGACCATCATCCCATCTATGCGGAGGGTAGGTACGTTTACACCGCGAATGAATTCCAGATCATTTGCCGCAGAGAGCCGTGCGAACATATCTTTCAAATTTCCTGCAATCGTAAACTCACTGATTGCTGTAGTGATCTCACCCTTTTCGATCAGGAACCCTGCTGCACCGCGGCTATAATCACCCGTGACCGGATTGACACCTTGGCCGGAAAGCTCGTGAATGTAGACCCCGTATTCGATATCGCCGATCAATTGGGCCGGTGTCCCCGAGCCACCTTCAAGATGAACATTGGAAGCACTAACGCCCGGGGCTCCACTTACACCGCGACTGGCGTGACCAGTTGGTTCCAACCCAAGTTGGCGTGCAGAAGCAGTCTCCATAAGCCAGCCAGTCAACACGCCGTTTTCGATGATTGCCTTGCGCGCCGTGGGCAGCCCTTCCCCGTCAAACGCACGCGAGCCCAATCCGCGCTTGCGAAGAGGATCGTCGATAATGCTAATCCCTTTGGCGAACAGTTGGGTTCCCAGCGATTCCAGCAAATAGCTAGTTTTACGCGCTATGAGTGAGCCACCAATGCCACCGAGCAAATGGCCGACAATCGAGCTGCCGATTCGTGGATCAAGCACTACTGGCAGGGCTCCGCTTTTGACCGACCCGGGATTCAGGCGTTTGACGGCCTTTTCTCCAGCTGATTTGCCAACGCTTTCCGGTTTGATAAGGTCTGCAAAATGCCTTGCGGATCGCCAGTCGTAGTCGCGTTCTTTGTGATCCCCTTCCCCAGCCAGAACACTTGCCGAAATGCCGTAGCCAGACGAACTGTTTACGCCTGCAAAGCCGTGGCTCGTCGCAAGTGCAAAAATGGAGCGTCCCGCGCTGGCCGATGCGCCTTCGCTGTTGGTAACGCCCTTGACGCTGCGCGCTGCATCTTCGCAAGCGAGTGCCATTTCGCGCAATGTTGGTGGGTCCGGATCTCCGCCGTCATCGCTCTCAAGATCCGGCAACACCCCCATGAAAAGCCTGTCCTGTGGAGCAAGGCCTGCAAATTGGTCTTCGGGAGCCACTTTGGCCATATCCATCGCACGCGACACCAAACCAGCGAGAACTTCGGGATTCATGCTCGACGATGAAATTGTCGCGGAGCGTTGCCCGACAAAAACGCGCAGACCAATTTCTTCACCTTCGGCGCGCGCAACGTCTTCCAACTGCCCAAGCCGGACTTGCACTTCGTTTGACGCGTCGCAAACGTACACGGCATCAGCAGCATCAGCGCCAGCTTTTTTGGCATTTTCGACAAGGGCTTGGGCGCGCTCGAGCGCGGCTTCGGGACTAAGCATGCTCAGCGCTTAGGCCTTAGCCAATGCGCCGTCAATTATCAGTGATGCGTTTGAGAATAGACGCTGCTTAGCCAGCGCTGATTGCGCCAATGGCAAGAGCAAGCAACAATGGCATCCCAATTGCTGCAGCCCAAAGCGATACTTTTTCAGTCCAATATTTACCAGTCAGCCCTGCCCCGTCGGGATGACTCTCGTCAAGCCGCTGCCAACGATGATCCAGATTCCGGCAAGGAAAAATGGCCAACGCGACAAGGAGAACGAGTATGAAGTATGGAAAAATAGAAGTCCCCTCAGATTCCATTGTAGGGGAAACCACAAATATCAACATGAGAGTGTAGACCACAAGCGCATATGCAATGTGGTCGCTCATCCGCTTAGCAAAGCCACGCTGTGCACGCGCCGTTGCAATTCCTGAAATGCTGGCCATGTCTCTCTCCTTCACCCGCTCCAGCAAAGAGATTGTCACCAACGACAGCCCTTGTCAAAGGGGTTTACCATAGTGACATGGCAGCTGTTCACGGCAATCCCAAAAGCTTATGATTTTGCAGCGATAATCTCCAATTTGGGCGTGCTTGGACGAACTCGATCGCGGCTTGAATATTGCTCGCGCGTAGGGACACATCGGCCACATCCATTGGTTGGATCAAATGATGATCGAAATCCCATGATTCCATGGATTGCCAATCACTACCGGGCTGCGGCCAGACAAGTTTGAGTTCATCACCACTGCGCTGGATAACATTTGAGCCAGCCTTGGGGCTGATACAAAGCCAATCGATGCCGGGATGCGCCGCAATCGTGCCGTTACTCTCCGTTGCAATCATGAAGCCTTGAGCATGCAAGGCATCGACAATCGCATCGTCGATTTGCAACATCGGTTCGCCACCGGTGATCACCACAAAACGGTGGTCGGGAGCATCACCCCAAAGGAACGCAACTTTGTCCGCAAGAGCGTCTGCTTCATAGCGCCCGCCATTTTCGCCGTCTGTGCCGACAAAATCGGTATCGCAAAAATTGCAAATAGCAGTCGCCCGGTCCTCTTCACGCCCAGACCATAAGTTGCACCCGGCAAAGCGCAGGAAGACCGCGCGCCGTCCGGCCTGCGCGCCTTCACCTTGCAGCGTAAGGAATATTTCTTTGACCGCGTAGCTCATGCGTAGATCGTAGGATCGGGCAGACGCGCCTCTGCAAAGCCCTTTGTCCGCAGGCGGCAGCTGTCGCACTTTCCGCAAGCCTTATTGTCAGGCGTCGGATCATAGCAAGACCAGCTCATCCCGGCATCAAGGCCTAGCCGCGCAGCTTCACGCGCAATATCGGCTTTGGACATATTAATGAGCGGCGTGTGGATAGTGAAGCCTTCACCCTCAACACCAGCCTTGGTCGCCAAATTTGCAGTCGCCTCGAAAGAGCGGATGAAATCCGGACGGCAATCGGGATATCCGGAATAATCGAGCGCATTGACGCCGATCCATAATTCGCGGGCTCCGCGTGCCTCTGCAAGCCCCAGGCACAGTGACAGGAATATTGTATTACGCGCTGGCACGTAAGTCACCGGTATCGCGCCTTCGTCCAAACCGTCCTTTGGCACCGCGATATCTGCGGTCAGAGCCGAGCCACCAAAGCGGGTAAGATCAAGCGGCAAAACTATATGTTCAACCGCGCCAAGATGTACCGCGATCCGCGCCGCACTCTCCAGTTCGATCCGGTGACGCTGATTATAATCAATGGTAAGCGCATGGACCGCATAGCCCGCTTCACGCGCAAGGCCAGCAACCACCATGGAATTTAGCCCACCGGACAATAAGACGATGGCTGATTTTTGCAGGGAATTCATTTGAAGAGCCGCTCTCGCACAAAGGAGAGAAAATGGCGCACCCGGAGCGATTCGAACGCCCGACCCTCAAATTCGTAGTCTGATGCTCTATCCAGCTGAGCTACGGGTGCGTGGAGGCGTGCCAATAAGCGCGGCAGGCAGGATTCGCAACCTCTAATTTGGCTGGTCCTCTTTACACCGAGATTTCCGGCGAATAGCATCGATTTTAGCAAATTCGCTTTTGTCAGGAACCAATATCCGAATGAGTGCGATCCCTTTGCTATATTTCAGCGGGACATGCTCGTAGCCAGGGGTGAGTTCGACTTGAAAATCGACATGGTGGAGCAGCAAGCGCGCTGGCTTATCACCATTGTCTCGGACACTTATGACCTTGGCGACATCTGTGCGTGCGTCAAAAATGCTTACCGACCAATAATGTCCAGGGACGGGTTCAACATCGACCGTCACGGGGCCATTTGAAACATCGAAAACGCAGGATGCGTAAACCAAATCAGGGCTAGGCCGGACGATTGGCTGGTTGTCTGCCGTAGGCGGAGCCGCAAAGCGGAAACTGTTGACCGGCACGCCCGCCCCGATTTTTTTCATGGAAGCGGACATCAGAACAAAGGGCGTAGCTACCAGCGTGCCCTGCCAAGCAGCGAATGCAACCGCCACACCGACAAGCGCGGGAAGGAGCCAATTGCGGATCATTTGCAATGCTCCTTTCTGACAAAAGGTAGCTCTGCCCCGCCCGGTTTTCTAAGCAATTCTACGCTTGGATGATAGATACGCAAAGTAAGGTCAAAGCGGTCGACGCCGCCCGTTGGTAACCAATTGCCTTGATGCTCATGCGGCGAAACCACGAACATCCATGTGCCCCTCTCAGGCGGATTTGTTTGCAGTGTATGTCCTGCAATCGACCAGCGATTAGCCGGGTTTTTGACCAGCCATCCTTCGTCTCTATAGAGTGTGATACTCCACCATCGACCCGGCAATTTTGGGCCGATGACAAAATAGGTGCATTTGCCGTTAAGCGGTGCACCATCCATATCGGTGCGGGTAACGAAATACATGGCCTCTTTGGCAGGCAAGGCGAGCAGCCCGTTCAGCGCGACCTTCGCACGGGTCAGGGCCGAGGCACTGACGGTACCCTGATCGATATTGGCGCTCCATTGTTCAAATTGCTCGTTGCGCACCTGTTTGTCGTCAAAGCCACTGCGCACCTGATGCACGGCATAAGCCGTTCCCCCGCCCATCCCGAGCAGGATACATATCGCATAGCGCAACCATGGTTTCATAGAGCTCTCTCTCCGAAAAGAGACGCTAAACGATGCTTATGCCTTCCGCAATGCCGCCTGTGCCGCTGCCAATCGCGCGATGGGCACGCGGTAAGGTGAGGCGCTGACATAATCCAACCCGGTCTTTTCGCAGAACGCGATCGAAGCCGGATCACCGCCATGTTCGCCGCAGATGCCAAGCTTGATCTCGGGCCTTGTCTTGCGGCCTTTGGTTGCGGCAATTTCGATCAACTGGCCGACGCCTTCGATGTCGAGGCTGACGAACGGATCCCGCGCATAAATGCCCTTGTCGACATAATGCGTCAGGAAGCGCGCAGCATCATCCCTTGAAACGCCCAGCGTGGTCTGCGTCAAATCGTTAGTGCCAAAGCTGAAGAAACTGCCCACCTCGGCAATTTCATCGGCCATCAGTGCGGCGCGGGGCAGTTCGATCATCGTGCCTACCAAATAGTCGATCCGCTTGCCCTGTTCAGCAAAGACCAGTTCGGCGGCTTTATCGACCACTTCCTTCATCAGCTCCAGCTCGCGGCGCGTGCCGACCAAAGGAATCATGATTTCGGGGACGGGCGCGATGGCCAGCGAACATGCTGCCTCAAATATCGCCCGCGCCTGCATCTCGTAGATTTCAGGGTAGGTTACACCCAGCCGACATCCGCGATGGCCCAGCATCGGGTTGAACTCATGCAGTTCGGCTGCGCGCTGTTTCAGCGTTTCAATGCCGACGCCAGCGGCTTCGGCCACTTCGGCAAACTCGCTTTCCTGATGCGGCAAAAATTCATGCAGCGGCGGATCGAGCAGGCGGATGGTGACGGGCAGCCCCGCCATCACCTCGAATATGCCGACAAAATCCTTGCGCTGTTCGGGCAGCAATTTTTCCAGTGCAACCCGCCTGCCCTTCTCATCCTCGGCCAAGATCATCTGGCGTACAGCGGTAATCCGCGAGGCATCGAAAAACATATGTTCGGTGCGGCACAGGCCAATCCCCTCTGCGCCAAAATCGCGTGCGACCTGAGCATCATGGGGCGTCTCGGCATTGGCGCGGACCTTCATCCGGCGCGCGCCATCGGCCCAGACCATCAAGGTGCCAAAATCTCCGACCAGTTCGGGCTGCAACGTTGGCACTTTGCCTGCCATAACCTCGCCAGTCGAGCCATCGACGGTAATGATATCGCCTTCGCCCAACGTCCGTCCCGACACACGCAGCAACTTCGTCGCATTGTCGATGGCAAGGCTGCCCGCGCCCGAAACGCAAGGCCGCCCCATACCGCGCGCAACGACGGCGGCATGCGAGGTCATCCCGCCGCGTGCGGTGAGAATGCCCTTTGCCGCGTGCATACCGTGAATATCCTCCGGCGAAGTCTCGACCCGAACGAGGATCACCGCCTCACCCAAGTCATTCCATTTCTCCGCCGTATCGGCATCAAAGACGATCTTGCCCGATGCCGCACCCGGCGAGGCAGGTAGACCCTTGGTCAGCACGTCGCGCACTGCATCGGGATCAAGCGTCGGGTGCAGCAACTGGTCCAATGCCATGGGATCAACACGGCAAACCGCCTCCTCGCGTGTAATGAGGCCCTCTGCCGCCATATCGACCGCGATCTTTAGCGCGGCCTTGGCTGTGCGCTTGCCCGAACGGGTTTGCAGCATCCATAGCTTCTCGCGCTCCACGGTGAACTCGATATCCTGCATATCGCGATAATGGCGTTCCAATATGTCGAACACCCGCGCCAGCTCGGCATAGGCCTCCGGCATTGCCTCTTCCATAGACAGCGGCTTGGCTCCTGCCCGCTCCCGCGCGGCCAGCGTCAGATATTGTGGCGTGCGGATGCCCGCAACCACATCCTCGCCCTGCGCGTTGATGAGGTACTCGCCATAATAGGCGTTTTCGCCGGTCGCCGGATCGCGGGTGAAGGCCACGCCCGTTGCCGAGGTATCGCCCATATTGCCGAACACCATCGCCTGCACATTGACCGCGGTTCCCCAGTCGCCGGGGATATTGTTCAGGCGGCGATAGACTTTGGCCCGGTCCGATTCCCAGCTCGAAAATACCGCGCCGACCGCTCCCCAAAGCTGATCCTGCACGTCCTGCGGAAAGGGCTTGCCCCATTCGGCCTCAACCAGCCGCTTGTATTCGCTGACCAGTTCGATCAGGTCACCCGCCTCCAGTTCGGTATCGAGGAAAAGCCCTCGATCTTCTTTGGCAATTTCCAGAGCGTCTTCAAAGGCATGATGGTTCAGGCCGAGCACCACATCGGCATACATCTGGATGAAGCGGCGATAGCTGTCCCATGCAAAACGCGCATCGCCGGAGGATGCCGCTAGGCCCTCAACGGTGTTGTCGTTGAGCCCGAGATTCAGAACAGTATCCATCATCCCCGGCATAGACACTCGCGCGCCGGAACGGACCGAGACGAGGAGCGGGTTTGCGGGATCGCCAAAGCGGCGGCCCGTGGTGGCCTCAATATGCGCAATGCCGTTTGCGACTTGAGTCGTCAGACCATCGGGGAAAGCCTCACCATTGGCATAGTAAGCCGTGCAGACTTCTGTGGTGATCGTGAAGCCGGGAGGCACGGGCAGGCCAATTGCCGCCATCCCGTCAAGGTTCGCGCCCTTGCCGCCGAGCAGGTTTTTGGAAAGCCCGCTGCCATCTGAAACGCCGCCGCCGAAACGGTAAACAAATTGGGTCATCATCGGTTCGCTTCCTGACGCGCATATGATCTAATAACTTGAGGTTAACGCACCTTCGTCACCCCGTGCTTGACACGGGGTTAGGCTTTCTGCCGCCGCCCGAGTAAACAGCCAAGCCCCGTGTCAAGCACGGGGCGACGGTAGAAAGTAAAGTCGGTGGCTTGGCGCGAGTCCTACCCTTCTATCTTCGAAAAATCCGCCACGCGGTGCACCGCGTCACGGAACCTCGTCAGCAATCCCACCCTAAACGCCCGTTTATCCGGGTCTGGATCATTCACCATCACGCCCTCGAAAAACGCATCAATCGGCGCGCGAAGCGAGGCCAAGGCCGCCATTGCGTCTTCGAAGCGTTCTGCCTCGATTGCAGAGGCGGCGAGGGGTTCGGCGGTGTTGAGGGCGTTCAATAGCGCAACCTCAACCTCACTCACATCGTCATGCCCATCTGCGGCAGCGTGTTCCGCACCCCCCACTTCGTCATTCCCGCGAAGGCGGGAATCCATCACCTGATCTGTAAATTTCGACTGTGGGTGATGGACCCCCGCCTTCGCGGGGGTGACGAGGATGGAGTTAGAAGCCTCGCTCTGCTTCAATATATTCGCCGCCCGTTTATACCCGGCCAACAAATCCGCCCCCTCTTGGGTCGCGACAAAAGCCTGCAAAGCCTTCACCCGCGCCAGCAAGCGGACAAGGTCATCCTCCCCACCAAGCGCAAACACCGCGTCGATCAGGTCGTGGCGGACGCCAGCCTCGCGTTGCTGGACTTTGAGGCGGTCAATTATGAAAGGATAAGCTTCCAGAACCCCGTACATTCTCTTGTCGACGGACGGACCGTCGAAGTAATTTTTTTCCTCTTTGTCTTCGAGCATTTGCATTCCGAGTTTCAACGCCTTTTCTTTTTCGAAAAGACCGAGCAAACCAGACATAGCCTGTGAAGCTTTTTCTAGCGCTTGTTTTCCCGCATCTTTTGAAATGAGCTTGGCGCCCTCAACTGCCAATAACTTCATTAATTCGAGCCGGAGATTATTTTTCAATATTAGTGAAATAATCGACAGAGCAGCGCGACGTAGCGCGAAAGGATCTCGGCTTCCGGTGGGTATTTCGTTTGCTGAGAACAGTCCAACCAGCGTATCCAGCTTATCCGCCAAACTTACCGCCACCGTGACCGGCGCGGTCGGCACTTCATCGCCTTGCCCGACGGGTTTGTAATGGTCGCGGACCGCGTCGGCGACGGCATCATCCTCGCCCTGCGCGCGGGCGTAATAGCCGCCCATCAGGCCTTGCAGTTCGGGGAATTCGCCGACCATGCCGGTGACGAGATCGGCTTTGCACAGGCGGGCTGCGCGTTCGGCCATATCGGCGAGCGAAGCCCCTCCCCCTTGTGGGGAGGGGTTGGGGTGGGGGCCAGCTGCGTCTGCGGCTGAATAGTCTGCACCGTCGAGAGTCTTTTGTGCCGCAGACGCGGCACGCCCCCCACCTTGATCCTCCCCCACAAGGGGGGAGGAGGGCTTTACGATGCCTTCTTCAACCAACCAGCGCGCCAGCTTGGCAACCCGCTCGACCTTATCGGCGACTGTGCCCAACTTTTCATGAAAGGTAATCTGCGCCAACTTCTCCGCCTGCTCGTCGAGCTTGACCTTCAAATCCTGTTCCCAGAAAAACTTGGCGTCGCTTAACCGCGCCGCCAGCACTTTCTCATTACCCGCAACAATCGCCGCTCCGCCATCATGCGCGACAATATTGGCGGTGCAGACAAAGGCGTTGGCGAGCTTGCCTTCGCTATCATGGCAGACAAAATATTTCTGGTTCACCCGCGCGGTGAGCTGGATGACTTCTTGCGGCACAGCCAGAAACGCAGGGTCGAAGCGCCCGAGCATAGGTACCGGCCATTCGGTCAGCCCTGCATTTTCCGCGACCAGCCCTTCATCCTCGACCAGCACCAGCCGAGCCGCTTTGGCTGCCGCCTGTGCACCATCGCGGATGATCGCGGTGCGTTCGCTGAAATGGACAATGACATGGCACGCGCGCAGTTTTTCGACATAGTCGCCTGCATTGCCGATGGTGATGTCGCCGCTGTGGTGGAAACGATGGCCTTTGGTGGCCGAGCCACTGACAATGCCGTCAATCTCGCAATCCACCACATCATCGCCGAGCAGCGCAATGATCCCCTGCAATGGTCGCACCCAGCGCAGGCTTTCGGTGCTGGCCGACGCCGCGCCCCAGCGTTGTGATTTCGGCCATGGGAAAGCGCGGATGATAAAGGGGATTGCCTCGGCCAGCACATCGGCGGTCTTGCGCCCCGGCTTTTCGACCACAGCAAAATACACGCCGTCGCGTTCGATCAATTGATCCTGTGTCAGGCCAAGCTTACGCAAGAAGCCTTCCAGCGCTTGCGGCGGTGCGCCGACCTTTGGCCCTTTGGTCTCTTCGCGCACAGCCTCCGTTTCCAGCGGCAGCCCCTTGGCAATCAACGCCAGACGGCGCGGGGTGGCAAAGGCTTCAATGCGGTCTGCGGCAAGACCGGCCTTGGCCAATGCCTCGGTAAACAGCCGCGCCAAATCTTCCTTGGCCTTCGCCTGCATGCGCGCCGGGATTTCTTCGGAGCGTAGTTCGAGAAGGAAGTCGGTCATCGCCTTTGCCCCGCAAAAACCCCAACTTCGTCATTCCCGCGAAGGCGGGAATCCATCACCGGCACTATAAATTTCATCGGCAGGTGATGGACCCCCGCCTTCGCGGGGGTGACGATGTTTTGGATGGTCTTGTTGTGCCTCTGCATCACGCGTCCCACCCGTTCTTCTCCATCCACGCCTGACAGCTACCTTTTGCCAAATCGCGGACGCGGCCCATGTAGCTGGCGCGTTCTTGCACCGAAATCACACCGCGCGCCTGCAACAGGTTGAACAAATGGCTCGCCTCGATCGCCTGGTCATAGGCTGCAAGCGGTATCTCCGCCTCGATGCAGCGTCTTGCCTCGGCTTCGGCATTCTTGAAGCCCTGAAACAGCTGCTCGGTATCGGCAATTTCAAAATTATATTTGGAATGCTGTCGTTCGTTTTCCAGAAACACATCGCCGTAGCTTACGCCATGATTGTTGAACCGCAGGTCATACACATTGTCGACGCCCTGAATATACATCGCGAGGCGCTCCAGCCCGTAGGTCAGCTCACCCGCCACCGGCTTGCAATCGAACCCGCCGACTTGCTGGAAATATGTGAACTGCGTCACTTCCATCCCGTCGCACCAGACTTCCCAGCCGAGGCCCCAAGCGCCGAGGGTCGGGCTTTCCCAATCATCCTCGACAAAGCGAATATCGTGGAGCAGCGGATCGATGCCGATGGCATCGAGGCTCCCAAGATACAGCTCCTGCAAATTGGCAGGCGAAGGCTTCATGATCACCTGATATTGGTAATAATGACCGAGCCGGTTAGGGTTTTCGCCGTACCGGCCGTCGGTCGGCCGCCGCGAAGGCTGCACATATGCGGCATTCCAAGGATTTGGTCCCAACGCGCGCAACGTTGTCGCGGGGTGAAATGTCCCTGCCCCCATTCGCATGTCATAAGGTTGCAGAATGACACAGCCCTGTTTGCCCCAATAGTCATGGAGGGTCAGGATCAAGTCTTGAAAGCTGAGCGTATTCGGTTCGCCGGACATGCCCGTCCCCTTGGCCGATGGCCCCGGCGAAATCAAGCGTAAGCCGCGCTGCTGTCTATCGAATTCCAGTTGACTATACTAACGGCGAGGTCTTTCTAACCGAGACTATGAGTTCGACATCAAAATGGACCGCAGTAAAGGTGGCAACGTTGCTGGCACTGTTACCAGTGATTGGCGGAGCCGCATCGGCGCCCAAACCACGCAATGTAAAGCCTGCGCTTTGGCTGGTTGAGGATGTCGACACCAAAATCTATCTTTTCGGCACTGTTCATGCGCTGAAACCGGGACTTCTGTGGTTTGATGAGGCGGTGAAAGACGCATTTGACCGCTCCGAAAGCGTTGTTATCGAAATGATCGCGCCCGGTCCAACCGAGGCACGCGATGTTTTGACGCGGCTGGCAACGAACGAACGCGAAAAAACGCTTGGAAATAGCTTATCGGGAAAAGACCGCGACAATTTACAGAAAGCGATGGTACGCGCAGGGCTCCCCAAAAATGGCTTCGACGGTTTAGAACCTTGGGCCGCCGCGATACAGTTGCAAGTGGCACTGCTTGCCAAAGAAAATATAGTGTCAACTGAAGGGGTAGAACCGCAATTGCGCGCCACCGCGCGGGTTTCGCGAAAAAAAGTCACTGCGCTAGAGACATATGCGCAACAATTGGGATTTCTCGACGGCTTACCAATCGAAACGCAACTCAAATTCTTCAACGCGGTCACCGCAAAGCCCGGGAATCTGGCCAAAGAAATGGATCAGCTTGTTGAGTTCTGGGCCAAACCTGACCCGGAAGGTTTTGCGAAGCTAACCAACAAAGGCTTCAACGATGCGCCCATGAAAAAGGTCCTGATTACCGACCGCAATGTCGAATGGACCGACTGGATCGCGAACCGCATGAAACAGCCCGGCACTACATTCATGGCGGTCGGTGCGGCGCATTTGGCGGGGCGCGACAATGTCCGGTCGTTGCTGGAAGCCAGAGGTTACAGATCAGTTCGAATTAAATACTGACCGCTTTCGCTTGCATTTCTGCCGATTGCTGACTAAGGGCCCGCACTTGCCGTGATGGTCATCCCTGGAGGCGTGGCGGCATGATTAAAACTATTGGAGATTTAAAATGAGCGATCAGCTGACTTTGTCGGCCGAGCCGCGCGATCGGGCAGGCAAGGGAGCCTCCCGTGCATTGCGTCGCGAAGGCCGAGTTCCTGCCGTAATCTACGGCGACAATAAAGAACCCGAAACCATTCATATTGAGGAAAAGGCGCTTATTAAGGCGCTCGGTACCGGACACTTCATGAACAGCGTTGTTGAGATTGATCTTGGCGGCAAGAAAACCACTACTCTTCCCAAGGACGTGGCGTTTCATGTGGTAAGCGACCGTCCGTTACATGTTGATTTCTTCCGCATCGCAAAAGGTGCAAAGGTTGACGTTGCGGTTCCTGTTGTCTTTGTGAACGAGGAAGCTTCGCCCGGCCTGAAGCGTGGTGGTGTGCTCAACATCGTTCGTCATGAACTCGAACTGGTTTGCGACGCGACAAAGATCCCCGACGAGATCAAGATCGATGTAACTGGCTATGACGTTGGGGATTCGATCCATATCAGCGCGGTGAACCTGCCTGCTGGCTCGACAAGCGCGATCACCGACCGCGACTTCACAATTGCAACGATTGTTGCACCGTCTGCGCTCAAATCGAGCGACGGCGATACCAGCAAGACCGATGCTGAAGGCGAAGCCGAAGGTTAAGCCTGAATAATACCGTTAGGACTGAGCTTGTCGAAGTCCGCTTCTCCGCTGTGAGACGCCCTTCGACAGGCTCAGGGCTAGCGGTTCCCAGAAAAGGAACTGTTAGCCATGCAAATTTGGGTAGGCCTTGGAAATCCCGGACCGACCTATGCCTTACACCGGCACAATATCGGTTTCATGGTAATCGATACGATTGCGGAGGTATTGGACCTTCCAACACCCGTCAAAAAATTCAACGGCTGGGTGCAGGAAGCACGCATTGGCGGCGACAAGATCGTGCTGCTAAAACCTGCAACATTCATGAACGAAAGCGGACGCAGCATTCGCGCCGCAATGGATTTCTACAAGCTTGCACCTGAGAACGTTACCGTTTTTTACGACGAGCTTGATCTCGCGCCATTCAAGCTCAAGATAAAAATGGGCGGCGGCGCGGCAGGACATAATGGCATCCGCAGCACAATCGACCACATCGGCGCAGATTTCCGGCGTGTTCGGTTGGGCATCGGTCATCCCGGACATAAAGACCGTGTCACCGGCTATGTGCTCGGCAATTTTGCCAAAAGCGAAATTGATGATCTTGCAGATTTATTGGGTGCAGTGGCGGCTGAAGCGGACTGGTTAGCCAAAGGCGACGACGTGCGCTTTATGAACGATATCGCTATGCGGTTACAGCAAGACTAAAATATGCAGCGCGTTCTGATTATCGGTCCGTGCGGTGCGGGCAAATCCACCTTGGCAGCAACGCTCGGGCCACGGCTGAACCTCCCGGTCTTTCACATGGACCAGATCAACTGGAAGGCCGGTTGGGTGGAGAGCAGCAAGGATGAAATCCGCGAGAAGCTTGCTCGCATTACTGCCAGTGACCGCTGGCTCATTGACGGCACCTACGGCGGTACGCTCGCAGAGCGGCTGCACCGTGCCGACACCGTTATCTATCTCGACTTCCCCATCCGCCTATGCGTCGCACGCCTGTTGCGGCGGATCTGGACCTATCGCGGACGCACGCGCCCCGACATGACCAAAGGTTGCCCCGAACGGTTTGATTTGCCCTTTCTCTTTTACCTGATCCGTTGGAACAGCGGACCAAAGCTGCGTACCGAAGCGCGGATCGAAGGACATGAAGCAAAAATCATCCGTTTGAAAAGCCCCGAAGCTCTGGACCGATGGATGAAGGCGCCTATAAGGCAATAGCTACCTCAAGCAGAAAGATCTTACAATGAGAAACTTGATAATGGGAATTGCGATATTGTCTGTGGTTATCGCAACTTCATCCGCAGCGAAACCGACCGTGGCAAAACCCGAAACGCGGTGCGGATGGTTACAAAACCCAACGCCGTCCAATTGGTGGCTGGATGACCGTCAAGGCACTTGGACGCTAAGTGTGCAAGGTGGCTATGAGGCATCGGGAATGGATAATATGCCCGACATGTCGACCAACGGTTATGTGAAGACCAACGGCAATTATGGCTATTCCTGTGCCTGTATGAAAGTATCAACCAATAAGCGCACGATGCAGATAAAGCATGTTTTTTCTGCGCGCCCAGTGCCACTGCGCCAATGTCGCAGTGACAAAAATCTCCCAAAGCCATAGGAATTACAATGGGTTTCAAATGCGGTATCGTCGGGCTGCCTAATGTCGGCAAGTCCACACTTTTCAACGCGCTGACGGAGACGGCAGCCGCGCAGGCTGCGAACTATCCATTCTGCACGATTGAACCCAACATAGGCAACGTCGCGGTGCCCGATCCTCGATTGAATACGATCGCCAAAATCGGCGGAAGCCAAAAGATCATCGAAACGCAACTGGGGTTTGTCGATATTGCCGGGCTCGTGCGCGGCGCAAGCAAAGGTGAAGGCTTGGGCAACCAATTCCTTGGCAATATCCGCGAAGTCGATGCCATCGTTCATGTGCTGCGCTGTTTTGAAGATGATGATATCCAGCATGTCGATAACAAGATTGATCCGATCTCGGACGCTGAAACCGTTGAAACCGAGCTGATGCTGGCTGATTTGGAATCGCTCGAAAAGCGCGTTCCGAACCTGATCAAAAAGGGCACGCAGGGCGACAAGGAAGCCAAAGCAACGGCTGTCGTTTTGGGAAAGGCGCTCAATCTGCTGCGTGACGGTAAGCCGGCCAGGCTGACCGTGCGCGACGATGCCGAAGAAGAGCGGTTGTTCCAACTGGCGCAATTGCTGACCGCAAAGCCTGTGCTATATGTGTGCAATGTCGAGGAAGCGAGCGCAGCTAACGGCAATGCGCTGTCGGCCAAAGTGTTTGAAAAGGCCAAGGCCGAAGGTGCCGAAGCCGTAGTCGTCTCCGCCGCAATCGAGGCCGAAATTTCCACTATGCCAACTGAGGACCGCGAAGTATTCCTCGAGGATCTGGGGCTTACCGAGACAGGATTGGCCCGCGTGATCCGCGCAGGGTACGAGCTTCTCCACCTGATCACTTTTTTCACTGTTGGCCCCAAAGAGGCGCGGGCATGGACTGTTCATCAGGGCGATACAGCACCCAATGCCGCAGGGGCAATCCACAGTGATTTTGAAAAAGGCTTCATCCGCGCCGAAACGATGGCTTATGCTGACTATGTCCAGTTCAATGGCGAAGCAGGCGCAAAAGAGGCTGGCAAATGGCGGTCTGAGGGCAAGGATTATCTTGTCAAAGACGGTGATATCATGCTGTTCCGGTTCAATGTTTGAACAAACGCGCATAGATGTGAAAAAACCTGCGGGGTGAGTTTTTCCAAGCCATGTCGTGTTTCTTAAACTCTTTGTGAACTGCAGCCTTTCGACAGGCTCCGTGCGAACCGACATCAAAACCTATCTCTTGACAAATTGAACCTGTTTGGTTATATTTTCTACATGAATTATCCAATAAGCCTATCATTCAACGCCTTGCCTCTTGCTCTGCTGGCAGTTTTAATGGCCTTTTCGCTTCCGGATCAGGCTTTCGCGCAAGGGCATGAATCCCAAAGCCCTGACCACAGCCAGATGGACCACAGCCAGCATCAGGGTGCTGGGCAGGAAATGGAGGAGCAAGAAATACTCGCTTGTTCTTGCACCATATTGCCGATCGCCGCGGAGGGTTCAGGTACATCGCGTCTGCCGGGCAATGAAGGCAGCGGCCATGACGGACTGATGCTTGCCGATGGCAACTGGATGGTTATGGCGCACGGCTATGCCTGGGGCGTCTATACCGATCAGAGCGGCCCACGCGGCGACAATGGCGCGTTCGTGCAATCGATGGCGATGCTCGGCGCGGACCGCAACACCCATTGGGGCCGTGTCCGGTTTCGTGCCATGGCAAGCCTCGAACCGTTAATGGGCGCGCCTGGCTATCCCAATCTTTTTGCAACCGGAGAGACGGCTGGCGGTGAGCCTTTAGTGGACCGTCAACATCCGCATGATGCGTTCATGGAATTGTCCGCACGCGTAGACGTTAATCTCTCTGAGAAGGCATGGGCATATCTTTACGGCGGCCCTGTTGCTGAACCCGCGCTTGGTCCAAGTGCCTTCATGCATCGCGGTTCGGCCAAGCTGAACCCGGAAGCACCGATTACCCACCACTGGTTCAATTCGACGCATATCACTTACGGCGTTGTCACCGGCGGCGTTGCGACGCGGCATTTACAGCTCGAAGCTTCTGCTTTCCGGGGCAGAGAACCCGATGAAAGTCGCTGGAACATCGAAGCGCCGAAATTTGACAGTTGGAGCGTACGCGCAACATGGAACCCAAACCGGCATTTGTCGCTGCAAGCTTCAACCGGACGCATGAAGGAGCCCGAAGCGCTGCATCCAGGCGAAGACGAGCATCGCAGCACAGCCTCTGTGCATTACGCAAACGGCAATGGCCTGTCCGCATTGCTGGCGTTCAGCGCCAAGGATCGCCGCCCCGGCCCGACGCTCACCGCATTCCTCGCCGAAGCCAATTGGGATATTGATGATCACCACACAATCTTTGGTCGTATCGAAAATGTGAAGAATGATGAGCTTTTCCCTGATCACGACGAGCCGCTTCACGAAGTGCCGTTTCGTGTAAGCAAATTTCAGCTTGGATACGCGTACCGGCTGCCGCTTGATGACGACGGTGTTTTCAATCTCGCACTTGGCGGATCGCTAGCGGCTTTTGCAAAACCTGCCGCTCTTAATACCGCTTACGGGAAGAGCCCATTAGGCGCGACGGTTTTTGCCAAGCTAAGCTTGGGGCATTAAGCCCACTTCACTCCGCCATAAGAGCGGCAGCGCGCTCACGCAGTCGAGCAAGGATTTCCTCGAGCTTGGTGGCATCACCCGCGTCGAGCACTTGTTCCAACTGCGCCTCGATCCCCACGGCAAGCGGGATGATTTGCTCATATAGCTCGCGGCCTATTTTGGTCAGCTGCAAGTGGTGGGAACGTCCATCCGCGTCGTTGCGTACGCGCGAAACCAGATCGCGGTCGACCAGAGCCTTGGTCGCACGATTGACGGTAACTTTGTCCATCGCGGCCGCATCGCAAAGTTCGCGCTGCGTCGCGCTGGTACGTTCGCCGAGCATCGCCATCACACGCCACTCGGGCACTTTCAATGCGAAACGGGATCGATAACTATGCGCGATCAGGTCGCTGACCGCGTTCGAAGTGACTGAAAGCTGGTAGGGCAGAAAATCGGATAGTTTTAGCTTGGTTTCGGGCATATTGATTTTTACTTACGGGATAACAAACCGGACGCCAAGCCAAAGCGTTCGCGGCCCGGAACGCTCGACTATGCCCGCGCTGCTAATAGCCGCCTGCACCTCGGCATCGAAGAGATTTTCAGCGCGTGCGACAAGCTGGATAGTATTGCTAACGCGCAATAACCCTTCCGCGTCGATGGTCAGCGCGGGTTTCAGGCGCAGGCTATTCTGGTCATCCTCAAACTGGCCGCTGGTATAGCGCAGCTGCACCGACGCGCCCGAATAGGCATTATAATTCCAACCCAATTTCGCTATTGCTGAATGCTTGGGTACTTGCGCAGGGCGTAGACCGCCGAGCGCACCACCGCGAAACTTCGCACCGCTGTAACTATAGGTTGCGCCAAAATATGTCCGGCCAATAGGCCATTCGACCTCCGCCTCTAATCCTGCTGCGCGCAGCTCTGGCAAATTTTGGCGTTGCCGGTATGTGCCGCCCGCAGCAACGAAGCCAACTCCGGAGAAAACACCCGGCCCCTGCCCCGCAGTCACATTGGCAATCGCATCGTTCAAGCGGTTGTAGAATACCGCAATCGCAGCGTAACGCCTGTGCGAAAGTCTCTTTCCCTTTTCGCCCCAGGCCAGTCCTATTTCCGCGCCGTCGAGTGTTTCTGGCTGTAAAGCGGCATTGGCTGCTACAGCGTCCGCGCCCACCCGAAATGGACGGTAAAGTTCGTTAAGTGTGGGCAGCCGCCAACCCCGATACAGCGATGCTTTCAATTTCAACCGGTTCTGGCCCAGAATGATCCCGTCATAACTTGCTCCAGCACGCCCCGTCCATTGCAGCCCGTTACGCGGCCCAAAGTGGATGTCGGTCAGCACCGCGCCGTTGGCAAGCTGGCTTTCAAACAAATTCCCTTGGCCGATCGCGTAATGATCCAACCGCGCTCCTCCGGTAAGCAATAAGTTGTCACTTATGGAGCCGCTATATTCAAGATATGCACCAAATGTCGCACTATTACCTCCTGCACGGCGTAAGCGTTGCGCAAGGCCGCTTGAGTAATTGAAATACTCGTTTGTACGACCACTAACCTGCCGCCAATCCACGCCGATACGCACTTCGCTATAATCATCGGTGCGCCGCACTTCAGCGCGACTGCCCAAGCCCAACGCAGGGACCGAAAATTGATCTAGTGTTGGCGATACCGCGGTTCTGGCGGCATTTACTGCACCAAATTGCGACGAAAATTCGCGCAGCTGGACATAGCCAAGTAAGCTATATGCCCAAGCGCCGCCTTCACCCGTGAGCCGCACATGGCTGTCGATACCATAAGTTTCATTGTCGCTAAACGGCAACCCGCGATTGCGTCGGTCAAGAAAGCCGCGCGCGCCAAACTGCAACTCGTTGCCCTCATCCATGTTTGCATTGATTTTTGCGGAAAGCGAAGCCTGCTCATAGCCGGCCCGACTATCAACCACGCCGCGTCGGCTTGCGACGATAGGTATAAAGCCATCGCCGCGGTCATAAGCCATGCCCAACAATATGCCCGGAGCTTGCGAGACATCAGCCGCTTCGCTGGCCAAAGCAACCTGACCGCGCACCGAAACGTCTTGATCGTTGTTGACCAAAACGTCTGCGGAAAACCTTTCGCCCGCATCAGCCGCGCGGTTTAGCGTATAGAGTTCGACAGTTCCAGCTAGCGCCCCTGGTCCTTCTGCGCCGCTGCCACCGCCGCGCCGGATTTTTACCACACGCAAAGGCAAACCATCATAGCTGGCCCAGCTAATCCAGCCCCCAAATGGGTCGCTTTGCGGGACTCCGTCGACAAGTAACAATGCCCGGCTTGCGGCATTGCCGCCTAAACCACGCAGGGTAATCCCTTGACTAGTGGGATTGGCCGATCGCGCATCACTGCGCCGGAACTGCTGCAAACCGGCAGCGTCGCGAAGCAGGTTCTCGATACGGCCGCTGGGTATATGCTCCAGATCAATGTCGTCAGATTCGGAAATGTTGAATGCTCTGTCGCTTCGGGCATCGGTCAAGCCGCCGCCGCGCACAACTATCTCCGGGCAGTAGATATGACCGGTTTCTTGGTCGGATGTGCACCAATTGTTGTCGGTTGCCAGAGTGGGCGTTGCGAGGAGCGCACAGCCGCAAAAGGCGGCGAGATGTTTCAAGTTGGTTTTACCGCTTCGGGCTTTGCCGCTTGAAATGCTGCCAGTGCATTCAGCGCTAAATCAATCTGCACCAGCTTTGGCAAGTTATCCAAAGGCGTGTCGTAACGCCGTGCATTGTAGATTTGCGGGACAAGGCAAACATCGACAAGGTTCGGCGCCACTCCGCCAAAATAGCCGCTTTCCGGGGCTTGCGCTTCCAGTGCAGAGAGCCCCTGTATTATCCAGTGATGATACCAGCGATTAATTGCTGCATCGCTCTTTTCCATTTCGCCTTTCAAATATTTCAGCACGCGCAAATTGTTGAGCGGATGGATGTCTGCGACGATATGCAGCGCTTGTGCCATGACTTGCGCCCGCGCAATGGGCTCATCAGGCAGCATTTTTGGCTCCGGGAAACGCGCATCCAGATAGTCGATGATTGCAACTGACTGTGAAAGGATCTGGCCATCGACCTCTATGCACGGGACAAGGCCTTGCGGATTTCGGGTCTGATATTCCGGGCTTGTTTGCTCGGCATCGGCCAAGTTAACGGAGGTGCGGGTAAACTCCACCCCCTTTAGCGCCAGCGCAATTCGCACCCGGTACGCAGCAGAAGACCGCCAATAATCGTAAAGGATGATCTCTGACATACGCGCTATGCCCGTAACTTCCAACCCGAAGCTAGCAACCGGTAAGTGCCAAACATCAGCAATATATTACAAAGAGCGAGCACCGTGAGACCTAGCACCGGATCGGTATCGCTCCGTCCCAAAAACCCGTAGCGAAAGCCCGAGATAATATAGAAAAACGGATTCGCGTGACTGATCGCCTGAAAAGTGGGTGCAAGCCGGTCCACCGAATAGAATGTCCCCGAAAGCAATGCCAAGGGTGCAATTACGAAATTGGTGATTGCGCTATTATGATCGAATTTTTCCGCCCAGATCGACGTCAATACACCGATCAGGGCGACGAACATCGACCCCATTAGACCAAAGGCAAACACTGCCCAGATAGCTTTCGGCATAACATGCACCCCGGGCCACAGCAGCATCGCCAACCAAACAGCAAAGCCCACGAAAAAGGCGCGCGTGATAGCCGCACCGATCATTGCCACCATCAATTCGGCATTGGACAGCGGCGGCATCAGATAATCAACAATTGTGCCTTGTATCTTGCCGGCAAGCAAAGAAAAGCTCGAATTGGCAAAAGCATTTTGGATCATGGCCATGACGATAAGGCCGGGCGCGAGAAAGTCTGCAAACGGCACGCCAAGTACTTGCACGTTGCCACGTGACAAGGAAATCGTGAAAATCGCGAGGTACAATAGCGTTGTGAATGCGGGTGCCCATATCGTCTGCAATTGTACTTTCATGAAGCGGCGGACCTCTTTCATGAACAGAGTTTGCAGGCCGATCCAATTGACTCCGCGCAAAATGGGCTCGCCAATGGGTCGCATATTGCCGTTCAAATTGGCCACAGCATTGTGACCGTTCGTTTTCTTGTGGATAGTCATCACATAATCGACTATCGGCTTGGCGAGCGCACCGCAAGGCGCATTTCAATCTCTTTCTAACCTAAGCGCTGACAAACCGGCGCAGTTGAATTTTGGAGCAAGCATGTCCTGGACCGACGAACGGATCGACCGGCTTAAAACACTTTGGGAGAAGGGCCTTACCGCCAGTCAGATCGCCGAAGAACTAGGCGGAGTAAGCCGCAATGCTGTCATCGGCAAAGCACACCGCTTGGGACTGAAATCGCGTCCTTCACCGGTTAAGTCGAACGACGCCGACAAAAAGGCTGCCGCTGCAAAGAAGGTAGCCGCCAAACCGGCGCCGAGTATTGCACCCAAGCCGCGCCCTGCCCCACAAACTGTTCAAAGCTCGATCCCGGCGAATGCCCCGATCCAAGTTTCGCCACAAGCTGCAAATCCAACTTCGAACATGCCGCGCATCGTTTCAATCGGCCCTGGCGGTTTCATGCGTCAAGGCCCTGGCGATCAGCAAGCACCCATTCCGCCAGCACCGCCGCGTCGCTTGGTACCAGCCAAGCCGAGCCCCGAAATGGCCGGCAAGACCTCACTGCTTGACTTGAACGAGCGCGTCTGCCGCTGGCCGATGGGCCATCCGGGGGAAGCCGATTTCCATTTCTGTGGCACAGCGGTCAATCCTGGCTTTCCTTATTGCGTTGAGCATTGCGGCCGCGCGTATCAGGCACAATTGCCGCGTGGAGTTCGGCGTCCGCCGCCGCCAATGCCTTTTGGCGGTCCTCGCGTCAGGTAAATTCGGGTTTTTCCACTGGCCATTGCCCGTTTCAGGTTGCACGCAAGAGTCGCGTAGCCTTATAGGCATATAATGAGTGATGATCTGTTTGGCGGCAGCGCCGCTGCGACCGCCGCATCCAACCAATATGACGCGTCCGCCATCGAGGTACTTGAGGGGCTAGAGCCGGTTCGCCGTCGCCCCGGCATGTATATCGGGGGTATTGACGAACGAGCGCTGCACCATCTTGCCTCCGAAGTGCTCGACAATAGCATGGATGAGGCGGTTGCCGGACACGCCAACCGTATCGAGGTTTATCTCGGCGTCGGCAACCGTCTGACGATCAGCGACAATGGCCGCGGCATTCCAGTTGATCCACACCCCAAATTCCCGGGCAAGTCCGCGCTAGAGGTCATCCTAACAACGCTTCACTCGGGCGGCAAATTTTCCGACAAGGCTTATGCTACATCGGGCGGTTTGCACGGCGTGGGAGTGTCGGTGGTTAATGCGCTTTCGACTGAGACTGTCGTAGAGGTCGCGCGCAACAAGCAACTTTACCGGCAGATTTTTGCGCAGGGACATCCTGTTTCGAGCCTTGAGGAGCTTGGCTCAACGCCGAACCGGCGCGGCACGACAATCGCCTTCACCCCGGATCCAGAGATTTTCGGCGTGGAAGCAAAATTCAAACCACAGCGGCTGTTCCGCCTCGCACGGTCAAAAGCCTATCTCTATGCCGGTGTCGAAATCCGTTGGCGTTGCGACCCCGAGCTTGCCACAGCTGACGTGCCCCAAGAGGCAGTGTTCCAGTTTCCCGGCGGCCTTTCCGACCATTTGCGCGAACAACTGGGTGAGCGTCCTTGTGCGACAAAGGAATTTTTCTCCGGAACCCAGGATTTCCCGGCAAATGATCGCGGACAAAGCCAGGGCCGCGTCGAATGGGCGATAAGTTGGCCGCTTTATTCCGATGGCAGCTATAGTTGGTATTGCAACACGATCCCTACCCCAGATGGTGGCACGCACGAAGCTGGTGTTCGCGCTGCCCTGACAAAAGGCTTACGGGCTTTCGGCGAGCTGGTCGGTAGCAAGCGCGCACCGCAAATCAGCGCCGAAGATATTTTCAACGAAGCCGAGCTTATGCTTTCGGTCTTCATCCGTGAACCGCAATTTCAAAGCCAAACCAAGGACCGGCTGACTTCGCCAGAAGCGGCACGGCTTGTCGAAAATGCAGTACGCGATCATTTCGACCATTATCTCAGCGACAATATTGAGCGCGGCAAAGCGCTTCTGAGCTTCTTCATCGAGAAGATGGAAGACCGCATGCGCCGCAAGGCCGAGCGCGAGGTTAAACGCAAAACCGCCACATCGGGCCGTAAAGTCCGCTTGCCCGGTAAGCTTACTGATTGCTCGTCGGATGACCCCGCAGGTACCGAGCTGTTCATTGTCGAAGGCGACAGCGCGGGCGGCAGTGCAAAACAAGCGCGAGACCGCAAGACGCAAGCAATCCTGCCAATACGAGGCAAAATCCTGAACGTCGCATCGGCCACTGCCGATAAAATTCGCGCAAATAGCGAAATCGCCGACCTCAATCTCGCGCTTGGTTGCGGCAGCCGCAAAGAATGCAACCCAGACGCGCTGCGCTACGAGCGTGTCATCATCATGACAGATGCCGACGTTGACGGCGCGCATATCGCAACACTTTTGATGACTTTCTTCTTTCAGGAAATGCCTGAGATTGTGAAGGCCGGGCATCTGTTCCTCGCACGCCCACCGCTTTATCGCCTGACGCACGGCAGCAATAGCGTCTATGCCGCAGACGACGCACATCGTGCTGAGCTCGAAGCCACAGTCTTCAAGGGCAAGAAGGTAGATGTCGGCCGTTTCAAAGGCCTAGGCGAGATGAACCCAGGGCAATTGCGAGAAACCACGATGGACCCGAAAACGCGGTCGCTGATCCGCATCACTTTGCCGCACGAATATGAACAGCGCGCAGCCGTCACAGATTTGGTCGACCGACTGATGGGCAAAAACCCGGAACCGCGATTCCATTTCATTCAGGACAATGCTGCACGTGTAGATGAGGATGTCATCGACGCTTGATTTTTAATGGAGAGAGCAAAATGCGGATTTTGGTACTTTTGTTGGCCTTTGTGGCTGCTACCCCCGTTTTTGCGGCACCACCTGTGGCGCCGATGCCCGCGCCGCCCAAAGAAGTGGTCATCACAGCCAATGCAACCAACCGGGCGATTGAACTGCTCATCCCGCTACTGAAAGATCAAGTAAAGCCCGAGGATTATTTTACCGCCGATTTCCTGAAAGCAGTTCCGGTCGATCAGTTCAACATGATCAAGTCGAGCATCATCACGCAATTCGGACAGCCACAGGAAGTCAGCGAGATCAAGAAAACCGGCGACTTTTATGCGGAAGTGAAAATCTCTTTCGAACGCGCTGTTGGCACTTTCAAGATCAATGTAGAAGAAAATCGCCCCTTCAAAACCAATGGGCTTCTAGCAACCGACTTTGTGCAAAAAAACGACAGTATCGAAAAGGTCCGCAAGGAGTTTGACGCGCTTTCGGGCAAGGCAGGTTTTGCTATCCAAAAGCTGGAAAAATATGGTGAAATCCAAACCATAGCCGAAAAAAATGCTGCGCAGCAATTTGCTACTGGATCGGTCTTTAAGCTCTATATTCTCGCACAACTTGCGAGCGAGATTGAGGCTGGCGAACGCAAGTGGTCCGATATGGTTCCGCTAACGCATCGCAGTTTTTCCTCAGCAAAAACGAAAGATATTGCGCCCAACACTTTGGTCAGTTTGAAGGACCTGGCCGCCTGGATGATCTCGGTGAGTGACAACGGTGCCACCGACACTTTGCTGCACTTGCTTGGCCGCACAAAAGTAGAGCAAAAACTAGCGCTGATCGGCCATAGTGCACCCAATAAGATCCTGCCGTTCCTTTCGACGGTTGAAGCGTTTGCGCTCAAAGCCCCCGGCAACAAAAAAATGCGTAACCGTTTCCTGCGCGCAAGCGAGAAAAAACAGCGAGCTTTGCTGCGCACCGACGCAAAAATGCTGCAATATGACAAGATCGATCTCAACACTTTCAAACCCGGTATCCCGATGTATATCGACAGCATCGAATGGTTCGCAAATGCCAATGACCTCGCGCGGATCATGGACAATCTGCGGCGCGGTGGCAGCCAGCAAGCGCTGGACATTATGGCGATCAATCCCGGTGTCTCTCCGGCAAGTGCCAAAAAATGGGATTATCTGGGCTATAAAGGCGGATCGGAGGTCGGAGTCATTTCAATGAGTTTCCTTGGCAAGACCAAGGAAGGTCAATGGAAAGTCATTTCGGGCAGCTGGAACGACACGACAAAGGCCGTCGACGAGACGACGTTTATTTTGCTGATGTCACGGTTGGTCGATTTGGCGGCGGATTGAGTCGCTCTAAACCCGACCAATCATGCGGCGACCAAGGCCTCGACCAACGCCTTGACCTTCTTCTGCCGCCACTGCGGCAATGGCGCGACCAACCAATATGCCAAGTCGCTATCTTTAGCATTATCAAGCGCGCGGACACGGCCTGTCGCTAAGTCGGCTTCGGCCAGCAAATGCGGCACAGTGGCAATGCCCAGACCGCTTGCTGCTGCATCAATCGCAAGGCCCGCATCGCCAAGCCGCAGGCCAGATTTAGCCTCGCTGTGGGGTGATCCCGGCCAGATGATCGCGGTGTCAGCACCACCGGAAACAGCTGCCACGGTCACGAACGCCCCGGGCGCCAAACGCGTGCCTTCATGCTCACCCGGCCCGTCCGTCAGCCGAACCGCAATATCAAGATTGGCCTCGGTAAAGTCGACATCCTGTTCAGCCGACACAAGAGTGAAACGCGTATCCGGATTGGCGGCACTAAACTTGGCCAACTGCGCTGCCAGCCACTTAGCAGTAAAGTCCCGCGGTGCAGCAATGGTCAGTGAATTGGATGACTGTCCCGCCTGCATCGCACGCACTGCCTCTTCAAATTGCAGGAAACCGGCACGCAACGCATCAAGGCCGTTTTCCGCCTCTCCGGTCAGCTCCAACCCTTTGGGTGTTCGTCGAAACAATACGACGCCCAGCATATCCTCTAGCGCGCGGATTTGTTGGCCCACAGCGGCGGGTGTAACCGCAAGTTCGTCAGCTGCCTTGGTGAAACTTAAATGCCGCGCTGCTGCATCAAAGACGCGCATCCCGTTTAGCGGCAAATGGGTCCGCTTCATTTTGCCTCAACCGGTGCGCGCAATTGGAAGCGCGGGATAATAGCAAGGAATGTCGACCCGTCTTCGCGAACGAAACGGTATGCGCCTTCCATCTCGCCGGTTGGCGTCGGAAGTGGACATCCCGAGACATAATCGTGGCTCTTGCCAGAGCTAAGCACGGGTTGCTCGCCAACCACGCCGTCACCGTCGACATGGTTGACCGTACCGCGCGCATCGGTGATTTTCCAGTGGCGGGTAAGCAATTGCACAGTTTCCACGCCGTGGTTTTCGATGCGGATATGGTAAGACCAGAACCAGCGACCGTTCGTAGGTTCGGATTGTTGCGCCATATAATTGGGGGCTACGCGCACTACGATGTCGCCGGAAACCGCGCTTTCCACAAAGAACGTGTCGAGGATACTCATAGACCAACCCTACGCAGCGCTTGATCAAGATCATCAATCAAATCTTGCGGGTCTTCAAGCCCGACATTGATGCGCAGCATGCCTTCGGTCACGCCCATTTCGGCGCGCACCTGTTCGCCGACATTATGATGCGTGGTCGAGGCGGGGTGAACCATCAAGCTCTTGCTATCGCCGATATTGTTGGAAATGTCGATCAGCTCGAGCGCATTTAGCAAGGCGTGCGCCTGTTTGCGGCCACCATCTACTTCAAACGCAAATATCGCTCCGCACGCTTTCATCTGGCTCATCGCCAAATTATGCTGCGGGTGACTGGCGAGGCCAGGGTGCAGCATTTTGGACACGCGGCCTTCCATGAACTTCCCGACGGCAAGTGCATTTTCCGAATGGCGCTGCACGCGCAAGTCTAGCGTTTCCAATGCTTTCAGCACGACCCACGCATTAAAAGGAGCGAGGTTTGGCCCGGTATTACGCTGAAACGGGTGGAGCACATCATTGATGAACTTCTCCGATCCACAAACCGCACCCGCCATAACGCGGCCTTGGCCGTCCATCAATTTGGTTGCGGAATATGCAACCACATCTGCGCCAAAATCCATCGGCCGCTGCAATGCGCTTGTGGCAAAGGCATTGTCGACCACCGTGATGATGCCGTGTTCGCGCGCCAAGCCGCAAACAAAGCGAAGATCAACAATGTCCATCGTCGGGTTCGCCGGGGTTTCAAAGAAAAAGACCTTGGTGTTTGGCTTTATCGCCGCCTTCCACTGATCATTTTCAAAAGCATCGATAACCGTCGTTTCAATCCCGAATTTGGGCAGCAAATTGTCGGTCAGCCAGCGGCACGATCCAAAGGCTGCCTTTGCCGCGACGACATGATCGCCCATCTGTAACTGGCAAAGCAACGCCGTTGTCATCGCGGCCATGCCCGTTGCCTGTGTTCGGCAAGCCTCTGCGCCTTCCATCAGCGCAATGCGCTCCTCGAGCATCTGCACCGTCGGATTTTGGATGCGAGAATAGGTCATCCCTGGATCTTCGAGACGGAAGCGCGCCGCGACCGTTTCGGCGTCATCATATGTGAAGCCGCTGTTGAGATATAGCACCTCTGACGTTTCGCCATGCTCACTACGCGACGTGCCACCCCGCACTGCTTGGGTGGCTGGACGCCATTTTGAAGTTATGCTTCGGTCAGTGCCTGTGGTCTTCTTCATGTGAATGCTTGTCTGATTGTCTGGGCGTTAGGTCAAGGCGTTTAGGACTGCGTCGCCCATTTGGCTTGTGCTCAGCGATCCTCCCAAATCGGGCGAACGCGCGCCATTTGCAAGCGCAGCTGCAACCGCAGCCTCGATCCGGTCCGCTGCTTCGGCCTGCCCCAGCGAGTAACGCAGCATCATCGCGACGGATAGGATTGTTGCCAGCGGGTTGGCTTTGCCCCGCCCCGCAATATCGGGCGCACTGCCGTGGATCGGCTCGTACAAACCCTTTTGATTGGCATCGAGCGAGGCACTTGGTAGCAACCCTATGGAACCAACGCACATGCTTGCTTGATCGGAAAGGATATCGCCAAACAGGTTCCCCGTGACGATCACGTCAAACTGTCCGGGATTGCGCACCAGCTGCATTGCGGCATTATCGACATACATATGGCACAGTGCGACCTGCGGAAATTCCGCGCTGACCTCGATTACGACATCGCGCCACAACTGGCTGGTCTCCAGCACATTGGCCTTATCAACCGAGCACAGCCTTTTGCTGCGGGCCATTGCAGTTTCAAATCCAACGCGGGCAATACGGCGCACTTCTTCCTCGTTATAGGACATGATATCATATCCTTCTCGCAGGCCCGCTGCGGTCGTTCGCGTTCCCTTTTCGCCAAAATACACATCGCCATTAAGCTCGCGAACAATGAGCAAGTCGATTGCTCCGGCGATTTCCGGCCGCAGCGCGCTTTCACCGACCAATTCGGCAAAGCCCTTGGCCGGCCGCAAATTGGCAAAGAGCGAGAGTTCTTTGCGAAGACCTAGTATCGCCTGTTCAGGCCGCAAATGGCGATCGAGCGCATCACAATCAGGATCGCCAACTGCGCCGAACAATATTGCGTCTGCGTGCTTTGCCAAATCAAGCGTCGCGGGTGGCAACGGGTGACCAGAAGTTTTGTAGGCAGCTCCGCCGACCGGCGCTTCCTCAAATGCCAGTCCGGAAATGGCGACAGCGTCAAGCACGCGCCGCGCCTCTGCAATCACTTCAGGACCAATCCCGTCTCCGGGCAAAAGAGCGATAAGCATATGTGTCTTTCTTGAATTAACCGCTGCCCTGTGCCGCGTGTTTCGCCGTTAAGCAACTGCCCTTTTCAGACGCTCAACCAATCGCTCCCGCGCCGCGATCACATCGGCACGGTGATCGCCCAAAACATGCGCCACAAGCCGTGCACGATTTTGCACCATGAGTGCTGCAGGTGTATCGGTCCGCTCCATCTGCTCGGCATAGCCCAGCTCAGCAAGCAACAAACTCTCAAATTGTGCGACAGCCCCTGCCCAGCGTCTCGCTGCAGGCGCAAGTGCGATGGCGTCCAGGACGCCCGATAATGCATCGTAAAGCCTCGGATAAGGGTGCGCCTCTGGCAAGGTTGCGGCCGATAATGCAGTGATCCAATCAATCGCTGCAATCGCCAGCGGTTCACCGAGCAAATGCGCGCGGCTTTGCTGCAAATCAACTGTCATCCCCGCCAATTGGCCAACACTACGCGCGCGCCATTCGCCTTTAATTATATTGCCTGGGATGAGTACCGGGCGAAGGTTGCGCCCACGGGCGCCTTGCACATATCCCGCTAGTAAACCGCTTTCCGCTGTCAAAGAGCGAACAACTGCGCCGGTTTCTCCGTGGTTGCGGACCGAGCAGATGATCGCCTGCGCCGTTATCTGCATGTCTCGCGCCTATACTGCCCATTCGCGACGCGGCACGCCTTGCGCATAGAGCAATGCAGTCAGATCGCTATGGCGGACAGCGAAGTCAGCAGCATCTGCTGCCTTTGGCTTGGCATGATAGGCAACGCCAAACCCTGCCGCCTGTATCATCGGTATGTCATTCGCGCCGTCGCCAACAGCTAGGGTCTGGGCAGAAACCAGACCCTTGGAAATTGTCGCATCTTCTAACAAAGTGCGTTTTGCTGCCGCATCGACAATACTGCCATCCACTGCGCCGGTCAGCTTTCCTTCTGCAAACCCGAGCACATTGGCGCGCACTTTGGCGAAGCCCAGCTGCTCCCCCACTACGTCCGCAAAATGGGTAAAGCCGCCCGACACAAGCAGGCTATGTGCACCCCATGCTGACATAGTTCGCACAAGAGTCTGGGCGCCGGGCATATGATGCACTCTTTCGGCAAGGCAGGTAGCGATAACCCTTTCATCGAGACCTCTAAGTAGCGCGACGCGTGCCCGCAGCGCCTCGGCGAAATCCAGTTCGCCCTGCATTGCACGTTCGGTAATTTCGGCAATTTGTGGTTTGATACCCGCAAAATCCGCAAGTTCATCGATGCACTCGACAGAGATCATTGTTGAATCCATGTCCGACACGATCAGCATCTTTCGGCGATGAGTGGTAGGCTGCACTGCGATATCAAATTTGGTGCACAGCGGAGACAAAGCATTACGCGCTGCGGCAATGTCCCCATCAAACAAAATGTCCGCTGCTATGCCTTCGTCAATCCAGCCAGTAGACCCAACGGTCGCAACTGGCGCAATCATGTCCTTCGCAACAGCCAGATCAGCGATCGCCAAACTATCTGCGGCTATCAATGTGGCGACGTTGGTGCCAATAGGCTGTGGCATGACGAATCCTGCGGAAAAGAAAAGGCTCGCGCTTATTGCCGGTCCCACCGCCAGCGGCAAGACCGCATTGGCGCTTGAACTTGCCAAAACGCACGATGCCACAATAATAAACGCCGATAGCGCGCAGGTTTACCGTGAACTCCCGATATTGAGCGCACAACCCAGTGCTGAAGAAATGGCGACCACCCCGCATAAGCTGTTCGGCTATCGCGATGGGACGCAGCCTTGTTCGGCTGCTGCTTGGGCACAAGACGCGAAGCAGGAAATCGAGGCAGCATGGCATTCCCAAAGTTTGCCCGTGCTTGTTGGTGGCACCGGGCTATATCTACAGACCCTGCTCAACGGTATCGCGCCAGTGCCAGCGGTCGATCCAACGGTTCGCGCCGCAGTGCGCGCAATGGATTTGGGCGACGCATATAAGCAGTTGATGTCCGTCGACCCGCACAAGGCGGCCAGACTTTTGCCTTCAGACAGCCAGCGTATCCGCCGCGCGTTGGAGGTACAGATCAGCAGCGGTCAGACTTTGTCACATTGGCAAAAGCTTGAGGCAGGTGGGATTGCAGGCAAAGTAGAGCTGCACCCCTTATTGCTATTGCCCCCCCGCGACTGGCTGCATGCACGGTGCGACGCCCGCTTTGAAGCGATGCTGGACAGAGGTGCGATTGATGAGGTTGTGGAACTTCTCGATTTGAACTTGCCTGACGATGCACCGGTTATGCGGGCGATTGGCGTTCCGGAGATTCGCGCCATGCTGAATGGGGAACTTTCCCGTGAAGAGGCATTGACGCGCGGGCAGGCAGCGACCCGACAATATGCCAAAAGGCAATATACCTGGTTCCGAAACCAGTCTCCACCTGAATGGCCACGCTGGATAATGGACATAAATTGCGCTAAAAACAGCGATATTGTAACTTTATTTCAACTTTTATAGTTGACATGGCATTTTATAATCTCTAGCGAACCCGCTCTTGCCATCCCTGCTGCATCGCAGCATGCGTGGCTTGTCTTAAATGAAGGATGTAGACATTGGCCGAAAAATCCGGCGCAGAAATATTGATCGCTTCCCTGTTGGAACAGGGCGTGGATACCATTTTTGGCTATCCAGGCGGCGCTGTTCTACCGATCTATGACGCGATTTTTCAACAGGATAAGATTCGCCACGTCCTTGTGCGCCACGAGGCAGGTGCTGCGCATGCGGCGGAGGGCTATGCGCGTTCGACCGGCAAGCCCGGCGTAGTTTTGGTCACATCAGGCCCTGGCGCGACAAATGCTGTCACCGGCATTGCTGACGCTTTTCTTGACTCAATCCCGCTGATTGTGCTCACCGGTCAGGTTGCTACCAATTTGATCGGAACCGATGCCTTTCAAGAAGCCGATACCGTTGGCATTACCCGGCACTGCACCAAGCATAATTATCTGGTAAAAGACCCAAGTGAACTTGCCGCAACGGTGAAAGAAGCATTTTTGATTGCGACGACTGGTCGCCCCGGACCGGTTGTTATCGATATCCCCAAAAATGTGCAGGTCGCAACTGCTCCCAAAACGCCAACGAAGCGGCATGCCGACCGCTATGTCGCTGCCGGTGACGGCGACCTCAAAGCCATAACAATGGCGGTAGAGATGTTGGCCGGGGCCAAGCGACCGATCCTCTATACTGGTGGCGGTATCATCAATTCTGGCCCCCAAGCTTCAACACTGCTGCGCGAACTCGCGGCGTTATGCGGCGCACCGGTAACTTCTACACTTATGGGTCTTGGTGCTTTTCCGGCAGCTGACCCGCAGTGGCTTGGCATGCTGGGAATGCACGGCACATACGAAGCCAATATGGCGATGAACCAGTGCGATGTTATGCTCTGCTTGGGCGCTCGCTTTGATGACCGGATCACCGGGCGGATCGATGCGTTTTCACCAGACAGCAAGAAAATACATATCGATATTGATCGCAGCTCATTTAACAAGACCATTCAAGTCGATCTTCCAATTTTGGCCGACGTGGGCAAAGCGCTCAAGCAAATGCTCGACATATGGAAAGGCCGTAAGTTGGCGCCTGCTGACCAATCAGATTGGTGGGCGCGAATTAAGGGCTGGCGTGCGGTTGAATGCCTGAACTATCCGGCCAGTAAAGCTGAAATCATGCCGCAACTGGCGGTCCAACGTTTATATGAACTGACCAAAGACAAAAGTCCGATCATCACCACAGAAGTCGGACAGCACCAGATGTGGGCCGCACAGCATTTCCATTTTCAGGAACCAAATAAGTGGCTGACCAGTGGAGGCCTCGGCACGATGGGTTACGGCATGCCAGCAGCCATCGGCGCACAAATGGGCAACCCTGACGCGTTGGTTATCGACATTGCCGGTGAAGCTTCGATCCAGATGAACATTCAGGAAATGGGAACCGCGACACAGTACCGTCTCCCCATCAAGGTCTTCATTCTCAACAACCAGTGGATGGGCATGGTCCGGCAATGGCAACAGCTGACATATGAAAGCCGATATTCGGAGAGCTATTCAGACAGCCTGCCCGACTTTGTAGCTTTGGCAGAAGCTTACGGTTGGAAGGGCATAAGATGCGAAGACCCCGCTAAGCTTGACGAAGCAATTGCCGAAATGATCGCCTATGACGGCCCGGTCATGTTCGATTGCCGCGTATCGAAAGAAGCCAATTGCTTCCCGATGATACCGTCAGGAGCCGCCCATACCGACATGATCCTGCACGCTGATGAAGTGTCGGGCACAATGGACGACGAAGCAAAGGCCCTCGTATAATGCGTATCAAGAAAGAAACGTCCGAGCGTCATGTTTTGACGCTGACAGTTGACAATGAGGCCGGAACGCTTGCCCGCATCGCTGGTATGTTCACATCGCGCGGTTATAACATCGACAGCCTTACCGTGGCGGATATTACCGAAGATCACCTGATCAGCCGCATTACAATCGTTACTTACGGACCTCCGCCAGTAATTGACCAGATTATTGCACAATGCGAACGGCTAGTTCCTGTGCACAAGGTGACTGACCTAACCGAGGCCGGGCCGCACGTCGAACGCGAACTCGCGCTCGTTAAAGTGGTCGGAACTGGCGAAAAGCGTGTCGAGGCCATGCGATTGGCCGACATATACCGCGCCCGGGTAATCGACGCGACAACCAGCAGCTTCATTTTTGAACTCACCGGCTCACCCGAAAAGATAGACACTTTTGTAACCCTGATGCGTGAAATCGGTTTAGTTGAAGTTGGCCGCACCGGTATCGTTGGATTGATGCGCGGTGCAGAAGTCAGTTAAGACGAATTGAAAACACTTCTTCGTGTTGAAATTGATTCAGCACGAGAAACTCTCAGAACGCCATTCCAAAACAAGTTCGGAATGACGAGAATTGAAGGAAAGCAAGTATCATGAAAGTTTATTACGATGCCGATTGCGATCTCGGCCTGATCAAAGACAAGAAAGTCGCAATTGTTGGATATGGGAGTCAGGGCCATGCACACGCGCAAAACCTGCGCGACAGTGGCGTGAAAGATGTCGCAATCGCGCTTCGTGCTGGTTCAGCTACTGCAAAGAAGGCAGAAGCAGCGGGCTTCAAGGTATTGGGAAACAAGGAAGCTGCGGCTTGGGCAGATGTCGTAATGATCCTTGCGCCGGACGAACATCAAGCGGCAATCTATGCCGACGATCTGCACGACAATATGAAGCAAGGCGCTACGCTTGCATTTGCGCATGGTCTAAATGTGCATTTCGGCCTGATCGAGCCACGCGCTGACCTTGATGTCATCATGATCGCGCCAAAAGGCCCAGGGCACACTGTTCGTAGTGAATATCAAAAGGGCGGCGGCGTGCCTTGCCTGTTGGCGGTCGCGCAAGAAGGCCAGGGCGCGAAGGGCAATGGATATGCGCAAGCACTTGGCCTTTCCTACGCCTCTGCCGTAGGTGGCGGACGCTCAGGTATCATCGAAACCAATTTCCGCGAAGAATGCGAAACCGATCTATTTGGCGAACAAGCCGTACTCTGCGGTGGCATCACACACTTGATCCAAGCGGGATTTGAAACGCTCGTAGAGGCAGGATACGCGCCGGAAATGGCCTATTTCGAATGCCTGCATGAAACAAAACTGATCGTTGATTTGCTCTATGAAGGCGGCATTGCCAATATGCGCTATTCAATTTCAAACACTGCCGAATATGGCGATATTACGACCGGACCTCGCATCATCACGCCTGAAACCAAGGCGGAAATGAAACGTGTACTTGCTGATATTCAGGCCGGACGCTTTGTGAAGAACTTTGTGCTCGATAACCGCGCTGGACAACCTGAGCTGAAAGCCGCTCGCAAGGCAGCCGCAGCTCATCCAATCGAAAAGGTCGGCGCGGAACTCCGTGCAATGATGCCGTGGATCGCCAAAAACAAATTGGTTGACCAGACCAAGAATTAACGCGCATAAACAGGACTTGAAAAAGGGGGCGAACAGTTCATGTTCTGCCCTCTTTTTTTTACTTAGGAGCTCCCCCGATGCGTAAAATTTTTTTTGCAATTCCATTGATGGCTGCCATCCCACTGCTTGCTCATGATGGGTCGCATGCTACCCCGGCAAGTAAGGCAAAAGCGGCCAAACCAGCAATGGCCGCCGCTGGACCTTCAACAGCGAAAATTACCAGCGGCACCTATTCCGTTGAGAGCACGCATGCATTGATTGGCTGGCGTGTTAATCATTTTGGTTTCAACGATTATTTCGGGATCTTTGGAAACCCCACCGGCAAGTTGACACTCGACAAAACCAATCCGTCTAATTCCAAAGTCAAAATAGAAGTCCCAATCAAAGAACTTTATACAGCTAGTGCCAAACTGACCGGCCATTTGCTTAGCAAAGAATTTTTTGACACGGAAACACATCCAACCGCCAAATTTGAGTCAACCAAAATTATGGCCACGGGGACCAGTGCAACCATACAAGGCAATTTGACCATGCTTGGCATAACCAAGCCTGTCGTGCTCCGTGCCAAGTTAAGTGGATCGGGCACCAACAATTTCAACAAGAAAGAAACCGTTGGTTTCCATGCCACGAGCCAGATTAAGCGTTCGGACTGGGGTATGGGTTACGGTGTCCCGATGGTTGGAGAAAATGTAGAGCTTGATATCAGTGTGGCATTCGAAAAGGATTAACCAGATTTACATGTGACCTTAGCAAGTGCCACAAAAATGCGGCGCTTGCGGGCCAAGTGTAATCAGCGCCTGATGTAATTTGCCTCAAGAGCGGCTTTAGCAGCGTGATACTCGTCGGCAAGCCGCTCTACCATGTCCGCAACTGAGCCAACCGACTTCACTGGCGCAATGCCCTGCCCTGATCCCCAAATATCTTTCCATGCCTTTGCCGGTGCATTGCCACCCGAACCAAAGTTCATTTTGCTTGGATCGCTTTCGGGCAGATTGGCTGGATCAAGGCCAGATTTTTCGATCGATTGCCGCAAATAATTGCCGTGCACCCCAGTGAACAGGTTTGAATATACGATGTCAGCGGCCTGTCCCTCAACAATTGTGTCCTTATAATCCTGCATGGCATTGGCTTCGCTCGTCGCGATGAATATCGAACCGGCATAGGCAAGATCAGCGCCCAAAGCTTGCGCCGCAAGGATAGAAGCGCCGTGCCCTATTGCGCCAGACAAACAAAGTGGTCCGTCAAACCACTCCCGAATTTCGCGGATCAGGGCTAGCGGGGACAATGTACCTGCGTGACCGCCCGCGCCAGCCGCAACCGCGATCAGGCCGTCCGCGCCTTTTTCGACAGCCTTTTTCGCAAAGCGGTTGTCGATGACATCATGCAAAGTGATGCCACCCCACCCGTGCACGGCCTGATTAAGCTCTTCGCGCGCACCGAGCGACGTTATCACAATCGGGACCTGCCATTTCCCGCAAGTCACCATATCCTCTTCTAAACGGTTGTTGGTCTTGTGGACGATTTGATTGACTGCAAACGGAGCAGCAGGGCGATCCGGATTGGCACGATTATGGCTCGCAAGCTCTTCGGTGATCTGGTGCAACCATTCGTCCAGCTGGCTCGCTGGACGCGCGTTTAGTGCGGGAAAGGAACCGACTATGCCGGCCTTGCACTGAGCGATGACCAGTTCTGGTCCAGATACGATAAACAGCGGCGCGCCGATTAGCGGCAAACGGAGCTTTTCAAACAAGGGTAAAGGCAAAGTCATAGCAAGCTCCGGTAAACACTGAATTTGCGCTTGGTTAAGCCAAGTTTTCCGCGAGAGTCAAAGGCTGTTAGCTGCACTCAAAATTGCCCTTACGGAAGCCGTGGCTACGTCGCGGCTAATGCCAACACCAAAGAGGATCGGTCCGTCGCCAACTCGACATTCAACATATGCCGCAGCGCGCGCATCGGTGCCATGACCAATGGCATGTTCGCTATAGTCAATAATATCAATCGATCCCCCAAGCTTAGGCTCTAGAGCGTTCGCTAAGCTGGAAATAAGGCCGTTGCCACGCCCGCTAAGCGATTGCTCTTCTCCGTCAATCCTGAGCTTACCGACAAAAATTCGCTCATCGAGCGCCTTTTGACTCTGGCTTTCCTGAAAGTCGATCAAGCGGAAGCGGCCTTGCCCCTTTAAATGATAACGCGCTTCAAACGCTTCCCAGATGTCAGCCGAGCTTAGCTCACGCCCAGTCGTATCCGACAGCTCCTGCGCGGTAATGGAGAAATTGGCCTGCATCCGTTTTGGTAGCTTCAACCCGTGGTCTTGCTCCAAGACCCACGCAACGCCGCCCTTACCGCTTTGCGAGTTCACGCGGATTACGGCTTCATAGCTGCGTCCCAAGTCAGCTGGATCTATCGGAAGATATGGCACTTGCCAGTAAAGATCATTGCGCCGGGCCTGCGCCGCAAAACCCTTTTTGATGGCGTCCTGATGGCTGCCCGAAAATGCTGTGAAAACCAGTTCCCCAGCATAAGGATGTCGTGGATGAACCGGCAGTTGGTTGCAATATTCCACCGTCTGGATAACTTCGTCGATGTCGGAGAAATCCAGCTGCGGATTTATGCCCTGGGTGTACAAATTCAGCCCGAGTGTGACGAGGTCGACATTGCCGGTGCGTTCTCCGTTGCCAAACAGGCACCCTTCAACCCGGTCTGCCCCCGCGAGCAAGCCAAGCTCGGCGGCCGCAATTCCCGAACCGCGATCATTATGTGGGTGTAAGGAGATCACTACCTTCTCACGTGCAGAAATATTGTTGCACATCCATTCGATCTGGTCAGCGTAGATGTTGGGCATTGCAGCTTCGACGGTGGCGGGCAGATTGAGGATAAGAGGCTTTTCTGCGGAAGGACGCAAAACCTCCATCACCGCTTCGCAAACCTCCAAACTGAAGTCCAGTTCTGCGGTCGAGAATGTTTCGGGACTATATTCGAAATGCCAGTCGGTTTGCGGATATTTGGAGGCTTGCTCGACAAGAAGACTCGCGCCTTCGATTGCGATTGCTTTCACACCGGCCTTATCGAGATTGAATACAATATCGCGCCAAGCAGGTGAAACCGCATTGTACAAATGGACAATTGCCTGTTTTGTGCCAGCCATGCTTTCAAAGGTTTTTTCGATCAAATCGCGCCGCGATTGGGTAAGCGACTGGATCACAACATCGTCAGGCACCGAACCGCTATCGACCAGACCGCGGACAAAATCGAAATCTGTTTGGCTCGCGCTGGGGAAACCGACTTCAATTTCCTTGATCCCGACTTTGACGAGCAAATCGAAAAAGCGCTGCTTTTTCTCAAAACCCATTGGATCAATCAGGGCTTGGTTTCCGTCACGCAAATCTGTGGAAAGCCAGCGCGGGGGAGACGTAATAGTGCGGGTGGGCCATTGCCGGTTGGGTAGATCGACCTGTGGGAATGGGCGGTATTTTTGTGATGGATCTGTCAGCATTTTATCGTTTGCTTCTTAAGCTTGCGACCTCGGCCGCATATTGCGTTTCTAAATGGGCAGTTCCCTTAGGCGGGTTTGTTCGACAAATGCCGAACACAAATCGCGCGCCTAAGGGCGCGTAAGTCGAATTAGAAGCGATAGCGGAAGCTTTGACCGGATCATTTATCTTCGATAACTTCAAAAGCTGGTCAGCGGCAAGCGTTAATTGCTATTCGACGCCATTTGTGGCGCATTCAGTTACTTCGCATCGCAAACCGTTCAAATTCCTGTGGCGAGAGCGGCCTCGACCTGAAATAGCCTTGATAGATGTCGCAACCTTCAACCTGTAACATTTCCAGTTCCTCTGGATGCTCAACGCCTTCGGCAATGATTTGCAAACCTATCGCCTTGCCCAATGCAATAATTGACCTAAGCAGCGCACGATCTTTGCCAGATCCCCGAATGTCGGGCGTCATACCCTTATCGAGTTTCAAGTAATCAACCGGCAAGTTCTTTAGATAGATTAGGCTTGAATAGCCTGTGCCAAAATCATCGAGAGCAACCCTGATCCCCTTTTCACGCAATTTGGAAAGCTGACCAGACGCAGCATCCAGATTTCGGACGAGACCCTCTTCCGTTAGCTCAACTGTTAATCGCTTTGCACAAAATCCGGTATCTGCGATCATCTTTTCCAAACGGCTTGAATAATCTCCTTCTCCCAGCTCCAGCGCACCCAAGTTTATTGAGAGCCGCAAATCGGACAGTGCTGGCGACCAGGATGCAGCGTGGCGCATTGCCGCTAGCTGGATGCTTTCCGACAGCTGTTCGCGCATATCGCACCGGTCGGCAGCAGCAAAAAGGGCATCAGCGCCAAGCAAGCCGTGTATGGGATGGTTCCAACGCGCGAGCGCTTCAGCGCCAACAAGCTTGCCATCGGCGACGCGGAACTGCGGTTGCAAGACGATTTCGACTTGCCCGTTTGTGATGGCCTTGGCCAAATCAGCGTCAAGCAATTCACCAATTTCAAGCTCCGGACTGGCTTGAGAGGCGGCAACGTGGATTTTCGCGCTACCGCGTGTCAATGACTTGGACAACGCAAGACTTGCTCGCCTCAGCAGGGCCAAGCCGCTTTCATTTGGCACGCCTGTTGCGATACCAACCCGAGCAGATGCTCTAATTTCTCGACCATTGACGATGGTGGGGCCGGCAAAGCTCTCGACAATATCTTCCGCCAATCGCTTAAAGTGATCCGCTGTTAATGCTTCTCCAATCGCAATCATAAAATCGCGCCCGGCAATGCGCGCAATCATCTCTACGCCTGGCCACCGGGAGACGAGCTGGCGGATACGCTCACCCGCCGCACTCAGCACGCTATTACCCACATCGCGGCTATATTGGCTGTTGATGCGTTCGATATCTGCAATGCCTACCAACATTAAGGTCAAATGATTGACCGGTGATACCCGCACTTCGGACAACCAAGCCCGAGCAGCACTGCCGCTTCTAACGCCGGACAAAATATCGTTAGAGCGCCAGGGGCCTGCGCGCTGAACTTCTTCCAAATAACCAATCAACTGTTTGTCGCGCAACTGGACGTGGTGGACAAATTCACGCCCAGCCAAATTCATGACAAATGCGACCGATTTTTGCCCCGCCAACAAACGTCTATAGGCTTGATGGGCCTTTGATCGTTCTGCGGGACGCAAGGAACGGTAAAGCGCTGACAAGTGGTAGGGCTTCGAAAATTTTGGAGCGATCATCTCTAGGATGGCAGCGCCGAATTCGGCTTCAGTCTCGGTACCCCAATGCCAAAGCCAGCTATAGCCATCCTGCCGGACCTGTCGCTCGGCCAAGCACGTCAGGGTTGGTTTGGCCGTGCAGGCGGTCGACCGATAATTTGGAAAAGTTCAACACCGAACCCAGGAGCATTTCGGAATAAGGCGAAGCGATAATCTGAGTTACCGGCTTGCCTTCCAGCGCAGCCAATACAGCTGTATCCGCTACTTCAACGATAACGACCAAACCGAAACCATTTGCCTCAACAAAATCAGAAAGTTCAGCAATAGCCTGCTGCCCGGTTTGCTGATCTTCGCGCAAATCAATCAGCGCAATCGATGCGCCTGAGCCAATGAAGCGACCGACCACGCCTTTTGCATGTCGTGCCGAAATTGGATGCCAGCCAAGCGAGCTGACTTGGGCCGCAAGTGCGTCCCTGTGCTGGCTCGACAATATGAAAAGGCGGTCGCTCAATCCAAATCCCTAAAAATGGCTTAAAACTCCACTTAAGCCGCTACCGCGCTTTAACAAAAAAACCTTTCGATTGCCTTGCAGTGCCACGGCGGTATTTAAAAAGCCGCATAACAACTTTTTAACAACCACTTTGCAGCACGTTATGCCTAGGCTATCAGCAACCGATGGATTTCTCACGACTTACTGTCATCGCTGCGCAGACAGCAGAAGCAAAAGCAGCCGAAGCAGCGCTGGCGGCGCAATTTGCGCTCGTATCGCTCAACGAAGCAAGCACCGTGATTGCGCTAGGCGGCGATGGCCACATTTTGCAGGTCATGCACCGCTTACTCGAGGAAGGTCGCGATCTGCCCGTTTACGGAATGAACTTGGGCACTATCGGTTTTCTGATGAATGAATGGCACGCAGAAAACTTGGTAGCCCGATTACGGCGGGCAAAGGCGATCAGCGTCCATCCCTTGTTGATGAAGGTCACAACGACGAGCGGCCAGATTGTCAAGCTTCCCGCTATCAATGAAGTTTCTTTGCTGCGCGAAACCCGCCAAACTGCAAAGATCGAGATCAGCGTGAACGACCGATCGGTTATTTCAGAGCTGATCTGTGACGGCGTTCTGGTCGCAACACCAGTCGGCTCCACTGCCTATAATCTCTCTGCAAATGGCCCGATTTTGCCGCTTGATTCAGCACTTTTGGCTCTCACCCCGATCAGCCCATTCCGGCCGCGCCGTTGGAAAGGCGCGATATTACCCGACAAGTACCGGATCAAATTCGAAATGCTCGAAGTTGAAAAGCGACCGGTTAGCGCGGTTGCCGATCAACGCGAAATTCGCGATGTTGCGCAGGTTGAAATTGGTCTGGATAAGACCCGCAACGTCACATTGCTGTTCGATCCCGAACATGCGCTTGATGACCGCATTGCCATGGAACAGTTCGTAACCTGACTTAGTACTCAACCTTGGCTGCTCTGATCTGCAAATTTATCTACAGCGACTACTTGCATAATGCCGAAACCCGCTGCTATAGGCCTGCCAGCGCGGTGAGAGCCGTGCTGTTCCCTGGTAGCTCAGTGGTAGAGCAGTTGACTGTTAATCAATTGGTCGGGGGTTCGAATCCCTCCCGGGGAGCCATTTTTCAAAAATAGAAAAATGCGCTCGACGCTTCCTTCAATTAGCAGAAGAAAGCGCCACATCACGCAACGCCCGAACTAGTACCGCCCGTGACAATGCTTGTATTTTTCACCCGAACCACAAGGGCACGGATCATTGCGCCTAATGTCGGGATTGCCCGCAAACGGATCTATGCCTTCGGGTAAAGCCGCCATTTGGGTGGGTGCTATACGCGTAGTCACCAAACCGCTTGCCGCCGGATCATAGCCATCGTCCTCACTATCGTCTTCGCCGGTGAACGGGTCGATATGCGTTGTCAGGAAATCGGGAAGGTCCGGTAATTCGGGAATTTCAATTTCTTCGTTTGCGCGGAATTCATTGGTCGCGATCGTCTTTGTCACATCTTCGCGGATAGCCGTGAGCATACGTTCAAACAGGCCGAATGCTTCCTGCTTATATTCGTTGATCGGGTTTTTCTGCGCATAGGCACGTAGATAGATCACCTGACGCAACGCATCGAGCGTTGAAAGATGCTCTTTCCAATGATGATCAAGCGTTTGTAGTAATATACTTTTTTCGACTTGCCGCCATACAACTTGGTCAAGCTTCGAACTCTTTTCGGCAAAATTCGCTTTCGCCAATTCGGACAGGCGCATCTCGACAATTTCCGGCTCCATGGCTTCTTCTTGTAACCACGCATCAAAATCCGGTTCTAACGCAAGGATACGCTGCGTGCGTTCTTTCAGATTTTCAAGGTCCCATTGTTCGGGATAAGTACCAACGGGACAGGTATCACTCACAATCGCATTGACAGTGTCGTTGCGCATGTCTTCCATGACATCATCAACCGCCTCCGCATCCATGATTTCATCGCGCTGCGAATAGATAACCTTGCGCTGGTCGTTCATCACATCATCATATTCAACCAGCTGCTTGCGAATGTCGTAGTTGCGCGCCTCGACCTTTTTCTGCGCGGTCTCGATAGCCTTCGAAAGCCATTTGCCGCCGATGGCTTCGCCATCTTCCAGGCTAGAGTTCATCATCCGCGCAAACAAGGTTTCGCTGCCAAAAATACGCAGCAAATCGTCCTCTAGGCACAGATAGAAACGCGACAGACCGGGGTCGCCTTGACGACCGGAACGTCCGCGCAGCTGATTATCGATACGGCGGCTTTCGTGTCGTTCGGTTGCAAGCACGAACAAGCCGCCAGCCTCGAGAACCTGCGCTTTCTCGGCATCAATTTCCGCGCGGATCGCTGCGATTTTTGCGTCGCGCTCTGGCCCTTCAGGCATATCGCCGACTTCGTCTTCCATCCGGAATTCAAAGTTACCGCCGAGCTGAATGTCCGTACCGCGCCCCGCCATATTCGTCGCGATTGTAACGGCACCAAGGCGTCCTGCCTGCGCCACAATATGCGCTTCGCTCTCATGAAAACGCGCGTTCAATACGCTATGCGGTACATTTTCGTTGTTGAGATATTCGGAAAGTAGCTCGGATTTCTCGATCGAAACCGTTCCGACCAGAACCGGCTGACCGCGGTCATTGGCCACGCGGATCGCCTTGGCAATAGCGCCAAATTTGTCGGCAGTATTCTTATAGAATTGATCGTCCTCGTCGATCCGCTGCACGGGCACGTTGGTCGGAATTTCGACAACGTTCAGTTTGTAAATCTCGTGGAATTCAGCGGCCTCAGTTGCGGCCGTGCCGGTCATGCCCGAGATTTTGGGATACATGCGGAAGTAGTTTTGGAATGTTATCGTGGCGAGCGTTTGGTTCTCCGGCTCTATTTCGACACCTTCCTTGGCTTCGACTGCTTGATGCAAGCCGTTGGACCAGCGCCTGCCGTCCATCATCCGACCGGTAAACTCGTCGATGATGATGACCTTGCCGTCCTTCACGATATAATCGGTATCGCGTTTGAACATGACCTGCGCTTTCAAGGCTTGGTCAAGATGATGCACAACCATCGTATTTTCATAATCGTAAAGGTTGCTGCCGGTCAGAAGCCCCGCATCTTCCAGCAAACGCTCCGCCTTTTCGGTGCCGTCTTCGGTCAGCGTGATGTTGCGGCTCTTCTCGTCCTTCTCATAATCGCCTTCATCAAGGTTCAGCACAACTTCGTTGACGCGGTAGTAGAGTTCAGAGCGATCATCGGTCGGGCCCGAGATAATCAGCGGTGTGCGCGCTTCGTCGACAAGGATCGAGTCCACTTCATCGACAATCGCAAAATTAAAAGGCCGCTGGACCATCTGGCCGCGGTCATATTTCATATTGTCGCGCAGATAATCAAAGCCAAGCTCGTTGTTGGTCGCATAGGTTATGTCACATGCATAAGCTTCGCGCCGTTCATTCTCCCGGATATTGGGAACGATGACACCGGTCGACAATCCCAAAAATCCGTATATGCGCCCCATCCATTCAGAGTCGCGTCGTGCCAGATAATCGTTGACCGTTACGACATGCACGCCCTTGCCCTCTAGCGCGTTCAAATAGCAGGCAAGCGTCGCGACGAGGGTCTTACCTTCGCCCGTGCGCATTTCGGCAATCTCGCCGCGGTGGAGCACAATCCCCCCGACCATCTGCACGTCAAAATGGCGCATGCCCATAACGCGCTTGGAAGCTTCGCGCACAGTTGCAAACGCCTCGGGAAGGATATCGTCGAGTGTTTCGCCGCCAGCCAACCGTTCACGAAACCGCTCGGTCTGGCCCTTTAACTCTTCATCTGAGAGCGTAGCGATACCGTCTTCGAGCGCATTAATACGCCCAACTATTTTCATGATCGATTTGACGTAACGATCATTTGACGAGCCGAAGACGGCCTTGGCAACTTTGCCGAACATATCGATATTCCTTGAAACTATGGAGGATGACCTGAGCGCACACAAAAGCCGCCCGGTAAATTATATGTTGGATTCGCGCTGTTGGTTCAGCGCCAAAAGGGCAATGGCCCTTTTGCTCGAGCCTATTGCAGTGCGATATCCGCGCGGCTGACGGGAGTAGTTTTTGCCACCGAAACTATCGGCAGCGGGTTTACACGGGGTTGCTTCGAAAGCCGCAGAAAACCGTGCAAGTTCACACTACCGCGTTGCACCTGCGCGACCAATATCGTGGCTGCCTTTACCGAGGCCGCAGCTACTGCGCTACTGCCTTGCGTCACCGCTGCGCCGCCCACAGGCCGCGCAGCTTCGGCGGCAGAAAAGCCGGTCAGCATCGCAAGCATGTAGATCAAAATGCGCATTTTTATGAGCAGCCCCTTGCCTTTATCCGGTCCCATATAGGGACGATAGGGGCGTACGTCTATAGTTACCCACCATTGCGAGGAATGTATCGGCGAAGCAAACCGGTGCAGTTGGCGCCGTTGCAGTTTGCTCAGCACTGGATTGCCGCGCACTTGCGGCACTCACAATGACGCGTGAGAAACCCTAGCCATTCCGGCTATCGCTTCACCGTCGGGACTAGCGTACGCAACAAACGCGTGGATGCCCCGAACCTGCCGGTTGAAATATAGCCATTGGCATCGGTTGCGGGATGAAATGTTGCGTGTGCTTTCAGTTCCTTACATAGATCCGCATTGGCGTTTGGAAGTTTCGCGTCGGCTGGATCGATAGCTTCGCATTTTGTCACGCGGCCATCTTTTCCGACAACGACAGAAAAACTTCTCGATGGCATTGCCCTGTGCTTGCTCCAATATGGCTCGTGCGACAGCCACATTTGCATGCCGATCGGATCAGGTGCCTTGTTCGGGCCGCGGTGAGACATCGCGCCGCGCTGGTTCGCGTCTTTCCATGAAACCGGGGGATTGGCCGGAGCCGGGTCATCAAAAGGCAAGCGCCAGTTCACGCGATTGGAGTAGCGACCGGAAATAATTTTGCCGTTCAAATCAGTCGCTGGGGTGAACCGCGCGCGGCGTTTGATATGCATGCAAGTCGCTTCATCCATAAGACCATAGCCGCTCGAACTGGTAATTTGGCAGTCGGTCACGCGGCCATCTTCTCCTATGTCAAGGCGAAAGCCTGTCGTCCCCTCCCATTGGTTCATCAAAGCCAAAGGGGGATAGTCTTCGCTCGTTACCCAGTTGGCAGGGTTACTGCGCGGCACGGCGCTTCTTGCCAATGTCGGCCGCGGTGGATAGTTTTCCGGACATTCTCGCGCTTGCGGAACCCATCGGTCGTCGGCGCATTGGACACCGTAAGCTGGTACGGGTTTCTGCTCTGGCGAGGGGCAAGCCACCTTAGCGGTCACAATTTCACCGCTCGGGCACCGAAAGGCTTCCGGAGGTGGAATTGTTTGGGCGACGGGAACACACTCGCCCTTTATATTACCCTCATAGCCGAAACCGCAGCGCGCATCGTTTGAATTGGCTTCCGCCGCAGCGCCGCCAGCCATTGCCGCAACCGAAATCAATGCGTAGATGAATGCCATACCCGCTCCCCTTCGATTCATTTAATAACTTGAAAGTTCAATTTTGTCAGCCATTTCTCCCCTTGCGCGACCCTTTCCGTCAATTCCCGAAATCGCCGGGGTAACGCCGCGTGTGGCGCGTGCGCATTACAAGCAATGGGACCGGTGTGACCTTACCTATGTCGAGCTGTGTCAGGGCACGAACGTCGCCGGCGTTACCACGCGCAATGTCTGCTGTTCGACGGAGGTCGAAATGTGCCGCGAAAACCTGAATGGCGGCAGCGCGCGCGCTTTGGTGGTCAATGCAGGAAACAGTAACGCTTTCACCGGGTTCCGGGGACGCGAAGCGGTTGAGGCAATCACCGCGCAAGTTGCCGCGCATCTGGGCTGTAAAGAGAGCGAGGTCTTCGTCTCCTCGACGGGTGTGATCGGCGTGCCGCTGCCAAAAGACAAGGCGCAAGCAGGCGTTCAGGCCGCACTAACTGCCGCCCCGTGCAGCTGGGAAGAGGCCGCGAATACCATCGCCACCACCGATACATTTGCGAAGGGCGCACTGGCGACCGCAATCGTCGACGGACGCACTGTTACACTCGGCGCGATCATTAAAGGGTCGGGCATGATTGCGCCGGATATGGCGACAATGCTGGGTTATATATTTACCGACTGCGCGGTCGAGTCAGGTTTCCTGCAAGAACTGCTCAGCGCGGCGAACTTGCGCAGCTTCAGCTGTATCACTGTTGATAGCGACACCTCGACCAGCGACACTGTACTGGCCTTTGCCACGGGTATGGCCGGGAACGCGCCGCTTGTCGGATTCGACAGTTTAGGTGCGGATGCCTTCGCGGCGGCGCTAAACGACATCTGCATGCAGCTTGCTCATCTGGTGGTCCGCGACGGCGAAGGCGCAAGCAAATTCATCGCGGTCGAGGTTACTGGCGCGGTTAGCGACGAAAGCGCGCGGCGCATCGGACTTTCCATTGCCAACTCGCCACTTGTGAAGACCGCAATTGCTGGTGAAGACGCCAACTGGGGCCGCGTCGTCATGGCGGTGGGCAAGGCCGGCGAACCGGCGGACCGCGACAAGCTAGCCATCCGATTTGCCGACAAATGGGTGGCTCAGGCCGGGCTTGCCGTCGACAGTTATGACGAAGCGCCCGTTGCTGCTCACTTGAAGGGGCAGGACATTAGCATCGGCGTTGACCTGGGCCTGGGCGATGGCCGCGCGACCGTGTGGACGTGCGACCTGACGCATGGCTATATCAGCATCAACGCCGATTACAGGAGCTAATACTACTTCTTCGCCTTGGGGTCTCCGGCAATCCCGAAGTCGAATATCCGCGCGGATTGCACTCCGCCCGCATACATCCCGGTTCCGCCACCGCCAGCGCTCATCGAATAGAGAAAGCCGTATTGGCCGGGTTCCAAATCGCCTGAAGGATAAACCTTGAAAACGCCCGGCTTCACCTCGTCATAACTGAACGGAATACGGTCCTTGTCCATCACGCCCGATTTAGCACCGGTAATGTTGTATGATCCGACCTTGGCCTCACGCACATCTTTCTTCACCTTGAATTTCACCAGGCTGAATTCATTGGGCGAAGTTACCGATGCACCCGGCCCAATCCCGAACAGACCGGTTTGACCACCTTGGCTCAGGCTTTGGTTGGCTTGGTCGAAATAGAAATAGAAGCTGGGTCGCGCGGTCGGCGATGCAATCCTTGCGGCATTGTTGGGCAACGAAATTTTGATGCTCATCGACGCCAGTCCACCGGTAAGCGCGTAACCAAGGAACCCACCCGATTTGGTTTGGTTCGATGTCGTCGGGTCAAGCCGCGCCATTTTCGGCTCCGCCTCCCAATTTTTCAGCACATAAATGCCCGACGGGTGCGGCACAGTGGGATCAGGCGAGTCGCTCGATTGCCCGGCCAGATCAGACACAGCGCTGCCCTTTTGCGCTTGCAACATTGCAGCAATAACAGGTCCGGACACGCCCTTTGCCTTCAGTCCGATCATGTCATCAGTTGTAAGCGTAAATGTGTTCGGAGAGGTTTGGATCTTGGCGATGATTGCTTCGTCACCAAGTCCGATAGTTGAAAGCTGGATTATGTCGTCGTTCTTCAGCGTTTCGGCAAAAGCCGGAGCGGCCACGACAACAGATGCCGCAGCGAGCAATTTCAAAATTCTAAACATATTTCCCCCGTTTGGAAAAACGAGGTCACCCGGGCGCAGTGTTAGCGGCTGCCGTGCAAATTGCAGCAAGAATTTTGCAATAGAAAACGAAAGTGAGCCAACGAACGTAAAACTGGCGGTGTTCCTGCCGCGCTCAAAGGAGGCCCGTACAGCGCAATTGGCGCAGCTTGGCTAGTGGGGTAGCCAAGCCTCTTTCGTCATGCCCTGACACTCTCTGAGCGGCGAAATAGAACCTATTTGGTTCCTAACAACAAACCCGATTAGAGATTCTGCTCCAACCAGCCCTTGATTGCCGCCTTGGGAGCAGCACCAACTTTGGTGTCGGCGACCTCGCCACCCTTAAAGAGGATCATCGTCGGGATTCCGCGCACGCCGTATTTGCCCGGAGTATCGGGATGATCGTCGATGTTAAGCTTTAAAATGCTGACCTGATCGCCCAACTCATCGCTGATTTCTTCAAGGCTCGGGCCAATCATCTTGCACGGACCGCACCATTCGGCCCAAAAATCCACGAGCACCGGCTTACCAGACGCAAGTACTTCTGTAGCAAAATCACTGTCACCCACTGCACGCGTTGCCATTTGTTATCTCCTTATTTGATCCGAATGTATGGCCTTAGCTGGTGACTGACAAGGGCCGAAGGGAATAGAAAAAATTGCGGCTTATATTGCTGGTCTATGCGGCGTCAGAATTTCGGGCGACAATGAAATCAGTTTGGGAGCGTGGGTGTATAGCAAAGCCGCCGATACCGAACGGCCGGGAAAGATCGCCTCAAAAGCCGCAACATAATGCGCCATTTGCCGCAGATAGGGTACGCTGACCTGCGCCGCTCCGGCTGGCACGCCGCGACCGGTCTTAAAGTCTAGCAACTGGATCTGGTCGTCGTCGATGACTATCCTGTCGATCCGACCCGATATCACTTGCGCGCCGACCACCGCCGCAAAGGGCAGCTCTGAACGCGCGGCCGGACCAAAATAACGTGCCCATGTAGCGTTTTGGATTACCGCTTCGACACTCGCCATGATCGTGGCATTGTCGGCTGGCTGCTCCGGATTGCAGCGATCCAGCCAAGAGCGTGCAAGAGCGAGATCATCGACCCTCCCTGTAATGCGTTCAAAAAGGGCGTGGATCAACTTACCGCGCTGTGCCGCTGCCTTCGCACTCTCCCCTGCCGGTGCGTCGCCGTACAGATCGTCATCGATTTGTGACGGCGTCAGCGGCTTTGCCGGAGCAGGTTCATCAGGCGCTGTTTCTCGAAGCCATTTTGGCGGCGCAATCGCTTGTTCTGGCGACGCTTGCATCACCGCCAATTTCGCCGATAGACCGATCCCCTCTCCGCCGACCCGCCGGACGACTTTTGCCACGTCGTCCTCGCCAATGCCCATGGCCTGCGCCAAAAACGGATACCAGCTTTGCTCTGGCGCTGCTTTGGCGGTGCTGGATACCGCCCCCATCATCACCAGACGTTCTTCGGCGCGAGTAACCGCGACATAGAGCAGGCGCTTATGTTCGCGCATTTCGGCTTCTTTCTGGCGTGCCTCAATCTCGGCCAGTGCACCATAACGATTATTTGAATTGGTCGGCAGCATCGGCAGTTTCGTGCCATCGCCCTTATCATCGGCCAGGCTGCCGTCAGGCTTCTTCGTAGGATCGGTGGCGACATTGCCCAATATGACGATCGGCGCTTGCAGGCCCTTTGCACCGTGGACTGTCATAACGCGGACGGCATTTACTTCGGCCTCGCCCTCGCGCTTGATCATGTCGCTATCGCCGCGTTCGAACCAGTGAAGGAATTGCTGCAACGTGCCTCCCACATTTTTTTCAAACATCAGGCAAGCATTCAGCAACTCCTCAATCGGGACCAAAGCTTCACTGCCCAGTCGTGCCGCAAATTTCCGGCGACCACCAAACTTGCCAGACAAGATGTTTTCCAGAAATTCGTAAGGCGTTGTGAAATCTGCCTTTTTCAGCATTTCGAATAAGGGCGAGAGTTCATCCTGCAGATCGGTCTGCTCGCGCACATGCTTCCACAGATTTTCGCCGTGCGCACGGTAGCCGCGTTCAAGCAAACGCTCTTGCTTCCAGCCAATCAACGGCGACACCAGCAAACAGGCAAGGCTGAACTCGTCATCGGGCTGCAGAACAAAGCGGATGCAAGCCAGCAAATCCTGCACCACAATCGGCTCGCGAATTTTAAGCCGGTCAACACCCGCAACAGCGACATTCAGGCCGTGGAGCCGCGACACCAGGGCCTGCGCCAGATCGCCACGCCGGTGCAGCAACACCATGATGTCACCAGGGCGCAAGTTGCGCTTTTTTGATGCAAGATAAGGCGCTTCATCGACCAGCTTCTTGATGTAATCTGCGATCCGGTCAGCGAGCTCGCGCTTTTCCGCTGCGATCCAGTCATCTTCTCCATCGCTATTGGCATCGCTCTCGCCCGCATCCTTCTTGCCACCGAGCAAAGGATGCAGCTCGACAAGGCCGTAATCGCCTTGCGCCGGTTCATGCGCAGGAATTGCTCCCTCGATGCCCATCGCTTCGGGTGTCACCACCCCGATGAGGTCATCGACAAAGTCCAGTATCGGCTTGGTAGAGCGAAAATTCTGCGACAGCGTCAGAAACTTTAGCTCTTGCTCGTCGCCCTCAATTATCTCACTGAATTGCTTGCCAGCAGCGGCGTAGGTTTCGGGGGCTGTCCCCTGAAACCCGAAAATCGCCTGCTTGAAATCCCCAACGGAGAAAATCGTTCGCAGCATTTCGCCGTGCTGGCCCGAACCGCTGAAATAGTCGCCCGCAAGCGCGTTCACAATGCTCCACTGCGCGGCGTTGGTGTCTTGGGATTCATCGACGAGGATATGATGGATCTTTTGATCGAGCTTATACTGCACCCACGACGACATCCCGTTTGTGCCAAGCATATGCGCGGTCTTGGCGATCATATCGTCATAGTCGATAGCACCGCGCAGCCTTTTGCCCTCTTCATAGCGCGCAGCAAATTCTTTGCCGACAACCAAGGCTGGTGCCAACTTTTCAGCATAGTCGGCGACAGCAACGGCCTCAACCAACCCTTGCGTCCATTTGTGAAGTTCGAGTGCCAAATTCTCATATCCAGCATCTATAGGCACCCAACCCTTGGTCGTAAGCTGTTCACCATTGGCTTTTGTCCATGCGCTGCGCAGGATCATCAAGTTTTCAGCGCGCTCCGAAAAATCCAACGCCAGCCACCCGCGCAACTTGTCAGCGCGTTCGTGCCCTCGCTTACCTCCCCACTCTTCATTCATTGCGATAACGGAATCAATTGACGCACGGTCAATAGCTCCGTCCGCCAGTTGCTGACCGAGCATATCGGTAATGGAGCCAGTGAAGTTTACACCCAAACGCCGCCGAAGCTGCAAACGCGCCTCAGACAATGCTGCAGGAACGCCTTCGAGCACAGATATATTCCGCGCGCACTGCGTCAGGAATGACAGCGCGGCCGTCTCCCCGTGATCAATACTAAGAGTTCTCAGCGCCTCAAGAAACCAATCCGCACCATTTTTTTCGGCATCAAGGATCATCTCGCCCAAAATGTCCCGGCGAAGCTCAACTTCGGTGCGTTCCTCCATTGGCTTGAAACCCGGGATCATTCCGGCTTCATGGGGAAAGCTTGCCAGCAATGATTGGCACAACGCGTGGATCGTTGTGATACGAAGCCCACCGCCGGGCGCATCGAGCAAACGCGAAAACAGCATGCGCGCCCGTGTTAAGTCGTCTTTGCTGCTGGCAGCGCCAATGTCGGCGAGCTCTTTATAGAGGAGCTCGTCCTTCATCTGCACCCAAGCGGCGAGCTTTTCATTTATGCGGTTGGCCATTTCCGCTGCACCGGCCTTGGTAAAGGTAATACACAGCAGGTTTTCAGGCCGCACATCTTTTTCGAGCAGCAACCGGATCACCCGCGCGCTTAAAACCTGCGTTTTGCCCGTACCCGCCGAAGCGCTAAGCCAGACCTGTGCCCTAGGGTCGGCAGCGGCCAGTTGATTGCCCTTTAACGGGTGCGATTTTGGATTTGTGCCAATGCTCACAGAGCATCCTCCGTATCCAGCGGCATCCGGCCGTCCCATTCGGCAGCGCGCATCAGCTGGTCATAATCGGCATATTTGGCAAAGTCGGGATGCGCCTTGGCAAGAAAGGCTTCATCACCTGTTATATAAGCGTCGATGGCTTGTGTCGCGAATTTGACGCAGTGCGCGACAAAATCTTCGGCTAGGATGGTAGATTTATTGCGCCCCGATTTCGACGCCGAAACGACATTGCCGAATTCGCCCTTCTCTTTTCTAAGCGACCAATATTCAAATTGCCCCGATTTGCCGTGCACGTCCTTGAACGCCCCTTTGTCGGCGAGCAAACCGAGCAAACCAAGTTGCAGTTTAAATCCACCCAACACTTCGGCATGCGAAGCGCCTGCGCCGGTTTTGTAATCGACAATGGCCAGCGTGCCATCGGCCAACCTGTCCAACCTGTCGACGCGGCCTTTGATTTTTACGCCGGCAAGTTCGGTGGCACCGCTAACTTCGCTCGCAACCGGTTCCCTGCCGTGTTCGCGGCCCTCCGCAACTGCTAACGCGATCCATTCGAGCGCAGCGTTGATCCTGGGCAGCCATAATGCACGGTAGGTCGGATGCAGATTGGTTTTGGCCAACATGTTGTGCGCGCGCGGAAGCAGTGCATCCTGCGCATAATGGTCCTCTTGCGCCCAAGCATCGAGCACATCGTGGATGATCGAACCTTTCCACGCCGCGTCGGGTTCGGTCGCGACAGCCTTTTCCGGCAACACACGCAAGATTTTGCGCGCATAAAAGCTATACGGATCGGCCAGGATATTGTCGAAATCGGTGACCGACAATTTCGCCGATAGGCGCTGTTCGCGCGATGGAGAAGGCGCTGGCCGGTCAACACGAATATCCAGTTCTGCCGCGTCGAGTGCCTTTGCCCAATCAACAAGGTCCGACGCCATTTGTAGATTTTCGCCAAGAAAAGCCTTCAGCCGCAGCAAGAAGCGCGAGGCGATGGCCGGTCCGCTGCTATTGCGTCGCGCACGCGTCAGCAAAACCTGTGGCGCGCCCAGAAAACTCGCCAGATCATGTGCGGCCAGGCCGATGTTGCGGTCGAGCGATGCAAGGCCCAATTCGCGGCGAATATGCGGCGCCAGCCAGGGATCCGGCGCGGGGTTTCGCGGCCAGCTATCCTCGTTCAGCCCCGCGCAGATCAACAAATCCGCGCTTTGCAACCGCGCTTCAAGCAGGCCGTAAAGTGCAATGCGCGGATGACTGCCGTAAGTCGGACGGACGGAAACCTCGGCGAGAAGTTCGGTAAAAAGTGGCAATATCACTGCAGGATTGGCTAGGCCAAGCACCGCTGGCGCACTACCCTGCAAATCTTCAAAAAATGTAGCCAACTGCCGACCGGTTGCGCCTAGCCAATATGCGCCGTCCGACAGACTAGTTAGCAAATCGACAACACCAGTAATGAACTGCGACATCGTCTTGCCCGATAGGGTGGCAAATTCAGCGAGTGGCACGCTTTCCACTTCAAACCAATTGGCGAGTTCCCCCAACTTCAGCACATTGTCAGGATTTTTCGCGCGGTCTTTTGCCTCAGCAATTTTTACCGCAATCGCGCCTAAGCCAACATCGGTCGCGGGTCCGCGCAGCAGCAAGTCCAGCGCGCGCACGTTTTGTAGCCATTCTGGGCGCTCTTCCCCGCGCGACACCAAAGGGTGCTTCCAAAGCGCCAGCAAATCCTGCGCGGCAAATTGCGAGGAAAAACAGGATAATACAGCCCATAACATGCCGCCATGCGGCGTCCGCAGCACCGGAACACCCGCGCTGTCGTCAACCTTGATGTCCCAGCGCGCCAATTGCGCGGTGATCCGCAAGCCCAGCTCACGATCAGGCGTGATAATCGCAACGCGCCTACCCGGCTGTTCCAGCATTTCGCGCGCAGCGATGGCCACAATAGTTGCTTCTTGCGCGCTGTCGTCTGCTTCGGCCAAACGCATTTCGGGCAGCTTCTTCTGCGCAGGCGGCAAATCCCGCCATTTCGCAGTTTTACCGGGGAGGCAGAAAATATCGGCAATCGCCTTCTGCTGGCTCTGCGGTTTGTCATTTTCACCAAAAGCTATTTCGGCGCGATTTACCGCCATGCGCTCGAGCAATAACTTCAAATGAAACTGCGGATGCATTTCCAATGAACGCTGCGGTTTTAGCTGTTCTTCGACTTTGGGATGAGGCCCTAACTTTTGCCAATCCTCCTCTTCCATTTCGAGGTCAATCGCAGGAAACAAGACCAAGCCATCTGACAAGCGCGACACGCAAGCAAGCAGGTTTGCTATGGCCGGAGCGGAAGTCGATACCCCGACCGCTGCGACCAAGCCATAGGGATGCCCCGCCCTTAATCGCTCGGCAAGCGCGCCTAGCAAGACATTGCGCCGCGTAGCCGCATCGCATTCGCCGCGTTTCTGCAATTGCGCTTGATATAGAGGTAAGAGATCAATCAACTCGGAATAAGCCGCCATCCAATGCTCGGCCAGTTCGCCGCCCGGATCGGTCTCTTTAAGATCGGCAAGCGATCTACCTTCAATAGTTAGTTCGTCAATTGCGGCTGCCAGATAGCGTGCCAATCGCAAACACTCGGCAGGTTGCAACGCAGCACCTGTTGCCTTCCGGCTGTCACGCACCAGCTCGGCAAGCAGCATCAACCGGTCGAGCGGTGAAATGACATTCTGCGCCGATGGGCCACCAGCATCCAAGCCATCGAGAAACGGCGCGATGGCTTCGTCTAGCGCCAAATCGCCTAATGCCACCATTTTAGGTAGCAACAATCCGCCCTCTGCGCGGCGCACAAATGCCTCGGTCAGCGCCTTGATCGCACGGTTATTGGGCAGGAAAACCAGCGCGCCCGCAATCGCCAGCGGATCACTGCCGACCCGAGAAAATATTTCGGATACCGCGACATCTGCAGGATTTTGTCCAAAGCGGACTGTCAGTAAACGGTGCGTGCGGTCGCCCTGCTCAGGCATCTATCATAGCAGCCAGCGCGGCCTCGGTCGCACCGATGGCTGCGGGATAGCCGACATCGAACCAGCTTCCAGTGTGCACAACGCCGCGGCAGCGCCCCTTTGCGATGGCGCGATTCCAAAAGACATTTGTCGAAAAAACATCTTCGGGTGGATCAACGATGACGTGCTTCGCCATCATTTGAATACCAGTCCAGACATAGGGTCTTGGACGCGGATCACCGTGGCGCGACAACCGGCCTTCATCATCCATGTCGAAATCGCCTTGCCCCTGCGTATTGCCCGCATGCTCGGTTGGCATGACCAGCATCAGTACATCCATATGATCGCTGTCCCATGCCTGTGCCATGCGTTTGATCGCATTGCCGCCACTGCCGTTCGTCCACCAATTATCGGCATTGATGCATAGGAAAGGATCGGCTTTGATGAGCTGCTTTGCCTTAACCAAGCCGCCACCGGTATCGCGCAGCAATTCACGTTCGTCAGAAATGTCATATGCCATTGGACGTTCCAGCCCCGCCATATGCGCCTCTACCTGCTCAGCGCGGTAGTGGACGTTCACCACAACATGGCCGACGCCAGCATCGCGCAAATGATCCAGAACATGATCGAGCAAGCTACTCCCCGCTACCTCAATCAACGGCTTGGGCCGGTCCGCCGTTAGCGGCATCATGCGCGTTCCTTTGCCCGCTGCCATCACCATAGCACTTCCGGGCACGCGGCTCATAGCTCTAGCTCCGTCCAGAATTTCGTGCGCTTTTCGGGCGGCATGTTGGCATCAAACCATCGCGCAACTGGCTCCAAGCCTGGTTGGGCCAAATCTCGCTCCAGCAAACCCCACATGCGCGCCTGAAAACTGGTATAATGCGGTTTTCCATCGCGCTTCCAAAGCCGGACAAAAACGCCCAAGATGCGCGCGTTGCGCTGTGCGCCAAGCGCCCAATAGGCCGCTTCAAATGTGTCACCTACGCCCATCTCAGCCTTGTAGTGGTCGAGCATAGCGCGCTCCACCGAAGGCGTAACATCGCGGCGTGCATCTTCCAGCATCGACACCAGATCATAAGCCGGATGGCCGATCAAAGCGTCTTGGAAATCGAGCAAGCCAAAGCGCTTCGTGCCCGATGCGCCGTCAATCAGCATGATGTTTTCCGCGTGATAGTCGCGCAGCTCGGTCACGCTTTGGCCCTGCGCGTCAATCGGTGCCAGCACTTCACGCCATGCAGCATCGAAACCGGCAGTATCTACTTCAAGGTCAACTGCGGGGCAGTACCAATCGGTAAACAGCTTAACTTCTTCGAGCCATTGGTCGAGGCCATGCGAATGCAGCCCCGCAAGCGGCGCATGTCGGTGCAAGTCGATCAGGACATCGACAACGCCAGAATAAATCTCGACCTCGCGGCTAATGTCCGCGTCTACCGTCTCGCGCATCCGCACCGAACCGAAATCCTCGATCAGCAGCAAGCCTTCATCCAAATCGCGTGCGAAAATACGCGGCGCGCATAGGCCAATTCCGACAAGATATTCAGCGACAGCGACATAGGGTCTAGGGTCCTCTTGCGGCGGCGGCGCATCCATCAGCACCGCCACGCGGTCACTGTCTACCACACGAAAATAGCGGCGAAAGCTCGCGTCACCGGCAAGCGGCAATATCTCTGCCCCACCCCATCCGTTAGCGGCAAGAAATGCGTTGGCGGACGCCGGAGGAATCATTGAAATGGCCATCGATCCTCCCAAGACGGCGGCACCTGCGCTGTCAAGCGGCGCGTGCTTTCTGAGACAACTTCTATGCTAAGTTCCAGCATGTTCGGCCAACGAACAGCGCCCAACCGTTCCGGCCATTCGATGAGCAAAATTCCTTTTTCCAGCCCGTCATCAAGGCCCAGCTCTTGCAACTCTTCTTCATGTTCCAAACGGTACAGATCGGCATGCACAACTGGCACGGCAACGATATCTGCTGGATAATCCTGCATGATCGCAAATGTCGGGCTGGAGACTTCACCCTCAAAACCAAGCGCGTGCAGAAAACCGCGTGCGAAAACGGTCTTACCTGCGCCCAAGGATCCTGACAGCGTTATGATGTCGCCGGCCCTGGCACGCCCAGCAACCTTTGCCGCAGCCGCCTCCATCGCAGGTTCGTCTGCCAAATGCATCGCAATTAGCCTCGCGGCAGCTTTATGGTGATGACCGTGCCCGCGCCGGGCTTTGAGTCTATCGAAAGCGATCCGCCGTGCGACTCGATCAGCTGTTTGGCAAGCGGAAGCCCGAGGCCACCAGTCACGCCCTTTTCCTGGGCATCGGCCTTTGCAGTTGCCGCACTGCGTGCTGCCGAAACACCGTGAAGAGCAGCCATCTGCTGTTTACTATCCATGCCAGGACCATTGTCGGCAATCGCGATTTGCAGGCGACTTTTGCTGCCCTTTGCGGCTACGATGATCTCGGGATTATCGCCAGCGTGGATCAGCGCATTATCGAACACATGCCCTAAGGCTTGTGCCAGCCGCGTTTCATCCCCGATCACCGTCCCGATGTCCGCATCAATGTCAGTCGCCAATTGCGCGCCGCGCTCTGCAATGGCAGTTTGTCTTGAAGCGATCATACCGTCCAAAACCGAAGCCATGTCGACCGGCTTTTGCACCAACGGCAAGGCGCCCGCTTCGCTTTGGCTGTAATCCAGCACTGTGTTGATCTGTTGCGAAAGCCGTTCGGCAGAAGTCGCGATGGCTGTCACATAGTCGCGCGAGGTATCGTTAAGTTCTCCGCCAATTCCAGAGAGCAAAAGGTCCGCAAAGCCACTGATCGAGGTAAGCGGCGTGCGGAATTCATAGCTCATATTCGCAAGGAAACGCGCCTTGATCGCGTCTGCTTCTGAAAGCGCTTCGTTCCGGTCGAGCAAGGCTTGCTCTATCTGGATGCTGTCGGTCATGTCGAGCATCGCCAGCAGCGCATTGCCGTCGGGCAAAGGCACAGTCGACAACTGGAATTCGCGACCATCGGCGAAAGCCAGTCGCGCCCGCCTTGGTTCGCGGTTTGCGGTGGTCATACGCAAAGTTTCAGCCAAGATTGAAATCTGCGCTGGTTTCTTCAACTTTTGGGCGAATTCCGAGAGCAATTCGTCCACGCGTGGATGAGCGACCAATCGCTCTACCTCGACATTCCAGATGTCTGCAAAGGTGCGGTTCCAGATGCTAATCTTGCCGTCTGCCGCAAAAACCGCGATGGCCTCAAAAAGATTATCAAACGTGGCCGTTCGAACGCGCAACAAAGTGTCATGTGCACTGGCAAGCTGCGCTTGCTCGGTCCGGTCCTCGAATATCAGCATAAGGCCACCAGACGGGACAGGCTGCGCCAATACTCGCAAATGCGTGCCATCGGGGAGCAACCAGCTTTCTTCAACCGGTTCAGCCGAACGGAACCAGGTTTCACATTCCGCGCGCCACAGCGGAAAATCTCGAACTTCGGGAATTTTGTTATTCTCGCGCATCCGGTCGAGTACGCGTGCAAATTCAGGCCGGTCAGCTAACCATTGGTCACGGAAATCGAACAGGCGCTGGAAGGGCAAATTGGCAAAAGTCAAAACGCGGTCGGCATCAAATTGCGCTACACCGGCTGACATCATATTGAGCAGATCGCGTTGCGCATCTGACATTCGCCGAAATTCTAGCCGTGCATCGACCAAATCTTGAATATCAATGGCCAGCCCCGCAACGCCCGTTGCGCCTAGCGGAATATCAAAAACTCGGATTTGCTTACGTGCACCCTGAATAGTCGAACCAACAACTCGCTCGATCACTTCGCGAGATTTCTGTGCCTTTCCCGCAAAAGATTTGGCGGTTTTGCCCTCATGGTCTTCGATTAGCTCGGTTGCCTCGGCAATGACTTGGTCGGCAGCATCGCCGCCGACAGCATCAACATAGGCCTTGTTGACGAAATTGAGTGAGAGGTCAGGGTTGCGATGCCACATCGGCAGCGGTGCGTTCTCGATCAGCCCACTTAGTGCTGCAAAGGCGTTCTTGGCCTGCTCCGCATCTGCCCGGGCGGCAGACAAATCCTGCAAATTGTCTGTCGCGTCAAAAAACCACAGCAAAGCCGCGCCATTGGGATAAACCATTGGGTCGGCAACATTGCCAACTACCATCAGCTTGCGCGTCGAACCGGCAAGCGCCAAAGCCAGAGAAAAGCCCTTGCCGCTCCGCTGAGCCTCGCGCACGCTTGCTTCCAGCTTTGTGAAGTCATTGGCATCGATCCCGGCATTCCCGCCTTCAACAAGCTGACCGAGCTGCTCAATCGTGCGCGATATGCCGATCATTTTGGCAAAGCGGTCCGATGCCTCTACCTTGCCATCGCCGCGCACAACCACAGGAATGGCCGGCGCGGTTTCCAGAAGACGGTTTAATCGCGCAGTTTGCCGCAGTGTCTTCATCGCTTGGCGACGCAGCGAGAGCCCCTGCCAGATTGCCAACGTAGCAGCGACAAGCCACAATGCCATAAGCAACCCGACCAAGCCGGATGAAAAATTACCGTCGGTCAAAATATGATCCGGGAGTATGTTTCTGTGTAGTTCATTGCGCGCCCTTTAAGCAGCAAAGCGCAAAAGAGAAAAGCCCGGGAAGTACCCCGGGCTTTCTTTTATTTTCCATCGGATGCGACGGGAAATCTATCAATAGCGGTAATGATCCGGCTTGAACGGTCCAGCCGTTGGCACGCCGATGTAGGATGCCTGCTTTTCCGTCAATGTGGTGAGCTTTACCCCCAGCTTTTCGAGATGAAGCATCGCAACCTTCTCATCAAGATGCTTTGGCAAGACATAAACTTCGTTCTTGTAGTTATCCCCGTTAGTCCAAAGTTCGATTTGCGCCAGAACCTGGTTGGTGAATGAAGAGGACATAACAAAACTTGGGTGACCGGTCGCGCAGCCCAGATTAACCAGACGGCCCTTGGCAAGAATGATGATTTGTTTGCCATCGGGGAATTGAACGATGTCTGTACCTGGCTTGATTTCATCCCAACTATAGTTGGAAAGTGCCGCAATCTGAATTTCGCTGTCAAAGTGACCAATGTTGCAGACGATCGACATAGGCTTCATGTTCATCATATGCTCGGCAGTGATCACGTCTGCGTTGCCGGTCGCAGTGCAGAAAATATCTGCGCGCTGAACGGCCTCTTCCATCGTCACAACTTCATAGCCTTCCATCGCGGCTTGAAGCGCGCAGATGGGGTCAACTTCGGTGACCATAACGCGCGCACCACCTTGACGCAGCGAAGCGGCAGAACCCTTACCCACGTCACCAAAGCCAGCGACGCAAGCGACCTTGCCGGAAAGCATAACGTCAGTTGCACGACGGATCGCATCAACAAGCGATTCCTTGCAACCATAAAGATTGTCAAACTTAGACTTGGTGACGCTGTCGTTCACGTTGATCGCGGGGAAAGGCAGTTCGCCCTTTTTCGCGATTTCGTAAAGGCGGTGAACGCCTGTGGTGGTTTCTTCCGAAACGCCCTTCAGGTTTTTCACGGTCTGCGTCAGATAGCCGGGCTTTGCGACCAGATAGGCTTTCAAAGCGCGCTGGAATTCAACTTCTTCTTCATTCTCTGGCTCGCCGAGCGTTGCGCCAGCTTCCAGCTTGGCACCCCAAAGCGCGAACATGGTCGCGTCGCCACCATCATCAAGAATGATGTTGGCTGTCTGGTCGTCGCCCCAATTGAAAATATCGCCGACATAATCCCAGTAATCGGCAAGGCTTTCACCCTTTATCGCGAATACAGGAACGCCCGTTGCTGCAATTGCTGCGGCCGCGTGATCTTGTGTCGAAAAAATATTGCAGGTAGCCCAACGCACTTCCGCGCCAAGCGCCGTCAGCGTTTCTATGAGCACCGCGGTCTGGATCGTCATGTGGAGCGAACCAGTGATGCGGGCACCCTTCAAGGGTTTTGATGTGCCATATTCGCTACGCAGCGCCATCAGGCCCGGCATTTCGGTTTCGGCAATGGCAATTTCCTTGCGGCCAAATTCGGCAAGGGCAATATCGGCAATCACATAATCTTGAGCAGCCACGGTTTAAGTCTCCGGCATAGGTTTTACATGCTTGAGGCCCCTAGCCGCGACTGCCGATCAAATCAAATATAAACTTTGCTTTATATGTTTTTTTGAAGACACGCGGGCGCAGTCACCCACGGATTTCAATCTCGCGATGCAATTCTCGCCACACAAATATCACCCGGCGGCGGTAAATCTGCGACGGTTTCCTGTGCAACGGCAACGAGTTCAGAAAGGCTTTTCCCAGGCTTGGCAACAAAATATGCTAGCTGCTGCATGTCCGCGCAGTCCATATTGGGATGGCCACCGCCATAGTAATTGGCAAACTCGGTCATCATCCGGTCAAGTTCACGGTCAGCTGCTTTCATATTTGATGTCCGCGCTAAGTGGCTGGTCACGAGCTTAGACTGTGCACCTAACAGAGCGTTATTGTTAGCAACAAAGCGGCCATATTCTTCCATGAAATCCTGACCCGTGTTTCGACAGCGCAGCGCACCAGTCACGAGCATCATGTTGAAGTGACTGATCGTCACTGCATCCATCTCGGCATCATTCCAGCAGGCTTGCGCGCTTTGCGCCGACATCGCTGAAATCGCGGCGAGCAACGCCGCCTTCTTTGCAAATCTATTCATGTCCACATCCCCTGTCTGTCAACCCGACTTGCCACGGATCGATTGATGGAGAATGCGCCATCTCGTTTACCGAATTTTCAACATTAGCGGTGAACGAAAATTAACCACGCAGCGGGTTGATTTTGGTACGCTAAATCTGAGCCACCGCCTTGACTCTGTGTTGCCGCATCCCGATGTAGGCGGTTCAAGGTAAAAAGGCTTAGGCCCCTGTCCTTGCAATTCAGAAAGGCTCCCCAAAAATGACAATCAATATTGGCGACAAAATTCCCGATGTAAAACTGGTAAAGACAACTGCAGATGGTCCGCAGCCAGTGCAAGCCGCAGATTATTTTGCTGGCAAAAAAGTCGCTTTATTTTCTGTGCCCGGCGCATTCACACCGACATGCTCGGCCAAGCACTTGCCCGGCTTTGTTGAAAAAGCAGCGGAACTAAAGGCAAAGGGTGTCGACGAAATTGCGTGCACTGCGGTCAACGACGCATTCGTACTTGGCGCTTGGAACAAATCCGGCGGTTCGGACGACATCGTCATGCTCGCTGACGGTAACGCCGAATTTGCCGAAGCGCTGGGCCTGACCATGGACGGCAGCGGCTTTGGCATGGGAAAGCGCGGCCAGCGTTTCTCTATAGTCGTCACCGACGGCGTGGTCGAACAGCTCAATGTCGAAGCGCCCGGCGACTTCAAGGTCAGTTCGGCTGAACATATGCTCGGCCAACTGTAAGAAAACAGCCACAGGTTAAGCGCCAAACAAAACCCCCCGCCAAAAAATGGCCGGGGGTTTTTTTGTTTCAGCCGGAGCCGGGCTCCAACGCAAAAACGGCTATGATTACTGCCAGCTGCCCATTTTGTTTTCGAGGTTCAGACGAACGGTTTCAAAGAAACCTTCGGTTGTTTGCCAAGCTTGCTCCGGTCCGATCAGCAGCGCCAAATCCTTAGTCATAGCGCCGCTTTCAACGGTTTCGATGCAAACTTGCTCCAACGTTTCGGCAAAACGGGTGACTTCGGGTGTTTCGTCAAACTTGCCGCGGAACTTCAAGCCGCCGGTCCAGGCGAAGATCGACGCAATCGGGTTGGTCGATGTTGCCTTGCCTTGCTGATGCTGGCGGTAATGGCGGGTTACTGTGCCGTGCGCGGCTTCGGCCTCGATAGTTTTGCCATCGGGAGTCATCAGGATCGATGTCATCAAGCCAAGAGATCCAAAGCCTTGTGCCACCTGATCCGACTGCACGTCGCCGTCATAATTCTTACATGCCCAAACGAATTTGCCCGACCATTTCAGAGCCGAAGCAACCATGTCATCGATCAAGCGATGTTCATAGCCGATGCCGGCCTTTGCGAACTGCTCCTTAAACTCGCTTTGATAGACGTCTTCAAAAATGTCCTTGAAACGGCCGTCGTAAGCCTTGAGGATAGTGTTTTTGGTCGAGAGATATACGGGCCACTCACGGCCAAGACCGAAGTTGAGTGACGCGCGGGCAAAATCGCGGATGCTCTCGTCGAGATTATACATGCCCATTGCCACGCCCGACGCAGGAAAGTCGAACACTTCCTTGTCGATCTTCTGGCCGTCTGCGCCTTCCCAGATCATGCGAAGCTTTCCAGGGCCAGGAACGAGAAAATCGGTGGCCTTATATTGGTCGCCAAAGGCATGGCGGCCAACAACTATTGGGTCGGTCCAGCCGGGAATTAAGCGCGGAACGTTTTTAATAACGATCGGCTCACGGAAAACCACCCCGCCCAGGATGTTGCGGATCGTACCGTTCGGTGACTTCCACATTTCTTTCAGCTTAAATTCTTCGACGCGCTGCTCATCAGGCGTGATCGTCGCGCATTTTACGCCAACACCGTATTCCTTGATTGCGTTTGCAGAATCGACAGTGATCTTGTCATTGGTTTCATCGCGCTTTTCGACCCCAAGGTCATAATATTTCAGATCAATGTCAAGATATGGCAAGATCAGGCGCTCGCGGATCCATTGCCAGATGATGCGCGTCATTTCGTCGCCATCGAGTTCAACAACGGGAGTTTTTACCTTGATCTTGGCCATGGCTTGGAACGCTTTCTAAATCTGGTGTTTTCAACAGTCTGCCGCGCCATAGCAAAGTCTCACCGTGGGTCAATCGGGCGCGATGTTCCACGCCCGATTGCTTAAATTTCAGCGCGCCTGATTACTTCGGCAATCCGCGCTTTATAGTCAGGAAAACGGTCGGGACCGTGCTGCACAACACAAGCATAATCACAACCGCCAAGGGATCAAAAGCCACTCCCAATCCAAGGATTGCGGCGGCCGCCCATAGGAAAAGTACAACCTCAATAAGTACGGTAGCAACGGAATAACTTTCGCGGATCACCGCACGGTACAGTTCATCCGAACGCACCCAGATCGCCCAGTTAACATACATTTGAACAGCCATTGCCGCAGCTACTATGCCAAAGCGCATAATCTTGGCGCTATCGCCCGCTCCCGGGACTGCCATCGCCAGCAATGCCGCGGCATATGCAACAAAACCAATCGCACTGAGCCGCATCTGCACTTTATTCTGTTCAAACTCTGACGGATCAAATTCGACTTCGGGCCGCTGGCTTTCAAAGAATTTTCGGCTCATTGACATAGCCAGCAGGATCGGCACTACCAACATGAAGATGCACGCAATGACGAGCGCAATCAGCTGCACCCCCGTCCAATCCAAAAGAAAATCCTTGCCGTAAAATCCAAAAAACAGCCGCGCGCTGCCATATCCGAAAAGTCCGCCGAACATGGCGGGGATAAGGAATTTTTTCGCGATTTTTTCGGCGCTGCCGCCCTTTGGCCCTGCTTCTTGATGTGTCATCATCTCAAATTTCCTTTCAAGCATTCGGTGCCCAGTGGTCGATGAAAATTGCTTCGACCGGCACATTCATTAGTTTAGCCAACCTGAGTGCAAGCGGCAGGCTGGGGTCATATTTGTCGGTTTCCACGGCGTTGATGGTTTGGCGCGACACGCCGAGCAGATTGGCTAGCTCGCCCTGACTCCAACCATGTTCCAGCCGGAATTCTTTCAATCGGTTTTCCAATTTTCATTCCTTTTGACGCGATCAAGGCCAAGAATTTGCGTTGGCTCCGAATCATGTAAAGAGCTCTTTACAGTCAAACATGTTTGACAGTCCAGAGCTCTTTACATATGCGTGCCACTCACAACGTATCGGAGGGTTTTCCTCTATTTACCCACAAGCTTATCTACTGCTCTATCCACACAGTTCAGTCGGTGAATTTGCACAGTTTGTCGCAAGCACGGTGGGGGGAGGGCCAACTTAATTTGACGTTAACTATATCGCGGCATACGCGTCACGACCAAAAGAACAGGGGTCGTTCCGGGTGTATCAAGAGGGAAATGCTGCTTTTGCCGCAGCAAAATCAGAAGATGAAATAGAAATTGTCGAGGCAATGCGTCGGCCCCTGCGGCAATTTTCGCCGCCAACTTGGCGCGACCGTATTGCAGAGCTCGACCTGATTCCCGACCTCGGCAACAACATCGGATCATTGGTTTGGTTCCGTGGACTTGCCACCTTTACTGTGTTGAGCGTTGGCGCCTTGTCTTTGCTTCCAGACTTCGGCCCCGTCTATGGCGCCGCGATGCCCGTGCCGTCGGTTTCGGAAATGGACGAAGCCCGTTCGCAGATGATCATGCCGCTTGCCCTTGGCGCAGATTCCGGCCGGCGCATGGCCGCGACCGAAAAAGTGCGTCCGCTTGCTGGCAGCCCCGAACGCCCCACCATTGAAACCGTTGCCGCACTTGGGCGTGGAGAGAGCTTTGTTCGCGTACTCGAACGCGCAGGCGTGGCATCAAAAGAAGCCAAGGCCGTTGAGGCAATGGTTTCTGGAGCCACCTCACTTTCCGAAGTAGAGCCGGGAACACCGATTGAGATCAGGCTTGGCGCGCGTACGAGCAAGAGCCAACCCCGTCCGCTTGAACATCTGACTTTCCGCGCACGTTTCGACTTGCGCCTGTCGGTGAAGGGCGCTGGTGGGCGTTTTTCATTGCGGCGCGAAGCAATAGCGGTTGACGAGACCCCCTTGCGTATTCGCGGTATTGTTGGCGACAGCCTGTACCGTTCGGCTCGCGCCGCCGGTGCATCTGCCGATGCCATCCAAAGCTATTTGAAAATCATCGTCGGACGCATATCGCTTTCCGACGTACAGCCATCCGATGAATTTGACATAATCATGTCGCACAAGCGCGCTGCCACAGGCGAAAGCAAGCCCGGAGAAATGCTCTATGCGGGCCTTGACCGGGGCGGCAATTCGAAGATTCAGATGCTGAAATGGACTAACGGCGAAAATTCGCAGTGGTTCGAAGCATCGGGCGTCGGTCAATCAAAAGGCCAGTTTGCAAGACCAGTAGCGGGTGCACTCAGCTCCAACTACGGTATGCGGCGTCACCCTATTTTAGGATATATGCGGATGCACGCCGGGGTCGATTTCGGTGCTCCGCACGGTGCCCCGATATTTGCGACCGCTGATGGTAGCGTCGATTATGCCGGGCGCAAAGGCGGTTACGGAAATTTTGTGCAGATTAATCACGGTGGCGGCTTAGCCTCTGGCTACGGGCATATGAGCCGGATCGTCGCACGACCTGGCAGCCGTGTCCGCCAGGGCCAGATCATCGGTTATGTCGGCTCCACCGGACTGTCGACCGGACCGCATCTCCACTATGAAATGTACCGCGGTGGGCGGCAGATCAACCCGACCAGCGTGCAATATGTGCAGCGCGCGCAGCTTTCCGGGCCAGATCTCGCGAAGTTTCGCGCCAAGCTCAACGGTCTTAAGGCCGTTAAGCCCGGTGCAGCACTCGCCGCAGTGCAAGGAAGCCGGAAAACGGCTGCTGCAGCACCTGTTCGCGAAATCAATAAGTTGACCGGCTAAATCAACGGCGTAATTTAACGACCTAAAGTTATCGGCATTGTTTGTTGTTGGCACGTTGCACCGCCAGAAAGGCAATCGAAGCCGCCGGTACTGTCATTGCGCCCCTTACGGTCACGCTATCAAGACCGGTGATGGTCCCGTTTTCGCGTAACACCGGATTCTGGCCGTTCACAGTGACTACACGGTCACCAAGTTGCTTTGCCGACATCACCCAAGCTTTCGCAGCGTTCCCTATGCTAATTGATTGCGGGGATGTACCTGTATTGATCGCAAGCACCGCTACTCCGCCGCGCTTTCCGGCAAAACAATGTGCGTATAAACGCATGTCGGGCGAAGGCGACGCGGGCGAGGCAAGAACTGTCGTCCCCATCGTCCGCCGCCAAAGTACAGCCGCCCAGTAATTCGGACGCGGCATCATGCTGTCATAGTCAACCAGTGCGTAGTCGGACGCGGCAAGCGTATTGTGCGCGACTACCTGCACGCCCTTTTGCGCCAATATGCCGAGTTGGTTGAGATAGCGGAAGCTATCGGTAAAAGTGGACGCCCACGGGCTGCCACCGCACGCGGCTTGCGCGGTTTCGTTGAGCCACATCGGCTTTCCGGGTTCGTATTTATTTCGCAGCGCGGCATAATGTTCATAATCGATCAGTGTCCGGTCAAGCCATGCAGCGCTCAGGGCATCTGCTTGTGATACTGTGGGTGAATTTGGTCCGGCACAGCGCTGCGACACGCCGCCATAATAATGATAGGTCATGATATCGACGCTGTTCGGGTTGCCACGCATCAGGTCATCCGACGACAAGAATCCGGGCCTTTTGCCCCCTGCATCCTTCATCATCGATCCTTCGGCAGCCGAGCCCGGGCCGAAGATTTTCATGGCGGGGGCGGATTTTTTGACCCATGCCTGAAAAATGCGGAAATCGCGGATATAGTTATCCGCGCTATAGCCTTGCGGCAAGCTGCCATGCCCGGGGATATTGGGTTCGTTGAAAAATTCCGCGCCGTATATTTTTCCACCTGCCTGCTTGGTCACGTCAATCAAGCGCTGGGCTTGGTCGGCTTTCCAAACTTGATCGGGGCCGCGCGTGCCATCGCTGACCGCAAAGCTGGTGACAAGTTGCGCATCAACCGCCTTTGCAAAGGTGACAACACCGCGCCATTGATCGCGGGTCAGGACTTGTTTGTAACCCGCAGGAGCTGCGGAAACTTTCTCGCCTTCGGCTGGTATATAACTGTTATTGGCCCATGTTCCACTGACCCGTACGAACGCTGGCCCCAGATTTTTGGCAAGCGCGCGGATGCGTTTTGTCGATAGATCCAGCGGAGGCCGCATGCGATATACTTCGCCTTTTGGTCCACCGTAAGGCGCCCAAAAGCGACCACCGGTGACTTCGACCATTTCGACATTATAGGATTGAAAACGGGGGCTGATTTCGGCAATTTTCTTCAGGCCGGATAGTTCGGTCACGGGTTTGGTATCGCCCTGACCTGCCCTCAACACCGCGCTGTTCCCCGAAAGAGCCAAGATTATCGCGGTGCTGGCAATCAATTTTCTGTGCATATATGCCAAACCTCTTTGCCGTTCATATTTTTTCTGTTTGCTCGGTGTCAGCTTTTTGCATCCGCTTTGCAACTCGTTCGTCGCGACATTTCCTCTGCCACAGCGATGCCTATCGCACTTGACCAAATATATGGAAAAAGCGATACAGAACATATAAAGAACAAATATGATTCGCCTCGCTACACCGATACTCCCGACCAGCGCATGGTCGCCTGCGCTCAAAAGGCGCTTTGCAACCGGCGCAGCCGCGCTCGACGCGGAATTGGCCGGCGGATTGGCACTCGGCCATTTGCACGAGATTTACGCTGCCGAGGAAGAGGACAGCGTGAGTGCGGCGGGATTTGCAGCTGCTCTGGCATTGCGTATTGGAGCATTGCGGACGGACAGCGGGGCTGGAACCACATTGTGGCTGCGTACCCGCAAAAGCGCGCAGGCCACCGGCGCGGTCTACGGCCCCGGACTTGCCGAAATGGGTGGCGATCCGGCGCACCTCATGTTCGTACTGGCCGAAGATGACAAAGCCTTGCTTCGCGCAGGAGTGGATGCTGTGCGATGCGAGGCGGTCACTGCCGTGGTAATCGAATGCCGGGGGGCGGTGCCGGCCATCGATCTGACCGTAAGCCGCCGTTTGTCGCTTGCCGCGCAGAAATCGGGCGTGACTTTGTTCTTGCTGCGCACCGATGCCACGCCCACGGCAAGTGCCGCAGAAACACGCTGGCAAGTCGCCGCCGCGCCTTCGACGGCCTTACCGGCAAATGCCCCGGGGCATGCAACCTTTGACATTGAACTTTTGCGCCGTCGATCCGGCCCGTCGGGCATGCGTTGGCGATTGGAGTGGAACCGTGACCAAAAAGCCTTTGCCGACGCGGCGCTTTCTGGCGCTATACTTCCCGTTCCTGTCCGCCGACCGCTGGCGGATACAGAGCGCACGGCAGGAGCACCCGAAACAGGCAAGCGCGCAGCCTGAAGGCGTACCTGACGGCGCGAACAGCGCGACCGTCTTCGTTGCCAATGTGCGGAGCGCGCTGCGTATAGCGGCGATGGACGCGCAGGCAAAAACACTGGGCCTGCAGGTTGGCGGTGCGTTGGCCGATGCGCGGGCGCTGCATCCCGACCTGAGCGTTCTCGACATGGACGAAAATGCCGACGCGGCGTGGCTGATGCAGCTGGCGCAGGCTTGTGTCCGCTATTCGCCGCTGGTCGCACCCGAACCACCCGACAGCATCATAATCGACGTCAGCGGTGCAGTTCATCCATATGAAAATGAAGAACAAATGCTCATGGAAATCACCGAACACATGACCCGTATCGGCATGACATCATGTACCAACATTTCGAACACCCCCGACGCCGCTGTCGCTCTCGCAAAATATGGCAAAAGGCAAAACATCCGCAGCCTTCCCGTCAGTGCGCTGAACATCAACGCGGAATCCATCGCCGGATTGCAGCGTGCCGGGCTGAAGCACATCGGCGACATGGCCGCGCGCCCGGCCTCGGCAATTGCCGCACGCTTCGGCATGGACACGCTGACCAAATTGCAACAGTTATTGGGGGAAGCGCCGCGCCCGATCCTGCCCCTGGTCCATGACAAACCGCTGATGTTCGAGCGTCGCTTTGCCGAACCTGTCGGTCACCACCAAGTCGTCTCGGACACGTTGCTCGCCTTGCTGGAGCAAGCCGCACGCGAAATGGCAGAGCGCCATGTCGGCGGCCGCAGCTTTCGCCTGACACTATATCGCAGCGACGGCCAGAAGCGCACCCTTGCCATCGCCACCGGCGCTCCGACACGCGATCCGGCACTGGTCGCGCGGCTGTTTGACGAGCGAATAGATACGCTTTCCGACCCGATCGACCCGGGCTTTGGCTTTGATAGCATTTCGCTCGATATTCCGGCTTATGATCCGCTGTCGCCGGTGCAGGTCGCGTTCGACAGCGACGCGGATATTAAAGACCAAATCGCGCTGCGCGATCTGATAGATCGGCTGTCCACCCGCTTAGGCGCCGGTGCCGTGCGCTGCCTCATGCCTGGCGACAGCCATATTCCCGAACAAGCGCAGCTGGCCCTACCTGCCGCCCAAGTACACCCCCCGCGCCCCTGGCCAAAGCCACCCGCAGAGGAGCCAGCCATGCGACCATTTTTCTTGCTTGATCCGCCACAAAAGGTCGAAGTGATCGCCGAAGTTCCCGACGGACCGCCACACCGGTTCCGCTGGCGCCGCAAGCTGCACGAGGTGAGGCTGTACGAAGGCCCCGAAAGGATCGCTGCCGAATGGTGGCGTAAAGCCGGAGGTGAAAGCGCAGGTAAAGGCGGACTTACCCGCGACTACTACCGGATTGAGGATGCGCGCGGGCGGCGGTACTGGATTTTCCGTCACGGGCTATATGAGGAGAAGCGCAGTCCGCTTTGGTATCTCCACGGGTTGTTCGCATGAATGCGCCAGCACCCTTTGCCGAGCTTGTGTCCGCCACCAATTACAGTTTCCTGCGCGGAGCATCACACCCGGCCGCAATGGTCCACCGTGCCGCTGCGCTCGGCATGGCAGGGGTTGGTATAGCCGACCGCAATAGTGTCGCTGGCGTGGTCCGTGCACATATGGCTTACCGCGAAATCAGGAGTGAAAATTGGTGTGAACTTGCGCAGAATAATGCGGGTTTCCGGCTGGTGGTCGGCAGCAGGCTGGTCTTTGCAGACGACACACCCGACATCATCGCCTACCCCGTCAATCGCACTGGATGGGGCAGGCTCACGCGGCTGTTGACGGTTGGCAACCGCAGAGCGGTGAAGGGTGACTGCATCCTGCACTTCACCGATTTGATCGAATATGCCGACGATTTGTTGCTGATCGTTATGGGGGGAAAGCAGGAACTACTTACAGCGCTAAACGCAGCCTGCCCCGGCAATGTCTGGTTGGGGGCAAGCATGCACCGGTTCGGCGCGGACGAACGGGAATTGGCAAGGCTGATAGCACTCTCTGCTGTTACAGATGTGCCACTGCTTGCTACCAATGACGCGCTATATGCGACACCGGATACACGCGCACTTCACGATATCATGACCTGCATCTGCGAAGGAACCAATATCCAGAAAGCCGGCAAGCGTCTTCTCGTCAATGCCGAACGGCATTTGAAGATCCCGCCGAAATGGCGCGGTTGTTCCGCCGCTGTCCGCAAGCGATCAGCGCAACTACCAATCTGCTTTCACGGATCGACTTCACTCTCGACGAGCTACGCTATGAATATCCCCACGAACAAGTACCCGAAGGCTGGGAAGCGCAGGAATGGCTGGAGCATCTGGTCATGAAGGCCGCACATAAGCGTTACGGCAATGACTTGCCCAAGAAGGCCAAAACACTCATCGCCGATGAATTCCGTCTGATCCAGGCGCGGGACTATGCCTTTTACTTCCTGACGGTTTATGATCTTGTCCGCTTTGCCCGCGCGCAAGACCCGCCGATATTGTGCCAAGGACGCGGATCGGCAGCCAATTCCATCGTCTGTTTTCTACTCGGCGTTACATCGGTCGATCCGGTGCAACACGACCTGTTGTTTTCGCGCTTCATATCAAGCGAGCGCAACGAGCCGCCCGATATCGATGTCGATTTCGAACATGAGCGCCGCGAAGAGGTGATCCAGTATATTTACCGCCGTTATGGCCGTGAACGTGCCGGAATTGCGGCAACGGTGGTCCATTACCGCCCCAAAAGCACGATCCGCGAGGTTGGCAAGGCGCTAGGCATGTCGGAGGATATGACCGCACGGCTTTCCAGCACCATATGGGGCAGCTGGGGTCGCGACGTTCCCGAGGAAAGATTGATCGAGGCAGGGTTTGATGCTGCAAACCCCGACATCGTCCGGCTGAAGTCACTGGTCGACCAGTTGCTCGAAACGCCGCGACACTTGTCGCAGCATGTCGGCGGCTTTGTCCTGACCCAAGGACGCCTGGACGAGCTGGTTCCGATCCACAATGCCGCCCAAAATGGAAAAGGGGGGCCCGACCGGACCTTCATCGAATGGGACAAGGACGATATTGATGCGCTGGGTCTGATGAAGGTAGATGTGCTGGCACTTGGTATGCTGACCTGTATCCGCAAAAGTTTCGACCTGATGCGTAAACACGGTCTGGGTGATCATAGTCTGGAAGTTGATATCGATAGCAACGATCCGGCGGTCTTTGATATGCTGTGCAAAGGCGATAGCATCGGGGTGTTTCAGGTTGAAAGCCGCGCGCAAATTAACATGCTGCCCCGGCTGCGTCCCCGCGAATTCTACGATCTGGTGGTACAAGTCGCCATTGTTCGCCCCGGCCCGATAGAGGGCGAAATGGTCCATCCCTATTTGCGACGGCGTAGCGGTGAAGAAAAAGTCAGCTTCCCCGCCCCTGCCCCGCCGCATGATCGCGATGAGCTCAAATCCGTTCTCGGCAAGACATTTGGCGTGCCTTTGTTTCAGGAACAGGCAATGAAACTCGCGATTGTGGCCGCTGCATTCACCCCCGATGAAGCCAATGGCCTGCGCCGCGCAATGGCGACATTTCGCAACTTGGGGACGATTGACAGTTTCCGCGAAAAGCTGGTCGACGGCATGACCGCGCGCGGATATGAGCGCGAGTTTGCTGAACGCTGCTTCAAACAAATTGAGGGTTTTGGTTCCTACGGCTTTCCCGAAAGTCACGCGCAAAGCTTTGCGCGGCTGGTTTATGTCTCCGCGTGGATCAAACATTATCATCCCGCAGTTTTCGCTTGTGCGTTGCTCAATTCCCAGCCCATGGGCTTTTACGCTCCCGCACAATTGGTCCGCGATGCACAAGAACACGGCGTCGAAGCCCGCCCGGTTGATATCAACGCCAGCGATTGGGATAGTAAGTTGGAAGGCCCCCTACTCGCCCTACGTCTCGGGTTTCGGCAGATGGACGGGTTCCGCCGTGAATGGGCCGATGCTTTGATCTTCGCCCGAAAGGATGGCCGCTTTACCGATATCGAGAATTTGGCCAGCCGCGCGCATTTACCGACGGCAGCGCTGCGAAAATTAGCCGATGCCGACGCTTTTTCATCGCTCGCCAAATCACGCCGTGATGCAGGATGGGAGGCAAGGCGTACCCCGACCGATCAATTGCCGCTGTTCGCCTTTACCAGTGCACCAGAACTCGGGGTAGAGGCCGATGCTGCTCTGCCTGCTATGCCGCTGTCTGAAGAAGTGGTTGCCGATTATCAGACCACGCGCATGTCATTAAAGGCGCACCCGCTGTCATTTTTGAGAGAGGCCCTCACCGCAAGCGGCATATTGAGCTGTGCGGCTACCGAACAGGCCAAAGACGGCCAGCGCGTGCGCACCGCCGGTCTGGTTCTAATCCGCCAACGTCCGGGCAAGGGCCGTGCAATCTTCATCACAATCGAAGATGAAACCGGCGTCGTCAATATACTCCTCTGGGCGACCGAAATGGAACGACAGCGGCGCGCGGTAATGGCATCGCGATTGATGTGTGTCGAGGGTGAGGTACAGCGCAGCAAAGAGGGTGTTGTTCACCTGATGGCGAAGAATATCTTCGATTATAGCGATATGCTCGACATGCTATCAACTGACCAGCCCCCGGTTGCACCCCCCGCGCACAGCAGCGCTGCGCGCCTGCCGATGAAAAAGCACAATGCTGGCCATCCGCGCAATGTTCGCATGATCCCCAAATCCCGCGACTTTCACTAACGGGCCACTCACTCTCACACCGACAAGTTGCGTCGCGAACAAAGCCTGCCTAATGAATATTCCAAGAGTATATTTTTGAGGATGAAACTTATGGTGGCGACACCGGATTTTGATTTCGCGCTAGGTGAAAATGCCGAGATGATCCGCGAAAGCACGCGGCGCTTTGCCATGGAGCAAATCGCACCACTCGCCGCAGAAATCGATGCGGCTGACCGCTTTCCACGCGAATTGTGGGAACCGATGGGCGCGCTCGGCCTACACGGAATTACCGTCGAAGAAGCAGACGGCGGGTTGGGACTGGGATATCTCGAACATACAGTCGCAGTCGAAGAAGTCAGTCGCGCATCGGCGTCCGTCGGCCTGTCCTACGGCGCGCATTCGAACCTGTGTGTCAACCAAATCCGGCGATGGGGCAACCCCGAGCAGAAGGCTAAATATCTGCCCAAGCTAATCTCTGGCGAACATGTCGGCAGCCTCGCCATGTCAGAAGCAGGCGCAGGCTCCGACGTGGTTTCGATGAAACTAAAAGCCGAGGCAGTTTCTGGTGGATTCCGGCTCAACGGAACCAAATTCTGGATCACCAACGCGGCTTATGCTGATACGCTGGTCGTTTATGCCAAGACCGCACCCGAGAGCGGCTCGCGCGGGATAACCGCCTTCCTGATCGAAAAGGAAATGCCGGGATTCTCCATCGGTCAGAAGATCGACAAGATGGGCATGCGCGGCAGCCCGACGGCAGAGCTGGTGTTTGACGATTGCTTTGTGCCAGATGAGAACGTCATGGGCCCGCTCCACGGCGGCGTTGGCGTGTTGATGTCGGGTCTCGACTATGAGCGCGTCGTGCTGTCGGGGATTCAGCTTGGTATCATGCAAGCATGCCTTGACACCGTCATTCCGTTCGTCCGCGAACGCAAACAATTTGGCAAAACAATCGGCAGTTTCCAGCTCATGCAGGGCAAGATCGCCGACATGTATGTCGCGCTCAACAGCGCACGTTCCTACGTCTACAACGTCGCGCGCGCTTGCGATGCGGGACAGACCACCCGCTTCGACGCGGCGGGCGCGATCCTGCTGGCCAGCGAGAGCGCGGTAAAGGTCGCGAACGAAGCCATTCAAGCGCTCGGCGGCGCTGGCTATACCAAAGATTGGCCGGTGGAGCGATATTACCGCGATGCCAAGTTGCTCGATATCGGCGCAGGGACTAACGAGATCCGTAGAATGTTGATCGGGCGGGAGTTGATTGGGGCATGAGCGCACCAGTGTTGAGCACAAGTTATAACGCGGACGATGAAAAGACGAAGGCCAACGCCGCGCATAACCGAGCTCTGAAGGATGATCTGTGGGCCAAGGTCGCCGAAGCAGCACTTGGCGGGAATGAGAAGTCGCGCGAGCGGCATGTGTCGAGGGGCAAGCTGTTGCCAAGGGAGCGGGTGGAGCGGTTGCTCGATCCCGGCTCGCCTTTTCTCGAAATTGGCCAGTTGGCAGCGAATGGTCTGTATGACGATGAAGTCCCAGGTGCGGGGCTGATCTGCGGGATTGGCCGCGTTTCGGGCCGCCAGTGCATGATCGTCTGCAACGACGCAACGGTGAAGGGCGGCACTTATTACCCGATGACCGTCAAAAAGCATCTGCGCGCGCAGGAAATTGCGATGGAGAACCGGCTGCCGTGCATCTACCTCGTCGACAGCGGCGGCGCGAACCTGCCGCATCAGGACGAGGTCTTTCCGGACCGCGATCATTTCGGGCGGATTTTCTTCAATCAGGCGAATATGAGCGCCAAGCAAATCCCGCAGATTGCTTGCGTGATGGGCAGCTGCACGGCGGGCGGGGCCTATGTCCCCGCGATGTCTGACGAGAGCGTGATCGTCCGCAATCAGGGCACGATCTTCCTCGCTGGCCCGCCATTGGTGAAGGCCGCGACGGGTGAGGAAATTAGCGCCGAGGATCTGGGCGGCGGTGATCTGCATGGCCGCAAATCGGGCGTGGTCGATCATGTCGCCGAGAATGACGAACATGCGCTGACCATTGTGCGCGATATTATCAGCCACTTGGGGCCAATCCACAAACCCGACATCGACCTGAAAGAACCACGCCCGCCCAAATATGATGCCGAGGAGCTGTATGGCATCATCCCCCAAGACGTCCGCGCGCCTTACGATGTGCATGAGGTGATCGCGCGGCTCGTCGACGGCAGCGAGTTTCATGAGTTCAAAGCACTGTATGGCAGCACGCTCGTGTGCGGCTTCGCGCATATCTGGGGAATGCCAGTCGCGATCCTCGCCAATAACGGCGTGCTGTTCAGCGAAAGCGCGGTCAAGGGCGCGCACTTCATCGAACTCGCCTGCCAGCGGCGGATACCCTTGCTGTTCCTCCAGAATATCAGCGGCTTCATGGTCGGCGGCAAATATGAGGCCGAGGGGATCGCCAAGCACGGCGCGAAGCTGGTGACGGCGGTTGCCACCGCCAGCGTGCCCAAGATCACCGTGCTGATCGGCGGCAGCTTTGGCGCGGGCAATTACGGCATGTGCGGGCGGGCATACTCGCCCCGCTTCCTGTTCACCTGGCCCAATGCCCGGATTCAGCGTGATGGGCGGGGAGCAGGCGGCGAGCGTGCTGGCGACCGTCCACCGCGACGCGGGTTCGTGGTCGGCGGAAGAGGCGGAAGCCTTCAAAGCCCCGATCCGCCAGAAATACGAAGTCGAAGGCAACCCGTATTACGCCACCGCGCGGTTGTGGGACGACGGGATTATCGATCCGGCACAGACTAGGGATGTGTTGGGGCTGGCGTTTGCGGCGGCGCTAAACGCGCCTGTCGAGGAGGCGCCCCGCTTTGGGGTGTTTCGGATGTGAGGGGTAGTCATGGCCAAAAATGATGAACCTACTGGTGTCAAAGGATGGTTGCTGTTCCTTGTTATCGTTCTAACGCTGATCGGGCCAGCACGAGGTGCTTGGGGTGTCAGCTCAGAGCTGGACGCTTTGGCAATTGCCGAGCCAGCGCTGGCAGCGTCAGAAGAATGGGCTGACGTTCTAGGTGTTGCTTGGGTGACATGGGGGTTTGCCGCGATTATGAGCATCGCAGCAGGCCTAATTTTGCTGTTTTGGCGTAAGCCCATCGCGGTCAAAACGGTAATCGCGCTTCTATGGCTGATGGGGCCGTTATTATCCATGTTTGTTGTTTTCGACACTGGCGCCGAGTTTGATGGCGCGAATTCCTTTGCCGTTGCGAAGTCGGCAGCGTCGGCGCTGCTATGGACTTTGTATCTCATGATTTCACAGCGAGTGAAAAACACTTACGGTTTCATGGGGTGGCAAAAAGAAGCGGCAAACTCAGCTACTTTACCAGCGGACTAACAAAAATGATCGCCTCCCTCCTTATCGCCAACCGCGGCGAAATTGCTTGGCCGTTCATCCGCACCCAAATCCTCCCCGGAACGGGGAGGGGGACCATGCGTGGCATGGTGGAGGGGGCCAACCCAGAAGTCTATGCAGAGGCTGAGAAGTGGGACCCCTCCGTCAGGGCTTCGCCCTGCCACCTCCCCGTGCCGGGGAGGAATTAGTGAGCGAGCCCAAACCTAAACCCAAGAAATTGCAGCCGCCAGTTTTGCGGCAGCCGATCAAACAGGTGAAGCGCGCGCGTGCATTGCGGAAGGAAATGAGCTTTCCGGAAGTGTTGTTGTGGGTGCAATTGCAGAAAAGACCCGGCGGACATAAATTCCGCAAACAAGTTCCGCAAAATCCTTACATATTGGACTTTGCGTGTTTGCAGGCGCGGCTTTGTATTGAGGTTGACGGAGAAGCCCATAATCGCGGCGATCAGCCACAGAAGGATGTCGTGCGAGACCGGATCATGGCAGAACGTGGGTTCCGGACAATGCGGCTTCCTGCTTATGAGGTGCTGAACAATATGGAAGGCTGCATCATGGCAATAGTGGCGGCTTGTGATTCCGAGGAAAATTTATGATCCAATCTCTCCTCATCGCCAATCGGGGCGAAATTGCCTGCCGGATCATCCGCACGGCGCGCCAAATGGGCATTCGCACCGTTGCGGTCTATTCGGATGCCGATGCCAAGGCGCTGCATGTGCGGCAGGCGGATGAGGCGGTGCATATCGGGGCGTCTCCGGCGCGCGAGAGCTATCTGGTGGGGGAGAAGATCATCGCCGCCGCGCTCGCTACCAAAGCAGAAGCGATCCATCCGGGCTATGGCTTCCTGTCGGAAAACGCCGAGTTTGCGCAAGCGGTGATCGACGCAGGCCTGATCTGGGTTGGGCCAGCGCCCGCCAGCATCACCGCGATGGGGCTGAAGGATGCGGCAAAGACATTGATGGCGGCGGCGGGCGTGCCCGTCACCCCCGGCTATATGGGCGATAACCAAGACCCGGCGTTCCTTGGCGAACGCGCCGCCGAAATCGGCTATCCCGTCCTCATCAAGGCGGTCGCAGGCGGCGGCGGCAAGGGGATGCGCAAGGTCGAGTACGCAGCCGACTTCGCCGACGCGCTTGCCTCTTGCCAGCGTGAGGCCACCGCGTCGTTCGGCAATGCGCATGTGTTGATTGAAAAATATATCCAGCGCCCGCGCCATATCGAGGTGCAGGTGTTCGGCGACACCCATGGCAATATCGTCCATTTGTTTGAACGCGATTGCTCGCTGCAACGCCGCCACCAGAAGGTGATCGAAGAAGCTCCCGCGCCGGGTATGGACGAGGCAACGCGCGAACAACTGTGCGCTGCGGCGGTCAAGGCGGCGAAGGCAGTTGACTATGTCGGTGCCGGCACGATCGAGTTCATCGCCGATGCGTCAGAAGGCCTGCGCGCGGATCGGATATGGTTCATGGAAATGAACACGCGGTTGCAGGTGGAGCATCCGGTGACCGAGGAGATTACGGGGGTCGATCTGGTCGAATGGCAACTCCGCGTGGCTTCGGGCGAACCGCTTCCACTCGCCCAAGATGAGCTGGAAATTGACGGCCACGCCATCGAAGCGCGCCTCTATGCAGAGGACCCCTCAACCGGTTTCCTGCCCAGCACCGGTACGCTCGAAGTGTTCAATGCCGCGCATTGGCCTGTCAGGGTCGAAACCGGCGTAGAGGCGGGCGACGCCATTTCGCCCTTTTATGATCCAATGATCGCCAAGTTGATTACCAAAGGCGGTGACCGCGAAGATGCTATCGACGAGATGGTCGAAGCACTCGACCGGCTTTATGCCGGACCGGTCAAAACCAACAGCTGGTTTCTCAAACGTCTGCTCAATCTTGATGTTTTCCGCGATGGTGAGATGGTCACTGGCACAATCGATCATGAAGGGGACGGTTTGATTGCACTTCCCGGGCCGAGCGAAGCTGCCCGCAATGCGGCTGTTTCGTTGCTGAACCGTCCGGAATGTGATGAAATTTCGCTAGGACTAAGTGGTCTCAGGCTCAATGCGCCTCCTGTCCGCAAGGCTTTAGCATTGGTCGGCGGTGCGGCAGTATTAGGGGAGCTTGGCCATCATGATACTGATCTTGGCTGGATGCCGGAAAATGGCAAGCTTTGGCTGGTCGAGGATGCGCGGACCTTTGAACTGCTGCCTTATGCGGAGCGCGGATCGTCGGCAGGAGCGGCGGGCGATGGCACCATCCTCTCCCCCATGCCAGGGCGCATCATCTCGGTCGATGTCACCCAAGGCCAAACCGTCATCAAAGGCCAGAAACTCCTCACTCTTGAGGCGATGAAGATGGAGCACAGCCTGACAGCACCGTTTGACGGGGTGGTGGCGGAGCTGAACGCAACGGTGGGCGCGCAGGTTCAGGTCGAGGCGTTGCTGGTGCGGATTGAAAGCACAGGAGATTAAGATGGCAGGAAAGTTTTTCGATGAATGGCAAATCGGCGACAAGATGGAGCATGAAATCCGTCGCACCGTGACCGAAACCGATAATCTTCTGTTCTCGGCAATGACCTATAACCCACAGCCGCTGCATATCGATGCCGAGGCGGCAAAGGCAAGCGAGTTCGGACAGATCCTTGTCAACGGCACCTTCACTTTCGCGCTGCTTGCCGGGCTCTCGGTTTCGGACACCACGCTGGGCACGTTGGTCGCCAATCTGGGCTATGACAAGCTCGTCATGCCAAAGCCGGTTTTCATCGGCGATACACTGCGCGCGACATCCGAAGTGGTCGAGCTGCGCGAAAGCAAATCGCGGCCCGATACCGGTATTGTCACCTTTGCACATGAAATGCTCAACCAACGCGGCGAAGTTGTCTGTCGCTGCCTGCGTTCGGCACTGATTAAACGCGCGGCTCCCTGATCCCGCTTACTTGCCGCCCTGCCCGCCAAGATGTGCAACCTCTACCGTCTCGATAAAGCCGCCGATGCCGTGGCGAAATGGTTCGGAGCCGACAAAGGCGAGGATCCGTGGGATGGTGGCTATGTGGCCCCACGCCGCTTCGGCCCCGTAGTCATCGGTCAACAACGCCGCCGTATCGTGCCGATGAACTGGGGATTTCCGCCGCCGCCAAAAGGTACTGCGCCGGTCACCAACGTTCGCAATTTGGAGAGTCCGTTCTGGACCGGCAATCTGCGCCATACCGAGCTGCGCTGTCTGGTCCCGGTAACCAGTTTTCAGGAATGGTCGGGCACCAAAGGTGCAAAACAGCAGCACTGGTTCACGGTGCCCTCACATGAAATGTTCGCCTTTGCCGGTATCTGGCGTGACACTACTGACATGCCGGTGTTCGCGTTCCTGACGACCGAACCCAATGCGCTGGTGCGTTCGGTTCATCCAAAAGCAATGCCAGTCATCTTGCACCCCGAAGATTATCAAAGCTGGCTGAGTGCGGACTGGAAAATCGCGCAAAAACTTGTTGCTCCCTTCCCGTCACAACTGATGCAAATGGATGCGGCAGCCTGAATTTATCCAGTGCGGTTTACATGATGTTAACCATCTGCAGGCAAAAAGGAGCGGAATAAGAACGCGATCCGTTTGCAACAGGACTGGAATATGGACAATCTACGGGGTTTCGACCCATTTAGTCCCGAACAACTGCCCGACGATGCGGGCTACGCTTCCTTTGATGAAGACATGTCCGACCAGGAAGACGCTGCAATCGAAGCGCCGCCATCGATTTCGGGTGATGAACGCCGGATGCAAGTCCGCGCCTATAATTTCTGGACATCGCAGCTGGGCGATCGCAACTATCCGCCGATTGAAGACCTCGACCCCGAGAGCGTCGAGGATTTCCGCGAATTTAGTGTCGTTCTCGATTTTACCTCTGGCATCGAAAATCCATCGATCCAATTTTTGGGCGAATCGCTTCGTGTTGCTTGCGATCTTGCAGAGGACATTACTTATCTCGATCAAGTTCCCCCGCGCTCGCTTTTGTCGCGAATTACCGATCATTATCTGCAGATCATTGCCAATAAGGCACCGATCGGGTTCGAAGCGGAGTTTACCAACGAAGTTGGCATCACGTTTATGTACCGCGGCATCCTGCTGCCCTATTCGAGCGACGATGATACCATCGATTTCATCTACGGTGTGATCAACTGGAAAGAAGTTGCTGCCGACGAGCTCAACCAGTTGCTGCACGCCGAGGTTGAAAGCGCACTTGCCGACATCGAAATGCAACCGCGCATCGAGCATGTACCGGTTTGGGCAGACAGCCCGACCGCGCAGGATTTCGACGGCGTTGCCGAAGGTGCTTCCGCGCTATTTGCTGACGAATTGACGCTAGACAACAGCTTTGCCGGTTTTGACGAGCCGGAGCCAGATGAAAGTTCCACGCTCGCAGATTGGCTAGTGGCCGCACGTAACTGCGCCGATCACGCTATCGAAGAAGACCAACGCAGCCGCGAAACTTTGTACAAGGCAATTGGCCGTGCGTACGACTTCTCTATTGCTGCACAGCGCAATCCGGAAGATTACAACGAATTGCTCGCTGAATCAGGTATGAGCGTTCAAGAACGCGCGCCGATGACCCCTGTAGTAAAGCTAGTTTTTGGCGCTGCATATGACAAAACCCGCCTGACCGAATTTGCGGCTGCCCTTACCTATGCGCATCGCAATTGCGTCGAACAGGGCGAACTTTCGGCCCTAATCAGCAAATATGACGGGGGCCTAAAAGGCATTGTCAGCGCCGAACGCCGGTACAAAAAAGTGGCAAAGGGCGAACATATTGCACCCGTTTCGGACAACCGCAGCAAACTGCGCGAAGCCCCGGCACGCGCAATCGACGATTTTGCTAACGGGCCGGAGGAATTTGTCGTTCTGGTGGCACGCCGCGAGGCAGACGGCAGCGTTTCACTAGTTGGAACCATCGAAGATGCAGCGTTAACCGAAAAAGTGTTGGGTAAAACCGTCATCTGACGGTCTGCCTTTGCTGGCAACCACACTCTCCAAAACCCGCAGAAAACTGCGCAAGTTCACAGTGAAGCGCACAGCTTTTGATTGCCAATTTATGTCACAAAAGCTGTTTGTGTAGCGCGGTTCAGCCAAGCGCGCGGTTACCGATGTTGCGGGTCCTGCTTCGCATAAATAATAGTTTGTAGGAAAGCTATTTTCCACCGCGCCTAAACGTCATCCGCACTGCGCGCGGTGCAGCAATTTCTGATCGGCAAGAACCAGCGCCATCATAGCCTCCACCACCGGCGTACCGCGTATCCCGACACACGGATCGTGGCGGCCTTTAGTAACAATTTCAGTTGCTTCGCCAGCTTGGTTGATCGTTTCAACCGGCGTGAGTATCGAACTGGTCGGCTTGAATGCCACGCGGCACACCAACGGCTGCCCCGTCGAGATGCCACCTGCGATCCCTCCAGCATTATTGGCAAGAAACTCTGGCTGGTTCGAGCCAGCAGAAGCGGGCCTCATCGGGTCCGCGTTGCTTTCCCCGCGCAGCCGCGCTGCTTCAAAGCCCGCGCCAATTTCGACGGCCTTTACAGCATTTATGCTCATCATCGCGGAGGCAAGTTCGCTATCGAGCTTGGCATAAAGCGGCGCGCCCCAACCAGCAGGTACACCTGTCGCCACGCATTCAACCACTGCGCCCAGCGAAGATCCGGCAAGCCGCGCTTCGTCGACCAGTTTTTCCCAGCGCGCAGCAGCCGCTTCGTCGGGACACCAGAATGGGTTCTTCCCAATTTGTGTTGCTTCAAAATTGTCACGGTTGATCGCATCGCCGCCAATTTCGACGACATATGCAAGGATTTCAACCTCGGGTATCGCTGCCCGTGCGACGGCTCCGGCGGCTACTCTTGCGGCTGTCTCGCGCGCGCTTGACCGGCCTCCGCCTCGGAAATCGCGGAAACCGTATTTCGCGTCATAGCTATAGTCGGCGTGGCCCGGCCGGTACGCCTTGGCGACTTCGCTATAGTCTTTGCTGCGCTGGTCGGTATTTTCAATCATTAGCGAAATCGGCGTACCAGTCGTTCGTCCCTCAAAAACGCCAGACAGGATGCGCACGGCATCGAGTTCCTGCCGCTGCGTTGTGAACTTGCTTGTCCCCGGACGGCGTTTATCAAGGAATGGCTGGATATCGGCTTCCGACAGCGCAATGCCGGGTGGGCAACCGTCGACCACCGCGCCTAGTGCGGGCCCGTGACTCTCCCCCCAGGTCGTGAAGCGAAAAACGCGTCCGAACGTATTGTGGCTCATACGAGCGAAATGTCCGGTGCATCGACCTGCTTCATGCCAACGGTATGATAGCCTGCGTCAACATGATGCGTTTCGCCGGTTACCCCAGCTGCAAGATCAGACAACAAATAAAGCGCCGATCCGCCTACGTCACCAATAGTCACATTACGGCGCAGCGGGGAGTTATACTCGTTCCATTTCAGGATAAGACGGAAATCTCCAATGCCCGACGCGGCGAGTGTTTTAATCGGCCCCGCTGAAATTGCATTTACGCGTATGCCTTGCGGTCCAAAATCATTGGCAAGATATTTGACACTGGTTTCGAGCGCCGATTTCGCCACACCCATGACATTATAATGCGGCACAACCTTTTCCGCGCCGTAATAGCTGAGCGTCAGCATCGAACCGCCGCCTCTACCGGTTTCCGCGTCATAGGCAGGCATCATCGCAGCGGCACGCTTGGCGACCGCGGTAAAGCTGTACACGCTAATGTTCATCGTCAGCAAAAAATCCTCAAGCCCCACATCGGCATAATTGCCGCGGAGCGCTTCTTTGTTGGTGTAACCGATAGCATGAACAACGAAATCAATTGTCGGCCAACGCGCGGCAAGCGAGCCAAAGGCCTTGTCCAGTTCCGCTTCGGTCGACACATCACAATCGATCAAAAAATCGCAACCCAGCTGTTCGGCAAGCGGCCGTACCCGCTTTTCCATCACTTCGCCTTGATAGCTGAACGCCAGTTCGGCTCCAGCCTCATGCAGCTTTTGCGCAATGCCCCATGCAAGGCTCTTGTCGTTTGCAAGGCCCATGATCAGCCCGCGCTTTCCTGCCATTAACCCGCCCATGTTTCCTCCTGGATCTTTTTCATTTTCCACCGTTTCGTTGCTTTAAGCCATTTTCATGGGCATTGGCTAGCGCGGCGTTTAGCTGTGCGCCAGAGACAAGTCCCAAACCGATCAGATAAAAGAAAATTAGCGCAATCATTACTCCAGCGAGACTGCCATAAGTAACGTCGTAGCGGCTCACTTGGCTGACGAAAAATGGCAGCCATGTTGTGCAACCCAGCCACCACAAGCTAACAAGTGCAGCGCCCGGCCATTTGGGGAACACCCGGTCACGGTATTTACGCGGAGTAAGGCCACGAAAAATCACATAGATAGCGGCAAAAAGGACGATGAATGGAATGATCCGACCCCATGCCAGCAATCCGGCCACATTGGACGCCGTTGGAAGATAACGCGCAAGCAAGTCCTCCGCCGTGGTCGTTATGACTTGTGCACTAAACGCAGCCATCGCGAGAAAGATCGCGCCGATGATGACCAAAAAAGAAAAGAGCCTATATTCCCAAAAATATCTCTGCGCCTCTGTCCCATAGGCGCGGTTGAGCACGTCGCGAAACGTCTCAACCAAACTTGCTGTCGTCCACAGACTTACCGCAGCACTAAACCACAATAATGGCCCGGTGCGCGCAGTCATTGCGCTTTGCAAGGGACCCTTCAGCGCTTCGCCGATATTGGGTGGGACGGTTTCGAAAAATGCCTGAATCATTGCGATGCCAGATGCCGACTGGCCAAAGGCTCCAGCGATTGCTGCTGCCACGATACAGAATGAAAAAAGCGCGACGAGCGAAAGATAGGCAAAATTGCCTGAGAGAACAAAGCCTTCGCTATACACCCCGACTGCGACACGGCGAAGAACCTCGACGCTTTGTTCGACTGTTCCTAGATGGTGGAACCACTGCGCCTCACTCTCTCCGGGCGCATCATCATGCGGCATCTGCGCCCGAGCTTCAGGCGACAATGGCGAATGGTCAGACACCCAAAGCGGCTCTGATGTTGTCGTCGTCAGCCAACATATCGGCCAGCCGTTGCCGTTCGGTCGGGTCGGTAGGCAACGCAATCTGCAACGTCACCAGCTGATCGCCCCGCGCGCCCGATTTCGCGGTAAAGCCGCGCCCCTTGATACGCAGAGTCGCGCCCGATTGCGCCGATTGCGGCACCGTCAGCATTACAGCGCCTTCTATTGTTGGAACCTTGATCTTGCCGCCCTGCAATGCTTCTTTCAGGCTGATCGGTAGATCTATGCGAATATGGTCGCCATCGCGCTCGTAAAACGGGTGCTTGCCAATTTTCAGCGTGACCATTGCGTCGCCCTGGCCACCCGGACCAGTATGGCCCTTGCCGGGAATACGAATCTGCTGCCCCGCGACCAATCCTTTTGGCAACTTAAACTCTACCGTCTTGCCATCTTGCAGCGTGATGCGTTGCGGCGCGAGCGTCGCTGCATCGGTAAACGACACCAAATGCTCATATGCAATGTTCGCACCTTTGGGCGGTGTGGCTTGCGGCCTGCTTTGGAAGTTGCCGCTTGGTCTAGGGCCTGCCCCACCGCCGAACAGCCCGTCAAAAATATCGCCTAGGTCGATTCCGCCTTGCCCTGCCTGCGCGCCGCCAAATCCAGCGCCAAAGGGATTTCCACCAGCTCCGCCAAATCCGCCGGCACCAAAAGGCGAGCGCGGTTGACCATTTTCGTCAACTTCGCCGCGATCAAAGGCTGCCCGCTTCTGCGGGTCAGAGAGCAAGTCATATGCGTGTGTCACCTCGCTAAACCGCGCAGCTGCTTTCGGGTTATCTTGGTTCTTGTCAGGATGCAGTTCCTTGGCAAGCTTGCGATAAGCGCTTTTGATCGCTTTGTCGTCCGCGCCTTTGGAAACGCCTAATATGGAATATGGATCGGCCATTATCGTCCTGTTATTTGGTCTGTCTGTATTAGATTGCTATTACAGCACGCAGAGTCAATGCGGAGCGACTGCATTTTCCGGTGGATTTTCGCAAGTCAGCCGAAGCAGCACATAAAGCGTTAGCCCAAGCGGACCCGCCATAAGCACGAAAAACAGAATGATGATTTGAATCCAGCGTGCGTAACCATATCGGTCTGCATTGCGCGCGACCCAAATTCCGACGAAGAGATCAAAGGCGAGATAATGGATCCAGCCCACAGTTGCGCCGCCCTTACTGTCGAAGAAACTCTGCACGCCCGCTAAACTCGTGAGATCAACAGAGGGCGCATTGGCGGGTCCGACCGGATCGATCATGCCGGTCGCTATCAAAGGCAGCAAAATACTGTAAGCGATCCCAAGCATTGCAATGCCGCCGTAAAAGACAATCTTTGCCGTCGTTTCAGTGCGAGGACCAAATGCGAGCAGCAGCCAAAAGGGTAACGGCCATAGATAGGCAATGCCAAAAATCTGTTCCCAAGGCATGTTTGCTTCCTTTCCTCTTTTCCCTGCTCGTCATCTAGCCTATCGCAGAAATATGGAAAGACCCGATCCCTTTGAGTTATTTGACAGTTGGTTCGCCGAAGCAAAAGCAAGCGAACCAAATGATCCCGAAGCTATGTCAGTTGCTACGGTTGGCACAGAAGGGCAGCCTTCGTCGCGCATGGTCCTCTTAAAGGGCCATGGCCCGGAAATTGGCGGGTTTGTATTTTACACAAACATGGAAAGTCGCAAAGCAGGCGAACTTTTGGCACATCCAAAAGCCGCCTTGTTGTTCCATTGGAAAAGCTTGCGCCGTCAGATCAGAATTGAAGGAAAAGTAGAACAAGTCGATGGTGCTACAGCGGACACCTATTTCGCTACGCGCAGCCGCAATTCACAGCTCGGTGCATGGGCTTCTGATCAATCCCGCCCACTAGCAGACCGCGCGAGTTTCGAAGCGCGTTTTGCCGAGATGGAAGTTCGTTTTGCCGGGGGTGATGTGCCGCGACCGCTGCATTGGACGGGAAATCTTGTTCGACCGGACAAAATCGAATTCTGGCAAGACCGCGAGTTCCGCTTGCACGAACGTTGGCAATATGTACGCGACGGCGACAGCTGGAGAAGCGGGATGCTGTATCCATGAGGGCGATGTAATGGGCTTGGCACACAACCATCATCACCATAACCACGGATCGCTAACTAGCCGCGCCGCAATTGCCAGCGTGTGTATGGCTCTTTTTCTGCTTGCACTGAAAGCCTGGGCTGCGGCTGAAACTGGATCGGTCGCATTGCTGGGTTCGCTTGCAGATACTGCATTCGATTTATTGGCTTCACTCCTTACGCTTTTCAGTGTGCGCTATGCCGCTATGCCAGCCGATGACGATCACCGTTTCGGCCACGGTAAAGCAGAAGCGCTGTCCGCACTAGTCCAGGTTATGCTTATTGTGGTTTCATCCGCACTGATCGCATGGCGCGCAATTGTCCGCTTGGGCAGTGGCGCAGAAGCCACGCACGCCGAATATGGGATCGGTGTTTCTCTGATCGCCATCGCCACAACTTTCGCATTGCTGGCATACCAACGATATGTAGTCGGTAAAACCGGATCGGTTGCGATCCACGCTGACCATGTCCATTATCAAAGCGATTTGCTGCTCAACGTCGCGGTTATCGTGGCTATTGTGCTCGACACAATGTTGCATGTCAAAGGTGCCGACGCCACGTTCGGTATCGGGATAGCGCTTTGGCTACTTTGGGGGGCATCTCAATCGGCACGTATGGCGCTCGACCAGTTGCTCGACAAGGAATGGCCCAAAGAAAAACGCGCACGGTTCCTCGCGGTTGCGGAAACGGTACCAGGCATAAAGGGTATCCACGATGTCCGTACCCGCTCCAGCGGAATGCACGACTTCGTCCAATTTCACGTCGGTTTTGACCCAAAAATGTCGCTTGGTCGAGTGCATGAAATCATGGACGAGGTTGAAGATGCGCTGATGGTCGAGTTCCCCGGCGTAGAAATCATCATTCACCCCGAACCAACCGGGCATATCCACGATCATGAGCATGAGCATCAATTGCATGGCTAAAGCTCGCGCGTTCAAGCAAGTCGATGTCTTCACTTCGGTTTCGTTAAAGGGCAATCCGGTCGCGGTTGTGCTTGACGCGGATGGAATCACGGCGGAGCGGATGCAAGCCATCGCCAACTGGACCAATCTGTCAGAAACGACTTTTGTTTCCGCCGCGTCAGAACCGGGTGCAGATTATGCCGTGCGGATCTTCACGCCGAAAAGCGAACTGCCCTTTGCCGGACACCCCACGCTTGGCACCGCACATGCAGTAATCGAGGCCGGGATGGCGGCTTTCAAAAACGGCAAGATCGTTCAGCAATGTGCCGCCGGATTGGTAGAGGTAAGCAAAACCGAAACCGGCCTTTCCTTTCGCCTTCCGCATTATGCGTTCGAAGCCGCACCAGATGTCGACCAGTTGACCGCAGCACTGGGCGAAGGCGCGATAAAGGGCGAACCTGCCATTGTGAATGTCGGGCCACGTTGGGTGATTGCAGAGCTTATGTCAGCCGAAACGGTAGCACAGCTCTCGCCCGAACTGCCGATCCTGGCTGCATATGACCGGCGGCACGGCACAACTGGTTTAACGGTTTATGCCGAAGCCGCAGACGGCGACATCGTTGTCCGCAGCTTTGCCCCTGCGGACGGCATCGCCGAAGATCCTGTGTGCGGCAGCGGCAACGGAGCCGTCGCCGCCTACCGCCTGCGCGCTGGCCAAATCGTTGGCAATAGCAGTTATAGCGCCAGCCAAGGCCGACAGATTGGCCGTGATGGGTGTATCAATGTTCGCACCGACGGCGAAGACATCCATGTCGGCGGCGACTGCGTGACGGTCATTTCTGGAGAATTTTTGGCCTGAGAAACAAGCCGAAAACCCGCAGAAATCCTTACAAGTTCACACCGTGGAGAACCCGTCTCACCGACTAAGCTGCATCCAAAGAAATCAGCCTAGTGTAACGCTTTGAATTACCCCGGGCTCACGCGGTGGCTCACCTACAGGCAACGCGTCGACATTTTCCATGCCCTCGGTCACATTGCCCCAAACGGTATATTGCTTGTCGAGGAATGTCGCGTCGTCGAACACGATAAAAAACTGGCTGTTGGCGCTGTTTGGATCATTGGTCCGCGCCATCGAGCAAGCACCGCGCACATGTGGCTCTGCGTTAAACTCTTGGCTAAGGTCAGGCTTGTCCGATCCGCCCATCCCGGTGCCATTGGGGCAGCCGCCCTGCGCCATGAAGCCAGGGATTACGCGGTGGAACTTCACACCATTGTAAAAGCCTTCCCCGGCCAGTTCAGTGATCCGTGCCACATGGTTTGGTGCCAGATCATGGCGAAGCTTGATCACCACATCGCCAGTGGAGAGGTGAAGAGTAAGGGTATCGGCCATTTTCGTGTCCTTTTTGATCGATATTGAATTTCGCCGCCGTCCCTATCGAAGGCTTTGCATGTAGGAAAGCCAAAATCGTTGCTTTTTGAAACTGCCGGACTAGGAGAAGCGAACGATCCCAAACCAGAACCACATCAAGCTTTTAAGGAGGCGCACATGACAAGCGAAAACGCCGCCTCTGACCTGATCGATTCTCCCGTCAACGATATGCTCGACGAAGACAACCGATTGACCCGCGATTTTGTAGACCGCGTTCTGGCGGCTGTGGAAGACGGCGACAACGCCGAAGTCCAGCAGCTGGTCGAGCCGCTACACGAAGCCGATATCGCCGATCTGTTCGAGCTGACCCCTGCCGATGACCGTGGCCCGCTTGCGGTTGCACTCGGCGAGTTGTTGAGCGCCGACGTGCTTGCGGAAATCAATGATTATGTCCGCGAGGATATTATTGATGCGCTGCCCGCTGCGCAGGTCGCTGACCTTGCCGGGCAAATGGATACCGACGATGCAGTTGCAGTCATCGAGGATATGGAAGGCGAAGAGCAACAAGCGGTTCTCGCCGAGCTCGATCCTGAGGATCGGGCAGTTATAGAGGATGCCCTGTCTTACCCCGAAGAATCAGCGGGTCGTATCATGCAGCGGGAACTGGTCGCGGTTCCAGAACATATGTCGGTTGGACAACTCATAGATTTTTTACGTGACAATCAGGATCTTACGACGGACTTTTGGGAAATATTCGTCGTTGATCCGCAGCATAAGCCCGTGGGTACATGCAAACTGAGCTGGATTTTGCGCAGCCAGCGGAAGGCCAAAGTCAGCGAACTGATGAAGCGCGAACAGACGCTAATCCCGGTCAATATGGATCAGGAAGAAGTCGCATTGCGTTTCCAGAAATATGCGCTGATTTCCGCTGCCGTTGTTGACGAAAGCGGACGCTTGGTAGGCGTAATTACTGCTGACGATATCGTGCATATCATTCAGGAAGAAGCAGACGAAGATATCCTGCGCCTTTCGGGTGCAGGGGAAGGCGACATCAACGAGCCGGTAGCGGATAGCTATAAATCGCGTGTCCGTTGGCTAATCGCCAATCTGGGCACGGCAATGGTTGCATCGTTTATCATCGCGCAATTTGGAGCGGCAATCGAAACGATGGTGGCTCTAGCGATCCTGATGCCGATGGTCGCTTCAATCGGCGGCAATGCCGGGACCCAGACGCTTGCCGTAACGGTGCGTGCACTTGCCACCAATCAACTAACCGAGTCGAATACTGTGCGCTCGATTTGGAGAGAGGTCCGCGTGGCTTTGCTTATCGGCGCAACTGTCGCGGTAATTGCTGGGATCGGCGTAGGCCTTTTCTTTGCCGACGTGTTGTTGGGGGCAGTGATCGGTGCGGCTATATTGTTCAACATCCTGATCGCCGGGCTATCGGGTGTAGCAATACCCGTATTGCTTGATCGGCTTGATCAAGACCCCGCAGTGTCCAGTTCGATCTTTGTTACGATGATTACTGATAGCATGGGTTTCCTGATCTTTCTGGGGCTAGCTGTGGCAAGCGGACTGGTGAGTTAGAATACGCGAATGCCGCTGCATCTGACAAAAGTAGCTTTTGGCGCAACATCGCTTGAGGATATGCGCTCGTGGTTTGCAATGCGCGGCCCCGAAGCGCGGCTGACCACACGCTATTTGCCGAAACGCCACACAGAAATCTTGGATCGGGGATCGCTGTTCTGGATACTCAAACATCAATTGGTGATGCGTTCCCCCATTCTCGGTTTCGAAGACGCAGAAGGCGGCAAAACCAATATCGTCATTTCCACTGGTTTGATCGCGGTTCGCCCGAAACCGAAGCGCGCACATCAGGGCTGGCGTTATTTGTCCGACGAAGATGCCCCGCGCGATCTGGGAGACGGTGAGGCAGGCGACATTGATGCGATGCCGTCCGACATGCTGAATAATTTGCTGAAATTGGGACTGGTTTAGCAGCAAGCTTTCGTTAGGGATGGATCGCTAAACTTAAGCCCAAGAAAATATAGGGAAAGACATGACTGAAGCCGAAGACACTGCATATCGCGCGCCCCGCCCTTTCCCGAGCATCTGGGTCGCGATAGTTGCCATTGTAATATATTTTGTAATGCAGTTGCTTGCTGGCGTAATCGCGGGCGGTATTGCTATTGCACAAAATGCGACCGGTGATCTGACGCCTGATCAAATCGCCGCGCTGGCGATGGATATGAAAATCATGGCGCTTCCGACAATTTGGTCACTTGTCGCGTCCAGCGTGATCACGCTTGGCGGCCTCTGGTACTATCTAAGCCGGGAAGGCCGCGCGAATTCGATCTGGCTAGACCGTTGGAGCCAGATGAGTTTGCACTCCACGCTAATCTGGGCGGTGGGGCTGGTCGGAACGGGATTGCTGTTCAATTACGCCTATGAAACCTATGCCGTTCCGAACGTTAAGATGCAGGAGCAGTTGCGTGCGCTCTTCGCCGCGATTCCAGACACGACGGGCAACAACATTTTGCTGTTCGTTGCTGCCGCAATACTCGCCCCTGTTTTGGAAGAAATCCTCTTTCGGGGTTTGCTACAAAAAAGCCTCGCCAATCTGATGCCGTTGTGGGCAGCGATTTTCATTTCGGCGCTCGTTTTTGCAGCGATGCATCTTGATTTTTATGCGATGCCCGGGTTGTTTGTTCTGGGTGCGATCTTCGGTTATTTATATCATAAAACCGGGTCGCTGCGGACCAACATAGTGCTGCACATGGTCAATAATGCGGCAGCGCTAGCATTTGGGGGATGATAGCTAAACCTCTGCCCAATGCCGCAGCAAGCTGCTGGCAATGGCAAAAGGTGGCGGCGAATTAAACTTGGCATCTTCCGCACCGGCAAAGACTGCGTGAACCTCTTCGCGTGTGACCCAAATCGCATCTTCAAGTTCGTTGTGATCAATATTGAGCACATAACTCTGCGCCTCTGCCACGCAGGCAATCATCAGCTGTGCACCGCCAAAGGGCCAAGGCTGACTGGCAACGTAACGTACCGCGCCGCAGCGCAATCCTGACTCTTCGAAAATCTCACGCCGCACGGCTTCTTCGATGCTCTCTCCAGGTTCCAGAAAGCCTGCAAGCGCGGAATAATTGCCCTTTGGCCAGACCGCTTGCCGCCCTAGCAAAGCCTTGCCGTCATATTCGGGGATCATAATCACCACAGGGTCGGTGCGCGGAAAATGTTCGGCATTACAGGCAGCGCATTGCCGCCCCCAGCCCGCACGAAACAACGCAGTGTTACCACCGCAACGACCGCAGAAACGGTGGGAATTGTGCCAATCGATTAAGCTCCGCGCAGCACCGTAAATTGCCGCTTCTTCGGCAGGAAGCGCCGATAACGCACGCCAGATGGCGGGCGACCGCGACATCCCGCCGGTGCCTTCGACCAAAGGCACGAAATGCGGCGTACCTCCGTTCAATCCAAGCAAGATCAGCTCCGCGTCACCCGATAGATCGGCCAACGAGTGCCAGCTCAAGACGCTGTCCGAAGACATCACAGGATCAAGGCCGTTCAGCGCCAAGACCTTGGCACGCCAATCGGTACGCAACTCGTTGTAGCGCGCGGAATCATTGCGGACCGAGTCCGCGCGGTCGAGCGGCGATCCAGTAAAGCCTGTTACGATCACGCCTTTTTCCTGTTGATTTCGGCCATCACCCAATTGCGGAATTCACGTTGAAAATCCTGAGCAGTTGACGGCATGTACTGGATCATCCCGACGCCGCGAATACCGCGAATAGTATCAACAAAGCAGTTGGTACCGGCAGCCCCTCCCCAACCAAAAATGCCGGCCTCTGCGCCAGTCCCTACGCGCCCGCCTGCTCCAAATCCGCTGTTTGCCGCATTTGCGCCAATTGACGCTGCAAACACCGGATGCATTTTCGCGGTTGGCGGCAGCAAGTTCGATACGGCAAGCTTGACCGTTTCCGGCTTCATCACCCGCACGCCGTCGAGCTTCCCGAAATTCATTATCATATGGAGGAAACGGTCATAGTCATACGCCGAAGTTACCAACCCTGCCCCGCCAAAGGCAAAGGCTGGCTTATCGAGATAGATACTGCTTTCGGCTGTATCGATCGGCAACAAATTGCCTTTTGCCACGAGATAGTTGGTGGCGAAGCGGTGCACCTCTGACTTGGGTACCTGAAAATAGCTGCTGCGCATTTTGAGCGGTCCGAAAATGCGCTTTTGCAGGAAAGCTTCAAAGCTCATGCCGCTGATCACGCCAATTAAGTGACCCAGCAGATCAAGAGCAACCGAATAGCTCCAAAAACTGCCCGGTTCGGCGATCAACGGTAAGGCCGCAAGACGTTTGGAAAAGGTCGCGATATCGGGCGTAGGCGCGCCGTTCGCAAATCCGGGCATCGGCATTTTGCTGATCACGCCCGGCGTAATTCCGTTATCGAGATAGGCTTGTAAAAGCGGCCCGCGGGTTACGATACTATATCCAAGGCCCGCCGTATGTGTCAGCAAATGGCGCAACGTGATCTGCGCTTTCGCCGGCACTGCGTCCATGCTTTTCAGCGGATCGGTCAGCACCTTCATATTGGCAAATTCAGGGAGGAAATCCGCAATCGGTTGATCGAGGGTAATCTTGCCGTCTTCAACCAGGATCATCGCGGCCATACCTGTGATCGGCTTGGTCATCGAATAGGCGCGGAACAGGCTATTGCGGTCAACCTTCCCACTATTGTTCGCAAAACTCAGCGTGCCCTTTGCTAAAAAATCACTCCGACGCTTGCCTTGCCCTACGCTGATCACGATTCCGGGCGCCTTACGTTCGGTCAAATACGCGTCGATCTTCGCACGCAGACCGGGATAAGAAAGTTCGGTCTTCGCCCACACGGCTTCGGGAACGGCAAGACCAGCAGCACCAAGCCCTGCGAGCCCCAGAAAACCGCGACGGTCGGTGCAAAAATTCGGGTGCATATCGTGCATTTGCTCGTTCCTCATATTCCGGCTTTGTGGCGCATTGCCGCTTTGCTGACCTTGGCGAATAGAGTGGGCAACCCCGCCTTGTCGAGGCTGTTTATCGGCCACCATGTTGCTCCATCTGGCATCGCAGTATCTTCGCACCAACGCGTAACAGCAACGCGCAGAGTGAGTGAGCAATGCGTGAAAGCATGCGCCACCGTTTCTGGCAAGAAGCACCATTTGGCAGAAATTGGCGCGGCTTCGTCACCGTCGCGGCCCGCGTGCCAGCCGTCGTCGGGCAAAGCGCGCATGCCGCCCAGCATTCCTTTATCGGGGCGTGTGACGAGCAGCACCTTTCCGTCGCGTTCAATCCAGTAGGCAGTGCCGGTTCGCTCAGGCTTTGCCTTTTTCGGTGGCTTTACGGGATATCGCTCGGCCTCGCCTGCTTTTGCTGCATCGCAATGCGCCAACAAAGGACAAACAGCACATTTCGGCGCCCGGCTGCTGCAAATCAATGCTCCAAGGTCCATCATCGCTTGGGCAAAATCCCCCGCTCCTTCCTTCGGTGTCATCTCGTCCATTGCTGCGCGAATTTCGGCCTTCGCTGACGGCAGCGGCGATGCAATCGCTCGCAAACGGCTCACCACGCGCTCGACATTGGCATCGACAACGACCGCGCGCTTTCCAAAAGCAAAGGCCGCGATGGCCGCCGCTGTATACGCGCCGACCCCCGGCAAGCGAAGCAATGCAGCCTCGTCGTCCGGCATCTTGCCGCCAAATTCTTTATGCACCAATTTAGCACAGGCGATCAGATTGCGCGCCCGCGCATAATATCCCAGCCCCGCCCACGCCGCCAGAACTTCAGCCTCATCTGCCTCCGCCAGTTCCACAAAGCTCGGCCAACGCGCGGTAAATCTCTCAAAATACGGGATAACCGCAGCAACCGTAGTTTGCTGCAGCATGACTTCGGATAGCCAAACACGATAAGAATCTGGGAATATCCCACTATGTGGCGGCTTTCGCCACGGCAATACGCGCGCAGTTCGTGCATAATGTGCGCGTAAATCTGTCGCAATATCCCCAGATTTTTCACGCTTATGTTGGACGCTGGCCATCAGTGGTGGCATGGATGAGGCCATGGATAATGACAAGCCTTCTTCCAAGAAGCCAGCACGCAAGGCGGCAGGCAAACTCGCCGTGAAACCGCGCAGCTTTGAACGGCCACGTGGCGGCGCAGCCCGTGCCGTGGCTGATCTGGTCCCGGAAATCGGACGCGCGGCGTTCCGGCGGTTTGGCTTCATCCAAAGCTCCATCGTGACCCGTTGGGACGAGATTGTCGGCAGCCGTTATGCGCCAATATCCGAACCGGAATCGATCCGCTTTCCTGCAGGCAAAAAGGCCGACGGTACGCTCGAAATGATCGTCGATCCCGCCTTTGCCCCCATGATCCAGCACGTGCTGCCCGAGATAATCGAGCGCGTGAATCGCTTTTTTGGCTATAGCGCGGTGGCGCGGATCAAGATGCGGCAGGGACCTATCAACAAGCCTCAAAAGGTCTCGTTAGCCAAGGCTCCGCCCAATTTGCGACCAATGCCAGTTGGCCTCGGAGATTCATTGAGAGAAATTGGCGATGCCGAACTGCATGCGGTTTTGGAATCGCTTGCGAAAAGCCTTGCGGAATCGCCTCCCAAACCCATAAATCCCCGGAAACAATAACTACCCAGCTCAATTTATTTAGAAGGATCCGAACAACATGCGTAAATTCGCAAAAATCGCAAAAATCGCTCTTGTGGTCGCGCTTGCCGGCTGTAACGGCGCAAAGGACGGCGAAACGGTCAAGGGCGATGCCATCGCTGCTGTCCCTGCACCTGCCGGAAAAAGCTGGACCAGCGTCGCGTCAAAAACTGAACTTGGCGGCATCCGCATGGGCAACCCCGATGCGAAGTTAAAACTGGTAGAATACGGTGCGATAACCTGCCCCGGTTGCGCAAAATTCTCGGTTGACTCTACTGAAGACCTCGCAAAAATCGTGGAAACCGGTACGACATCGATGGAATTCCGCCCTTACTTGGTCCACGGCGTTCAGGATATCCCCGGATTTTTGCTGGCGCAGTGCAATGGCCCAGAATCCTTCTTTGCACTCACCGATCAGCTTTATGCAAAACAGCCCGAATGGCTCGGCAAGATGCAGACGATTACCCCGGCGGAGGAACAGTCAGTTGCTGGCATGACGCCAGTACAAACTGTCAATTTCCTTGCAACAAAGATGGATCTGGTGAATTTCGTAAAGGAACGCGGTGTTCCCGAAGAGAAGGCCAAGGCTTGCCTGAATGATCAAAAGGCCATCGACGCGCTGATCAAGCTGACCGAATACGGGCAAAAGGAAGACGGCGTGTCAGGTACACCAACGCTTATTCTTAACGGCACAAAATTGAGCGGCGGCAGCTGGAACAGTACCAAAACCAAGTTGCGTGAGGCTGGCGCACGCTAATCATTAGCGTGTAGACCAAACTGGAAAACCGGCTTGCGCATCCGCCAACTCAAACTGACCGGCTTCAAAAGCTTTGTCGAACCCGCCGACCTCCGGATCGAGGCGGGTTTGACAGGCATTGTTGGGCCAAACGGTTGCGGCAAATCGAACCTTCTTGAGGCCATCCGCTGGGTGATGGGTGAAAACTCGGCAAAGTCGATGCGCGGCTCTGGCATGGAAGACGTGATCTTTGCCGGTACCGCGTCGCGGCCTGCGCGCGATTTTGCCGAAGTCACAATTTTTGCCGAACGCGACGAGCATGACAATGCACCTGCGGTCGTTGCCAACGACGAAGATATCGAGATTACCCGGCGTATCGAACGCGGCGCAGGATCGGCCTACCGCGCCAATGGCCGCGATGTGCGCGCCAAGGACGTTTCGCTGATCTTTGCCGATGCCGCGACTGGAGCGCATAGTCCCGCGCTGGTTTCGCAAGGCCGGATCGGTGCAATCATTTCCGCCAAACCGCAAGAACGGCGACAGATGCTCGAGGAAGCAGCCGGTATTTCGGGGCTGCATGTTCGGCGTAAAGATGCCGAACAAAAACTCCGCGCGGCTGAAGCCAATCTGAACCGGTTGGCAACAATACTCGCCGATATGGATGCGCGTGCCGGGCAATTGCGGCGGCAAGCCAAGCAGGCCGAGCGTTACCGCAAGCTAAGCAAAGAAATTACCCAGGGCGAAGCGCGACTGATCTACGTGCGTTGGCGCGAAGCCAAGGCAGCGGCAGACGCCGCACGCGCCGAAGCGCAAGCCGCCAGCGAAGCAGTCGATAAAGCTTCGGTTGTGCAGCGCGCACTTGGTGAGCAACAGCAAACCGCCGTGCGCCAGCTCGCCGACGATCGCGCTTCTGCTATGGCCGCGCGCGATGCGGCCAGCGACTTGTCCAACCGATTGGTTCGATTGACTGCAGAACGCGATCAGCTGATCCAGCGCACCGCCGACCTCAAAGCGCAGGCCGAGCGTATCGCCGATGACGGTGCGCGCGAAGGCAAGCTAACGCATGATGCTGCCGCTGCACTTGAACGCTTGCAAGCCGAGAGCATCGCACTGGCCGAAGCGATCAAACAGGAAGAAGAAGCCCGGCCCGCGCTGATCCGCACGGCTGAAAATGCCGAACGGCAAGTGCGCGAGGCCGAGGTTGCCTTTGCCAAGGCCTCAGCCGAGCAAGCCCGCGCGGACGCCGAACTCCGCGTTGCCGACGCCGCCGTCGCCAATACGCATGCGCGACTGATGCGAGCCGAACGCGACGTCGAGCGCTTAGCGCAAGAACAAGTCGCGCTTGGTGACGAGGCGGAACTGTTAAGCGCGTTACAGGCTGCGCGGACGACGCTTGCAAACCGGCAAGCAAGTTCCGAACAACTGAAATCGACGATTGAAAGTGCCGAAGCGGAACGTGCGACCCTGATTGTAGCGCGCGACGCCGCGCAAGCCGAAGCAGCTACGGCAAAGGCGGACTTGGCGACGCTGCAATCCGAAGGTAGCGCGCTTGCCCGTTCGCTTGCCCAGGTAAAAGGCGATAAGGCGATCGACAAAATCACAGTCGCCAGCGGCTATGAGCGTGCCCTAGCCTCCGCCCTGGGCGAAGACGCGCAGGCAATGATCGGCGGTGACGAAGGACGGCGCTGGACACAAACACAAGCACAAGTACCCATATTGGATGGCGACCTGTTGATCGACCATGTCCAAGCCCCGCCCGAACTGACCGCGCGGCTATCAATGGTTCGAGTGGTGGAAATCGACGGCGGAGAAGCGCTGGCCATTGGTGAGAAACTGGTCACAATGGACGGTAAGCTGCGTCGCTGGGACGGCTTTGTCGCTGATGATGACGGAGTGACAACCGCTGAGCAGTTGATCCGCGTCAACCGGCTTGCGGAGATCGAGCGTGAACTTCCAGCATCGGAGAAAAACTACGAGGCCAAGCTGTCTGCTGCGGAAGATGCAGCATCGTGCATCACAACCGCACAACAGGTAGCGCGTGATCTAACCGCGCAGTTGCAGGCCGAAGACGCCGCGCTTCGCCAAAACCTGCGCGATGTCGACCGCGCTGAAGACAGCCTATCCCGCGCGCAATCAGCCAAGGCGGCACTTTCTGAACGCAGCGACATGGCCGCGCAAGAATTGACCGCCGCACGCCAAGATGCCGATGCCGCAGCAGAAGCAAAATCTGCACTGCCGGACAGCAGCCATCATGATGCTTTGGTTGAAAAGCTGGCGACGGAAAATGAAACCGTCCGGCAATTCCTGATCCGTGCGCAAGCCGATCTGTCCTCGCTTGACCAGAAACTTGCCCATTTACGCGAACGCCGCGCTGTTGCTGTCGCCGAGATACGCAGCTGGCAGGACCGCGCAGGTGAAGCTGAGCGCCGGATCGCCGATATGAATAAGCGCGCCGCTGATATTGCCGCCGAACAAGAGTCGATGGCCGGTCGCCCCGACGCTGTGGCGCTGGATATCGCGCGGCTTGAAGCTGACCGCGACGGCATTGCCCAGCGTTTGGCCGAGATGCAGGCCAAAGAGAAATCCAGCGAGGTCGCTTTGCGCGAGCTCGAAGCCAATATCGCGACCGCTGGTGAGGCGTTGTCATCGGCACGCGAGCTGCGCGCCGGGGCAGAAGCCCGCGCGGAAAATCAAGAATCGCGGCGTATCGAAATGGGCCGCATTTCGGGCGAACGCTTCGAATGCCCACCACCGGTTCTGCCGGAAAAGCTAGAGTTTTCCGAAGACGAGCTTGACGACGCCGCGACAGAATCCATGCGCCTCGACCGCTTGCAAGCTGACCGTGAACGCATCGGTCCGGTTAATCTGATCGCTGCCGATGAGCTTGCCGAGTTGGAAATCGAGCAAGAAAAGGGCACCGCCGAAAGTGCAGAGCTGACCGAAGCAATCAACCGTTTGCGCGGCTCCATAGGCAGCCTGAACCGCGAAGGCCGCACACGGTTGCTCGCCGCGTTCGAAACCGTTGATCAGCATTTTCAGCGTCTGTTCGCAACGCTTTTCAATGGCGGTCAAGCACATCTGGCGCTGATCGACAGTGATGATCCGCTAGAGGCTGGGCTAGAGATTTTTGCGCAACCGCCTGGCAAGAAGCTGCAATCGCTGACGTTATTGTCGGGCGGGGAGCAAGCGTTGACTGCGGTCGCGCTAATCTTCGGTCTTTTTCTTACTAACCCCGCGCCGATTTGTGTGCTCGACGAAGTTGACGCACCGCTCGACGATGCCAATATCGAGCGTTTCTGCGATCTGCTCGACGCGATGACGCGAGAGACTGATACGCGCTACCTTATTGTCACACATAATGCGGTAACCATGAGCCGCATGCACCGACTGTTTGGCGTGACCATGGTTGAACAGGGCGTTTCGCGTTTGGTTAGCGTGGACCTTGGCGGTGCCGAGGAATTGTTGGCGGCGGAATAATCTTGGGCAGCTAGCCCGCGTTCCCGACAACAAGACAAGCAAGCGCGACCAGGAACCCTGCGAACCGGTTTGAGCGAAACAGCGCAAGGGCATTGCTACCGCCTTGATCAACCATCACCACCTGCCATAGCAAATGCAGTGCCGCTGGGACGAGCGCTACGAGGGCCAAAACCTGCGGCCTGTACAGCCAGATCGCCAACGCCCAGCCCACAACCGCTAAGACATAAAACAGCGCGACGCCGCCACGTATATTCCCGCCCAACCGCAGCGCGCTGGACCGAATGCCAACGAGCGCATCATCTTCACGGTCCTGCATCGCGTAGATGGTATCGTAGCCAATCACCCAGAAGACCGAGCCTGCGTAGAGCGCAAACATTGCTGGCTCAGCATGCTCCGCTACCGCAATCCAGCCAACAAGTGCGCCCCAGCTGAACACCAGCCCCAGCCAAACTTGCGGCCACCAGGTGATGCGTTTCATGAAAGGATATGCTGCCACCAGCAAAAGGCTTTCCAACGCCAAAAGTTGCGCATTGAAGTTTAGCTGGAACAGCACAACCAATCCGATCAAGCACAGCATGAATAGCCAGATCCACGCTGCTTTGCGTGACACTTTGCCACTCGCTAGCGGTCGTGAAGCAGTGCGCGCAACCTGCTTGTCGAGATCGCGGTCGATGATGTCATTATACACGCACCCTGCCCCGCGCATCGCAATACTACCGAGCAAAAACCAGAGCAGCAAAGGCCATTGCTGCGCAGCGCCACCTGCGAGCAGCAACCCGAAAGCACAGGGCCAAAACAGCAACCACCAACCTATCGGACGGTCAAATCTTGCCAGTAAAGCAAATGACCGCAACGGTTCAGGAAGCAAAGCGGACAGGCCGCGATATTCGCTGTCTGGGGGTGTAGCGACTTTGTCTCCTAAATCCGTTTGCCCTGAGCCTTTCAAAGGGCTTTCCTTTGTCACAATTCATCCCCAAAAACAGGGCTACGACTAGCTCAGCCCAAACGGTGTTGCGATTGTGCTAAGGCGAATAAAGGGCTTCGACAAGTCCGGTTTGTTTCGTTTATGGAATGCTATGCCCGCCACACCCGCCTATCCGCCTAAATCTACCCCGCGCCTTTTTGTCGATCAGCAATTGGCAAAAGGGGGAAACGTGGAAGTCGACGGGCCGCAAGCGCATTATCTACTCAATGTCATGCGTTTGAAAGAAGGTGCAGCCATCAAGATTTTTGATGACAGAACCGGCGAATATTTGGCCAGCATTGCACGGGCGGGAAGGCGCAATCTAACACTCAATGTCGAGATAAAACTGCGCGAGCGTGAGGCTGTGCCTGACCTTTGGCTATGTCAGGCGCTTATCAAAAAAGACCGGCTCGACTGGATCGCAGAAAAGTCCTGCGAGCTTGGCGTTGCTCGCTTTGTGCCATTACTGACCGCGCGCTGTGTGGTCGATAAGGCCAAAGAAGACCGGCTTCGCACCCAAATGATCGAAGCCGCAGAGCAATGCGAACGAACCGCACTCCCCAAGGTTGAAGCGCTGGCGAAACTGGACGCTTTGTTAAGGGATTGGCCCGAAGGCCGTGCGATATATTTCTGTGACGAACGTGGCGGCGAGCCAATTGGCGACGTGCTAAAGACCGCGACAGGTCCCGCTGCGATACTGATCGGACCTGAAGGCGGCTTCACCGATCAGGAAAATGCCGCAATCCGCACGCATCCAGCCGCCAAGGCCGTATCGCTCGGACCTCGTATCCTACGTGCTGACACTGCTGCCGTTGCTGCCATCTCGGTCTGGATGGCTGCAAAAGGCGATTGGGTTGGTTAACGAGAGCCGATGAAATAGAGGATTTTACATCTGCAATCCGGTGGAAACTGCCGACTGTTTATCATTAATTTACCTATTTCATCCAAAACGGATGCGTTGTGGATGTATATAGTCAATCTTTAAAACCGTCGCTGCGCGCGCGCTTGTATGCTGCGAATGGCTGGTTATTGTCCTTATTCGGCGCGGTTTTGGCGATCTTTCTCCTGATTTTCGTGCCGCAGATTGCGCGCTCTCAAGGTTACGCCACATACGCATCAGTCGCCACAAATAGCGCCAATTTCACCGCCGGTGGTGTGACGGGTACAATCGCAATCAGTAACAGGACAAATCTGACGGCCGCAAGCGGCCTGTTGGCGACGACGCCCCCCGTGGGCAGCAACTTTCCCAGTAGCTGGTACTCGCCCATAACGCCTGCCATCGGCAATTTTCAACGTTATGAACTAAGCAATAGCGCTTCAACAGGTGTTGGTTCCTACCGCGTGACGTATAATTTCACCACGCCGGTTACCAACCCAGTGTTGAATTTCTACAACGTGGATTCGGGAACTTATAATTTCGCGCTGACGACGCAGGTAGGCGGCGGCGCTGTCGCGCTGAGCAAGCTTTCCGGCAATAATGCGCTAGAGGTCAGCGGCAACGTTGTAAACAGTACGCCAGCGACCGCAGTCAATACGGGCTGCGAAGCCAATGATGGAACCAATGGCACCGGCGGATGCGGCTCGGTCCAATTGACAGGCATTTATACCAGCATTGTCTTCGTCGGAACCGATACCACAACCGCGACCACGACCGGAGACGGCCACGCAATCGGCCTGTATGTGCAGTCCGATTATGGCGACGCACCGGCAAGCTATGGCACTGCAGCGCATTCCGGAAGCACGGCTATCCGGCTAGGCGCATTGCGTGATGTCGAAGGTGCTGATCAGCCTAGCACTGGCGCTACATTGGACGATACAAGTGGAACGGACGACGAAGATGCGATCAGCGCCGTCACCACGGTTACAGCCGCGCCGGGTGGAGCGCATATACAGGCGGGAATTGCCTGCACGGGCACTGCATCCATGTACGGTTATATCGATTTCAACCGCGATGGCGATTTCGCCGACACAAATGAACGATCTGCGGTTACAACCTGTGGTGGCGGCACGGCAGCGCTCAGTTGGACACTGCCGACGGCAGTGGGCAGCCTGGTTCCCGGGTCCAGCTTCATGCGTATCCGTTATGGCAGCACGAACGCCCAGGTTAACGTGCCCACTGGCAATGCGACGACGGGCGAGGTTGAGGATTATCCAATCACTCTCAATTATCCATCGGCAGATTTGTCGATTACTAAAACCGACGGCTTATCGGCATCGACACAGAACAGCGTTGCAACCTATACTATCACTGTCACAAACAGCGGCTCGAGCGCGGTCACTGGGGCCGTTTTGACCGATGCGGCTGCGACGGGTTTGACCAAATCAGCGGTGATTTGCGGTACGGTGCCGGGTCAGTGTACAGCGGGCACTACTCCGACTTTGGCTCAGTTGGAAGCTGGCTATGCGCTTCCCGCACTTGCACCCGGGCAAACATATCAGCTTCGGTTATGGGCGCAAGTAACAGCCGCTTCCGGATCCGTTGCTAATACCGCCACAATTGCGGTGCCAGCAACACTCGTTGACAGCAATCTGTCCGACAATAGTCAAACGGATACTAACACAGTTAGCGTCAGGAGCGCGGGGACGGCGCCCACGATTTCGTGCCCCGTTGGCAGCTCGACCTTTAACTGGGGAGTAAACAGCTGGACCGCCGGAAGCCTTAACAATACCTATAATTTGGCTGGCGTTGGCAATTTCAACATCGCAATGAGCAGTACCATACCATATCTCGCCGGTTCGCCAGCGATCAACGGCAATCTGACCGGCGGGGTCGCAGGCGAAGTCAGTCTTTATCAAAATCTAAACAACAACGCGCAGTCCGATATTGCGACCACAGTTATCACCATGCCCGGCGGGCTTCCGGGCATGCAGTTCAAGATATTCGACGTCGATTTCAATGCCAACCAATTTGCCGACCGGGTCACAGTGACGGGCAGCTATAACGGATCACCCGTGATTCCGGTGTTGACCAATGGCACGGCGAACTATGTGAACAGCAATGTCGTGATCGGTGACACTCCGGCGTCCGACACATCAGCCGCTGGGAATGTTTCTGTTACATTCAATGCAGCCGTGGATACCGTTACTGTGGTTTACACCAACCACAGCACAGCACCGACCAATCCCGGTAACCAGTGGATCGGCCTTGGCGATTTGACCTTCTGCAATCCCTATACAAGCTATACCATAGCCAAAATCAGTCAGGTCCTGTCTGACGGTGTTAGCGCCACAAATCCCAAATCAATCCCCGGCGCGACGGTCCAATATTGCATCACATTTGGCAACACCGGCACAAGCGCCATGACCGGAGTTGTCGCAACTGACAACCTTCCGACAGGTGTAAGCTTTGTCAGCGGAAGCATGCGTTCGGGGACCAGTTGCGGAACGGCCACAACCGTAGAAGACGATGATGCTTCGGATGCTGGTGAAACCGATCCATTCACTATGAATATCGCCGGTACTACGGTTAGAGGAAATGCCGCAACATTGGCTGGAGGCGGAACCTTTGCCATGGTGTTCCAGACCTTGATCGATTGATCAGATCAATGGCGACGTCGCCGATGATCCTGTAAAATCATCTAAAACGGATTTATTCTTACACATCTGGTAAACCAATACGGCTAAGTTGCTGCAATGAACCGGGTGCAAATGCCATATTGGCAACGATCGCATGCGTCGTTGCGCATTGGACGCAAAGCTGCTGTCAGCTTTCTTGCCATGATTGCTTTCGCCTTATTTTCTAAGCAATCGCAGGCCCAGACGGTCAACCAATATAGCAACACCAACGCCGGCGCGATCACCGATCTGAGCTGCAACCAGCCCGTAGCATCGCAAATTGTCCGGACCATCAATGTGGCGAGCAACTACACTGTTCGCGATGTGAATTTGGGCATTTTCCTGACGCATACTTATCGCAGTGATTTGCGCATTTTCCTGACCTCTCCCGCCGGGACGACGGTTACTGTGATGACCTGGACCGGCAACGTCCAAGGTGGCGACAATCTAAACGATTTATTTGACGACGAGGCCGCAACCGCGATAACAGGCCATTTAGCCGCAGCAGACGATCCAACTGCGCCAACCCCGCCACCCTACTCTCACAGTTTCCGACCATCAAATCCGCTGTCCGTATTTGACGGCCAAAATGCTGCGGGCAATTGGTCGTTGCGGATTTGCGATGCCGTAGGCACAGACAGCGGCAATTTTGTTCGCGCCGATCTATACATCACACAGCCTGTGCTGTCGGTCGCCAAAACGTCGAAAATCATTAGCGACACCGTGAGCGGAACCAACCCGAAATCCCTACCAGGTGCGGTCGTTGAATATTGCGTTTTGATGACCAACATGGACTCGATTTCTATGACAAACATTGCGCCGAGCGACTCCCTACCTGCCAACACAACTTATGTGCCTGGAAGTCTTTCATCGGGGACCAGCTGTGCTGGCGCCACCACCATAGAGGACGACGACAATGTCGATGCGAGCGAAACCGACGCGTTTCGTATGGCTGCAGCCGGCTCGACTATCACCGGCAGTGCTGCGACGCTGGCCGCGGGGGCAAGTTTTGCGATGGTGTTCCGCGCCACAATAAACTGACTTGCCGGGTACAAAGCGCATCCGTAAAGCGCATTGATGAGCACAAAAACAGTTTCAAAGCGCAACGATCCTGTGATCGAAAGCCGCGCGCAGTTAATCGAGGCTATGGCCAAGGGCGAAAAGCCGTCCGAAAATTGGCGGATCGGAACCGAGCACGAGAAATTCGTCTATTGTACTAAAAACTACTCTGCCCCGTCTTATGACGAGCCCGGCGGGATCCGAGATCTGCTGATGGCGCTAACCGAATTTGGCTGGGAGCCCATTTACGAAAACGGCAATGTCATTGCGATGGCGGGACCGGACGGCACGGTCAGCCTGGAACCAGCCGGGCAGCTTGAACTCTCTGGCGCGCCGCTGGAAAACTTGCACCAAACCTGCGCCGAAACCGGTCGGCATCTTCGTCAAGTAAAGGCTATCGGGGCGAAAACCGGCAAAGGTTTTTTGGGTCTTGGGTTGTGGCCCGACAAAAAGCGCGAAGACCTGCCGATCATGCCAAAGGGGCGTTATGACATCATGCTACGCCACATGCCGCGCGTGGGCAGCATGGGCCTCGATATGATGCTGCGTACCTGCACGATACAGGTCAATCTCGACTACAAGAGCGAAGCCGACATGGTACAGAAGTTCCGCGTCGGTCTGGCGTTGCAGCCACTGGCCACGGCGCTATTTGCCAATTCGCCGTTTCTGGAAGGCAAGCCCAACGGTTTTCTCTCCTACCGGAGCCACATCTGGTCGGATACCGATCCGCACCGTACCGGCATGTTGCCCTTTGTTTTCGAGGACGGCTTTGGCTACGAACGCTACGCCGATTACATGCTGAATGTGCCGATGTACTTCGTGTACCGCGACGGCAAATATATCGACGCCGCAGGGCTGGATTTCAAGGATTTTCTGGCCGGAAATCTCTCGGTAATGCCCGGTGAAAAACCCAAGGCATCTGATTGGGAGGATCATATGTCGACTGCCTTCCCCGAGGTTCGCTTGAAAAGCTTTCTCGAAATGCGCGGAGCCGACGGCGGTCCGTGGGCGCGTATCTGCGCGCTGCCTGCATTCTGGGTCGGGCTTCTCTATGACCAATCCGCGCTCGACGCCGCATGGGATCTGATCAAGGGTTGGAATATGGAAGAGCGTGAGGCACTGCGCAATGCAGTGCCAAAACTCGGCTTCAATGCACCAATTGCGGGTGGCGGAACATTGCGTGATATTGCCGGCCAAGTGCTTGACATAGCATCAAGTGGGCTTGCTGCGCGAGGCCGGCTCGACACCAGCGGCAACAATGAGACCGGCTTTCTCGACCCTCTGCGCGAAGTAGTCGCATCCGGAAAAACTCCTGCCGAGATTTTGCTCGATAAATTTAACGGCGAATGGGGCGGTGACCTGTCCAAGGTATACGACGAATATAGCTTCTAGGGGGTTTTCCACTCACATGGGAGTGGGTCAGAGCGGAGGTGATCCTGCGAAGCTGAAACAAAAAGTGATCCTTATCCCCTTGCCCCGCCATGCTATCGACGCTAAGGGCGCGATCATCACTTGAAGTGACCCGCAGGAGTTTAGCTCAGTTGGTAGAGCATCGGTCTCCAAAACCGAGGGTCGTGGGTTCGAGTCCCTCAACTCCTGCCATTTAGCAAATTTGCCCCTACCCACTTGCGCGGTGGCGAATCTGCTATTATGGCCCTAGTCTTTCCGATATTGGATCCTATATTGCTCTCGACCCGCCGGTCGGAGCGATGGCGGCTACCTCCGAAATACAGGAACAGGAACGAAAAATGGCAAAAAGCAGCCCCGGCGAGTTCATCCGCCAAGTGCGCACAGAAATTTCGAAAGTCGTCTGGCCCACGCGTCAGGAAACCGTCCAGACTGCGATCATGGTGCTTATCCTGACGATCATCCTCTCGTTCTTCTTCCTGGGAGTCGACGCGGTGTTCTCCACCATTGTGAACTTCCTGATAGACTTCGCGAAATAATATCCATCTGGTGCGTTCTGCGCCATCCGACCAATTCAAAATAGATTTAGGGCAATAGACGACATGGCACGCTGGTACATCATCCACGCTTATTCCGGTTTTGAAAACAAGGTCCGCGACCAGATTTTGTCCGAAGCCGAACGGCTCGGGCTAGATCGCTTGGTTGAGGCCGTAGAAGTTCCAACCGAACAGATTACCGAAGTGCGCCGTGGTAAAAAGGTAAAGGCAGAACGCAAGTTCTTCCCCGGTTATGTCCTTGCCAAGCTGAGCATGAGCGATGACGTATATCACTTGGTAAAGAACACGCCAAAGGTCACCGGTTTCCTTGGATCAAGCGGAAAGCCGCAACCCATCAGCGAAGCCGAAGCAGCGCGCATTCTGAACACCAAGGAAGAGCTGGAATCTGCGCCCAAGAAGCGCGTTTCGGTCGACTACGAAATTGGCGATCAGGTCAAGGTGCTTGGCGGACCATTTGCAAGCTTCAATGGCCTTGTCGAAGAACTCGATTTCGACAAGAACCGCGTCAAGGTTTCGGTATCGATCTTTGGCCGCGCCACACCGGTTGAATTGGACTTTGAAGAAGTCGAATTGATGAAGTGATGTCGGCTCTCCCGATGCGGGGAGAGGTTATCCCTAATTCGGGACGCCAAATCCCTCTCCTGCGGGAGAAGAGAGCTCCCTCCGAAAAGCACCGTTGGACCCTTGCAATACTGCGCGCTTTGCCCTAATCGCGCGCCTTCGCTTGTTTCCGGACAGGCGATTCCCGTGCGGGAGAGCGCCAAAGCCTAGTGCAAAGTGCTTGTTTGACCGCTTAATTTGACCCGCCATAGCAGAAGTTGTTGCGGGGAAAGAATGAAAGGAAGCCAATCATGGCTAAGAAAATTGACGGCTATATCGGCCTGCAAGTCCCTGCAGGTGCTGCCACTCCCTCACCGCCTATCGGACCAGCACTCGGTCAGCGCGGCGTGAACATCATGGAATTTTGTAAAGCGTTTAATGCGGCGACCGCTGATATGGAAAAGGGCACGCCCATTCCAACCAAGATCACGGTTTTTGCTGACAAGAGCTTTACCTTCATCACCAAGCAGCCACCGGCGACCTTTTTGATCAAGAAGATCCTCGGCCTAAAAGCCGGTTCGAAAGAGCCCGGCAAAATCGGCGCGGGCAAAATCACGCAAGCGCAGTTGGAAGAAGTCGCCAAGCAGAAAATGGCTGACCTTAACGCCAACGACCTTGCAGCAGCTGTAAAAATCATCGCCGGTTCGGCAACGGCCATGGGCCTTGAAGTAGTGGAGGGCTGAATCAATGGCTAAATTGACCAAAAAAGCTAAGTCGCTGGCTTCACTCGACCGCGAGCAACTTTACACCGTCGATGCGGCGATCAAGACGATCAAGGAATTGGCTTCTGCCAAATTTGACGAAACGATCGAAGTTGCGCTGAACCTGGGCGTTGACCCACGGCACGCAGACCAGATGGTGCGCGGTATGGTTTCACTGCCAGCTGGCACGGGCAAGGACATGAAAGTTGCCGTGTTCGCGCGCGGTGACAAGGCCGATGCGGCAACTGCGGCTGGTGCCGACAAGGTCGGCGCAGAAGACCTGATGGAAGACATGACCGCAGGTAATCTCAATTATGACCGCGTGATCGCAACCCCCGATATGATGGGCATTGTTGGTCGTTTGGGTAAGGTTCTGGGTCCAAAAGGCCTTATGCCTAACCCTAAGCTTGGCACTGTCACGATGGACGTCGCCGAAGCGGTAAAGGCCGCGAAAGCCGGTCAGGTTGAGTTTCGCGTTGAAAAACAAGGCATTATCCACAGCGGCATCGGTAAGAAGAGTTTCTCCGACGCTGACCTGCGCAAGAATTTCGACGCGCTGGTAGACGCGGTGATCAAGTCCAAGCCAAGCGGATCGAAGGGCAAATATGTCCGCCGCGTCGCGATCAGTTCGACCATGGGCCCAGGCCTGAAAGTTGATCTGGCGGATGTTGCTGGCGCTTAAACGAAGCTGTTGAGGCCGAACCCGAACGCGCTTCGGGTCTTCGATTCCAGATAAAGAGAGGCCGGCAGGAGCAATCCTTCCGGCCTCTTTTTTGGGCTTCAGTAGGCAAGGCAGCGAGCGAAAGGTCACCCCGCCTTGCTTACATTAGGAAATACCGGATTAAAACTTTACATCGACCTGTAATGTAAATGCTCGCCCGCGCGGGTCTGCAACGCGCGGCTCCCAACTAGACCCGGCGCCCGTATTGGTATCATAAGTGATCGCGAATGGCGGTTCGGTGTCAAATATATTTTTCACTCCGGCAATAAACGTCACATTTTCCAGCGCCTTGTAATTTGCCGAGAAATTATATGTAACATAATCTTTGACCCGAGTGACAACATCTGGGCGCGTGATTTCACCACTTTTCACCCGGCCAACGTTGCCATTCTGGTAACCAAGGCGGAAAATTTGTGAAAGTGAAAAGCCAAAGTCACCGGTTGCAAATGCAATATATGCGTTATGTTTCCAGCGCAAACTCAGGTCATTTGAAAAGTCAAAAATTCCGACTTCATTTGGTCCAACAGGCAAAGAAGGAACAATCTGCCTTTTTTTCGACAACAGATATGTCCCGTCCATACCTAACGACAATTCGCCACCAGCAAAGCCAGTATTGCCGCGCAGTGAAATATCTATCCCTTGCGTGAAACTATCCCCGGCATTTACGAAGCGTCGATCGATCTGGGTCAACAGACCGCTACCATTGCGGATGAAACGATCTTTGAAAATTTCGTAATTCTGAACTAACTGGGATACCGACAAATCGGAAATAGTTCCGCTCCGGTCAATCTTCCACCAATCAATTGTAGCACTGAAATTGTTAATCGGCTGAAGAACCACACCAAAGCCAAATTGCCTCGACGTTTCTGGCCCGAGGTTCAAATTCCCTCCCGATAAGATGTTAGGGTTAATCGGGGCGCAAAGTGGGTTACCGGCGATTGGAATTCCATTCGGGCAATTTTGCGGATCTGCCAAGTCAGCACCGGGCAGTGAAGATTTAACCGTTTCCTTGAAAATCTGATTGAAGGAAGGGACGCGGAAACCCGTATTATATGAGCCTCGAAACATAATTTGATCGATTGGCTTATATTTGAACGAAACTTTGGGATTGGTCGTCTGGCCAAAACCTGAATAATCGTCGATCCGAACAGCCGCATTCAATTCAAAACCGCTGAACAACGGCAATAGCAGCTCCGCATAGGCGGCTTTTATGTCTCTTGAACGATCATTCAGGTTTGATAGCACTGGATCAAAAGGTGCATTAAAAACATCCGGTCGACTGGAAACTGCTCTCACATCACCGTTAAAACTATATTCCTCTTTCCGGTAGTCGACACCTATAGCCCCCATTACCATGCCAGCTGGCAAGCTAAAAATGGGTCCGGAAGCCGATCCATCAAATTGAGTAACAGTATATTTACCGCCCGACAAAACGACGCCTTGTGCAGAAATTGCCTTAAGCGCAGCTAGGCCAGCAGCGGACTGTGTTTCACCGGGCTGCAGAAAGACATTGATCAAGCCGCTATTTAGCACACCAACTATCCCGGGGGCTGAAGCCCCGGGAGCGGTTGGCGCAAGCGGGTCAGCAACTCCATTTGCGAGTGTTCCGCGATAAAAATAGCCTGTACCAAGCTGAGATTCGGATTGGCTTGATGCCCGAGAAGCGCCGCCCCTATATTCCCAACCTCCAAACAGAGGCCCCTCAATCCCGAGAAAGATACGATCAGCTTGCGTATTTGTGTCAATTGACCGTGGGCCGCATTCCATGCATCTCCAACGATAAGCAATCGGCGCGCCGACATTCAAAGCTATCCCGGGGAAAGCCGACTGCAATTGCGATACGATACGATCATAGACAGGCGCTGTCAGCGCATTGCGGGGGAAGCGCAATTGCAAGTTTGTATTGTTATTTGATAGCTGATTTTCAGAAAAGCTTTTTGTCGCATCGGCGTCCGAACGCATATATTCAAGGCTGATTTCATGATCACCAAATCGTGCTGTGCCCTTTGCATAAAGGCTAAGAGTTTGCAGCGGCTGCGTAAGGACGGCCGGTTTTCCCGTTTCGTATGCACACGCATATGCACTTGCCAAAGCGCCTGGCCATAACTGCTCGTCATAAGCAAACATTCCGGGTACTGAAGAACACCCTGCTCCACCGGGAATATCTAACGGATTAACCGCAGTACCGCGAATTGTCGTGCTGCCTGGAATAAATGGTCCATTCGCTGCAATCAGCAGAGTGTTGGTAGGATTTAGCGTAGTTGTTCCTTGGGCAAATATAGTGGCAAATGGTGTTCCGCGCGTGTCCGCTGACAAACCGAAACTGGGTAAGTTTGTTGTTACAAAATCGCGCTGCAGCCCACGTAAAATTTTGTTTTCGCTATACGACCAGCCGACCATTATGTTGAAACCGTTATCGTCCAAATCCCCAGCACCAGCCAAAACAGATGCTTTGTAAATATCACCTCCGCCATGTTCGGTTTTGTCAATGAAGCCTGACGCAGCAAATCCTTTAAATTCCTTTTTTGTGATGAAGTTCATCACGCCACCAATCGCATCGGTTCCGTAAATGGCCGATGCACCGTCTTTCAGAACTTCCACACGTTCAATGCAGCCAATGGAATTTGGTTCACATCAACTGACTGAACCGGCAAGTCCGTGTGCTGCAACGCGACGTCCATTCAGCAATACGAGCGTCGCGCCCGCACCTTGGCCGCGCAGGTTTGCCGAGGATAAGTCCGTTTATGCCGCGCGCTGCTCCCGTGACCACATCAGAGTTGGAAGCCAGATTATCTGCACCATTGCCGTTGGACGTAAGGAATGAAATCAATTGCTCAGGATTGCTTATGCCTTCGCGACTAAGATCATTCGTTGTAATAATCTTGCAAAGGAAAGCGCTTTTGCTAGGGTCAAACGCTTAATCCTTGACCCCGTAACAATAATCGCTTCTTTGTCATCTGCGGCCGCTTCATCTGCCGCATCGGCAGGGGCGGACTGCAACGCAAATGCCGGAGTTGTAAGGCAGGTAAAGGACGCCAAAACGGCCAAAGTCTTCAATTTCATGATTGTCCCCTTTTACTTCGGCGGTACGCATGCAGCGCCGATTTTCGATGCTCCTACGCTGCCCCTGTTTTCCCTGAGGCGCAATAAGAAACGTTTGTGGTTGGCCGCAATCGTCAAGCCGCTGTTACAAATATGCAACATAACCAGCATGACAGCGCCGAAACTGCGCCAGGCTTGGATCGAATTTTCAAAACAAAAAACAGAAACTATAACGGGTTAACCCGATCTTAGAGCTTCGGTCATATGCCCTTCAACGTGGACGTAGAACGCATTTGGTTGCTGCGCTTTGGTAGAAATAGGGGCAAAACATGCGGATACTGGTCGCGGACGACGAAATGGGTGTTATCGCAGCTTATCGGCTATGCTTGGAAAAGGGCAACGATAGCGGTGAAAACGCGCTCAACGCGATGAGCGATGCGCTGTTTGGCGACGCAGATAATGCTCCCGCTGAAACGCCTTCGAACGCAGTTACTAGCTGGGGCGATGTCGACTATGTCCATCAAGGCGAAGAGGCCGTGGCCGCCGTCAAAGCTGCCGTAGAAGCCGGCATTCCGTACGGCGTGCTTTTCCTCGACATGCGGATGCCTCCAGGCATGGATGGCAAGGAAACTGCCCGCCAGGTTCGCGCTCTTGATCCAGACATCAACATCGTAATTGTGACAGGCTATTCGGATCACAGCCCCCTTGAAGTAGCGAGCGTCGCTGGACCGCAAGACAAACTCTATTATCTCGCAAAGCCCTTTGAAACCGATGAAATCCAGACATTGGCCTCTTCGCTTTCTGCGAAATGGCGGATGGAATCGGATCTGAAAACGGCGCACGCGGAAATTGCCCGAAAGTTTGCCGAGCTCGAAGAAGCGCAAGTCGAAATACAGGCGAGCGAAGCGCGCTGCCGGCATATTGCGCTGCATGACCAGCTGACCCGTTTGCCCAACCGCGTATTCTTCCAAAATCATTTGAATGACGCATTGAATAATCGCCAGCAAGAAGTCGCAATTCTCTTTATAGATCTCGACCGATTCAAATTGGTGAACGACACTCTTGGACACGGCGCGGGCGACGAGCTTGTGTGTGAACTTTCAGAACGATTGGCACGTGCGTTGCCCTCTGAAGGTCTTATTGCGCGCCTGGGCGGCGATGAATTTGGCGTTGTCCTGTTTGGCGAAGCTGGCGAGAAGGCAGCCGAGATCGCAGAGGAACTGATCAAGCTTTGCAATATGCCGTTTGAAATACTGGGCTCCAGGGTACAAGTCGGGGCATCTATTGGCCTGGCATCCCGCGGAGCGAGTAACTGCGTTGGCTCTGAACTATTGCGCCGCGCTGACCTCGCTCTTTATGCCGCGAAGGAACAAGGCCGAAACTGCCTGAAGATTTTCACCCCGTGCATGGATGAAAGTGCGCGTAAGCGGTCCGAAATCGATACCAAGCTGCGAGCGGCACTTGAAAATGATCTCCTCACCCTCGCCTATCAGCCAATTGTAGATCCATCGACCAATTTGCCAATGGGTTATGAGGCTCTACTGCGCTGGCACGACGAGGAACTGGGTATGGTTTCGCCGTCGCTTTTTGTACCTATCGCAGAAGAGACCGGTTTGATTCTGGCGCTCGGCGAATGGGTCGTCGCTACAGCAATTGCTGAATGCGCCACATGGCCAAGCGGGGTCGTATCGATAAACCTGTCGACACGGCACTTCCAGTCGCCCATCTTTGGTCGATTTCATTTGTTCGCAGACCACAAAACACGGCTTGCCGCATAACCGTATACAGCTGGAGATCACCGAAACGGCATTGTTTGACGATACAGCGCTTGCGGCCAAGATACTTATTGAACTTCGCGAACGAGGCATCCGCATTGCGCTCGATGATTTTGGCACTGGATATTCGTCGCTCGTAAACCTCAAGGATTTCGAAATCGATTGCATCAAGATCGATCAATCCTTTGTTGCAACGTTGGGCAGCGACCGACAGTCCTCTGCGATCGTTAACGCCGTAACCAGTCTGGCGCGGACACTCGGCCTGCGTGTCGTTGCAGAAGGCGTGGAAAGCGAAATGCAGGTTCAGGCACTGCGCCTTGTCGGATGTGAATTGATGCAGGGTTATTTCTATTGCGCCCCCGTCGCGCCTGCCGAATTGCCTTATGACTTTGATGTCGAGCAGGCGAAGATGGTATTCAAAGCCAGTCGAGCAGCCTGATCCTATTCGCTTTGCCGACACGGAAAAATAACATGCATGATTTCCACGCAAAATTGACCAACCGCTGGAATAATTGCCGGCTTGTAGGGAAACATGCAACTGTCATGTTGCTCGCGACGGCGGCGATTATGCCGCTCATCCTTTTTGTTTTGATCGGCATGCTGGGGCCCACATTTGATGCGATAGAACGGCGCGAAGTTGCCGCGCAGACTGCCAGAGCGAAGAACTCACTGACTGCGTTCAAAAACGACCTTATGAAGGGCGTCGGCGACTATGCCATGTGGGATAGCAGCTATGCCTATCTGAATACACCAACAACTGCTTTTGAAAAGGAAACGCTCGGGCCGGTAACCCTGCAAGCAATGGGGACAGACCTGATTGCTTACATAAAATTTGACGGTACCAAGATCTACACTCTCGCTGCGGACATCGAGAAGGCCACACCACTTGGCGAGGAGACAGCGCTCTTTTCAGATGTCCTGACTAAAGGTGATTTCTTCAACAAAGCCCGTGAGAACAAACAACATCACGACTATGTTCGTACGCCACGTGGCCTTTATGTCGTATATTCGCAGTGGATTACCAAAAGCGACGGAAGCGGCACACCCAGCGGTTTTATCGCAATGGGAAACAAGTTAAGTGCCGCGACCATTTCAGAAGCCTTGCAATCAAAAGTGAGCCTCGATTTGGTTGATGGAATGCCGATTGCCAAACGGCTGATTGCGGACAAAGGATAAAACGCTAACAAGCGAAATGAAGCACGAATTCAAAACCCATCTTGGCCTGTTGAACAATAAGGGCAATCTGCTCGGTGCGATCAGCTTTTCCACGCCGCGCGACATTAGTGCTTTAGGTTATAGTGCATTGCTCTCGGCAACGGCCGCGATTGCCGCCGCCATTTTGGCGCTGCTGCTGATCTTGGCGAGCGGAATTCGTCGCATTACCGTGCGCCGGTTGCAGCAGTTGGAAAGCAACGTGCACGCGTTCCGGTCCACAGGCGAACTTGTCGAAGGCGGCATCGCGGCAGGTACAGACGAGATTGCCACGCTGTCGAACGAGTTTCGGAACATGGCCATCGAACTCAACGAAGCCAGCGAAAAGCTGATGCAGCGCACATATCTGCAGGGCAAAGCGGATTCGGCAGCCGGGATGTTGCACAATGTGCGCAATGCTTTGGCTCCGGTGCGCGTGATGCAGGAGAAATGGTTGCGCGAAGAGGCCTTGCCGTTTCGCGCCAATATGGAGCGCGCCGCGGATGAGCTGGATAACCAGGACATAACGCCCGAACGTCGCGCGCAGCTGGAAGCCTTCCTGCTTTCTGCCGCGAAGACGATCGCCCTTAGTGCCAGATCTCGCCGTCAAGAAATGGAAGAAAACAAATCTTCCATTGATCAAATCGCGTCCATATTGGGCAGCTATAATTTCGACATGTCGAGCGCCACGCCGGGCGAAGAAGTTGATTTTCTCAGCGTATTGGGAACCGAAATAAAAACCCTTGATGCGCGCGACAGCGAGAATGTTGCATTCGTTTTGCCAGACAGCATGCCCAAGTTGAGCGGTAACCGCATCCATCTGGGTCAGGTTCTTGGAAATATCCTTGTCAATGCCGACGAGGCGATGATCGCCGCAGGCGTAGCCGAAAAACGCATAACGGTGAACTATGATGTCGATAGCAATGCCAATATGATGACAATCCGTTTGACCGACAATGGCGACGGTATCCCTGCTGACAAGCTTGCCGCTGTGTTTCAGCGCGGCTATTCGACCCGCGATCACAAGACCGGCGGACTTGGCATGCACTGGAGCGCCAATGCCATGCGGGCCATGAACGGCAGCATCGCTATCGAGAGCGAAGGTGCAGGAAAAGGCGCGACTGTTGTGCTGCAAATTCCTGTGGCCGCAAGTCACCAGGAGCAAATCCAGCTCGCGGCCTAACGGCAGCGGCTTGACAGCTGCGCCTTTCCTGCTAATGGCCAACGCCGACCGACAGAGCAATTTGTCGATCACCGTCCGAGACAGTTGGTGAGAGGGATTTGCCTCTCTTAATTTCCAGCCTAGACGGGGATCAAAGTTTTGATGATGCCTTTTGGTATCATGGCGGTAACCGGGCTGAAATGCCCTTGCCACCAGGAAACCTCCCCACGGACTGAAGACGCGAATGGCCGCTTTGCTGCGGCCCTCTTTGTGCACATTCGTCGGAACACGGGCGGAAACGCCTGCTGTTCCTTTTAAGTGGAGTAAAGCATGAACCGTTCTGAAAAGACCGATGCGGTTGCCTCGCTGAACGCAACCTTTAACGATGTCGCCGTTGTCGTCGTCACCCGTAACCTCGGGCTGACCGTCGCACAATCGACCGACTTGCGTTTGAAGATGCGCGATGCCGGCGCTAGCTATAAAGTCGCCAAGAACAGCCTTGCCAAGATCGCGCTGAAAGAAACGCAATATGAACCGCTCAGCGATTTGCTGACGGGACCGATTGCGCTTGCTACTTCGGCTGATCCTGTTGCCGCCGCAAAGATTGCGGTCGAATTTTCCAAAACCACTGACCGGCTTGAAATCGTCGGCGGTGCTATGGGTTCGACCGTGCTTGATGCAGACGGCGTAAAGGCTCTCGCGTCGATGCCGTCGCTCGATGAACTGCGCGCCAAGATTATCGGACTTGTACAAGCTCCGGCAACCAAGGTTGTTCAGATTATCCAAGCTCCGGCTGGCCAGCTTGCCCGCGTCTTTGGGGCATATGCCACCAAGGAAGCCGCATAATTTTACCATCATCCGGCGCATCCTTTTCGGGAGCGCCCTTTAATATGTTTAGAAAATCGGAGTGTTATCAAAATGGCTGATATTGCAAAATTAGTTGAAGAGCTGAGCAAGCTCACTGTTCTCGAAGCTGCTGACCTTTCAAAGGCTTTGGAAGAAGCTTGGGGCGTTTCGGCTGCGGCTGCTGTTGCAGTGGCTGCTCCTGCTGGCGGAGCTGCTGCTCCTGCTGCCGAAGAGCAAACCGAATTTGACGTTATCCTGACCGGCGACGGCGGAAACAAGATCGCTGTCATCAAGGAAGTCCGTGCGATCACCGCGCTCGGCCTGACCGAAGCGAAAGCGCTTGTTGAAGCCGCTCCAAAGGCGATCAAGGAAGGCGTAAACAAAGCCGAAGCTGAAGACATCAAGGCGAAAATCCTTGCTGCTGGCGGTACGGTTGAACTGAAATAATTCAGTTTTCCCCGACGGGGGAGAAGGGAAAGGGCGGTCTTCGGGCCGCCCTTTTTTTGTTAGGAGAAGGCGCATTGAATTCGCGCCCAGCCCGTCATTTAGATCGAATTGAAGAGATCAGGCCAGATAAGGCCGGTCACGTTCGCCGGGTTCTGGCGAGAGCGGATGGCCACAGCCACCCAGCGCCAAAACAGCGAATAAGCCAAATATGAAAGCAGCCCTGCGTAACATCATATATCCTTTCCGCTAAATATTCCAAAAAGTCAATTCGCTGCTATCCTACCAATGCAGGCAGGCGGGATAAGGCCGGATTGTCATGCTTCCTCTCCCTTATAACCCAGCAGTTCGCCGGGCTGGCAATCAAGTTCGCGGCAGATGGCTTCCAATGTCGAAAACCGGATCGCCTTGGCCTTGCCCGTTTTCAGGATCGACAGATTGGCAAGGGTGATGTCCACCCGCTCGGCCAGCTCGGTTAACGACATGCGCCGCTGGTAGAGAAGCTCGTCAAGGTTGACCGTGATCGGCATCAGACGGTCCCTTCCAGCTCATCCTGCATTTTGGCGCCATGTTCAAAGACGCGGGCAAGAATGAAAATGAAGGCTACGATCAGCAGCGTCTCGATAAGTTGAAGTCCCCATTCAATGTCGAATATCGGCGTATCATCCAGAAAAAATAGGATTGGGTATGCCAGGATTTCCAACGCGAGAATGCAAAAACCCATCCATCTCAATCGCTGGGCATTGGCTCTGCTCAAAGCCTGTCCAACACCGACCGATGTAACAATTTCCCAGAGCTTTTGAAGAAATTTTGCGATGAGATAAAAAAGGCCACCGCCGCCTACCAGCAACACCAGCGTATAGGTAAAATCCCCACTTTCAGGCCTAACTGCGGCTTGTCCAAAATTCGGATTAAATCCAGTCACGATCCAAGCTAATATGGCGAACACAGCACATGCGAGTACAATCCATGTAAATGCCAACGCGCCCCAGCGTAAAACCCGCAGAGCACCTGCTGTAAAATTCAGAACCGGGTCTTCTATAAAATTTTTCATATCGATCTCCAATGTTGAAATTATCGTTTATCAATATGTATCATATCGATTCGCGTCAAGCAAAATCTATCGTTTTTCGATATATCACGATTTCATGCTGGACATCCCGCTGCCAAAACCCGCGCATTTCTGCCGAAGTTCACAGTGCGAAGCGCGCTAGAAGACCTGTACATCACCATCACGCCAAGCCCGATTTGGCAACGGGTACCGACGATGCAAAATGGGTTCGCGTGTCAGGTACGCGGTGACGAAGCTGTTTGCCAAAGGAGAGTGATTCCGCGGATTTCTGCCGAAGTTCACAGTGCTGCGCGGAGTTTGGATGTGCCAGCCCCGCCATGCTTTTAATCTCGTAGTCGCGGCCGTAATCGCGCTCGTAGTCGGGCTCGTAATCATGCTCGTAATCGCCAGCTTGCGCCTCCAGCCGTCGGCACGCGTCGCTTTTCTGCCAGGCGAGCTCTTCTTCAAGCTCGGCAATATCGTCTTCGAGAGCAGCAGCCTCCTCGTCGGGGCCTTTGCGCATCAGCTGGAACCGCTCGACCACCCATTCGAGCGGCTCGCGCGCCGCAAACCAGTCGGCCAGCGCCGCATCGCTGGTCCCGGCCTCGACCAGATCGAAAAACCCGTCAAGCTCTTGGCACGCGATCTGGGCAAAGCCCATGTCGCTCCAGCGCGGCTGGAGAGTATCGGCATATTTGTCGAGGCGCGTGAGCAAGCCAAGCGTCATCCGGTTGTCATAGCTATGCCGCACCGTCCGGTTGCCCTCCACATCGCGGCTGCTGATGCTCTGTTGACCATCGATCGCGCGTTCGAGCAATATGTCCTGCACGATCACCCGCGCCGCCAGCATCGCCGCGTCCCAGCCAATCCGGAAGCCCCTGCCCCCTTTGCGCGTGCGCAGATTATACGCCGCGCGGCGTGATTTTCCGACAACGCGGCACGCCTCGCTGACGCTACCGGTCATGCTGAGTTCCTCGAGAAAGTTGCGCTTGGCAGCGCTGCTCCAATGATAGTCGGCGTCGCAGAGATTGGGTTGGTGGGACATGTCATGTTCCTTTTGCTCATGTGAAAAGGAACCGGCTAACCAATATGGTTATATGTAGGAAAGTGTTTTCTTGCGCGCCAGGAAAAATCCCGCCGTTTCAAATCCTAGCCGCGGCGATGCTCGCTCTTGACCCAGCGCACAACCCAAACAAAAAAGGGCGGACCAAAGCCCGCCCTTTCTCTGTGCCATCATCCGGACTGATTGTACCCAGCCCAGCCCCCTGGCTTATTCATACCCCAATCGCGATTTCTTAACCGCCAGATAAATCTGGCGCAAAATCGCTTATTAGTTCTCGCTGTCGAGCTGTCCAAATTTGGCTTCAAATTCGGCAATAGCGCCCCTTGCCAACAAACCGGCTTGCTCCACCCAGCGGTCGCGTTCGATACGACCGGTGAAAGCGCCCAGATGCTGGTCGACCTTGCCGATGTCCGATCCGGTCCAGGCCGCGATCTGGTCAAAGCGGCGGATTCCAAGGCTGATGAGAAGTTCATTCAGCTTGGGTCCAACGCCCTTGATCTGCAAGAGATTGTCGGGATCACCAATCGCCGCCGGAATACCGATGGCGGTTAGCGCAGCGGCAATCGGTGCCGCAGCGACCGGTGCAGCTGGCGCCACTGGCGGTGCTGTAAAGGTCTGCGGTGCAACCGGTGGCGGCGGCGGTGCCACAGCGACAGGCGGCGGAGTTGGTGCCACATACCGTGCTGGCTCTGGTTCAGGGTCAGCGGTTACATACGAGGTACGATCTTGGTAATCGGTATCCACCGCTCCTGATCCGCGCATCCACCAAGCGGTGAGCAGACCCAAAATCAGCGGTCCGAGCAGCCACAACAGGCTGGATAATGTTAAGCTACAAATTGGCCACATTTCGAATTCCTTTCCTGTTGATTAGCTTTCGCTACCCCAAAACATCCGGCCGAGGGCGAGCCCGATCAGATAGACGACCAGGGCAACAATGATTGCTCCAAATAACGTATTCATCACGTTCTCTCCTTTCAATTTGCGGCTTCTTTTTTCGCGGTGCCCTCTGCAGGAGCAGCGGCATCCGTCGCAGCTGCGGCAGGTGCAGCATCAGCTGCGTCGGCGGTTGCAGGGGCAGCAGCGGCTGATGCCGACGATACCTTGAACTCGATCCGGCGGTTCTTCGCCAAAGCTTCCGGGGTGGATGCTTGATCAAGCAATTTGGTTTCGCCGTAACCCTTGGCTACCAGCTGTTCCTTGGCAACACCCTTGGCTGCAAGCGCAGCAACAACGGCGTCGGCACGGGCTTGCGACAATTTCATGTTGGCCGCGTCCTCGCCTTGTTGGTCGGTATGACCGGCGATTTCAACGGTTGTTCCCGCGCAGTTTTTGGCAGCCGCAGCAAGCGCATCGATGATCGGCATTGAATCTGCCTTGATTACCGCTTTCGCGCTTTCAAAGTTGATCATCTTACCGGCAATCGCTGTATCCACGTCTGATTGACAATTTTTCACGGCTTCGGCGGTTGCAGGGGCAGCAACGGCGGGGGCCGCTACTTCTTCTGCGGGCGCAGCGGTATCTGTTGTTGCACATTTTGACCCAAGCCCCATCGGGCCGTGCATGAACCATGCGAACAGGGCGGACAAAAGCCCCCCCAATAAAATTTTAACTAAATTTGGCATTTTGCATTCTCCCAATTGCGGGTTGCAGTTTGATATTCGGTTTGGCGTCTCTCTCCACCAAGCAAGGACGACCGTTCTCCCAATCCAGGAAAGATAAAACGACTCGTCGTGATCGCAGAGGTTAACGGGAGATGACAAAGAGTCCAGTGCCGCAGCAGATAGTCTTACGATAAAAACAAAATGTTACGTTTGGGATTGTGCAAAACGCATGAGCATTTTTGGATAAAAAAAAGCTCCAATTTGCTAAATTTTCATGACCATTCTTATCCCCATATGGTCAACGCCGGGGTTCTGCGAACTCAACAACCGCGCATTGCTGGTGTGTGTCCATGCAAATTCAGCAGATAAATTGCCCTTCAACCTGGTGCCAACTATCAGCTCCGGCTCAAACAATATGCTCGATCCAAGGTCTGTGCGCTGCCGTCCGCCGGGGATGGGTTTGAACCGCAGATAATTGCGATCGTGCCACGCCAGACCAATGCCAGGGCGAAAATACACAGGTCCATCACCGATTTTCCAGCTCAAACCTGCGGCAACAAAACTCGTATATCCATCCACATTGGCCGAGCCCAAAAGATAGAGCGACGGCTTGCCAATCTTTGCCAGCCCCTTTTCCGGATTGCCGCGAAAACCAAACTGGATCGCGGCACCGTCCTCACCCGCATCAAGTGAAAACGGCGTATCAACGCCTTGAACGCTCGCCCCCAGAAATATCTCTTCAGCACGCGCATCCGGTGGGCTGGCCAAAATCAGGCCCAGCGCAACCAGCATGGATCGACCCAATTTTTTCATGAACATGTTTTCCCAAAGAGCTGTGCACACAACCAGCGTATGTCATTTCCCATTTTATCATCGGCAATGCAATCGGCATGTTCGCCACAATCAACAACATGTATTTTTAATAATACCTAATTCTTATCAAACATAAGTATCCAAAATGGATTGTAAAACTAACCAAATCGGACTAGACTATCATATTAATGTAACAATTATTTACACTTATAGCTCGATATATGTCGTCATGTTAAATGAGTACATATGAGAGGGCAATATAATGAGCACACAGTATATCCAGTTCGCACTAAATCCAGAAGAAGAAATCGCAGTAACCACGCTTTTAGAAGAAGCGAGAGTACAACGATTTCGCAATGGCCTGTATAAGCAACGGCAGAATTATAATGCCTTTGTGGGGGGTGATGGACATGGCGACACTGAATTGAGCAGCGGAACGCGGCGTCGCATTGCCTCCGTCCTGCGTCAGACCAGTCTCGTTCTGGGTATGGGCCAAAAGAGCAGCATCGGTCGGCTAGGCAGCGGCGCTGCAATCGGCGCGATCATCGCCGGCTTTGCAACACCAGCGTTGGCGCAATATCAAGCCGGCGGAGCGACTGCCAATGACAGCTTGAGCACCTCGGTCGGCTCTGGAGCAGTGGCGGGGCAAGCTGGCATACAGACTATCGATACCAATGGCGACGGCATCCCCGATCTGACGTTGAATGAAGATAGTGCCTTTGGTACAGGCGCATCTGCTACCGGCGGCTTTGCGACCGCAATCGGCAACGGCGTTTCCGCGCAAGGCCTTTATGCAACCGCCATTGGCAGCGATTCAATCGCAACCGGCAATGGTGCAATTGCGCTGGGGCGAACCAACACCGTTGATAGCTTTGGTGTCGGAGCCGTCATGGTCCAGCAAGGCGTGCTCAACCGGGTGACCGGGACAGGCAACCAGATACTTGGTAACGGCGCGACTGATGTGACGGCAGTTGGCATTGGTATTGGCACGAACAACACGGTCGACGGCGCAGGCGTTGCGGTCGGTTCGGGCAATCTTGTCAACAATACGGGCAGTTCCGGTTTCGCATTCGGCAATGCCAACGCGCCAACGGGCGCCTATTCCATCGGCATCGGCATGGGGAACACGGCCAGCGCCACTTCCGCCATTGCCATTGGTACGGTAAGCGTGGCGAGCGGGAACACTGCCATCGCTATGGGCCGCCAAAGCGCGGCTTCTGGCCAAACCAGTATCGCCATGGGCAATGTTGCAACGGCGAACCAAATCAACGCCATTGCAATTGGTCATTCGACACAGGCCACGGCAGCTGGCGCCATTGCCATGGGCGGCGGCAACAACAGTGCCAGCACAAATCTAGATGCGACTGCCGCGCGGGCAGCAGCAGCCAACGCAATCGCTATTGGTACAAACACGACGGCCTTGCTTGCCAATGCAGTCGCGCTTGGCAACAGCAGCGACGCGACCGGCGTGTCATCGATCGCCATCGGTGCTGGCTCAACTGCGTCAGGTACGCAATCAATCGCAATCGGCACTGGCAATATTGTCTCAGGCAATAACAGCGGCGCGATTGGCGACCCGAATACAGTCACCGGCAATGAAAGCTATGCGCTGGGCAACAACAACACGGTCAACGCCAACAACGCCTTTGCAATCGGCAATAACATCACCATCGCAGCGGGCCGTGATGGTTCAGTTGGTATCGGCAACGCATCGACAGTTGCTGCTCCCAATACAGGCGCTTTCACGCTGAACGGCGGTACAGCGGCGGCAACCGCGCCAACAGCGGTCGTTTCGGTTGGTGCAGCAGGCGCAGAACGCCAGGTCACCAATGTCGCCGCGGGCGTTGTCTCCGCGACCAGCACCGATGCGGTCAACGGTTCGCAGCTGTTCACCACAGCAACGGCGGTCAACAATCTGGGCGACAGCCTGGAAACGGTGACCGGCGGAGGGCTGGTGATGAATGTCAATGGCACAATCGCAACAGCACCATCGATCAGCGCAGCAGGAGCTACGCACACGAGTATTACCGGTGCCATTCAGGCGCTGAATACAGCAAACACAACAACGAATACCGGGCTTGCGACTGCACTTGGCGGCGGCGCCGGGGTTGCGGCCAATGGTACGGTGACCGCCCCGTCTTATGTAGTCGGCGGCACAACCTATAATGATGTGGGTTCGGCACTGGGTGCGCTGTCATCAAGCACGTTGGTTCAGCAGACGGGTGGCTCACCTGGCGCGGGAGAAATTACCATAGGTGCAGCAACCGGTGGCACTTCGCTTAGTGTTGCCGGTACATCGGGCAGCCGAACCGTGACTGGCGTTCGAGGTGGTTCGCTCGCGGCGAGTTCAACCGAGGCCGTAAACGGTGCACAGGTCAACACGCTGGCGTCCAGCATTGCGACGAACACCGGCGGTGGATCGACCTTTGATCCGCTGACGGGAACGGTTACCGCACCCAGCTTCACCGTTGCAGGCGGCACGCAAACCAACACAGGCGCAGCGTTTGATGCGCTCGATAATGCCAATATGTTATCCAATACCGGCATCTCGTCTGCCATTGGCGGCGGCATGGCGATTGCAGCGAACGGCGCAGTTACGGCGCCAGTGCTGGCGGTAAATGGCACGAATTACAGCAATGTGGCAGATGCACTCGCGGCGGCGGGTGCGGGCTTTAACTTCACTTCGGGGGCATCTGGTACCGGCACCATGTCGGGCACTTCGGTTGCAGGCATTGGTGCAGGCGAAACGTTGACCGTAACAGCAGGCAATAACCTTGTCGGCACGCAAACGGGCAATGGTGTTGAACTGGGCCTCAACCCTGTACTCACCGGCATCACCAGCTTGGCGGTCACCGGCGGCCCGACCATTTCGGCCACGGGCATTGCGATGAACGGCGTTGGCATCACTGGCATGGCCGCTGGAGCGGTCAATGCGACCTCTACTGATGCGGTCACAGGCGCTCAGCTGTTCGCAATAGAAAACGCAGCAGCGGGAAGCACCGATGCGCTTGGTGCAAGCGTTGCCGCAAATCTGGGCGGTACGGCGACTTATGATCCGGCAACCGATACGGTAAACGGACTTTCGATCAATGCAGCCGGCTCGTCCTATACGACGGTAACTGGTGCTATCGAGGCACTTGATACAGCGAATAGTGCAAGCAACACGGGTCTCGCATCGGCGCTTGGTGGCGGCGCGGTGGTTGCCCCGGACGGCACCGTCACTGCTCCAAATTACGCGGTTCAAGGCTCGACCTACAACAATGTCGGTTCGGCCCTTGGCGCAATCGATAGCTCGCTTACCAATGTGCTCAACGGCACGGCTGGCCTTGTCCAGCAGGCTGGCGGGTCGCCGGGTGCTGGACAGATCACCGTGGGTGCAACCACGGGCGGCACTTCGGTCAGCTTTGCGGGCACAAGCGGCAATCGCGTACTGACCAGTGTTGCAGCAGGGGCGATCACCGCAACCTCGGTCGACGCGGTCAACGGTTCGCAGGTCTTCGCCAACAACAGCCAGATTGCGGCCTTCTTGGGTGGCGGCGCGAGCGTTGATCCGCTGACGGGTGCCTTGACAGCGCCGTCCTATACGGTCGGCGGAACCAATTTGGGCGATGTGGGCGCGGCGATTGCTGCTCTGCAAACCGGTGCTCCCGTTCAATATAGCACCGCTGGTGCGCCTACCGCGCCAAACGGCCTTGTTCCTTCGCAGAACATGACGTTGGTGGGGGCTGCGGCTGGTCCGGTAACGCTGTCCAATGTCGGTCCCGCAAGCCTCGCGCCGACCTCAACCGATGCAGTGAACGGCAGCCAGATCAACACGCTTGCTGCCAGCATTGCAGCAAACACCGGCGGCGGATCGACATTCAATCCAGTCACCGGGACGCTCACAGCGCCGACGATCAACGCAGCTGGCGCTACCTTTGGCAACACCACTGCAGCCATCGAAGCGCTGAATACGGGTAATAATACTGCCAATACCGGAATTGCCTCTGCCATTGGTGGCGGCATGGCAATTGCGCCTGATGGCACCGTCACCAACCCGACCTTTAGCGTCAATGGCTCAACCTATGGCAATGTGGCAGATGCTCTGAACGCAGCAGGCGGCGGGTTTAACCTGACCACTGCGGCGACAGGCAGCGGCGTTGCGAATGGCACAAGCGTTGCGGCGATCGGTGCGGGTGAAACCCAGACAATCACTGCAGGCGACAATATTGTCACCACTCAAGTTGGCAATGAAGTGCAGGTCGCGCTGAACAGCAACTTGACCGGGATCAGCAGCATATCTGTTGTTGGTGGCCCCGTCATCAACGGCAGCGGCATAAACATGGGCGGTGACACAATCACCAATCTGGGCGCTGGGTCCACCGCAGCGGGTTCAACCGATGCGGTCAATGGCGGCCAGATCAATACCGGCTTGTCATCTGTAGCAAGCGGTCTGGGCGGCGGATCAACCTATGATCCAGTCACCGGAGTGGTCACCAATCCGACCTATAATGTCACCGGTGGTACGCAGAATAATGTCGGCAGCGCGCTTGGCGCTCTGGATACTGCGGTGGCCAATATCGCCAACGGCACATCTGGCCTTGTCCAGCAAACCGGAGGCGCGCCGGGCAGCGGTGTGATTACCGTTGGCGCGAATACCGGCGGCACTGTGATCAATATGGCTGGCACGGCGGGCAACCGGACGGTCACCGGTGTTGCGGCGGGGACTGTTTCTGCCACCAGCAGCGATGCAGTTAACGGCGCGCAGCTATTCGCAGTCCAAAACACGGCGAACGGCGCGCTCCAACGAAGCGGCGGCACAATGACCGGTGCGGTCAACATGGGCGGTAATGCCATTACCAATGTTGCAGCACCGGCAAATGCCGGTGATGCCACCAACAAGGCCTATGTAGACGGTGTTGCAGCAGCGGCAGCGGCCACAACGACCAATCTGGGCTCCACAGCGGCGGCCTATTTTGGCGGCGGGTCGGCTTACAATCCGGCAACGGGTCAGGTTTCTGCACCGACTTACACCGTAGGCGGGCAGAATTACGGCGATGTCGGTTCAGCCTTGGCGGCTACCAATGCGCTGGCGGTGCAATATGTACCTAGTGCAAGCGGCGCGCCGACCAATGCAGTCCGCTTGGGTAATGGTACGGTGCCCGTAAGCATGACCAACCTTGCCGCCGGGGCGGTCACCGCGACGTCAACCGACGGGGTAAACGGCAGCCAGCTTTACACGGTGCAGCAAACCGCAAACGGCGCACTGCAAAGAACCGGTGGGGCCATGTCAGGAAGCATCGCAATGGGCGGCAACCGGATTACCGGATTGGGCGCCCCGGTCGATGCCACCGACGCAGCAACGCGCGGTTATGTTGACGGCCTGCAAGCGCAGAACGTGAACCAGTTCAACCTAATGACTGCGGGGCTGAACTCTGCATTTCGCGGCATCGAAAAGAACAGCCAGGGTGTCGCACTCGCCATGGCGATGGGCGGAGGCTTCCTGTCGGACGACAAGGACTTCTCGCTCTGGGGCGCTTGGGGCAATTTCAACGGCTACAATGCGCTCGCTGCCCAAACCTACATCCGGTTGAGCGAAGACGCCTTCATAAACGCAGGTGTTAGCTTCGGAATGGAGGAGAAACTGGTCGGAACCCGAGTAGGTTTTGGTATCCAGTTCTAACCAGTTGAACCAGAATCGGGGCGTGGATGGGTCACCCCTAGTCCGCGCCCCGATTATTTTGTGGAGAGTGAAATGAAGAGATTTTCAAAATTGCTTTTGCCCGTAACGGCGATCCTAACGCTCCTACCGGCTACATTAGGCGCACAGGCGGCACCAGGCGCCAAAGCCCCGGCCGCGCCAGCAGCCGCACAAATACAGATGCCACCCCCCGAAGCGATGATCATCATGATCCGGTCTTCTTTGGTGGCGCTCAGCCAGGCCAATGTCACCAACAATTACGCTGTGCTGAACGCGCTTGGATCCGAAAACTTCCGCAAAGCCAATTCACCGCAGCGATTGGCCGAGATTTTTGCTCCATTCCGGACCAATAAGATTGATCTGGCGCCGGTCGTCTACGTAACACCGCAGCTGAACCAGCAACCGCGCATCGAAAATGGCCGCTTACGCATGATCGGCTTCTTCCCGACACAACCGATGCAAGTCAGCTATGACCTTAGCTATGAACCATCGGGCGGCATTTGGAAGCTGTTCGCCATTTCGGTGAACCTTAATCCGGCACAAGTTGCGAATGCCAATCAAACAACAAAGCCCGCGCCGGTTCGTTAAACGTTGACATCTTTCTTCGCTATCCGGTTCAAACCAAAAAATGAGACCCGGATGCGAAGGCATTTTCTTGACGCAAGTTTGCTGCTATCAGCTTCGCGATGAACATAAAAAAATCACGCGAAATCATAGATCAGATCATCCACGAATATAACGCTTCGACACAACGGCTCCGTACCGCGGTTGCCGCTTATTTGTCCGACCGAACAGTTCCCAACGACGAAAATCGCCGCGATGGTTCGTTCGCTTATCCAGAAATCATCGTCGAATATGCTGGCGTAGAAAAATCGGTCACATCGAACTTATCCTTCGGCAAGCTCGATCGTCCCGGGATTTTCCGCACCACCCTCACCCGACCAAAACTGTTCGAAACCTATCTTGAGCAACAGCTTGATCTGCTGATCGAACAATATGAGGTCAAGGTCAGCGTTGCGCGCAGCGCACAGGAAATCCCCTTTCCTTATATTCTCGATGGCGGGGACGGACTCGATCTCGGCAGCGTCACCCCGACGGAGCTGGCGCGCTATTTCCCGACAACCGAGCTCGCCGATATCGGCGATGAAGTTGCGGACGGCATTTTTAACGGATCCGATGTCATTGGTCAGCCACTCGCGCTGTTTGATGGATTGCGCACTGATTTTTCACTCGCAAGGTTAAAGCATTATACCGGTACTGCCCCCGAACATGTGCAACGCCACATATTGTTCACCAACTATAACCGCTATGTTGACGAGTTCGTCAACTGGGCAGCGGGTCAAGTCGGGCAAGGCCGCTTTGTTGCGCTTTCCGGCGCCGGGGGGCTTTTCATAGACAAGCCCGATAGCGACCCCGCGCAAATGGTGGCGGACAGCACATGGCGCAAGCACCAGATGCCGGCCTATCACTTAATCGCCGAGGACGGTTCGGGGATTACTCTGGTCAATATCGGCGTTGGGCCATCGAACGCGAAAAACATCTGCGACCATCTTGCGGTATTGCGCCCGGAAACATGGTTGATGATCGGGCATTGCGGCGGCCTGCGCGAGACGCAGCGCATTGGCGACTATGTGCTTGCCCACGCGTATTTGCGCGACGACAATATCCTTGACGATGTGCTGCCTCCCGAAATCCCGATCCCGCCGATCGCCGAAGTCCAGCAAGCGCTGGCCGAAGCTGCCGAGCGTGTATCGGGCACCAGCGGCGCTGACCTGAAAAAGCGGATGCGTACCGGTACTGTGGTAACCACCAGCGACCGCAATTGGGAATTACGCTATTCGGCGTCGACGCTGCGCTTCTCACAAAGCCGCGCAATTGCGATAGATATGGAGTCCGCCACAATCGCCGCACAGGGTTACCGTTTCCGCGTTCCTTACGGCACGTTGCTATGTGTTTCGGACAAACCGATCCACGGCGAAATCAAGCTGCCCGGGCAAGCAAATCGCTTTTACGAGGAAGCGATTGCCGCGCATTTGCAAATCGGCATCCAAGCGTGCGAATTGATGCGTGAAGCCGGGAACAGCCTGCATAGCCGCAAACTGCGCGCTTTCAACGAACCGCCGTTCAGATAAATCTCGGGCAGACCGACAACAAGTCTTTGCTTTGAAAACAGGCAAATGCCGCTTATGTTATTCGTCTAGATGTGGGGAGCGCGAGATGGGCATCATCGAACTTTTGGGATTGGCAACCTCGGTCAGCCTGCTTTCGGGCTGGCGGATGTATCTGACGATCTTTGCGACGGGTCTGGCGATGCATTTCGGTTATGTCGACTTGCCAAAGAACCTCGCGATGCTCGACGTGTTCGCCAATCCCTGGGTGATCAGTGTGGCCGGTGTCGGCGCCGTTGCCGAATTTTTCGCTGACAAGATCGCTTGGCTCGATAGCATTTGGGACGGGCTACATACGCTGATTCGGCCGGTCGGCGGCGCGTTGCTGGCACTCGCCGTGGTCGATCAGGCTGACCCCGCCTGGCAAGTCATCGCGTTTCTGCTGGGCGGCGGTGCGGCGCTGGCGAGCCATGCGACCAAGGCAACAGCGCGCGCGGCCGTCAACACCAGCCCCGAGCCGGTTAGCAATGTGCTGCTGTCCACAACCGAAGACGTTGTGACCGGCGGGCTATTGGCGCTGACCTTTGCCAATCCAGTTATTGCCGCTGTAATTGCGGTGGTCTTGCTGGTTGCTTCGATATGGGGCATGTGGGCCGGATACCGTGCAATCAAGCGTTTTGTCGGGAAAGAGCCGAAAGCAAAAAAGCTCGATATTTAGGGTCTGGACCTGGCGCTGGCACGACCAGCCTCGCTCCGCTTTCTGACTATTGGTTTCCGTAGCGTCATTTGACAGTCTTGTGCAATAAAAAGCAGCTTGTTTTCTGCCGCTTGCGCGTTAACCCGGGCCGATTCTGGGCTGTGACTCGCAGCAGGGGGGAAGTCATGAAAAAGCTCGATATCGTTTACATTATCGCCGCAGCGGCAATGGTCACCGCCTGTGGTGGCAGTGGCAGCAGCGGGGGTGGTGTGAATCCGATAACGCCGCCTCCACCACCTCCGCCGCCACCTCCACCACCTCCTCCGCCTCCACCACCTCCGCCTCCAACAACGGCGAATGCTGATCTGCTCAATCTGACGGCGAGCGAGAGTTTTACCAACAACGCCGTATTTGGCAGCGCGGCCTATCCCAAAACCGCCGCAAACGGGACGACGAACGCCGGAGCACTGGGCTTAACCGTCACCTATGATGCGGCCAACCGGACTTACACGATTAGCGATCCATCAAGATCGCAAAGCTTTGCGCCGGGAACATTGGACACCGCGTCAAGTACGCCGAAGCAGAACGTCTACAAAATCGTCAATGGCAATGTTACGGACACGTTAACGCTCAGCAAGGCGGCGACTTCTGGCAATCTGACTTACCAATATGTCGGGTCCGGCTTTTGGCAACGAACAACAGATACATCAGCCGAAACCAGTGCAGTCATAGACGCATTCACTTACGGAGTGGAAACGACTGATGCCGCAATGCGGCGCACAGGCGCGGCGCGCTTCAATGTCGATTTGCTTGGCGTGACAGCCTATCTCGACCAGCCTTCCAGAATCGAAGGCACCGGAACGCTTGAAGCCGATTTCGAGACATTTGCCGTGTCCACCCTAATCACAACAACGGAGTTTCCGACATCCGGCGGCAGCAATCCCGGCCCGGCATTCCAGGGTGTCGCCACCATTTCCTCTACAGGCAATAGTTTCGGGGGCACATTCGACATGGGTTCCTTCCGAACCGGACAATGGAACGGTCGCTTCTATGGCCCGGACACCAAAGAAGTTGGCGCTACTTTCTACGCCAAAGACAGCTCGGCGGGTATCTCAACGATAGGCACGATAACCGGTCGACATTCCGCCGACATCGCTTCGAAGGCGACAAATAAAAACCTGGTAACACTTACCAAAGACGTATTTTTCCCAAATGGTGGCGCTTATACCGGCTACACTAGAGAAGCGGGCACCAATAAACTGGTTTTCTATCCCAATGCTTCTGGTGCTGGTAACAACGGAGTGGGATTTACTTACAAGGCTGACACGCAAACCTACACTTATGGACCAGAGCCATTCGTCGTTAGCAGCGGCCCCGGCGGCGTTGCATATAATTTTGGTCCGGCGCAGATTTCCGCCGCTTTGTCGGACTCGCGTTTTACCACATATCAAATTGTTGATAATGGCGTCACATCCACACTAAAACTCTACAAGCCAGCCGGTTCAAACAGCGAACTCCAATTAAGCTATACCGGCTTTGGGCATCATACCCATATTGGCGCAACAAGTGGCGGCAACCAAGCGAGCTTCGAACGCTTTTTTATCTACCGCCTGCCCGATAATGGTGGCGGGCTCGTTGGAGTTCCGCGAACAGGCAGCGCCAATTTCGGCGGAAAAATCCATGGCATGGCTACCGAAGGAACCGGAACATTCATCCATTCGCTGAGCGGTGATGCCACTTTCGCGTTCAATTTCACCAATCAGAATTTTACCGGTTCGATGACGCCGCTAGGCACCAACCGTGATACCGGCGCAACGCAAAGCTGGGGAAATTTCACTTATAACGGCAATATCTTTGGCCTGAGTAACCAGTTTGACGGACGTATTTTGCAAGGGACAACCGACGTGGGCAGCCTTTATGGCTGGCTACTTGGTCCCACCGCAGACGAGGTCGGTGCGAATTTCAACATCGGCCCACTAAACGTTGGGCAAATTGGCAATCAATGGAGTTTGCGCGGCGTTGTGGTGGGCAAAAAATGTCCGACAGCAGCCCCCTGTTGAAGCCATCCATAGCCTGAACGAGCGGCAATCGAAAATGGCCAAATGTTTTGCGGCCCTGCTTGCCGTATCTTTGCCAGGTGTTTTGTTTGCTCAGGCTAACCAATCCACATCTCTGCAAGCAGCGCGGGTCGAAGGCCTATCCGCGCCGCAGCTTTTCGAATTTGCCGATAAGGCAAAGGCTGAAGGCGACCTGGTATCTGCCGCCGCGATTTACGAAGCTCTGTCCAAAGATCCCGATATCGAAATCCGAACCGAAGCGCGTTTTCGGCACGGCCAAATGCTTGCAGGGCAGAAGAAATTTTCCGAAGCCGCCCTTCTCTACCGCGCGATCCTCGATGAAAAATCGGATGCACAGCGTGTTCGGCTCGAACTCGCCTATGTGCTCGCCCAGATGGACAATCTGTCTGCTGCTCAGCGTGAATTAAGACTCGCGCAAGCCGGTGGCCTGCCCCCCGAAGTGTCGCGTATGATTGACCAGTTTACCAATGCCTTACGCGCGAACAAACCTTATGGTGCTTCATTCGAAATTGCACTCGCGCCCGACAATAATATAAACCGCGCCACCCGCGCCGAAACGCTTGATACCATCATCGCGCCATTTGATTTGACCGAAGACGCGCAGGCACAGGCCGGTCTGGGCTTAGCCATTAAGGGTCAAGCCTTTCTACGCACAGGGATCGACAAGCGCGCGCAACTGCTCGTGCGCCTGTCGGGCAGCGCGGACATTTATGAAAAAAGCCAGTTCGACGATATGCAATTTGGCATTCAAGCGGGGCCGGAAATGCGATCAGGCAAAGACCGGCTGAATTTCTCTGGCGGGTATAGCAGGCGCTATTTCGGCGGCGATCATTATTCCGATATCATCAGCATATCAGGCAATATCCAGCATCCGATGGGTACAAAGGCGCTGCTGACCGGAAACATATCAATCGCTGCATTCGACAACAAGGCGAATGATTTGCAAGACGGAACGATCTTTGCAGCGAATGCCGGATATGAACGTGCCTTTTCAAGCCGTTTTGGCGCGGGCGTGACCATAGGAGCGACGCGTCAGGCGCTTGCCGATCCAGGCTACGCCACCACGTCGGGGTCAATCGCCTTGTCGGCTTACCGCCAGATTGGCCAAGCAACGTTGGTCGGTTCAGCCGGCTACAGCAGGCTGGAAGCGGATAGACGGCTGTTCCTGTTCCCGGCAAGGCGGATCGATGATCGTTACACCGCCACGCTTGGCGTGACGCTGCGGCAGTTGCAGTTCCGAGGCTTCGCGCCGCTCGTCAGGCTTGAATATGAACGCAACGATTCAACCGCGGGTATTTATAAATATGAGCGCTTTGCGGCGGCATTGGGGATTACCCGCGCATTTTGACCGCGCGATCATTGCGGTGATGTAAATCGAGCTGCCGCGTCGCGTTTTCTGCGCGATTACTGCTTGCGCAATTGGAACATATTTGGAACAAGGCCGCGCATGAGTCTCACCCATATCGACAAGCATAGGTTTACCGTATGCTGACCCACATCAAAGTGCGCGGCGCGCGCGAACATAATCTTAAAGGCATCGATATCGATCTGCCGCGCGATCAATTGATCGTGATCACGGGCCTTTCGGGGTCGGGCAAATCATCCCTCGCGTTTGATACCATCTATGCCGAAGGCCAACGGCGCTATGTGGAATCGCTTTCGGCCTATGCCCGGCAGTTTCTGGAGATGATGCAGAAGCCCGATGTCGAGCATATTGAGGGGCTTTCTCCTGCTATCAGCATCGAGCAGAAAACGACATCGCGTAATCCGCGTTCGACGGTGGCAACGGTCACAGAGATTTACGATTATATGCGCCTGTTATGGGCGCGTGTTGGTGTGCCTTATTCGCCCGCGACCGGTCTGCCGATTACGGCCCAGACCGTGAGCCAAATGGTCGACCGGGTGATGGCCCTGCCCGAAGGAACGCGCGCCTATTTGCTTGCTCCCGTGGTGCGAGGTCGAAAGGGTGAGTACCGCAAAGAGCTGGCCCAGTGGCAGAAGGATGGCTTCACCCGCGTCCGCGTTAACGGTGAATTCTATCCTATCGAAGATGCCCCTGCCCTCGACAAGAAATTGAAACATGACATTGAAGTCGTTGTCGACCGGATCATCGTGAAGGAAGACATCCAGACGCGGTTGGCGGACTCATTTGAACAGGCTTTGAAACTGGCCGACGGGCTTGCCTTTGTCGACCTGGCGGACGGCGTTGTTCCCGGCAGGGAAGCCGAAAGTGCCGCTAGTGGCAACGTCACAGGCGGCGCGATGAAGGGTACAGGCCTCCCCCCCAATCGTATTGTGTTCAGCGAGAAATTTGCCTGCCCGGTCTCCGGTTTCACCATTGCCGAAATCATGCCGCGGCTGTTTTCATTCAACGCGCCGCAGGGGGCCTGCCCCGAATGCGACGGCTTGGGCGAGCGGTTGGAATTTGACCCGCAGCTTGTGGTTCCCAATGAAGCGCTCTCGCTCAAACAAGGCGCGGTTGTGCCATGGGCGAAATCAAACCCGCCAAGTCCTTATTATATGCAAGTGCTCACCAGCCTTGCCAAAGCCTATGGCTTTGATCTGGCAACGCCTTGGAATGCTCTGGAGCCCGACCAAAAGCTGATCATCTTGCACGGGACAGGTGGCATGCCGGTCGAGCTGACGTTCCAGGATGGCCGCAAAACATATAGCGTGAACAAGGCGTTTGAAGGCGTTATCGGCAATCTCAACCGCCGGATGTTGCAAACAGATAGCGCTTGGATGCGGGAAGAGCTTAGCAAGTTCCAAACCGCACAGCCCTGCGAAACGTGCCACGGCGCGCGGCTGAAACCCGAAGCGCTGTCGGTGAAGATCGCTGGTAGCGACATTTCGGGGCCAACGCGGATGAGCGTGTCTGATGCTTTGGCATGGTTTTCCACGCTCGATGAAAAGCTGACCCCCACGCAGTCACAAATTGCCAAAGCGATCCTGAAAGAAATTAACGAGCGGCTGGGCTTTCTCAACAATGTGGGCCTCGATTATCTCAATCTTGACCGGACATCTGGGACCCTCTCCGGCGGTGAAAGCCAGCGTATCCGCCTAGCCAGCCAGATCGGCAGTGGTTTGTCGGGCGTGCTCTACGTGCTGGATGAACCCTCAATCGGCCTGCACCAAAAGGACAATGACCGGTTGCTTGCGACGCTGCGCCGCTTGCGTGATTTGGGCAATACCGTGATCGTGGTCGAGCATGACGAAGATGCGATCCGCACTGCCGACTGGATTGTCGATTTGGGGCCAGGTGCAGGCGTCCACGGCGGTGCCGTTATTGCCGAAGGCAAGCTCGACAAGATTCTGAAAGCCAAAGGATCGCTCACCGCCGATTACCTTAATGGCACCCGCGAAATTGCAATCCCCAAGACGCGCCGCAAAGGTAACAAGAAGAAGCTGACCGTCCACGGTGCACGCGCGAACAATTTACAGAATGTCACGGCGAGTATTCCCCTGGGCACCTTTACCTGCATCACCGGTGTCTCGGGTTCGGGCAAATCGAGCTTTACGATCGACACGCTCTACGCCGCCGCTGCGCGCTCACTCAATGGTGCACGGGTAATCGCGGGCGCGCATGACAAGGTCACAGGCTTGGAGCATTGCGACAAGGTTATCGACATCGACCAATCGCCCATTGGCCGGACACCCAGATCAAATCCGGCAACCTATACCGGCGCCTTCACCAATATCCGTGACTGGTTTGCGCAGCTGCCGGAATCCGCAGCGCGCGGTTACAAGCCCGGGCGCTTTTCTTTCAACGTAAAGGGCGGACGCTGCGAAATGTGCAGCGGCGACGGGTTGATCAAGATCGAAATGCACTTCTTGCCCGACGTTTATGTCACCTGCGAAGAGTGCAATGGAAAGCGCTACAACCGCGAAACACTTGAGGTGAAGTGGAAGGGCCTGAGCATTGCTGACGTGCTCGACATGACCGTGGAAGATGCGGTCGAAGTGTTCAAGGCCGTGCCCCCGATCCGGGACAAAATGGCGATGCTCTATGAAGTTGGCCTTGGCTATGTGAAGGTCGGGCAGCAAGCGACGACGCTTTCGGGCGGCGAAGCGCAGCGGGTGAAACTCGCCAAGGAGCTGTCGCGCCGCTCCACCGGACAGACGCTCTATATCCTCGATGAGCCAACAACTGGCCTGCATTTTGAAGACGTGAGAAAACTCCTCGAAGTCCTTCACCGCCTGGTTGAGCAAGGCAATAGCGTCGTGGTTATCGAACATAATCTCGACGTCATTAAAACCGCCGACTGGATCATCGACCTTGGCCCCGAGGGCGGGGTGCGTGGGGGCGAGATTGTCGCCGAAGGAACGCCCGAAGAAGTGGTCAAGGTCGCGGCGAGCTTTACCGGCCATTATCTTAAGCCAATGTTGGATCGGGCGAAGTGACAATATGGCGAGGCACTGTCATAATTGCGCAAACATAAACCGCGATTACGAAGTACATATTTAGGGAGATTTGCTGTGAACACGTTGTCTTATTTGCTGGCGGCTTCAAGCCTGATCGCGGCTACCACTCCCGTTTTGGCCCAAACCGCCCCCGCTCCCGCCCCCGCTAAACCGCCGATCAACACCAGCGACGGCTATCTTAAGGCCGGAGCAGCCGAACTGAAACGCCTGCAAGCCGATAAGCCAAATAACCGAAAGGCGCGCAATGTCATCATCTTCATTGGCGACGGCATGGGCGTCAGCACGCTGACCGCTGGCCGCATTTTTGAAGGCCAACAGCAGGGCCTCGACGGCGAATCCTATGTCGCGCAAATGGACAAGCTGCCGTATGCTGCCCTTGTCAAAACTTATTCGCATGACGCTCAAGTGGCCGACAGCGCGCCAACCGCGACCGCCATTGTCGCGGGCGTAAAAACAAAGAACGGGGTAATCGGCGTTGGCCCCGAGGCTACCGAGAATGATTGCATAGCCACTAAACCCTATAGCGTGCCCTCTCTGTTCGAAATTGCCGAGGACAAAGGCTATGCCACCGGCATCGTATCCACCGCGACGATTACCCACGCCACGCCTGCCTCTGCTTACGCGCACACAGCCCAGCGCAATTGGGAGGTCGACGCCAATATGCCTGCCGCGGCCAAGCAAGCGGGTTGCACCGACATCGCGCGGCAAATGGTCGAGTGGCCGCACGGCAACGGTCTGGAAGTGATGCTCGGCGGTGGGCGCGCGCATTTCCTGCCAAGCAGCGTCACCGACCCCGAATATACGACCGGAAAGGGCAAGCGCGCTGATGGCAAAGACCTGACCGCCGTATGGAAAGCCGCCAACCCGAACGGCGAATATGTTTGGAATAGCGAGGGCTTCAACGCAGTCGAAACAAAAAAGGCAAGCAAGTTACTTGGCCTTTTTGAACCTTCACATATGCAATTTGAGGCGGACCGGACTGCATCGGGCGGCAAAGAGCCGTCGCTCGCCGAGATGACCCGTAAGGCGATTGGCGTGCTTTCCAAGAACCGTAAAGGCTATGTTCTGATGGTTGAGGCCGGGCGGATCGACCACGCCCACCACGCGGGCAATGCGCGGCGCGCGTTGCAAGATAGCGTTGCGCTCAACCAAGCGCTGAAAGCCGCAATGGATAGCGTCGACTTGTCTGACACACTGATCGTTGTGACGTCCGATCATAGCCACACCTTCACTATGTCCGGCTATCCCCATCGTGGAAATGCTATCTTAGGCGTTGTTGCCGATGAAAATGGCAAACCGACCAAAGCAAAGGACGGCAAGGGCTATACCACGCTCGGCTATGCCAATGGCCCGGGAGCAGTAAAGGAAACGCCGCGCCTGGACCCCGCAAGCCAAGACACGCAGGCGCTGGATTACAAGCAACAGTCCTTGGTCGAGCTGAGCAGCGAAACCCACGGCGGCGAAGACGTGATGGCGCGCGCCACAGGACCAAAAGCCCATTTGTTCAAAGGGACGATCGAGCAAAACACGATATTCCAAATAATGCGGGCAGCGTTGGGGTTATAGCACTCTGTTACTGCCAAACCGTCGAAAGCGGATATAGCATTAGCAGCCACAGCAAGCACCCCAACACTATGCGGCGATCATTCGTGAAAAGCGCCAACAATGCTACCGGGAAGAACGACCAAACAATGATTATCACCCGCACACTGTTAAAGTGCGGGAAGCCGGCGAAGTGCGCAACCACCGCGAACAGCGCGACATTAGCCACGAAAACTCCCCCTATGACTTTCCGGTAGTGCCGGTCAAAATGGCCGTCCAAATCCGCCCAATCCTCCGCGTCGTCGGGGAACACCAAAGAAGCCGCGACATAATAGATGGCGGTGACGACAAAGCCACTGAACAGCACTGGCCAGCTGACGGTTAGCTTGTCACGCAGGCTCCACCCGTAAATCCAGAATGTCACCACGTCGCAGGATACGAACAGGCCAAGCAGTGTGGTGGGCCAGCCGATGCGAACGCGGCTTCGCGCCTTTAACGCGCGCGCCAGTCCGCTCAGCCCCTCGGCCAGTGCCAACCCGAGCAACAGCCCGAATAACGTGAATATAAACTCAAACCCGTTCATGGCCCTACCCCCTGCCGCAATCCACCTTTGCCAAATACGTTATGGCGGAGCAAGCATAACGGTAGATCGGAAAAACTGCTTTTCAGCCGCGAATATTTCTGGTCGAGACGCTACAAGCCCACAGCTTAACTCGATCGCCGGAAAAGGATTCTGCGCTGCCCGTTTCGTCCACAAAAAACGCAACAATTGCGATTCGTGCCGCAACAGAGCAGCTGGTCGGCGTTAGCGACACCCCGCGTCTCGATGCAGAGCTATTGGCGGCGCATGCGCTCGGACTGGAGCGGATGGAGATGCTCGTAAAATGTGCCGAACTCGAAATGCCTGCGGGATATGACGCGATGATCGCACGGCGACAGGGTCACGAGCCAGTTGCCTATATCACCGGACGTCAGGCGTTTTGGGACCTCGATTTGCTCATCACCACTGACGTCCTGATCCCGCGAAGCGATAGCGAAACGCTGATCGATGCGTCCGTCTCAGCCTTTGCAGATCGCGCCGCGCCAGCCACTATTCTTGATCTCGGCACGGGATCGGGCGCGTTGCTCTTGGCCGCGCTTTCTGCGTTTCCCACTGCGACCGGCATTGGCATCGATGCCAGCAAAGCCGCGCTGGCGGTCGCCAAGCAAAACGCCGAAATTTGCGGCTTCAATGACCGTACCAATCTAGTGCTGATCGACTGGCGAGTGGATGGCTGGCTGGCTGCGCTGCCCGCGCCCTTCGACTTGATCCTCGCCAATCCGCCCTATATCGCGGACGGGACATCGCTCGACGAGATGGTGGCGCAGCACGAGCCGCATAATGCTCTGTTCGCCGGTAGCGACGGGCTTGATGACTACCGGATATTGCTACCTGCTATGGCCAACCTGCTATCGGTCGGGGGCACCGCAATCTTCGAAATTGGCTTTGACCAGGCCGACAGCGTTAGCAATTTGGCAAGGAACGCGGGCTTAGAACCGTCCCTGCGGCTCGACTTGTCGGGAAATCCGCGCGCTTTGGTCCTCAAAAGGGCGGCGTAGACTAAAATTCTGCTTGGAATATGGGGAATCAGCGGTTAGTGCAGACTCGTTCCTGTGCGGGGCGTCCCAAATTGGGAGATTGCACGGAACCGCCCCCAGCGAAGATGGAAAAGAGCGTTGCAGATGGGTCTGTACGCAAGCCTGAAAATAGGCAGGGGCCGCAATCTATTTACACATACGGAAAAGTGATCATCCTAGATGAATAATAACCGGCAACAGAATAACAACAACCGGCGTCGCGGTCGTAACAACAACAACCGTCCGCAGAACAACAACCGATCGGGCGTTGATTATCAGAACGCTATCGACAACCGCGCGCGCGGCAATGCCTCGCAAATGCTGGAAAAGTACAAGAAGCTTGCTTCGGACGCCCAGCATAATGACGACCGTGTAAATGCCGAATATTATCTGCAATTTGCCGACCATTATTTCCGCGTGCTTGCCGATTTCCGTTCGCGTCAGGAAGCGCGTCAGGAAGAACGCCGTCCGCGTGACGAATGGCGCGATGAAGAGCGCGACGATACACGCGACGATTCTGGCGAAGAGCTTGACGCAGTTGCTTCGGGCAATGATCCCCAAGATAGCGATGCGGAAAGCGAGACCGCAGCGCGTCAGGATCGTCGTCCGCGAAACGACCGTAACGCAAGAAACAATAACGATCGTAACGAACGGGCTGAGCGTCCCGAACGCGGCAACGAGCGCCGTCCGCCTCGCCGCCACCATAGCGAAGAACGTGATGAAGCTCCTGATAATGCAGGTGGGCTTGATCTCGCGGTACTGCCGCCCTCGATTGCAACAGCGACCTTGAGCGACAGCGAGGAGGCGCCCGTTAAAGCAACCCGCAGCCGTGCCCGCCGCGCAAAGTCAGCCAATGACGAGGACGTCGTAGCCGCCGCCGAATAATTCGGTTTGCAAAACCATTCCCAATTAATCCTCTGGCAATGTTGAAAATTATACGCCATCCTTTGACTTAATCGGTCAAAGGGAGAGAGACTATGCGCAACGGTTTATCCGCCATCAAGAGTGGCGGAATCGCGTTTGTTTTGCTGGGCAGTCCGGCGATGTTGGGGGCGCAATCGGCAACAAGTGTTGCAGTACCAGGCGGGGACACGGCGCAGGGTGACGTCGCAATAACGATTTACAATAATGGCCAGGCGTTGGTTCAGGACAGCCGGAGGATCAACCTGCCCGCTGGCCGATCGAAGCAAGACTTTCCCGATGTATCCGCGCAAATCCGTGCAGAAACAGTCTCTCTGACCGGTCCGGGTATCGGCATCGTCGAACAGAATTTCGACTATGACCTGCTGACCCCTGCAAAGCTGATGGAGAAGGCCGTGGGTCAGACCATCACGCTGGTCCGCATCAATCCGGCCAATGGTGCGGAGAACCGTGTGCGTGCCAAGGTGCTTGCGGCAAATGGCGGCGTTGTGCTGCAAATTGGCGACACAATTGAAGTACTGCGCGATGACGGTCTGCCGGTGCGCGTGATTTTCGACAAGGTCCCGCCCAATTTGCGCGCGCGCCCCACTCTTTCAGTTACGATGGAATCACGCGGCGGGATGACTCCGGCGACGCTGACCTATTTGACCCCATCGCTTGGTTGGAATGCCGACTATGTAACGTTGTTCGACGATGCAAAGCAGACGATTGACGTGCAAGGCTGGGTCACGTTGACGAACAATAGCGGCACGGATTACAGCAACGCAAAGGTTCTGCTGGTTGCGGGTGATCCCAATAGCGGCGGCGGCAGACGTGCTTATAAAGGCGGTTATTATGGCGGCCAGGGAACCGGCACTATTGACGAAGCCGGCACCGAAAGCGGTGACCGCGAACGGCTCGGTGACTATTATCTCTATCCGCTGGCAGAGCGCACCACAGTGTCCAATGCCCAGCAAAAGCAGGTAAGCTTCCTTGATGTGAAGGCCGCTCCAGCAAAGAAGACTTACGAGTATAACGCGGGGTGGCTCTCCACCACCGAGGCCGCCAGCGCATCATCGGTGCTTAAATTTTCGACGAGCAAAGGTGGAGGTCTCGGTGATCAGTTACCGCGCGGTACAATGCGGGTCTATATGCGTGACAAACGCGGCGACCCGCAGTTCATTGGCGAAAGCGCGATCGAGAATACTCCGATGGGCAGCAGCATGTCGATCCGCACCGGGGAAGCTTTCGACGTCAAAGTCAAAACGGTGGTTGAAGAACGCACCAAAATCGGTGGCAACCGCTGGCGCACGAAAATGCGCTATGACTTTACCAATGCGAGGCCGCAAGCGGTCACGGTCGACCTTGGCCAATCCGGCCTTTGGGGTGATGTTCGCATCACCGAAGAGAGCCTGAAAGGAACGCGCGTCTCCGCCGACCGTGTCGAGTGGAGCGTACCGGTGCCAGCCAACGGTACATCTAGCCTGACCGCCACTTTTGACAGCCGGTACTAAGAAGTGCGTGGGCTGATTGCCCTTTGCCTAGTGTTGCTTGGCGTGCCCGTCGGCGCGCAGCAACTGGTCGTGTCGGAAGAGCCCGAGGCGGTTTCGCTTACGGTCTATCGTTATGGTCCTCGGGGAAACCAGCCAATCCAGACATGGTGGCCTGCGGGCTATGCGCTTGTTACCGAGACGCGCACGGTGACCATCCCGGCTGGCGAAACGCTTATCCGCTTTCAAGCTGTCGCCGACGGCATGTATCCCGAAAGCGCTATTGTTACTGGTCTGCCCAAGGGCGTGAAGGAAAAGAACCGCGATGCACGCTTGCTGTCACCCTTTGGCTTGGTCGATGCCTATTTAAAGCGTGAAGTCACGCTGTCGCGCACCAACGAGAAAACCGGCAAAGTCACCAAAGAGCAGGCTATCGTCACGTCTGGTCCGAACGGAGGGGTGATAGTACAGACAGAAAAGGGATTTGAGGCGCTGAAATGCGGTGGCTTGCCCGAAACGATGAAATATCCCGGGGTACCGGCGAATTTATCTGCCAAGCCAACGCTTTCCGTGATCACACAGAGCGACAAGGCGGTTACCGCGAAGCTCACGCTGACATATATGGCTGGCGGATTTGACTGGCAGGCCAACTATGTCGCGCAAGTGACAAAGTCCGAGCCGCTGGAAAAGAGCAAGGTAGACATCTTTGCCTGGCTGACCGTTGCGAACGGTGGCACCATCGGGTTCGCGAACGCCAACTTGATGGCGATTGCCGGGGATCCGAACCGCGTAAATGGTGGCTACCGCGGACCTGCGGCCCCGGTACAGTATCTATATTATCAATGCTGGCCAGACCAGCGTACCGACGAAGTGCCCGAACGCGGGAACGGCCGCGATGTTTATGATGCTTATCCGTCACCGCCGCCGCCGCCGCCAATGATGGAGATGGCGGTGCCGATTTCAGTGGTCAGTGCAGATAGGCTTTCCCGCAAATCCGCGATGCCCGTGGCTGCTGTTGTTGCGCAGCAGGAAGACCTGGGCGACTTAAAGCTTTACCGCGTGCCCGAACCGGTTTCGGTCAATGCCAAAGGGCAAAAGCAAGTTGCGATGATCGTCAAACCGGACGCCGAGTTTGAACGGATATACAAATCCGATACATCGGAAGGATACGCCGAGGGCGCGCCGATGAGCATCATCCTGAAAGGTGAAAACAAGAAGGAGAAAGGCCTCGGCCTGCCGATGCCTTCGGGTCAGGTCATGCTGTTTGAAGACAGCAGCTACGGACCTTTGGTCACGCAGGATCGCGGTACACTGAAAGACCGTGCGGTCGGCGAAAAAGTTGAGCTTTTTGCGGGATTTTCTCCAGACGTTCGGGTGTTTGTGAACGAGACCAGTACAACCAAGAAGCGGCAAAGCTACGCCGTGAAGATCACCAATGCGCGAGACACTGCGGTGCGCGCGGAGGTTGAAATCCCGTTTGAAATCGATGGCAAGCCATCCGGCATCAAGCGGATCGACGGCATCCCGACATGGAAAGGCACCATCCCGGCAAATGGCGAGATCAGCTTTACATATTCAGTCAAGCTGCAGTGATCGGTTCAGTTTGAGCTCTCTTACTCAGGTATTGCCCTTGGTCGGTGGTTCTCATCAAGCGCTACAAATGTGAACAGGCCCTCGGTTACCTTAATCTGTTCCTGATCATCGCCGCGCGTCGCTATGACTTCAATCTTTATTCCGACCGAAGTCCGCCCTGTCCGCGCAACTTCGCCGTATACCGAAATGATATCGCGTAAGTGGATCGGCGCTATGAAGTCCATCGCATTGATCGACACCGTAGCACACGGGCCTTTTGCAACGCGGCGCGCCACTATGCCACCGGCAATGTCCATTTGGCTCAACACCCAGCCGCCGAAGATATGGCCATTGGCGTTGATGTCGGTAGGCCCGGGCACAACGCGGAGAACCGGCGTACGCTCTTCGGTTTGCGGATTTGCACCGTCACTCAATTCTCTTCCCCCTCTTCAAACGGATCTTCAATTGCTTCATCATGCCCTGTTCCGCTCGACAGAAAGACCAATCCCATCAAGGCCGAAGCCAGCAGCAAAGACGCAATGATAGCACCGGCTGTCGCGATATAGAAATGGATCGAAACCAGACCGTTGTTCCAGTAAAAAATTCCCAGCACCAAAGCCGTCACCAGCAAAGTGAATGCAAACATCCAAAGCATCAGCCGCCGGTATCGCGCCCAGGCAAAGCTGGCATAGATTGGGTCATCAAGCGGAGAGATTTTGGTCATGCGCTTACTTATGTTACTATCGCCACGGGTTCGCAACCATCAAAAGAGGAGGGTGCGATGACAATCGCTGCAATCATCCAACAAACCCAGGCAACGGTAATAACAGCTTCACCCGAAGACAGCGTTGCTGCGGTCGCAGCGCTGCTGGCCGAAAAGCGGATCGGCGCGTTGCCCGTGGTGTCACAGGGTCGGGTCGTTGGTATATTTTCCGAACGCGACTTGATTTACGGCTTAGCCCGCAATGGCCCCGCAATACTCGACAGCAAAGTGGCCGATGCCATGACATCCCCCGCGATTACCGTGGAGCAGCATGTTGCCGTGCTGTCAGCGCTCTCGCTGATGACAAAGCGCCGTATCCGGCACTTGCCCGTTGTCGAAAACGACATGCTTATCGGGTTGGTTTCCATTGGCGACCTGGTCAAGCACCGCATCGACCGGATTGAAACCGAAGCCAATGCCATGCGTGACTATATCCAGATGGCTTGATACCTGGCCAGCTGGATATGGCTACCAGCTATTTCTTTTTCACTGGTGCCTTTTTGGCGGTGGCCTTTTTCTTTACCGGTTTTTTGACCGGCGGCGGGGGCGGAGGCGGTGGACGGTCCTCGGGATGCAACGTGTACCATTCTTCAATATCAAGCTGATACTGCGCATAATCGCTGTAGAATTTCTGGAATATGCCGTCCGCTTCGGCGAGCGAGGTACGACTAAATGGCAACCAATCAGCTACAGGAACCAAAGCGGCCTGCGCGGTCTTGGCAAGAGCGAAATCGCAGAACTGGCGCTTAACCGGCGGCAAAGCAAACCAGTTGTAAAGGTCTGTGCTTTGCTTATCGCGAAGCTTTATGCCTCCTGCGCCGTATTTCCCGGCAAGATATTCATTGTTTATGGCGGTATTGGCCGCTGCTAGTCTGGCCGAGTGGATGGTCAACATTTGGCTATATTGCGGCGCAACCGGATCCCAAACGGGACCTTGGCAGTTAAGCGCGGCAACATTCATGGCGATGCGGAACCGCCAAATCGTGTTTTCATCATTAAGATCCGCGTTGGGTGTCACCCATTTCATATTGTCTAGCGTCCGCGCCGGTAATTTGGTCGCGGGCGTCGCCCAACCCGGAGGATAAGGCTTATACTGCAATGCGCAGCGCTTCTCGAACGGGTATACCTGTCCGTCCCAGCAAGTTTTATGCGTGGGGAGCGGACATTTTTGGGCAATCGGCACAATCACTGGAGCAGCCCCGGGAAAGCCGGTAGAACATGCCTTTTGTGTTGGTGGCGGCGGCGGCGGTGGCACCTTTTTGCGCGCATCAACCTGTGTTGCCGCTGCAACCACTGCAAACGTGTATATGCATGCCAATGCTTTGCGCGTACGACCCATTTTTACCCCCAATTCCTGCCTAACCCAATTCAACACGAGCTTTGGCTAAAAATAAAGCGATATTAGACCATTGGGCAAAAAAAAAGGCCCGGCGGTTTCCCGCCAGGCCTTCCAAATTTTTTCAGACAACTAAGAACTCAGTCGCGATCACCCATGAAGCTCAGCAAAAACTGGAACATGTTGATGAAATCGAGATAGAGCGTCAACGCACCCATGATCGCGGTTTTGCCCATCATGTCGCTGCCCTTGACATAGTGGTACATGCTCTTGATCTTTTGCGTGTCATAAGCGGTCAACCCGGCAAATATCAGTACGCCGATAGAGCTAATCGCCCAATAAAGCGCCGGTGACTTCAGGAACATGTTGATCAACGAAGCCACGATCAACCCGACGAGCCCCATGATCAGGAAGCTCCCCATTCCGCTAAGATCGCGCTTTGTGGTGTAGCCATAGAGGCTAAGGCCCGCAAAGGCCGCTGCCGAAGCGAAGAAAGTTGAAGCAATCGACGCGCCTGTGAACACCAGAAAAATCGTCGACATCGACAGCCCCATAAGCGTAGCAAAAGCCCAGAAAAGGCCTTGCAATGCGCCCGTCGACAGCTTGTTGATGCCGAAGTTCATCACAAGCATGATTGCCAGCGGCGACAGGATAATAACCCAGCGCAGCAATCCGCCAGACATGACTTCTGCGGCCATGCCGCTGCGCGCGAACAGCATCGCCACGATACCGGTCAACAGCACGCCCGATGCCATGTAATTATAAACTTTCAGAAGATACGAGCGCAGGCCTTCATCATAGGCGACTGCACCCGTTGACGCACCAACCGAACCGAAACCGGCCTGTTGCTGCTTTTGCTGTGGATCAAGCCATTCAGCCATCGAATCTACTCCTCAAAACACGGCGCTATAGCCGCATGGGAATATTATCGTGATTATTGGCTCGAGTTTCAAGTAAAACCGGACAAGGCACAGAAAGCTCCGATGCGAACTGTCTGATTTTGGGAAGTTTCAGTGATAATGTGCGCCACAGAATCAACTTCACCGGAAATCCGCCGCTCTTGGCCGATCAGCAATTTTTTGTATAAAAAAAGTGCGGGTGCCGCTGGCTTATGTCATATCAAGAAATAGCAGGCTCAAAATTCAGGCGGGGTTCGGGCAATTGGGATTAACGATACAAGACGTGTCAAAGGCAGCAGGGGTTTCGACCAAAACGGTGTCGCGCGTGCTGAATGGCGAACGTTATGTTTCGGCAGTGCTAAAAGAAAAAGTCGAACGGGCCGTCAAACAGCTTGGCTATAAACCCAATTTCGCCGCGCGGGCACTCGCGGGCAAGCGGTCATTTCAAATCGCGCTGATATATGAAAACCCTAGCCCCTATTTCGCACAGAACATTCAGGCAGGCGTAATGGCGAGCTGTGCCGAGCAAGGATACCGGATGATCGCGCAGCCGTGCGCGTCAGGCACGCCGGCTGCCCTCGCCGAAATCGAGGCGCTGATCGACCAAGCGCAATTGGACGGCGTTATCCTCACTGCACCATTCACCGAAAACGCGGGCGTGCGCGACATGTTGAAAGCGCGCAGCTTGCCATATTCCATGATTTCACCTGCCCAAACGGATGTAGCAGTCGCTTCTGCATCTATAGATCAGTCCGCTGGCGCGCAGGCCATGACCGCGCATCTAATCGCGAAGGGCCACAGGCACATTGGCTTTATTGCGGGAAGTGAACGTTTTGCCACCAGCGCGCGGCGACTGGCGGGCTTTAAAGCCGCTCTAAAAGTTGCGGGCATAGATTTTGATCCTGCGCTCTTACGTCAGGGCGACTATGACTTCACATCGGGATCAAAAGCTGCAGGAGAACTGCTTGCCCTGCCCGTGCCGCCCACCGCTATTTTTGCATCAAGCGATGATATGGCGGCAGGAGTTTTAGCAACGGCACACCGTTTGGGTATTGACGTGCCGGGTCAGCTATCGGTTGCCGGTTTCGACGATACAGATCTGGCAGCGGTGGTCTGGCCACCACTGACCACTATCCGCCAGCCGGTCCGTGACTTAGCCTATGCCGCGACAGATTTGTTGCTATCCGAAAAATCCGAACAGGTGCAACTCGATTTCACACTTGTCAGCCGAGCATCAGTGGGCCGTGGTTGACGCGCGGAAGTACATATTTCGCGAACAGATCACATTCATTGATATGCGGATAACCTGACAGGATAAACGCCTCCATGCCGATTTCTCGGTAGGCATTCAGCTTTGCCAGCACTTGATCGGGATCGCCGACGATGGCTGCACCGCAGCCGGAACGGGCCCTACCGATCCCGGTCCAAAGATTATCCTCAATATAGCCGTCATTGGCAGAGGCAGCTTCGCGAAGTTCTGCTTGATGCGCGACCCCGGCGGATTGGCTGTCGAGCGATTTGGCACGGATAGCAGCGCCCGTATCGGCATCCAGTTTGGAGAGCAGCCGGCCGGCGGCTTCGCGGGCCTGCGCTTCTGTTTCACGTACCACAACATGCACACGAAAACCATATTTCAGGGTCCGGCCATATTTGGCAGCGCGCGCTGTCATATCGGCGATAAGGTCTTTTGCGCCCTGCACCGTTTCGGGCCACATCAGATAGACATCACATCCTTCAGCAGCGGCTTCCTTCGCAGCTGGTGACAAGCCGCCAAAATAGAGCGGAGGGCATTTGCCGTTTTGCGTTCCAATGCGCGGAGGATCGAGATCAAGGTTCCAAAACTCGCCCTTGTGCGAGAGATGTTCGCCATTGAGTAACGTTTTCAATATCTTCATCGCCTCAACCGTCCGGCGATAGCGCGGTTCACTGTCCAGCTTATCGCCGGGCAAATCGGATGAGATGATGTTTACCGTCATGCGCGGTGCACCGTTTTGTGTTGCGCCCAAGATACGATCGAGCGTGGCGATCTGCCGGGCCAATTGCGGTGGCCAGCTTTCGCCAATACGCACTGCCATCAGCAGCCGAATATGTTCCGTGATCGCGCCAATGGCTGCAGCAAAGGCGGTTGTGTCAATGCCAAGCGCGTAGCCCGATGGCAGCAGGATATTATCAAAGCCGTTTTTTTCTGCGGCTTGCACGATATCGCGGCAATGTTCCCAGCTGGAGGCCAATGCCGGATCGGGGACACCCAGAAATTCATAGTCGTCATCGCACAGCGCGGAAAACCAGCTGATCTCGCAAGGGGGAATCATGGCAGCGGCTCTCCGCGTGCTGCGACATATACCGCGTACCAACTAGATCGTGTCCATCTTACCTTCAACGCTTCGCCAGCGGCGCGGATGCGATCCGGGTTTTGCGAGCCGATGATCGGAATGGCGCGGGAAGGATGCGCCATGATCCAGCTGACAGCCACAGCAGTCAAAGAAACGCCCTGCTTATCCGCTTCTGCCTGCAATGCAATAGCCACTGCCCTTTCCCGATCGGTCCCGGGATTGACTATGCGGCCACCCCCCAAGGGCGACCAGGCAAGCACAGCCAAATTATCGGCCATCGCCATGTCCAGCGTGCCATCGACAATAGGATCAAGGGTCAGCGCAGATAGTTCAGGCTGTATTGAGGTTAAAGGACTGTCCAGATAACGCATCAGCGCTTGGGTTTGCGCAATCGTGAAATTCGAAACACCGATCGAACCGATCTTTCCCGCTGCCTTCGCCGCTTCCAGTGCCTTTGCTAACTCGGCTGGGTGCGTCAAGACATCCGGGCGGTGGACTTGCCAAAGGTCGATATGGTCAACGCCCAACCGTTTCAGCGAAGCATCAATGGCAGAGGCTATATAAGAACGGCTTTGATCATAGGGTATGCCGATGACGATCCCACCCTTTGATGCCAACACCATTTTTCCGCGCAAATGGGGGGCGTCGGCAAAAACCTTTCCCAGCAAAGTTTCTGAGGAACCGAAGCCTGCAGGGGTATCCGCGCCATAAATGTCTGCGGTATCAAACAGGGTTATGCCTGCTTCAAAAGCGGCCTCCACCTTTTCACGCGCCAATTTGACATCGTCGCCCTCAAAGCGCCACATGCCCCAGGCTATGGGTGAAACCATAAGTCCGCTCTTGCCAAGCGGACGCGAATCGGGTGAGAGAGCTATTTCTGACATCGCTGTCACATTTAGCGGTGAATATCGAGAAGGGAAGAGCAAATGCGATACGGGATAATAGGATGCGGCATGATAGCGCAGGAGCATATCCGCAATTTGCAGCTTTTTCCCGATGCCGAAATCGTAGCGATATCTGATCCTGTGCCCGACTGCATTGCCATGACCAAAGCTACACTAGGACGCGGTGACGTGCGAGTTTATAGCGACTCTGCGGGACTTGCAGCGGACGACGAATTGGATGCAGTCATTATCTCCAGCCCCAATTTCACGCACCGCAAAGTGATCGAACCCTTTTTCGATACCGATCTGCATATCTTGTGCGAGAAGCCGCTGGCGACCACGCTCGATGATGCCCGCTGGATCCGCGACAAAGCCGCGGCACATAAAGGCATTTTCTGGACAGCCATGGAGTACCGCTTCATGCCGCCTGCTGTTGAATTTGTGAAACAGGTACATGCGCAGCGGATGGGGCGGTTGCAGATGCTGTTCATGCGCGAGCACCGATTTCCTTTTTTACCCAAGATCGGTGACTGGAACCGCTTCGCCGAAAATACGGGCGGAACGATGGTGGAGAAATGCTGTCACTTTTTCGACCTGATGCGGCTGCTCGTACAATCGGAACCCGTGCGTGTATATTGTTCAGGCGCGATGGATGTGAACCATTTGGATGAACGCTACGATGGGCGCACGCCCGATATCATCGACAATAGTTACACCACAGTGGAATTCGCCAATGGAGTGCGTGCAATGCTTGATCTGTGCATGTTCGCAGACGGCGCAGAAAATCAGGAAGAAATCACTGCCGTGGGTGATAAAGCGCGGCTGGATATGTTGATCCCCGAAAGCGTGATTGTTCATTCACCGCGCACGGGCTTTATGCAAGCCAAGGCGCCCGAACGCATGGAAATCGAAGTCGATGCCGCCGCCCTGCAAGCTGGCACGCACCACGGCTCGATCTATTATCAACACGCAGCATTCATTGATGCGGCAAAAGGCAACGGTCCGGTTCAGGTCACAGCCGAAGACGGCTTACGCGCCGTCGCGATTGGTGCGGCTGCCGAAATCAGTGCCAAAGAAAAGCGCGTCGTCGAAATGACAGAATTGGGGCTCTAGCAAAGTCACTTCCAATGCGCAGTCAAAAGTGATAGCGTCAAAAAATATGACAGCGATGTCAGAAATTGTTGCCCGTAAATCGGGGGCATTCCAAGGGAGGAAAACATGAAGTTCTCATTCGTTACAGCCACAAGCATTCTTGCATTAAGCATGACCTCAATGCCAGCCTGGGCTCAAGAGGCAGCAGAAGATGAAACTGCGCCAACGGAGATCATCGTTACGGCACAAAAGCGCCAAGAACGTTTGCAAGATGTGCCTTTGGCCGTCTCGGTTATTGGCGGGGAAGCCGTTGCCAACAGTGGCAAACCCAGCTTGGAAGGTGCAACGCAGCTAGTCCCTTCGCTCAACTTTGTTAAAGCCGGTACAGCGCTAAACCAGACCCTGTTTCTCCGCGGACTTGGCACAACCAGCCTTTCGATTGCTTTTGATCCAACGGTTTCGACCGTGCTGGACGGCGTAGTCTTCAGCCGGTCTGCAGAAGCTTTCACCGATTTGGTCGACATTGAGCGGATCGAAGTTTTGCGCGGCCCACAAAGCACGTTGTTTGGCCGTAACGCTAGCGCCGGTGTGATCAACATCACATCACGCCGACCAAGCGACACAGTTGGCGCTGAATTGGAGGGCGCATTTTACTTCAACAACGGCAACGAATACCGGGTTCGCGGTTCGGTTGATCTACCCCTCGGGGCCAAAGTCCGCAGCCGGACAACCGCATTTTACAACAAATATGACGGCAATATTTTCAATGTCGCGCCCGGTGTAAATCGCCGCGTTAACGGCTTGAAGCACTGGGGCATTCGTTCGATTGTTGAAGCGGAGCCCAGCGAAACGGTTAAGCTTACCCTGATTGGGGATTACCATAAAAATAATGATGACTGCTGTGCCGACGTCATTGGCGGTGCACCTCTATTTGGTGCGACCAGCACAACTCCCGGTGTAGTGAACGCGGCGAACCTCGCGCTAATTGAAACCGTATTGCCGAAGCTGCAAGGCGACAAAACCCGCACAATCAATCAGAATTTGATTACGCAAACCATCGAAACTGGATACGGATTTTCCGCTCAAGCCGATATTGAGTTGGGCACGCAAACAGTAACGTCGATCACGGCGTGGCGGAACTTTGCCAACAACGAAATCCGCGATGGCGACTTTTATCCCACCGCTTATATCAACTCACCGCAATCGCACGACACGGGTCCACAAACCGGACATACGTTCAGTCAGGAATTGCGGCTAACGTCGCCTGGCAACCAGTTTTTTGATTATGTTCTGGGCCTGTATTATTCCAACACATATACGAAGCGCATTTTCCAACGCGACAATGTGATCTGTGCCGCTGCCACCGGAGCGGTAATTCCGACGACTTCCCTGACCCCTTGTAGCAGCACTTTGGCTGCACCGTCTGTCACGGCATTTGGACGCGCCACTTATGATGCCAAGGCGCAGAATATGGCAGTTTTCGGCCAAGGCACATTCAATCTGTCTGATGATCTCCGCGTTATCGCGGGTGCGCGCTATACATCCGATCAGATCGATGTCTCGTTCATTCGCGTGACCAGTCCCGGAAACCGCGCCTCGCAGCCACCATTTGATGCGGGCGTATTGGCAGAGTACAACCGTCTCGTTGCTCTGGGGACCGCACTTACCGCAGCGCAATCGGCTGCTGCACCGTTCACCAACGGCGTTCCTTTGCAGACCAAAACGACCAGCGATAATTTTTCTGGTAAGGCGGGTCTGCAATATGATTTCAGTCAAGATATGACTGGCTATGCGACTTATACCCGCGGCTATAAGGGACCGGCATTCAACCTGTTTTTCAACCTTCAGCCGACTGGATTGAAGGCACTGGAACCCGAAACGTCAAATGCTTATGAAATCGGCCTGAAGAACAGCTTCATGGGTGGCGCATTGACGCTCAACCTCGCTGGTTTCTATGCCAAATATGAAAATTTCCAAGCAAACAACCCCGACACTTTGGTGATCAACGGTGTAACAAGCGTTATTGGCCGCTTCACAAATGCAGGCTCAGTCTCGACACGCGGTGTGGAAGTCGACTTGAGCTACCGGCCGTCACGTGATTTTACCATCTCGGGCGGTGCGGCCTATACTGACGCAAAAATTGATCAATTTAAAGTACCAGCCCTCCGGACCCCGAACGACATCGTTCCAAACGGTACGCGGCTTCCATACGCGCCGAAATTCAAAGGCAGTCTATCGCTGGATTACCGCATCCGGACCGGCAGCTCTTTTGACGTAGCGCTCGGTCTTCAGGGCAATTATCAGTCGGACCAAGACGCGACTCTGACCCCTGATCCCGTCATCCGTCGCGCAGCCTTGATTGATAGCTACGGTATACTCAACGCATCGGTTGCTTTGGTGGATGCAGATGACAAATTTAAGATCACCTTTGTCGCACGCAATCTATTCGATCAAAGCTACGCAGCAACAATCGTGGGAGGTGGGCCAAGCGGCGCATACCGTTATCAAATTCCGCGTGATGCGGATCGCTACTTTGGTGTAGTAGCAAAAGTGAATTTTGGTGGAAACTAAAGTCCTACGGGTCGCACTGTAGAAGTCGGGCCGGGGGAACTCCTCCGGCCCAAACTTTTTCAGGATCGAAATTTTTGTAAGGAAACTACCATGTGCAGTCCGCACTCCTTCGGGTTTACAGCATGACTTTGGTCACTCCAGCTCGACGCTGGATATTGTTTGCGCTTTTGTGTGTGGCCGGCATTTTCAATGCGATGGACCGGCCGATCATTGCAATCCTGAAGCCAGACATGTCTGCGGACTTTGGTTGGACAGACAAGGACTTCGGCGATCTAGCTTTCTACACGCAGATTTCCGCAGCCATTGCCTTTTTGGTAACCGGCTGGCTCGTTGACAGGTTGGGGGTGCGAAAATCGATGGTAGCGGGCGTTACCGCCTGGAGCTTTGCTGCGATGGCGCACGGCTGGGCCATTTCAGCTTGGCAGGTGTTAGTCGCGCGCGTTGGCCTTGGCGCTACCGAAGCGGTTCAGACGCCGCTTACGATCAAAACAGTCGCAACGCTGTTCCCGGCGGACAAGCGCTCGTTTGCATTTGGCGTTGGCACAGCCATTGCCGGAATCGGAACAATTTCGCTGCCGTTTTTCATTCCGCTTTTGGCGGCCAATTTTGGCTGGCGCGGTGCACTTATATTTGGAGGCATCGGTGGCTTTATCACATTAGCTTTGTGGCTCTTTTTCGCGCAGGGTGTTGTTTTTGGGGGTGAGCGCCAAGAAGACCGGTTGCAAGCTGATGACGACGGCAGTTCATATGGCCCAATCCTGACGAATATTCACACATGGGCAATTGTGATCGCAAAGGCGCTGTCAGATGCGACATGGTGGCTTCTGGGTTTTTGGCTGCCCGATTTCTACCGAAAAACGTACGAACTATCGACCGAAGATCTCGCTGTGCCTCTCGCCATTGCATATATAGGTTCCGGCGGCGGCGCGTTGCTGGCTGGCTATATCTCGACACGGCTTTTGGAAAGCGGCTGGAGCGTGAACCGCGTGCGCAAAACGGTCATGCTGGTTTCGGCGCTAATTGTTTTGCCATTGCCTCTGATCTTGGAGCTCAACAGTTTCTGGCCGGTGGCAGTCATGATGGGGTTGGTAATGGCCGGGCATCAGGGCTTTTCACTTTCGATCTTTTCCACCATCACCGATGTTGTCCCCCGCGCAAAAGTAGGCCGAGTCACTGCATTCGGCGCATTCATGGGCAATATGGGCGGAGCAGCGATTACCAAAATCACAGGTATCGTCCTGACCGCAGGCTACGGATTTGCGCCGCTGTTCTTATTTGCGGCGACGTCCTACCTGATTGCATTGGGCTGGTTGCAATTACTGATGCCCAATATCGTCCGCGCCGAAGCGGATAAAGCTGCAGCGTGAGCCAAAAGCCCTTACCCGCTGCCGCTGATCTTTTTGGCGACTTGCTTGATAATGCGCCACAAGAAGCGCGCGGTATCCGGACCCTCATCCCCGGGCTGACGGTTACTATTGTCGCATCGCTTGCCGCAGCGTGGTTGTCAGAGCATTACGGCGCACCGCTGATGCTAATGGGGCTGCTCATCGGATTGGCTTTCAATTTTGCAAATGCCGATCCGAAGTTGCATGCTGGGCTAGGCCTAGCTTCCAAGTCCTTCCTGCGCTGGGGCATTGTCCTTGCTGGTTTGCAGGTGACCTTGTGGCAAATTGCCGATCTCGGTTGGGCTAGCTTTGTCTGGATTGCCGCGATGATTGCTATCGTCACCAGTATAGGCGCACTGACTGCGCGCGCCATGGGTCTCAGCATGGCTTTTGGTACCTTGGCAGGCGGATCCGTGGCTATATGCGGTGCGTCGGCAGCGCTGGCCTTGTCGAGCGTCTTGGGTGAAAAGCGCACGAGTCAAATGCAACTGACACTTGTCCTAGTGACTATTTCGGCTGCAAGTGCCCTTGCCATGTCGTTTTATCCGGCACTCGCATCATTGTTCGGATTTACAGACCGGCAGGCTGGCTGGCTTGTGGGTGGCTCAATTCACGATGTCGCGCAGGCCATGGGCGCGGGCTATTCGTTTTCCGAAGAAGCGGGACAAACAGCCACTATTGTCAAGCTGACCCGCGTGGCGTTGCTGGCTCCTGCCCTTGCTGCCGTAGCATTGCTGTTTCCCGCTGAGACTGGTGAGAAAAGGGCGCGCATTGGGCTGCCGTGGTTTGTGGTTGGTTTTTTGCTGCTCGGAGCCATTCGTTCGTTCTTGCCAGTTCCCGCGGCTGTGACCGATGCCGCGCGGCACGCAACCCAAGCCTTCTTGCTAATGGCAGTCACAGCAGCAGGAATTCGTTCACCAATGCACTTGCTATTTGGGCAAGGTTGGCGATCGATGGCTCCGATTATTGCCGCCACCATCGCGGCTTTCCTGCTAAGTCTATTGGCGGCCTTGTTAATCGCATAGCGTTTACAAAAGCCGACCTGGAGCCACAGATTTCTAGCGAACTAGGCTCCATTACGCACATAGGTTGCGATTAGAGGTTTCGGGAGGTTGCGACGTCGGAGTAGGCTGGCTAGCTAGCAGCTAACCATTCCCTGCGCCGAAGTGCCCATTGCTATCCGCGAAACGCTGATGTCGAGTTTAGTCGCCGTCTTAATCGCCAGCGGTGATTGCAGCTTAGTCAGATCAAGACCCGCCTTGCCGAAGCAAGAAAGCGGGATTGACATGGTCTTCCAACCATTTCCTGCCGCTGCGCTCAGCGACGGACCGATATCTATGCCCTCGCCCGATGGTTTGAGGCCATCACTATATGCCAGCAATTTGACAGGACCCACGCCGAACGCATCAACTTTATAGTCCAGCTCAATTGCGACAGCACCGTTGGCTTCACGGCTCAAATCAAGCGACGGACTGGCAGTAAGAACCAACATGGACTCGCTGCTGCCCGACCAGAGGAAGCGTCGCGAATCTTCTTGCCGGTTGCGGTCAACAGCAAATACACGCAGCGAATCTGCGGCAGTGCCAACGCCAGCTTTCAGTCGATAAGCATTCGTGCCGGCTCCGGCATAGAAATCAAAATTCGGCGCAGTCTTGCCGCGGTCGAACCATGTCCCGACGGGCAAATCGGCACCAGCGGCAAGGCCGCTATTCTCGCTCAATATGCCGACTTTTTTGGGCATTTTATAACTTATACCATAGCCAAATGCGAATAACGGATCATAGCCTCTGTCGCCGACGTTGAGCACATATTGCGTGGCTAGTTTTGGCCAGCTGAACGGCAATTTGCCCTTAAAATCGGCCTTTCCATAAAGTAAATCGGCAACGCCGCCACCTTCGGAACCGGGGAGCCAGGCCGCCACAAATGAATCGGCAGCGTTAATGTGGCTATTGACCCACATCGGGCGTCCCGAAAGGAAAACCGCTACTGTCTTTATGCCTTCAGCCTTGTATTTTTTCAGCAGCGCGAGATTGTCCGCGCGGTCGCGGAACATCAGATCGGTCACGTCACCCTGAAATTCGGCATAAGGGTCTTCACCAAATACGACCACGGCGACATCTGGTTTCTGGCTATAGCTGCCGTCTTTGCTCATCGTCGCGTTGGCACCACCGGCGTCCTGCAATGCCTTGCCAATTGTGGTTGCGCCGGGGAATTCAGAGTCAGGCAATCCCGTTCCCTGCCAAGACAAGGTCCAGCCGCCCGATTGCTTCATGTAACTATTGGCACCATCGCCAGCGATCAACAGCTTTTGCCCCGATTTAATTGGCAAGGCTGAATTCTCGTTTTTCAACAGGACCAGGGACTCGCGCACAGCTTGCCTTGCCACTGCACGGTGCGCGGCCGAACCGATCTTGTCGAACTGGCCAGCTAGCGCGCGTGACGACGGACGGCCAGTTTCAAACAATCCGGCACGCAACTTTACGCGAAGAATGCGAGCCACGGCTTCATCCAGACGTGCCTTGCTGATGGCGCCGCTTTTCGCCTGGGCCAGCGTATTTGCGTAAAGATCTTTCCAACTGTCTGGCGCCATGAACATGTCAAGCCCGGCATTGAACGATGCGGCGCAATCGGTTGCCTTGCATCCCGCAACCTGTCCGTGTCCGTTCCAATCGCCGACAACGAAGCCGCCGAAATTCATAGGACCGCGTAATACATCGGTCAAAAGCGATTTATTGCCGTGCATTTTTTCGCCATGCCAGCTGTTGTAACTTGCCATGATCGACTGGATGCCTGCTTCAATTGCCGGCCGGTAACCCGCGGCCTGAATGTCGCGCAGGTCGGCTTCGCTTGAAATATTGTCGCCCTGATCCTTGCCGCCGTTGGTGCCACCGTCGCCAACGAAATGCTTGGCAGTGGCAACGATATGCTTGCCCTTTAGCCAGTCTTTCGTCCCTACCTTGCCTTGTAGTCCTTCAACCAGCGGCTTGGCATAGCTTGCTACGACAGCAGGATTTTCGGAATAGCTCTCATATGTGCGTCCCCAACGATCGTCGCGGACCACAGCAAGCGTGGGCGCGAAGGTCCAGTCTAGACCAGTGACCCGCATTTCTACAGCTGTCACTTCACCAATTTTGCGCATCAATTCCGGATTGCGCATCGCGCCAAGGCCGATGTTATGCGGGAACAACGTCGCCCCGGTTACATTATTATGGCCGTGGACGGCATCGCTGCCCCACGTAAGCGGAATGATGGGCAGACTGCCATGCGGCTTCATCGATGCGTCATAGAATCGGTCTGCATCAGCCAACCATTCGGGAGCAGGTGCCCATTGTTTACCACCTGGCGCGCTGTTGCCACCGTTCAAAACCGACCCGAGGTGGTATTTATACACGTCTTCTGGGGTAACGCTGCCGATGTCGGCCTGAATCACTTGGCCGACCTTTTGCTCAAGCGACATTTTCGCGAGCAGTTCCTTGATTTTCGATTCAATCACGGCGTTTTTGGCCACCGGATTTTTAACAACAGGCCAGTTCTTAGGATTCGCAACCCCTGTTTGTGACGCCGTTGCTGCTGCGGCAACAGCGGTCACTGAGCAGAACAAACCGATCAACAGGAATTTGCGCATTGAACCTCTCCTTCTAAATGTGGTAGCGCTATCACAAGAGTTAGGTGAGGCGTCAAGTATTTCAAATAAGTCGGCTAAATCAATTTGGGTTTTTTGAAAAGCAAGGAATTGAAATGAAAACTAAATTCATGTTCGCCTTATTGACGAGCCTTGCCGTTGCAAGCCCAGCCTTCGCAAAAATCGATAGTTTACCCGTTGGCCGTTGTGTCAATATGGGCAATAGCCTTGAAGCACCGAGCGAAGGCGAATGGGGCGGCAAAAAAATCGACGCCGCCGACTTCAATCGCATTGCAAATGCGGGCTTCAAAACAATCCGCCTGCCTGTTCGCTGGGCATCACGTGCGGGTTCAGAGCCACCATACGCAATTAATCCAACATTCATGAAGCGGGTGAAAAAAGTGGTCGGAGAGGCGCGCGCCGCTGGTCTGAATGTGATTCTCAATAGTCACCATTTTGAAGAGCTACATAAAGATCCCACCGAAGCCAACATCGCGAAGCTTGCCTCAATGTGGGGACAGATTGCCAAGGAGTTTGCTAACCAACCCGAAGCCCATTTGTGGTTCGAGATCGAAAACGAACCGCATGACAAATTTAACGATAGCAACCTTTTGCAAGTGTTGTCCCCTGCGCTGGCCGAGATTCGCAAAACCAATCCAACGCGCGCTGTGATCATTGGCGGCGAATTCTGGAGCGGGATTGGTTCGCTCAAAACTCTTAAGCTGCCCGATGATCCCAATATCGTGCCGACTTTCCATTATTATGACCCATTTGATTTCACCCATCAGGGCGCTACCTGGGTTGATCCTGTTCCTGCAATGGGACGTGAATATGGCACAGCTGAAGACTCCCAGCGCTTGGTCGATGATGTGCAGAAAGTCCGTGATTACATCGCCAAAACCGGCAAAACGCCGTTCATTGGCGAGTTCGGCGCTAACAACCCTATTCCACTAGCCGACCGCGTGAAGTATCAAAAAAGCGTACGCATCGCCTTTGACAAAATTGGAATTGGCATGTGTTCGTGGGCCTATACCAATACCTTCCCAATGTGGGATCGAAAAACCAAGAAATGGATACCCGGCATGCGCGACGCCATGGGCTTGCCGGAATAGCTACGGAATGACGGAGTTCAGAATGCAAAAAAAAATCTTCCTTTTTGTTGGCGCCGTATTGTTGGCGGTTCCCGTTGTGGCAGATCAACCTAATGCCGAACTGCAGGCGCTCGACGACGCACTACCCGGTACTTTGATCAACGATCCGACACGTCTTGATTGGGCCATGTACGGAACAGGGCAGTCGCACAAGACTGTCAAAGGAGAAGATATCCCCGGAGGAAAGGCCGCTATTCAATTCACAGTCGCAAAAGCGGGTTCCAAACTTTATGACAGCGGCGCAAACGCCCCTATAACGACAGGCATCAAAAGCGGAACCGACGTCGTTGTGGGTTTCTATGCGCGGACCGTTTCAGCGAGCACATCCGACGGAAAGGGCAGGATTGGTGTGCGATTTTCCCAAAATATTTCGCCATATAATGGTTTTGGCGATACGACATTTGTCATTGAAAAAGAGTGGAAGCTGTATCAATTGACGGCCAAAGCCAATAGCAATATCGCCAAAGGTCAGGCCGTCGTGGGCTTCCAATTGGCGGGCGCGAAGCAAGTGATTGAAATCGGACAAACAATCGTTGCTTCGGGTGCAACTTCGCTCACCACCACGACCAAAAAGCCCACGCAATCAGCGACCACAGACCTTCTCCCTCAATTGCAAGGCAAAGGAAAGCTGATCAGCAATCCGGCTGACAAGAACTGGGCCGTGTATGGCCCAGGCCAGACGAACTCTACTGTGCCTTCGCCCAACATACCGGGCACTGGCGGAACAGCATTATTAGTCAAAACTACTGCAGCACCGAAGAATTCTTATGAGGTCGGCGCGATTGTCCCTATCTCCGATGCCATTGCCGCAGGCGACAATATACTGATTGGTGTTCTGGCCCGCACGGCGCCGGGTGGTACGGTCGACGGCACGAGTAAGCTCGGCATTCGGATACAGGATAACGAAGCGCCTTATCCCGGATTCGGCGACAATGTCCTGGCCTTGAGTCCGAATTGGCGCTTGCTGCAGATTAAGACCCAAGCGAAATCCGCCATAGCCGCTGGAAAAGGTGTGCTGTCCCTTCATTTTGGAGCAGCCGTCCAAGCCATCGAAGTCGGCCAAGTCTATGTGATTAAAACGCCCGCAACTATGGCTGCAAGTCCCCAATAATTGTGCCGACCAAAATGATCAGCATCGCTGATGGCGAGAGCAAATGCACAATTTTTCCGGCGATTGGCGGTAGCATAGGAAGCTGGTCGGTGGCCGGCCAGGACGTGCTGCGCCGCGCAAATGGAGACGCGATAAAAAGGGGCGATCCACTATTAATGGCATCGTTTCCAAACAAATTTCAAAGCAAAAATCCGGCTTTCCACCTTTAATGTTTCATGATTTTGGTGGAGCGTCAGAATCTCGTCGTATGAATGTGAAGTCGAGCAGGCGATCCTCGCGTTTTGTTTGCCGTCCGGCTCTCTTTTCTCGGATGCGTTCTACTAAAATTTCAACTGCGGTGCGCGACATATTGGCAATCGGTTGATGTATGGTGGTCAGTTCCGGCCAGATCGACAAAGCAAAATCGGTGTCGTCAAAACCGCACACAGTCAAATCGCGCGGCACATCAAGATGTCTGCGGTGTGCAACGGTAATGACAGCCGCCGCCATATCATCATTGCTAGCAAAAATCGCGGTCGGCGGTTCGGGTAAATTTAACAGTTTGTCGGCAGCTTCTAGCCCGGACCTGTATGTGAACAATCCGTGGACCACCAATTCGGGATCAATGAACAAGCCAGCCTCGGCCATCGCTGACTCAAATCCCTTTAATCTTTGCGGGCTGGCCTTTTGCTCAGGGTTGCCCTTTACGAATCCAATGCGTTTATGGCCAAGTGAGGTAAGGTGGCGCGTCATTGTCGCCGCAGCCTCAACGTCATCAATCCGAACAACCGACATTGCGCCAGGCGGACGCCAATTCGCAATGGCGACACAAGTTACGTTTGTTTCTTTCAATAAATTTAACGCTTTATCGGAATCGCAAAGGGGAGCGGAAAGAATTATGCCGTCAACGCCAGCCTCGATCACATCGTTTAAAACATCGGCGATATCTTGCTCGTTGTCGCACTGCTGAATAATGAGTTGCACATGGCTTTTTCGAGCTTGCTCCAAAGTGCCCACTAACAGTCGGCTTAAATAAGCAAAGCTCGGGTTTCCATAGAGCAGCGCGATGCGGATTGGTTCTGCGCCAGCCAGCGTTCTTGCCGCAAGATTGGGAGAATAGTCTAGCTTTTCGACAAACTTCATCACGGCTTCGCGTGTTGAGTCTTTTACATTTTTCTCGCCATTGATGACCCGGGAAACAGTCATTGGCGAAAAGCCGGATGCACGCGCAACATCTGCGATTGTTGCACGCCCGGCAGGACTATCTGTTAGTTTTTCAGCCAAGCCGTTGCCATTTTTTCGTTATTGCCCTTGTTAATCCAATGACACGCCTTGCATCGCTTTTCCAGACAAATGCGAGCGCCATGCGCAGCATTGACGAAACACATAGCTTGTTTCATGGTAGTGCTAGCATACTATTATTTAAAAACAATCACTTATCCTCGATATAGCAAAAAAAACTGCTTCATCATTAAAAATGTTAGCGCTACCTTTTGCCAACTGTTATCTCCAAAAGGAACAATGAGAAAAGGTTTTCGAGTTTATGTATCTGGGTATCGACATCGGCACTTCAGGCGTCAAAGCTATTCTGATGAATGAGAACGGCGTGGTCGTTGAAACCGCGCAAGCGCCCTTGTCGGTTTCGCGACCGCACGATCTTTGGTCCGAACAAGACCCCGCTGACTGGTGGGCAGCGACCAACAGTGCGGTTAGCGATCTTGACCTGCAGCGCCGCCACGGCGTGAAGGCGATTGGTCTGTCAGGACAAATGCACGGGGCGACATTGCTTGATGCCGATAATCAGGCGCTTCGTCCGGCAATCCTCTGGAACGACGGGCGCAGTGCACCACAATGTGTCGCGATGGAGGCCGCCCTGCCCACTCTGGGACAGATCACCGGAAACCGCGCAATGCCGGGCTTCACTGCGCCAAAATTACAATGGGTGCGTGAGAATGAACCGCAAGTTTTCGCGAAGGTCAAAACGGTTCTTCTGCCCAAGGATTATGTGCGACTGCGAATGACAGGGGAACTCGCTTCCGACATGTCGGATAGCGCGGGAACATTGTGGATGGATGTCGCCAAGCGTGACTGGTCCGACGAAGTGCTAGCCGCCACCGGCCTCGACCGATCAAATATGCCAAAGCTGTTTGAAGGCAACGAAGTGACCGGCGAACTTCGCGCGGAGTTGGCCGAAGCATGGGGCATGGCGAGGGTGCCGGTTGTCGCAGGAGGCGGAGATAATGCCGCCGGCGCTGTGGGTGTCGGAGTTGTCCGTGCGGGTGAGGCCTTCCTGTCACTTGGCACATCGGGTGTACTATTTCTTGCCAATGGCGCCTACAGCCCCAACCCGGCGGGCGGGGTGCATAGCTTTTGCCATGCCCTGCCCAACCGTTGGCACCAAATGTCGGTGATCCTGAGCGCGGCTAGCTGCGTGGATTGGGCCGTTAAGTTGTGTGGGATGAACGATGCAGCCGAGATGTTCGCAGCCATTGAGGCGCGGAGTACGCCAGCGGAGAGCGAAATGTTCCTTCCTTACCTTTCAGGTGAGCGCACGCCGCATAATGATCCAGCCGCCAAGGGCGTGCTTTTTGGTCTTACCCATGAAAGCGGTGCTGCCGCGATCGGCCAAGCGGTGCTTGAAGGCGTCGCCTTTGCCTTCCGTGATGGCATGGCCGCGCTGACGGATAGTGGCGCGCACATCGACAGCATCACCGTGATCGGCGGCGGGGCAAAGTCGCATTACTGGGGCAAGATTTTGAGCTCGGTCCTTGGTCGCCCGCTCGTCTACCGCGATGGCGGCGAAGTTGGCCCTGCTTTCGGCGCTGCGCGGCTTGCGCAGCTGGCCCACACAGGTGCATCAGTCGAGGCAGTCTGCCCTGCTCCCGCGATCACTCATGTTGCCGAGCCCGATGACCGCCTGACCGATCTTTATGCAGCACAGCTTCCAAAATTCCGCGCATTATACCAAAATCTAAAATCCGCTTTCCAGGAGAGTTAAACCATGTCCCGCAGTTACTTCGCTGATATCGAACCGATCAAATTTGAAGGCCTCGACAGCACAAACCCGCTTGCTTATCGATATTATGACAAGGACCGCGTTGTCATGGGCAAGACCATGGCCGAACATCTGCGCATGGCGGTTTGTTATTGGCACACTTTCTGTTGGGATGGTTTCGACGTATTTGGTGCAGGCACTTTCAATCGCCCCTGGCATGGCGGCCCGATTGATCAGGCGCGCGCGGACCATAAACTGGACGAGGCCTTTGAATTCTTCACACGCCTTGGCCTGCCCTATTTCTGTTTCCATGATGTTGACGTAATGGCGCATGCCAGCACCATCAAAGAACATGTCGAAAACTTCGCGGTGATCGTCGACAAGATCGAAGCAAAGATGGCGGCAACCGGGGTCAAACTGCTCTGGGGTACAGCAAACATGTTCAGCCACCCGCGTTACATGGGCGGCGCATCGACCAATCCCGATCCCGATGTATTCCGCTTTGCTGCCACGCAGGTGCGCCATTGCATCGAGGCAACCAACCGGCTGGGCGGCGAAAACTACGTACTGTGGGGCGGCCGCGAGGGCTATGACTGCCTGCTCAACACCGATCTGAAACAGGAGAAAGCGCAATTCGGCCGCTTCCTGCAAATGACGGTTGAACATAAACACAAGATCGGTTTCAAAGGTGACATCCTTATCGAACCGAAGCCGCATGAGCCGACAAAACATCAATATGATTTTGATGTTGAGACGATCTACGGATTCCTCCTCGCCAATGGCCTGGAGAAGGAAGTCAAGATGAACATCGAGGCGAACCACGCCACGCTCTCTGGGCACAGCTTTGAACATGAAATCGCCAGCGCCATCAATCTGGGCATTTTCGGTTCAATTGACATGAACCGCGGCGATCCGCAAAATGGCTGGGATACCGATCAGTTTCCCAACGACATTCGCGAGATTACCACCGCCATGTATTACATCTTGAAAGCCGGCGGCTTCAAAAATGGCGGCAACAATTTCGACGCCAAGGTTCGTCGCCAGAGCATTGATGCGGCTGATTTGTTCCACGGCCATATTGGCGGCGTCGATATCCTTGCGCGCAGCTTGCTAAATGCCGCTGCGATGATCGATGGCGGGGAGCTGGATGCAGTTGTGTCGGACCGATACGCTGGTTGGCAGTCCGCCGAAGCACAAGCAATGCTGAGCGGTAAGTCCAGCTTGGAAGCTATCTCAGATGCTGCTGTCGCTGCAGGTATTGATCCGCATCCGCGTTCGGGCAAACAGGAATATGTGGAAAATTTGGTCAGTCGCTATATTTGACACGGCGACAGCTTTGCTTGTTTTAGCTTCAATCCATTTTGCCAAAGGATGCACACTCGCGTTTGCGCGGTGCGAAGCCCGTTGAAGCCGCGCAAGAGGGACACAAACTGGCGGGACGGAAGGGGTCTGCGCCCCCGGAGCGATGCCGACGCGCGACACGCCCTAAAGACCTGCAGCATGTGAGGGCTGGCGGCCGCCCCCAATCCATAATAGTGCTATGGTATGAATTTAGCTTTTCGCAAGGACATCAACGGTTTGCGTGCGTGGGCCGTTTTGGCGGTGTTGTGCTATCATTTTCGCCTGCCGGGCTTTGGTGGCGGATTTGTCGGGGTCGACATATTTTTCGTTATCTCGGGCTTTTTGATGACAGGCATTGTCATCGGTAATCTTGAAAATGGGAGCTTTTCCCTCACAAAGTTCTATTTTGCCCGCGCACGACGCATTATTCCAGCACTGGCTGCGGTTTGCATAATTCTGATACTTATAGGATGGTTTGTGCTCGGACCTAAGGACTATGAGCTCCTCGCAAAGCATTCTGCATATACCATTACATTTCTGTCCAACTGGAGTTTCTGGCGTGAAACTGGATATTTTACGCCCCAGATGCATGATCGCTGGCTGTTGCACAGTTGGTCACTGTCCGTGGAGTTTCAATTCTATTTGATATTCCCATTGGTACTGATGACAATTTGGCGATTTTGGCCCGAACGTTCGATGCTGCTCAAAATGATAGCAACTGGATTTGCCTTTTCCTTTCTTGCATCCATACTTTTTAGCGATCGCTCTCCTCAAGCAAGCTTTTACTTTCTACCAACGCGCATCTGGGAATTTTTGGCGGGAAGCCTCGCCTGGCTGATGGGCGGTTGGGTCAAACAATCTTCTCGACGGACAACCTTGCTGCTCACGCTCGGTTTTGTGCAGCTTGCCTTACCGGTTTTCTGGTTCGACTCACACATGGTTTGGCCAGGCTGGCAAGCCTTAATGCCGGTAAGCGGCGCATTTTGCCTGTTACTGGCAAATCAGCCTTCTTGGTTAACGGATAATCCCGTCATGCAATGGCTTGGAGACCGTTCCTATTCAATTTACTTATGGCATTGGCCGGCTGTGATCGCACTGGTTTTCATAGGGCTCTACTCCAACACGGAGGCCAAACTTGTAGCATTTGTTGCATCGTTTCTGATCGCACACATCTCTTATCATTACATCGAGAGACCGATGCGGAAAGTTCGAAAAATCAACAATGGTTGGGCAACCGCAGTTGCCCTTATCGTGCCCCCTTTGATTATCTTAGCGACTGCGATCGGCATAATGATGCATGACGGCGTTGAAGGGCGCCTCGATAAACAAGGAACAATGATCGCTTTCGAAGCAAAAAATAGAAATCCGAATATAAAGCACTGCAGCAATTCAAGAACACTGATGGAAAAGCCCTGCATTTTGGGCAAGAAGCCGGTCAGTGCGATTGTGCTAGGCGACAGCCATGCAATGGCTTGGATGACCGGTATTGGAAAAGCAGCAGCGTTGGAAGGAAAGGGTGGACTGCTTTGGCTGGCCCATGCGGGGTGCACCTACGCACCCGGCCAACGTCGAAATCAAGCCATGCCAATATTAGACCGGGAAGCTAAACTTGATTGTGACACATTTATCCGATCGGCGGAGAGAAGGATCGCCGACTATCCCCCAAATGTGCCACTCATCATTGCCGGGCGTTACGCAAAGCAAGCATTTGGCGATGATATTTCTCCTGGAGCATCGCAGCGGCCACAAATTCATTTTTCCAAGAAATTTGCAACAACAACGCCAGAATTCCTGCGCGAGTACGCTAAATCTGTTGCGCGGTCGGCCTGTAAAATGGCGCAGCAACGTCCAGTGTTTATGATAAGACCGGTCCCTGAGTTCGAATTTGATGTCCCGAGAACTTTACTTTTGCGACATCTGTTCAGCGATGGCGGGGAACCTCAGCTTGATTTTGCTAAGTATATGCTTCGCAATCGCTGGCTTTGGGCCACGCAGGACGAAGCAAGAGAACAGTGTGGTATCAAAATAATTGACCCAACCAGTTTGCTATGCCGACGCGGGAAATGCAGTGCCAGCATTAACGGTCGACCAATTTATCACGACAACAATCATTTGAGCGAATATGGTAGCATGCAAATGGCGCCTTTGTTCGGGGAGATATTTTCTCGCTGACTGGCCAATCTCACCGCCAGGCAGTTAGACGGGATATGCATAAAGTTGTACGACCAAAGTACATCTTGGGTACGACTTGTCCCATTGGAACTCTTTTGTTCCTTTCCTTAAAGGCAGGGTTTGCGTAGACGAGTAATTTTGCTGCGGGGTCAGCGCCGGGCCGCGCACTGATATCGATTTCAAGTGCTAGAGCGCTACAGAAAATGTCCTGTCTTTTCGCAAACCAATTTGCTTTATCTAAGCCACTTTTCCATTTCAAACCGTTCAAAGTCTAGTCCACCAATGCTTACAAACTGGCGCTCGACTACGTCGAAGCCCATCGCTGCGAACGCTGATTTTGCCATCAAACTGGCGTGAACCCAAAGCCGGCTGGCGCCTTGAAAGTAAACGAGTTCTTCGATCTGACGGAATAGCTGGCGAAATAGGCCGGTGCCTTGCGCCTCGGGCCTGATATAGGCAAAATCAATATAGCCGTTTGCTGCAAGGCTCATAAACCCCACTGGCCTTTTACCATTATGCGCGACAAAGACGGCTTGTTGTTCCAAACGCTCAATCCAATCCTGCCCGGTCCTGCGCACCGGCACCCACTGGGCGCGCTGCTCTTCTGTATATTTGCTCGAACCGTTTCTAACGGCATCGAACATTATGTCGGCAAGATCCTCATAATCGGCACTAATTGCCCGCCTGATCGCAAATTCCATGGTCATATGCGGTTGGGTAACGGGTCCGTCCTGCGCATTCAAGCACGCTCCAAACAAAAAAAGGCCCCGCAAGGGACCTCTATCTTTTGGAGTTGGTGTTGGTTGCGGGAGTAGGATTTGAACCTACGACCTTCAGGTTATGAGCCTGACGAGCTACCGGGCTGCTCCATCCCGCGCCACCAACGAAACGGTATCTCTACCGCCCGATCTACCGTGCAACACGGTCGACCAAAAAATAAAAGAGGCGGCCACCGCCGAATGATCGACAGCGGTCCGCCTCATGAACTGTAAATGGGTTCTTTTCCAAAACTGCAAGCACCGGCTACAATGCCTGGCGACGCCCTACTCTTCCAACGCTTAAGCGGTAGTACCATCGGCGCAGTCAGGTTTCACGGCCGAGTTCGGGATGGGATCGGGTGGGTCACTGACGCTATGGCCACCAAGCAATGAAGCAGGTGCTTGCGAATTTGGGTTATAATCGATGTCCGTGCACAAATTTATTCAATATTGGGGTCATCCGGCTTGTTGATATTATCTCGCCATCAAACGATGTCCGGGTGACCGGTACATTGTCATTGATGGTGGGACTTCAAGCGCGAAAAGAGTAATTAGGACTGGTTAGCTTCATGCATTACTGCACTTCCACATCCAGCCTATCAACGTAGTGGTCTACTACGACTCGATGAAATCTTATCTTGAGGGAGGCTTCCCGCTTAGATGCTTTCAGCGGTTATCCCGTCCATACATAGCTACCCTGCTGCGCGGCTGGCGCCACGACAGGTACACCAGAGGTATGTTCAACCCGGTCCTCTCGTACTAGGGTCAACTCCTCTCAAATTTCGACGCCCACGGCAGATAGGGACCAAACTGTCTCGCGACGTTCTGAACCCAGCTCACGTACCACTTTAATTGGCGAACAGCCAAACCCTTGGGACCTGCTCCAGCCCCAGGATGTGATGAGCCGACATCGAGGTGCCAAACGATTCCGTCGATATGAGCTCTTGGGAATCATCAGCCTGTTATCCCCGGCGTACCTTTTATCCGTTGAGCGATGGCCCTTCCACGAGGGACCACCGGATCACTATGACCGACTTTCGTCTCTGCTCGACTCGTCAGTCTCGCAGTCAGGCAGGCTTATGCCATTGCACTCTAACAGACGGTTTCCAACCGTCCTGAGCCTACCATCGCGCGCCTCCGTTACTCTTTAGGAGGCGACCGCCCCAGTCAAACTACCCGCCACAGAGGGTCCCCGATCCGGATAACGGATCTGGGTTAGACATCAGAAAACAACAGGGTGGTATTTCACATTATGGCTCCACTCGAGCTGGCGCCCAAGTTTCAAAGCCTCCCACCTATTCTACACAGTTCTTTCCTAATGCCACTCTGAAGCTGCAGTAAAGGTGCACGGGGTCTTTCCGTCTAACCGCGGGTACTCCGCATCTTCACGGAGAATTCAATTTCGCTGAGCATATCCTGGAGACAGTGGGGAAGTCGTTACGCCATTCGTGCAGGTCGGAACTTACCCGACAAGGAATTTCGCTACCTTAGGACCGTTATAGTTACGGCCGCCGTTTACTGGGGCTTCAATTCGGAGCTTGCACTCCTCCTCTTAACCTTCCAGCACCGGGCAGGCGTCAGACCCTATACGTCGTCTTGAAGCCGACTTAGCAGAGTCCTGTGTTTTTGCTAAACAGTCGCTACCCCCTGGCCTGTGCCCCCCCACACTGGTTGCCCAATGTGAGGGCCTCCTTCTTCCGAAGGTACGGAGGCAATTTGCCGAGTTCCTTCAGGATACTTCTCTCAAACGCCTTGGTATACTCTACCAGACCACCTGTGTCGGTTTCGGGTACGGTCTATACGGTGGGGCTATTTCCTGGAACCTCTTCGAAGCCAGTCCAATCCAATAAGGACTGACAACATACGAGATCCGTCACACACCACCAGGCCCACGAATATTAACGTGGTTCCCATCGACTACCCCCTTCGGGCTCGTCTTAGGGGCCGGCTTACCCTGCTCAGATTAGCTTTAAGCAGGAACCCTTGGTCTTTCGGCGGGAGGGCATCTCACCCTCCTATCGCTACTCATGTCTGCATTCGCACTTCCGATACCTCCACAGTCCATTACCAGACTGCTTCACAGGCTTACGGAACGCTCCGCTACCGCGTGCATTGCTGCACACCCTAAGCTTCGGTACATATCTTTAGCCCCGTTACATTTTCGCCGCAGGAACCCTTATTTAGACCAGTGAGCTGTTACGCTTTCTTTAAAGGATGGCTGCTTCTAAGCCAACCTCCTGGTTGTTTTGGGATTCCCACATGCTTTACCACTTAGATATGATTTGGGGACCTTAGCTGTAGGTTAGGGCTGTTTCCCTTTTGACGACGGACCTTAGCACCCGCCGTCTGTCTCCCGGACTAACTCGATGGTATTCGGAGTTTGGTTAGGTTTGGTAGATCTCGCGACCCCCTAGCCCATCCAGTGCTCTACCCCCATCGGAAAACGTCCGAGGCACTACCTCAATAGTTTTCGCGGAGAACCAGCTATTTCCCGGCTTGATTGGCCTTTCACCCCTAAGCACAACTCATCCGATAATTTTTCAACATTAAACGGTTCGGTCCTCCAGTGCGTGTTACCGCACCTTCAACCTGGTCATGCATAGATCGCCGGGTTTCGGGTCTAATACATCATACTCAGTCGCCCTATTCAGACTCGCTTTCGCTGCGCCTACACCTAACGGCTTAAGCTTGCATGATATATTAAGTCACAGACCCATTATACAAGAGGTACGCAGTCACCCCACAAGGAGGCTCCTACTGATTGTAAGCATTCGGTTTCAGGTACTGTTTCACTCCCCTCATCGGGGTGCTTTTCACCTTTCCCTCACGGTACTGGTTCGCTATCGGTCATGTACGAGTATTTAGGCTTGGAGGGTGGTCCCCCCATGTTCAGACAGGATTTCACGTGTCCCGCCCTACTCAAGTCCTCTTGTTTCATTTTCGCATACGGGGCTGTCACCCACTATGGCCAAACTTTCCAGTTTGTTCTGCTAATTAAACAACAGGCACTGGCCTGGTCCGCGTTCGCTCGCCACTACTAACGGAATCTCTGTTGATGTCTTTTCCTCCGGGTACTGAGATGTTTCAGTTCTCCGGGTTCGCTTCACTAACCCTATTTTATTCAGGTAGGTGATATCCTTCCTACTTAAATCCAAAACCGCCGAAGCGGAATTGAACATAAATAGTGAGGATGGGTTTCCCCATTCGGAAATCGCGGGATCAAAGCCTGCTCACGGCTCCCCCACGCTTATCGCAGCGTGCCACGTCCTTCTTCGCCTGTACATGCCAAGGCATCCACCAAATGCTCTTACCTCACGCTTGAGAGTCCACACCACCAATGACAATATCGGACAAGACCAAACC
>CAVXQH010000001.1:182500-875304 GCA_963763915.1 uncultured Alphaproteobacteria bacterium
ATTACAAAAAAATCGCAAAGCGCCAAAAAGCGAGGCTTTGGTAATGTTTTTGCTTTATCAAGGCCACATGCAAAACGTCGCAACATCTGTAAAACCTACAAATCCGGACCTCGGGAATCGGGTCAAGTCCGCCGTAATTTGGCGCACAGGCACACAGATTCTTGCGCAGCTTATCAGCTGGGGCACGACATTTGCCGTAATTCGGATACTTAACCCTTCTGATTACGGCCTGTTTGCGATGACAACCGTTATCATCAGCTTTCTCAACTTCCTCAATGGTTACGGTTTCGCAAGTGCGATAGTGCAGCAAGACCCGGTCGACAAACACCAGATTCGGCAAGCATTCGGCATGCTTCTGTTATTAAATTGCGCACTGGCACTTGCTCAACTGTTTATTGCAGCGCCTTTGGCTGCCGATTATTACGGCGAGCCGGTTGTCGCGCAAATGCTTCGATGGCAGTCTCTTATATACCTCGCGACACCCTTCCTCGTTCTTCCAGAAGCGCTGATGACCCGCTATCTTGAGTTCAAAAAGCCAGCCATCTTCAATTTGGTGAGCGCGATAGTCGGCGCATCAACCGCGCTGGGAATGGCTCTTGCTGGTTACGGTGTTTGGACTTTGGTTTTTGCCCCTATCAGCATATTTTGGTCACGCGCCATATGCCTGATGCTATTTACCCAGTTTCGTTACTGGCCGAGCTTCAACTTCAAAGGCGCCGGGCATATTTTTAGCTTCGGGAGCATGCTTCTTATTAGTCATGGCTTTTGGATCATTCAGCAACAGGCCGACATATTCATCGCTGGACGCGTATTCGACAAGCACCATCTCGGGTTATATGCCACCGCGGTTTTCCTCACCACCATATTCAGTGCAAAATTTGTCCCGCCGCTAAATGATGTCGCGTTTCCTGCTTATTCGAAATTGCAGAACGATAAATCAGCGCTTGCCTACGGCTTTTTAAAAGCAGTCCGTTTGATCATGCTGATCGCTTGCCCATTTTATTTTGGCATGGCGGTCACTGCGACCCCGTTTGTGCAGGTGGCGATGGGCCCCAAATATATCGAAGGAACTTCGGTCATAGCGACGCTGGCGCTTGCGATGCCGTTCATGACACTCCAAATCCTATTCCATCCGGCCATTAATGCGATGGGTAAACCGCATATCACTTTGCGCAATTCCATATTTGGCGCGATATGCATGCCGGTCACGTTCTACTTTGCCAGCCAGTTCGGCGCGCAAGGCCTTGCTTACGGTTGGCTGGTTGCCTTTCCGCTGTTACTGGCTTTCACATATTTGAATGCGCGCAAATATATTGCCATAACGGTCAAGACCCTGTTCGCTGCCGTTTGGCCCGGCTTACTTGCCGCGAGCTGCATGGCTTCACTGGTCTGGCTTGTCGACAGGATGCTGGTAATTCCATATCTGCCCGATCTGTCGCCCTTCTTGCATCTGGCGGTTTTGGGCGTGTTAGGGGCCGCAACCTATGTTGGCATGCTTTGGTTTGGCGCAAAAGACACATTTCTGGAAGTGATGGACCTGGTCATAAAACGCAAAGTGGTTGACCCCGACGAGGTTGTTGCGACAGTTAGCGGATAGCGGGTAATCCGGTGACGCAGAAATGCTCGCTTATGTTTTTATTAGCCAGCCACGACGCTTGAGCCAAGGCAGCGGTGCCACACAGATGACGCCCGCAATTAAAGCAAATAGAAGCGACGCGATATTGGGAGCCAGCCCCACTGCCGTAAGCTTGGCAAATAGAAGGTCCCAAATGCGCGTTCCATCGCTTAGTTTCCTAACGATGATGGCAATCAACAACATATGGATGACGTAAAGCGTAAGTGCAGTTTGCCCAAGCAGCACCATCAGGCGGGCAAGCCGGCTACTTGCAATGTTTGCCCACGCGCTGCTCAACGCCGCCCAGGCAAGCATTCCCAAGCCCGCCGTTAACAGCGCGAAACTGGCCGTCCATAGCTGCTTGTTTATCGGCAGCACTTGCGCGCCCAATAAGCCGATTAATGATAGGCCGAAGCCGATACTCGCGGCTGACCGGGGCAAAGAGCTCTGCGAGGCCCTGCGCCAGCGCATAAAGGCTACGCCGATAAATCCTGTGCATATTGCGGGCAATGTCGAGAAAATGCCTTCGGGATCATATGTCTTGCGGATCAGTTTTCCGGGCAAATATTCCTGATCAAGCCATGCATTTAGCCCCGCTCCCGCAGCAAGCGAAGGAGCAGCTTCGCCCGGTGCCGCAACTGTCAACAACAACACACTATGTACGAACAGTCCAAACACCGCCAACATCGCTGCAACCCGCCAACCGCGACTATACAGGCAGACCAATGAACATCCGAAATAGACGACGCCAATCCGCTGCAACACTCCGAGCCAGCGGATTTGATCAAACTCCACCGGGCGTATCAACCAGGAGAGAAACAAGCCCCAAAGAAAGAGCGTAACCGTTCGGCGCATTACTACAGCCATTGATGCTTTGGATTTTGTCTTTTCAAGCGCCAAGGGCACTGACAGGCCAACGATGAACAGGAACCAGGGAAAGATAACGTCCGCAAAAGTCAGTCCGTGCCATTCAGCGTGTTTCAATGCCGCAAAGGCTAGCTCGCCATTACCCTGTATATTGACGATGATCATCATGATAACCGTTAGGCCGCGAAAAGCGTCAAGCGAAAGATCGCGCTCCATATGCACCCCCTTACTGCTTACAATAAGTTTCCGCAGCTTAGGTTCTGGCGCTAATTGCTAAAACTGGCAAGGCTAACCGGAAAGCGCTTCGAACAAAATTCGCAGTCAACAACGATGTTTCCGGTTTCATCGGCCATGTCCGCACGGTCTTCCGCCGGGAACTTGGCTATCACGTCGCGGATGTGGTCTGGATCGCAGCGGCAGCCTTTGCTCATGCCAACACCGTTCTCGATCCGCACCTCATCTTCTTCATGGAATAGTCGCCAAACGATTTCCTCGAGCGGAAGATTGAGGTCGGTAAGCTCAGCGCTGGACATCGTGGAGGACAGTGCCACCACATGCTCCCATTCTGGATGATCGAGCCGGACATGCAACCTTTCACGCCCCTCCTCGCCTTCAGCCAAATGCTGGACCAATATGCCTCCCGCTACACAGCGGCCTCCAATATGATCTACACTGACCTTGATAAGCGATGGCAATTGTTCGGACTGGACGAAATAATGCTCGACTGCTTCGGACAGCGTATTGCCTTCAAGCGGCACAATGCCTTGATAGCGCCCACCCCCCTCGCCTAGCGGCAAGTCGCGATCAAAGGTGATCGCCAGATAGCCTGCGCCAAACAAGCCAAACAAAGTCGTGTCGCGCGGCAATGTGGCAACCGACGCGTGATCAAATTGCACATAGCCGCGAAGCGCGCCGTCCTTATAATCGCAAACCATTAAACGGATCGCGCCCTTCTCCGTTTGGGTTTGCAGCGTGAGCTGACTTCCCGCTTCTTTAAGTGACGAGCCAAGCAAGGCGGTCAATACAAGGGCTTCAGCAAGCAGATGCTCAACCGCAGGTGGATAGGCATGCGCCGACAATATGTCGTTTAGCACCCCGTCCATGCGCACGAGCCGCCCGCGAGCGTGACGCGCAGCGATAGAAAATCGCAAGGGCCTGTCAGCAAATGTCTCTGATTGATCGGCCATCACAGCCGCCCAAAACACCAAAGCAATATCGACTTCTGCGCGTGCAGCCGGTTTTCTGCCTCATCCCATATCAGCGACTGCGGACCGTCAAGAACGGCGTCAGTCGCTTCCTCGCCGCGGTGGGCGGGCAGGCAATGCAAGAAACGCGCATCCGGCTTGGCTGCTGCCAACAACCGCTCGTTGACTTGATAAGGCATCATTGCAGCAATTTTGTTGTGCGCATGATCCTGCCCCATTGAGACCCAGGTGTCAGTTACAACAACATCGGCACCTTCAACCGCTTCGATGGCATCCCGGACAATATTGATATGCGCGCCATTTGCCTCTGCGATGCTTATAAAGGCTTCATCGCTCTCATATCCATGCGGCACAGCTATGCGTACGTTGAACTTAAATAGCCCCGCTGCCTCTACGACACTATTAAGTACATTGTTACCATCTCCCAACCAAGCCAGCTCAAGGCCCGGCAGAGCCTTGTCGTGCTCAACCAGCGTGAGCAAGTCCGCAACGATCTGACAGGGGTGTGACAGGTCTGTAAGGCCGTTTATGACGGGTACGGTTGCATGGGTCGCCAACTCTTCAATCTTGGCGTGATCGTCCGTACGGATCATGATCGCATCGACATAGCGTGACAGCACACGTGCCGTATCGGCAATGCTCTCACCGCGACCCAGCTGCATCTGTCCAGCTGGCATGAAAATGCTGTCCCCGCCCAGTTGCTTCATAGCCATTTCGAATGAGGTTCGGGTACGTGTCGAGTTTTTCTCAAAAATCATCGCCAGCGTATGACCGGCAAGCGGAGCGTCAGCGTCGACCTTGCCTTTGGGCCAACCCAGCCGCGCGCCCTTGCGATCCTGCGCATCGGACAGCATAGCCGCAATTGCATCCGCCCCGGCATCGGACAAGTTGAGGAAATGGCGTATCATGCAGCCTCAGGCTTTTGATAATCTGCAGCGGCAGCCGACAGTTTTTCCATGAAGGTCGCGATGTGGCTATCGTCGATATTAAGGGGTGGCAGCACACGGAACGTATTGTCACCAGCAGCAACCAAAAGCAGTCCGTGGTTGTCGCGTGCGTGGGCAACAAATGCGCGTGTCTCATGCGTCATCATAACGCCCAGCATCAAACCCATGCCGCGCACACCCGTAAACAGTTCAGGATAATTGCCAATGAATTGTTCGAGCGTACTGCGGATCTTGTCACCCAAGTTCCGAACATTTGCGAGAAACTCGTCATTGGCGACCACGTCCCAAACCGCCTGTCCCGCCGCCATCGCAAAGGGATTACCACCATAGGTTGAACCGTGCGTGCCCACGACCATACCGCGCGCGGCTTTTTCGGTGGCAAGGCATGCGCCCATCGGAAAGCCGCCACCAATACCCTTTGCTGTCGCCATGATATCGGGCGTAATGCCATATTGTTCATGCGCATAAAGCGTACCCGAACGCGCCACGCCGCATTGCACTTCGTCGAGCACCAGCATCAAATCATGCTGGTCGCACAAATCGCGGAGCCCCTGCATGAACTCTTTTGAAGCGGGGCGCACCCCGCCCTCGCCCTGCACGGGTTCAACCAGGAAACCAGCAGTATTGGGACCGATTGCCGCCTTTGCGCCGTCGAGATCGTCGAAGTCGACATATTTGAAACCGTTTAACAGCGGCGAGAATCCTTTATGCATCTTCTCTTGGTTGCTTGCAGAAATCGTAGCCATCGTCCGGCCGTGGAACGCATTCTTGAAGGTAATCAGCTCGAAACGATCCGAACCCGCGCTCTGATGGTAAGCGCGTGCTGTCTTGATCGCACATTCAACCGCTTCTGCGCCGGAATTTGTAAAGAACACCGTATCGGCAAAGGTCGTATCGACCAGCCGCTGCGCGAACGCCTCACCCTGCGGGCTACCGTACAGGTTCGACACGTGCATCAATGTTTCGGCTTGAGCCTGGATCGCTTTGGTCAGATGCGGATGGCCATGCCCCAACAAGTTCACCGCAATACCACTCGCAAAATCCAGCGCACGGCGACCATCTTCCGAAATCAACCAAGCACCTTCGCCTCGCACCGGGCGGAACCCACAGCGCGGATAAACTGGCATGAGGGGCGTGATTGACATGGGCATGATCCTTTCCGGTTCGCCAAAAGGCAAAAAGCGGCCCACAAGGGAGCCGCTGTCGCTAAAAAATGGTTATAAGCTGGCTGTTACAGCAAATCAAGCTGCGTAAGCCCCACTCTACTTGCCGAGCATTGTCGAAATCTCGATCTGGTTGGTCAGCGTGCGGTGGACGGGGCATTTGTTCGCAATCTCGATCAACTTGCTGCGCTGCTCGTCATCGAGTGGCCCCTCCAATTTAACCAGACGGTCGATCATATCAACGGGCTTACCTTCGTTTTCACCCTCGCGCACCTCTTTGCTATGCTCAAGCGTTACGTGCACTTTTTCAAGCGGCCAACCCTTGCGCGCCGCATACATTTCGAGCGTAATCGACGTGCATGCGCCGAGCGCAGAAAGCAGCAGCTCATAAGGCGTGGGGCCGTTGTCATTGCCGCCAAGCTCAACCGGCTCTCCGGCCTGCCATCCATGAATGCGAGACCGGATTGACTGCGCAAACGTCCCGTCGGAGCTTTCTACGATAACAACAGGATTGGGATGGTCGGCCATGTTTACCAGTATAGCTCGCCATTCATATAGATATAGAGCTTCTCTTCCTGTTTCTGGCCAATCGTTCCGAAAGAAATGCTGCCATCGGCGGCCTGCACAGCAATGATATAGCCATCGAGATAATAACGGCCTTCTGTGCTACTTTCACCCGACCCGTTAATAATAGGCCTTCGTCTATGGAATACGACAGCACTAGACGTATAGATCGTATTGCTAAATTCGCTGCCGATGCCGATTTGACCGGCAGTGTTCATTTTCAATTCACCGGAATTTAAATGACTGCTGCTTGACACGCCGGGAATAACAGACGTGGTTGCGCCACCGCCGACATAGCTTTTGTCGATGTCGACACGCTGACCTTTACGAAATCCCTTGATCTCGTTGCCACTTGTGCTGGGCTCGCTCCAATCGCCGTCGTCGTCCTGAAAAATATAGTTGCCGGCGACTTTCTTCCATTTTTCGACAGAACAATCGCTGCCGATTGCCTTAAGTGCCGCTGGCGTTGGCGCAATTTTTGACAAATCCCAGCCATTGCATTCATCGACCGCATAACCGTTCGCAAAAACGATGCGCGGTTTAAACGCCATGCTCATTGCGACCGAATCCCATTCGCTGATCAGCACTATGTCGATGGGCCGGTTTGCGGCGGGGATAGAGGCCATTGCGGCTTGCAATGCAGCATCTCCCGCTACGCCGCCAGATACCGCTTTTGTGCCAGCATCGGAGGTGGTGGCTACAGCAGCGCCGCCCAAATTCACGCCTGCCTCTTCCGCAATTATGGCTATAACGGCGTCCCTAGCGCCCGTGCCTTTGCCACCGAAATCGATGCCCACTGCATAAAAGCCGCCCTTTGGCCCTTTGCCGACAAAGACCGAACAGACGCCCGTCGCGGCCTCTTTAATCGCGCCATTGGCATGCAGCTTGCCCTGCCCTTTGCTGAGGCCGGGGCAACGCTCGGGCGTATCCATCTCTAGCACCTGCTCTACCAACACTTTGTCGAGGCTAGCTTGATCGCTCTCTTTCAATGGGTGATAATAAGCGATCATCTGCTGTGCGGAGTTCGCATACATGACCCTGCCCGGGATGCTGTCGCTCATGCTGCGCTTCCAGCCATCCAACGGCTCGGCCTGCGACCAAGCCGCCGCGGACATTAAGCAACAAAGGAAGAGGACGAAAGATTTGATGATACGCATGATTATCCCTTTGTAATTTAGCGGAACATGAATTTCACTTCGACGCGCCCAATATCTGGCCATCAAGCACCAAAAGTTCATCCATATTGATCACAAAATGAAGGCGCTTCGCTCCGCCTTCCATACCCACAGCCATCAGATATTTATCGACATAATAATTACCCCGCACACCCGAGCTGGTAACAGTGGTGTTTGCACTATCAAGCTCCTTTTTGGATGCGCCAAAAACGATACTGCCGTCTTTCTCCATGAACACACGGTCAACTGAAACGCTCGCATAAGGCATGATCATACTACTGCCGCCGATAATGGGACCGCCCACTGCATTCCACCCTTCCACCGAATAAGCCACGCGTTCTCCAGCTTTAAATGTATAGCCTTGACTCAAATCTTCCGCATCATTCCAGCTGCCATCTTCGTCTTGCGTCTGGATTTGCTTCCCCGTTTTTCGCCATTTCAACACCGAACAGGATTTGGTATCCAGGCTTTGCGGCGTAGGTGAGGTCGTGCGCGGATCCCAAGCATAGCAATCGGTCGCATAGCCATTACCGAAAACCATCCACGGATCTTTAACCATCAGCAATTGTGTTCCAACCAACTTACTTGACCAAATCAGCATGAAACCAATCGGCCGATTTGCGACCGGCACAGTGTTAATCATGCGCTTTAATTCGGCTTCGCTGGCGATTGACCCGCTTGGTTGCAGGGAAACTTGCGCACTTTGCTCCGCCTTTTTTGGCTCAGCACTTCCTTCCGGCCGTGCGACAGAAATCGCATAATCAATCGCATCTGCCTTCGACCCTTTGGGCTGGATCGCAACCAGCATAACACCGGATTTTTCGACTTTACGGATCACTACCGCACATTCAACCGGGCCATCCAACATCTTGGCAATCAAGACCGTGCCGTTTTCGACGGCCGAATATGACGAAGCCGATAAGCCAGGACAAACCCCGGGCGCATCCATCTTCTTCAATAACGAAGCAGGATTGGCCATTTCGTCGGGACCAACCATGACGGTCATTATTACTGCTTCTTCGTTGCCATAAATAAAGGTAGGATTTTGGGTTCCTGCTTTTGAAATCCAGCCTTCGCGCAACTGTTCTGCTCCGGAAGGGTGGGGCAAAAAGAGCAACACGCCAATCAAAGCACAGATGCAAATCGATACAAATGCTTGACCGCGTCTCCAGAGAATAGTGCGTGACATATCGCAGATATTCACCCTAAAAATGACGCGAAGTCAATGCACTAAAGCCGTCTTCGCCGCGTCCCAATTTTGCCCGTCAAATGGCTGAATGATCTCGACCAGATCATGCCCGGCATCAAGGCAGCGCCAGTTCACGCTCCAGCAATCGGGGTGTGATCGCGGTTGATAAAAGCTTTTTATGCCGCATGTCTTGCAAAACAAATGCTCGGCGGCGGCGCTGCCGAAACGGTAGGAATTGAGCGCGTCTTGGCCCGAAAGCAACACGAAATCTATATGCGGTATAATGAGATGCAGATACCCCGCCTTGCTGCAAATCGAGCAATTACAATCGAGCAGAGTAACATGCGGCTTGCATGAAAAACGAAAGCGTACCGCGCCGCAGTGGCAACCACCCTTCACCTCAACCGGCGGAGCAGCATTGGCCAGCGCCTTTGCTGCCGCGATCCGCCGCTTCATGTACCCATAGAGCAATAGATTGAAGCCAGCGGCGAACAATAAGGTGATAATGATGATTTTGGTGATGGTCATATGCGCGATCTAAACAGAGAGAGAAGGCACGCCAAGCGTTAGTCACAACCTCCGCCACCGCCGCCATCCACTCCGCAGCTTGCATAGTCTTGTGAGATACATCCAACCCTGCAAACATTGTCATCGGTCAACTTCTTCTTTTGGAGCCCCGGCGAGTGATTTCGCATCAAATAGGAGCGTGGCTACTTCAATGACGCAACGTCACCGCAATCCGTAATTCTGTTTCACCGTAATCCCTTAGCCTTCGGCACGCGACTGTCGCGGTTATCCCATACCATCGGCGAGTTGCACGCGACAGCGCAGATTTGTCGCTATACCCCATTCGCATCACAATATCCGCTAATGTCAAACTGGGATTTTTTGCCAGCGATGCAAAGGCCGCCTTGTTTCTCTGTTCGATCAGTTGACGAAAACTAGTTCCTTCATTCGCCAGCCTTCTTTCCATCGTCCGAAATGAAAGGCCGAATTTGGCAGCAATATCTTGGCCGCTTTGCATGCTTTTATGCTCACCCAGCACATTACCGATCTTGCCGCTGCATGTTGTCGGTGAAGATTCATAGCGGATTCAAGTCCAGCGATCAGCGCCGCAAACTGGCGTGCATCGGCAATGGTCGATGGTGTATCCAGCAGATAGGCCGGAAAGGTCAAATAGTTTGCCTGGCTGTTCCATTGAACTGGACAGCGGTACACTTTTGCCAATTGCTCAGCCGGACGCGGAGGAGTCCCGGCCATATAGTGTCTGACATGTGGAAGCACATCGGGAAAGGCCGCTTCAAAAATGGTTTCGGTGTTCAAACTGAACATCGCCGACAACATTTGCCAATGCACCGCTGGAACCGGCATCGTTGGATGAGCGCCGATGCGAAAAATTTCCCTGCCCCAGACAGCCTGCCACCCAGCTACGGTCCATCGAGAGGACCCGTGACGCTCCACCGTAGCAAATGCGGTTCGCAAATTTGGGGCGAACCGCATCGCCGCTTCAAGATCGCCTTGCACATCGGCTGACCAAAGAATGGGCAAGTTATAGTACCAGCTAAGTCCAGCCGCTGCATTTACATTATCACCAACGTGCCAGAATAATTCGGGCGTCAAAACAAAGTCGGCTGCCAAAAATTCGTCGCGACTTACACCCGTTCCGGCGAACAACATGTCATGTGCCTCACGGGTGGTGGCAAATTGGGCAATCGTTCGCCTGAAATGCTGAAGCGGTAAGCTTTCCATCTTCCCTTCCCGTAAAACGGTGTCAAATCACGTGTATTGTCGTGATATGTCGCTTCATTGGCGTAACATGACCTATTATGCAAACAGGATTGCTGCAATTGATACTCAGCCTTGGGACGCATCAACGCATGCGCTGGCTCCTTGGGTCGCTGAGGCGGGGGTAGTGTTTTAAGAGAAGCATGAAGGTCGCAACCTGCTTTCATTTCGGTAAATGCCACCCCCGCCAATATGCAAAGTTCGAAAGCCCGCGTGCAAGGCTCTTCGGTTATTTGATAATGCGGGGGCAATGTCACCATGAAAATGCATCGTAAACCACCCGGCATTGGCGATCAGGCTGGAAATGAATTCGTGCCCGCGCTTTCGGGCTTTAATCGTCTAACGATGGACGGGAGCAACGGCATCAACGAAATTATGTTGCGGCGCGACGTCGAAATCGACGGCGAATGTCCCGATATTATTGTGGCCGACGTTGCGCGCCGCCCACGGGCTGATGCCCATATAATCGTTGTGGCGAACGAAAAAGGTGGAGTCGGAAAATCCACCATCGCCTTTCATATTTGCATTGCTCTCGCCGAAACCGGACATGCAGTGACGGCTATAGATAAAGATCGGCGACAGCAAACACTGGCACAGGTTTTAACCAATCGCGATGCGACCGCCCGTAGACTGGGTGTCAAATTGCCGCGGCCTGCATTTGAAGTATTAAAGCGCCAGACAGATTCGATGTTGTGTCAGGAAATCTGCCGCATCGGTTGGCAAAGCGACTATATCATCATCGACGTCGCCGGGCATGATTCGGGCATTGCAAGGCGTGCCATCGCGCTTGCGGACACATTGATAACGCCTGTCAAGTCGTGCTTTGTGGACCTTGTCCTTCTGGGGCGTTTCCATCCAATCACTTTGGGATTGACTTCAAAGGGCCGCTTTTGCCGCCACTGTCGAGGAAATCCGGCAAGCCCGTGTCGCCCAAGATTTGCCCGATATGGATTAGGCCGTGATGAAAAACCAGCATGCCCAAACCGACAGTAAAAACCAACGCCGGATAATGCATGCATTGCAGATACTTGCTCCATTAGATCGCTTCCGTCTTGCATCGGGATTGTCGGAACGGGTCGCATACCGCGAGCTCTTCTGCTGGGGCTGACCTATATGGACATCAAACATGTGCCAGAATTGGGAAGGGTCAAATTGCGCGGTCCTGATGAGATTGGTTCGTTGATCCGAGATTTGAACCTGCCTGCGATCGACGCAATGCGTCGCGGCAAAAGTAAATCGGAAATTGAAACAGTATTGGAATTGCTCAATGAATGGAAGGAGACGTCTGATGATAGGGCTGGCTAGGGTCAGCAGCCTCATAGCCCGGCTGTCACCGGCAGGAATCTGTGATGAATGTCTCGTCGGTCTGGCCGAACTGACCAAACGCAGTGAAGGAGGTAATCTGGCACGGAAATTGGTGGGACACGACAGCTATCAGCGAAGCAGCGACAGTGTTGCATGTGCCAACAAGCACGCCAGATAACGCGAAAGCTGAAATAGAAACCAATGCAATCACAGAACAGAAGGGCGATGGAACGCAAACTTCGGAACGGAGCAACAAATCAACGTGGAACCGAGCAGCGGCGATTCCGCAGGTTTTGCTGTAGGCGCAGGCGGCATGCACTGGTTTATCGGTGGCGCGTATGCAAACGATCAGGCACGAATCATTGTTGCTACCGCAATTGGTCTGGCACTAGGCTTGGTCGCGTTTCGCCTGAGCTTGCGCTAAGAATCTAAGGATTACGGTGACGTTGCGTAATTTGACAGAATTCCGGGGAATTTCCGGGGACATTGCGTAATTGATGTAGCCACTCTCCAACTTAGCGCGGAGTCGCCGTGTTGGCGCTCCAAAGGAGGAGAGTGACCGATGACTATTTATGCAGGTTTGGACGTATCTGACAAGACGACGCATGTGTGCGTGGTTGAAGTCGAGGGTGCGGTAGTTCGCCGCGATGTGGTGGCGACCGATCCCGATGTTTTGTCAAAGTGGCTGGGCAAGTATTGTCCGAACGTCCAGCGGATCGTGCTGGAGACAGGACCGCTATCGACGTTTTTGTACCATGGGCTGATCGAGCGCGATGTGCCGGTGGTGTGTATCTGTGCGCTCCCTTCTGGAATTAGATTGATCAGCAAGATCGGTATCAGGGGCGGAGGACATGAAGTTTAGGGGTAAAGTAAAGTGCCACCGTAATAGAGCTGGCAACTAGGTGCACTATCATTGGAATCAAATTATTGCTTGTTGTAGTTATTGACAACAGCCAAGTATGATGTCAAAAGCTCCAACATGCAAGCAACCTCCATCATGCGAGAACGAATTTCGCTTGATGATGATAGCTTTGTCGAATTGGTCGTGTGGAAACTGCCCGAGCCGCTGACTGGAAGCGCGCATGATTTCAAATACCGGCTTGCACTCGTCAGCGAGGGCGCTTGCGTTGTTCGTTACGACAACGAGGCTGGAAAAGGCGACCATAAGCATCTGGGTGAGGTCGAATCCGATTACACATTCCGGGGGCTGGAGCAGTTGCAGCGCGATTTTTGGGACGATGTTGAACATTGGAGACAGCGATGAAGAATATAGTCACAGTGGGCGTTTCGTCGCTTGACGACGCCAAAGACCGCCTCGCCTCCGCCTTCCGGGGCGAGCCGCAGGGGAGCCGCATCTCGTTTCTATCGGTTGAGCAGATGTGGAAGACATTGAGCCCCAAACGCACCGAAATCCTGCGCGCCATGACTGGCCGGCCCCATGAGCATCCGCGAAGTCGCGCCGCCGCGTGGGCCGCGATGTGAAGGCGGTGCACGGCGATGTGCAGGCGCTGTTGGCGGCGGGGGTAGTTGAGCGTGCGGGGAGAGGCGTGGTCTTTCCCTATGACGGGGTGCATGTGGATTTCATGTTGGGGATGGCGGCTTGAAGGTGGTTTGAATGTAGTATTGTGTCCCCGGAATTCCGGAATTTTATACTGTCCTCGGAATAGATCAAGGCGTAACACCGCGATTTTAGTGCTGACTTGGCCGCGTCCTATTCCAATTTGAGGCCCATTTGGGAGCACTTGCCTTGAACACGATTGAACAGCTGGTTCGTACGACTGCACGGATTGAAACAACATGTCCTAATGGGAAGGAAGTGGAACAGGATCTTTTTAAATCTGGTTTCCGTACCGAAAAGCCATTAACGGTTCTAGTTACGAACAAACATGTGATCAATGGTGCTCAAAGAATTGATCTATTCATGTCGCAGATCAAGCCCAGAGAAGCATGGGAGCCTGCTCCAGAAAGCAACGTCAAACTGTCACTTAACACTTTCATAGACAGCTGAATTCTTCATCCGAGGTCACAGTGTTGACTTAGCAACATTGCCGTTCATTCCTGTTATGAACCATGCCTATCGAGAAGGCACACCTGTCTACTTCGATCACTTCCGTCAACATTAATTCCGAGCAGTAGCGAACTAGAGGAACTGAACGCCATAGAGGATATCGTAATGATCGGATATCCGAATGAATTTCGGACGACATAAACAATTTTCCGATTGTTCGGCGAGGCATAACTGCAACGCCAGTCAGCGTTCGATTCCGAGGCCGCTCAGGTTTGTGGTCGATTGTGCATGCTTTCCGGGTTCAAGCGGATCACCTATTCTCTTGTTCAACGCGGGCCCATAGATGAATAAAGTTGGCGATATGGTAACATCAGGCGGGAGAGTAAAACTTCTCAGCGTTCTTTGGCGTGGGCCTCAATCTGATGCTCTTGGCGCTTTACAATCGTCCAAATTCTTACATCTAACGCAAGTGCAAAAGAAATAGGATATGAGAACCCAATGAATTGGCTTTCGCGTAGATGCCGACAACTCAGTGTTCGAGACGACATTTTCATCAGATGACGCGTAAGCAAAACCACGAGAAATCCGCAATTTACTCACTCCACCGTCACCGACTTCGCCAAATTCCGCGGCTGATCCACATCGGTCCCCTTTGCACAGGCCACATGATAAGCGAGCAACTGCACCGGTACCGCATAGACCAACGGCGCGATCAGGGGATGCACCGATCGGCATTTCTATGGTGGCGAGGCAGCCTTCTCCGGCCTCCGCGATCCCCTCTGCATCCGAAATCAGCACAACTTTGCCGCCACGGGCGCGGACTTCTTGCATGTTGCTGACGGTCTTTTCGAACAAGCGGGCCCGATGGGGCCAACACGATCACCGGCACGGCTTCGTCGATCAGCGCGATGGGGCCGTGTTTCATCTCGCCGCTCGCATAGCCTTCGGCGTGGATATAGCTGATTTCCTTCAGCTTGAGCGCGCCTTCCATCGCCAGCGGATAATCGGGGCCGCGACCCAGATAGAGCACGTCGCGCGCGGGCGCGATCAGATGCGCCATGGCCGCGATGTCCTCATCATGCGCGAGCGCGGCGTTGAGCGCGGCGGGGGCCTCGATCAGATGCCGGACGATATCGCGTTCTTCCTCTGCGGTGAGCTTGCCCTTCACCAGCGCCAGATGCGCGGCGAGCGCGGCAAGCACAGCCAGCTGGCACGTAAACGCTTTGGTCGACTGGCAACGCCGATTTCGGGGCCAGCATGGGTGGGCAGCAGCAAGTCTGCCTCGCGCGCCATGCTGCTGGTCGGCACGTTGACGACGACCGCGATGGTCTGGCCATTGTCCTTGCAGTGGCGCAGCGCCGCAAGCGTGTCCGCCGTCTCGCCGCTTTGCGAGATGAACAGCGCCAGGCCGCCTTCCTCCAGCACGGGATCGCGGTAGCGGAATTCGGACGCCACATCGATGTCGACCGGCACGCGGGCGAAGGTTTCGAACCAATATTTGGCGACCATGCCCGCGTAAAAGCTAAGTCCCGCAGGCAACAATGGTGATGCGCTTTACGCCTGCCAGATCGAAATCCATCTGCGGCAGCGCGACGGTTTGTTCGAGCGGGCGGATATAGCTGGAGAGCGTTTGCGCGACCACGGTGGGCTGCTCAAAAATCTCTTTCTGCATATAATGGCGGTAATTGCCCTTTTCGATCGCGGCGGCGGACACGCCCGACGTGGTGACTTCGCGCTCTACAGGATCATTGTCCTTGTCAAAAATCTGCGCGCCTTCGCGGGTGACGATCACCCAGTCGCCTTCATCCAGATAGGCGATCTTTTGCGTCAACGGGGCAAGCGCAAGGGCGTCACTACCAAGGTAAGTCTCGCCGTCGCCGTATCCCACTACCAAAGGCGAACCCAACCGCGCACCGATCAGGAAATCGGGAAATTCGCGGAACGCAATCGCCAGCGCAAACGCTCCGCGCAAGCGGGGAAGCACGGCCTTGACCGCCTCGGCAGGCGAGTGCCCAGCCTCAACCTGCTCGCTCACCAGATGCGCGACAACTTCGGTATCGGTCTCACTTTCAAAGCGGCGGCCACGCGCGGTAAGTTCGTCACGCAGCTGCTTGAAATTTTCGATAATGCCGTTGTGCACCAGCGCGACTTCGCCGGTGGCATGCGGGATGCGCGTTGCTCGTGGTCGGTGCGCCGTGGGTGGCCCAGCGGGTGTGTGCAATGCCGATATTGCCGGGGGCGTCATTGGACTTCAGCTCGGTGACGAGATTGGCAAGCTTTCCCTCCGCACGGCGGCGGATCAATTGGCCGTCCAGCACAGTGCAAACCCCCGCGCTGTCATAGCCGCGATACTCCATCCGCTTTAAGCCATCGACCAGACGGTCCGAGACAGAGGATTTGCCAACAATTCCAATAATTCCGCACATTTATTTTCAATCCAAAGTTTATAAGGGACACGAACACCCGGCATCTCTGCCGGAAAATCTTTAGTATTTCGTGTAACCAACACACGGCCGCGAAGCATTGCAGTCGCAAGGATGACAGCATCAGGTGATTTTAGCCGAGGACGTTCTCGACGAAGCGCAGCTGCTCGTTCCCCGATTTCCGCGTCAACTTCGTCAATGCCAAAGCCGGACAGAAGCATCTCGGCTCGCCGCAACCCCTCCCCTTCTCCTTTGGACATGACTTCGATCCACACCATCCGGCTAACCCAGACTCGCCCCCGCTGGACCGCACGTTCCAGTTCTGCACGTCCCTTTGGAATGCCGCGTAACGTGTCGATCAATATGTTGCTGTCAAACGTAAAACCGCTCACTTGGATGCGCGTTTCTTTTTTGCGCTTTCCGGTTGGTCAGCGAATATTTTGGTTGCCTCGTCCAACGCCAAATATCCATCGCCTAACTTTTTCCCGTGTTTGGCATACCAGGCCTTATGATACTCATGTTCGCGGTCGTCTTCCTCATCGAAAAGATCGGGGAATTCAGCACGAACTTCGTCGTAGTCCTCATCCCAAGGTCGAGTCCAAGACGCGCGTTCGCGCCTTTGCCATTCTACTGAATCGCCAATGTCAGTGCGGTCTTTCCACGCGCCAAAGCCAGCTTCGATCCAATCAAGTGGCGATTGTGGCCGATAAGCCGAAACCGCCTCACGCAATATAGCCGCACGCGACTTGCCCTGCTCTGCGGCGAGCTGGTCGAGCCATTTGATGTCTTCATCGGGCAGATCGGCAAGGATGCGAGTCATCGTGATATACTGATATCATATCATGATATCGTGTCAAGGCCGTTCGGCTTTTAACACTGCGATTGGGTCCTGCCATTTGTCTAAGTGCTTGGCCAACTCGACAAGTAGATCAGCGAGCTCTTCAAAAGTGATAGATGCCTTGCTGGCTTCCGAACCATTGCACGTAAGCCACATTGGTATGGTCAGTCCCACATGGGCACTCGTTGGTATATCCTCCGCCACGTGCTTGATCCGATTAGCCACAGCCCTGAGCCGCGCTTCAACATCTGACTCATCGTGATCGGCGCCATTCGCTTGCCGGAATATATCGACCACATGATTCAGATGTAGAACGACGCCCTCCCATTGGGCGGCAGCATCAAAATAGTGCTCAACTGCCGGATTGTCATCGATAAACGTTTCAAAAAATGCCTCGCATGAAGCCTTTGCACGATCATAAGCTATCAGCGCCGATTTTGCTCGAAATGCGCTTATTACGAACCTCGCTCTGAACGGATCATATCCAGATGACTCGAAAGAAATGAAGATGGTATTCCTGAAGTGATTTTGAAGCCAATTCCGTTCAACGATGACTTCAGTCAAATCAGGAATGTTGGCCGCTCGAAAATCATTTATCTCCGGGGCATAACAACGCCCTAGAAGCTCAGTTGAAAACTGGATCACTTCTCCGCCTTCTTCTTCCGCATCGCATCGTGGAAGCGATCCGCCCAGCCGGGCTTCACAAGCTGCTCTGCCCGCACCAGCCGCAGTTCTCCATCCGCCACATCGCGGGACACTGCGCTGCCCGCCGCCACAATCGCATCGCGGCCAATCTTCACCGGCGCGATCAGGGCTGAGTTACAGCCAATAAACGCCCCCTCGCCAATCACCGTCTGATATTTGAAATAGCCGTCATAGTTGCAGGTGATTGTACCTGCGCCGATGTTCGCCTTTGCTCCGACATCAGCGTCGCCGATATAGCTCAGATGGTTGGCCTTTGCGCCTTTGCCGAAGCGCGCTTTTTTGACTTCGACGAAATTGCCGATCTTGGCTTTTTCCTCCAGCACGGTGCCGGGGCGCAGCCGCGCGAAGGGGCCGACTTCGCAGCCCTCGCCGATGACCGCGCCCTCGATATGGCAATTGGCGCGGATTTTGACATTGTCCGCAACGCTCACGCCAGGGCCGAAAAACACATTGGGTTCGATCAGGACGTCGCGGCCAATCACGGTGTCATAGGAAAACCAGACGGTATCTGGCGCGATCAGCGTCGCGCCATCGTCCATCGCTTGCACGCGGCGGCGGGCCTGCCATTCGCCCTCCATCTCCGCCAGTTGCGCGCGGCTGTTAATGCCTGCGACATCAAACGGATCGGTCGTCACCGCCACGCACGCGCGGCCATCGGCATTGGCGATGTTGACGATGTCGGTCAGGTAATATTCTTTTTGCGCATTGTCATCGGTCACGCGCGCAAGCAGCGCAAACAGGTCCGTCGCCTTCACCGCCATCAGGCCGGAGTTGGAGAGCTTGACCGCTTTCTCCGCCTCGCTCGCGTCCTTTTGCTCGACCATTTTGACAATGCGGCCATCCTGAACAATCACGCGGCCATAGCCAGTCGGGTCATCAGGTTCGAACGCCAGCACTACGACGGCAGGCGCATCCGCCGCGTTCAGCCGGTCCACCATCGCCTGCATCGTCGCGGTCGGCACAAAGGGCACATCGCCGTAAAGGATCAGCACATCGCCATCAAAGCCCGCCAGCGCACCTTCGGCCATTTGCACCGCATGGCCCGTGCCCAGCTGCGGTTCTTGCACCGCCAAGTCAGCCGAGCCCGCCAAAGCCGCCTCCAGCTGCTCCTTGCCGCTGCCGACCACGACCACCTTTTTTGCAGGCGACAGCGCATCGACGCTCGCCATCAAGTGCATCAGCATCGGGCGGCCTGCGATCGGGTGCAGCACTTTGTGCGTGTCGGATTTCATGCGGGTGCCTTTACCCGCGGCGAGGATGATAGCTGCGATTTTTGTCATGTCCCGGGCCTTAGCCCTTCCTCCACTTAGTGAAAAGATGTCTTGCCAGCATCAGCGGCGGCATACGCAGCAGGTGCGAACGGATATAGAAAGCCAGCCGCGTGAACGGACGCGCTTGTGTCCCCCAGCCCGTTCGCACGAGCAGACGGCGTTTAAATTGCCAGTCGGAATTGCCGCGAATATCCCAGCTTCGCGGTATGTTGGTGCCGTAAAGATCGTGCGAAAGCCGCGCGGCGAGATGCACCGCACCCCATAGCTGGTGGTGCCGCGCACGCGATTGCAACGTTCCCCAGAAACCTGAGTCTTTTTCGGAAAATTCGTCCAGCAAGCAATGAAAATCCCATAAGTTGCGCATTCCTCCGCTCATATCGCCATCGGCCAGTAAATGCGCAGCGCAGTGGATCGCCATGTCAGGGGGGGAAAAGACGTACAGACCAGAATCCAATAGCTGGGCATCTGCCAACATCGCCGTCGCTTCGGGCTTTGGCCTTGCGGTCATCGGCAAGATCGTGTGATGCACGTCAATCATCCGGTCGCGCTCTTTATGGATCAACGGCGGCAGCTCGTGCATGTGGTCGCGGTAATAGGCGTCGTCATAGGCATCTTCCTTCACCCATTCCCAGCCGCCTTTTTCGAGCAGCATCGCCTCAACCGCGTTTAAGTCCTCTCGCGTCACCATGATGTCGAGATCGCCGATATGCCGCCCCTGCCCCGCATTTAGCCCCGCCGCGACATAGGCCGTGCCTTTCATTAGCACGATCTTGCCCGCATAATCGGCCAAAGCGCGGCGCGCACATTCCGCCTCCCACTGTGCAGTACGCCGTTGATATTCAGCATTGGTCCGTGCGTCGGCAAAGATGGCGGCGACATTTTCGGGTACTGCGACACCCGCTAGCCGGTGCGCTAACGTACCCAGCAATTGCTCCGCTCTTGCAATCGTCAGCAGCGCCGTCCAGCCTTTGCTATCGAGCGGCGCCACGCTTTCGGGATCGCGCAACGCACGGACAAGGCGCATTGCGGCGTTCACGCCAGCTCTTCCCATAGTTGTCCGACAAGCGCCCGCGCCTCTTCGCCCGTCCGGTAATCGATGGCGCGTGCGGGAACAGTCTGCACAAATCGGGTCAGCGCATGAAACCCGGCTTCACCAAGCGCTACATAATTGGTCGAGGCCTGGGTCAAGCGCATGAACACTTCGCTTGGTAATACTTCACGGATCACAGGCGCAAACCCGAAGCGCGGGAACAGCAGCAATGCCGGCTTTGCCCCAACGTCCATCGCCTTGATTGCATCAAGCGCTGGTACCATGTGGCGAATATCGCCCTTGGGTGTTCCGCACATCAACGGGCCAAAGCGCGCATCAAAAGCAGCTGTCCGCATAGCTGAAATCGCTTCGTTCTTCAGGCTGATCAGTCGCGGATAAGGTACCGCTTCACCCGACACAGGATCAATGAGCGCGAACTCATCGCCCATGAAGCGCCAGCCGTCATGACCCAACATTGCCGACAGAGTTGATTTGCCCGATCCGGACTCGCCGGTCATTATTAACGCCTTGCCACCGCGTTCGACCGCGCTTGCGTGCAGAATCAAGTGCCTACGCCAACCTAGCGCCATTTGCAGGTTCATCCCCATTTCTGCAGCGAGCAAACCTTGGGACAGGGGCAAAGGCGCCGCATCGGGCAGCATATAGTCGCCGTTTATTGCAACCGATGGACGGACGAAGCGGCGCAAGAAACTCACTGCCTCCAGCCGCACAGTGAAATCGGGAACGTCAGCAGCGGGATAGTCACGGTAAAGCGCCCGCATTTCGTCGAGCGGTGCAGCCCAATCTGAACCGATACGGAAGCCCGCTGGCCCAACCTTCACATGAAATTGGTACCTCACGTCGCGACTGCCTCTACTAGGCCAAGTGCCGCGAGCTCTTCCAGACGCGCGGCGATAACGGCCTGCACATCTTGCGCATCCACCGAGATCGAAATCCGCAGTCAGTCGTTTCGCTATGGTCTCCGCATCGCAGGAGTCTGAACCCATCGCTGCCAGAATCTGCGGCACCGGGTCCGCTACAATATGGGTAATCCCCGAGCGACGCTGATAGACAAGCGTCAACGCATCGAGCGGCAAAATGATCCGCTGATCCTTGCTTTCCGCTAAATAAAGGGGCGACCGGCCAGACATAGGCCTGACCTAGCGAAAACGTCTAAAGATTCAATGGATAGTGAAGCGCTGGATCAACGTGGCATTTGCAGCGAAGCGTAGCATGTGAATCCGCTCTGCCCGTATTGCAGGCGGCGAATATAATTCACATAGGCTTGGCTTTGTTGATAAGATGTGCCCGGCAAGGTGCTACCGTTCATCGCTGCCTTGACTTGTTCACCTGTGTACATTTGACCGCCAGCCGGGAACGAACCCGTAGTAGTCGGCGGAACCAAACTGCCGTCGGCAGCGATATTCTGACCGAGGCCATGTGGGCCAGGGACGGGAATCTGACAGTTGAGCACAGAACCGGCTGCCTGAGCCAAAGCAGGGCGAACTGACACGACCGAAGCCGCCGCAACCGTTCCCATCATAAGCGCACGGCGGCTAGTTTTGATGCCGTCGAAGCCTGATTTTGATGCCTGATTTTGATCGTCCATAGCCGTTTCACTCTTTGTCCACTGCCGCCAACTACCAGAAAAGCAGGAAACTTCCAGCGATTCTAAGCGTTGGCGGCAGCCAGTCTTGCTATGGGACAGTTACCAGCGGAATTACTAACAGCCGGTTCCTGTGGACCTAGAAATCGACTTGAGCCCTGATACCAAAGGCATCTGCATCGTAGTTGCCGGTACCGGTGCCGACAACCGCCGCATCGCGCAAAGTGAGGTGGCCGTAATTGGCCGTGAAGCGGACATAGTCGACTGGTATCCACACTAGCGATGCACCAAGCGTACTCTGGCGACCGCCGATTATTCCGGCATCGACAAGATCTAGATAGTCATAGCGCAGGTTGAACTGAAGCGCGCCCATGCCGCCCTTATTCAGTGGCTTAACGGGCTTGGTACGATCGAAAACGCCTGCTTTATAGCCCATGCTGTCACCACCGGTCAGGAACATGCCAACTTCTGCATATCCGCCGAAAAAGCTCGGATCGACAAGAGCACCAGGGCGGGTCGCGGTCAACCAATGGCCTTCAGCTGTCGCATGGAATGGGCCGTTATTGATCGCGGCTTCAAGCCCGAAGCTGCGCTCTCCGGTTGCCGAAAAGGCGCGGGTATCAATCAAACGTGTGTCGGTTGTGTGGACAAAAGGCCGCACCCGGTACCGGGCTGTGGTCGATGCGTCATTGAAATCACGGACATGGCCCGAAGCGCCGAGATGTAACTGGCTCTTACCCAATTTCGGGAAGAAAACGACACGCCCGTCAAAGCTGTAGCTGTTATTGCTGTCGGTGTTCAGGTCCGCCGCGTTGTCGGCAAAAACGCCGCCCTGCACGACCATCGCTTTACCTGTATAGGTTGCCGAAGCACCCACGCGACGTTCAAATCCGAAACCGCTGTTGAACGACGCGCGCTCCTGGAAACTGGTGAACAGGTCGCTCGTCATGTCTTCCAAGCTGCCAAAGGCCTTATGCTGTCCCAACGTGAAGGTCGTTTTTCCTGCCTTGTAAGTCAAATACACATCGGTAAGCTCAACCGAGCTGTTCGCCAGATCGGCTTCCACACGGTAGCCAAAGCCGCCGGGCAATGTGCCGTCAGCACCGATGTAAACGCGCCTGAACTCGGTCGCTGCTCCCAGGCTGGTCAGGTTGATCGTCGATGGCACGCTGACCGAACCAAAGTCCGTCTGGATGCGACCGCGCGGTTTGAAGGTAAAGCCTTGTCCGCTGGTCTCCGGCGCCCCCTTAAATGATGTTTCAATTGCTGGCTTGGCCGCTACGGCTGGTGGAGGGGGAGGAGATGCGACTGCTGCTGGAGACGCCGCTTGTGCTTCGACTTTTGCTGAAAGCGCCGCAAGCAGGGCTTTCAATGCCGCCAATTCTGCGCGTAGGGCATTAACATCTTCAGCGCTAGTCTCCGCGCTTGTCTGGGCCAGCACCGGCGATCCGATGCTGGAAAATAGCATTAGAGCGCTGGTAGCAAGCAGTTTGGCGGCAGGCGACATAGTTAATCCTCGAATCTGTTGTTACGATGACAGCGCTTAAATGACATTCAAGTTACATTTTCATGACACGCATATTTCAGACCAATTGCGTTTCTTTGCACTTGCAGCATTTTAAGCTTCATGCGAAAGCCGCGCCGAATTTAACACCACTGTCAGTAGTGACCCAAGCGGTTACACTATTAAATTTCTAAAGGAACGTGCCATGACCATTAGCTTTAAGGATAAAGTCGCCATCGTAACGGGCGCTGGCGGCGGTCTCGGCCGTGCCTATGCGCTCGAACTTGCCAAGCGAGGCGCAAAAGTTGTGGTCAATGATCTTGGCGGCGCGCGTGACGGCACCGGCCATAGCGACGCTGCACTGCAAGTCGTTGAAGAAATCAAGGCGGCTGGCGGCGAGGCCATGTCAAACGGTGGCAGCGTCACCGAATATGACCAGATGGTTGAAATGGTCGCCAAGGCCAAGGAAGCATGGGGCGGTGTCCATGTCCTGATCAACAACGCAGGCATATTGCGCGATAAGAGCTTTGCCAAAATGGAAATGGCGGATTGGAGGCTCGTGGTTGACGTGCATCTAAACGGTTCGGCAAATTGCACCAAGGCTGTTTGGGAAACGATGCGCGAACAAAATTATGGTCGCATACTGATGACGGCTTCGTCGACGGGTCTATACGGCAATTTCGGCCAAACCAATTACGGTGCGGCGAAGCTTGGCCTCGCGGGCTTTACAAAATCGCTGTATCTTGAAGGCGCTAAAAACAACATCAAGGTGAACTCGCTTGCTCCGATCGCGGCCACGCGAATGACCGAAGACATTTTACCGCCAGAAGCGTTCAAGGCTTTTGATCCGGTCAATGTTGTTCCGGCCGCACTCTTCCTGGTGTCTGACGACGCGCCAACCAACACGATCATGGGTGCAGGCGCTGGCTTCTTCCACACCGCGCAGATCACTATGACTCAAGGCGTTGCTCTTGGCGAGGCCGACCGCACCCCAGAAGGCGTAGCAGCGCATTTCGCGCAAATCAGCGACCGCGCTGGCGAAACAGTCCCGCAATCAGGTGCGGAACAATCGATGATGGCAATTGCCAAGCTGCAAGCCTTGATGGCGAAGTAAGCGCTATTTCTTGCCGACGCTGCGCTTGAAACGCGGCGTCGGTCGCAAGTTTGCACCTGCTTGCTCAAAAGCATAACCTGCGCTTAAAACCGTCGCATCGCTCCATCTGGGACCGATGAAAGACAGGCCAATTGGCAATCCGCCTTCGGTCCCCATAGGCACCGTCAGGTGGGGATAACCGGCTACAGCGGGCAGTTGGCTGACACTTGGCGGGTTAAACTTGTCGCCCTTCCCCAATGTTGTCAGCCAGGCTTTGCCGTTGGTTTGCGCGACAATTAGATCAACCTTGTTGTCGCTGAGCATTTTATCGATACCTTTGGGACCGGCCAGTTCCCGCGACAGTGCAAGTGCCTTTGTATATTCCTCGCTATCAAGGCCTGGTTGTTTTTCAGCCAGCTCGAATATGTCCTGCCCGAAATGTTCAAGTTCTGCCTTTTCGGCAACCTTGTTGAACGCGATCAGATCAGCAAGTGTTTTATGGGGTATCTTATTGCCGGGTAGGCTTTGCAAATACGCAGCCATGTCCGCCTTTAACTCGACAAGCAGTACCTTATATTCGGCTTCCCCCAAATCCTCGTCGCGGCTTTCGTCCGGCGTAATCGTCAAGACGGTGGCCCCTGCCATTTCCAACCGCTTTACGGCGCTCGACAGCAAAGGCGCATTGCTGCCTTTGGCGCGGATCAAACCAATACGCTTGCCCCTTAGTGCATCCTTGTTGAGCGCGCCAACATAGTCAACTTTGCGTGCATCGGCCTCGACAGTGGCTATGTCTGCCAGATCGCTGCCAGCCATTGCGCTTAACATCAGCGCCGCATCGTAAACGCTGCTGGTCATCGGGCCAGCAGTATCCTGACTGTGGCTGATTGGCACAACATGGCGGCGCGAAACCAACCCGACGCTGGGCTTGAAACCAACGACACCGTTAATGCCCGAAGGACAAACAATCGAGCCATCGGTTTCAGTGCCCACGGTTGCTGCTGCGAGCCCGGCTGCCATTGCCGCACCACTGCCAGCCGAAGAGCCGCAAGTATTGCGATCAAGCGCATGCGGGTTCTTGGTCAGGTCACCCATCGCGCTCCAGCCACTGGTTGAATTATTTGACCGGATATTCGCCCATTCGGAAAGGTTTGTTTTGCCCAATATTATCGCACCGGCAGCCCGGAGCCGCGCGACAAAGAAAGCATCGCGGCCGGTAATGTTATCGCGCAAAGCAAGCGAACCTGCCGAAGTCGTCATTAAATCAGCGCTCTCGATATTATCCTTCAGCAAAATCGGGACACCGTGCAGAGGGCCGCGCGATTTTCCTGATTTAAGCTCAGAATCGAGAGCCTTGGCTTGGGCAAGCGCATCGGGATTAACCGATATGATCGCATTCAGCTTTGGGCCGTTTACGTCCAATTGGTCAATACGGATGAGATAGCGTCGGACCAGTGCTTCGCTGGTTATCTTGCCAGCGGATATTGCAGCGGAATCCTCTTTTATGCCCGCTTGCACTGGAAACGGAGCGCCGCAGAGCAAAAGCAAAGGCAAATATATTTTACGCATAACAAACTCCGATCCGCAAAAGCCAGATCCAGTCTGCCGATAAAAAAATAGCAAGCAAGCGATATCGTTGTTGTGTGAAGCAGATTGACAGGCGAGATGCCCACATTATCACTATGCCCGAAACGGGGGGAAATAGAGATGGCCTATACCGACCAAGATATCGATTCAGCTGTTGCGGCAGGAGCGATTGATGCCGGAGCCGCCGCGGCTCTCCGAGCCCACGTGCAAGAAATGAACGTGCGCCCAACAGGCGGCGAAGAGAATTTCCGGTTAGTGTCAGGCTTCAACGATATTTTTGTGGCGATTGCCGCGATCATCATGCTGGTCGCCGTCTGGTGGATAGGCAATAGCTTGCAATCAAATGCACATGACTATTCAGGTCCCGCGCAAGATGAAATGCTTGGCTATGGCCGTTACAAGGCGCTTGGGGCAATATTTTGCGCGATCACTGCCTGGATGCTGGCCGAATATTTCGCCCGTATCAGGCGGATGGCACTGCCCAGCATTGTCTTGCTTGTCGCGCTGGTTTTGGGCAGCTTCATTGGCGTCAGCTTCTATCTGCTTGATCTTGATTATACGCAATTTGGCTTAATGCGCAGCTGGTTTGCCGACAATCCTTCGTCACCCGACTATGCCCGTAAGGTGGTGCAACTTAACGCGCAGACCGTTCGCGAAAGCGGGGTCTATGCACTAACTGCACTCATCACCGCATTAATGGCTGCCTTGTTCTGGCGCCGGATGAAAGTACCGATTGCCATTGCGGCAACAACCGGCATGGCGGCGCTCGCGCTCGTGTTTGGCGTATTCTATTTTACCGGCTCCACCAAATATAGCGGGGGCGGAGAGTTGCTATTGTTTCTCGTCGTTGGCATCACGATTTTTGCATATGCGATGTGGTGGGACATTTCAGACACAGACCGCAAAACGCAACGCAGCGACATCGCCTTCTGGCTACATATGCTGGCGGCGCCAATGATTGCACATGCCTTGTTCGGGTTGATCGGGGTTAGCGAAGGTGAAAAAATGTCGTCGCTGGCCGGGTTGATTGTGCTTGGCCTCTATGCCTTTTTTGCAGCCGTTGCGATTGCTGTGGACAGGCGTGCGCTGCTGGTTTCTGCGCTTGCCTATGTGCTGATAGCGCTGACGGCTTTATTCCGGCATTTCGGGGTCATCGAACAAGGTGTCGCGGTAACGGCGCTGATTATTGGATCGGCCTTATTGCTATTGTCTGCATTTTGGGGACCGATCCGTCGCGTGATTTTGCGTTTCTTGCCGGCAGCAATAACCAACAGATTGCCTGCGGCGAGCTAAATTTAAGCTTCGACCAGTTTCATTAGCTTGCGTTCCACCGGAGCGAGGACGGGTGTAAGCTCATGTCCGCGTTTCAACACCGAACCACCTTCACCGAATAACGTCCACTGGCCTTGTTTTAACCGCAGCGCTGGACGCTTCTCAATACGGTATTCAGGGCGTTCTGCTGCCCGGCGGAATGCCGAAAAAACCGCGGCATCACGGCCAAGATCCAGCGCATAATCGCGCCATTTCCCCGCTGCTACCATGCGACCGTAAAGGTCGAGAATGCGGGCTAGTTCTTGTCGATCAAAACCCACCTGTAACGGCTGACGTGCGGATGGAGGAAAAGGAGCGATAATCGCGGTCAAGCCCGCCTATTTCCTTTTGGCAGTTTTGCGCGGAGCGGGCGCTTCACGCTCCGCCATCAGCTGTGCCACCCGCTTTTGCAGTGTTTCAACCTCGCATTGCAGAATTTCCAAGCTTTGCGTCGCTGGATCGAACCGCTCGCTGCACGGCGTTCCATAAGGCACAAATTCCTGTGTTGCCGGCTTCACTTCAACTAAAGTCGAACGCGCCGGAATTCCTACCATTGTTGCCCCCGCCGGGACATCTTTAGTGACAACTGAATTGGCTCCGATGCGAGCATTTGCACCCACCGTGATCGGCCCCAAAATCGCAGCGCCTAAACTTATGATCGCACCGTCCTCTATCGTGGGATGGCGCTTTCCACCCAAGCCGTTTGTCGGATTAGTTCCGCCCAGCGTCGCACCTTGGTAGATGGTGACATTGTCCCCAATCTCGGCGGTTTCGCCAATAACGACAAATCCGTGGTCGATGAAGAAATTGCGCCCGATTTTGGCCCCGGGGTGAATATCAATCGCCGTGATCATCCGCGAGAAATGGTTGACGAAGCGCGCGGGGAAATAAATTTCTCCGCGGAATAGCCAATGCGCCACGCGGTGCAGCCCAATTGCCCATACGCCGGGATATAAAAGGATTTCCCAGCGCGAACGCGGTGCAGGATCGCGCGCCTTTATCGAGTCCAGAAATTCGATCAAATTTGAAAACATCTAACGACAACTCCCGGCAACAACCGTGCCGCTTCTTTTCTTTTGTGACCGCAAAGCTAAGATTTCCCGAACGGCATTACCACCCCCAAATGCCGAATTCGCGCAAATAGGCGGCAATTGCGCTGGCATTAATCGAAAAAAGCGCTTAAAATCTCCTCTCTGACCTAGTGGGTAAATCAATGAGCACCTATTTACCGTCGCTTAAACAGCTGCAATATCTTGTGGCGTTGGAAGAGCATGCCCATTTCGGCAAGGCTGCGAATGCTTGCTTCGTGACGCAGTCGACGCTTTCGGCAGGGATACGTGAGCTCGAATCCTTACTTGGTCTGATGTTGGTCGAGCGAACCCGTCGTGTCGTGCGTTTCACGCCGCTCGGGCATAAGATGGTTGCCAAGGCGCACCGCATTTTACGCGAGGCCGAAGAGCTGGCCGAAATGGCGCGGTCTGCGGGAACACCGCTTGGCAGCGAACTTCGAATGAGTGTTATCCCTACGATCGCGCCGTTCTTACTGCCCCGATTGCTGCCTGCACTCCGCCAGAAATATCCTGACCTGAAGCTCTACTTGCGCGAAGAAACCAGCAGCGCGGCTTGCGACGGTCTGCATCATGGGCACGTCGATTGCGTGCTTTTGGCAATGCCTTATGCATGCGGTGATATCGAGCATGCGTCGCTGTTTGAGGACTCGCTTTACGTTGCTTTTCCCAAAGATGAACTACGCGACCCGCCTGACATGATCTTGCCCGAAATGATCGATGAAGATCGACTTCTGCTGCTGGTCGACGGCAACTGCCTGAAGGACCACGCACTTGCCGCTTGCAACCGGCCCGAGCTCCGGGCCTCTGCGACAATGATGGGCACGTCGCTACACACGTTGATCCAGATGGTCGATAACGGCCTTGGGCAGACATTGATCCCCGAAATGGCGGTAAAGGCCGGTTTGCTCGACGGCACGCACGTCCAAGCGCGTCCGCTAAAGGCCGATCATGCCAGCCGTGAAATTGCGCTGGTTTGGCGCACAAATAGCCCACGCCGCGAAGAATTTGAGCTGCTGGCAGACGAGCTTAGAAAGCTGCATTTGGTATAGGCTTAGCCAAACGAAAATGTCATACTAGCATGGGTTGTAAACTCGCCGGGAGAGCGAAAATGCCACATGCCGAATGGATAAGCGCTGACTCGCCGTTTGCGATCAAGCGCCTTGGCCCCGGTGACGCAGAGCACGCGCGATCCATGAACGCACTTTTCGGCAATGTATTCGACGATGATCCAGCCATAGCGCTCTATACCAAGCTGGGTTCGCGTGAAGACGTGATGCATTTTGACCTTCTACCGTGACCCCGAAAGGAGACAGTGAATGGCTTATATCGACGGTTTCGTTATCGCCTGCCCGGAGACGAACAAGGAAAAGTTCATCGAACATGCGCGGATGGCAGATCCCGTTTTTATGGAATTGGGAGCGACCCGTATTCTCGAATGCTGGGGCGATGATGTGCAGGAAGGCCACACCACCGATTTCCGCATGGCAGTGAAAGCGGAGCCCGGCGAGGCGGTTCTGTTCAGCTGGATTGAATGGCCCGACAAGGCAACCCGCGACGCCGCCTTTGCCAAGATGTCAGAGTGGATGGCAGATCCAAGCAAAGCCGATCCGCGCATGAACCCAGCGATGAACCCCATGCCCTTCGACGGCAAACGGATGATCTTTGGCGGATTTATACCCGTCGTCACACTCGAGAAAAAAGAGGAAATGCAATGACGAAACTACATGGCAGCTGGATATGGTACGAACTGATGACCACGGATGTTACGGGCGCAAAGTCTTTTTACGAGAGCATTGTTCCAGGATGGACCCTTGCACAGGGCAGCGCAGAAAATAACGGCTACGGTTTTATCAGCAATGCCGATGGCGGGATGACCGGTGGTTTGCTCGAACTAACCGCTGCTATGACCGAGCACGGGGCGCGCTCATGCTGGGTAGGCTATATCGGTGTGGATGACGTCGATGCCAGTCTGAAATCCATCGAATTAGCTGGTGGCCGGATACTTATGCCAGCCCATGATGTGCCCAATGCCGGTCGGATGGCGATGGTGGCCGATTGTTGCGGAGCGGTATTCTATATCATGACACCCACTCCGCAGCCCGGTGGAGGCGAGAGCACGTCTTTTTCGGCTACAAATTTGACCGGCCGTTGCGGCTGGAACGAGCTGATGGCGGGCAACGCCGACAATGCGGTCGCCTTTTACACCAAGCAGTTCGGTTGGACCTTACCCGATGCGATGGACATGGGAGAGTTTGGCAAATATCAGTTCGTCGCGCATGATGGCGTGCAGCTCGGTGCGATCATGGGCAAAATGCCGCAGGACCCCGTGCCACACTGGAATCATTATTTCTGGGTGCCGAGCATCGAAACCGCTGCGGCGGCCATCACATCCGTCAGCGGACAGGTCATCAATGGCCCGATGGAAGTACCTGGTGACGACTGGATCGTGCAAGGCATTGACCCGCAAGGCGCGTATTTTGCGCTGGTTGGTGGCAAATGAGCGCATTAGAAAGCAATTCGCCGCGCTGGACTTTGCCGGTAAAAATTGGCCTGCTTTTCTGGGCGCTTGCCGGTGTCGGGGCGTTCTATGCGCAATATAGCATGGGGACCGACGACATCGCCAAATTGCCGAAAGCGCAACAGGAGATGTGGGGCAGCATGCCCGGATGGGCGTGGGCGGCTTATGCTATCGCAGTGTTTGCCGGTCTTTCGGGCGCGGTTGCGCTGCTGATCAAGAAGAGCTGGGCGGCGGTTGCTTTCGCCATCAGCCTGATCGCGGTACTGGTGCAGTTCAGTTATCCGTTCCTGATCGCTGACGGCATTAATCGGCTTGGCGCAAGCGGCCTTGCCTTTCCCGCATTCATCATATTCATGGCCGCAGTCCAGATATGGCTGTCGCGCAACTGGCGCGCCAAAGGTTGGCTGGGATGAACCGGTAGCTACCCTATGACTAGACTGCCCGGGCAACCCGCACCTGAACTCGCCATCACGCAATGGTTCAACACGCCGGAACCACTGACGCTGGCGGGATTGCGCGGACGCGTCGTTTTGCTCCACGCGTTCCAAATGCTCTGCCCGGGTTGCGTCAGCCACGGCACACCGCAAGCCGAAAAGGCGCACCGCATGTTTGCGGGCAGCGATCTGACGGTCATCGGCCTGCATACGGTGTTCGAACATCACGAAGCGATGACGCCGGTGTCGCTTGAGGCCTATATCCACGAATATCGCCTGACCATGCCGATTGGCGTTGATCAGCCTGGCGAAGGAACGCCAATGCCCGTGACGATGGAGCGCTATCAGATGCAAGGCACGCCCACCGCCATTCTGATCGGCCGCGATGGCATGATCCTGCACCACGGCTTTGGGCAAGAGGAAGACATGGCGCTCGGTGCAAGGATTGCGGCGGCGCTGGAAAGGAGTTGAGATGACCAACAAAGCGATCCTTTGCCTTTGGTATCAAGGCGAAGCCGAGGCCGCCGCCAATTTCTATGCTGCTACCTTTCCCGACAGCCATGTCGGAAAGGTTCATTATGCGCCGTCAGACAACCCCTCTTGCAAACAGGGCGAAGTGCTGACTGTCAATTTCACCGTGCTCGGATTTCCCTGTATCGGTCTGAATGGCGGGCCAATATTCAAGCATAGCGAAGCCTTTTCGTTTCAGGTCTCGACGGAAACTCAAGAAGAAACTGATTACTACTGGAACGCAATTGTCGCCAACGGTGGGGCGGAAAGCATGTGCGGATGGTGCAAAGACAAATGGGGGATCAGCTGGCAAATCACGCCGAAGGTGCTGACCGACGCTATGGAAGGCGGCGGCGAAACGGCCAAGCGCGCTTTTGAAGCAATGATGACCATGAAGAAAATCGACGTCGCGGCCATTGAAGCGGCGGTGCGGGGATGAGCATTATCCTACATGGCCATCCTTTTTCATCCTACACGTGGAAAGCGATGATTGCGCTGCATGAGAAAGAGCTGCCGTTCGAATTGCAGAATGTTGAGGATGACCATAGCGCAAATCCTGAAAAGGTCGGGCGGCTTCGCCAATTGTGGCCGCCTGGCCAGTTTCCGGTGCTCGAAGATGGGGACAAGGTGCTCATCGAAAGCTCGATACTGATCGAGCATCTCGACCTGAAATACCCCGAAACGATGCGGCTTATCCCTGCTTCCCCTAAAGCGGCGCTTGAAGTGCGATTCATGGACCGCGTGTTTGACAATCATGTCATGGCCAACATGCAGGCGATTGTCGGCGAACATTTGCCCTTTATTGCGGCAGCGCCCGATCCCATGCGAATAGAACGAGCCAGGGCTGCACTGTCGACCATCTACACATGGCTCGACCAAAAACTGCCCGACGATGGCTGGGCGTGCAGTGATGAATTCAGCCTCGCCGATTGCGCCGGAGCGCCTGCGCTTTTCTATGCCGATTGGGTGCATGAAATACCTGCAAAGCTGACCCGGCTTAAGGCCTATCGCGCCCGGGCGCTGGCCCGCCCGTCGGTTGCAAGTTGCGTCGATGGCGCTAGGCCCTATCGTCATTATTGGGCGCTCGGCGGAGCGGACAGGGATTGAAGGAGAGCAAAGAGATGAACCCCACACAGGAAAATGGCTGGGCGCTTGGAGTGACGCGCTTCATCGCCGCTGCGCCTGAAAAAGTCTGGGATGTCATGACAAACCGGATGGAAGAATGGTGGTGTCCCAAGCCTTGGCGCGCCAAAATCGACATTTTGGAACGCTGCGCTGGTGGTGCTTGGTACACTACTATGTACGGACCCGACGGGGAAGTGCACCCGCACCCCGGCTTTGTTCTGGCGTGGGATGAAGGCAGGCGCATCGCCTCAACCGATGCAATAACAGGGGACTTAATGCCCACTGGCCCCTTCATGATCGGCATATGGGAAATTGCTGCCGAAGGTGAAGGGACACGCTACACCGCTACATCGCGCCACTGGGACGAAGACACCGCAAAGCGCCATGAGGAAATGGGCTTTGAGGGTGGCTGGGGCGTGTGCGCCGATCAGCTCAAGGCGCTTTGCGAAGCGTGACGGCTTATGTCACGTTCCTCCGCGCCGTAAATGTTGGCGGCACTGGTGCGCTGCCGATGGCTGAGTTGCGCGCTATGGGCGAGGCTTGCGGCTTTGCCAATGTGCGAAGCTATATCGCATCGGGCAATTTGCTGTTCGAAAGCGAATTGGATGAGGCAGAAATCAAGACTGCGCTTGAAGCAAGGCTGGCGACTTATGCAGGCAAGCGCGTCGAAGTCTTTGTCCGAAACTTAACCGAACTGGCCGCCATAGCTGACGCCGATCCCTTCCCCGACGCGCATGGCAGCCGACATTTGGTGTATTTTCTGGACGCGCCGCCCTCGCCGGATTTGATCGAACTATGTCGCGACCGGCAAGGCGAGCGGTTGGCGCTTGGCACGCGCGAGCTCTATGTCGATTACGGAGACGGCATCCGCTTCACCAAACTGAAAATACCTGGCAAGCATGACAAGACCGCCCGCAACATGAATACGGTCAGAAAACTGCTGGCGTTGCTTCAAGCCGCGCCCAAATAGTCTTTCTTTCCCAGTTCAACTCCAGCACTTCGCAGCATCGTATAGAAAACCGTGCTGTGGAAATGCACGTTGGCAAGGACAAAGCCGAACAAGAAGTCTTTACCCGTAAATTTCAGCTCTCCCATCGGGGTGGGCAGCAGAATTTCTTTTTCTTCGGTTCCATCGATCTGCTCGGGCGTAAGTGTCATCAAAAAATCGACGCTTGCCTGACAGCGAGCCTTAAGATCGTCAAAGCTTGCTTCTTTGTCTTCCAATGAAAGGGGCTCGATCCCCGCCAAGCGAGACAGCCCGCGTCGCGGAATGTCGCAGGCGATCCGTACTTGTGCAGAGAGCGGCAACATATCGGGTGCAATTCGCATGTTCAGGTAATTGCCTTCGTCGGTACCTTTCGCTGCAGCATGGGCCTGGGCTTTATCGATTACGCCCATTAGAGCTGTAAGCGCGCGCACAAGAACGGGAACGCTCGCTTGGTACATGGAAAGGGACATATGATCGGCTCCGATGATTTTTTTGTCCCGTCTATGTGGTGTGGGTGAGCGCGAGTTGCAAGGCGAGCCGGCGCAAAGACCGTCGAGGTTGAATAATTTCAATACTTCACCCACATTAACGCGAATGGCGAAGAATAAAACACCGCAGAGCCGTATCTGGCAAGTGACGATGCTATCTGTCGGGTGGATTTTGTTAATGGGTGCGCCTCTCATCGGTTGGTTGCCCGGCCCAGGCCCCCTAATTGTCATGCCAATCGGGCTTGCGCTCATCCTGAAAAATTCGACTTGGGCAAAGCGGCGTTACGCCAAGCTAACCAAGCAGCATCCCGAATACGGGCGGTGGGTAAACTGGGCGATGGGTCGCAGTCGCGCCAAGGTCCGGCCGCCATTGCCCGACTTCAAACGCGATATCATGTATATTTTCCGCCGTGATGACCTCGGCCAGCCTTTGCCGTGAATGCGGACGCGATGTGTTGACTTTTACCCCCCACTTTCATAAAGGGCAGCGCAACAGGGCGGTCGCCGGTATAGATTCGGCGGCTGTTTCTTTTTCAGATAGCATTTTTGTCAAGGATTTGAGCCATGAAGCGCACCTTTCAACCAAGCAACTTGGTTCGCGCCCGTCGTCACGGTTTCCGGTTGCGTATGTCGACCGCCGCTGGCCGCAACATTTTGAACGCGCGTCGCGGCCGCGGTCGCAAGAAGCTGTCGGCCTGATTTCAGGCGAAAGCCGCCGCGTAATGCGCGGTTATAGCATCATAAAGAAGCGCAGCGATTTTGTCGCAGCGAACCGGGGGAAGCGATATGCGACGCCCGGTTTTGTTTTGCTCGTCTTTGACAGGCGCGATGATGATCCGGCAATCCGCCTGGGTATTACTATAACGAAGAAGGTGGGCAACGCCGTAGTTCGCAATCGCATGCGGCGGCGCTTTCGCGAATTGGCACGCGAAATGCTGGCAGACTTAGGCAAAGCCGGTGCGGATCATGTTTTGATTGGGCGCGACGGCGGCATAGAACGCGAATATGCCCAGCTCCGCGCCGACATCCAAAAAGCGCTGGTTAAGCTTGGCGCATGATCGCACGCCTCCTCATCCTTATCGCGCGCGGGTGGCAAATCGGCCCCTCGCGCATATTACCGCCGAGTTGCCGCTATTCGCCAAGCTGCTCGGCTTATGCCATCACTGCCCTTTCCCGCTACGGCGCAATTAAGGGTGGCTGGCTTGCAACGAAGCGGCTATTGCGCTGCCACCCTTGGGGTGGGCACGGCCATGATCCAGTGCCGTAACGGGCCAAAACAGGAAGTTCAAAGTGGAAGACAAACGTAATCTCGTCATCACGGTCATATTGACTGCGCTCATCCTGTTTGGATGGCCGTTGATCGCCAACCAATTTTTCCCGACGGCAGCACCGCCAACAGTGGCCGAGAAAAAGGCAGATACCCCTGTCGCCGGTTCCGTTACTCCTGACGCGCCTGCCGCAGCTGTGACCGCCGCTGACAAGGCCGTGCCGTTGGGACAGGCGCTTGCCGGTAACCGGCTGCTGATCGAAACGCCCAAGCTTAAGGGGTCGGTCAATCTGGAAGGCGCTCGTATCGATGATCTGCTGCTTTTGACTCACCGGACGGAGCTGGCCAAAACGTCACCCGCAGTGCGCCTATTCGCACCGTCTGGCACAGCGAACAGCTATTTCGCGCGCTTTGGCTGGGTCGGAACGGGCATCGCGGCCCCCGATGACAAAACTCTGTGGGCCGCAAGTGCGCCAAAGCTAACACCGGAAACCCCGGTAACGTTAAGCTGGTCAAACGCGCAGAACCAAAAATTTGAAATCCTGCTCTCCATTGACAAAGATTATATGCTGTCCGCCGAGCAGCGCTTCACCAATGGCTCAACGGCAGCTGTACAAGTCGCCAATTTCGGACTGATTTCGCGTCGCGGCGAACCTAAAGACATCGACACTTGGAATATCCACGTTGGCCCGATGGGCGTGTTCGGTGGCACAGCCAATTATGAATGGGATTATAACGATGTCGCCGCCGCACCGAATGGTGAAACCAGTTTTAACACCAGTAGCGGCTGGTTGGGCTTTACCGACACATATTGGCTGGCGGCGCTGATCCCAGATCAGAAAACGGCGGTGACGGCTAAATTCAAATCCGCCGATGGCTATAATTATTCGCAACTAACACCTACCAACCAAACAAGCGTTGGTCCCGGACAGTTGGTCCGTTCTAACATGCGGTTATTTGCCGGTGCCAAAGAGGTTGAGCTGCTCGACAAATATACCGATGCCGGTATCGAGAAGCTCGACTATGCAATCGACTGGGGTTGGTTCCGCGTCATCGAAAAGGCTTTTTTCAAAATTCTGCATTGGCTGTTTGGTCTGTTCGGCAATTTTGGACTGGCGATCATCGGTTTAACTGTAATCGTTCGCGTTTTCATGTTCCCGATTGCGCAAAAGCAGTTTGCATCGATGGCATCGATGCGCGTTGTACAGCCCAAGATGAAGGCGCTGCAAGAGCGCTGGAAGGATGACAAACCCCGCCTGCAGCAAGAAATGATGAAGCTGTACAAAGATGAAAAGATCAATCCGGTCGCGGGTTGTCTCCCTATCCTTCTGCAAATTCCAATTTTCTTTGCACTCTATAAGCTGTTGATGCTGTCGATCGAAATGCGGCATCAGCCGTTTGCGCTTTGGATCAAGGATCTTTCAGCACCCGATCCATTCTTCTTTGGCTTGTTCCCCGATTTGGGACTGCCCGCGTTTCTCGCCATTGGTGTCTTGCCGATCTTGCTTGGTGTGACGATGTGGCTGATGCAGCGGCTCAACCCGCAGCCGATGGATGATATCCAGAAACAGGTCTTTGCGATCATGCCGTGGATGATGATGTTCATCATGGCACCCTTTGCCGCTGGTTTGCAGCTATACTGGGTGGTGTCGAACCTGATTTCCATTGCCCAGCAAAAATGGCTCTATTCGCGCCATCCGATCCTGAAACAACAGGCCTCTGCCGAGAAAGCGAAGGCCTAGGCGCGTGGAAAACACGCGCATCTTCTCTGGCCCGGTCAGTTTCCTGAAATCAGCGCCCAAGCTGGAATTTCTGCCCGATCCGACCGTGCCGGAGATAGCCTTTGCGGGGCGTTCAAATGTCGGCAAATCGAGCTTGATCAATGCGCTGGTAAACCGCAACGGTCTCGCGCGTGCATCGAACACGCCGGGTCGCACGCAGGAGCTAAACTTCTTTGATGTTGGCGACCCGCCTGTTTTCCGCATCGTTGACATGCCCGGATACGGCTATGCCAAAGCACCGTTGGCAACTGTCAAGAAATGGCATTATTTGATCGGCGACTATTTGCGTGGCCGCGTCGTCCTGAAACGCTGTTTCGTGCTGATCGATAGCCGTCACGGCATCAAGGATGTCGATGAGGAGATCATGAAAATGCTCGATGCTGCGGCGATCAGTTACCGAATTGTGCTGACCAAGACCGACAAGATAAAGGCGACCGAACGCGAGGCGGTCGAAACCGCCACTTTGGCAACCTTAAAAAAACGTGTCGCCGCCTATCCCGAAATCAGCGTTACTTCTGCCGAGAAAAAAGGCGGAATTGAAGATTTGCGCGCGGCGGTGCTAGAGGCTGTCACATCATGACCATGAAACTGATAATCGGGAACAAAGCCTATTCGAGCTGGTCGATGCGCGGATGGCTCGCCGCCAAACAATCTGGTTTGCATTTTGACGAGATAACCGTTCCGTTGTTCGATGTGGGCTGGGACGAACGCAAACGCGAAGAGGATTTGGCGCCATCGTCGGGCAAAGTACCGATATTGTGGGATGGCGAAGCGGTTGTCTGGGACAGCTTGGCGATCATCGATTATCTGTCCGATAAGGTAGGTCGTGACCGCTTTTGGCCAAAGGATGAGGTAGCGCGCGGCATGGCGCGGTCCATGGTTTGCGAAATGCATTCGGGCTTTCTTGCGCTGCGCCGGGACTGCCCGATGAATACGCGGCGCTCTTATCAAAATTTTCAGATCAGCGATGAGGCGCGGGGTGACGCGATCCGGATATTGCAGCTTTGGGCCGAGGCCCGCTCTCGCTTCGGCAAAGAAGGCCCTTATCTGTTCGGAACGTTTAGCGCCGCCGACATCATCTACGCACCGGTTGTGACGCGGTTCGTAACCTACGGCTTTAGCCTACCGGGTTTTGCATCGGCCTATATTGAGGCGATCATGGCCCATCCCTGGATCGAGGCTTGGTATACCGCAGCTGCCGATGAAGAATGGGTGATCGAGAAGTACGAGACCGAAACGCCAAAGAAGTAAGCTTCGGTCAAAGCCCCCATTTCGGGACGGCCAAAAAACCACTTTCCTACATATAACCTTATTGGTTATCTGAATCCTTTTCGCTACGACAAAAGGATCACGGAATGATCGATTGGCTAAACGCTCAAACCACTGTGAACTTGCACGGTTTTCTGCGGGTTTCGGAGGAACGGCGAAGGTCTTGCAATTGGCGAAAGAAACTCGTCATCCCGTGCTCGCCACGGGAACCAGTTCTGCAGCCGAATTGTCGGAGGCCAAATCAAGTTTGGCATAACGTTTTTCAGCATAACCTAATATGCTGCCGGGACTTTCAGAATACTGCACAGCATTGTGAACTTGCACGGTTTTCTGCGGGTTTCAGGGAAATGACCGAAGTCCCCTCACTTCATCCTTTTGGCCGGATAAGGCATGCCATCTTTGTGATAATAGCCTTCGTGGTCGAACGTCATATCAATGTCGGAATATCCGCCGCTGCCGTCCTTGTTGCCGCCGGCAAGCGCGACGAAGGCGCAGTCCGCATCGCTGCGGTTGACCAGATGATGGCCATTTTTCGCTCTCATTGGCCAAGCGGCAATGTCGCCCGCGCGCATGATTGTCTCGCCCGCGTCCTCGATAAGCACCGCCTCGCCCGAAAGCATGATAACCATTTCATCCTCGGCGTCATGCCAGTGCCGCTGCGAAGACCAAGCGCCGGGTTTGAGCACAACATGGCTTGCGCGCAAATCAGACAGCCCAATAGCAGGAGCGAGCCTGCGCCAAAACCGCCCCTGCACCTGCGCATCAAACGGCGCTGGATAGCCGGTAGCGTTGCTGCTCGGAATCAATTCGACGTCTATTTTGGGCACAGGTTGCTCCTTTGCTTTATGTGGACAAATCCTAACCTTCTTGCCATGCGATGCCAATGACAGACAGCCTTTCTTTACAATATGCCAAGCGGTTGATCGCGTGTGAAAGTATCACACCGGCAACGGGTGCGGTTTTCGACGCGCTGGAAGCAATGCTGCTGCCTTTGGGCTTTACCGTCGAGCGCTTTATCTCGGGCGAGGCCGACAGCGATCCAGCGCACGGCGCACCGGTCGAAAATCTGTTTGCCATTCGCGGAGACGCCGGCCGCCATTTCGCCTTTGCCGGACATGTCGATGTTGTGCCGCCCGGTGCTGGCTGGGCTAGCGATCCGTTTGAACCCGTTGTGAAAGGCGATTTGCTACATGGGCGCGGGGCCGTCGATATGAAGGGCAGCATAGCGTCCTTTATTGCGGCATTACACAACATTCCGGTAGATGCGGGTATCATCAGCTTGATCATCACCGGAGACGAAGAAGGTCCCGCGATTTACGGCACACGCGCGCTGATCGACCATATGCAGGCACGCGGCACGCTGCCCGATATCTGCGTTGTGGGCGAACCTTCAAGCAGCCAAAAGCTGGGCGACACGATGAAAATCGGTCGTCGCGGTTCGGTGAATATGTGGATTTCGGTGGCGGGTACTCAGGGTCATGTCGCTTACCCCCATCTCGCCGACAATCCAGTGCCAAAGCTCGTTGCGCTGCTGGGTGAGATTGACGCGGTAGAGCTTGATACCGGCACCGACTGGTTCCAACCGAGCAACATCGAGATAACCGATATTGCCGTCGGCAACCCCGCAACAAATGTGATCCCGGCGAAAGCAGAAGCACGAATTTCTATTCGTTTCAATGACTTGCAATCTGGTGATGCGCTGGTGGCCAGGATAAGCGAACTTGCGGCCGGGCATGGTGGTACGGTTCACGCGATGATCTCTGGCGAGGCGTTCCTGACCCCGCCGGGCGAGCTGTCTGGTGCAATTGCCGATGTGGTTGAGAGCGTCACAGGCGTACGCCCCGAAGCATCAACCACTGGCGGCACTTCGGACGCGCGCTTCCTCTCAAAGCTGTGCCCTGTGGTCGAATTCGGCTTGTGCAATGCGACGATGCACAAGCTGGACGAAGCAGTGGCGATTGCCGATCTCGACCTGCTAGCTGATATTTACAGACGTTTGGTGGTGCGGTTGCTCAGCGCTTAAGCACGATATAGAGCGCACCAGCGCCGCCGTGCCGTGGATGGGCGTTTCGGACAGCGGCGATATTGCGAGCATGACGAGAGGCTGCCAGCCAGTCGCGTACAACAGCAGCTATTGCCCCCCTGCCCTTGCCACTGGTGCGGTCGTGGCTTCGATTATGGCCGGTCACCAGCAGGATCACACGCGATCCCTGCGATATGGCTTGCTCCAGCGAATGGTCCAGCCGCGCATAAGCCTGTGCCAGACCAGAACCGTGCAGGTCGATGCTCATATCGGGCGCAATGCTACCTCTACCAAAGCGCCGCTCCCACGTACCGTCTAGCGCAGCAGGTATCGGCGCAGAGGCTGGACGTTTTGGTGGAAGGGGCTTCGTTGTTTCAATGGCAGGACCGGGTGGCAGGGCTATTTTCTTCTTAACGGCAACAGTTGGTGCAGCCCCCTGTTTTGCAGGAACTACAACAGGCTTACCGGGCAGCGGTTGTACCGTCGTCATCACGCGCTGCCACAGCAGCTTTTCATGTTCGCTTAACTTGCGCGGCATAGCCCCGCTACCCGCACTTTAGAAGGTCAGGCCGAGACGACTGACGCTTGCCTTTGGCAACAGCAACAGCGCTGATCCGCGAGCCGACATGCCACCGGCTATGCCAATGGCCCGGTCGCCAGAACCCCAAAAGGTATCGATACGGTTCGATCCTTTGATAGCACCGCCGGTATCCTGCGCTACCCAAAGGCCATTGGGTTCTGCGCGGTCCATTGATAACCAGACCGGCGCACCGAGCGGAACATATTTCGGATCAACTGCTACGCTCGCCTCGGCAACGACAGTATAGCCCATGGCGCCAGTTGGACCCTCTTTGCCTTCCATGAAAAACACGAAGCTTTTGTTTTCCTGCATCACCTTGCGGCCCTCCGCAGGATTTTCACGCAACCATTTGCCAAGACCTTGCATCGAATAATCGCCCGAAGGGATCATTTTGCGGTCCTTCATCCATTTACCAATGCCGGTATAAGGATGGCCGTTTTGGCTATCATAGTTGATCCGTGCAACGCTGCCATCCGGAAAGCGCAGACGACCAGAGCCCTGCACTTGCAAGAAGAAAAACTCGACCGGGTCGGCGGCATAGGCAAGCTCGAGACCTTTACCTGCAAGCGCACCGCTTTCAATCCGCGTGCGGTCATCATAGAGCACTAGCGACTTACCCTTTAGACGCCCGCGTATTTTGCGGCCTTTCAAGTCAGCGGCGAAATCGCCAAGGTCTGCCTCAACCAAATCGGCAGGTCGCCTGTAGATCGCAACTTCGTATCCCTTTTGCTTGGTCCGCGAAGCGAGGATTTCTGGTTCGTAATATCCGGTGGCATGCGCCTTGCCGTCACCCACTTGAACCGCCAGCATATGCGTCGTGAAAAAGCTCGCCGCATCACCGGTCCAGCTGCGCGCCGCGTCGCACGCTGTTTTCCATTCGGACGCCAACGTCAGACCAGACAGATCTTCGCGGCGCGCTGCACCCGGGCAACTCACCTTGAACGCATCAAAAGTGCGCGCGGTCTTTGTGCTGTCTTTCAGCAGTCCGCCAACATCGGGCCCCAAAACCAAACCAAGCGAAATTGCGTTCTTGCCATCACCAGTCGGCGCAGCGGGCGCCAACGGAGATGTTGCAGTTGATGGAATTGGCACTGCCGCCTTGTCCCTGTGGGTAGTCGACACGGCGTCCCCTGCAGTGCTGGGACCAGCATTGGGAATGACGCTGCCTGAGCATGCCGAGAGCAAAAGGGCAGAAAAAATGAAGGATATGTTCTTTAGATTCATACCCAAAAGTTGAATCAGTCTTGATCGGTTTCGTCAAGCACCCAATTGCGATCTGCAGCCCTTAAATCGCGTTTGAAGGTCCAAAGATCGATCATATGCTCTGCATCCGTCATCGAGCCAGCGATGGGATCGCCATTCGCATCGACAACCAATGTAGAGATATCAGCTTCGAAGCGCACAGTGATGCGCGCCAAAGTACCGACAAGCTCAGCGTCCAATACACGGCACATATCAATCCGGACGAGACGGTTTTTGAGAATTTCACCGCGCTTGTTGCGTCCATCGATTTCCTTTGAGAAGGCAGCAAAAACGTCATCATCGCAAAGCTCAGCGAGTTCCTCACGGTCGCCGGTCCAGAATGCGTTGAGGATCATGCCGTAAGCACCCCGTGCGCCTTCTACGAAACCTACCAGGTCAAAATTCCTGTCCGCCGCGGCGATATCACGCAGGCCTCTCTGCGCAGGACCGTCCAAAGGTGGCTTTTCAGCCGCCGGGGCGGGTTTGGGGCGCTCGTTATCGAGCACGGAAATTGTCGAGCCTGGATGTTTGGCTTCTTCGGAACCATTGTCGAGCACAGGTTCGTGCTCATGACCAGTCCGTTTGCCAAGGGCTGAATAGAGCCGCAGACCCAGAAAGGCAGCAACCATAGCGAGCAAGACTATTTCAAAATTCACTGTGCCTCCAAGCGACAACCCAAATCAAAAACGGGGAATCCGGTCATTTCTCCGTAGCATATATTTCCTACATAAGCATTAGCGACGTTAATTCAAACGGGTTAATCTAAATCTCTTCGCACTTCTTCGAGGCATGCCCGCCAACACGTTTGTAGGCGACGACCCGTTTGCCGCAGAAATCATTGCCCTTTGCTGAATGCCCTGCTAGTCGAACCGCCAATCCGCAGAGAGGCTCTTTCTGCCCGAAAATCTAAACAGGAAAGCAACTAAAATGTCCGAAGAAGACGGCAATATCGTATCTGAAGCCCTGAAAGCAAACGGCGAAGACAATGCGCCTGCAGTTGGTATGTTGAGTCAATATATCAAGGATTTGTCTGTCGAAAATCCGAACGCGCCCGAAAGTTATCGTTGGGAGGACCAGCCACAGATCGACATTCAGGTTAATATTCAGGTCAATGCCGTAGCCGACGACGTTCATGAAGTAGCGCTGACTATTACATCGAAAGCCGTTGCCGAAGCAGGCGTGATGTTCAATGTCGAACTGGAATATGGCGCACTCTTCGGTCTGCGCAACATTCCCGATGAACAAGCGCATCCTTTCCTTTTCGGTGAAGCACCGCGCCTGATTTTCCCGTTTGCACGGCGGATTATCGCAGATGCAGTTCGCGACACGGGCTATCCGCCGCTGGTTTTGGAGCCGATTGATTTCAACATGCTCTATTTGCAGCAACGCGCGCAAGCCGACAATTTAGCGACTGAGCAACCTGCTGGCGAAGCGTAATCCCTCGCAATTGTTGGGCCAAATATGAGTCTTATAAAGCATACATCCACGATTGCTGGGTTCACGATAATCAGCCGGATATTTGGCTTTGCACGTGATATGATTTTGGCACGCGTGTTGGGCGCCGGACTGGCTGCAGACGCCTATCAACTTGCCTTCACTCTGCCCAATACCTTTCGTCGTTTGTTTGCCGAAGGGGCCTTTTCCGTAGCCTTTGTGCCTATGTATTCCCGCAAGTTGGCGGGAGAAGAAGGGGAAGCTGAGGCAGCAAAGTTTGCCGATGACGTAATGTCAGTGTTTATCTGGGTGCTGCTTGCATTCTCGGCACTGGCGATGCTTGCGATGCCGATCATTGTTTACGGCCTAGCTTCGGAATATCAAAACGTACCAGGCAAATTCGACCTTGCCGTGTTTTTGAGCCGAGTCACATTTCCCTATCTTTTCTTCATCAGTATCGTGGCGATGCTGACCGGGTTGTTAAACGCACGGTCTCGCTTTGCTCCCGGGGCGATAGCGCCGATCCTGTTCAACATCACGCTCATCGGGGGTATTATCTGCGGCTATTATTGGCGCGGTAATAGCGCAGACGACACCAAAGTGGTCTATGTTTTGAGCGCAGCGGTCGCTTTATCCGGCTTTTTTCAGATGGTTTACTTGTGGTGGGCTGTACGCCGTGCCGGTCTAAAAATTCAATTGCGGTTACCTAGATTGACCCCCGACGTGAAGCGTTTAGGTTGGGTGATATTGCCCGCTACTTTTGGTGCCGGTATTTATCAAATCAGCCAATTTGTGGATACATTTTTTGCGACATCGTTGCCGCAAGGTTCGCTGACATTGCTCAAAATGGCCGACCGATTGAATCAAATGCCGCTGGGCATCGTTGGCATAGCGCTTGGTACCGCAATCCTGCCGATGCTCTCGCGTCATATTCAATCTGGTGACGCAAAGGAGGCGCAACGCCTGCAAAGCAATGCCTTTGAAATGGCGACTTTGCTAACTGTACCCGCTGCGGCAGCTTTGGCGATTTGCGCGCCTGCATTCGTCAATGCCTTTTTTGTTGGCGGAAAATTCAAACCTGAAGACGGCGTGATAATGTCGCATATCACCATGGCGCTTGTGGCGGGACTTCCTGCTTATGTGATCGTCAAGATTCTCAGCCCCGGATTTTTTGCCCGCGGCGACACCAAAACGCCTGTCTATACTGCTTTAGCGGCACTCGTGTTCAACATAGCGCTTAACATATATTTCATCTGGGGTCTTGACTGGGGGATCGTTGGATTGGCCGGAGCTACAGCGCTTTCGGCTTCGCTTAACTGCATGTTGCTATACATCATGCTGCACAAGCGCGGTTGGTTCCGTTTCTCGGGCCCACTCGGTGCGCGTATTGCTCGTCAATTGTTGGCAACAGCAGTAATGTCAGCAGTTCTCTGGTTCTTAGTCGGCAAGCTAATGCCCCATTTCTCTGGCAGCGTTTTCGAACGCATCTGGTCACTTCTCGTGCTCGTCTTGGGCGGTTTAGCCGTTTATGGTGCATGTGGCTGGGCCGTAGGTGCTGTCGACAAAAAAGAAATTGCACAACTGCTGCGCCGCCGCAAGGCAACGCCTGTTTCGGTGTCTGAAACGGAGGCCAGTTCGTAAAGATGCGCGTCGTTTCCGGTATCCAGCCTACGGGCAACTTGCACCTTGGAAACTACCTCGGCGCAATCAAAAACTGGGTGAAGATGCAAGATGAGGGCGAGTGCCTTTTCTTCCTTGCCGATTTACATGCTATTTCTGTGCCGCATATTCCCGCTGAACTGTCTGCAGGTACGCGGGAAATGGCGGCTGCGCTGATCGCTTGCGGGCTGGACACCGACAAAGCGGTTCTCTTCAACCAAGCCCGCGTCCCGGCGCATGCAGAATTGCAATGGCTGCTCAACGGCACTGCGCGCATGGGTTGGCTCAACCGCATGACGCAGTTCAAGGATAAATCTGGCAAGAACCGCGAAGGGGCTTCTATCGCGCTCTTTGGCTATCCAGTTCTGCAAGCCGCCGATGTGCTGCTCTACCAAGCGACGCATGTGCCAGTGGGCGATGATCAAAAACAACATCTGGAGCTTGCCCGTGACATCGCGCAGAGCTTTAACGAGCGCTATGGCGACACGTTCACTCTACCCGATCCGATCATCCCGAAGACCGCTGCGCGAATCATGAGCTTGCGTGACGGATCGGCAAAAATGTCGAAGTCTGACCCAAGCGACATGAGCCGCATCAATCTAACCGACGATGCCGAGCTGATTCTGCAGAAGTTCAAAAAGGCCAAATCCGACGCAGATGTGCTGCCTTCAGAAGCGGACGGATTAGTCGATCGGCCTGAGGCGCAAAATCTCGTCACAATCTATGCTGCATTGGCAGATGAAAGCGCCGACGCTGTACTGTCGCGATTTGGCGGCCAAGGCTTTGGCGCGTTCAAACCCGCGCTTGCCGAACTTGCTGTCGAAACCCTTCGCCCGATCCGTGACCGTTTCGTTGCGTTAAAAGACGATATGACGGCAACCGATGCGATTTTGGTCAAAGGTGCAAATCGCGCCGCTGCGATAGCTAAGCCGACACTTGATGCCACCTATGAAGCGCTTGGATTGCTCCGTTAAACGGTGTTAAGGGCTTCCTATGACACAGCAATTTTCCCTTACCGAAGAACAGATCGCCATTCAGGATATGGCGCGCAAGTTTACCGCGGACAACATTACGCCGCATGCAGCGAAATGGGATGAAGAGCGTCACTTCCCGCGTGAAGTGATCAAATCAGCAGCCGAGCTTGGCTTTGCCGCGATCTATATCTCCGAAGAATCAGGTGGCATTGGTCTCGGAAGGCTTGAAGCCGCGCTGATCATGGAAGCGATGTCGTACGGCTGTCCTGGAACCAGCGCGTTTATTTCAATCCATAACATGGCCGCTTGGATGATCGATTGCTTCGGTTCGGCCGAGCTCAAGGCGCGCTATCTGCCGCAGCTGGTCGGCATGGACAAAATGGCGGGATATTGCCTTACCGAGCCGGGCAGCGGATCGGATGCCGCCGCGCTCAAAACCACGGCAAAGCTTGAGGGCGACCATTATGTCGTCAACGGCACAAAGCAGTTCATTTCAGGTGCTGGTGTCAACGATGTTTATGTGACGATGGTACGCACGGGGCAAGATGGACCAAAAGGTATCAGTTGTCTGGTGATTGAAAAGGACATGCCCGGGGTCAGCTTTGGCGCGCCGGAGAAGAAACTCGGTTGGCATGCTTCTCCCACCGGCCAGGTGATATTCGACAATGTGCGCGTTCCGGTTGAAAACCGTGTCGGAGCCGAAGGAGACGGTTTCCGATTCGCTATGGCCGGTCTCGACGGCGGCAGGCTGAACATTGGTGCTTGTTCTTTGGGTGGCGCACAGCGGTGCCTCGACGAAACTATCAAATACACCAAAGAACGGCAACAATTCGGGCAACCGATTGCTGATTTCCAAAACACCCAATTCACGCTTGCCGACATGGCAACGGATTTGGAAGCCGCACGAGCATTGCTCTATTTGGCTGCAGCCAAGGTCAATGACAACGCGCCGGATAAGTCGCGTTTCTCGGCCATGGCGAAGCGACTAGCAACGGATAATGGATCGTCCATTGTTGACCGCGCGTTGCAGCTCCACGGCGGTTACGGCTATTTGCAGGATTATCCCATTGAGCGCTTTTGGCGCGACCTGCGCGTGCACTCGATCCTCGAAGGCACAAACCAAGTCATGCGGATGATTGTGGGCAGGGATTTGCTGCGTCAGTGAAGGTCGGCACACCAGAGCTTGATGAAGAAATTCCGCACGGACCAGATGGCATAGATCATTTTCGAAATGCCCGTGGCATCCGCGTAACGGACCAGTTTTATCATTGCCCCTGTTGTGGCTATCCAAGCCTTTGTACGCGTGGCAGTTTCGAACTCTGTTCGATATGCTATTGGGAAGATGATGGTCAGGACGAACATGATTCGTCCCGTGTTCGCGGCGGCCCCAATGGACATTTGAGCTTGGATATGGCTCGCGCCCATTACGCTGCGTTCGGTGCTTGTGAAACAGCAATGATCAAATACGTCCGGTCGCCAACGGAAGAGGAAGCGGGAAACCGAAAGCATGGCTAAAGATATTTTGATCAGAACGCAGGGGCATGCTGGTATCATCAGCCTCAATCGCCCGAACGCGCTACATGCCCTCACCCTGCCGATGGTACGAGCTATGGTTAAAGCTCTGCTCAAATGGCGGGGCGACGCAAAGGTTAAAACCATTATCATCGACCATGCCGAAGGGCGCGGTTTCTGCGCAGGCGGCGATGTGGCATTCTTGCGTAAATCCGCGCTTGGCGATGGCGGCGTATCGGGCCGTCAGTTTTTCTATGAAGAATATCAGCTGAACCATTTGCTGTTCGATTACCCAAAGCCGGTGGTCACGTTTATGGACGGGATAACTATGGGCGGCGGCGTGGGTATATCCCTGCCCGCGACTTACCGCGTGGCGACCGAGCATACGCGGTTGGCGATGCCCGAAACGGGAATAGGCCTGTTCCCCGATGTCGGGGGAGGCTGGTTTCTGTCAAGACTGGAAGGGCGCGTTGGGCCTTTCCTTGCGCTAACCGGTGCCCGGATCGACGGCGCAGAATGCCTGGAGCTCGGTCTAGCCACGCATTATCTAAATTCTGATTCTACCGGCGAAGCCAAGATGCGCATTTCCGAAGAAGACCCCGAACGACTGGAAGGTCTGCTCGGTACGATGGCAATCACGCCGCCACCCGCACGCATCGTTGACAATTTGCTCGCCATCAACCGGCATTTCGCATCAGACCGTTTTGAGGACATATTGGCAAGCCTTGATGCAGACGACAGCAGCTGGGCGATGAAGGAGCTGGCAACGCTGCGCAGCAAAAGCCCGCAAACTTGCAAGGTCGCGCTGCGCCAGCTCAGATTGGCGAAAGATTTCACCGACTTTGCCGAGAATATGCGGCAGGAGTACCGGATTGGTAGCCGCGTGTTGTTGCGCCCCGATTTTGCTGAAGGGGTGCGTGCGGTCATTGTCGACAAAGACAATGAACCGAAATGGGATCCGCCGAAGCCCAAGGGCGTGACCGAAAAGATGCTCGACGAGATATTTGCGCCGTTACCGGCAGATGAGGAATGGAAGCCTTTATGAGTTATGAAACGATCATCGTCGAACAAAAGGGCGCGGTGACGCTGATCACCCTCAATCGACCGCAGGCGTTGAATGCGCTGAGTAGCGTTGTGCTGAAAGAGCTGACCGCAGCCTTTGCTGCGTTCGAAGATGATGACAGCCAAGGCTGTGCGGTGGTTACGGGGGCGGGCGAAAAGGCCTTTGCTGCCGGCGCAGACATTGCCGAAATGGCAACGCTTTCGGCGACTGATTTTTATCTGCAAGCGTTTTTTGATGGCTGGCAGAATGACATAGCCAAGCGCGTTCGCAAGCCGTGGATCGCGGCGGTAAACGGCTTTGCTCTGGGCGGCGGATGCGAACTGGCGATGATGGCGGATTTCATTCTGGCTTCGGAAAAAGCCAAATTTGGCCAACCCGAAATCAAGCTCGGCGTTGCCCCCGGAATGGGCGGATCGCAGCGGCTGACCCGCGCCGTTGGCAAGGCAAAGGCGATGGAAATGTGCCTAACCGGGCGGATGATGGACGCGGAAGAAGCAGAGCGCGCAGGGTTGGTTGCGCGCATTTTCCCTGCCGATGGCTTCCTCGACAAGGCGCTTGAAGTTGCTGCCAGCATTGCTGCGATGCCGCGCGTTGCCAGCTTAGTGAACAAGGAAATGGTGAACGCCGCGTTTGAAACGACGCTGGAACAAGGCCTGCTGTTCGAGCGCCGCATGTGGCAAATTTTGGCGGCTTCCGAAGATAAAGCCGAGGGCATGGCCGCGTTTCTGGAAAAGCGCGAAGCGATCTGGAAGGGACGCTAAACGGTCAAACTGCTCACCACTTGTTGACACATTTGACGCGAAAACGACTTTTGACACTTTTGACACTTTTGACACGAAAACGGCTTTTTCCCTCATTTCGTTCATATTTCACGCCGTTTAATTTTTGCCCAACGCGGACATTATGAATGTCAGAACATTAAGTGAACATTGATGGAAAGTCAAGTGGATTTTCCCTGACCGGAAAAACATATCCGATATGCCAAAGCGATTCAGTTCGCGCTGACCCTGTCAAAGCACCATTGGACGGCTCAACCTTCGACTAGCTCAGGACGAACGGATTAGCAGAAACTACGTCCTTACTTAATCTTTTGCACTTGTTGGAACTTGCCAAGGCCGCAGCCTGCCCCTTTTTGCAATTGGCCGCCGTAATCATGCAGCACATGGATAATATCGACGTTGCACAGCTGGCTCAGTGAGGTTTTGTAGGTGAAGCGGTCTTCGGATTTCAGCCCAGAGCATTGATAATCCATCATATTGTGATAGATCTTGCGCCCCGAGGTGCGGAATTCGATCGTTTTGTCGTCGAGTATTTTGGTCGACTGTATGCTGCGCAGATTGATGCAGCTGACCGGCTTCCCGACGGGTTGATAACGCGCCGCATCGCCGGCCACTGCTAAGCTGGCAAAGCTGACCAATGCTGCTGCTAATCCAACTTTCGAGCTTTTCATCACCGTTACTCCTCAAGATGTTGTGCGAACATATCAAACGCGTCCTTAACCCACACTGACTCGTTTCTTATCAGTCTTTTCAGGTGTCTTCTGCTTAAAGCCACATATATCCGACACCGAGCATCGCCAGCATTCCGGCGTCCGCGCTTTGCAGATATAACGACCATGCAGGATCAACCAATGATGTGCACCCACGCGAAACGGCTGCGGCGTGTGCTTGTCGAGAGCGCGTTCCACTGCAAGTACATTCTTTCCCTTGGCAAGGCCGGTCCGGTTACCCACTCGGAAGATATGGGTGTCGACAGCAAAAGTTTCCGCACCGAACGCTGTATTAAGGACAACATTCGCGGTCTTGCGCCCGACCCCGGGCAGTGCCTCCAACGCAGCACGGTCACCCGGCACCTCGCCGCCATGGTCACGCACCAATATTTCGGACAGCGCAATAACGTTTTTGGCTTTGTTGTTATACAACCCGATGGTCTTGATATGCTCTTTCAAGCCCTCCAGCCCCAGCGCTACCATTTGCGCGGGCGTCTTTACCTTTTCGAAAAGTGCCTTTGTCGCCTTGTTCACGCCGACATCGGTCGATTGCGCCGAACATGTCACTGCCACGAGCAGCTGATAGGGATTGCCATAAGCAAGCTCGGTCTCGGGCGACGGGTTTGCCTCTGCGAGCCGCCGATAAAATTCAAAAATGTCAGGCTTTTTCATACTGAATGCGTATAGCAAATCCTGGATTGCAACGCGACCTTGTTCGGTTAGTGTTCAATTATCACACCCATCACAGGATCCGCACATGACCCAGACCCTCTCTGAATATAGCCCCGCTGAAATCTGGTCATTTGATAGCGAAAATGGCGGACCATTTGCCGGTATCAACCGACCGACCGCGGGCGCGCGGATGGAAAAGCCGCTGCTGGTCGGCAAGCACCCCCTTCAGCTTTATTCGCTTGGCACGCCAAACGGCGTCAAAGTGACGATCATGCTCGAAGAACTGCTGGCCGCCGGGCATAGCGGTGCGGAATATGATGCCTGGCTGATCAACATCCGCGACGGGGACCAATTTGGCAGCGGCTTTGTCGGGGCAAACCCCAATTCCAAAATTCCCGCGATGGTCGACCGTAGCGGTGCCGAACCGTTGAGGGTTTTCGAGAGCGGGTCGATATTGCTTTATCTCGCAGAAAAATTTGGCACGTTTTTGCCCAAAGATCCGGCAAAGCGCACCGAGGCGGTGAGCTGGTTGTTCTGGCAAGTCGGCAGCGCGCCTTTTCTAGGCGGTGGCTTTGGTCATTTCTATCATTATGCACCGGTGAAGATCGAATATTGCATCGACCGTTACACGATGGAAGTGAAACGGCAGCTTGATGTTATGGACCAGCATCTAGCGAACAACGAATATTTCGCAGGCAGCGATTATAGCATTGCTGATATGGCGATTTGGCCTTGGTATGGCGCGCTAGCGCTAGGTGTTCTCTACGGAGAGTCAGCCAAATTCCTGCAAGTAGAGCAATATCAACATGTCCAACGATGGGCCCAGCAAATCGGCGAACGCGCTGCGGTTAAGCGCGGGCGTATGGTCAACAACGTCAATGGCAAACCGGAGTCGCAGTTACACGAACGCCACGACGCCAGCGATTTTGATTTGCGAACACAGGATAAGCTGGAGGCAAGCTAAAGCCCTAAAACAGCCTTCATATCAAAACGCCCCGCAGGCTGTCCCTTAAGCCATAAAGCGGCCTTAACCGCGCCGCGTGCGAAAATCATGCGGTTTTCTGCGCGGTGGATAAGCTCGATGCGCTCGTCGTCCGCCGCAAATATTACATCATGGTCGCCAGCGACGCTGCCCCCGCGCATCGACGCAAAGCCGATCGCGCCAGTTTCGCGCGCGCCGGTGATGCCGTCGCGGCCACGTTCGCTGTTGCTCTCCAGCTCTATTCCTCTGCCCTTTGCGGCAGCCTGCCCCAATAATAGCGCGGTACCAGACGGTGCATCAACCTTGTGCCTGTGGTGCATCTCGACAATTTCAATGTCCCAGTCTTCACCCAGCCTTGATGCCGCTTCGCGCACCAGATGCGCCAGCATATTGACACCAAGCGAAGTATTGCCGGTTTGCAGCACGGGGATGACCTTTGCCGCATCGTCAATCGCGATATGGTGGCTTGCTTCCAGTCCGGTTGTACCGACGACAATCGCCCTGCCTGCCTTCACGCACGCATCAAGGTTGACCGCCAAGGCCTTGGGCGAAGAAAAATCCACCAAAACGTCGGATGCCGCGACAAGAGCCGCAAGATCGTCGCCTTGATCCACACCCCCGGCATGCGCCGCGCCTGCTTCGTAGATAGCGTCGACGAGCGCCATACCCATGCGGCCATTGCTGCCGATAATTCCGATTTTTGTCATTGCCTTGCCCTATAGGATCGTTTCGTGCTTCATGGGCGAGATGAAGGAAATTCGCAACATAGTCATATTGACCGGCGCAGGGGTCAGCGCAGAGAGCGGTATCGACACGTTCCGGGACGGCGGCGGCCTATGGGAGCAGCACCGGGTCGAAGATGTCGCGACGCCAGAGGCCTTTGCGCGCGATCCCGAACTGGTGCTGCGTTTCTATGACATGCGCCGTGCCGCAATTCAGACCAAAGAACCCAACGCCGCGCATCACGCCTTAGCGAAGCTCGACGCGGAGTGGTCGGGTGACAGCAGGAACCTGTTGCTCGTCACGCAAAATGTCGATGATCTGCACGACCGCGCCGGATCAACGCGTCTGATCCATATGCACGGTGAGCATTTGAACGCTTGGTGCCTGGCGTGCGAGCAGCGTCCAGCCTGGCGCGAGCCATTGATCGAACGGCCAGCTTGTCCCGCATGCGGTGTGCAGGGCCAGTTGCGTCCCGACATCGTCTGGTTTGGCGAGATGCCTTACCGGATGCAGGAGATTTATGCAGCGATCAACCGTGCGGACTTATTCGTCAGCATCGGGACATCGGGGGCGGTTTATCCCGCCGCTGGCTTTGTCCGCGAGGCGCGCGAACGCGGTGCGAAGACGCTGGAGCTCAATCTGGAACCAAGTCAAGGCAGCCATTTTTTTGACGATGCGCGCTACGGCCCGGCAAGTGAACTGGTTCCGGCGTGGGTAGACGAAATGCTAGGCACTTAGCGAGCTACAACTCCTGCATGCCGGATCCTTTGGGAGTTTTAGCGTGCGCATCGCCGGTTTTAAGCCGTCGAAAATATGCAGCTTCCCCAAAGCTTCATCGCCAAATCCGGTAAGCACGCGGATCGCCTCCATCGCTGCAAAGCTGCCCATCATTCCGCACATCGCGCCGAGCACGCCCTGCGTCGCGCAATCGTCGCAGTCCTCGGGATCCTGCGCATCCCCCACGAAGCAGCGATAGCAAGGCGCATCTTCTTGCCAACCGGTAAAAGTGCCAATCTGCCCCTGAAACTGGCCGATGGCAGCACTGACCAAAGGTACGCGCGCAGCAAGGCACAGGTCATTCACTTTCAGCCGCGTCGTAAAATTGTCGCATCCGTCGATGACGACATCGACGCCGTCCAGCACGTTCACAGCGGTTTCAGCGATTATCCGCTGCTGCAGGCCCGTGAAGCGCACGTCGGGGTTGAGCCTCGCGACAGCGTCAGCCGCGCATTCGACTTTCAGCTGACCGATTTGCGTTTCGCTGTAGAGCACTTGCCGCTGCAAGTTGGAGAGCGACACGGTATCATCATCGACAACCGTGATGCGGCCGACACCGGCTGCGGCAAGATACTGGATTGCCGGACATCCGATCCCCCCCGCACCAATCAACAACACGTGGCTACCGAGCAGCTTTGCCTGACCGGCACCGCCGACATCGCGCAGCACGATATGCCGGGCGTACCGGTCAATCTGGGAATCGCTCAAAACCATAAGCAGCCGTTAAAGCCCGCAAGCCCGATTGTCGAAGCGGATTTGCGGATCTATTTCTTTTTGGTTGGGTTCACGAAAGCGGTGATCGCACCGACCAGTTCGGGGTGGATAGGCAATGAGGGGTCGGAATAGGTCGCGAAATTCGCGGCCGCGCCGTCAGCACTGACCGCCTTTAGAACATGGTTCATATCGGCGAGAGTAACCAGCTTTGCCTTGCTGTTGGCCTTTGACAAAGCCACTGCATCGGCAGCCGTAACCTGCAAGTCCCTGCCACCCGAAATTATCATCATTGGCAAGTTGGCTTTTGCGGCAACGTCCGCGGGATCATAGGAAAACATGTCGATCAAAAATGGCTGTACTGCGGGATTGAATATCCCTTGCAGCGCAGGGTGCATTTTTGAAACATCGAGGGTCCTGCCGGCTTCGAGCTCGCTAAGCGCGCGCAGCGCATCGGGCAGCACCGGCGCATTAGCCGGGTTCTTTTCAAACTGTTCGCGCATGACCGTGCCGAGCTTTCGCCCCGGACCGGCAATGGTAATGATACCACAGATATTGGCGCCATTCTGTCCCGCGACAAGCGCAACCAATCCGCCTTCGCTATGCCCGGCGAGCCAGACACATTTGCGTTTGGTTTGTTTCTTAAGTTCCGAAATCCAGTTTTGCGCATCCGTCGCGTAATCAGCAATTTTGACTTTGTTCGCATCGGCAATGGCAGCCTTGCTGCCGAACATACCCCTTTTGTCGGCACGAAAGGTTGAGACCCCCTGTTTTGCAAGTGCTTCGGCGAGCAGCCGGTACGGTGCCGCGGTCACACCCAAAGGATTGTTGCCGTCCCTGTCGGTAGGGCCAGAGCCCGGAATGATGAGCACCAATGGTGTAGTTGTCCCGGCATCATTGAGTGTTCCGGCCAGTTGCCCTTGTGGCCCCGCGATTGACAGGACCTTGGTCGTAATGCGGCTTTTCTTAACCGTGGCGGCGGCACCCGCCCCGAAGAACAACGCAGCCGCGGCGAGAGCGGAAATTGCTTTAAAGTGCTTTTGGCTAACCATCCAGTTTACTCCTGTTACCGTTAAATGCTTAGGGGAGCGCATCATCCCTTTGGTGATCATCCCTTTGCGTAATTCTCAAGAAAGCCGCAGCGCTGACAGCGCCAGACGGCGATGTCGATTGGTTTGCCCTTATTCTTTACGCCCCACCAGCCTTTGATCGGTGTGCCTACCGACCAGCCGCTGACCTGAGGCATATTGCTCCGCTCGGTGACGGTGAAACCTTCGATCATCATGCTTTGGCATTTGGGGCAAATATGAGAACGCATATCTATTGCTCCTTTGATGGCCGTCCGCGCTTTGGCGTTTCGCTGACGCTCACCTTGATTCCGCGCCGTTCCAGCGCTTCACGCAGCAACACCTCGATTTCGGCATTTGCGCTGCGAAAGTCCGCTGCCGCCGCACGCTCGACCGCCGCAAAAAGTGCAGGGTCGAGACGTAACGGAAAGGCCTTTTTGGTTGGTGGTGCGGACATGGGCTGTTTACGTGTAAAGCGAACCTGCATTGACCACGGGTTGCGTATCGCGTTCGCCGCACAGAACCACCATGAGGTTCGAAACCATCGCCGCTTTGCGCTCATCATCAAGATGCACGACGTTCTTTTCGGACAATTGCTTGAGCGCCATTTCGACCATAGTCACCGCACCTTCGACCAACTTGGTCCGCGCGCTGATAACGGCTTCGGCTTGTTGACGCCGGAGCATAGCGCCCGCAATTTCCTGCGCATAAGCAAGATGCGTGAAGCCGCACTCGTCCACGCTAATCCCGGCCACTTTCAAGCGTTCGGATAACGCGATGCGCAGCTCCGCGCCCACTTCATCATGGTTGCCACGCAGCGTGACTTCTTTATGCTCGATATCGTCATAGGGGTACCGCGATCCAATGGCGCGCACTGCGGCCTCTATCTGCGCCATCACGAACGCCTTATAGTCATCAACGTCATAAAGCGCCTGCGCCGAGTCGGTAACGCGCCAGACAACTTGCGCAGCGATTTCGATCGGGTTGCCACGCAGGTCATTGACCTTGATCTTTTCTGAAATCAGGTTGTTCGAACGCAGCGAAATCTTGGCCTTGCCCATCCACGGCCAGACCCAGCGCAGCCCTTCGTGCCGGTCGGTACCGCGGTAGCTGCCGAACAGAGTAATTGCCCTGCCCTGATTGGGCTGGGTCATGTAGAATCCCGCCGAAAGCAAGGTGAATGCGACCACCCAAAAGACAATCGCGAATAGATGCGCTGGCGACCCGCCGTTCGCGAGCGATATACCGCTCCACAGCGCAGCTGCGAGAGTAGCGAGCATCAAGAACAGCGCCAAGTAGCCGCTGTAAGTTAGAGCGGGGCGCTCGGTGCTTGCATTCAAATCGCCCCTGTTGTCAGTGTTTGCCATTTTGGTCTCCATATAAAAGATGATATCATATTTATATCGTCAATTTACAAAAGCAAGGAAAATCGGCGGACGTGTAAAAATGAGGCGAACGGCGTAAGATTGAGAGACGAGCCGAAGGCAATCTGTTATATGTTCAGCAAGCGTTCAGCCAAAATGCTTCAACTCGTCTATAGAAAAAAACAGTTGGTCGCTATATTTCAGTCAACAAAAACCAACAGACAGGTAAAAGCGATGCAAAACAAGACTCTCCCTGCACTACTGAAGGCGACTTTGAATCTCCGACTTGGATTCGCTCCGCTGTATCACGGCGATGTGGTAAATCACTGCCCGGCTTGCGGCCATACGCATTGGCACATTGGCCGGATGACCGCTGAATGCGCGTTTTGTGAGACCGCGCTTCCGCTTGCAGTATTCGCCGCCCAGCCGATGCAACCACGATTTCTATCGCATTGCAGCTCGACTGCAATGGCTGCCTAAGCAAGCGAGTTTAGTCGGGTTTTTTGAGGGCGGGCACCGCGCGCGCCGCATCCTCTGGGGTAATTCCCGGCGGCGGAGCAGCGGAAATCAACTCTTCGCCGCGCGCGATACGTGCAGCGCGCTTGATCGAGTCGCGCAGACGCGGATATATTCCGCATCGACATATATTCGTTATCGCACCGTTTATGTCATCGTCGCTCGGGTTTGGTACTTTCTTAAGCAACACCGCGGCCGCCATGATGACGCCGGGAATGCAAAAGCCGCACTGTGAAACATTATCCGCAACAAAAGCCTGTTGCAGCGGGTGACTGCGATCCCGGCTCAATCCTTCGATAGTTGTAACAAAGCGCCCTTCGGCTTCCTTTATCGTTACCTGACACGACCGGATTGCTTCGCCGTCAATATCGACCGTACACGCGCCGCAATCCCCTGCCCCGCAGCCGAATTTCGTTCCGGTCAAGTTAGACGCGTCACGCAGCGCCCAAAGCAATGGCGTTTCAGGATCCAGATCATATTCGAGCGGACGCTCATTGACAGTCAGCTTGGTCATTGCCCCCGCCGCCTAGCAAGTCCGAATGTTGGCCGCTAGCTTAATCGCGCCAGCTGGCATCGATCTTGTCGACCTTGCGGACCATGGCTTCAAATTCGAAGCGCCCGGCAGCACCCGGCGGCTGCGCTTGCGAAAGATCGCGCTGATGCAACGCAACGACATCGCCGCCGACCAAGATGGGCGTTCCCATGCTCATTGTAGCCAGCTGGATTTCGCACGCACGCTGCAAACCCCAGAATTTGATGAATGCCTCTTGCAAAGTCTGTCCGATCACGACCGGCCCATGATTTTTCAGCATCAATATGCGCTTATCGCCGAGATTTTGGATTAGCCTCACGCCTTCCTCTTCCCGAACCGTTACGCCTTCAAAATCATGATACGCCAACTGGCCGGTATAGTTGCAGGCATAGAAGTTGGTGGGTTGTAATCCCGCCTCTAGGCTGCAAACGGCCATCGTTGCTGTTGTGTGGGTATGTATGATCGCATGGGCATCGGGCAGAGAACGGTGGAATAGGCTATGCTGGACAAAGCCAGCCTTGTTCACAAACCATGGATTGTCCGTATCTACTTTGTTGCCATCAACATCGATCTTGATCAGGCTGGAAGCATTTATCTCACCAAAATGCATACCGAACGGGTTGATCAGATAGCTGCCATCTTCACCGGGAACCTTGACCGTAATGTGGTTGTAGATCATTTCGTCCCAACCAAACATCGCAAATATCCGGTAGCAAGAAGCTAGCACCTGCCGCGCGGTCCATTCGGCCTCGCTATATTTGCTATTGGATTGCAATATTGTGGCCATGTCGAATTCTCCTGTATTCAATACTGCGCTTCAAAGCTCGCGACGAAATAGACTTTAACCAACCACGAGGCTTAGCGCCATGTTTTTTGGCCTTTGATTGTCCCTCAACCAGAGCCTCGGCATGCAACAAGCAAGTCTGCAAATTGTGGTGCGACAAATTAGCATCAGTTGCGTTTCAAACGCCACATTTTCTGACGACAAACGCTTCTAGGAGTTGACATTCGGCGCGCTTATTGAAACGATCATCCTACGTTTGGGTGTAACGGTTTGATCATATAGCTCGACGGAAGTTTTGAGCTTGTTGCAATAGCTTTTGCCCGAATAAAAATTTAAACTGTCTGGGGAAAATCATGAAGAAGAGTTTTTCGCGCGAAATGCGTTTTGGTAAATTCGGCGTCTTAGGAGCATCCGCTCTGGCAATCATGTTGGCGACGCCAGCTATTGCTCAAGAAGCTGTTTCAACGGAAACAGAAGAAACAGAAGAGGAAGCCAAAGATACAGCAATCGTTGTTACCGGTTCCCGAATTCAAACGAGCGCGTTTAACAGCCCGGATCCTGTAACGGTTATTGATACTGATACCGCTGCCAAAGAAGGCAAGTTTGACTTGGCATCGACGCTTCAAAGCTCGCCAATCGCATCGGGTTCAACGCAAATTACTTCAGCACTTTCGTCAAATTTTGTTACTGCTGGCGGGCCTGGTGCGCAGACCATCGACCTTCGCGGTCTTGGCCCTAACCGCACGCTTGTCCTCCTAAATGGCCGCCGTGCAGGCCCCGCTGGTACGCGAGGCGCGGTTTCGTCGTTTGACCTTAACGTGCTTCCGCAAGCGCTTGCCGAAAATGTTCAAATCCTAAAGACCGGTGCATCATCGGTATATGGTTCGGATGCTATCGCCGGCGTCGTCAACATCTTAACCAAGAAAAACCTGGACGGCCTTTATCTATCAGCAAATGTCTCGCCGCCATTTGACAGTGGCGGAGAAGAATACCGCGTTGGCGCAGTTTACGGCAAAAAATTCTCGCGTGGCCATATCTTGGTTGCTGGCGATTATCGGCATGTCAATGAACTGAGCCGCGGTGATCGTTCTTATCTCGCTTGCCCGGAAGCTTACACCTTTCGCCAAGATGGATCGCGCGCCGATATTGTCGATCCACGTACAGGCCAGTTTAAGTGCGAAGACCTGCGTTGGGGCCATGTTTGGACCTATAACCTGATAGGTAACATGCGTCTTGACGGCCCCGGCGGTCCAAACACCGGCATAAATACGTCGAACGGCCTGAATCAAGCCGCAGGACGTGCTACTGTTTTGATGCAGTTCCAATATCCCGGCGAAACCCTTGGCATCCCGGCATTTGGCGCTCCGGCATTCGCTGGCGACTTCGCGGCGCCCCCGGGTTGGTTCCCAACCGGTTACAGCACCGCAGCCCTTGCAGTGCAGAATTCATACCACCCGTTTGTCGAAGAACAGACAATCATCCCTGAGACAGATCTGTATACTGGTTATGCAGAAGCTTCCTATGATATCACCGATTCGATCACGGCATTTGGTGAATTCCTGTACAACCGTCGCAAGACTTATCAAAATGGCTGGCGTCAATTCTGGAATTTTGGCTATACCGGCGACCTCTACGGCACAGGAACTCCGGCTACGTTATGGGCAAATGGCTGGCAGGGCGTAAACTTATTAAGTCCTACAGGTATTACCAATCAGTCTGATAGCAGCCAAACTGTAGATTATTACCGCGGCGTTGGCGGTTTTCGTGGTAATTTCGGTGGATCAGGCGATTGGAAATGGGAAATTTACGGCCAACATAGCAAGAGTAACGGTCGCTATCGTAGCCAGCAAATCCTTCAGGATGCCTATGATACTGGCTATTTCCAAACCAGTTCCTGCGTTGGCACGGTCACACCGGTTTCGGGCAAGCAATGTATTGATATCCCCTGGGCTAACCCCAATTTCCTGCGCGGTGAACTGACACCAGCCCAAATCGGATTTTTGTTTGATTGGGAAGAAGGGAAAACTATTTACAAGCAGACAACGGGTGAAGCCACCATAACCGGATCACTTTTCCAGCTTCCAGCCGGACCTTTGTCGATGGCTGCGGGCGTAACCGGACGCCGTGATGAAATCAACGACGTTCCGGGTGAAATCACCCGCGGAGGCAATGCGTGGGGGACTACAACTTCAGGTATTACTGCAGGCAAGAGTGACACACTCGAAGCTTTCGGTGAATTGAATATACCGTTGTTATCCGACACGAGCTTCTTCAAAGAACTTTCATTGTCTGCCGCAGGCCGTGTCACAAACACGAAAGCAATTCGTGCATCAGATGGCGCATCAGATAGCGATAACGGCAATTTCACTTATAAAATTGGCGGAAACTGGGCCGTCAACGATTGGCTTCGTTTCCGTGCTAGCTATGGAACGTCATATAGAGCCCCAGCATTGTTCGAACAGTTTTTGGCTGATGAGACAAGTTCGATTGCGCAAACCCGGATTGATCCGTGCGTCAACTGGGGTACCGCGCTAACATTGGGTAATATTTCGCAACGCATCGCGGATAATTGTGCAGCGGACGGAATTCCGAACAATCACGGTGGCGGCGGTGTTTCAGCCAACATAACTGCTACGGGTGGCCTAGGGATTTTGGAGTCAGAAACTTCGAATGCCTTGGTTGTCGGAACGATTTTGACTCCCCGCTTTTCGTTCCTTCCCGATACGCGGATCAACATCGCTGTCGACTTTTTCAAAATCAAAGTGCAGGATGAAATCACACAATTGGGCGGCGCAAATATTCTGTTCGGTTGTTACGATTCAGAAAATTTTGCGACCGAACCGCTTTGTGACTTGTTCACTCGTGGCCAATTTGGCGCACCGTTTAACGTCGCAAACATCAATGACAAGTTTGTGAACATTTCAACACAAACAAATTCAGGTGTCGATGTTGCGGTTGATGTACGCCATGATTTTGGCAAGCTCGGATCACTATCGGCACGTGCCGATATGACTTGGCAATTGAAAGATGATCTTCGATTGCTAGAAACGTCGCCGATCTCCTCAACAAACGGCGAAATAGGCTCGCCCAAATGGATCGGAGACTTCCGGTTTACATGGGAAGCACCGAGCGGCGGTACGTCATTATTTTACGGCGTTAACGTGATTGGCGGCACATCAGATGTGCAGGATTTCCTCAATCGCAACGGAGGCAACCCTTGCATCACATCGTTGACGCGCGGTGTATATTGCCCCGTGCTCACAACAAAGGCTACCTTCTATCACAATCTGTCGTTAACACAGGAAATAGGTGATCGTTTCGATATCACATTGGGGGTCAGCAATCTGTTTGATACGCGCCCACCACGCGTGTCTGTACTGAACGGCGGACAAATTACGACGCTAGGCCCTGTGGCTTATGCATCGCAATATTCGTTCGTTGGACGGCGCGCTTTCTTGAACGTGTCTACGAAGTTCTGATAGGACAAATTTGAAAAGTACCGGGCGGCATGGCGACATGTCGTCCGGTTTCTTTTTGCGTATGATCCGCTAAAGCTACACTCATCATGCCTGAAATCTGGATACAGCCCGACACGCTCGACAAAGAAAATCGCAAATTTGCACAAGCTCCTTTGCGTCAACCCGTCTTTCTGAACAGCGTTCCGAAAAGCGGCAGCCATCTGCTGCGCAATATCTTGCGTATGTTTGTGCCCGTAGACCAGCAATATTCCGCTGATTTTATTCAGTGGCCAACGCTGCAACAGCACCGCAGAGCATTTAGCACCGATCGACCTATGCTTAGCTGGGGTCATTTGCTGATGGCGGATGCCTCTGTCATTGAAACCGCCAAGACTAGGCGAATTCTCTTGTACCGAGATCCTTATGAATGGGTAATTGCGCGTGCGCGTTTTTTTCTGTCCGAACAGTTCAGCGGAAATGTCGATCATTTGGGTTCCGGGGAGCTTACGGTGGATGAATTGCTTACAATGATGGTCTTTGGATTGCCCGGTAAAGCACCATCGCTGAATGCCACATACGAACTGAACGCTGCTGCATGGCTTGGAACACGCGTATTTCCAGTGAAGTATGAAGATGTCGTTTCTCACGTAAATGCACTTGATACAGATGCAGCTGACACTTATTTTGCAGCATTACTGGGTGCTTGCGGCATTGAACAACCAGATGACTGGCGAGAACGTGTCCAAATCGGCTCCAACAAAGCACAAAGCGGCACTGCACGTGAACACCTTACAGGTGTTTCGGTTGATTTTCCAAATAGCTTGAGTGAGAGGCACAAGAACTTGGTGGATTATAATGCGCCAGGCCTGCGAGCGCTTTTAGGATATACATGAACAGCGGGAGTTCCTTTGGTGGGATAAGAGCTTTTCCCGGCCTAAATGAAGCCGAGCGCCTTTTGGAAGCTGGGAAGCCCGAGCTAGCGGCGCGGCAAGTGTTGGCCCATTTGCAGAAGAATCCTGAGGAGCCCAGAGGGCTAGCATTGCTTGGTACCGTTGCTATCTATCTTGGAGCTTTGGGCCAGGCAGAGCATTTTTTGCGCTTGGCGATAGCGCGCGGAGCAACCGATATTGGGACTCGATCGCAACTGGCGTCCGTATTTAACCAAGCCGAACGCCTTAAAGAAGCAAAGATTCATTTTGAAGCGCTTTGCGAAGAATCCAATGACCTGCACACACGCTCATTACACGCTATCGTTCTCGATAAATTGGGACTTAACGCTGAAGCTCTTCGGGAACGCGAAAAATTAGTTAAAACCAATCCTGACAGCCCCCATGCGTGGATAAGCTATGGGCACAGTTTGCGGTCAGCCGGGCGCGTTGAAGATGCAATAGCATCATACCGGAAAGCTACCGAGATCGATTATGAATGCGGTGAAGCATGGTGGGGAATCGCAAGCATCAAACAGCCGGTCCTGACTGACACGGACATTACGGAAATTAAACGTGCTATCGATGTCGCTATTGATGTTCGGAACAGCGCTCCTGCCCATTTTGCTCTCGCCAGAGCGTATCATGATCGCCAGCTTTATGCTCAAGCTTTCGAACATTATCGGATAGGAAATAGACAGCGAGCCGAGAGTATCGGGTATGATGCCAACGAATTAACAGAAGAAGTCGATGAGGTCGAACGTCAGGTAACTTCGGACTTCTTTAAGCAAAGTTCTCACCCTCCTTTGGAGGGTCCGGTTCCCATATTCATTGTCTGCTTACCCCGATCCGGATCAACATTGCTTGAACAGATGTTAGGTAGCCATCCATCAATCGAACCCGTTGGCGAACTTCCTTATGTCCCGGCGATCCTTCGTTCCGCTATGGAAATGGCGACGCGCAAAGGTAAGATCACGGTGCCCGAACTTGTTACCCGGCTAACCGACCAACAAGCAAATGCAATGGGTAGAGACTATTTGCTTAGGGCCGCACAGCACCGGAAAACAGATTGCCCATTTTTCATTGACAAATTGCCTCACAATTGGAGCAACATACTGCTTATAAACCGCATTTTACCAAATGCCCGTTTTGTAGATATCCGCCGCCCGGCAATGGATTGTTGTTTTTCAAACTTCTCACAGTCTTTCTCGACCGCGCATGCATCATCGTTTGCTCTGGAAGACATTGGTCAATGTTATGTCGACTATGTTCGATATATGTCATATCTTCAGAAAATAGCGCCAGAAATGGTTCACCACATTGCATATGAGCAATTGATAGAAGACGCTGAAAATACGCTGAAACATACGCTATCCTATCTTGGTCTTGCTTGGGATCCGGCTGTGCTAGAATTCCATAAACTTGACCGCGTTGTTCGCACCCCAAGCAGCGAGCAGGTTCGTCGTCCACTTAATCGCGATGGTATGGAAACCTGGAAGCCTTACAGTGAATGGCTTGGGCCTCTTCGAACGACATTAGGTTTGCTTGCTGATAGCCGCTAATTTTTGGCGCAAATCGGCGATCAACAATAGGAGATTGGGCGATTATTGCTTGAACTTTGCCGTATACCGCGATAAGGGCGCTTCAACACGTCGCGGCTCGGCTGCGGCGTTTTTCATTTTTCCTACGCAATTCGGGGATTTTTACTCTCCTGCGTGATTCGGTTTCGGAGTTGATTTTTTTATGCAGATCATGGTTCGCGACAATAATGTAGACCAAGCGTTGCGCGCGCTTAAGAAAAAGCTGCAGCGTGAAGGCGTCTACCGCGAAATGAAACTGCGCCGCCATTTCGAAAAACCATCGGAAAAGCGTGCACGTGAAAAGGCCGCAGCTATCCGCCGTTCGCGCAAAATGGAGCGCAAGCAGCAGGAACGCGACGGCGCGAAATAGGCGTCGCTTTTTCTGTACAAAGAAATAAAAACAGGGCGTCCCTTCGGGCGCTCTTTTTTTTGGATAGAAAGCCGCTAAGAAGCGGATCAGATTTTCAGGGAGCTTCCAATGTCCGTCACAACCGTTCCAATCCAACCGATCAAAAAAGGATCGCTCACCAAATATTGGGTGGGCATTGCCGCGCTAGCATTGATCGGCGGCGGGTTGGCCTATTGGGGAACCGGTGATGTGCGGACGAAATATGCTGATAGCAGCGCGTTCCTCTCCGAAAATGCTTCAAATGACGGTGTAATCACGACCAAATCCGGCTTGCAATATAAGATCATCAAGACCGGCGAAGGCAAATCACCCACGGATGACGACGTCGTGCTCGTCAAATATAAAGGCACGTTGCGCGACGGCAGTGTGTTTGACGAAAATCCGCAAGCCGCATTCCCGGTCAATCAAGTCGTGGCCGGCTTCTCCGAAGCGCTCAAACTTATGAAACGCGGCGGCAGCTACCGCCTGTGGATCAAGCCAGAGCTGGGTTACGGCCCTGAAGACCAAAAGAACCCGCAGACCGGCGAAGTGGGTATTCCCGGCAACAGCCTGCTGATCTTCGATGTTGACCTGCTCGAATATAAATCGCGCGCCGAAGTGGAAGCGATGCAAAAGCAAATGCAGGAAATGCAGAAGAAGCAAGGCGGCGGTCAAGCTGGTGGTCAGGCGGGAGTAGCGCCGCAGGGCGTACCGCAAGGCTTGCCACCGGAGCTACAGGCCCAGATTGACCAGCAGATGCGGGGCCAAGCGCAGTAAGTCAGGCGTTGGCTAGCAACCCTTCTTCCTTTATCCGTTTCTGCCAATGTGCAGATTAATTATGCGCGGATGGCGGCAGCGCGGACAACCTAGGCCACACAGGCAAACTGTTGACAAAATCACTGATATGTTGTCTATACACAACATATCAGTGATTCGGATAACATTTCATGCCTCAGATACACAATCGTATTGCACTTTTTAGAACCGAACGGGGCATGTCTCGGCGTGAACTGGCTGAAGCGGTGGAGGTTAATCCACAGACGATCGGCTATCTCGAACGCGGCGATTACACACCCAGTTTGGAACTGGGCATGAAGATTGCTGCTTTGTTTGAGGTTCCGGTTGAGACAATGTTTTCGTTTGAACCCTTTGGCTCGGTTGCTGAAGCGTTGAGACGGGCAGGAGAAATGCAATGAACGAAATCATGGACCGAATCGCCACCGGCAGATTTGCAGCATACAAGCGGCACGCTTACGCGAAATACTGGCTCGGTGGCGGACTGGCACTTGCTTTTTATGCCGCCATTTCGGCTCCTTTTGACAAGACGGCCGTGGCGAAAGATATGTTCAGTATCATGCCATTTTATTTGGCTATCGTGATCGGCTACTTCTTGTCACCCTTTGCCCGTGATTTTTTCGGCTCCGACGCGCCGGTCGCAAAATATGACGAGTTTGAGAACGCCGCGCTGAACAGCGCACGAGCGCAAGCTTACTGGTACATATTGATGGCGGTGTTGGCGCTCACTGTGTGGCAATGGCTGGGAACCAGTTTCGATTTTCCTGTGCCAAACCGCCCGTATGACTGGTCAGCCATCTTCGTAGCATTTCTCACTGCTGGCATTGCGCTGCCGGTGTTCATTGCCGAATGCACCATCCCGATTCCGCCGAAAAACGATGTCGAAGCGGAAGGAGAAGTTTAGGCTGCAGACAAAAGCCCTTCCTCTGCAATCTTCTTCTGCCAATGTGCAGGTGCGGTGACGTGGACATTCTCGCCTGCGCTGTCGACCGCAACGGTGACAGGGAAGTCGCGGACTTCAAACTCGTAAATTGCTTCCATGCCCAGGTCTTCAAAGCCAACGACCTTTGAACCCTTGATTGCGCGCGCCACCAAATAGGCCGCGCCGCCAACTGCCATCAGGTACGCACTCTTGTGCTTTGCAATCGCCTGCGTCGCGGCGGGACCGCGTTCCGCCTTACCCACGCAGCCGAGCAAGCCTTGCTCGAGCATCATGTCCATGAAGCTATCCATCCGCGTTGCCGTCGTTGGCCCCGCTGGCCCGACAATCTCCTCGCCCACCGGATCGACCGGTCCGACATAATAGATCATCCGACCCTTGAAGCTGACGGGCAGTTCCTCGCTATTGGCCAGCATATCCGCGATGCGTTTATGCGCGGCATCGCGGCCTGTCAGCATCTTGCCGTTCAGGAGTAGACGGTCGCCCGCCTTCCAGCCTGCAACCACTTCTGCCGTCAGGCTATCGAGATCAACGCGCTTGGCCGCAGCATCGGGTTTCCAGTCCACCTTTGGCCACTCGTCCAGATTGGGCGTTTCAAGAAATGCGGGACCAGAGCCATCCAGCGTGAAATGCGCGTGCCGCGTCGCAGCGCAATTGGGGATCATCGCCACTGGTTTGCCCGCCGCGTGGCAAGGCGCGTCCATAATTTTGACGTCGAGTATCGTCGACAGTCCGCCAAGCCCCTGCGCGCCAATGCCCAGCGCGTTTACACGGTCGAATATTTCGATCCGCAGCGCCTCGATATCATTTTGCGCGCCCCGCGCTTTCAGCGGGCCCATGTCAATCGGTTCCATCAACGCCTTCTTAGCGAGCAGAACGCAGTGTTCAGCCGTACCGCCAATGCCGATGCCAAGCATTCCTGGTGGGCACCAGCCAGCACCCATTTGTGGTAGCATTTCGACGACCCAATCAGCAATGTTGTCGGACGGGTTCATCATCTTGAACTTGGATTTATTCTCCGACCCGCCGCCCTTTGCGGCAACATCGACGCTGACTTTACTGCCAGCCACCATCTCGACATGCAGGACGCACGGCGTGTTGTCTTTGGTATTGCGCCGTGTGAAGGCTGGATCGGCCAGTACCGAAGCGCGCAGCTTGTTATCGGGGTGCAGATAGGCACGGCGCACACCCGTATCGACTACATCCTGTAGCGATCGCGCGGTATTGTCTAATCGGCAATCCATGCCCCATTTGATGAAGACATTGACGATTCCAGTATCCTGACAGATCGGACGGTGCCCTTCGGCGCACATCCGGCTGTTGGTCAGTATTTGCGCGATGGCATCTTTGGCGGCCGGGCCTTGCTCGGCTTCATATGCCTCTCCCAAGGCACGGATATAATCCATCGGATGATAATAAGAGATATACTGCAAAGCGTCGGCGACGCTTTCGATCAGATCAGCTTCGCGGATGATGGTCATGTTCTATTTCCCGGCAGATGTTGCTGCACGCCGTTAACGCAGCAATCCGCCGAGCGAAAGCCGATTTTCGTGTCATATTTTCAAGGCGCACAAAAAAAGGCCCCCGCAATAAGAGGGGCCCCTTTTCGCATCCTTTTAAGCGTGCAATCAGGAAACGGTAACAGTCACCGCGCGGCGATTTTGCGCCCATGCTTGCTCGTTTGATCCAGCCGCCGCCGGACGTTCTTTACCGTAGCTTACGGTTCTAATCCGGCTCGCATCGACACCCAAGGACGCGAGATAATTTTTCGCAGCATTGGCGCGGCGTTCACCCAGTGCGAGGTTGTAATCGCGCGTCCCGCGTTCGTCGCAGTGACCTTCGATCACAACGCGTTTGTTGGGATAGCGCGCCAACCACTGCGCCTGGCTCTGCAAAACAGCGGCATCCTGAGAGTCGATATTGTACCGGTCAGTATCAAAGAAAATATGGTCAGCGGCCACCGAACGCACAAAATCTTCTTGGCTGCCGGGAACAGCAGGACCGCCCGGGCCATAGCCGCCCTGCCCGCCATTGCCGTACTGTGTACCATCAGCGACCGGTGGCAGTTCCTCCACCCGCTTTTTGCCGCAACCCGCGATGAGCGCTGTCGACACGAAAAGGGCCGCAACCAATTGCGCCTTACGGTTCATTGCAAATACCATCCTACTTCTCCTTTTCATACTCAGCCCCGCCATATCGTTTATGGCAGCACTGGCCCCCACGCAGGATCAGAACCGTCAAGCTTAGTTGGGAGCTTACGCTCGTTCTTGCCAGTTAAGTCTACCTGCCAGATACTTGTTTTACCACTATTCTTCTCAGTGCGAAAGAATTGTATCACACGGCCATTTGGCGCCCAAGTCGGCGCTTCATCTTGCCAGCTATTGGTAAGAAGCTGTTCACCCGAGCCATCGGGTCGCATCGTACCCACGCGGAAGTCGCCGGTGATCCGGGTATAGGCAATCAGGTCGCCGCGCGGGCTCCATTCAGGCGTTGCGTAGCGGCCAGAACCAAAGCTGATCCGCCGCTGGTTTGATCCGTCCGCGTTCATCACATAGATTTGCTGGCTGCCGGAACGGTCGCTTTCAAACACAATCTGCCTGCCATCTGGCGAAAAACTGCCGCCAACATCAATCCCCGGTGCAGACGTCAGCTTGACCGGTACGTTACTGTTTACCGGAACCTTATAGACGTCTGTGTTGCCGCCAACGGCCATTGAAAACAGGATGGTCTGGCCGTCGGGCGACCAACGCGGTGCAAAGGTCGGATTGCTGCTTTGATAAATTAGCCGCTGCCGCTTCGTTTCAACATCATAGATATAGATGCGGGGATTGCCATCGAGATAGCTCAGAAACAGGATCGAGCGGTAATTGGGCGAATAGCGCGGGGTTAGAGCAGTTGCCTGTCCGCTGGTCAAAATCTCGTGGTTCTCGCCGTCGGAATCCATCACCGCCAGCTGCTTGCGGCGCTTATCTTTCGGGCCGCTTTCCGCGATATAGGCGATGCGGCTATCAAAGAACGGCGCTTCGCCTGTCACCCGTGAGTAGAAAGCATCAGCGCATTTATGCGCAGCACGGCGCCACTCGCCAGGCTTTACGACAAAGCCCAAACGGCTGCCTTCTTTTCCCAGGGTTACATCATAAAGATAACAGCCGATCGTGAAATTGCCGTCTGCTCCGACCTGAAGAAAGCCCTGTATAAGCTGATCCGCGTTCTTGCCGGTCCAATAGCTATAGACTGGCGCGCGGACCTCGCCCTCGCTAATTTCGCGCAGGCCGGCGGGGCCCAAGGGTTCGAAAAGACCAGAGCCTTGTAAATCCGATGCGATGATAACGGCGATCTTCTTGGCCAGCGACGCGCTGTTGCCAGCTGGTGTATCTGTCGGGTTTGACGCGACAAAATGCGGAACTGCGATGCGGACGTCGGCATCGTCGAGCGTACCGCTGACCGTCTCATCGGGTTTGCTGTCTTGACCCTTTACGATTTCTGTTGGCTTTGGCGGGGTCGGCGCATTTTGCGCAAACGCTTGCGTCGGCGACAGAAAAATAGCCGCAGCCAAAAGGAAGATATTCCAACGCATCATTAGTTCGCCTTATCAAATGTAAGCTTGTAGTTTTGCCACGCACTATAATGCTCGGCTGGTAAATTGCCAAAGGGCGCGGCGGCGCGCACCGCAAATTCGGCGCATTCTTCAAACCGCGCAACTTGAGTTTTGTTGCTGGGCGTCTGCCCTGTGGTGTTGATTGAGGTTATAGCATCAAGCGCTCCGTTGGTTTTCAAACGGAATTTAATCACTGTCCGCAACTGGGTAATGTCTGGTCCGCGCACTATCCGGCAGCCGTTCCACTTTGGCTGCGCTTCACCCTTGATACTGAATTGGATTGCATTGCGGACTTGAGCGGTTGTTTTTGTGCCCGGTCCGCCCGGAGAATCCGGTTTGCCGCCTGGCTTCTTGCTGCCACCCGGTGCCTTGCCGCCGTCCGGGCTCTTTCCTCCCGGGTTCTTGCCGCCCGGATTCTTGCTTTTATTGGGTGTCCCGCCGCCAGTAATTTTGCGCATCTGGCAGTCGAAGTCGCAGGTCACTGTTTTACCGCCAGGCTTCGTTTTAGTCTTGGTTGGAGCAGTTCTCGTCGGCGTTGTGTTTGACTTTCTCGGTGCAGGCAAAACCTTTTTCTGCGGTGTCTTTACCGGCACTTTGGCAGTGGATTGAACGGGTTTAGCGGGTAGTGTTTTGGGAAGCGGCTTTTCGACCGGTTTTACGACCGGCTTTTCCAAAACCCCGGGCTCCACCTCCGATTCGGCCATTTCCATCATTTCAGGTTCGGAATCGGTTTGCACGTCGGCGGCGGCGGATGCTTCCTCTCTGCCATCAAGTGGCGCGCTATCGGCCTCCTCCATCTCTTCGGTTGCACCCTTTGCGGCTGTCTCCGTAACCAAAGAAACCTCAAGAGCCTTTGGCCCTTCTATGATTTTGTTGGCACCGAATAGGCCAAGGAAGAATGCTGCCAACAGCAAAGCATGGCCACCCAGCGCGGAACCCAACCCGATCTTTTCTGCACGGTCCATTGCCATCGCTATTTGCTATTCCGCGCTGCCTGAACCAGTGGTGACCAAGCTGACGCTGTTAAGGCCCGCCCGGTTCAGCTCACCCATCACCTTCATCATTTTGCCATAATCGATATCGCGGTCGCCGCGCAGCATGATCTGACGTGGATTATCCCCGTCTTGTTCAGCGGCAAGCGCTTCGAACAAGGGCGCCAATTGCGAGTCCTTGACAGGTGTGCCATCGACGAAAATCTGCCCTTCCTTGTCAATGGAAACCTCAAGCGGCTCTTGCTTCTGATCAAGCGCCTTGGCGCGCGTCTCGGGAAGCTCGACCGGCACGCCCGTCACGAGCAGCGGCGCTGTCACCATGAAGATGATCAGCAGCACCAGCATGACATCGACAAGCGGCGTGACGTTAATCTCCGCCATAGGCACCCGGCCCCTGCCGCGTCCGCGTCGCGATCTGCCCCCGCTCGATGGGCCTGTCATAGCCATCAGGCTGGCTCCCGCTCCAGTTCGCGCGACAAGGTGCCGTGAAACCCATCGGCAAAGCGACCCATCCGTGCTTCATATTGGTTTAAACGGTGTGAGAAGCGGTTGTAGGCGATGACTGCCGGTATGGCCGCAAACAGGCCAATCGCCGTCGCGAATAGCGCCTCGGCAATGCCCGGGGCGACCACCGCAAGGCTGCTATTTTGCTCGGCCGCGATCGCGGAAAAGCTACGCATGATGCCCCACACCGTTCCGAACAAACCAACGAACGGCGCGACTGAACCTGTCGTCGCCAAGAAGTTCAGCCGATTGGCCAGCCGATCGGTTTCTGCGGCGATGCTGGCATCCATTGCTGTTGCCAGACGCTCGCGCGTTCCCGCGCGGTCCACGGCGCGGCCGTTTGTCGACTTGCGCCACTCGGTCAGACCAGAGGCAAAGACCTTGGCGATGGGCAATTCGCTCTTTCCCCGCTCGTTGAAGAAAGTGTCAATGTCTGACGATTTCCAAAACTCGCGCTCGAACCGTTCGCTGTCACGGTTGATCTTGGTCATCCGCATCATAAAGCTGGCGATAATCGTCCAGACCCAGATACTTGCTAGCAGCAAACCGACGATAACGGCCTTCACAACCAAATCGGCATTTAGGAAAAGTTCGAGCGCGTTGAAATTTCCAGCTTTGGTGGCTGTTCCGGCAGCGGCCTGAAAAATAATGAGCAATTGCATATTCATTCGGTCTTTTCTTCGATGAGATTACTAAATGCGTGGCGCCACGCGGCGGGTTGTCGGCGGGGACGGCCATCAGGAGCCACAAAAGCGGCAGTAACGACCGCTTCAGTTAGAACACTCTCTCCGCGACTGATGATTTGCCGGATCGTACAGCTGGCCGCACGAACCGCCTCCACAGTGCTTGTGACAAGCAAAGCGTCGTCGAATTGCGCCGGAGCACGGTATTTCATCGCCAGTTCGGCCACTACATAAGTCCCTTCGCCTGCCGCGTGCACAGCGCGCTGGTCAATTCCTGCACAGCTCAAAATGTCCGAACGCGCACGCTCCATGAAATGCAGATAACGGGCATGATAAACAACACCCGAAAAATCAGTGTCCTCAAAATAGACACGTACGGCGAAACGGTGCCGGTTTCCGTCTAAATGCCCTTGATAGGGTTTGGGCTGTGCGTCTGACACCATGGCGGCAGGATGTAACGCAGTTTGCAGGCGAAATGAATCCCTGTTTTTGCTTTATTTTTCTGTGTCAAAAAGACCGTCTTGCGAACCTGCTGGCGGGTTTAGGCCGAGATGCTTCCAGCCCGGCGCATTGAGAGCGCGGCCTCTCGCGGTACGCGCGATCAGGCCAAGCTGGAGCAGATAAGGTTCGACCACATCCTCAATAGTATCGCGCGGTTCCGATAGCCCCGCCGCCAATGCTTCCACACCCACGGGACCGCCGCGGTAAATGTCGGCAATCATGGAAAGGTAACGCCTGTCCATTGCATCAAGCCCCAGACCATCCACCTCAAGCCGGTTGAGCGCGCTATCGGCGATCTTTGCGGTCACCGTCGCCTCACCCGCGACACCCGCAAAATCGCGCACCCGGCGCAGCAGCCGTCCGGCGATACGCGGCGTTCCCCGCGCACGTTTAGCAATCTCACGCGCACCGTCTGGCGCAATGCCAAGGTCAAGCAGCTTTGCCGCGCGGGTAACGACCAGCTCCAGCTCGTCATGCGTATAAAAATTCAGCCGTACCGGAATGCCGAACCGATCACGCAGCGGCGTGGTGAGCAAGCCTTGCCGCGTAGTCGCGCCCACCAGCGTGAACTTGGGCAGATCTATTCTAACGCTACGCGCCGACGGCCCCTCGCCGATCATGATATCGAGCGCACGGTCCTCCATCGCGGGGTAGAGGATTTCCTCGACCACAGGATTCAACCGGTGGATTTCGTCGATGAACAAGACGTCGCCATCTTCAAGGTTCGTCAGCAATGCCGCCAAGTCGCCCGACTTGGCAATGACAGGGCCGGAGGTGGAACGGAAACCCACGCCCATCTCCTTCGCCACAATTTGCGCAAGCGTGGTTTTGCCCAATCCGGGCGGGCCGAAAAACAGCACATGATCCAGCGCATCGCCGCGCGACTTCGCCGCCTTAATAAACACCCGCAGATTTTCCCGCGCTGCTTGCTGCCCAATAAATTCGGACAGGCTTTTGGGGCGCAGTGCTGCGTCGACGTCTTCGGGCTTGCGGAGTGGCGTGAGATGGGGATTGTCAGTCACGATATTCGATCACTTCGTCGCTGATGGTCACCCAATCATGCTTGCGGTCCACATAGACCGTGTATTGCGGTGTGGGAAAGTCTTTGTCCGCGAACGCGCCGACGGGAATAGCGTAAAGTGTGCGATCTGGCAGGGCATGATACCAGAGCGTGCTTCCGCAGACCGGACAAAAATGGAAATCGGCTTTGTTGCCGCTGTCGCCGGTATGGACATAGAGTTTATGATCGCCGCTGATCGTTACCGCGTCGGCAGGAAAGCGTGCCTGCGCCGCAAAAGCAGAACCGCTACGTTTCTGGCAGTCATAGCAATGACAGACCGAGACGCGGACGGGTTCGGCCGTGCAGGTGACGGCCAGTTGGCCGCAGCGGCAGGTGGCGGTGCGAATATTCATCACTTCACCGCCCCCAAAAACTCATCCTGCGAAACCTGCGCCTGCCACCAGAGCGGGGCAAACCTACTGATGTATCCCGAAACGAGTTCGGGATGACGTCGTGTTGTAAAACTAACATGAAATAAATCGTCACCCTGAACTTGTTTCAGGGTCCATTTCGCAGCTAGGTTCCATCCGTGAGAGAAGAGAAAAACCCTTGCGTTTATATCCTTGCAAGCAAGCTCTACGGCTCGATCTACATCGGCGTAACGTCTGATCTGCTCAAACGTCTTACGCAATATCGTACCAAAGCCACGCTGGGCCATGTGACCAAATATGCTATCTACCGGCTGGTTCATTTTGAGATGTTCGCCGACATGCCCACCGCGATCGCGCGCGAAAAGCAGCTTAAGAATTGGCATCGGCCTTGGAAAATTAACTTGATCAATGAGCATAATCCGGAGTGGATTGATTTGGCGGTGGGGCTTGGCTTGCCGCCGTTGGGGCGGGATGTGCGGAGCGATGGACCCTGAAACAAGTTCAGGGTGACGATGATTGGGTGGTTGTCCGCCGTTCACCGCGCCGCCCTTTTCAAGGCCAGCCGAACCAGCGCGTCCAGGCTGGTATCATCGCCTAGCTCTTCCAGCGCAGACGCGACCGCAGCCCCTGCCTCACCGGTCTTAAAGCCCAAACCCGTCAGCGCCGACACTGCGTCATGCGCCACTCCGCCGCGCGCAACGCCGCTGGCCATCAATTTCGCGCCGCCACCCAGACCCGCAAGCGCGCCAACCTTGTCCCTCAATTCATTGACGATCCGGCTGGCGAGTTTTGGACCGACACCGTTTGCCCGCGCCACCATCGCGGCATCGCCGCCGCCAATTGCGCGCGCAAGATCATCCATTTCGAGCGCGCCCAATATCGCAAGTGCCACTTTCGCACCTACGCCTTGGACACCAGTAAGCAACCGGAACCAATCACGCTCTTCACGCGTCGCAAAACCGATCAGCCGCATGTCGTTTTCCGAAACCTGCATTTCGGTGAAGACCGTTGCAAAGTCATCCGCCTTGCCCAGTGCCGCAAGCGTCCGCGCACTTGCCTGCACCAGATACCCGACGCCGTTCACGTCAATCACCAGATTGTCGGTGCCCGTTTCATCGATGCGGCCGTAAAGTTTCGCGATCATGCTTTCGGATTAGCGTGACAATTAGCAAGCGGCAAGCAAAAGAGAACAAGTGGCGAACTTGTGTCCACATTTTAGCGTGCGTAGTGCGCATGCGTGATTGCCACCGCGAGCGCATCGGCGGCATCTGGTCCGCTTATCTCTGTGCCGGGCAGCAATATCCGCAGCATAGCTTGCACCTGCTCTTTTTCCGCAGCTCCGGTGCCGACGACCGATTTCTTGACCAACCGCGCTGCATATTCGGCAACTGTCACCCCGGCCCGTGCAGCCCCAAGCAAAACCACACCCCGCGCTTGCCCCAATTTCAATGTCGACTGCGGGTTCTTGTTCACGAACACTTCTTCGACCGCGACCGCGTCTGGCTGGTGATCGGTGATCAAAGCGGAAAGTTCAGCGTCGAGATGCAGCAGACGTCGTTCGATCGGGCTTTTCGGGTCGGTTTTAATCTGCCCATTGGCGACATGCGAAAGCCTGTTTCCTTCGGCGCGAATGATACCCCAGCCGGTTGTGCCAAGCCCCGGATCAAGGCCCAATATGATGTTACCCACGCGCCTTGATGCCAGATTATTTGTGGGCTTCGCTGCGGTCGGGCCAGCGAACATTCCAGATCAGCCCAGTCTTCTCCAGTGCCCAGATCACCCAGCCGGTCATATCGATCTCATACCATGCGATCCGCGTGCTCGCCGCGCGCGGGTGCCCGTGGTGGTTATTGTGCCAGCCTTCGCCCAGCGTAAAGAGCGCGATCAACCAATTGTTGCGCGATTGGTCGCGACCTTCCTTGTACCGCTGCGTCCCATAGATATGGCCGAAGCTGTTGACGCAGGCGATGGCGTGGAGCGCAACAACCGAGCGGAGGAAACCGGCGATGAGGATCGTACCAATAATTTGCTGCTGATCGCCGCCCAATGCCGTCGCGAAAAGTGCAGGAAGGACGATCACCGAAATCAGGAAAATCGCGATCCGGTATTTGTCGACGAAGAGTATCGCTTTGTCCTCCGCCACGCCTTTGCCGTAAACTTTTTCTTCGGTCATATTGGGCAGAAAAACCCAACCAAGATGCGCGTATTTCCAGCCTTTATAGCCAGATATCCGCTCTCCATCGTCATTATAATAGGGACTATGGATGTCGCCTTCACGGTCGCTATGCGCGTGATGGCGGCGGTGTTCGGATACCCAGCGGCGCAATGACCCGAAAATCCCTAGCTGTGCGAGAATCGCAATTGCATAACGACCTGCGGTCGATGTCTCGAATGCTTTATGCGTGAAAAAGCGGTGGTAGCCGATTGACATCGACAATATGTTCATCACGTAAAAGGCGGCAAAAGCGCTCCATTCGATGAGCCCCGTGGGCCGCGTGGCGATCCAGTATATCGCCAGGAGCGCAGGCACGTTTTTGGCGAAAAAGTAGAAGCCATGTTCGATGTTTTTGGTGGTGGCTTCGGGCGAGCCGTAATGCACACCAACCAGCGGCTTGCGTATGATACTTGCTTCAAATTCGCTAGACGCACTTGCTCTGCCATCATTTGCTACAAAAAGCGCGGGTATTTCAATAGTCTCGCCGATCGTGTGATCGATAATTCTATCGGCTAGTTTCTCTGCCATGTGGCCCCCAATAGGTCGCGTGCGTCACCCAAGAGGCGCAGAATACCGCGTCACAACATGATTGCAAAGCGATTAACCTTCTTGGCCGCATAGGGACCGATTTTGACAAAATGCCATTGCACTTTATGATCACACAACAAAACGAGGAAATGAGGGAGAAGGTAACATGCTTCATCTCAAGACAGGCCTAGGTTTACTCGCGCTAGGTGTGCCATTTATTTCAACCCCGATCGAAGCCAAGGGCGAGAGTAACGGTGAACATCTCGGCACTGGTCAAGCCAGCTATTATTCGCAAGAATTTTCCGGTCGGCGCACGGCTAGTGGCGAAAAGTTCAATCCCGGCGGCTTGACTGCCGCACACCGCACTGCGCGCTTTGGAAGTCTTATAAAGGTCACGCATTTGGGTAATGGCCGCGAAGTGACTGTCCGGGTCAATGATCGCGGACCGTTCGTTAAAGGACGCATCATCGATCTATCCTATGGCGCTGCCCAAAAAATCGGCCTGCACCGCAGCGGCACAGCGCGCGTGAGCCTTATCCTCATCAGCAAATAGACCAGCGGTTATGAAATGGGCGGCGCTGCCCCCTGACCGCGCCGCCCGGCCCCTCCCGTTAAGGGATGGCCAAACGAAAACGGCTTTAGAAGCCGTAACTAATGGTGAAAACCGCACCGGCCTTGGCATCGCCAAGTGCGAACACGTTGTCGCGGTTGCTGTCAACATAAGCGGCGGTAAGAGTGAAACCCTTTACAACTGCGGATGCGCCCAACGACCAATCGACTTTTTCATTGCCGAACGCGCCATTTTCATAGCCCATTGTTGCATTAAGCGTAACTGGCGTCCCGGGAAGGCCCGCACCGAGCGAACCGCCGACATAAACATTGTCCTTGTTTCCGGTATTGGTTTGTTCGGGCACATAATAAAGCTGCAAACCAGCTTGCACAGGACCGAGAGTCGTACCTAGTTTGCCGTAGGTTTCGACATAATCCAGACCAGATACGCTGGGATACACATAATATGTGGCGCCAACATCATAGGTTATACCGCTGCCGCCCGAAATGCCGCCATATAGATCGACTTCGATATCGTCACCGGCATTTGGCGTGATGTTCGAACCCCACGCACCAACATAAAGGCCAGACGAATGCTTAAGCGTTACAGTTGGCTGTACCGCGATATCCTTGTTCGACAAAGATACGCCGCGAAACCTATAATCCGAAGTAACTGCGACCGCGCCTGAAAGATCAAAGTCGGAAGCACTGGCTTCTTCAGCTGCGGTTTCTTCGGCATATGCTGGCGAAATGGAGGCCAGGCTGGCGGCAGTTGCGGCAAAAAACGCGATCTTTTTAAATTGGCTGCGCATGAAATTCCCCTTCAATAGGACATAAAACAAATGAACAGCGCGGTGATTTTCACCACGCATTGGCATATCGTTCTTTCCCGTGAAGCAAATAGTCCGGCTCCATTTAAACATGGTTAACAGCTCTTCGACTTTCGCAATCGCATATGAAGCAATAATCCAGGCCCGCTTCAAGCAAAAAATATTGCGCCGCACAAATTAATGCAGTGCCGTGCTAAAAAAGTCGCACGTTTGCGGGTGGCAACCCTGTGCCTGCCTTGCTAGACAAAGCAGGTCAGTATCGATGGAGATTCAAGATGATCGTCGGCGTTCCAAAGGAAATCAAGGTACATGAATATCGCGTCGGGTTAACCCCTTCGGCTGTTCGTGAATATGTAAGCCGCGGACACAAGGTGATTGTACAAACGGGCGCAGGCGACGGCATTTTGGCGACTGATGCAGCATATCGCGCTGCGGGAGCCAGCATAGCGAAAACCGCGGAAGAGATTTTCAAGAAGGCCGAAATGGTCGTCAAAGTGAAAGAGCCGCAACCGGTCGAATGGGTACAGCTCCGCGAGGGCCAGTTGCTTTTCACCTATCTGCATCTTGCGCCCGATCCCAAGCAAGCCAAGGGGCTGATCAAGAGCAAATGCACAGCAATCGCTTATGAAACGGTGACCGATGACAAAGGTGCGCTTCCCTTGCTGGCGCCGATGAGCGAAGTGGCGGGTCGTCTGGCAGTCGAAGCAGCCGGTGAAGCAATGCGGCGCAGCGAAGGCGGCGCAGGTATCTTGCTTGGCGGCGTTCCCGGCGTTCCTGCCGGGCGCGTTTGTGTGCTAGGCGGCGGTGTCGTCGGCACCCATGCTGCGCGTATGGCTGTTGGGCTAGGTGCGGAAGTCACGATCGTAGACCGTTCGATCCCGCGCCTTCGCCAGCTTGACGAGCTGTTCCACGGACGTGTGCGCACGCGCTATTCCACGCTGGATACTATCGATAACGAGATCAGCGTGGCCGATGCAGTCATTGGTGCTGTTTTGATTCCGGGCGCTGCTGCGCCTCGGTTAGTAACGCGTGCAATGCTAAAGCATATGAAGCCGGGATCGGTTCTGGTCGATGTTGCTATCGATCAAGGCGGCTGCTTTGAAACGTCAAAACCGACCACGCATGCCGACCCGACCTATGTAGTTGACGGCATTATCCATTACTGCGTCGCCAATATGCCCGGCGCGGTTCCGCAGACAAGCGCCGCTGCGCTCAACAACGCAACGCTGCCTTATGGCTTGGCGCTCGCCGAAAAGGGCATCGATGCGTTGCACCCGCATAGCGAACTGGGGCGCGGTTTGCTCAATGGCCTTAATGTACATCAGGGTAAAGTAACCAGCAAAGCGGTCGCGGAAAGCCTTGGCATGAAATTTGTCGAGCCCATTGAAGCTTTAGGCGGAGTCTCTGAACGCCGAACGAATAAATAGGGGGTGTACGTTCAATTGGTGAATTAAGCGACGCCCATTGCCGTGTTGCCGCCGCCACTTAACCGCTTCCAATAGTCATTGAGTTTATGGCCAGCGGGCTTTGGCTGCTCCGCTTCCCGCGAACACCACCGCTGCGCCAACGAACACGAACCTTGCAAACATTGCCGACCATCCGTTTGCAAGATCGTTGGACATAGCTAAGCAGGACGCCGCGCGTAAAATCCAAACCCGGCAATGATAGCATAGCAAATCATCGGCAAGATGAAGGACATAGAAAGGCTGGATGTCAGATCGGCAATAATACCGGTTAACAGTGGTATCACCGCGCCGCCAACAATCGCAACGTTGATGATCCCCGAACCGTCCGCCGCGCGGCTGCCCAGTTTTTCACAGGCGAGCGTGAAGATCGTCGGGAACATGATTGCATTGGTCAAACCGACCGCGAGCAAGCTGTATCCCGAGACAGTTCCCGTGGTCATCGTCGAAATCAGGATTAGGAGGATTGCGACAATCGCAGCAGCAGCCAACATTTTGCCAGGACTAAACATGCGCAGCAAGCCCGATCCGATAAAACGGCCAACCATTGCGCCACCCCAGTAAAGCCCGATAAACTTCCCAGCTGCTTGTTCTTCTAACCCCATGACATGCGGCTGCATCAGATAGTTTACGATCAGCGATCCAATCGCGACCTCAGCACCGACATAGAGAAAAATGCACAGCGCGCCGTAGCCGAAGCGCGGACGCTTGAGTAGATCCAGCCCCGCCAACCCTTGACTGGCCTCATGCTTTTCTCCTTTGAGCGCATTGCGGAACATCCAGACCACCGCAGCAACGACGGCAAGTGCAGCCGCAATGCCTAGATAGCCATTCACAATCGCCTGACTCTCTGCCGTCCGATAGGCGTCAAGTTCAACACCCGACAATTGGTCAGCAGTGACCGTCGCCAAGCCGCCGAGTATCAGGATAGACCCGAAATAGGGGAACACTGTCGTGCCCAGTGAATTAAAAGCCTGTGCAAAGGTCAGCCGACTGTGCGCTGTTGCCGGCTTTCCGAGTAGCGAGATAAGCGGGTTCGATACAACCTGGACGATAACGACGCCGCTTGCCAAAACGAACAACGCCAACAGGAAAAGTCCATATGTGGCGGTTTGGCTTGCCGGAATGAACAATAAACAACCAAGCATCATGGTCACAAGGCCCGCCACTGCGCCGCGCATATAGCCGATCTTTTTGACAAGACGTGCGCCGGGGATTCCGATTACGGCATATGCGGTGAAGAAGCAGAATTGCACCAACATCGCCTGCGTGTAATTAAGCGTAAACAGCTCTTTTAGCTTGGGAATGATGACATCATTAAGGCTAGTGATCCCGCCAAAGATAAAAAACAAACCCATGACAAACAATTGAAGTTGTGGCGCATCGATGTGCGTTTCGCTTGTATTGCTTTCTGCTGTTCCCGGAACCAATGCCATAACTTTCTCCCCCGCGCGCTTAATATGCGTTTGGTCATCCGATAACAGCACGCGAAAATGCGTCAATGCAGAAAGCTGGTTCGTCAAAAATGTGCTTAAATTGGTGGACAGGGCTGGATTCGAACCAGCGTACGGAAAACCGGGCAGATTTACAGTCTGCTGCCTTTAACCACTCGGCCACCTGTCCACGTCCACCGCGGGTTCGGGCGTAAAAGCCCGGGCCGACCCCGTAGAGGAAGCAGCCCAATGGCGAAACAGCCCTTGCCTGTCAATGCTTGTGGTGGGAAAGGGTGAAGTTAGACCCTAAATTATTCTCCTATAAGAAAGCAAAATTGATGGCCGGACATAAGAGCCAACGCAGGCGTGGAGCCGCGCAGGTTAGTGGCAACCCGAAATTCTATGGCCGCCATGCGGTTTACGCTGCCCTCGACAATCCCGAACGCAAACTCATCAAGCTATGGGGAACCCGCGAAGAAATTGGCAAAATCGTAATTCCTGATGGCTTGAATGTACAATATGCCGATGTCGCTGACCTCGCGCGGTACGTGCCAAAAGATGCCCCGCATCAAGGATTGGTTTTGGAGGTTGCGCCGCTTGAGGACCTTTGGCTTGCCGATGTAATTCCGCACGACGAAGAAGATGTTCGTCCAATACTGGTGCTCGATCAGGTGACTGACCCGCATAATGTCGGTGCAATCTTGCGCTCTGCTGCTGCTTTTGATGTTGTTGCAGTGGTGACGCAGGACAGGCACGCGCCACCTGAATCGGGTGCTCTTGCAAAATCCGCTTCGGGCGCACTGGAAATTGTACCCTGGATCCGCGTGGTCAACCTTGCCCGTGCGCTCGATGAAATGGCCGAGAATGGCTATTGGCGCATCGCGCTTGATGGCTCGGCAGAAGCGCATTTGGGAGCAGCACTGGCCCAAGGGCGCAACGCCCTCGTGCTCGGCGCAGAAGGCGACGGAATTCGCCAAAATGTAATCGAGCATTGCGACCAGATTGCAAAGCTGCCAATCAATGCACAGATGGAGAGTCTAAACGTTTCAAACGCAGCGGCAATTGCGCTTTATGCTGCGGCCACCAGAGGCTGAAATCACAGGCTGAATTTAGGAAGGGCAATTTCCATGGGTTTGAAGAAATTTGCTGTGATGGCTTTTGTCGCGGTTTCCCCCTTGGCGCTCAGCGGATGTTTGCTTCTGCCTGGTGAGTTTGACTCCAATTTGACCGTGAAAAAGACCGGCGAGTTTTCCTTTTCCTATAAGGGTCAGATACAGCTCGTTGGCCTCGCCACACTATTGAATGACGAATTGAACGGTGCAGAAGCAGGTAGCGCAGAATTTGTCGCCACCTGTTACGAAGACGGCACTGAGGACAAAAAGGCCAACAAAGCCGAAGAAAAGAAGAAGGCCGCAAAAGAAGCCAAGCTCAACGCCGACACCGAAGCACGCAATAGCGTTGTGGCGACGATGAACAGTGAGAGAACCAGCACCGCTGCGTCCTCGGTCGCCTATGAAGATTATGAGCTTTCAGTCGAGCAATCCGGAGAAGGCGCAGAAGCTGAAGGAGTTTCAGCAGGAGACGCTGCTGCGGATGCCGCTGCCGCTGCCGCTGCTGGAGCTGCCGCCGCGGCGGATGCTGTGTCTGAAATGGAAGAACGCGATTGCACCGATGCTGAAATAGCCGAGCAAAAGGCGGACTGGGACGAAAGCCAGAGCGAAGCCAAAAAGCGCGAGGCGGAGCAGAAGAAAATGATGTCTGCGTTACTAGGCGGTATCGATCCAAACGATCCTGCAACTATTACGCGCTTCACCAAAGAAGTCGAGCGTATGGCCGCTTGGAACAAGGTCGAGCATTTGGGTAACGGTCTGTTCAAGATTGATTATGCAACAACGGGCCGGTTGGCCGATGATTTCGCGTTCCCGGTAATTCCCCGCTACGCGCTGGGTCAACCGATGATCCATATCACCCGCTGGGACAATGGCCGCGTGCGTATTGAAGCGCCGTCATTTCACAATGACGGTGATGTTTCGGTGATGTCGATGCTTGGTTCCGGCGGAATTCCGGGATTGGGCGGTAGCGGCAAGAAGCCTGCCGAACCGGTGCAAGTGAAGGGCACCTTCACGATCACCACTGACGCAAGCATCATTGCGAACAACACTGATGAAGGCCCGCAAGACAAGGCCGGCATGCAAGTACTGAGCTGGACGATAGGCCCGAAGACTTACGGTCCGCCAATGGCGCTGCTCAACAAAGTACAATAATGGGGCTGAGCAAGGCACAGTTGCACGGCGCCCTTGATGCGCTGGCAGCACAACATGGTTATTTTGGCGCAGCCCTAATTGCGACGGGCTATCCCGAACCCCGTCAGCGTGAGCGGGGCTATGCCACGCTTTTACGGACGATTGTCGGCCAACAGGTGAGCGTCGCTGCTGCTGCATCGGTTTGGAAGAAGCTTGAAACCTTGATTGGCAATGGTTGCGCGCCCGATGCCCTGTTGGCGCAGGATTTCGACGCGCTTCGGGCTTGTGGCCTATCTCGGCAAAAGCAAGGTTATGCGCGCAGCCTGGCCGAACTTGTCGTTTCAGGCGGATTGCCGCTGGATGCCATGCCAGCTGATGACGAAGAGGCAATCGCCTATCTGACGAAGGTAAAGGGCATCGGCCGGTGGTCAGCCGAGATATACCTGCTTTTTGCCGAAGGTCGCGGTGACATCTGGCCCGCTGGCGATTTGGCCGTCCAAGAGGGCGTGAAGCGCTTGATCGGCCTTGCCGAACGTCCCGCCGAAAAGGCAACACGCGAACATGCCGAAAACTGGCGACCACATCGCGGCGCAGCAGCGATTTTCACTTGGCATATTTACGACAAAGGGTTTCAGACGATATAGGCTGCAAAGAGTTACTTCCTTGCTATCAAAATACCAACCGCACAGGCTCCTTAAATTATGAAACACAGCGACGTCATCATTGTCGGAGCCGGTCACGGCGGGGCGCAAGCCGCAATTGCCCTTCGCAGCAACGGTTTTGCTGGCTCGATTTGCATGATCGGGCGCGAAAATGAGCCACCCTATGAGCGTCCACCGCTGTCGAAGGAATATCTTGCACAGGAAAAGCCGTTCGAGCGGTTGTATATCCGTCCGCCGCAATTCTGGACGGACAAAGACGTCGAGTTGATGCTGGATGTTGAAGTAACGCAAGTTGATCCCAAAATAAGGACGCTCAACCTCTCCACCGGCGAGCAGATAACCTATAGCAACCTGATATGGGCGGCAGGAGGCGATCCTCGCCCCCTGACCTGTCCGGGTGGCGATTTGCCCGGTGTGCACGCAGTACGCACCAGGGCCGACGTCGACGCGATCATGGCAGCCCTGCCGAATGTCGAGCAGGTCGCGGTAGTAGGCGGCGGCTATATCGGGCTGGAGGCAGCCGCAGTACTGCGAAAGCTCAAGAAGAAAGTGGTATTGTTAGAGGCGCTACCGCGTGTGCTCGCCCGCGTCGCGGGGGAAGAGCTATCGGCCTTTTTTGCCGATGAGCACCGCGCCGCTGGCGTTGATTTGCGCACGGGCGCCGGCGTTACCGCAATCGAAGGTACGGACCAAGTTACGGGCGTTCGATTAGCTGATGGCACGCTGGTACCGGCACAAATGGTAATTGTCGGAATTGGCATAATACCGGCAATTGCGCCCTTGCAAGCAGCAGGAGCCTCATGCCCCAATGGCGTTTTGGTTGACGCACAGTGCCGCACGAGCCTGCCCAATATATATGCGATTGGGGACTGTGCCGCGCATAATAACGGTTTTGCAGACGGCGCGGTCATCCGGCTGGAGTTGGTTCAGAACGCCAATGATCAGGCAACGGTAGCAGCCAAGACGATTTGCGGCCTCGACACAAGCTACACCGCAACGCCGTGGTTCTGGTCTAACCAATATGATCTCAAACTGCAGACGGTGGGGCTGTCGACGGGGCATGACAAAGCGATCATGCGCGGCGATGCTTCCTCGCGCAGCTTCTCGGTCGTCTACACGCGAGAGGGGCATGTAATCGCGCTCGATTGTGTGAATATGGTGCGGGATTTTGCACAGGGCCGGAAACTGGTCGAACTAGGACTGGTTGTTGCTCCTGAAAAACTTTCTGACACGAACTGGCCGCTCAAAGAGGCTTTGCCCGTCGCTTAATTTACTTTGGGAAATGCAGGTGCTTTTGCCACCATGCTCGGGAGCGGCCTGCCCATCACGCCGGTCAGCCACATATTTGCTTCGATCATTTTCGTTAGGTCTACCCCGGTACTGACGCCTGCACGCTCGAGCATATAGATCACGTCTTCGCTAGGCACGTTGCCCGCAGCACCCGGCGCAAAGGGGCACCCCCCAAGTCCGCCAAGGGAGGCGTCTATTACACTCGCGCCCTCGCATACCGCTGCCCAAACATTGGCAAGGCCCTGCCCGCGCGTATTGTGGAAATGGACCCGTACCGGCAATGGGTTGATAGCTTGCTTGACGCGGCTCACCAGACGCGCAACCTTTGCGGGATCGCCTACACCGATGGTATCGGCAATCGCGACTTCGACCGGCCCGGCCTCTGCCAACATGGCGGTCATGGCAACGACATGATCCTCGGACGTCTCACCGGCAAAAGGACAACCGAAAGACGCGCCGATGGTGACTTGTGCGGTTAGACCGGCAGCTTTGGCCATGCCGATAATTTCCTTTGCGACCGAAACGGACTCAAGGCTGGTTTGCCCCTGGTTGGCTATGGCAAAGTCATCGCTGGCGATGGCGACCGCGCCCAATTGATCGATTTTTCCTGTTGCAATGGCGCGCTCTGCACCGCGCGCATTCATGACCAGACCGATATATGTGACGTCGGGCCGGTCAGCGAGTCCTGCACAAACCGAATCGGCATCAGCCATTTGCGGCACACGCTTGGGATTGACGAAACTGGCGACTTCGATGCGCCTGACGCCTGCTTCAATCGTGCGATTGATCAAGCCAAGCTTATCCTCGGTCGAGATAAGCTCTTTCTCGTTTTGCAGACCGTCGCGTGCACCGACTTCCAGAAATTCTATAGCTGTAGGGATCATTTTTTCACCTGCATTTGATTACAAGCTCGCGGCAAAATGCGGCGCTTGCCAACAATCATCCCCTTTGTTTTCTGCCTAAGTTACCGTTTTTGCAAGTTGAATTAGACGGGACCCCCGAAGGGATAATGGCTGGCAGGAAAACGATTGCATCGGCCGTTACCGTTTGTTACTTCTGTAACAGAGAGAGAGGGAGGGACCCTTCGTGGAACTTTTTAAAAGAGCCCTGGTAGGGGCCGTAATTCTATTTGCCATAGCCATGGCGCTACACGGTGTAACCAGCAACGCTACTGAAAAACATAGTGGCCGCGATCAAATGGTTGCGTTACAGCAATAGCCCAAGTTTTTCTGGGAGTGGCCCAATGGCCAAAGCCGAAGTGAAAACGAAAATGAACGACGCCGATGTCTCGGCTTTCATCGCGTCAGTTGAAAATCCTATCCGCCGCGCGGACGCACAAGCCTTGTGCGTGTTATTCGGCGATGTCAGTGGCGACACTGCGAAGATGTGGGGACCTTCGATCATTGGTTTTGGCACCTATCATTATGTGTATGAAAGCGGCCACGAAGGCGACATGTGCCGCACCGGATTTTCCCCACGCAAAGCCAATATGGTAATTTACCTTACCGGTGGCTACCAAAATGCGGCTACGCAAGAAAAGATGGATGGGCTGCGTGCGCGTTTGGGAAAACACAAGATTGGAAAAAGCTGCCTGTATATCAACAAGCTAGCTGATATCGATTTGGCCGTGCTCAGCGAGATGATACGGTTAGATCTGGATTATATGGACAAGAAATACCCGGGTTAACCGTGAACTGTCGCAGCGAACAAGCTGGCCGCATTTTCAATTTGAACTTTGCCGCCTTTGGCCAAATAAAGACAATCACCAGCACTGACGCTGGCTTGTCCTGCAGTTATTTGCCCGTTCAACGGTACAAGCCAGATCGCTTTGCTCTCGGGCAACAGTTTTAGCCCGTCGCTGTCTACAATGTGCCACAGGTCAAAATGCGGCCCATTTACCAACTTTGCATTACCGTCCAATCTACCCGAGCGCGGATCGATATAAGGGCGCGCATCCGAAACAGCGACACCGTCCTCCAAATGCAGCTCCCTTGGTCTGCCATAGTCATAGAGTCGGTAAGTCACATCGGCATATTGCTGCACCTCGACAAGCGTTATCCCAGCGCCAATCGCATGCACAGTGCCGGCGGGTATGTAGAAATAATCGCCCGCTTGTACAGGCTTCCAATCCATCAAACCTTCGATCGAACCGTCTAACGACGCGGCGCGCAATGCATCAGAAGTAAGCGGCGTCTGTGTTCCCATGCCCAAAACAGCGCCGGGTTCGGCATCAACGATTAGCCAACATTCTTCTTTCCCCGAATGTAATCCGCGTGCTTTTGCTTGCGCGTCATTCGGGTGCACCTGAATGGAGAGCTTTTCAGATGTAAACAACCACTTGACCAGAATGGGTAGTGCTACAACCTGATTGTTCGACTGGTCATGATCGTACCAGATTTCGCCTATTCTGCGGCTACCCATATCGCCGAATTCGGCGGCAATGTCGATCCGGCCCCAAGGCTTTTCGACCAAGTGCTTTTGCAACTTCATGTCCGGTCAATAGCAATGCCGGACGGCATTTCCAGCATTAACCGATGTTCGACAGATTGTCGCAAAACGGGACGGCCCGAAACCCTGCAAAAGTTAACCACTTTTGGCTCTAGGCGATATGCCTAACAAACCGTTAACACTTGTATCAAGAAATAAAAAAGGGGTCGAAGTGATGCAACGGAGATTGGTTTTGACAAACGAAGGATCAGGCCATTATTTGCGCCGTTCGCTGCCGCCCGTAACGCTTGTTGGCGCAGTGCTAAGCAAAAAGCCAGTCTCACTTGCCAAACGCGAGGATACGCATCTCTTTATGCTAAGCTTCAGTGCGTTCTTCGTTGTAATCTACGGCTTCATTGCCTGAAAAAACTGGCTTGATGTGCGGCTAGTCGCAGGCCAAGTGCAACTTCCAGGCAATCCAGGCCGATACCAGACACGCTGCCGCAACCAAAAAGAGGGTATCAGCGATGCTGACGCCCATTTTTGCCAGCAATCCGTACAACAATGCGCCGAGTACCATCGCGCCGGAATTAACGATGTTGTTCGCGGCGATGGTTCGTGCGGTCTGCGACTTTTCTACAGTGGTGGTCAAAAAAGCGTAAAGCGGCACAACAAACATGCCGCCCGCTATTGCAATACCCAACAACGAAACAAGGATCCAATCGCCCTGCGACAGCGCCCAGAACTCGCGGTAGTTGAGCAATAGGTCGGAATCAGCCGGAGTGTCCGCCACGGGCACCCAGCCCTTCACAGCCCACCACAGAGCCAAAACGAATATGCCCATGACGATAACGGAGACGGGAGCATATTTGGCCGATACCTTGCCACCCAATATCTTGTTGATCAGCACGGAACCAATTGCCACACCAACCGAAAATATAGCCGTAAAAAGCGTCGCGACTGTGTTGTCACCGCCAAGTGCGCTTTTTACCATGGGTGGAAACTGCGCTGCCAAAACTGCGCCAATCGCCCAGAAAAAGCTGATCGCCATGATCGCCATGAAAAGCCGCGGAACGTGCATGGTATCTGATACTAATCGCCAACTTGAACGGAAGATATTCCAGTCGACAGGACCTTTGGGTGCATGCTCTTCAGGCGGCGCCGGCGGTACAAATTGCGCAGCAATCCTTCCAATGATCGCGACAATGATAACTCCGATTGCTGAAACCTCCGGCGGCAATATGCCCCCAACAATCGTCCCCGTCAGGATGGCGATATAGGTACCGGCCTCGACCAGGCCAGTTCCACCCAGCACTTCGTCGTCATTCAAATGTTGCGGCAATATACCATACTTGATCGGACCAAAGAATGTCGAGTGCACGCCCATCGAAAACAAAGCGACGAACATCAAGACGACGCTGTGCATCCATATCCCGGCGGCACCGACAATCATGATGCCAATCTCAGCCGTTTTCACAAAACGGATCACGCGGATCTTGTCTATACTGTCTGCCATCCTGCCCGATATGGCGGAGAGCAAGAAAAACGGCAGGATGAAAATCGCACCAGCCAAAGCATTGTAATAAGCTTCTTCTGCCTCTCCGCCCTGCAAGATGGTGTAAGTGATCAAGATCACCATCGCCATTTTGAAAAAATTATCGTTAAACGCGTTTAGATATTGCGTGATGAAAAGCGGCAAAAAGCGCCGTTTGGACAATAAAGAAAGTGACGATGGCATTGGACCGCATTCCCCGTTTTGTCCGCGATTTTTCCGCCATAGCCAGCATGTTTTAACAGGCAAAGCTCTTTTGAGCACTTTGGGCGCAAAGCCTGTGCAAAAATATCGCTATGATTTTCGTCAAAATTCGGTTTATCGCAGCTTTATGTTGAGCTTGCCCAATATCCTTACTTTGTCGCGTATTTTGGCAGTGCCCATTCTGGTCTTTTTTCTATGGCCCAGCGCCACCCCGTCAGGAAACCAACCAACGCCTATAGACTACGCAATAACTTGGGCGCTGTACTGCTTGATGGGCATCACCGATTATTTTGACGGCTATCTTGCGCGCGCCCAAGGGACGGTGTCTCGCTTAGGTATTTTCCTCGATCCGATAGCAGACAAGATCATGGTCGCAGCGGTCATATTAATGCTGGTCTTCACACGCGACATCGCGGGCTGGCATGTGATCGCCGCGTTGATCATTTTGCTGCGCGAAATCATCGTTTCGGGGTTACGCGAGTTTCTTGCCCAGTTGCAAGTTTCAGTGCCCGTGTCCAAGCTTGCCAAATGGAAAACCGCTGCACAAATGGCAGCCCTTGGCGGGATCATATTGTCTGGTGCGCTACCCGAGTTGCTGTGGCTCAAGACCGCTTCGTTAGGTCTGCTGTGGATAGCAGCCATCCTAACACTCATTACCGGCTGGGACTATTTGCGCGTCGGCATCAAACATATGGATTAAAACCAGAGTTTTGCGGATTCTTTACAATGAGCGCTTGCAGTCGCGCAATATACATGATGTTATAAGTGTGTCAGGGAGGGGCGGATGTTTTCATCATTTATACTACGCTGGTTAAAAGCGCAGCCTAGCCTAAGCAGGCTATTGGCCGTGCTGCTTGCAATGGCTCTTCCTCAAGCAGCGTTCGCGCAAATTTGCCCTGATCAGCCTCCACCCCATCGTTGCCCAACCGGAACACCAGCGCCTACCGGAGGAACCACACAAACCGGCGGCGGGGGCGGTGTTGGCGTCAAAATAGACGTCAAGAAAGTCGGCGGAGCGATTGGCGGCCTGTTCAAAAAGAAAAAGAAAAAAGAACAGCCTGCTACAACCTCGCAAACGAACACAGCCACTACCACTACTGCAACGAAACCCACGCCGCGCATGGTACCCGGCACTGGTCAACCAACGCCAACGGTAACCGCCACTCCAAAGGTTACGCCGCGCGTGGTTGCCCAGCCCAAGCCGCGCGTTGCCGTTACGCCTGTTGTTCGCCCCACGGTAAAGCCTAAGCCGCGCATCGCGCAACAAACACGTCCAACACCATTAGTTGCGAAACCGAAGCAACGCCCCCTTGTTAAGCCGCGCGCCTTGGCTCCGGTCGCCACTGCCGTCGTTGCCGCGCCTGTTTTGGCAGAACCAGCCGAACCTGCAGCTATCACACCACCAATAGTCGAAGAGGTGGTCGCTGCACCGGAACCCCCAGCCGAAGTGGCGCCCCCCGTCTTGGCACCGCCCGTAGCAAAGGCTGAAGCCCCTACGGAACCGGCCGAAACTGGCAACAACACCCTGTATTTGGCGCTTGCTGCGGCGGCAGCAGCGCTTGGGGGTGCGGGATGGTTTGCAAAATCACGGCTTTCTGCCAGTAGCAACCTCGCAGAATCTGCCTCGGCAAATGCACCCGCGACAAACGCCAGCTACAAATTGCAAATGTCGCACAGCACTGGTCCGATCGAGCTTTTGTCGGAACGGTTTCTTAGCACGCCTGACGCAGGCTTCCGATTGGCAATTGCAGGCTACACGACAAACCCGCCCGAGCAGATGCCAATCAATCCGGCTTGATAAGGACTTAAAATGAAGATTGATTTCAACGAAATTTTCAGTGCCGAAGCGTTTGATGAAGCTGCGCAAGGCATCAAGGCAGAACTGGAAGCGGGCGGCGATAGCAAGGCAGCAAAGGCGCTTGAGGCTCTGGGCGGTTCTAAAATATCGTCTGCGCTGTCGGACAAGATGCAAGAGCAGGATTTGCTGGTAGTTTTTGCCGAGGGTTGGGCGATGGCAAAGGAACTGCGAGACCACAAGGATCCCAAGAAATATCCTCCTGAAACGCCTAGTTTCGTGAAGCTGGGATCATTTAAGCAAGTAGTCGATTTCCATCCCGAATTTACCTTCTCGGCGATGGGTGTAGAGAGCAAGCCGGTTAAACTGACGCTTTCGGTGACCGGCCAATTTGAGGCGGTGGAACTCACTGTTTTGAACGCACATGTAACCGAAGCAGGCGGCGGTAAATGCAAGCTCAGCTTCGACCTGAAAGCTGGCGGCGTGCGCTTCCCGAAAAAGATCGAGGCGCTGGATTACCCCATTCCGGGGCGCAAGAAATTCACGAAGCCGATCCCGATTAAATAAGGGCGCGATCCAAGGAAAATTTGGCTAAGTAGCGATTCTTCCGAAACCGGAAGAAAACTGCCAAAGTTAACTCTGCGGCAAACAAAACATGCCTGCCAAATTTCGCCTTTTTTGCGACGTGAATCTTTTTGCGTAAAGAACAGAGGCGTTGGCGCTACAAATTTCACAGAACAGCGCCCTGCAAATATAAGCTGCCCCCTTGTAGGAAAGTTCTTTTGCGGTGTTTTGGCGTTACTTCGCCTTGCTCGATTTTCTGGCTTTTGGCTGGGCTGGCTTAACCGCGTCGGCTTCTTTCTTCACCGCTTTGCCTTTGCCGCCTTTGGGTGGCGCGGGGGAGACTTCAAAAACCGGTGCACCGTCCTTCATATGGACCGCTACCTCGCCGCCATTGACCAGCTTGCCGAAAAGTAATTCCTCGGCGAGCGGCTGCTTGATCTTTTCCTGAATCAAGCGGCCCATAGGCCGCGCACCGTATAGCTTGTCATAGCCACGTTCGACCAGCCAGTTGCGCGCATCGTCATCCAGACGAATGTGCACATTTTGGTCAGCCAGTTGCAGTTCGAGTTGCAAGATGAATTTGTCGACAACCATAGCCACAACTTCGGTTGGCAAATAGCTAAACGGTATCACCGCATCGAGACGGTTACGGAATTCGGGCGAGAAGAGCGCCTTGACGGCTTCTTCGCCAGCATCTTCCTTGCTGATGTTGTTGCCAAACCCGATGCCCTCTTTCGACATATTCTTGGCACCGGCATTTGTCGTCATGATCAGCACAACATTGCGGAAATCAACCGTTTTGCCGTGATGATCAGTCAAGCGACCATTATCCATGACTTGCAGCAAGATATTGAACAAGTCCTCGTGCGCTTTCTCGATCTCGTCGAGCAGCAATACACAGTGCGGGTTCTGGTCAATCGCATCGGTCAGCAAGCCGCCCTGGTCGAAACCGACATAGCCCGGGGGTGCACCGATCAAGCGCGACACTGAATGTCGCTCCATATATTCGCTCATATCAAAGCGTTTGAGCGGGATACCCAGGATAGAGGCAAGCTGCTTGGCTACTTCGGTTTTGCCGACACCGGTCGGGCCGGAGAAAAGATAGTTGCCAATTGGCTTTTCGAGGTCGCGAAGACCAGCGCGCGACAGTTTCATCGCCGACGCCAAAACCTCGATCGCCTTGTCCTGACCAAAAACAACGCGCTTCAAGTCTGCTTCGAGCGTACCAAGCGCAGCCTTGTCATCCGAAGACACCTGCTTCGGCGGGATGCGCGCGATAGTCGAGATGACCGCTTCGATTTCCTTTGGCGTGATAAGTTTACGCCGTTTTGACGGCGCAACCAGCATTTGCATCGCTCCGACCTCATCGATCACATCGATGGCTTTGTCTGGCAGCTTGCGGTCGTTGATGTAGCGCGCCGACAGCTCGACGGCAGCTTTAAGCGCATCAGGCGTGTATTTGACCTTATGGTGGTCTTCAAACGCGCTACGTAGACCCGCGAGGATTTTGATCGTGTCTTCGATGGTCGGTTCATTAACATCGATCTTCTGGAACCGCCGCAGCAAAGCGCGGTCCTTTTCGAAATGATTGCGGAATTCTTTATATGTGGTCGATCCGATGCAGCGGATCGTTCCGCCGGACAGTGCGGGCTTCAGCAAGTTGGATGCATCCATCGCGCCGCCAGACGTTGCGCCTGCACCGATGACGGTGTGGATTTCGTCAATGAACAGGATCGCATCGGGCAGCTTTTCAAGCTCGGTCACAACAGCCTTCAGCCGTTCCTCGAAGTCACCACGGTACCGTGTCCCTGCCAAAAGCGCGCCCATGTCGAGCGAATATATCACAGCAGGCAAAAGTACTTCGGGAACTTGGTTTTCGACAATCCTGCGCGCCAATCCTTCTGCAATCGCGGTTTTGCCGACGCCGGGTTCACCGACATAAAGCGGATTATTCTTTGACCGGCGGCACAGGATTTGCACCGTACGGTCAACCTCAGCACTGCGGCCGATAAGCGGATCGATACGGCCCTGCTTGGCTTTTTCGTTCAAGTTGACGGTAAACTGTTCGAGAGCGCCTTCCTTTTCCTTCTTGCCCTTGGCGTCGACGGGCTTCTCATCCTCGCGCTCTTCGGTGCCTTCCGGCGCGCGCGCGTCGGTGATCCGACCGTCTTTACCAATGCCGTGGCTGATATAACTGACCGCATCGAGGCGGCTCATGTCCTGTTGTTGTAGGAAGTAGACCGCATAGCTCTCACGTTCGGAGAATAATGCGACAAGCACATTTGCGCCCGTAACCACATCCTTGCCCGAGCTTTGCACGTGCAGGATCGCGCGCTGAACCACCCGCTGGAAGCCGCTAGTTGGTGAAGGGTCGATCTTGCCTTCGACACGTAGGCTTTCGAGCTCGCCGTCAAGATAGGTAATGACGATATCGGACAGCTCGCCTAGATCAACGCCGCAAGCTTGCATAACCTTTGCAGCTTCTGCGTCGTCAATTAGCGCCAGCAACAAATGCTCAAGCGTGGCATATTCATGCGCCCGGTCCGCTGCATGCTTTAGTGCATTGTGCAGAGTGGTCTCAAGCGAGTCCGCAAATGATGGCATGGTCACCTAACTCCTGTTGCGAAGTGCGAAATGCACCCTGCGTTCAAAACTCTATGTCGTGCCGCATCCTGCCACTTTCAACAGGACATCAAAGTTTAACGAATATTTACCTGAAAAGGTTAACAAAGCCTTAGGAAATCCGCAGGCTGTCATTTTTTAAACAGCGCATCGGCGGCTTGAATATGGTTCGACGCCGCAGATTTCTTAGCCTCACAGCGCCTTATCTCTTCCTGCAAAAGGGCAATGCGCTCGCTCAGCTCTTCAATCGATAACGGATCAAGATCCTGGCGCAAAAGCTGCGTCAGTGGGTCGCCCGGACGTTTGGCAAATAGTTCATCCAGATCCATGACCCGATAGTTGACGTAAGCCGCTTCCAAGTCAATAAGTTTGCGACTAGTTTATGGTGCTTGGCTAAAACAGGGGTTTACGACATGCCAGAACTACCGACTTCGATGACTGCTATCGATCCTGCCGGCCCCGGTGGAGCCGAAGTGCTGGTTGCCGTTGAGCGCCCTGTACCCATGCCCGGCGCAGGCGAAGTGCTAGTCCGCGTTGCCGCGGCTGGCGTTAACCGGCCCGATATTGTTCAGCGAATGGGGCTTTATCCTCCACCCCCCGGGGCGCCGAGCATACCGGGCCTGGAAATCGCCGGTGAAATCGTTGCCTTGGGCGAAAATGTGGAGGAAGGCCAGTTGGGTCAAAACATCTGCGCTCTGGTTTCGGGTGGAGGTTACGCCGAATATTGTGTCGCTGACATGCGGCACTACATGCCGATACCCGATGGATTGAGCATGGCGGAGGCAGCCGCACTGCCCGAAACGGTTTTTACCGTGTGGCACAATATATTCGAACGCGGCTACGCCAGCGAAGGAGAGACCATCCTTGTCCATGGCGGCACCAGCGGCATTGGCAGTATGGCTATCAAACTGGCAAAATTGTTCGACATCAACATCATTGTCACCTGCGGATCGGACGAGAAATGCGCTGCCGCGCTAAAACTCGGTGCGGACCACGCTATCAATTATAAAACCGAAGACTTTGTCGAGGAAACGCTCGCGCTGACCGACGGAAAAGGCGTTCATCTGGTGCTTGATATGGTCGCGGGTGACTATGTGCCGCGTAACTTGCGCGCTTTGCAAGAAGACGGGCGGCATGTGACGATTGCCGTACAAGGCGGGTTACGCGCAGAGATCAACATGGCGGTGGTGATGAGCAGGCGGTTGACACTCACCGGCTCCACGTTGCGTCCACGCTCGCCAGAGTTTAAGGCGCTGCTCGCTGACGAGATTTACCGCACGGTCTGGCCATTGGTCGCCAGCGGCAGACTGCGCCCCGAAATGGCCAAGACCTTTCCGCTGGTGCAAGCCGCCGCCGCGCACGCCTTTATGGAAGCGGGCGACTTTGTCGGGAAGATCGTGCTGGAGGTTTGAGAAGAACGCGCCCGAGAGGTCTAGCCTGTTGGCTAAAAACTCTAGCGTTAGAACCGGATTTTGGTTCCAACATAGACGGCTTCGTTATCCGCCGTGTTGGTAGCGCGGGCGTCAAGGCGGTCACGTTCGCTCTTATAGCTAACGCCAGCGGTCACCGCGACACGGCGCGAGATCGAGAAGCTGCCGCCAACATCAAGCTTATAGTCACCGGCCGCCGCATTACCACGCGGGCTTGGCGTTGCGCCGCGCGCAGCATCCAGTTTAACATCCGTGCGGAAGCGCGAAGGCTTTTTAGTGACCTCTTCAATTTTGAAGCCACCACGTGCCGCAACTTCAGAAATCGGTGCCTTGGCCTTAAGCGTTGGAAGCGCATTTGCGGTAGCAAAGCCCTTCCAGCCCTTTGCCTCGGTCAGACGGAAATCGGTTTTATGCAAGCGGTCGGCCAAAGCAGCAGTTGGTTGCCCAACGTTGGCAACGATCTTTTGCGTCACCACAGCGCGGCGCGGCGCAGCAACCGGCGTCGTCATACGGGCAGCAACAGTGATGGTCCGTCCTTGCGTGCTGTCGATACCCGCAGGCGTGAAGCGATATTGTAGCGGCGTATTGGCCGGACGAACCTTATATTTCTGCGCAAGTTTGGTGTCGACGCCAGAGGGCGTAAAAGTCGAGAAAAGTCCCGTTCCCGTTTCCGCAGCATTGAAACGTAGGCGCTGGGCAATAGCAGGCATGAAGGCGAGAGAAAGAGCCACGACAGAAGCCGTAGTCCAAGCCAAAGCTTTCGTTGGCCGATAACCCTGTTTGCTCAAGTCGAGCACGTCCTTCACCCCGTTTTCGAGTCTTATTAGAAAAGCATCATACGCCAAAGACCGAGCTTGCCAAAGGTTTTCTGCCTCGCCGACGCGATTTTTACCGGGTGTTGCAAAAGATACACAATCCTTTGCAAACTTGCCGCAATTGTCTTGCTCGCCGCCGCAGCTATTTTCCCAAAATTATCCATTCAGCTTCTTGAAAGCTTGCTCGGACCAGCAAAGCCGATATAGAACCCCATGATATCCGCATTGCTGCTTTTTTAAGGACCGATTCATGCATTTTCTGCGCACCTCCCTGCTTCTCGCCACCTGTTCATTGGCACTCGTTGCTTGCGGAAGCAAAGAACGGCCTCGCTCCGATATTGCAGCGAGCCAAGTCACCACGATTGGCGTAAACAGCTATTTGTGGCGGGCTTCGCTTGATACCCTGTCATTCATGCGGGTCGTGCAAGCAGACTCAGCGGGTGGCGTGATTGTCACCGACTGGTATGTAAACCCGCAAAGCCCCGGGGAACGCGTCGCGCTAACCGTGACGATTTTGGACCGTGATCTGCGCGCTGACGCGCTTCGGGTCGCTGGTACCAGACAAATTGCGCAAAACGGCCAGTGGGTCGATGCCCCTATTCGCGCGGCAACTGTGCAGAAAATGGAAAGCATCATCCTGACCAAGGCACGCGATCTGCGCCGCTCCGCTATATCGGGCTAAAAGCTATGTCAGAGCCGGTGCGTTTTAACTCGCACGTCGTTGACGGGCGGTGGCAAAAGGCTTGGGAGGAAGCGCAGGCCTTTGTTGCGCCTTCGGCAAGCGATCCGCGTCCAAAAAGCTATATCCTAGAAATGTTCCCTTATCCGTCGGGGCGCATCCATATGGGGCATGTGCGTAACTACACAATGGGCGATGTGCTTGCGCGCTATAAGGCGATGACGGGGCATGCGGTGCTGCATCCCATGGGTTGGGACAGTTTTGGTATGCCGGCGGAAAATGCCGCGATGGAGAAAAAAGTCCATCCCGGCGATTGGACACGCCAGAATATCGAGGCGATGAAGAAGCAGCTAAAACGGCTGGGTCTTGCCATTGACTGGTCGCGCGAGCTTTCAACCTGCGAACCCGAATATTATGGCCATGAACAGGCGCTTTTCCTCGATATGCTTAAGGCAGGCCTCGTTTACCGCAAAGAGAGCGAGGTCAATTGGGATCCGGTCGACATGACCGTGCTTGCCAATGAGCAAGTGATCGACGGGCGCGGCTGGCGCTCTGGCGCGCTGGTGGAGCGCAAAAAGCTCAACCAATGGTTCCTGAAAATCACCGACTTTGCCGAGGATTTGCTCGAAGGCTTGGACAGCCTCGAGCATTGGCCCGAGAAGGTGAAGCTGATGCAGGAAAACTGGATCGGCAAGTCAAAGGGTTTGCGCTGCACCTTCAATTTGGTCGGGACGCACGACGGGATCGACGTGTTTACGACGAGGCCAGACACGCTTTTCGGTGCAAGCTTTTTGGCGATTGCTGCCGACCATCCGCTGGCGCAAAGCCTCGCAGAAAATGCACCCGCGCTTCAGGACTTTATTGCCGATTGTAAAAAGGGCGGGACAACGGCGGCGGAAATCGAAACTGCCGAGAAACTGGGGTTCAACACCGGGCTGAGCGTTGAACATCCTCTCGATCCCAATTGGCATTTGCCGATCTACGTCGCCAATTTCGTTCTGATCGAATATGGCACTGGCGCGATCTTTGGCTGCCCCGCGCATGACCAGCGCGATCTGGATTTTGCCCGCAAATATGATCTGGCCGTCACCCGTGTTGTTGCCGAAGGCGACAATGAAGATAGCGAGTTTGAAGGCGACGTCGCTTATACCGGCCCTGGCAAAATCGTGAACTCGCATTGGATGAACGGCATGTCGGTGGACGAAGCGAAAGCCGATGTCATCGCCAAAGCTGAGCATGAAGGCTGGGGCGAAGGCCAGACGCAATACCGCCTGCGCGACTGGGGTGTCTCGCGGCAACGCTATTGGGGCACGCCGATCCCGATCATTCACTGCGAATTTTGCGGCGTGCTGCCGGTGCCGCGCCAGTCATTGCCAATTGTGTTGCCAGAGGACGTCAGTTTCGATGTCCCCGGCAATCCGCTGGATCGGCACCCAACATGGAAGCATGTGAAATGCCCCAATTGTCAGGAACCGGCGCGGCGCGAGACCGATACGCTCGATACTTTTGCGGACAGTAGCTGGTATTTCATCCGCTTTGCCAGCCAGCCATCTGACAAGCCCTTTGACCGCGAAGAGGCCGAGGCATGGCTACCGGTGGGGCAGTATATCGGCGGCGTCGAACATGCGATCCTGCACTTGCTCTATGCGCGTTTCTGGACGCGTGCCCTGGAGCGGATGGGCAAGATTTCGGTCAAGGAGCCTTTCGCGGCTCTGTTCACTCAAGGGATGGTGACGCACGAGACTTACTCAAAAGAAGTCTACGATGATGGGCCTGACCATCCTCGCACTAAATATTACTCGCCTGAAGAGATTAGGCGGACGGCCAATGAAGCGGTTGTAATCGAAGATAACAGCAAGGCTGATATTGGCCGCATCATCAAAATGTCGAAATCCAAAAAGAATGTCGTCGATCCTGATCCGATGTTTGACCAGTACGGCGCCGACGCCGTGCGGTGGTTCATGCTGTCGGACAGCCCCCCCGAACGCGATCTGGAATGGTCGGAAAGCGGCATCCAAGGCTGTTGGCGTTTTGTGAACCGCATCTGGCGCTTGGTGGACGCCCTCGGCACGGCAGAAGGCGAAGATAGCGCCCTCAACAAATCCCTACACCGCGCCATTGCCGGTATTGCATGCGACATTGAAGCGCTGCATTTCAACAAAGGGGTCGCGCGCGTTCACGAACTGGTAAACGCGATTGAAAAGGCGCAACCCAGCAGAACCCGCGACCAAGCTGTGCGCGACCTGGTTCGCTTGGTCGCGCCAATGCTGCCGCATCTTGCAGAAGAAGCGTGGGAAAAGATCGGCGGAACGGGCTTTATCGCGGGACAACCTTGGCCCAACCATGATCCCGCATTACTCGTCGACGATGAAGTCACTATTGCAGTGCAAGTCATGGGCAAGCTGCGTGACACCCTGAGCGCGGCCAAAGGCCTGTCCAAGGAAGAACTGGAAGCACTTGCGAAGAGCAGCGCCAAGGTGCAGTCTGCCATCGGTAGTGCAGACATTAAAAAGGTGATTGTTGTGCCCGACCGGCTGGTCAATTTCGTGATATGATGCGCTTGCTTGCCTTGTTTTTGGCTTGCCTTTCGCTCAGCGCGTGCGGGCTGCAGCCGCTCTATAGCGGAGGGTCAAAAGGAGCAGTTACTAGCTTGCTCGGTTCGGTCATTGTCGAACCCATCGAAGGCAAGCCCGGCTGGCTTGTCCGCAATGCGATTAACGACCGGTTGAATGCCGCGACCAGCGTTGCGGGAAGTGCCGCACGCTATAGGCTGGTGGTAAAGCTTGATGACCAGATTGAAGGCTTCGGTGTCCGCACCGACGACACCGTAACGCGCGAGCGTCGGACTTTGCGCGCCCGCTATCAGCTGGTCGACATTACAACCGGCGCCACTTTACTCGATACAACCGCCGGGTCGGATGCTGGAATTGATGTGGTCAGTTCGGAATATGCAACGATTGCCGGAGAGAATAGTGCGCTGGAAAACTTGGCTCAGCGCGTCGCCGAGCAGATAGTGACGCGGCTTTCGCTTTATGCGCGTTCCGCACCCACAGCCGCTCCCACAGCGCAATGAGCTATGGCCGAACCCCGGCAAAATTGTCTGAACGCGATTTTGTTGCAGCAATAACCGACCGGCCCGAAATTCGCTTTTTCTTGATCCACGGCGTTGACGATAGTTCGATTGTGGATATCGCCCAGCAAATGGTCACGCGCTTTGGTTCTGACGCGGAGCGGATCGATATCGACAGCGACCGGATTAGAAGTGACCCGGCAATATTGGTGGACGAGGCAAACTCGCTTTCCCTTTTTGGCGGCAAACGGATTATCCGCCTTAATTTGCGCCGTGAAGAGGGCTTGGAGGCAATCGAAACGCTGTTAGCTGCCGAGCGCGCAGAAAGTCCAGTCGTCGCGAGCGCCGGCAACTTGCCCAAAACCAGCAAGATCCGTAAGCTGGCAGAGAGCGCACCCAACGCAATGGCCTATATTTGCTATGCGCAGAATGAAGGCGACGCTGTCGCAGGGATAATGGCAACAGCAATGACCCAGGGGCTGCGGCTCGACAGGACGCTTGCGACACGGATCGCACGTTACACATCCTATGACCGTAAGCTAGCCGCGCTGGAGGTTGAGAAGCTTGCGCTTTATCACGACGCCAGCCCCGAACATCCCGCTGTCGCCACCCCACAAGCCATTGATGCTTTATCGGCTGAAACCGGTGAGGAAAATGTATCGGTGCTGGTCAATCAGATCATGAGCGGAAATATCAGGAAATTCGGCGAAGAGCTGGTCGCGGCGCGCAATTTCGGGATCGACAGCATCCGCATCATCCGCGCTTTACAGCGGCGCGTATCTTTACTGGCCGGACTGCGCGCCAAAGTAGACGACGGAGTCTCGCCCGAACCACTTGTACGCGGTACGCATAGCGTTTTCTTCATGGAGCGCAGCGCAGTCGTTGACCAGATCGGGCGCTGGACCTCGGCCAAACTTGCCGGACTGAACGGCCATTTGATCGAGCTTGAGCAGACTTTGATGTCAGTAAAAGCCGAAGTCGGCGTCACCATATTAGGTCAAGAGCTAAGCCGTATAGCACGAATGGCCGCCCGCAGTCGATAGACTGCAAGCGGCCAATCGTTCTCGAATTACCGGTTCACGGCGCTGCCGAGCCGGTGATATAACTGGGCAAATTTCCGGTTTTCATCCGCTTCTTTGACGGTCGGAATGTAGTTTTCCAGCGCCTTGCGGATCAGCTTGAAATCCTCGGTAGAGAGGACAGCGCGGGAACGTGTTGGTTCGGTCATGGTCTTTCTCCTTGTGTTAAATAGAGCTGCGTTAATCAGGCAGCATTTGCGAACTGGTTCATGGTGTTATCCTTACCGCCTGCTTTCAGGGCGGCTTCACCGGCAAAAAACTCCTTATGATCGTCACCAATGTCCGATCCTGACATATTCTGGTGCTTCACACATGCGATACCCTGCCGGATTTCTTTACGTTGTACGCCAGCAACATAGCCGAGCATACCCATCTCACCGAAATAGTCCTTGGCAAGATTATCAGTGCTTAGCGCTGCCGTGTGATAGGTCGGCAGTGTGATCAGATGGTGGAAAATGCCTGCGCGCTGTGCAGAGTCCCGCTGGAAGTTTTGAATGCGGAAGTCCGCTTCTTTACCCAGCTCCGTCTCGTCATAGGCCGCGCTCATCAGGTTAGCCCGATCATAGGAAGACATGTCCTTGCCTTCGGCGATCCAAGCATCGAATACTTGCTGACGGAAATTCAGCGTCCAGTTGAAGCTGGGCGAGTTATTGTAAGCCAGCTTTGCATTGGGCACGACTTCACGGATGCGGTCGACCATGCCAGCAATCTGTTCGATATGTGGCTTTTCGGTTTCGATCCAGATCAAGTCAGCGCCGTTTTGCAAGCTTGTAATGCAATCCAGCACGCAGCGATCTTCACCGGTTCCGGGGCGGAATTGGAACAAGTTCGACGGCAGGCGTTTTGGGCGCAGCAGCTTGCCATTGCGGTTCAGGATGACATCGCCATTTTGGGCGGTTTCCGGGTCAATTTCTTCACAATCAAGGAAGCTGTTATATTGATCGCCCAGATCGCCAGGGGTTTTCGACACAGCAATCTGCTTGGTCAGACCAGCGCCCAGCGAGTCGGTGCGCGCAACGATGATACCGTCTTCGATTCCGAGTTCGAGGAAGGCATAGCGGCAGGCCCGGATCTTTTGCAGGAAGTCTTCATGCGGAACCGTGACTTTGCCGTCCTGATGGCCGCATTGCTTTTCATCCGACACCTGATTTTCGATTTGCAGCGCGCAGGCACCTGCCTCGATCATTTTTTTGGCGAGCAGATAGGTAGCTTCTGCATTACCGAAGCCGGCATCGATATCAGCGATGATCGGAACGACATGGGTTTCAAAATTCTCGATCTTACCCATAAGTTCGGTTGCGCGTGCGGCATTGCCTTCGTCGCGCGTCTTGTCCAGATCGCGAAACAGCAGGTTTAGTTCACGGCTATCGGCCTGACGCAAGAACGTATAGAGCTCCTCAATCAACGCAGGAACGCTAGTCTTTTCGTGCATCGATTGATCCGGAAGCGGACCGAATTCGCTGCGGAGCGCAGCGATCATCCAGCCTGAGAGATAGAGGTAGCGGCCTTTGGTGGTTCCAAAATGTTTCTTGACTGAAATCATCTTCTGCTGCGCAATAAAGCCGTGCCAGCAGCCAAGTGACTGGGTGTAGTTCGCTGGATCACAGTCATAGGCAGTCATGTCTTCACGCATGATCTTCGCTGTATAGCGAGCAATGTCGAGGCCGGTCTTAAAGCGGTTTTGCAAACGCATGCGCGCAACCAATTCGGAGCTAATCGAGTCCCATGTGCCGTTTTGCGCTTTAATAAGCGCGCTGGTGTTGGTGATGACATCTTGGTACGACATTGACAATTCCTTACAAGGGATAGCAGTTATGAGCGTCAATTTGATAAGTTTAGCAAAAGAACGCCATCCATATTTGTCATTTTTGTTGTTATATGGTGGCGTTAGTTAGGTTGCTTCTTGTCATTTTGTCATTTTAATGACAATCTATGTTTATGGCAGACCAAAAGCTTTTCGCAGGAGCCGCGGTGCGGCGCATCCGCCGCGCCAATGGACTGACTCAAGCAGCAATGGCTGATGCTCTGCAGGTTTCTCCAAGCTACCTGACGCTGATCGAAAATAACCAGCGGCCATTGACCGCCCCGATCATGCTGCGCCTTGCCGAACGGTTTGACTTTGACCCGCGCAGCTTGACCGGCAGTATCCCGGGCGGCGGCCTCGAAGCCATCCGCAGACGTTTGGCGGATCCTCTTTTCGGCGATCTCAACATTGACCGTGTTCAGATAGAAGACTGGCTCGCTGCTGCACCCGATGCCGCAGAGGCCTTTGCCCGCGCCTTTGACCGTTTGTCGGGCGAGAGCGCAGCTTTGATCAGCGATGCAACCGACAATGTCCGCGCCGAAATTCAGCGCTGGCGTAACTACTTTGCCGATCTTGATAGTCAGGCCGAGGCGCTAGCCGACGAACTTCGCCTGGGCAGTGCCGACATCTACAGCGCTATGGCCGAGCGGCTGCGCGTGAAGCATCAGCTTTCGGTGCGCATCCTGCCGGTCGATGTGCTCCCAGATCGGCTTAGGCGTTTGGACTTGCACGCAAGGCAATTGCAACTTTCTGAAATGCTGAACCCTGCTAGCCGTACTTTTGCTTTAGCCAGCCAGTTAGCTAGTCTTGAAGCGCGCGCAGAAATTGACGGTTTGACACGCGGCGCGGATTTTGCCGACAGGACCAGCGAAGAGCTCTATCGCCGCCATCTTACCAGCTATTTCGCCGCGGCAATCATGATGCCATATTCGCGCTTTCTGCGCGCTTGTGAAAGCACTGGATATGACATTGAGCTTCTTCAGCGCCGCTTTGGGGCAGGCTTTGAACAAATTGCGCACCGCCTAACTACTTTACAACGTGTAGGTAGCCGCGGGTTGCCCTTTTTCATGATCCGGATCGACCGCGCAGGTAGAAGTTCGAAACGCTATGCCGGTGCAAGCGCTTCGCTGCTCATTGAAACCGACAGTCGCTGTCCGCTTTGGAAACTCCACAATGCCTTCGACCGCCCAGGGCAAATTGTTTCGCAGGTCGTTGAATTGGAGGACGGTGGCCGCTGGTTCACGTTTACCCGAACAGTGCTTTCAAATGCCGGTCGCTCGGGTGCGATACGCGCCGAGTTTGCCGTTGGGCTCGGACTGGATGCGAAGCTGGCTGCACCTATCGCCGCTGCCAGAGGCTTGGATCTCGTTACGGGTCAGGCCACCCCCATCGGGCTGGGTTGCCGTGCCTGTGTTCGCCCCAGTTGTCCGCAACGTAGCGTACCACCGGCGGGTCGTGTGCTTACATTTAACGAGCGCGAACGCGGCCTGACGCCTTTTGACTGGGCAAGCGATTAGCACGCTTGTTCTTGAAGGAAAGGCAGCCTCAACTCAGATTTGTGGCCCGCCCAGTATACACTGTCATTCATATTCGGCGGTGATTGGGATGCGCCCGCGCAAATTGCCCACAGCCTTTCCCTGCATCACCAAGCGGCCTCCAAATGTGAATTCCAGCCTGCCGCCGATGTCCAGGCGCGGCGCTGAGCCGAGACTAGTGGTTATGTCGACAAGCTCGGCATTGGGGCCCTGGCCCGACGACATTCGCACTTGACGGGGAAAATCGACCCGCACAGTGCGACCCGGCTCTCCGCTAATCACCGCGCGCCCCGCCATCGCATAGCCACCAAGGTCAACGGCACCGCCCTCAACCCGCTTCATACCCGTCGCCGGATCGATGTGGACAGCGCCCGTGCCCTTGTTCGACACCGATGCCTTACTGAATTGCAGATTTGCAGTGATCTCAATGGTCAGTGGTTGCGGTTCGCCAGAAGCCAAATCTTGGGCAATCGCCACACCACTGGCGAACAATAGCAAAGCGCCAGAAGTCAACGAAAATGTACGAAAAAGCGACATAGTTGCCTGCATATGCGCTATTCGTAGTAAACGAGGAGTTAAAGCGGGGTGGTTGACCCCGATCAACAACAAGGGCAAAACCTTGAAATGGACAAAGTCATCAAAACCGACGCGCAGTGGCGCGAACAGCTAGATCCCGTGCAATTTCATGTTCTGCGAGAGGGCGGTACCGAGCGCGCCTTTGCAGGCGCGTTAACCGACGAAAAGCGCGAGGGCGAGTTTCACTGCGCGGGATGCGGCACCGTCTTGTTTGTTTCAGGCACTAAATTTGAAAGTGGCTCGGGTTGGCCAAGCTTCACTCGCCCCGCCGATGACAGGGCAATTGACGAACTGCGTGACGTTTCGCACGGCATGGTGCGCACCGAAGTCCGCTGTGCGGTCTGTGAAGGCCATTTGGGACATGTTTTTCGCGACGGACCTCCAGCGCAAGGCGGCTTGCGTTACTGCATCAACAGCGCAGCGTTAAATTTCGAACCGGAAGAATAACGCCGGTAAGTCGTTCGCCCTTAGCCAAGTTTTGCCAGTACCTCATCTGACACGTCATAATTGCCCCAGACGGTTTGCACGTCATCGTCTTCTTCAAGCGCATCGATCATCTTGAGCAATGTTCCGGCATTGGCCTCGTCTACGTCAACAGTGATTTGCGGCTTCCACGCCAGATTGGCGCTTTCCGCGGCACCTAATGAAACTTCAAGGGCTTTGGCGACTTCGTGCAAACTGTCCATCGCAGTCCAAATGCTGTGTTCCTCCTCACCGCTTTCAACGTCTTCGGCGCCAGCCTCCAGGGCTGCCTCAAAAATCGCATCACCATCACCCGCACTGGCTGGATAAGTGATCAGTCCCATACGGTCAAAGCCGTGGCTCACAGCACCCGACGCGCCCAAATTACCGCCATTTTTCGCAAAGGCAGTGCGTACATTTGTCGCGGTGCGGTTGCGATTGTCGGTTAGAGCCTCAACGATAATCGCGACGCCGCCCGGGCCGTAACCTTCATAGCGGATCTCTTCGTAATCCTCGCCACCTGCAGCCGCTGCTTTGTCGATGGCGCGCTGGATATTATCCTTGGGCATCGACTGCGCTTTGGCCGCGTTGACCGCAAGCCGAAGCCGCGGGTTCATGTCGGGATCTGGCATCCCCATTTTAGCAGCCACAGTGATTTCGCGGCTAAGCTTTGAAAACATTGCCGAGCGCTTTTTGTCCTGTGCACCTTTGCGGTGCTGGATATTTTTGAATTTACTATGGCCTGCCATGTTTCACTTCTTGTCTCGAGAAATTGCCGTAAAAATTGCGACACGCGCCCTTACATCAGGGGGCGGCCTAGCTCAAGCCAGACCAAGCGCCGACTTATACGTGTCGAGGATCGCTTCCATTTCCTGACGGTCATCGTTTGACATTTTGCGCAAGCGAACGATTTGGCGCATTATCTTCGCATCGTAGCCCTGCGATTTTGCTTCGCTGTACACGTCGCGGATATCATCAGCGATTCCCTTTTTCTCTTCTTCCAGACGTTCGATCCGTTCGATGAACAAACGCAGTTGATCGGCGGCGATATTGCCTTCGGCCATGATATTCTCCTGTTAAGCGGGTTGGGGCAGCGCCCCGAATCAGATGTTCTCTCGCTTAGCCAAGCGGCGCATTCTTCGCCATGCTTTCCTGCATCCGTTGCAGCTGTTCGGGAGTGGCTTCGGTTTGATGTTTGGCTTTCCATTCCGACGCGGGCATGCCGTGCACAAGCTCTCTTGCTTCGGCTTTCGAGAGGTCGGGCTGTGCTTCCATCACCCAATCGGCAAGGCAATTGCGGCAAAATCCGGCCAATCCCATCAATTCGATATTTTGTGCGTCATGGCGGTGCTGCAAATGCACCACAAGACGCCTGAACGCTGCGGCGGCGGCGGCATCGGATATTTCTTTTGGCATCGGAGCAATGTTTCCTTCACGAGGGGGCATGCAGTCGTTATGGGGGGAGCAGCCCAGAAATTCCAGCCTAGAAGAAGACCTTGTGCAGCAATATCCCCGTCCCAGAAATCGCAAAGTCCGCATTCTTGCTACATTAGGGCCCGCGAGCAATTCGCCCGAGATGATCGAAAAGCTGTTCTTGGCGGGGGCCGACGCGTTTCGCATCAACATGAGCCACGGCGAACAGGCCGAAAAGTCCGTGGTTATCGGGCATATCCGCGCACTCGAAAAAAAGCACAACCGCCCGACAACAATCTTGGTTGATTTGCAGGGCCCCAAGTTACGCATCGGGAGCTTTGCCAAAGGCAAAGTGGACCTACAAACCGGCGGCGGCTTTGTGCTCGATGATAACAACGAGCCTGGCGACGAAACGCGGGTTTTCCTTCCTCATCCAGAGATTTTTGCCGCACTCGAACCAAACACCCGGTTGCTTCTAGATGACGGGAAGCTGGTGCTGCGCGTTTTGTCGGTGGACCCCAGGCGCATTGAAACCCACGTTGAAGTTGGCGGCGCCTTGTCCGACCGCAAGGGCCTAAACGTGCCGGACGTTGTCGTGCCTATCCCTGCGCTTACGCCAAAGGACCGATCAGATCTGTCCTTCGCTGTGAGCCAAAATGTCGACTGGATCGCGATGTCCTTTGTACAGCGGCCTGAAGATGTCGCCGAAGGCAAGAAACTGATCGGTGGCAAGGCCGCATTGCTCGCTAAGATCGAAAAGCCAGCCGCGATCACCCGACTGGAAGAGATAATCGAGCTCGCCGATGGCGTGATGGTTGCGCGCGGCGACCTTGGCGTCGAATTGCCACCCGAGCGCGTTCCACCGCTTCAAAAGCAAATCGTCAGCGCCGCACGACGGTTGGGGCGTCCAGTAGTCGTCGCAACGCAGATGCTCGAATCGATGATTACCTCGCCCTCGCCGACACGCGCAGAAGTGTCCGATGTGGCCACCGCGATTTATGACGGGGCCGACGCGATTATGCTATCCGCCGAAACCGCAGCCGGCGCCTGGCCCATAGAAGCTGTGTCAATGATGGACAGGATCGCGATCCAGGTCGAAAGCGATCCCGATTTTTTCAAGCGCATCCATTTTACCGAGACCCGGCCCGATGCGACGACCGCCGATGCATTGGCAGAGGCAAGCGGAAAAATCGCCGATCTGGTAGATACCAGCGCGATCATCTGCTTTACATCTTCCGGCTCAACCGCACGCCGGATTGCGCGCGAACGGCCGTCGGTACCACTGCTTGTTCTGACTGCGTCAACGCATACGGCACGGCGGCTGGGCCTGTTATGGGGTGCATTTGCAGTGCGGACTCGCGACATTGGTTCGTTCGAGGAAATGGTCGCAAAGGGCAAGCGTATGGCGCTTCGCTATCATTTGGGTAGTGCTGGTGCTCGGCTTATAATGATGGCCGGGGTCCCTTTCGGGACGCCCGGGTCTACCAATGTGCTGCACGTTGTCCGTTTGACCGGTGACGAACTGAAAGATCATTGAATTCAACCGGGCCCTTACGGAATGAGCAGGCTGCTGTCCCCGTAGCTGTAGAAGCGGTAGTTATTCTTAATGGCATGGCGGTAGATAGCTTGCATTCGCTCCAACCCCATCAAGGCGCTGACCAGCATGAATAATGTACTTTTGGGGAGATGGAAATTGGTCATCAAGCCGTCGATAGCGCGAAACCTATATCCCGGCGTGATGAAAATCGCGGTGTCGCCTTCAAAGGGTTGCACCACGCCCTTTTGATCAGCAGCGCTTTCGATCAGTCGCAAGGAGGTCGTGCCTACCGCAATCAAGCGGCCGCCTGCTTGCTTAACGGCATTCAAACGCGCCGCTGTCGCCGCATCGATCCGGCCCCATTCGCTATGCATTTTGTGATCTTTGGTATCATCGACCTTGACCGGCTGAAATGTCCCGGCGCCTACATGCAGCGTCAGAGTCTCACGCTGTATGCCCACTGCATCAATGGCCGCAATCAAATCAGGCGTGAAGTGAAGTGCCGCTGTTGGTGCAGCGACCGCGCCGTCCTGACACGCGAACATGGTCTGATAATCCTGCGTATCGGCATCATCCGTCGGGCGCTTACCCGCGATATAGGGCGGCAACGGCATGGTCCCCGCGCGCTCCAAGAGTATCTCGACCGGCTCGTCACCCTCAAAACGCAAGGTGAAGCTACCGTCTTCATGCCTGACCTCTGCGGCGGCAACGACATCACGGCCGAAGTCGATCCGGTCGCCGGGCTTTAACCGCTTTGCATTGCGGATGAACGCCTGCCACCGGCGCAGGTCGACGCGCTTATGGAGCGTCGCGCCAATTTGGGCTTCATCGCCCTTGAAGGTGCGGCGCACGCCTTTCAATTGCGCGGGAATTACACGTGTATCATTGAAGACCAAACAGTCACCAGTCCGCAACAGGCCGGGCAAATCAGTAACTATATGGTCGGCAATTGCGTTTGATCCCGCAACTGATAGCAAGCGCGCGGCGTCGCGTGGCACCGAAGGGCGCAGCGCGATCCTTTCCGGCGGCAAGTTAAAATCAAATTGGTCAACGCGCATGGCGCGCCTGCGCAATCAGTTTGCGTTCAGCTGGTCAACTGAAATCTGCGGTTCGGACGCCTTCCGCGACGCCATTGCGGCAAAATCGGGCGTCGGCTTATTGTCTGCGCCGATAGAGGCCTGCATTATGCGGTCAGGTGACGCCGGCGGTTCACCGCGCGCGATGGCTTCAACAAATTGCATGCCAGAAATGACCCGGCCGAAAACGGTGTATTTGTTATCGAGATCATAACGCGGCATGAAGCAGATGAAAAACTGGCTATTGGCGGAATCTGGATCCGCAGTCCGGGCCATCGAGACGGTACCGCGCATATGGGGAGTATCGTTAAACTCGGCTTTCAAGTCGGGCAGGTCGGAATCGCCCATTCCCGTTCCTGTGGGGTCGCCGGTTTGCGCCATGAAACCTTCAATAACGCGGTGGAAGGTGACGTTGTTATAAAAGCCGCGCCGTGCGAGTTCCTTGATGCGCGCGACATGATTTGGCGCTACTTCTGGCCGCAGCAGAATTGATACGCGACCGCCAGTTGACAGATCAAGGTGTAGGATATTTTCCTGATTGAGCGCCATCGCGGGCACAGCCACTTGCGCCCCGAGCGAGACCGGTACCGAAAACGCAGAAGCGCTTAACAAAATAGCGCCCAAAAATCGGGTAACAGCCATGTTCTTAAGTACTCCCGGCAAAGATCCAGTGGGCGCTATAGCCAACGACAATTGCGCTGTCATGAACGATTTTATAAACTGCTGTTTTGCAGCGGCGAACCGCTTATTCTTGCGCTTCGCCAGCTGCCGCTGCGTCTTCCCCGCCGCTGCCTTCGGCTTTTTTACTGCGACCTAGTGCTTGATCGATCCATTCCTCATCCATTTTTTCTGGCTCGATAGCGTCGGGAATTGCACCCGGTTTCAAAGCGGGATCACCTTCGATCGGCATGCCATTTTCATCGACGATGCTTGCAGCTTCTTTAGTAATGTCCTTATCTTCATCTTCTACAGCTTCTTCTTCCTCTTCCAGGCGCGCCGGGAATACCACTTCGGTTGCGAAGCGTTCGACCGGGCGGTTTGCGGTTGCGACCCGCATATATGCCGACCACGCCTTGGCCGGCGCTCGTCCACCCTCAAGACCGCCGACGGGCCGCGCATCATCGCGTCCGAACCAAACGCCCGTGGTCAATCCGCTCGAGAAGCCAAGGAACCAACCGTCCTTGTTGCTGCTTGTGGTACCAGTTTTTCCCGCAACTGGTCGTCCGATCTGTGCCGCCTTGCCCGTGCCGGTATTGACCGCAGTTTGCATGAGGTCGGTCACGCCTTGCGCCACCCATGCTTCGGTCAGCTGCATCATTTTCGGGTGCTTGGCAGTGTAGATCACGTCGCCGTCGATTGTCGTCACCTTGGCAATTCCGTAGGGTGAGATATTCTTGCCGTTTGCTGCTATCGAAGCAAAGGCGCGTGTCATATCGATAACATGCACTTCCGGGGTACCCAGCACCATCGACGCATCGGTGTTGATTGGCGTGGTAATGCCAAAGCGCTTTGCCATATTCGCAATAGTCGAAGTGCCAACTTCTTCGCCAATCTTGGCCGCAATGGTATTCTTCGAATAAGCGAAAGCCGTGCGGAGGGTGATTTCGCCAGCGTAATTGCCGCCGCTATTCTTGGGTTGCCAGCCTCCAATATTGACGGGTTCGTCAACGACTTTGTCTTCTGGCCGGAACCCTGCCTCTAACGCCGCCAGATATACAAAGACTTTCCACGCCGATCCCGGTTGACGTCGAGCCACAGTAGCGCGGTTGTAATTGCTCTTCGCATAGTCGGTGCCGCCAACAAGGGCACGTACAGCTCCATCACGGTCGATAGACACAATGGCACCCTGTGCCCCTCGCGGAGCATGCGTCCGCAATACTTGCGTCGCTGTCCGCTGCATATTCAAATCCAGCGTTGTCCAGACATCGATTGGTTTTTCAGTTTCCTTGATCAGGCCGTCTAGCTGCGGCAAAGCCCAGTCGGTGAAGTAACGCACTGCATCCTGCGCGGGTTCAGCGGCAAGCTTGACTTGCGCTGGCTTCACCGTTGCGGCTTGCTCAGCGGTGATCATGCCAGCATCCTGCATCACTTCCACGACCACACCAGCACGGCCAAGTGCAGCCTTAGCGTCTGCTGTGGGCGAATAGCGCGAAGGCGCTTTAACAAGACCCGCGATAATTGCTGCTTCGGAGAGCGAGAGCTTCTCTGCGCCGTGATCGAAAAATTTCCGGCTCGCGGCGTCTATCCCATAGGCGCCACCGCCGAAATAGACTTTGTTCAAATATAGCTCGAGGATTTCATCTTTGCTGAACTTGGTCTCGATCGCCATAGCCAAAATGATCTCGCGGATTTTGCGACCAAATTCCTTGTTGTTGTTCAAATAAACATTACGCGCCAATTGCTGCGTAATGGTTGAACCGCCCTGCGTAAAATAGCCCTTTTGCAAACGCACAGCGAAGGACCGTGCTATGCCGATCGGATCAACGCCGGGATGCATATAGAAGCGCCGGTCTTCTACAGCGACCATCGCGTCCTTCATCTCGCGCGGCATTTGATTGATTTTCAACCACCGGCCAAAGCTTGGTCCCATCGATTGAATGACAGTGCCATCGAGCGCACGAACGCGGATCATCTGACCATTAGGAGAAGATTTCAGCTCGTCAAAACTGTCGATTTCATCACGGGCAACCGCAACGAAAATGCCCAAAACCATAAGGCCAAGCAGGGCCAGTACAAAGCCAAGCTTGAAAAGACGAACGAACCAGATGCGAAACCGCCCGGGTGCTTTTGTTTCAGATGATCCCCGTCCCATGTGTCGCATTTCCTACTGGCTTGTGAGTCCGCCCACAAGCGCAATAATTGCAGGATGTAAAACTAGGCTAAACGCGATCAAAAAAAACCTGCAATCTCAATCCATCGGCTTGGGTTGCCACAACTCAATTTTCCGGCCTTCGGGATCCATGATATGCGCAAAGCGACCATTGGCTTCGTCCATCAGGTCACCCACCGGCATCACATCATGTTCGGCACAGCACGCGAGCATGCCATCAAGATCATCAACCATCAGATTAAACATAAACTCTTTGTCCGAGGGCGCAAAATACCCGGTGTCGGACTTGAAGGGCGCAAAGACGGTTGCCGCCCCGGAATGCGCTGCAGGCGCATCGGGCATGAAAACCGCGCCCCATTCCTCCATAGCAATGCCGAGCACACGGCCATACCACTCACGCATTGCAGCCGGATCGGCGGACTTAAAAAACAGACCACCCAACCCTAAGACTTTTGGCATTTTGGCTCTCCCCAAAGCTGAATGGACTGCATTATGCAGCATTAGCTGCATCAAGTCCATCGCCCCGACGGCTGATTTTAAGCCTTCCCATATCCCTCCGGCTCTAAGATAAGCAGCCAGAGGAATGCACCGACATCAAAGTTGGGTTTAACGCACGAGGGGACCGCCAAATGTCAGACTTCTTATTATTCATTCAGCGAATTTGGCGTGCTTTTCTAAACTACACCGCAGAAATCCGTATACATTGGCGTCCAATTTTGGCGGCTTTTATCGGTATGGGCAGCGGTATGTCGGTGGTCGGTGTTATCACCAGCACCATCGTACCAACCTTGCTGAAAGACACCGGCTGGGCGCCAGCAGATTTTGCCAAGGTTGGGTTCTTTGCGATCTTCATGGCAGCGGTCTTTCCCTTCATCGGAAGGTTGACCGACATTCTAGGCGTCCGGTGGACGGCGCTGATCGGGCAGATCACTTTACCGCTGTGCTATTTTGCATATAGCCGCATGGACGGTAACCTTGAAACCTATATCATGATTTTCGTAGTGCAGAGTTTGCTCTGCGTGACCACGACAGCGACGGTTTATTCGCGGCTTGCTGTCCAATATGTCGAAAAGGCTCGCGGTCTTGCTCTGGCCATTGTGGTATCCGGCGCTGCTCTATTTGGCGCGCTCATTGGCCCGCTGCTGAACAACTATGTCGAAGCAAACGGTTGGCGCGCCGCTTTCGAAGCCGTCGCAATTGGCACCGCGCTTGCGGGATTGCTTGTTTTCCTGCTTATCCCGGCAGACTCAAGGCCGATCGCGGTCGGTGCCCCGAGGCGCAAAGCGCGCGAAGATTATCCGCTGATTTTCCGCTCAACCGCTTTTTGGCTGCTGGCTGCTGCTATGTTGCTGTGCAACCTGCCCCAGACACTATTGCAAGTGCAATTGAAAATGATGTTGCTCGATAATGGTATATCGGGCACCGCTGTTGCTTCGATGCTTGTCGCGCCTCAATTGGGGATGCTCGCTGGACGCTTTCTGACAGGTATCGCTCTTGATCGTTATCAGCCCTATCTTGTCTCCTTCATCACGCTCGCCCTCCCCAGCCTGGGACTGTTCGTTATGGCGTCCGACTTTGACGCACCGACAGTACTGACCACGGCGGTATTCTTCATCGGCTTTGCCTACGGTGCGGAGGGTGATCTTGTCGCCTTTCTAGTCGCAAAGAAATTTGGCATCTCCATTTATTCGTCGGTTATGGGCTTGCTCACCGCGATCATGTCGATCTCGACTGCATCAGGCGCATTCCTGCTTGGTAAGACAATGGAAAGCAATGGTGGCCATTTCAGCCAGTTTCTTTGGATCACTGGTACGGCGGTATTAATCGGCGCGACATTCTTGCTGCTGCTAGGTCGGATCCGCAGCAGAGAAGACGGCGCGGGCTAGAAGCGACAATCAATCCAGATTGAGACTATTTCTTCCATTGCTCATATTCCGGAACAAGTGCCCGGTCGATGAAACCGAAATCATCTGACAATTACCATTTGTCGGAATCAAACCCAAAAGCCTTCGCCCTCGCTTTTGCGTTCGGTTGATGCACCAGTAAAACCTCAGGATGTGCCTGCGCATATACGCTCCGCCTTGTACCACGGCAGCAAAGACCAGCAACGTTTCTACCAACCCCTGCTTTTCCGCCTCACTGCTATTTGCGTTTTCCCGTTGGCTGACAACAAGAACGGTCATTGCATCCGACACATAATATTACTATTGTTTTTCAACATTTTAGGATATCGTTGTTTCCGCAGGTTGGCAATCACAGCCAAGCAAAAAAAGGGTGGCAAAGTCACCCTTGCCACCCAGACCAGAAGTTTAAGACCAGTTGAACGTTAAAACATATATTTCATTTTGACCGATTGCACGACGTTACCCGACACGGCAAACGCAGCGCTTTTGAACTTGGGTGGACCAAAGGTAATTGTAGGATTGCGCGAAAAGCCGAAGCCTTCCTTCGGGATCAAAACGGCTTTGTCGAGCTTACCATTACCGTTTTCATCGTAAATCAATGACAGCGCATATTGCCCGTCCTGCAAATCGGAAAACATTAGGCCGGTTGCCGCAGTCGCGCTTACTGTGCGCTTCTGCGAATTGGGATCTTTACTGCAATCAGGGAAAGCCTTTGAATTGCGGGTCAGACAAATGAGGATATTGCCTTTCTTGTTACGCAGGCCGCTGACATTCAGCTCCAGAGAAGAGACATTAGCATCCGTCGCGCTTCGCGCTACCGTGCTTGGCAGGATCGCGGCTGTTACCGCCAAAATGACCGAGCCCCAGATCGGTGCCGCAAATCTTGTCCCAAAACCTGAAGTATAAGCCATAATTTCCCCGATATGCGTCATGGTGTTTCTGATGATGGGTCGCTGTTATCATCCAATTTCCTAACAAGCCGTTAACCATAAATTTCGGGAACAGCTCCCAGCCCATGTGGTTAGTGATGCCCATAAGGGTCATTACGCCGAGAACAAAGCCAAGCGCGCCGATATGTACCGGGATGATAAACACCAATGCCGGAATGACAATTGCGCCGGTCAGAGCTTCCCATGGGTGGAAACTCATCGCGGCCCATGCGGTTGGCGGGCGGCTATCATGGTGGACGGCATGGGCGACGCGGAACCAAAACGGCTCGTGCATCAACCGGTGCGTCCAATAGAACCAGCTGTCGTGCGCAAAAAGAAACAGTAAGACTGAAAGCGGCAAATACCAAATCGGAAAGGCGCTTAAGTCGGTGTAAATCAACGTCCAACCCAGATTGTCCCAGCCCCATGCTACGATGCCTGCAGGGATTCCGTAGATGGCCGCACTGGCGAGGCTCCAACCCATCTCTCGCCTGATTTGCGGCGCTAACGCAGAATAAAGCCCCGGGCGTATCCGCTGGGTCACCCAAGCAAATAGTCCGCTGGTTGCACAATAGCGCAACCCGACGATCAGGGTCATAGCGAGCGCTGACAACAGGATTCCCCACAGATTCATTCTCCCTTGTACCTACCCCCCCTTCCCTCGGCAAGAACGCTGCGCTAGGGACCAAGCGAATGGCAACGTCCCCTACTGATAACATTAAGTGCGATCTGGCGATCGTAGGCGGCGGCCTCGCCGGTGGCCTGATTGCGCTTGCCATCGCAAGGCAGCGGCCCGAACTGAAAATCGCATTGATCGAGCAAGAAAACCACTTTGGCGGGAACCATATATGGAGCTATTTCGCCAGCGACATCCTGCCCGAACATCGCTGGCTGACTGCGCCGCTCGTGACATATGGTTGGTCGGGATATGAAGTGCATTTTCCCGAACATTCGCGGCAATTGGACAATATCTATTACACGATTGAGTCCGAACGGCTGGATCAGCTGCTTCGGCAGAACTTGCCGACAAGCGCCCTGTTTACCGGTCGCACTGTAAAGGCGGTATCGCCACGGCTTGTTGTGCTGGATGGCGCACAGCGCATTAACGCGGGCGGCGTGATTGACGCGCGCGGTGCTGCTGACTTGAACCATCTTGATTGCGGTTGGCAGAAATTTACCGGCCAGCTCTTGCAGCTTTCAGAGCCGCATTCCTTGACGCGGCCAATTGTCATGGATGCCACGGTTGAGCAGCATGATGGCTACCGCTTTGTCTACGTACTTCCTTTTGGCATGGACAAAGTCTTCGTAGAAGACACATATTATGCTGACCGCCCCGACCATGACCCGCGCGTCCACCGCCAACGTATTGCGGCATATGCAGACGGCAAAGGCTGGAAAGTCGAGCGCGTACTGCGCGAGGAAATGGGTGTTTTGCCGGTTGTCATGGGCGGTGATCTGGAGAGCTATTGGGCGAGCGGCAGCGGCAGGACCGCAAAGGCCGGAACACGCGGCGGTTTTTTCCAACCAGTAACCAGCTATTCGCTACCCGACGCGGTACGCACGGCTATTTTCATAGCCTCTCAAACAGATCTTGACGGCGACAAATTGAATTTGTTGCTGCGCAAACGCGCGCAGGAACAATGGCAGTCGCAAAAATTCTACCGCATCCTCAATCGCATGATGTTCCGCGCCGCCGCCAAAGGCGAACGATATAAAATTCTGGAGCGCTTCTACAGGCTAAAGCCCGGATTGATCGAACGCTTTTATGCTGGAAACAGCACGGGCGGCGATAAAGCCCGGATATTATCCGGAAAACCGCCCGTTCCGGTTGGAAAAGCCATAGCCGCAATCCGCGGCAGAAAGAAAATAAGGGTAGGATGAAATCTGCGATTATAATCGGATCGGGCTTCGGCGGACTGGCGCTTGGAATCCGGCTACAATCCGCTGGAGTTGCAACCACCATCGTCGAAGCGCGGGATAAACCGGGTGGACGAGCATATCATTGGAACCAGCAAGGCTTTATCTTTGACGCCGGACCAACGGTTATTACCGATCCGCCGTGCTTGAGGGAACTATGGGATCTGTCCGGTAGCAAGTTTGAAGACGACGTTGACCTGATCGAGGTCAAACCGTTCTATCGGCTCAATTGGCCCGACGGGACGAATTTTGACTATTCGAACGACGCGCCGGCTTTAGAGGCAGAGATAGCAGCATTAAACCCGGCAGATGTGGCAGGCTACCGGCGTTTCCTTGAATATTCGCGCGGCGTCTACGAAGAGGGCTATGTGAAGCTTGGTTCCGCCGCGTTCCTAAACTTCTCCTCGATGATCAAGGCCGCTCCCGCATTGATGAAATACCAGGCGTGGCGCAGCGTGTATTCCATCGTGTCGTCGTATGTTGAGAACGAAAGGCTGCGCGAAGCTTTATCGTTCCATACGCTTCTTGTGGGCGGCAATCCAATGAACACGAGCGCAATATATGCTTTGATCCATACCATCGAAAAAGATGGCGGCGTTTGGTTCGCCCGAGGTGGCACGAACCGGCTGGTCGCTGGCATGGTATCGCATTTTGAGCGCTTGGGCGGCAAAACCATGCTTTCATCTCCAGTTGCAAAAATCGAGATGCAGGGAAATCGTGCAACGGGAGTTACGCTATCGAGTGGCGAGACCATGCTTGCCGACGCTGTTGCCACAAACGGTGATGTTATGCACACTTATGCCAAGTTGCTTGCTGATCACCCGCGCGGGTCAAAGGCCGCAAAGGCTCTAACGCGCAAACGGTGGTCGCCTTCGCTTTTCGTGGTCCATTTCGGTGTTAAAGGCAGCTTCCCAGACATTGCCCACCACTCGATCCTTTTTGGCCCGCGTTACAAAGGTCTGCTCGACGATATTTACAAGTACAGTAAAGTACCTGAAGATTTCTCGCTGTACCTGCATCACCCCAGCGCGACCGATCCCAAAATGGCGCCAGACGGCTATTCAAGCTTCTATGCGCTCGCACCCGTGGCACATATGGGCAAAGCCGATGTTGATTGGGACGGAGAATTCGGTAACAAATTTGAAGCTGCCATTTTAGAAGAGTTGGAACGGCGCATGATACCGCGGTTGAAGAAAAATCTGGTCACAAGCTTTCATTATGCTCCCACCGACTTCGGGCGCGATCTGAACGCGCATCTGGGCAGTGCATTCAGCCTTGAGCCTGTGCTGTGGCAGTCGGCCTTTTTCCGTACTCACAACCGCGACGACGCCATCGATAATCTCTATTTTGTCGGCGCAGGTACACATCCTGGCGCCGGCATTCCTGGGGTTGTCGGCAGCGCAAAGGCGACCGCAAAATTGATGCTGGAGGCGAACGCTTGAAAGCAATAGCCGTCTATTGTGGTTCAGCGACTCCGGCTGACCCGGTGTATGTCGATACAGCAAAGGCTGTAGGGCGGGGACTCGCCGAACGCGACATAACGCTGGTTTACGGCGGCGGCAGGCTGGGATTAATGGGTGCCGTTGCTGATGCGGCCCTATCGGCTGGTGGCCGCGTCATCGGCGTCATTCCCAAGGCACTCGAGTCCGCCGAAGTCACGCATAACGGCTGCAGCGAAGTCTATGTCGTAGCGGGCATGCACGAACGAAAGAAGATGTTCGCCGATCTTTCCGACGGCTTTGTTACTATTCCGGGCGGCGTTGGTACGATGGATGAGCTTTGGGAAGCAGTCAGCTGGGCACAGTTAGGATATCATCAAAAGCCCGTCGGCTTGCTCAATGTCGCGGGCTTTTTCGACCATCTGATCGCTTTCAACAATCACATGATAAATGTCGGCTTTGTGCGCGAGGCGCATGCCGGCATATTGCAAGTTGCCGAGGAACTGGACGATTTGCTGGAAAAGATGACAGGATACCAGCCGCACAAAACCATCTTTCAAATGAAAGCGCAGGATTTGTGAGTGAACGGGCAGAGCTGATTGCTTTTGCCCGTGCAAGTATCGCTCGTGGCTCAAAAAGCTTCGCGCTTGCCAGCCAATTGTTTGATGAGAAAACCCGTGACCGCGTCTGGTTGCTCTATGCATGGTGTCGGGCCTGCGATGATATTGCCGACGGACAAGAGCTTGGCGGCGAAATGGTGCAAAGCGCGGACCCGCAAGCTGATCTAACACGTATTAGAGAGCTTACAAGCAAGGCCATTTGCGGTTACAATACCGGCGAACCCGCGTTTGACTGTTTGCGCATAGTTGCTGCCGAATGCGGCCTTACTCAGAAAATGGCTGACGATGTGATCGACGGTTTTGCGCTTGATGCCGCCGACTGGCATCCGTTGCATGAAGATGACCTATACCGCTACTGCTATCATGTGGCAGGTGCCGTCGGTGTGATGATGGCAGTGGTTATGGGAGTATCGCCGCAAGACGATGCGACGCTCGACCGGGCCTGCGAACTTGGCATCGCGTTTCAGCTTTCCAACATTGCACGCGACATTGTCGAGGATGGCCGAGCGGGACGCTGTTACTTGCCCGACGACTGGCAGGCAAAGCTCGGCATTTGTCCAGGAGAATATCTGCGTCCGCATAACCGTCCGCGCCTCACCTTAATGGCGCGCTGGCTATGCGACGAGGCAGCTGTTTATGAGGCTTCGGCCCGGACCGGAGCAGCCTCGCTGCCATTTCGTGCGCGCTGGGCTGTGCTGGCCGCAGCGGGCATTTACGGCGACATAGCGCGCAAGGTACGCACAGCAGGCGACCATGCTTGGGACCACCGCGTCTATACCGCGAAGCGCGAAAAACTGCTTTGGGTCGGTAAATCGTTCTGGCAGGCAATGCGAAACCGACCCGTTATTCATGACCGCAATGAGCTTTGGACGCGGCCATAAGGTGCAGGTAAGCTTAAACCAAAAGTGACAAGGTCTGGGCATGAGCGTAACGACAAGAAAGCTAGCGGGACGTATTTTGGCGACGGGTTTACAATTTCCCGAGGGGCCGGTCGCCATGCCGGATGGATCGGTGCTTCTGGTCGAAATGATGCGTCAGCAGTTAACGCGCGTGATGCCAGACGGCGAAAAGCAGGTGGTTGCCAAAATCGAAGGGGGCCCCAATGGCGCAGCCATTGGTCCGGACGGCCATTGCTATATTTGCAACAATGGCGGGTTCAATTATGTTGTATCCGACGACGGTCACATTAGGCCACACGGGCGCTATGACCATTATACCGGCGGCAGCATACAACGCGTAGACCTCTCTACTGGTCAGGTCGAAACACTCTACACGCACTGCAGGAAAGTCGCGCTGACCGGACCAAATGATCTGGTCTTTGACATATTTGGTGGCTTCTATTTCAGCGATCACGGCAAAAGCTACGACAGGTTGTTGGACCGCGGTGCAGTATTTTATGCTCTGGCCGATGGCAGCGCCATTCGCGAAGTGGTGTTCCCGATGATCACTACAAACGGCGTGGGGCTCTCACCTGATGGCAAAACGCTTTATGCCACCGAAACAGAGACGGGCAGACTTTGGGCCTGGCCAATATTGTCGCCGGGCAATGTGGCAAAGGAGCCTTGGCCCTCACCCAGTGGCGGCCGCTTTATCGGTTGCGCAACGGGTTATCAGCGTTTTGACAGTCTGGCTGTTGAAGCAAACGGTAATATTTGCGTTGGCTCGCTCGTGCGGGGCGGCATAAGCGTGTTTGCACCCGAAGGCGGCTTGATCGAATTTCATGAAGCGCCCGAAGGATATTGCACCAACATAGCCTTTGGCGGTCCCGACATGCGTACCGCCTATATCACGCTGTCGGGGTATGGCGAGCTGCTAGAGGTGGATTGGCCGCGCGAAGGTTTGGCGCTGGCTTACTAAGGCCTAGGCCTTAAACTGCGGGCATACCAAAGCCGCGGCGCAGCGCATTGTGCACCACCTGTTCGAACCAGTCGCCAAGTTTAGCCCCGCGCATCTTAGCGATAAAATCAAATCCGTGGAATGCACCCGGCACAACAATTAGCTCGGCGGATACGCCCGCTTCATTTAGCCGCTGCGCATAATCAACATCTTCGTCGCAAAACAGATCAAGCGAGCCCACGCCGATGAAGGCAGGCGGCAAGCCTTTCAAATTTGCCAGCCGGGCGGGCACGGCCCCTTTGGGTGCGGTTGCCATACCTGCTGCCCTACCGAGAAAGCTCTCCCAGCCGAAACGGTTTTGCGCCGGTGTCCAAATCAGCGTGCCCACATGGGGCGCAACCTTGCGACTGGTCCCCGTCCGGTCATCAAGCATCGGATAGATCAGGCACTGAAATACGACTGGCACTTCCCCGCGATCACGCGCGGCAATCGCCAGCATCGCTGCATGGCCGCCGCCCGCACTTTCGCCCATGACGGCAATTCTGTTGCGATCTGCTCCGATCAACTCGGCATTATCGTGCAGCCATTTCAGACCCGCATAGTTATCCTCTATAGAACCGGCATAGTTCGTTTCCGGTGCCAAGCGGTAATCGACCGAGACCGCCACGCAGTCTAGCTTTTTGCACAATTCCTGCAGCATTCGGATCGAAGTTTCAGCTTGTCCGAGCACAAAACCGCCACCGTGGGTGTGCAGGATTGCCGGGCGTTTTGCACCGGCTTTCGCATTTACAATGAAGATCGCAACGTCGGGATGACCTTTGCCCACTGCAATCATCTTTTTTTCATACGGCACGTCAGAAAGTACTGGCTGAGCAAATCTTCGGCTGCCCAAACGCGCGCCCTGCAAATTGGCACGGTTAAGCGGCGGACCCGCGCTCCCCATCTGTTCAACCATCGACACCACCTCGCGCAGTTCGGGGTGGACAAGATGCAAAGGCGTGGCCGATTTGACTGGTGTCGCTGCCAATGCTGGCATAGCCATCAAACCGGATGCAGCAGTTCCTCCAAGTATAATTTCGCGGCGACTAAACTGCATGTGCATCCTCCCAATTTGGCTCAGCCTGAGCCACTTTTTGCCATGATACTGCGCGTTATCTTTCGCAGTTTCAACGCCTATCCGATGGTAAAAGCAACACGCAATTCCGGCGGAAAACGGACGAAGAGGCATTCACGTTATGACAATCGCGTTCGTCGCCGATTTCCGCGCAGCCGCGCGCAAGCGACTTCCCCATTTTCTGTACGAATATGATGACGGCGGATAATAGGGAGAAGTCACTCTGCGTCGCAATGTCAGCGATCTTTCCGATATTGCGATGCGTCATCAAATATTGCGCGACGTGTCAGACATCGATCAGAGTAACTTGGTTACATAGACAGCTTTGGACCGCACCGCACCCCGATCATCTCGGAGCGCGGCGACGTTAAACGCAACCTAGATTGCACCTTCTTTTAGCACTTTCACGGCCGCGTCCGCCGCGCGCGCCGACAGAGCCATGTAGGTTAGCGACGGGTTCTGACAGCCCGATGACGACATGGCCGCACCGTCGGTACAGAACAGATTGGGCACTTCATGCGCCTGGTTCCATTTGTTCAGCACCGACGTCTTGGGATCATTACCCATCCTTGCAGTGCCCATTTCGTGGATGCCAAGTCCCGGAGGGCCAGGTTCGGTAGCCTGATTGACCACAATACCACCAGCCGCCTCAATCATCGCCTTGCCGTCAGCGAGGATTTGCTTGGTCATGGCCTTTTCATTCGGGCCCTGAACGCATTCGATATGCGGGATTGGCATGTCCCATTTATCCTTGCGGCTAGCGTGAAGCGTCACGCGGTTTTCCGGATTAGGCAGCATTTCGCCAAAGCCCGAAATAAAGGTCATCCAAGGACCAAGATGGCGCGCCTTTTCCTTCATCTCTGCACCAAGACCGGCGTCACTGGCACGCGGCTTACCGCCGGTACGCATGGCGGCACCTTGGAAGCCGTAACCCCGAACATATCCGTCACCGGGCTCTGTCACGTTGCGGTAACGCGGGATATATATGCCCGTTGGACGGCGACCCTTGTAATAAGTGTCGGGCGCGCCAGGCAAAATACCCGCTGTCGACAGCGCATACATATGATCCATCAGGTTACGGCCAACCTGATCCGATCCATTCGCCAGACCGTTCGGGTTTTTCTCGTTTGCCGAAGCTAGGAGTATCTGCGCCGACGGAATTGCTGACGCATTTAGGAAAATGATCTTCGCTTCATATGTTTTACCAGCCTTTGTATTGCGGTCGATTACGCGCACTCCCGTTGCCTTGCCGGTTTTCGGGTCCTGAATGATCGAATGTACAATCGCATCGGTCACCAGTGTAAGATTGCCGGTCTTCTTGGCAGCAGGCAGAGCACCGCTCAGTGTCGAATACATCGCGCCGTAGCTACATCCACGCTCGCAAATTGATCGGTTCTGGCAATCGCCGCGGCCTAGCTCTTTGTGTTCATCAGTCGCAACTGACAGATTGGCATTGCGACCAATGATTACTTTGCGTCCGGCGAACTTGCCTTCAACTGCCGTTTTCAAAAATTTTTCGCCGTCATTCAATTCCCAAGGCGGTAAGAATTCACCGTCGGGCAATTGCGGGAGATCCTCTTTTGAGCCGGCAACACCGATAAACTTTTCGACATGGTCGTACCAGGGCGCCAAGTCATTGTAACGGATGGGCCAGTCGCAACCATGACCATCCTTCGCATTGGCCTCAAAATCCATTTCGGATAGACGGTAGCTCTGCCGTCCCCACATGATCGAGCGGCCGCCGACGTGAAAGCCGCGGATCCAGATAAAGGGTTTACCTTCCGGCGTTGAATACGGGCTTTCGCTGTCCTTCACCCACAAATGCTTGGTGGTGTCGTTAAAGGCATAGCACTGGCTTTGCACGGCATAGTCGCGCGCCACCTCTTCTTCCGGAACCATATTATTGTTCTTATATTCCCACGGCATCACATTGTCGGTGAAATCCTTGGCAGGATCGACGTCGTTGCCGCGTTCCAGCATCAGAACCTTCAGGCCTTTTTCACAAAGTTCCTTTGCGGCGATGCCGCCACTCATTCCCGAGCCGATTACAATTGCATCAAATGACATGTTTCAGACTCCAATTAGAATAAGCCGCCAACACCAGCATAGGGTCGGGTTTCGGGTGTAACTTTCGTTGAGGCCACGAACTTGCCGGGATTATGTTCGTATGTAAGCTCCTTGCTGCTGGCGATCTCGCTGGAATAAAACAGCGCGATGACAAGCTCTTTAATCTTCAAATAGCCCGGGTTCATCGCCGCAGCGCCGCCCATCATCGCAGCCAGTCCGCTCGCTTTTTTCTTCGGATTGGGATCTGGCTTTACTGCTGCAGCGTCATAAGCGAGCAGCACTTTTTTACGGGCTGCCGGGTCAAGGGCAGCAAAACCTTTTTCGCCGCCCAGCTTGCCAATTTCGGTTATAGCAGCGACCATTTCCTTGCGGCGGTCGGATGAGGCCCAATCGCGCAACATGCCGCTGATGATCTTTGGCACACCGGCTGCAACAGCACCGGGCGTATCGGTTTCGGGTATGATCGTGTCGGCAATGGCAGTGAGCAATTTCAGCTGCCTGTCATCAAGCGCGCCCGGTCCATCCATCGCGGCCTTGCAACCCGATAGCGTCGGCACGCTCGCCGCGCCGAGCAAAAGCGCAATGCGCTGCATAAGAGAACGTCGGTCCATATTTTCGAATTCGATCATGTTCAGTTCTCCCAACATTCTCTGATATAATTGTAACCTTCGGTGTAAACTTCTTCAGGGCTGGCAAAAAAATCACGCCACACCCGCGTTGCCGCTGCCAGCTCGGGCAGCGCCTTGCCAAATGCCTCAATAGTCAACCATCCGTCATAGCCTTTGGCCTTAAGTGACTGGATCGTTTCGCGAATTTTCGCATGGCCGCTGCCAGGCGTGCCGCGATCATTTTCGCTGATGTGGACGTGGTTGATGTGACCCTTTGCCCATGCGGTGTCGAGCGCACCAAGCGGATCCTTCTCTTCGATATTGGCGTGGAAGGTATCGTAGAGGATACCAAAGCCGTCTTCATCCAACCTGTCGAGATACGCTGATGATTGCTCACAAGTATTGAGCAAATAACTCTCGAAACGGTTGAGCGGCTCCAGCGCACAGATCAAACCCGCTGCACGCGCCTTACCCGCAACGGCGCGGTGTACACCAGCGCAGCGGTCAAGTTCTGCCTCGGTCGGCCCCTCGCCGGAAAACACACCGAGCGGTTGATAATAAGGACCAACGAGCGCTTGTGCGCCTAGTGCTTGAGCACAATCAATCACGCGGTTGAGGTGATCGACACCGCCTTGGCGCGCGGCGCTGTCTGGCGAGATCGGGCTGTGTGCTTCGTCAGGGATCAGTGCGACGGCTGTGCGCTCTAGACCTATATCGTCGAGAATCGCGCCAAGCTTGGTGAAGTGGCCGACGTCCGACGGATCAAAGATCGGAACTTCAACGCCGTCAAAGCCCGTGGCCTTGATCGCCTTCAAGATCGGGACATGCTCTTCCTCAACATGCCCCGTCCAAAGGAGTAAGTTCATTCCGATTTTCATATCAGGCCACTTTTCATTTTGTGACTTTGCCGCGTTCGAAAAACCAGACGAGGCCGAAGATCACGAACAGGATCACAGGTATGATCGCGATTGTTTGGAAGCTTTGCTCGCCTGCATAAGCAAGCACTTTTTGCAGCTGAGGTGAACCAGCAGCAAGTGCATCAAATGCTTCCTTGCCGCCTGCCTTTTCCAGCTTGGCACTATCGTACACTTTGCCAAGTTGCGGCAAAACGAAATAAATCGCGAGCGCACCCGCAAAGCCAATCAGGCCGATGCCCCATGGCCCACTTCTGGGATAGCGACGCGAGACCGCCGCCAGCATCGTCGGCCACATGAAACATACGCCAAATGCCCACAGCGTGGCAGCAATCAACGCTGTGACTGGCGAATTGGCAACGCTCAGCAAATATAGGCCGATCGCGGCCGGTACAGTGCAGATAAGCAGCAATCCCATGTCCGAGAACCGGTGGGCAAGTGCCCCTGCAAAATGCCGCATGATGAACATGATCGCGGAAACATAAACCAATACCAAAATTCCTGACATGCCCACAGTTTGCGAGAGCGTAACATCTACCCAAGCGCCCGGTGCCAGTTCAGCCGACGCCGTCAGGAACATGATCGCAAAGAAAATCCAAAAGCTTGGACGCTTAAAAGGCTCGGCAATCATCTCGTTAAAGCTAACGCCTTGCACCGCACTCTCGGTCTGCGGGAATTCGTGCCGCATTGTCCAAAGCCCCAAGATTACGCCAGGAATGATCGTGATACCAATCAACATTTCCCAGCTGAGGTTCAGTGATTTGAAGAACAGTACACTTAGCAAACCGCCAACAATGATACCCGCCGGCCACCACGCATGGAGCGCGTTTAGCTTTCCAGTTTTGTCATCGGCATATGTCGATGCGATGACCGGATTGATCGATGCCTCCGTCGCTCCCCAGCCAAAGCCCCAGATGACCATTGCAATGTTGAGGAGTGCAACCACCGAAGCGCCCGTTCCTGCGGCCAGCAATACGAGTGCTGGGCCAATAATGTAGCAAGCAGCTGCGAACAAAAGCACTTTTTTTGCACCGAAGCGGTCGAGCAGCGGACTGATGATAAGCAGGCTCAATGCAAAGCCAAGGAAAGAACTACCCAGTACCGCACCGATTAGCTCGCCCGAATGTTGCGCATCGATGGGATCGAGCAATGCTGTTTTCATCGCACCGGCGGCACCGGCGCGTATCGAATTCGCAAATGCCGCGATAAACAGCGCCAAGACGCAAATCCAGTATATCGATTTGCGAGTGTCAGTTTGTGTGTCCATATTCCCTCTCCCCGTTTTTTCTATTTCAACTCAAGCCAAGCGCTTCGCGTACGACGCCCATGTCCGCGCCGCTGTCCGCAAAATCATCAAACGCACGCTCGGGCTTTCGGATCATATGTTTGGCGATAAACGGCGCGCCTTCTGCCGCGCCTTGTTCGGGATGCTTGAACGCGCATTCCCATTCGAGCACCGCCCAGCCGTCATAACCATAATGGCCGAGTTTGGTGAAAATCTGCGTGAAATCGACCTGCCCGTCGCCCAGCGAACGGAAACGCCCAGGGCGTTCGGTCCAAGGCGAATAGCTGCCATAGACACCCGCCTTGCCATTTGGACGGAATTCAGCGTCCTTCACATGGAACGCCTTAATGCGTTCGTGATAGAAATCGATGAACTGCACATAGTCCAGCTGTTGCAGCACGAAATGCGAGGGATCATACAAGATATTGCAACGCGGGTGGTTGTCCACGGCTTCCAAAAACCGCTCAAACGTTACGCCATCGTGCAGGTCTTCGCCGGGATGCAGTTCAAAACACGCATCCACGCCGTGTTCGTCAAACACGTCAAAAATCGGCTTCCAACGCCGCGCCAGTTCGGCAAAGCCTTCTTCGACCAGCCCCGCTGGTCGCTGCGGCCAAGGATACATAAGGTGCCACATAAGAGCACCTGAAAAGGTGGCGTGGCTGGTACAACCGAAACGTTCGCTTGCCTTTGCGGCCAGCTTTACCTGATCGACCGCCCAGGCCGTGCGTGCGGCGGGATTGTTGTGGACTTGTGTCGGCGCAAAGCCATCGAAGAGCTTGTCATATGCTGGATGCGAGGCAACCAGTTGCCCTTGCAAATGTGTGGACAATTCGGTGATCGCAACGCCGTTCGCTGCGCAGATTCCCTTTACTTCATCGGCATAAGTCTGGCTTTCTGCTGCCTTTTCCAGATCAAAAATACGGCCATCCCATGTTGGGATCTGCACGCCTTTATAGCCGTGCCCCGCCGCCCACTTGGTGATGCTGTCAAGGGAGTTGAAAGGCGCTTCATCGCCTGCGAACTGCGCCAAAAATATTGCCGGACCCTTCATGTCTTTTTCCTTGTTAAATCTTTACCCAAACAGCACCCTTTTCCGACGACGCAATACACGCATCAAGAAACTTCATTCCCGCCAGCGTGTCTTCCATTGTCGCCCACCCCGGTGCACCGTCGGTACCGCGGATGCTATCACCGAAAGAGCGGTAGATATTGGCGAAAGCCTCAAGATAGCCTTCGGGATGGCCACCGGGAGTACGTTGAATGTTAAGCACGCCCGGCGACAGATAAGCACGGTTCGCTCCCGCATGCCATGTCTCGGTCGGCTTGTCGCGACGTCCGACGGTGAGCGTGTTCGGCTCCTCCTGCTGCCAATGCAAACCGGCCTCATCGCAATACACCGAGATCGCCAGATCATTGGCATCGCCGACCAGCACCTGACTGGCGGTGAGCGTACCTTTTCCGCCGCCCGAAAGGCGGAATAGTGCTGCACCATCATCGTCGATCAAGCGCCCGGGTAACATCGTAAGTTCACAGCAAATCTCGGTAAGCCGCTCACCCGTGATATATTCCACAAGATTCGCCGCATGGGTCCCGATGTCGCCAAAAGCACCCGCCGCGCCCGACTGTTTGGGATCAACGCGCCAAGCGGCTTGCTTGTTATTTTCCAGATCGGACGCGCGGCTCAGCCAGTCCTGTGTATATTTGACCATCACACGGCGTACTTTGCCCAGTTCGCCCGACGCCACTAACGCGCGCGCCTGTTTGACAAGTGGGTAGCCGGTATAGGTGTGAGTGACAGCAATGCGACGCCCGGTGCGCATCGCTGCGTCAGCGATCAGCTTTGCATTGGCAAGGCTATCAGCCAGTGGTTTGTCGATGATGACATCGAAACCTGCTTCCATCGCTGCGACCGCTGGTGGAGCGTGCATATGGTTTGGCGTAACAATGGACACAGCTTGGATCCGCACGTCGGCGGGCAGTGCTGCTTCACGTTCCAGCATTTCAGTCCAGCTGCCATAGTTGCGATCGTCGGGCAGCCCCAGCTCGGCTCCGGATGCCTTTGCCTTTTCGGGCGTGGAGGAAAGCGCGCCCGCAACCAACTGCCAGTTCCCCGCAATCGCCGCCGCCGTGCGGTGAACGCCGCCGATGAATGCGCCTTGGCCACCGCCAATCATGCCATAACGAACAGTCTTCATGGGGTCTTGCTCTCCACTGGCTTTGCCTTTTCGCCGCAATCATCGCCTTCCAGCTTTAATGCCCAGATAGTCGCACCGGTCAGCATTTGTATATAAGCAGGTTCGGCATAAGCTTCTTTCAAATGGCCCATCGCTGAATAGAAGATGCGTCCCTTGCCGATACAGTGCGTCCAAACAATCGGATGGTCTTTGCCCATGGCCAGGTCTTTGGACGAAAAGGCAATGTTCATTTTCTTATTGGGATAGCTATCTTCATCAAGCGTGGCAAGCACGCGGAAACCGGGTATGCCGCGCACCGATTTATCGAACGCATACCATTCATCCTTGCGCTTCAACTCGGCCGGCAGGCCCTTGGTCGCGGGATGATTTGAATCCTCGATTACAACGCGCGCGTCCTGAAACTGCGGGTCCATCGGATGACCGGTAAACTGCGCGCCAATCAACGTTTTGGGATGCCAGTCCCATAAATATCCAAAATCGCCCCCGCTAGCATGTATGCCGACAAAGCCGCCGCCTTGATCCAGCCAGGATTTGAACGCGGCCTTTTGCGCGTCGTTAAAATTATCGCCGCTAGTATTGTTAAAGACGACAGCATCGAATTTCGAAAGCAGCTCAGGAGAGAATACCGCGCCGTTCTCGGTTTGATAGTGCCCCCAGCCCTTTTCGCTTGCGATCTTGGCAAAAAGCGCATTGGCATCGCGGATCGGTTCGTCATGGCGGAAGCCGTTGGTTTTGGAAAAGACAAGGATCGCAGGGCGCGTTACATTAGCAGGTAGCGTCGGCGGCGTGGTCTCGTATACTTTCAGGCCACCAGTGCGAAACCGCATGATCATGTTCCAATTAAGCGCAACGCCAATGGCTAACAGCGCTAACAGGCCCAACAACGCCCATTTCAGGATGCGCCAAATCGAAAAACGTTTCGCCATATTTCTCCTCTTTCCTCACGTTTGACGATGCGCTGACACATCAGATTCGGCAAGCGTAGAATCGCTGGCGCATTGCGGAATTTGGCAAGAAAAAGCCCGATCAACAGCATTTCGTGGATCGGGCTTTTTGATTTCAAACTGACCGTGTGGATCAGAATTTTTTATTGATCCCGAACTGGATCAACCGGCCAAGCGTCGAACCATTGGCAAAGCCCAATTCGTTGTTATTGTTCCTGCGCAGTTCGGGCGGATTGGTATCAAACACATTGTTGATATTCGCCGTGAAACTCAGGTCTTTCAATATGCCGCTGCTCGATGGCACGTCATATTTGAAGAACAGGTTCGCTGTGGTGAAAGAACCAACGCTCGATTGCGGTACGGCGATTGCGGTAATCGGCGTGATGTCATATCCACCGGTGTGATATACCGAAGCTTGGGCTCTGAAACCACCAATTGTTGTTCCAGCTGTTGCGGACAGGATCAGCTTCGGATTGTCGCGGAGCAGGTCGTTGGTTAGCGTGGCTGTCGGGCTTATCTTCCGTTGGCGCTTTGTGGGGACGTTTGCGTTCACTTCAAAATCCAACCCGCCGAAGCCTGTTTCCATATTATAGTTCAGCGACGCATCGATACCGGCCACATTGACAATACCAAAATTTCCGGTGCGGAAGTCAACGAGCTCGTAGACCAGATTAGAACCGATCCCCGCAATCGTTGCCGCTGCTCCGGGCGTATCCCCGAAGAAAGCCGCTACTTCTGCCGGTGTAAAGCCCGTCAGCTTGGTCCGATAATTTGCTGGGAAATCTGTGAAAGGACTGCCCGAAAATGGTACCGCCAAGATATTTTCAAACCGCACGTCATAATAGTTCGCACTCAATCGCAGCCCGGAAATCAGATCAAAATCTACACCCACTGACCATGTTTTCGCGGTTTGTGGTTGAAGGCCAAGAAGCGATCCCTGAACCGCTGCAGTACCACCGCCAGCTGGCGGCGTTTCGCCCGGCCTTGTGAATGCCACAAACGTGTTGAACGTAGTGAAGTTCGACAACGATCCCAGCTGATCGAGCGGTGTGGGCGCTGTGAAAGATGTCCCCCAATTGCCGCGCAGCGTAATGCCCTTGACGGGCTTGAAGGTCGCGCCGAGTTTCGGATTGAACGTGCTGCCAAAGTCGCTGTAATCATCAAGGCGACCCGAAGCAGAAACAGAAAGCATGCTGCCGCCATTGCCGTCCGAAATCAGTGGCACTTGAATTTCGCCAAACGCCGAATGCACGCTGCGCTTGTATTTGCTGAACGGCAGCGCTTCCAAGCCACCATTGCGGCGCACATCGCTATTGAAACGGCGATACAGTGTGTCGTTCAAGAATTCATAGCCGAACGCCACCCGGACATCACCGCCGGGAAGCTCGAACAACTTGCCTTCCACGATGGCGCGCAAGTTGATCATGCTATCCTTGGTCTGACCGGCAATTTCGCTGTCGATAAGATCGGCAATAAGCGCCGCATTATTTGCCGTCACGTTGAACGGATTGAACGAATTTGCGGCTGTAGCACCTGCTGCTGGGGCCAGTGCAGTATTCAATCGCGCTTGGCTGATTTGCCCAAGGCCGTAACGGGTGTTGCTTTCGCCCCAGTTTACCAGGCCACGAACCTGCCAATTTTCATTGAGGTCATGCTTGATTTCGCTGTTCCAGCCATATTGGCGAATATTAGTGAACTTCTCACCCGCCGAAACACCCAGCACTGGGCTTAAGTTAAAGTTCACTTGCACGATATTGGTCGACGGAAAGCTAAATAATATAGTTGGCCCCACCACGAATGTAGCGGGAATACCGGCGGGTAATTGGTTGGCATAGAAGTTGTTCGCGCCAAACGGGCCTGCGCCGGAAAGATCGGAAGTCTGCAAGGTTTTGCGCTCACTATAATATGCGCGCATATCTATTGACGTGTTGTCATCCAAGTCCTGCGAGAATCCAACGATACCACCGTGACGTTCAGCCTTGGGAATGAAGCTGTTGTTTTCGCTGTTGTCGCATGATTTCGCGGGATTGGGGATAGTTCCGCCATTGCGCACCGTCCGGCTCGGATCGGCATTGATGACGGTGCCATAAGAAACATTTGGTACGGCGCAATCAAGGTCTCGCCCGACATAGGGCAATGTGGCATAGTTTACATTACGGATATAGTCGCGGTCGCGTCCAAAAATTGCGTCATTTTTGTTGAAACTATAGGAAGCCCAGAGCGATCCGCTGCCCCAGTCTTTGCCGACTGTGGCACTCGCATCATATTGCCAATAATTATCGGCAAAGCCGTAATGCCCGCCCACTTCTACGCCGTCAAAACGCTTGCGCGTGATATAGTTGATAACACCGGCGACCGCATCGGTACCGTAAAGCGAAGAACCACCCTCTGTTACGACTTCGACGCGCTGGATACCGCCCGACGGGATAAGGTCGGGGTCAACCGATGCTTGGTTAACACCGGCCGTAGCGACGCGGTGGCCATCGACAAGGATAAGCGTTGCAGAACTGGCAGCGCTATTGGGGGAAATGTCGCGCAGGTTCGGGCGAGCGATCTGGATTTGGTTAATCGCAATTGCCAAGTCTGAACCGGGAACGCGGTTGAAATAGTTGGTGACCTGCGGAATGGTTGCAAGCAACTCATTTGCAGTTTGCGCGCCGGTCGATTCCATCTTGGCTTCGCCAATTGAGATAGTGTTTGATCCCACGGGTGCTACCCCGCGGATGAAAGTACCCGTGACAACGATCTCGGCTTTGTCTTCTTCGCTGGCCTCGACGGCATCATCTGTCGCATCTTGCGCCATCGCATGTGCCGGAAGCAAAGCGATTGTCGCAGTGCTGAGTAGTGCCAAACTGCGGATTGCAGCCAGTGCTGTGCGTTTCATATTTAACCCTCCCTTAAAAGTTTCGTTCAAATCTATCGACTGTTCCTGCGACGGGACTCTTAGCCAACGCTTCTGCCTTCTCTCTGCCAACAGCTAACTGGCTCTGTCAACGTTGACAATCGTTCGCGCAACGCCCGGCCGATATAAACTTTGCAAACGCGGTTGATTTCCGCATTAATGTTGCCGAAAAGACACTATGCGATCCACGCCCACATTGCACGACGTCGCCAAGTTGGCGGGGGTGACCGCGCGCACCGTCTCGCGCGTTGTAAACGACGAACCCTATGTCAGCGCGAAAGTCCGCGTTGCGGTCAATGCCGCTGTCGCTCAGCTTGGCTATCGCCCCAATCTTGCGGCGCGATCGCTGGTTTCGGCGCGTTCTTACTTGATCGGCGTTATCAGTCCGCCGCGAAGCGATGCTTATTTCAACCGTCTGCATGCGAGCTTGTTTCAGGCCTGTCGTAACCACAGGTACAGCTTAGTCATCGAACAGGTCGAGGATGAAAGCCCGGAATCGATAGCCAGGCTCTCCGCGTTTTTGCGCAATATCAGACCCGAAGGTATTGTGGTTGCGCCAGGCGCATCTGCACTGCCGCAAGTATTTGAACAGATTGAAAATGCGCGAGTAAGACATATTGCCTTCTCACCACATTTTCCCGAATTCGCAGGCCCCGCCATTTCCGCAGACGAAGCGGATGGCGCACGCTTACTTGCCGAGCATCTCTGGGCGCTCGGTCACAGACGCTTTGGCGAATTGAGTTTGATACCGGAAATGCAAACAAGCAGGAATGCATTTCGCGAGCGCTTGATAGCGCTTGGCGTCGAGCCAGATGCCATACGGATTTTTCCACTCGACCGCCGGTTGCCCGGACTGGAATCTGGTCGCCGCGCTGCCAAATCAATGCTTGAAAGCGGATTTCGGCCCACCGCTATATTTGGTTTCAATGATGAATGCGCAGCGGGGGCGATCGGCCATTTCCTCGGCCAAAGCATCAAGATTCCCGAGGATATCTCGGTCGTCGGTTTTGACGATGAAGACATTGCGCGTGCTATCTGGCCCGCGCTGACCACGATCCGCCAACCAATTAACCGGATGTGCGATGAAGCGATCAAAATGCTGGTAAACAAACAACCAGAAAACGTACCCGAAACCATGATCTGCCCGGTCGAGCTGATCGTGCGTCAGTCGTCCGGGCGCGCACCCGTTTTGGAAGCTAGTAGCTAGCAGCTAACTGCCGCCGAGCCTGCGTGCTTCGGTCATCATTGTCCGGCCCTGATCGATATCTTTCTGGGCATTCAATATTTCTGCTTCAGCAGCGCTCTTGTCGGCGGTTGCCTTGGCAAGTTCTTTACCACCATCTACATTCCGCCTGTCAGCGTCTTTCCAGCGCTTGCCGGTTTCCTCCACCCGTTTTGCCCAAGTATAAGCCTCGGTTGAATTGGCAAAGGCAGGAATTGTCGCCGTCAATACCTTGAAATCTGCCGCAGCACTCTCGCTAGCTGCGCTTGATCCGGTTTGCTTATTGGTGGCGTTGGTCATCGCCTGATTGGCCTTGGCGAGTTTGCCTTGTGCTTTGGTCAAACGACCCGCGCCTTTCTTCTCGAGCGCCAGGCCCTTTGCATACATTTTGGCATATTCACCTGTTACGGGAGCGGCCGCAGTGGTAGTGGTTTGCGCCTGCGCCGTCGCACCGAATGAAACTATGCCCAAGCCTGCAAATGCTGCAGCAACTCTCAAAAATTTCCGCATGTCGTTACTCCCCCAATAGAGAAGCGCATTTTCTATACCTATGATGGCTGAAAACAAGTCCCGTGCGTAGCATTTACAAGTTGCCATGTGTTAACCTCAAAAAGAATCGGAAATCCGGCAAATTTCCGCCAATTTCTCGTTCGCAATTAGCGATGTGGTAACCAAAGGTTGCTAGGCAGGCCTTCAATCATTTGCATTTGTTGGGTCGCGACGCGCGGTCAGGTTCGAGATTTATGGCTGTTTTGAAGATTTTTGAGGGACTTTCCGGTTTTGGCTCGGGCGACTCCGGGGCAGGATCGGCAAGCGTCATCAAACCTTCGGATAGCCGCAAACGTCTAGAAATTCTCGACGATTTTGAACAGGCCGGCATCGGCTGGCTGTGGGCCACCGACAGCGAAGGGCGTTTGATCTATATTTCGGAAAACGCGGCGGAAAAGCTGGAGCAACCAATCGAAGCATTGCTCGGCCAACAGCTCACAAAATTGTTCGAAATCGATCCCGACAGCCCGGCAGGAAAATCTGACCGCCCCCTGAATTTCCAGATGAAGGCGCATAACAAGATCGTTGATCTGATCGTGCGTTTTTCGGCAGGCAAATCCATACAGGCCGGACGCCAGACCTGGTGGACAATTTCCGCGCACCCCAAAACGGACAAGTCGGGGAACTTCGTTGGCTACAGGGGCAGCGCGAAAGACATCACGGTTGAATATGAGCGTAGCCTCGAAGACTCGCGGCTCGCCGAGTTCGACTCTCTTACTGGCCTTGCCAACCGACACCGGATGACACGGCGGCTGGAGAGCATCCTGCCCGCGTACAAGCAAACCGGACGGTCCTGCACATTGATGATGCTTGACCTCGACCGGTTCAAGCATGTCAACGATACGCTTGGCCATCAGGCAGGAGACGAGCTGCTCAAACAAGTCGCCAAGCGCTTGCAACGCGTCGTGGGTGATCGCGGGGAAATTGGCCGTTTGGGCGGCGACGAGTTCCAGATAATCCTGCCTGATATTGATGATCGCGGCAAGCTGGGCGAACTCGCCGGCAAGATCATTCAGGTCATTTCGCAGCCTTACCCTATCGAGGACAAGCGCGCGACCATCGGCACGTCGGTCGGCATCGCGATAGCCCCGTATGACGGCGCAGAAAAAGACGATCTGATCCACAATGCCGACCTGTCGCTATATGCCGCGAAAAACGGCGGACGCGGGCAATTTCGTTTCTATTCGTCCGACCTGAAGAGCGAGGCCGAAGAACGCAGTCTGATTGAGGAAGACCTGCGCGAGGCGCTTGCTTCTGACGGTCTTGAGCTGCACTATCAACCTGTCGTTCGCACCGAGGATAATATGGTCGTCGTGTTCGAAGCGCTGATGCGCTGGGAACATGAAGAGCGGGGCTTTGTCGGGCCCAATGTCTTCATCCCGATCGCCGAAGAATCCGACCTGATCATTCAGCTCGGTAACTGGGCGATGCGTCGTGCGTGCCTGGACGCAATGCAGTGGCCGAAATCGGTTCGCGTCGCGGTCAACGTTTCGGCGGTGCAGTTCAACAATCCCGACCTGATTTCTGTTGTCACCGATGCACTTGACGCATCGGGCCTCGAAGCCGACCGGCTCGAGCTCGAGCTGACCGAGAGCGTCTTCATGGGCGATAGCGAAATGGTCGAGGAAACCTTCCGCGTCCTCAAAGGGCTGGGCGTTCGCTTGGCGCTTGACGATTTCGGCACGGGTTACTCTTCGCTCAGCTATTTGCGGTCGGCTCCGTTTGACAAGATCAAGGTCGACAAGAGCTTCGTCGATAGCTGTACGCAAAAGGACCATAATAGCGACAAGATCATCGCTGCGATCATTGGCCTTTCCGATGCGCTTGGCATGGAAACCACCGTTGAGGGCGTCGAAGCCTTCGACCAGTTCAACCTGGTCCGCGAACGCGGCGCACGCTATATTCAGGGGTGGATCTACTCCAAGGCGCTCAAGCAAGATGTCATTATCGAGCGCATGCAAACCGGCGATTTCCGCATCGAGCCCGACGGCCCCGAAACATACCGTGCCGACCGCCGATCGGTCTACCGTCGCATCGGCGTGATCCACGACGACCACCGCTATGACGCGCTTCTGCGCGATCTGTCAAAGAACGGCGCGCGGATCGAGGGGCTGCTCGGCGTGCCAGAGGGTACGGGGCTGGTGCTTGATTTGGGCGGAGGACAGCTCGCGGTTTGCGCTGCGCTGCGCGTCAACGAAGCCAGTGTCGGCGTAGAGTTTGAAACACCGCTGGTCAGCGACGGCGCGGGCGGACTGTGCACCCGCCACCGCGTGTCACCTTATGCAATGGCGGCAGCCGCCACGCATATCTCAAGTGCGAAATCCAAGCCGCTGTTCATGCAGGTTACGTCGGGCAAGGCCGCTGCGGGTTAAGGCAGCGTCGGGTTAACTGCCAGCCAAGCCCAAGGCGGGGGCTCAAGACCACATTCGACTTTTGACACTTTTGACACGGAATCGCGTTTTTTGCGCTTTCGTTTGTTGACACATTTGACACGGAATCGCGTTTTTTGCGTGTTCGTTCATGTTCGCGCTTCGCATAGCTTTATCCGCGCGCAGCCAAGTTGCGCGTTTATCGTTGAGGTAGCGGGTATCGTTGCGGTAGCGTTTATCGTTGTGGTACCGGGGGCATGCGCGGTTGCGGGGTGAGAGGCACGCGCACCCGCGTCGGCGGTTTTGGGGCGGCGGTTTTGGGGCGGCGGGGCATAAGGCAATTCCTTCTTCTTGTGGCCTTGCACCGCGCAAAACCGAAAAACGAATCGAAATTAACCCATGTGGTTTTATGTAGGAAAGTGTTTTCTTGCTTTTGGTGATTTTTTCCGGCACTGCTCGAATGCCAGTATGCCAAATAGCAATATGAATGCGCCGGACTTCTAAAGATTATTCCATAGTGCGGTGCTTGTCGAACTGCGCTAATCAGAACTGCGCCAATCAGACTAGCGCGACATCCAACAAGCGCCCTTCGACAGGCTCAGGGCTGCGGCCTATTACCCACCAATCTTACAAAGGACACCCCATGATCCCCTTCGTCACCCTGATCGACACACGCGGCCAGAAAATCTCCGTCAATCCAGAAATTGTGCAATTTGTAAAAGCCGCCGACAATGCGCATGACGAATGCTTTGTGGTGTTCGGCAAGGATCAGTTGCTGCGCGTGAAGGGCTCGCTGGATGAAGTGACGCGGGTTTTGAGTGAGGGGTAATTCCGTCAGTAAGAGATACGCTCCAACGGACACTTCAGGGGGAACTTTCTATCGTGCGAATTCCATAAATTTTTGCAAATTCGTCAACGCCATACCAATCAGCCATCGTTAAACCCGCTCCACCGTAACCCCAATCCGCTCATCGCCCTGCACACCCTTGTCAAAGGTGACAAACGCCTCGGTACCTTTCGCTGCGACAAGGTGAAAAACATCCGCAATGTCTGCCCCTTGGCGATGCAAATTCAGCGCGGCGCGGATTGCCGGTTCGTCCTCGACATTGATTGCTTCGCTGTCGATCAATTCGACGAACGCAGCATTTAATCGCTGTCGGTCAAACCGGTAAAATGTCGAAAGCACCCATGCCGTTTCCAGCAACACGGTCAGCGGAACATGCACGCCCGATTGCAAAACTCCATCGGCAATCTCTGCCTGTTTCAGATCGTCCCTGACGATGATCCTAACCAGAATATTCGTATCGACCGACTTCACCGCTTTGGTGGGCCCCATTGCGGATCGTTACGAAACATCGCGTCAATGGCCTCTTTCCAGTCCTCATCACTGCCAATCGGCCCTTGATAGTCCGCAATTGCATGAAGCCGCGCCAAGGTTTCCTTAAAAGGCCGTTTTTTTGTAACCGCCGGCTTTGCCCTCAACATCACGCCTGCCGGTCCGTCGACAACTTCCAGTTCGGTTCCCGGCGACCATTTCAGCCGGTCGCGTACGTCCTTTGGGATGACGACCTGGCCTTTGGCAGAAACTTTTGTGTGTTGCGTCATACCGGTAAGATTGAACCATATTCGCTGAAAATGCAACCCCCTACCCCCCTTGCTCCAAACCCGCACTTCCGCTAGGCCGCGCGCGATAGTCGAATCTCTTGGCTTTGCGCTGGTTTGATCACCCCTCCACCATCCTGCGGATGGTCCCCCTCCCCAGCGGAGCTTGGGGAGAATTTAAGGGGCAGGTCCTTACCCCATTCCCGCGCAGGGCCGTGAACAATAGAAGGGTAATTTCACCATGACCGCCACCGGACAAGACACGCTTGGCACCCGCTCAACCCTGAACGTAGGCGGCAAGGATTACGCTTATTACTCGCTCAAAAAAGCAGCGGCGAAGGTTGGCGACGTATCGCGGTTGCCCTTCAGCATGAAAGTGCTGCTCGAAAATCTGCTGCGGTTTGAAGACGGCGGGTTTACGGTTTCGACCGCCGATATTCAGGCGCTGGCCGATTGGCAGAAAAACCCGTCTGAAAGCCAAAACGAAATTCAATACCGCCCTGCGCGCGTGCTGTTGCAGGATTTCACCGGCGTTCCCTGCGTCGTGGATCTTGCCGCGATGCGCGATGCCATTGCCAAGCTGGGCGGCGATACCAGCAAGATCAACCCGCTTGTTCCGGTGCATCTGGTCATCGATCACTCAGTAATGGTAGACGAATTCGGCCATCCCAAGGCCGCCGAACAAAATGTCGAGATCGAATATTACCGCAATGGCGAGCGTTATGACTTCCTGAAATGGGGGTCGAAGTCGCTGTCGAACTTCAAAGCCGTCCCTCCGGGAACCGGCATATGCCATCAGGTCAATCTCGAGCATATCGCGCAGGCCGTGTGGACAAGCGAAGACGCAAACGGCGTGACCATCGCCTATCCCGATACCTGCGTTGGCACAGACAGCCACACGACGATGATCAACGGTCTGGGTGTGCTGGGCTGGGGCGTTGGCGGGATCGAGGCGGAGGCCGCGATGCTGGGGCAACCGGTATCGATGCTGATCCCCGAAGTGGTTGGTTTCAAGCTGACCGGGGAGCTGGCCGAGGGAATTACCGCGACCGATCTCGTCCTGACCGCGACCAATATGCTACGCGCGCACGGCGTTGTCGGGCGCTTTGTCGAATATTACGGCCCGGGTCTTGCCTCGCTGACGCTCGCCGACCGCGCGACGCTCGCCAACATGGCCCCCGAATACGGCGCAACCTGCGGCTTCTTCGGCATCGATGACAAGACGCTCGATTACATGCGCCTGACCGGGCGCAGCGCGGAGGCCGTCGCGCTAACCGAAGCCTATGCGAAAGAGCAAGGCTTCTGGATCGATCCGTCGGTTGACCCGATTTTCACAAGCACGCTCGAGCTTGATATGGGCAGCGTCGTGCCTTCGCTGGCTGGGCCGAAGCGGCCACAGGATAAGGTGATCCTCACCCAAGTCGATGACGTGTTCAACAAGGACCTGGTCGATACTTATAAGCATGACGGCGCAAAGCGCGTCGCGGTTGAAGGCAAGGACCATGACATTGGCGACGGCGACGTCGTTATTGCCGCTATCACAAGTTGCACCAACACTTCGAACCCAAGCGTTCTCGTCGCCGCTGGCCTTGTTGCGAAAAAAGCCAACGAGCGCGGACTGCGCCCGAAGCCTTGGGTGAAGACTTCGCTTGCGCCGGGTTCGCAGGTCGTCACCGATTATCTGGTCAAGGCCGGATTGCAGGAGCATTTGGACGCTGTTGGTTTCAACCTTGTCGGCTACGGCTGCACCACCTGTATCGGGAATTCAGGGCCGCTTGCCGAACCAATCTCAAAGGCGATCAACGGCAATGATATTGTCGCGGCTTCGGTCATCTCGGGCAACCGCAATTTCGAAGGCCGCGTGTCGCCCGACGTGCGCGCCAACTTCCTCGCGTCGCCGCCGCTGGTGGTGGCCTATGCGCTAAAGGGCACCGTAACGAGCGATTTTACCACAACGCCGATTGGTGTGGGCAGCGACGGTGCGGACGTATATCTGCGCGATATCTGGCCAAGCAACGCCGAAGTCGCCGAAGCCATGTCCGCGTCGATTTCGCGCGAGATGTTCGAAAGCCGCTACGCCTCGGTCTATGCCGGTGACGCGCATTGGCAGGCGATCAAGGTCGAGGGCAGTGAGACTTATTCCTGGCGGCCGGGCAGCACCTATGTCGCGAACCCGCCTTATTTCGATGGCCTTAGCATGACGCCGGCTGCGGTGAACGACATTGTCGGCGCGAAGCCGCTGGCGGTGCTGGGCGACAGCATCACCACCGATCATATTTCGCCTGCGGGATCGATAAAGGCTGATTCACCAGCTGGAAATGGCTGCTGGATCAACAGGTCGCAAAAGCTGATTTCAACAGCTACGGCGCGCGGCGCGGCCACCACGAAGTCATGATGCGCGGCACCTTCGCCAACATCCGCATCAAGAACGAAATGGTCCCCGGTATCGAAGGCGGCATGTCGAAATATGCTGGCGAAGTCATGCCGATCTACGACGCGGCAATGAAGCACAAAGCCGACGGCACGCCGCTCGTTGTCATCGCGGGCAAGGAATATGGCACCGGTTCTTCGCGCGACTGGGCTGCAAAGGGCACCAACCTACTCGGCGTTCGCGCAGTGATCGTCGAAAGCTTTGAACGTATCCACCGCAGCAACCTCGTCGGCATGGGCGTATTGCCGTTGCAGTTCAAAGACGGCGACACCCGCGCTAGCCTTGGCTTGACCGGCGACGACAGCTTCACGATCACGGGCGTTGCAGACCTCAAGCCGCGCCAGGACGTCACCGTCAATGTGACACGCCAAGACGGTTCAACCTTCGCCTTCACTGCGCTCTGCCGGATCGATACCGCAAACGAGGTCGAGTATTTCATGAACGGTGGCATCCTGCATTATGTGCTGCGTAAACTTGCGGCCTAACCGCGAATGACCGCCACTGAAATTGCAATCGAAGTCGTTGGTTGGATCGGCGCGACGCTGATCCTTGGCGCCTATATTCTGGTTTCAATGGGAAAGCTCGACGGGCGTTCGCCGACATTTCAATGGATGAACGTCTTCGGCGCGATCGGCTTTACCATCAACAGCGGCGCGCACGGCGCGATCCCCTCGACAGTGCTCAACATCGTCTGGGCAGGGATTGGGTTGTTTACGCTATGGCAGATTGGCAAGGCGGTTCGGGGCAAACCCGAGGAAGCATAGAAACAACGCTAAACACGCGCCAAAATCGCGTGTGCCGCTTTCAAATGCGGCGCGTCGATCATCTTACCGTCCAGCTGCAGCGCGCCCTTACCCGGATTGGCGGCAAAGGCAGCAATGACAGCTTGTGCATGTGCGATTTGCTCAGGCGACGGTGTGAACGCCTCGTTGATGACCGTTACTTGTGCAGGATGGATGGCGAGCATGCCGGTAAAGCCGTCCCGCGCCGCGCGCCGCGCATAAGCCGCCAGCGCGTCGACATCCTTAAAGCCCGGGAACACAGTATCGATCGCCAGCACACCAGCGGCATGCGCGGCAATCAGCGTGAAAGAACGCACCATTTCATAGGGCGGTGTGTAGCTGCCATCGGCCTCGCGCGATGTCGCAGCCCCCATGGCTGCGGGCAAATCTTCCGCACCCCAACTGATTCCGACTAAATCGCCGGCAACTTCGCGCAAAGTACCCAGATCGAGAACACCACCCGGGCTTTCGGCTGCAATCGGCAGCACCGGTGGCATTTCTCCGTCGATCATAGAACGCAGATGACGGATCGAACGCGCGCCTTCAGTTTTCGGTAGGACAATCCCGTCGGGTAGCACGGGAATGATTGCGTCAACGTCTGCCTGGCATAAGTCGCTCTCGACTGGATTGACCCTGACAAAGGTGGGAACTCCCCCACGGTCACCGGCAAGATATTCCACGACAGCAGCATGCGCGACGGACTTTTGATCCAGCGCGACCGAGTCTTCCAAATCAATGATGATTGCGTCCGCACCGCTTGTCGCTGCCTTGGCAAAACGCTCCGGCCGGTCGCCGGGCACAAACAAAAGCGACCGCAGTTTCACGCGAAGCGATCCTGTAGCGCCAGCAAGGCCATCGCTGCTTTTGCCGCCTCGCCACCTTTGTCTTTTTGCTTGAGATCGGCACGCTCCAGCGCCTGTGCCTCATTTTCAACAGTCAATATGCCGTTACCGATTGCGATGCCGTCCATAGTAAGCGCCATTATGCCGCGCGCGCTTTCGCCGGCAACAATCTCGAAATGATAGGTCTCGCCGCGAATGACAACGCCAATGGCTACAAAGCCGTCATATTTTTCGCTCTCCGCGGCCAACGCGATGGCTCCGGGGATTTCGAGTGCACCCGGCACGGTTATCACATCACCTCTGTGCCCGGCAGCAATCAGTGCGGCCTTGGCACCCTCGACCAGCATATCGTTCAGATGGTCGTAGAAGCGCGCTTCTACTATCAGGAATTTTGCCATAACATTCTCCTAGTCAAAGATGATCGCAACGGTCCCGGTGACGACAAGTAATCCGGCAAAAATGCGACGACGGTCCATCCTTTCGTTGAGCATCATAGCCGCCAATACAAGTGCAATCAGCACGCTTGATTCACGAATTGCCGAAACAATGCCGACTGGTGCAAAGCGCATCGCAAAGGCGAGCGTCGCATAGGAGCCCATCGTCAGCAGCCCGGCCTTCCATCCAACCGTGAATGTGCGGCATAGTCGCGGACGAAAATCCGGTGCATTTTGAAAGGTCATCCATAGCGGCAGCAGCACACCGTCTGTCACAAATAGCCAAGCGATAAAGTTGACCGGATCTACCGTTGTTCGCATGCCATTTGCCGCAAGAATATTGTAACCAATGGTTGTGACACCGGTAAAAATCGCCGCACCCCACCCGTGGCGGCTCATCCCTTTGCCCGACGCCAGCACCAAGATACCAGAGGTGATCAAGAGGATGCCCGCAACGCCAAATACCGATAGCTGGTCTCCCAACCAGAAAACTCCCAAAACAGCCATTGCCAATGGCGCAATTCCCCGTGCAACGGGGTAAGCATGCGAAAAATCGCTGAGTCCATAGGACCTGATCAGGCTTAGCTGGTTAACGAAGCTAATCAGCGCAAAGCCAGCCATCAACAGCCAAAATTTTTGCGGTAGCGGTCCTGTCCAAAGTGCAACCGGCCAGGCAAGCGCCGCGCAAATCAGGCACGACCAGACCCGCTGTGCCAGCCTGTCTTCACCCGCCTTCAAAAACGCGTGCGACAATGCCGACGTTATCGCAGAAAATCCGGCGAGCAGCAGCCCTATTGCTGATAGAGACAAGAGTTCATGTTTCCGGAATGGGCTGTTCGCCCACGATGTTCAGATCATAGCCGTCGAGGCCGATCACATTGCGGTGGACATTACTCAACAAGATCATGTCATGGATTTTTAGATCCGCAAGTATTTGCGCGCCGATGCCGTAAACCCTCAGGTCGGTTTCGGTCCGTTTGCCCGTAAACATTTCGAGCCTTTTATCGATATCGGGCATCAAGAGAACGATGACGCCTGCCCCTGCCTTGCCGATTTCCATCATGGCCCTCTGCAGTACCCGCTTGCGGGGGCCCGGCGCGCCCAAGATGTCCGAGAAAATCGAAATGCCGTGCATCCTGACCAATGTCGGCTGTCCTTCAATCACGCGACCCTTTTGCAGCGCCATGTGGGTCGTTCCGTCTATTTTGTTCCGGTAAGTCTTAGCAGTCCACTCTCCGCCGTAATCCGATGTAAACGGGGCCTCGGACACGCATTCGACCAAATGGTCATGGCGACGGCGATACTCGATAAGATCGCGGATAGTCCCCATTTTCAGATTGTGGAGCCGCGCGAAGGAGACCATGTCATCCATCCGCGCCATAGTACCGTCATCTTTCATGATCTCGCAAATAACGCCCGATGGATTAAGTCCGGCAAGACGGCTTATGTCTACCGCTGCTTCGGTATGGCCAGCGCGCACAAGCACACCCCCCTCTCGCGCCGTAAGCGGAAAGATATGACCGGGCGAGACAATGTCCGCTGGCCCCTTTGAAGCATCGACGGCAACCGAAATGGTGCGTGCGCGGTCAGCTGCGCTAATTCCCGTGGTTACGCCCTCTTTGGCCTCGATAGAAACAGTGAAGGCGGTTTCCATGCTTTCGCGGTTGTCGCTCACCATCGGGCCGAGGCCAAGCTGCTCGCAGCGTCCTTTGGTCATAGCCAAACAGATCAAGCCGCGCCCGTGTGTTGCCATGAAGTTGATCGCATCGGGCGTTGCCATTTGCGCTGGAATGATCAGATCGCCTTCATTTTCCCGGTCTTCGTCATCGACAAGGATATACATCCGCCCGTTACGCGCTTCTTCGATAATCTCCTCAATGGGCACAAGCGCAGGCCGGTCATCATTGGCGAACAGGTATGATTCGAGTTTGCGCAACGTCTCGGCGGTGGGATTCCAGTCGGCCTGGTCGAGATCGCGCAAGGTGTTTGCGTGCAATCCGGCAGCGCGCGCCAGTCCCGAGCGCGACAGCCCACCATCGGTTACAAGCGAACGGAGCTTTTCGATAAGTTGGGTGGACATGCTAGCGACTCCAATGTGATACTTGCAATTGCTTTCTCACATTGAAATGTGATCGTCAACCACGCTGTCACATTATATTGCGGCTTAGCCTGTGGGGAGCTTCTTCCATGTTCCGCTGTTTTGGAACTCTGGCTTGATTGTGTTGTTTTGGCTGGGCAGCTTTTCACCGGCATATGCCGCTTCTCCGCCACGATCGCGCGCTGCTTTCGAGTAATTTGGCGCTTGATAGCTAGGCGCGATCCTTGGCGATACGTCGGGCGCAATGTCGCGATACGCAGGTGGCGGAGCCAGACCAACAGAAGCCTTTGCTGTGGCGCGGGCATCATTCTCTGCCTTCAGGCGCGCAGCTGCATAGTCGCGCTCATATTGCTTCTGCAACTGGATAGGATCGAGCATCGGCGTGATCTGTCGCGGATTGTAAGCACGTGGCTTGGGTCCGGGGAATGGCTCAAATCCGGCATGGCGACGGAAGAATGCTGACGGACGACCGGCAGAACCTTTCCAACGGTAAAAGCGGTGTGCGCCAATCGTGCCGATGAAGTGAAGGCTAGGCGCCCAATAAGGATAGATTTGAACCGTATGATAATGCGTTGCCATGCCGACGGGTGTGTAAACATAGCCCGAAAGTGCTGCGGCCGCGATCCGGCGTGCGCGTTCCCAATGAAGAGGCGACGGCCGACGCGCCATCGAGCCATCGCAGCTATAGCTGAACTGGCAACCGGTAGTACGCTCAGAACCTTGATAAATCACACCGCAAACGCTGTTTGGGTAGGTCGGATGCCGCATGCGGTTCAGGATAACCTGCGCAACTGCACGCTGCCCTACGTCAGCCTCTGTTGCGGCTTCGTAATAAATGGCATCGGTCAGGCATTTAAGCGCCCGGCTATATTCCATTGTACCCGGCGACATTACGAACGGCCGCGCTGCATCGCCGATGCCAGGAACATCATAAGGGGTATTGGGCGAGTCGAGGGGTGCTTCTTGTATGGCTGCAATGGCCGGAGTCTGGCCGGTTGCGGCACCGTATTGAGCAATTTCAGCTTGCGGAGCGATGGCTTGAGCGCGTTCTGTCTCTAGGAAATAAAATGCGGATCCTGCGAAATTTAGCTCGGGCCGCTCCGCGGCACCGACCAGAGGATCGCGGGCTTGATTCTCGGCAAAGGGCGAAATTGAACCGATTTGCGCGAAAGACGGCGCCAGCGCCAAGAGACTGAATGCCAATAGGACAAGCAGGACTTCCCGGCGACCGATCAAACGCCGACGCGGCTTTAGGAATCGCTCCCGCGCCTTACGCCTTGCGTCAAAACTGACCGGTTCTTGTAGCATATACGCCTGAGGCCCCATCGAAACAAAAGTGTCCGGAGAGGTTGCGTATAGTCTAAATTCGATTGACCCGCTTGTGCCATTTTCGGCATGTCCCAGCGCGGGACGCGCAGGTAGTAGTCTATTAACGAATGGAAGTAACATACTGATTCTAATGATCTACTTTATGTACTGTGACGGACAAAAAAGGGCATTAGTCCGCCCCAAATAGCAGCATTTTTCTAGATCAAAACTCGCGGCGCCTTTCACGATTGCACCCGACGTAAAATCGACCAGAAAGCGTTTCGCATTGAAAACGCTCGTGATTACAGAATTGGCCAGTTCGGTAGACATCGGGAACACTTAACAGCCAAAGGTCACAAAACTGTTGATACGTCGCATGTAAAATTATCAGAAGCCCGTTTTGCTTGCACGCATATGGGTCTTACCGTTAAAGAGCGACGACAATCGCAGAACAGGAGCATGAACAATGGCGGCAAGTTGGACGCCCAATAGCTGGCGCGACCGTGAAGGTAGGCATATGCCAACCTACCGCGACGTGGAAGCTTTGGCCGCAACCGAAGAGACGCTTCGTAACTATCCACCGCTTGTTTTTGCGGGCGAGGCAAGAAGCCTGAAAGACGAACTGGCACAGGTTGCCGTGGGAAAAGCGTTTTTGCTCCAGGGCGGTGATTGCGCCGAAAGTTTTGCCGAATTCCATCCGAACAACATCCGCGACACGTTCCGCGTGATCCTGCAAATGGCGGTTGTGCTGACCTACGCGGGTAAGGTCCCTGTGGTTAAAGTCGGACGTATGGCTGGCCAGTTTGCCAAGCCGCGCTCGGCCGACACCGAAGTCATCGACGGCGTTGAATTGCCTAGCTACCGCGGCGATATTATCAATGACATGGCCTTTAGCGCCGAAGGGCGTGAACCCGATCCCAAACGGATGGTCAGTGCGTATAGCCAAGCGGCATCAACGCTCAACCTGCTGCGCGCATTTAGCAACGGCGGCTATGCCAATCTGCAACAAGTGCATGCCTGGACCCACGACTATATGGGGCGGAGCCCCTGGGCGAAGAAATATAAAGAGACCGCTGATCGCATCGGTGAGGCTTTATCTTTCATGGCCGCATGCGGTGTAACGCCAGAGACTGTGCCGCAAATCAAAAGCACCAGCTTTTATACCAGCCACGAAGCGTTGCTGCTGCCTTATGAACAAGCCATGACGCGCCAAGATAGCCTGACCGGAAAATGGTACGACACGTCTGCGCACATGCTTTGGATCGGCGATCGCACCCGTTTTGAAGGATCAGCCCACGTCGAATTCTTGCGCGGCATTGGCAATCCGATTGGCATTAAATGCGGCCCAAGCCTTGAACCGGACGCGCTGTTGCGAATGCTGGATACGCTGAACCCGTCGCGTGAAGCGGGGCGTATGACGCTCATTTCGCGCTATGGCCACGATAAGGTTGAAGGCGGTCTTCCTGCGCTGGTAAGGGCCGTCAAGCGCGAAGGCCATCCGGTAATCTGGTCCTGTGATCCGATGCACGGCAATGTCATCAAATCATCCAGCGGCTATAAGACACGACCGTTCGATCGTATCCTTGCCGAGGTTCGCGGCTTTTTTGCTGTGCACAGAGCTGAAGGTACTTTCGCCGGTGGCATTCATGTCGAGATGACCGGCCAGAATGTCACGGAATGCACAGGCGGTGCTGTCGCAGTTACTGACGAGGCGCTCGCTGACCGCTATCACACACACTGCGATCCGCGCCTGAATGCTGCTCAGTCGCTTGAAATGGCATTTTTGATTGCGGATATGCTAACACAGGAATTGGCCGAAAGATCAAAACAAGCCGCATGATAGGGGTTTGAAGACTATGCAAAACACGACAATTGTCAGGCGAGAAGTAGTCAGGTCCGGTGTCGGATTTGGCAGCGCGCTTGCGATGGTGATCAGCTACACCGCGCATAAATCAGTACTTTGGGCCATAGTGCACGGCATTTTCAGCTGGTTCTATGTTGGCTATTATTTGCTGACCCGATGAAAGTTTCGGGGCTGGTCATCCTGGGGGCACTTACCCTTTCTTCTTGCGCCAAACCGTTTGAAACGCGCGTCAGTAGCGCGGGAAAAACCGCCATCTCGCCCGGCACGTTTGAAACGCTCAAACCACCCGAATTGGCAGTTTCTGATGGCTTAAAAACTGCCACAGACCTTGTCGTACAACGGCTGCTGCAAAAGCAGTTTTTTGTGGAGAGTGACGCGTCGTTTTTGCTTAATGTCACACTGTCTTCGCGCCCGGCATCTTTGGCAGTGGTCGAAAAAAGCGACGCTGGCTCAAAACAGCTTGGCCAAAAAAATGCCAAAGCCAAGAACAACAAAAAATGCCAACCGCGAGAAGACAAGTTGAGCGTCGTTCTGACCGGAAAAGCAGACGGCACAATCATCTACCATGGTAGCGCAGCGGAATTTCACTGCGCGCAGCCGCTTTCGGATGTAATTCCGTTTCTCGCGGCATCTGCCGTCGCAGATTTAGGTGCCCCGCGCGGCGACTATGTTGTTAAGCGCAAATCCAAGAATTAGGCAGCAGGCTCAACAGCTTCTGGAAAACTTAGTGTAAAGCACGCCCCGCCGGATTTGCTGTTCTGCCCCATAACAGTGCCGCCATGACGCTTGGCCACTGCAGCAACGAAACTCAGTCCCAGCCCCATGCCTTTACTGCGTCCAAGCATTTCGCCGGTTGTCGCAAAACGGCTGAACAGGCGTGGTAAAATTTCTTCGGAAATTCCTGCGCCTGCATCGCAAATTGTCACTTTCAAGATGGGTACAGCAATCTCTTCACGGTCTATTCGGACCAAAATTTCGCTCTTTTCAGGGCTGTATTTCAGAGCATTGTCAAACAAGTTCACAAATGCGCGCGATAGGCTGTCCGGCTCAGCAAGGACAAATCCTGCGTCGCAATTGTCGATGATATTAATCTGAACACCCTTTTCCTTGGCAAGAGGCCAGAGTCCGTCAGCAACATCCCTGATCAGGTCGGCAAGCAAGACATCCTCGCCGACAAATTCGGAATCCTCCATGCGCGCCATGTCGACAAAATCCTGCGCAAGCTGCATCGTTCGCCTAGCGTTTCGCTCAATTCGGTCACGCGCTCCCTCGTCAAGCTTACCGGAAAGTGCTGCGATAATAGCCGATTGTGGCGCTCTCATATCGTGCGAAAGCAGCTGCAAGACTTGCTCGCGTTCCTCTTGAGCGTTGGCGAGCGCAGATATGTCGGCGAGATAGTGAATTTGCCCCCGCAGTTCATCTTGATCGCTGTTGATCGGCGCCTGCCGCATAACATAAGTTTGCGCGCCCAGCGTTTCAAACCGAACAAAGGAGTCTGAGGAAGCTTCAGCGTCGGAGTCACCATCTTTGCGCAACGCCAAGTACCGGTCAACCGCGGGCCGATATGACGAAGCCACAAAACTATCAAGGAATTGGTCAAGCGACTTGCCCATCGTCTCTTTGCCAAAACGGACGTCAAATTCATCATTTGTCAGCGTGACCTTTCCCGCCAAATCGGTCACAAACATCGGATCGGGTAAATCATCGAGAGCATCAGAGACAAACCGCCGAAGGTCGCGAATATGATCGATCGCTTCTGCAAGGGCCGCACTTTGCCTGCCAACCAGATCTGTGCCCTGTAACTTGGCAGTGGGCATATTGGCGATTTCATTTTCCTGTTTCAGCGCGCCCAGTTCATGCCCGAAAAAATCGCTCATCGCTTGTAATCGACGCCAACCCCATAGTGGATAAACAAATAATATGCCCAGCAACGCAGCGCCCGGCGCGAACCATATATTTGCACCAAGCAGTAGCGCCGAACCGGCCAGTATCACGGCCACGAGCGTCAAGGATGCAATCAACACCGCACGCGGCCGCCACCGCAAAAAGCCGATCAGCAGCAACCACATCGGCACTAGGGTTAAAACGGCGCTCATCGCGAATGACAAAGGCTTGATGAAATTACCAGTCCGCAGCGACGCCAAAACATTCGCCATGATTTCAATTCCGGGCAGCAATCCTCCGTCGGCATTCGGTGTCGGAAAGTTATCGCCCATTCCCGCTGCGGTTGCTCCAATGAACACGTCCCTACCCTTTATGAAACTTGTCGGCACATTACCTTCGAGCAGTTCGGAATAAGATATCTCGGCAAAGCTGCTGCGTGGTGAAAATCGCAACATCAATGGTTCATTACACGGTGTTGAAGAATAAGCTTTTGAAGGAGTTTTTCTATCTGTCGTCCGGTAAAGCTGCTCGACTATATGCGGCCAAATCGATCCCTTTTCATCGGGTTTGAAACAAAGGCTCGTTCTGCGCACGACGCCGTCATCATCAAAGTCGACATTCACATGTCCTATGGCTCGAGCAGAGGAACGGAATTGTTCAATAGGAAACACGGCATCGTAATTTCTGCCTTCGCTACCCGGCGAGCTGAAATGCAGTGGAATAAAAACCGGTGAAATTCCGCGCATGGCGTTTGCCAACCGCGCATCAGACGACGCATCGCTTTCTTCGCTTAATATGACATCTAGCAAAATCGAACGGGGAGATGACGCTTGCAGCTTTTCCAAGATTTTGGCGTGATATTCGCGCGGCCAAGGCCATCTGCCGAGCTTGGCCAGGCTGGCTTCATCGATAGTGACAAGCAAGATATTATCATCGGCCTTGGGCTGCGAAGCCGACTGCAACTCGTCAAAAAACAGATTGTCGAATGCGCTTGCGCTATTGCGATAGAGCAACGTCAAAACGAGTGCCGTCGCGATTAGCCCGATGACAATCCATTCAATAGCAAGGCGAAGCCGCAAGTTCATGTGCAACTCTCGCCAAGTCTTTGCATAAGATCAAGGGGCTGCGACGCTTAACTTCTCAAATGGCGTCCAGTTTTCAGCATATTCGTTTTGCGCATGCTGTTTTGCACCAACGCGCCAAAAATAATCACCCGGTGGCAGGTCTGAAAGGATTATCTGTTCGCCTTCGATCGCAGGTTCATCGACAAAGGCAACATTAGATGGACTGCCCTTGAAGAGCTGAAAATGATAGCGCCGAACGCCCTCGCCGCTGCCAGTCCATTTAAAGGCAAAGCCTTCATAGCCTTTTCCCGCGGCGCCCCCAACACTGTTTAGGCGGCGCTTAAACGCGTAGGTTACCGGCATACCTTCTATGCCATTTGCAGAAATGGAACGCGCGCGAATGAAGTAATTGCCATTTGGCAGGTCGCTAAATTCCGCGCTGTCGCCGACGGTTTTCTGGTCAGCCAATTGCTCGACAAATCCGGCATCGCTGGCCAACGCGAATCGTTGCCCGGCGGCTCCCGTCGCACTGCGTGCTCGAAATTTCACAAGAACATCTGCTTGCAACCTGCCGGGCTTATCCAATTCAGGGGCGGGAAGCAGCACTTCTTTGATCATGTTGCCCTTAGCCGTCAGTGCCAAACCGTTGCCCGCAGGCAGGCTGGTTTCTGCTTGTCCCTGACCGCCCACTGCAAGCGCGCCCTCAACAACTTCGGCAAAATCCATACCCGTTGCATCATCATAGCGCGATTGGAAATCGGTACCGCGCACTGCGGATACAGCCTTGGGAGTGCGAACACGGTAGCGGTCTTGGGTTGACTTAGCAGGGATAACCGAAGACCTGGCACCGCCTTTCTCAACCGCAAAATCATAGTCGATGGCACCCCCCAGAACATATTTACGCAACAACCGGATGCCAAGTTTGCTGTTCGAAGGCAGCGAGACTTTGGAACCATCATCAAGCTGTAATGTCGCAAAGGAAGCAACCGAGGTCGCTATAGCCGAACCTTCACTAAGTATCTGGCCATTGCTTGCCGGAGTTGCCGGACCGTCGGCGCCCGCCGTGAAGACCTCGCCGCGAACCGAAATAACACGGGCTTTGGCAGTTTGGTATTTCAACACCGAACGCGGAATCGAGATTTCCCGACCAACCGTTAATTTTAGGGGATCGGCAATGCGATTATGCTTTTGGACAATGCGGAAATCAGTTGCCCGCAGCATATATTTGTCGGCGAGCGCTATTAGCGTATCGCCCTTCGCAATGCGGTAGGTCAACACATCCTCATTTTCGGCAGCGATTGCGCTAGACGAAAACGTAAGGCCAAAAAAAATGAACGTCAGCGCGTGAAAAGGCTTCAACATGTCGTGGCTCTCCTCAAGCCGTAATGATCGACTCCAGTCTGTAACCGTAGCCGAACACCGTAAAAATGCGAAAGCCGTTTTCTGGTTTCAAATCTAGCTTCCCACGCAACCGCGATATATGCATATCAAGCGTTCGTGTTGCCAGTGCAGCGGTCGTGCGCCAGATCGTTTCCATGATGTAATTGCGCGACAGGGTGCGATCTGCATTGCGGAAGAACATATCGGCCAATTCAAATTCTTTGGCAGTGAGTGTCATTTCATTATCATCAAAAGCGACGGTTTGATTGATCCGGTTCAGCTTATACTTGCCGTACACCGCCTCGACATCAAAGGCACCAGAACCACTGCTGCGACGGAGCAGTGCATTGATGCGAGCCTCAATCACTGCAGGGTCTTCGGGTTTAGTGATATAATCATCAGCGCCGGCATTTAGTGCGTCGCTAATGTCTTTTTTCGCAGTCCGATTCGTCATCATGATGACGGGCGGACGCTCCGACAGCGTTTTTGACATCCATTCGAGCGTCGCAAGCCCGTCCTTATTGGGCATGCTCCAATCCATGATGAGCAAATCGAAAGTTTCACGAACAAGGGTTTTGGACAACTGTGCGCCGTCGCTAAAGCTAACTACGCTGTGCCCCATCCCTTCGATAATATTGCGCAGAAAGGCAATTACGTCTGCCTCGTCATCTGCAATTGCGATCCGCATTATTTGCTTCCCCAAACTCAACCTACGACAGGCTTTTTTCTAATTTATAAGGGGATTATAGGCGAAAATGTAACTCTAGCCAACTTTATGGAGCCAGCGTTACAAACATTTACAAAATGGCTGGGGTGGCAGGATTCGAACCTGCGAATGCCGGCATCAAAAGCCGGTGCCTTACCACTTGGCGACACCCCAACTCGGCTCGAAACTGCATAGTATGCTTCCGAACGCGGCGGCCTTATGCGATTCAACTAATGAACGCAATCACCAGAATCATCAAATTAGCTGATCCGTTGCACCCAACCGTGCAGGTCGGCGGCCGTGCCCCGCTGTATATCGACCAATTGTTGCCGAAGCGCCTGCGTAATCTGCCCCGGGCCGCCCGCACCGATGGTGAAGCTTCCGTCTTTGCCGTGAACGCTTCCCACAGGCGTTACCACCGCCGCAGTGCCGCAAGCAAACACTTCGGTCAACTTGCCCGACGCGGCGTCGTTGCGCCATTGGTCCATCGAGTAGCGCTCTTCCCGAACCCTCAAGCCTTGAGCGCGTGCGAGCTCAATCAGCGATCCTCGCGTGATGCCTTCCAAAATTGTGCCGTCTGCGGGGGGAGTCAGGATCGAACCATCATCGAACAAGAAGAACAGGTTCATGCCACCAAGCTCTTCGACCCAGCGACGTTCGGCTGCATCAAGAAACACAACCTGATCGCATCCTTGTGCAATTGCCTCGCTTTGGGCGGTCAAGCTGGCGGCATAATTGCCGCCGCATTTCGCTGCCCCGGTCCCGCCAGGCGCAGCACGGGTGTAATCATCCGACACCCAAATCTTGATCGCCGGCGCGCCGCTTTTGAAATAATTTCCGGTGGCTGCGGCTATTACCATGAAAATATATTCCGACGACGGCTTTACACCCAGAAACACTTCGCTGGCGATCATGAAGGGGCGCAGATAGATCGACCCGCCCTCAACGGGCGGAAACCAGTCACGATCAATGTTGACCAGCGCTTTTGCCGCATGGACAAAGACCTGTTCCGGTAGCTCGGGCATAGCCAGGCGCCTGGCGGACCTATTAAACCGCGCAGCATTTGCGTCTGCCCTAAACAAAGCCATTTCGCCGTCTGCCAGACGGTAGGCTTTCAATCCTTCAAAAATCTCTTGCGCATAGTGGAAAACCGCCGTCGCAGGGTCAAGCGTTAGCGGCGCGCGCGCCGTCACCTTCGCATCATGCCAGCCTTGCGCTTCGTTATAGCGGATGATGACCATATGGTCGGTGAAGGTCTTTCCGAAACCCGGATCCTGAAGCAACTCCGCTCGACGCGCCGGATCCACAGGATTGGCATTGCGTTCGATCACGAAATTTTCGGACATAGGAAAGGGCCTTATTTGAACAGTTATTGCTTGCACTCTATTATGGCTTGCTTAAAGATACGTCAATATGGCTGTCCCATCTCCAGTAATGCACGCCCTCGCCGCTGAGAAATCAGATGAAGCTTTGCCGCATTATCTGCGCGAGGATGAAATCCGCCGCGGGGTTGAGCTACTTTATTTCGGTTACACACGCCTGACGCGAAGCATTGACGAGGGATTGGCCAAACAGGGTCTTGGTAGAGCGCACCACCGCGCGCTCTATTTCATAGCGCGTCAGCCAGACTTGACTGTCAGTGAATTGTTGCGGCTTTTGGCAATTACCAAGCAATCGCTGGGCCGCGTTCTCAACGACCTGACATCGCGCGGTTTGATCGAAGCGAATAGCGGCAAAGAGGACCGGCGCCAAAAGTTGCTTCGCCTGTCCACCGGTGGCGTGGCGTTCGAGGCGCAATTATTTGCAGCGCTCAACAATGGCCTCTCGACCGCATATGCTTCTGCGGGACAAGATGCTGTCGATGGCTTCTGCAGTGTGCTCGAAGGTTTGATTCCCGCAGAGGATCGGTCAATGGTTGCCGCGCTACGGCTAGACGGAGCAAGTCGAAAAGATGACTGACACCATATCAAAATTGGAAGCTGTCATTGCCGGGCGGCGCGCAAGTGCCAATAGCGATAGTTATGTCGCATCGCTTTTTTCCAAAGGCCGGTCAAAAATTGCGCAAAAACTTGGCGAAGAGGCCACCGAAACAGTGATTGCTGCTCTATCAGGTGACAAAGCGTCCCTGACTGCCGAAGCCGCTGATCTGCTATTCCATTTGCTCGTTTTGCTCAACGAAGCTGATGTTCCTTTCGACGACGTTCTGAAAGAGCTTGAGAGGCGTGAAGGCGTCTCAGGTCTGGCCGAAAAGGCAGCAAGGAAGGATTGAGCTATGCCTGTTGATGCAACGCTGCCCTATGATGATCAAAACATCTTTGCCAAAATCCTGCGCGGCGAAATCCCAAGCACCGTGATTTATGAGGATGATTGGGCTTATGCTTTACCCGATATATACCCACAAGCACCCGAGCATATATTGGTTATCCCAAAGGGCGCCTATGTCAGCTGGGATGATTTCACCGAGCGTGCCAGCGACGAAGAAATCGTGGGGTTTGTTCGTGCGGTTGGCTTGGTCGCCAGAAATGCAGGGCTTGTAGAGCCGGGTTATCGCATTCTCGCGAATACCGGTTTCCATAGTCACCAAGAGATCCCGCACCTTCATGTGCATATTTTTGGTGGAAAACCGCTCGGGCCAATGCTTTCGCGGTGATTATCGGTTGCACCGTGTCGAATTGAGGTTAGGCTCTCGCCATTAAAAATAGTGGGGAGTCGTAATGGCGAATAATCAGAATGTCGGAATTGTGCAGCGCATGTTTGCCCGCAAATCCATCGCACAGGTGCAACGTGAAACCGAAACGAGCGAGTTAAAGCGCACGCTTGGCAAATGGAATTTGTTGTTACTTGGCATCGGCTGCATCATCGGTGCAGGTATTTTCGTGCGGACAGGCAGTGCGGCATCGCTGCATGCTGGTCCAGCTGTGCTGTTGTCGTTCGTTGTCGCAGGTATTGTCTGTGCTTTTGCGGGACTTTGTTACGCGGAATTATCTTCAACTTTGCCCGTTTCGGGCTCGGCATATACTTACAGCTACACGACGCTTGGCGAGTTTGTAGCCTGGATCATGGGCTCGCTGCTGCTGTTGGAATACGGCTTGGCTGCGTCAGTGGTTGCAGTGGGTTGGGGGGGCTATGTCGTCAGCTTACTTGCCGACTTGTCGCTCGTCATACCGCCCGAATGGACGGGTCCAACCGGCCTGCCAATCAAGAAAGACGGCGTTGAACTGCTGGTCAATGGATCGCAGGTCATGGGCATCTTCAACCTTCCTGCTTTCTTCATCTGTATCGCACTATCGGCACTGCTCGTTCTTGGCGTGTCAGAATCTGCCAAGGTCAACAATGCCATTGTAGCGATTAAGGTGGGCGTATTGACCGCTTTCATCCTCGTCGGTGGATGGATGGTGCTTTCTAACTTTGGCGAATTGGCTGCCAAAAACTGGACGCCTTTCATTCCAGCGAATGAAGGCGAAGGTAAGTTTGGTATGGAAGGTGTTATGCGCGCCGCATCGATCGTGTTCTTCGCCTATATCGGCTTTGAAGCGGTTTCGACCGCCGGCCAAGAGTCGAAAGATCCGAAGAAGGATATGCCCTTTGGCATCATCGGTTCGCTTCTGGTCTGCACAGTGATCTATATGCTGGTCGCCGCCATCATGACATTGCTCGTCAACTACAAGACGCTTGACGTTCCCGATCCAGTGGCGGTTGTCGTCAACAGCTTTGGGCCGCAATGGGCTTGGTTTGCCAAGATCATTAAGGTCGGTGCGATCATTGGTCTAACCTCGGTTGTGCTGGTTCTGATGTACGGACAAACGCGCATCTTCTACACCATGGCACGCGACGGATTGCTGCCGCGTGTGTTTGCCACGGTGCATAAAAAGTACCAAACGCCGTGGATCAACACTTTGGTTGTTGGCTTGATGACAGCACTTGCTGCAGGCTTTTTCGACATCAACGTGCTGGGTGACATGACTTCGGTCGGTACACTCGCGGCATTCGCGATTGTCTGCCTATCGGTGATGTATCTGCGCCGTGCAGCGCCAGAGTTGCCACGCGGCTTCAAGGTGCCATTCTATCCAGTAACACCGGTACTTGGCATTTTGTCGTGCTTCTATCTGATCACCGCAATCGAGAGCCGCATATTGCAGATCTTCGGTTGGTTCCTGGTTGGCGCGGTTATTTTGTACTTCGTCTACGGCATGCGCAATTCAAATTTGCAGCATGGCCAACCACAAGACGATGCGCCCGAGATGGGAGAGTTCCCCGGACCAGTGCACGACTGATCAGGTCAGATACCGTTCAAAGAAAAGGGGGGCTTCAGCCTCCCTTTTTTTGTACGTTTCAAGTAGTAGCAATGGCAATCATTAATCAGACAGGGCCGATCTTTGTCGTTCCCGGTCTTGTGAACAGCTTGCCACCTTCCGCCCATATCACGCAGAAAAAGGCAGCTATTCCCGACAGCATAAACCCAAAGGCAAAGGGCGTTGCTGTGCCGTTAAAACTTTGCCCAATCAAACCTCCGACCGCACTTGCCACCATCATCCGCGCAAATGTTTGAAAGGAAGAAGCGGCTCCGGCCATCGTGCCAAAGGGTTGCATTGCTATCGCGCCGCAATTTGTTCCGATAAAGCCGAGCATGCTCAAATTGGCCGTCAACAAACCGATGAAGAGTGGCAAACTCGCGGGCGCGTAAATTGACGCTAAAAGCTGCCCTGCCCCGACAAAAATGAAAATAATCATCGCGGTTTGCAGCACACGTCGGGCACCGAACCGCGTCACAATCTGCGAATTGCCCAAATTGGAGCAAGCAATGCCAACCGAGACAATCGCAAAATAAAGGCCGAAATTATCTTTGTCGTGAAACACTTGATCGATGATTTGTTGCGAGGACGTAAGAAACCCTAAAATAGTCCCTTGAATTATGCCGCCTGCCAAAAGGTAACCAACAGCCGACCTGTGGGTAACAACCGCCTTCGACGTACGTTTAAGTTCCGCGGACGTGATCGCAATTATATGCTCGGCTTTCAAAGTTTCCGGCAGGCGGACAACCACCCAGGTGATGCAGAGAATCGAAATTGCCGCGATTGCAGAGAATATTCCGCGCCAATCTGCCGACTTCAACACGAGCTGCCCGAGCGAAGGGGCAATAATCGGCACAATCATGAAAATCAGAAATATCATTGAAAGGCGTTGCGCCATTTCGTCGCCGGTGTAGCGATCACGAACCACCGAAATAGCGACAACACCCAAAGCCGCTGCTGAAAAGCCGGTGAAAAAGCGCAATGCCAGCAGAATTTCAAAATCCGCTGAATAACCGCAAATAAGCGTCATGATCGCGTAGGTTGCAATCGCACAGATCAGCACCGGTCGCCTGCCAAACCGGTCAGCAAGCGAACCAAAGAACAGCGAACCGATCCCCTGCCCCAGCGCATAAATCATGATGACATATTGTACGTGGTTGAACGGGGCGATCGCCAAATCACGCACCATTTCCGGGAAGGCCGGCAACATCATGTCAGTCCCAAGCGCACCGAGCGCCATGACCAGTGCCATAAGTGCCATGAGTTCCTTGCTACCAACTTGGCGCTGCGGAGCTACATATTGCGGTGTGCTTGTCATAACGCGCCTATGCAAGCAGAGCGCCGCATAGGCCAGCTAAGTTTTGCGCAAAGCAATTGAAAACGCTAAACCAAAATATGTCCAGCGACGGTGCCATTCCTATTCGTAAGATCATCCATATCGACATGGATGCTTTTTTTGCGAGCGTTGAGCAGCGCGATAATCCAGACTTGCGCGGTAAGCCGGTGGCAGTCGGTGGCTCCTCCAAACGCGGGGTGGTGGCTGCGGCTAGCTACGAAGCGCGCAAATATGGCGTGCGTTCGGCGATGCCATCTTCCCGAGCGGTTCGGCTTTGCCCCGATCTGATTTTTGTGCCGCATCGATTTGAGGAATACCGAAAAGTGTCCCGCCACATTCGGGAGATTTTTGCACGGCACACTGACCTCATCCAGCCCTTGTCGCTCGACGAGGCCTATCTTGATGTGACTTCTGATAAGCAAGGCATTGGTTCGGCCGTCAAAATCGCCAAATCAATTCGCGCCGCCATACGCGAAGAAACCGGTCTGACCGCAAGCGCGGGGGTGAGTTACAACAAGTTCATTGCAAAGCTTGCAAGCGACCAGAACAAGCCCGACGGGCTTTGCGTGATTTTGCCCGATGAGGGCGCGGCCTTTGTCGCCAGCCTTCCGGTCCGCCGCTTTCACGGCGTAGGCCCGCGAACTGCCGAAAAAATGGCGCGGCTTAGCATAGAGACCGGCGCAGATTTGCGTGACAAAGACGAAGCTTGGTTGATGCGCCATTTCGGGAGCTGGGGAGGCTACCTTTATTTGGCGGCACGCAGGATCGACCACCGGCCGGTCAACCCCGATAGCGTCAGAAAATCGGTGAGCGCCGAAACAACCTATTTTGATGACAAGCGCAGCGAGGAAGAATTACGCGATGCGATCGAAGACATCATCGACGTCAGCTGGCAACGCATTGAGCGCACCAAAGCGCGGGGCCGTACCGTAACGCTAAAGGCACGATATGCAGATTTCCGTACCGTCACTAGGTCGAGATCAACGCCATCGAGTATCAGCGGAAAATCGGAATATGCGATGATTGGAATGTCGCTGCTCGAGAGCCTAATGCCGGTTGAGCAAGGGATACGGTTGCTTGGGCTTGGTCTCTATAACCTTGAAACCGGCGAAACAGTATCCGAACGCGATCAGCTGCCGTTGTTTGACATTGAATAATGACGAAAAAAGTCATAAATCATAAAACTGTCATATAGCGATAATACAGGAGGCTCCTATGGCCCGTCCCCAAACCGATATCGAAGCCGGTCGTAAAGAGCTGCTTGATACCGTTGAAGACATAGTGCGCGAACGCGGTGCTGTCGAAATTAGCATGGCTGAAGTTGCGGCAGCAGCGGGCATGTCACCGTCCAATATCTACCGGTTTTTCGAGAGCAAAGAAGCGCTGCTCGAGGCTGGTGCGGAAAACTGGTTCGCCGACAAAATCGCGATCATGGAGCAAGTGACAGCATCCGGCTTGCCTGTCGAAGAGAAGCTATATCAATTTTTCGCGATGCGCTTCGCATCGATGCTCGACCGATATGACGCTGATCCCGAACTGTTCAAATCTTACTGCGAACTCGGCGCAAAATATTTCGAAGTGATCCGCGGATATGTCGATCTAGGCGATCATTATCTTGCAATGATTGTCGCTGAGGCGATGGACAAAGGCTATTTTGAAGGCATTTCAATCGACCGCGCAGTTTCTTTGATAAATCAGATGGTGCAGCCTTACTGCAACCCCGACATAATAGTGATGTTGCGCGACAACTTAAGCGATGAAAAATTGCAGCAGATCATCAATATTATCCTCACCGGCATGCGCGCAACGAAAGGAGATACGTTGCAATCCGGATTGCGGGTTGTGTTGCCCGTTTAGTGCATAGTGCAGCCACCGACATTCCACCAAGCGCTGCCAGTTGAAATCCTACATTGCAACCGGGTTTTTGAGGCAAAGGAGGCGGGCCGCTAACCGAAGGCAAGCGGCCCAACATCGATCTCGAGTTCGCTCTGCTGTGGCGTCTTAGTTAGCAGCTTCCTTGCGATGGTCTTTTCTGCGCTCTTTGCGAGCCGCACGTTTCTCCGCGCGCAAAGACTGCTTTTCGGTTGCGCTAATTATTCCATCCGAATTGGCGTCGGCCTTGCCAAAACGAGCAACAGCATTTGCCATAAACTCTTCCCGAGACACGGCTTTGTCGCCGTTGGTATCGTGATTCAGAAGTCCCATTTTGCGATCGCCTTTATGGCCGCCACCGTGCCCGCGCATGCCATGCTTTTCCCGGCCACCTTTATGACCCGCTATGAATTCAGCTTCGCTGATCAAACCGTTATTGTCGCTGTCCATAGATGCAAAACGTGCTTTTAACCGGGCATCCTTGTCTGACGCATCAATCTTATTGTCGCCATTGGCATCCATTTTGGCAAAGCGCGCGGCAGCAGCAGCGTTCGATTCAACCGAACTGATGCTGCCATCATTGTTGGCGTCTGCGCCAGCTTTGCGAGCCTGCGTCGCAGCATAGCCTGAGGCAGCAAGTGATAAAGCGGCTACACCCATCAAAACAGATTTACCAATCATGCAAATTTCCTTCAATTGTTGCAACTTAGGGCGCGCAGATATGCACCGACCGGATTGACGCGCGATGAACGGTTCCGCTGGTGTAGCATATATGGACACCGACGGTCCGCTCCTTTAACGGACCTCATGACTATACAGCCTTCTGATTCCATCCTTATCATCGATTTCGGTTCGCAAGTAACCCAGCTCATCGCCCGCCGCGTGCGCGAAGCGGGCGTGTATAGCGAAATTGCGCCGTTCAACTCCGCCGAAGAGGCCTTTCAACGGATGAAGCCCAAGGGGATCATCCTTTCAGGCGGCCCCGCCTCCACCACCGATGAAGGCTCTCCCCGCGCGCCGCAATGTGTATTTGACAGCGGCCTACCGATCCTTGGCATTTGCTATGGCCAGCAAACGATGATGATGCAGCTGGGTGGCCTTGTCGAGGGCGGCGGGGAAGGAGGCGGCGAATTTGGTCGCGCCTTTATCGAGGTGGAGAAGCCCTGCGGCCTGTTTGAAGGGCTTTGGGTGAGCGGCGAAAAGCATCAGGTGTGGATGAGCCACGGCGACAGGGTGACAGCCCTTGCCCCGGGCTTTGCAGTGGTGGCGACCAGCCAGGGCGCGCCATATGCCTTTATCGCCGATGAAGCGCGCAAATATTATGGCATCCAGTTTCACCCCGAAGTCGTCCATACGCCAGACGGCGCGAAGCTGATTTCGAATTTTGTGCATCAGGTGTGCGGGCTTGCGGGTGATTGGACCATGGCCGAATTCCGCGCCACAAAGATTGCGGAGATCCGTGAACAGGTGGGCTCTGGCCGCGTCATTTGCGGGCTGTCTGGCGGCGTTGATAGCTCGGTTGCCGCTATCCTGATTCATGAGGCAATTGGCGATCAGCTGACATGCGTTTTCGTCGATCACGGCCTGCTCCGGATGAATGAGCGCGAACAGGTCGAAACGCTGTTTCGCGAACATTATCATATCCCGCTGGTGGTGGTCGATGCCGAGGAACGCTTCATGGCGGGGCTGGCAGGCGTCACTGATCCGGAAAAGAAGCGCAAGTTCATTGGCGGTGAATTCATCAACGTGTTTGACGAAGAGGCCAAGAAAATTGGTGGAGCAGACTTTCTGGCTCAGGGCACGCTCTATCCCGATGTGATAGAAAGTGTATCGTTCACCGGCGGACCGTCGGTGACGATCAAAAGCCACCATAATGTCGGCGGTTTGCCCGAACGGATGAACATGCAATTGGTCGAGCCGCTTCGTGAACTTTTCAAGGACGAAGTCCGCTTGCTCGGCAAGGAGCTTGGCCTCAATGACCAGTTTGTCGGGCGGCACCCGTTCCCCGGTCCCGGTCTAGCCATTCGCATCCCCGGCGAAGTGACCAAGGAACGCTGCGATGTCCTCCGCAAGGCCGATGCCGTGTACCTGGAAGAAATCCGCAGCGCCGGATTATATGACGCGATCTGGCAAGCCTTTGCTGTGCTGCTCCCCGTTCGCACCGTAGGCGTTATGGGCGACCACCGGACTTATGACAATGTATGCGCGCTGAGAGCGGTTACCAGCACCGACGGCATGACGGCAGACATCTATCCTTTCGAAAGCGCGTTTTTAAGCCGCGTCAGCACGCGGATCATCAACGAGGTGAAGGGCATTAACCGGGTGGTCTATGATTACACCAGCAAGCCACCGGGGACAATCGAGTGGGAGTGATTTCTCACTCGTCAAACGGATATGTTTCCTCATAAATTTCTGAAATAGTTTTGCCTTCAAAATGCCAATATGGACCCGGAGCTACGCTGTATGACAAATCAAGGACACGACGTGTCGCTGCAGTTAAAGACATTTCTTCATGGTCCCACACCACCTTTTTCGGACTAAGGACTCTGACGCTCACATCAATTACATTAGATGTCAAAATTGAGCCGGTAGGGATTCTCATTTCTTCAAAATTTAGAGGGGGACGACGTTTTTTAAATTCGGCTGCAGCCAAGGTTTCAGATTGATCTAAGTTCGGGTCTGGTATCTGAAATTCATTGGTATCATCCGTAACGTGTAACAACTTTAGAATTGCAATAGCCTGTGCCGCGTCAATCTTAAAAAACTCCCGTTTTGGATTTACACGTTGCGGGGCAAAAGCCGTATGTAGTGCACGTTCCACTTCATCAGGGTTTGGTACTCTGCAGGCGAATTCAACATCAAACGGGAAAGGCACGCCTGTGGTATAGAGCTGACTCATCCTAATGGTCGCATCTTCGTTTTGAGTCTTACCAATTTTAATCAATCCCGGCATTGCTGGGTTGCTCAACACATATACCACTGACAAAATCATTCTATTCCCCAAACAAATCCGAATGCGTTCCCGTTCTTGCCAGCATCAACTCCGTCTCGGTCACCCGATACAGCAACAACCAATCCGGTTCGATATGCAGGTCGCGATATCCAACCCAATCTCCTTTTAGCGGGTGATCGCGGTGTCGGGGTTCAAGGGGTTGGTCGTTGACTAAAAGCGTCAAGACAGCTTTCAGCTTGGCCATATCTTTGCCGCGCTTTTCAGAGCGTTTGACATCTTTCTTGAATGCCGTTGACCGAATTACATCACGCAAAGATCAAATACCCAGATCGTCAAATAGCGCGTCGGCAGACTTGAACCGCTTGCCTTTACCTGCCTCCAATTCATTTTTGGCCTGTAAGCTTTCAGCATTGGGAACCTTTACCTCGAACGGCAGCTGCTGCTCATCTGCCACACGGCGAAGCATCATGCGAATGGCATCGGACACCGACAGCCCCATCGCCGCAAGCGCCTTGCTGGCGGCGGCCTTAGTATCACTATCAATCCGCGCACGAACAGTATCTGATGTAATCATAGGCACAATGTAGCTACAAATTGATTGTATGTCAATTCAAATTTGACCAACCCCCTTGACCAAGCTAATTCAATATGTGCCCACCATCCTAACCCACGCTGTCATCCCGCTTGCCGCTAGCCTCGTTCTCGGGCCATCACGGATAACAAAACCCATCCTTATTACCGGCACTATCCTTGCGATGCTGCCCGACGCAGATGTGATCGGTTTCAAATTTGGCATCGCCTATGCCGACCAATACGGTCACCGTGGCGCGAGCCATGCGCTGCTGGTCGCGGCGGGGGTGGCTGGATTATTGACGGCTTCAATCCGGCCAGAAAACTGGAAGCTGATCTTTGCCTTTCTTTTCCTCAGTATGGCGTCGCACGGTATTTTGGATGCTTTTACCAGCGGGGGGCTTGGGCCTGCCTTGCTTTGGCCGTTTGATGACGCACGGTATTTCGCCCCCGTCACCCCTATTCGTGTTTCCCCCATTGGCATGGGTTTTTTTAGTGGGCGAGGCGTGGCTGTGTTATTTTCAGAAGCGCTTTGGGTGTGGTTACCGGTGGGCATTATGGCTTTGGCGGGAAGGGCGTTGTTGCGACAGAAAGCTTGACATCTAGGCAATATGTTTCTATTTTGTTCCTATGGCGACTATGTATTTTATCTTTCGTTCTGACAGGGTTTTCGGGCATAGCTGCGGCTGTTCTTCAAACCCCAATTCTACTGTGAACTTGCACGGTTTTCCGCCAAAAATGGAGCACCCCTTATGTCCCTGAATTATGTCATGATTGGCACCAATGACCTCGCCAAATCACGCAGCTACTTCGACGCAGTGTTGCCTTTGATAGGTGGCAAGTTGGAGATGGACTATGCACCCAATGCAGTGGGTTATAAGCTGCGTAATGGGCGCGTCTGGATCAACCGCGCCTATAATGGAGAGCCCGCGAGCGCCGGCAATGGTAATATGGTGGGCTTGCTCTGTGCGAGCGAGGAAGAGGTACAAGCGGCACACGCAGCCGCCCTTGCAAATGGTGGCAGCGATGAAGGTGCGCCCGGTCCGCGCCCCGATTACGGCCCCGAATTTTACGGCGCCTATGTCCGCGATCCCGATGGTAACAAGATGAGCTTTGTGTATTACAGAGAAGCAGCATGAGCGTCACGCTTTACGGCATTCCCAATTGCGATACGGTGAAAAAGGCGCGAGTCTGGCTTGACGGACGCGGGATTGCCTATGCCTTTCATGACCATAAAAAGGCTGGTGCCGATGCCGCAAAGTTAGAAAGATGGTGCGCCGCCAAAGGTTGGGAAACAATCCTGAACCGGGCTGGCACGACTTTCAAGAAACTGCCGGATGATGCCAAAGCAGATCTTGATGAGGTAAAGGCTATCGCGCTGATGCTGGAACAACCCAGCATGATCAAGCGGCCCGTAGTGGAATATTCTGGCGGTCTGTTGGTGGGCTTTAAGGTTCCCGAATGGGAAGCGGCCTTTAAATGAAGTGCGGATATGTCATCATCCTGACATCGCACCGGTCAATAAGCCCACAATGAGCCGTTTACTCTCCATTTTGATCGCGTTGATCTTACCTGCCTGTTCATCATTAAAGAGCCAAGCCATGGAAAAGCCACTTTCGGGGAATGCCATTATCATCGCGCATCGCGGCGCATCGGGAGAGCGGCCCGAGCATACGCTGGAAAGCTATACTCTGGCTATTGAGCAAGGCGCGGATTTTATCGAGCCCGATCTGGTGCTGACCAAGGACGGCGTGCTGGTGGCGCGGCACGAAAACGAGATTTCGGAAACCAGCGACGTTTCGTCGCGGCCAGAATTTGCGGATCGCAGGACAAACAAGGTTATCGACGGTGCAAAAATGACCGGATGGTTTACCGAGGACTTCACACTTGCAGAGCTCAAGACGTTACGCGCCAAAGAACGCCTGCCGCAGCTGCGCAAATCAAACACCGCCTATGACGGACGGTTTGATATTCCGACTTTCGAAGAAATCCTTGAGCTCGCCAAAGCAAAAACTGCTGAAAAGGGCCGCGTGATCGGCGTCTACCCCGAAACAAAGCACCCAAGCTATTTTGCATCGATTGGTTTGCCGCATGAGGGGCCGTTGCTCGCACTGCTCACGCAATATGGCTACACACAGAAAGATGATGCGGTGTTCATCCAAAGCTTTGAAGTCGGCAATTTGAAGACACTGCATAGCAAAACGAAGCTCCGCCTTATCCAATTGATGGACGCCCAAGGAGGTCCCGCCGATGATCCCAAAGCGAGCTACAAATCGATGATTACCCCGCAAGGGTTAAAGGCTGTTGCAACATATGCCGACGGTATCGGGCCGAATAAATCGATGGTCATTCCGCGCAACATGCTCGGCAGCCTCGGCAGCCCGACTTCATTAGTTGCCGACGCGCATAAAGCAGGCTTGGCTGTGCATCCCTGGACATTCCGGCGGGAGAATTTTTTCCTGCCGCTTGGGCAGCGCTCGGGAATAAATCCGGCGAGCCACGGCGATCTGGAAAGCGAAATTCGCACCTTCCTTGCGACCGGCATCGACGGCCTTTTCAGCGACAATCCAAGCCAAGCCGTCTCGGCACTTCGATCAAACTAGCGCGCGTGCCGACTCAAAGTGCTAAACAGAATGATCACCGCCACAAATAGCAGTCCCGCCGACACAATGAACGGCATGCCCGGAAAATATAGTCCGCGGTCGTCGGCAAAGACCCCAAAAACATACGTCATAAATGGCGGGCCTATTATGGAAGTTAAGCTAATTGTGCTGGCAATCGCTCCCTGCAGCTCCCCTTGAGCATCTTGGCTAACTTTAGCGGTCATCAGCGCCTGCATGGCCGGAAAGGTCAGCCCAGAGGCTGCACCGATCACTATGCCAGCCACCATCCATGACGTCGATGTCGCATATGCCAGCACGAAATAGCTCGGGATACCGAACAGCAAGCTCCAATTTGCGGTATTGACCGGACCGAAACGTGCAATAGCCTTGCCGACAAAAAGTCCTTGTGTCACCGCCATTAAGACGCCGAATAATGTAATGGTAAGGCCAATCACCACCGGCCCCCAACCGAATTTCAGCGCGCCATAATAGCCCCAAATTGACATTTGGGCTTGCGCGCTCAGTTGCATGAAAAATGCTGTGAGCAAGCAACCGAGAACCAAGGGCAATTTGACCATTTGCTGAATGCTGCCCAGCGGATTGGAACGCAGCAAAGAGAAACTGCGGCGTTTTTGTTCGGGCAAGGTTTCTTTCAAGATGAATGCACCCAGCGCAGCAGCAGAAAGCGCCAATATCGACGCGCAGATAAACGGTATCCGGTCCCCGAAATGTCCCAGAACGCCGCCTATTGCAGGTCCAAGCACGAAACCTGCGGCCCCTGCCCCGCCCATCATACCAAAAACGCGACCTCTATCCTCCGGCTCGACCACATCTGCAATGCAGCTGTTTGCTGCCGCCCAAGTGGCGCCCATGACGCCCGAGATAGCTCGCCCGACAAATAACCAGGTCAAGGTCGGCGCCCAAGCCATCAGCGCATAATCAACACCGAGTGCCGCCAAAGTATAAAGCAAAACGGGTTTTCTCCCGTAGCGGTCAGAAAGACCACCGATCAGCGGTGCGAACAGGAATTGCATAACAGCATAAACAAACAGCAAGATGCCGCCGATTTCGGCGGCCCGGTCGACGCTAACGTCCGCAATCCCCATGATTAGCGATGGCATCACTGGCAATATCAAGCCAATTCCAGCCATGTCGATAAAGACAATGAACGCGACCAGCATCAAGGTCTGGTCGGGTTTTATGCCTGTGGCCTGTTTCTGCGAATCCAATTGCAATTGACGCCCCTCTCCTGAAAATCAGCTTAGCTCTGGTCCAAAGAAGGTCAAATGCAGCTTATTGCTTTCATGACCGAAAATTTGAGGCTAACTATCAAATCCATGTCCACTACCTTCACTATCGACACCGCCACCAGTCGCGCAACGCCAACTCCAGCACCTATGAAGCGGCTGACCGTCCCTGCGATCCAGCGACGCAAAGTGAATGGCTTGACCGCAGAACCACTTGTCATGCTCACCGCCTATACGGTTCGGATGGCGCAGATACTCGATCCGCATTGCGATATGCTGCTCGTTGGCGATTCGCTGGGCCAGGTCATCTACGGCCTGCCGTCAACCGTTCCGGTTACGCTCGACATGATGTGTGCGCACGGCGCTGCAGTTGTGCGTGGCAGCTATCACAGCGTTGTCATCGTCGACATGCCCTTTGGCAGTTATGAAGCATCGCCGCAGCAGGCTTTCGCGAGCGCGGCACGCATCCTCAAAGAAACCGGTGCGGCGGCAGTTAAGCTGGAAGGCGGCGAGGCCATGGCTGAGACCGTCGCTTTCCTAACGCAGCGCGGCATTCCAGTTGTCGGCCATATAGGGCTGACCCCCCAAGCTGTGAATGCGCTCGGCGGCTACGGTGCGCGCGGCCGCAGCGACAAAGAAGCACAAAAAATCCTCGCTGATGCCAAGGCACTTGATGCTGCCGGTTGTTTTGCGATGGTGGTCGAAGGCGTGCTGGAACCAATTGCTATAGAAGTCACCAAAACAGTCAACTGCCCAACCATAGGTATAGGAGCATCCGCACGGTGCGACGGGCAAGTTCTTGTTACCGAGGATATGATGGGCATGTTCGAACGTACCCCTAAATTCGTGAAGCGATACGGAGCTTTGTCGGGCAATATCGAGGATATGGCCAAACAATATGCCGCGGAAGTGCGCGACCGGTCCTTCCCAGGCGCGGATCAGCTTTATCAACCGAAATAATGCCCCGTTTTGCCGTGAAAATTCCCTACTGGCCTATATTGAAACAGCCAGCTAAGGAATGCGGCGTTTGACAAGTTCAGGAGGCCGCATTGGCGCTTACCCCCACTGAAAAATTACCCGGTTCCGATGAAGCATTTTTGCGAGAGGTAGATGACGCCGTTCGCGCGAGCGATCTGACCAATTTCTGGAAAAATTACGGCCGCTGGTTGCTCGGTGCCATAGTTGCTGGGTTGCTTGCATTTGCTGGATATATTTACTGGCATAACCAGAAAATGGCAGCGGCAGAAAAACAGAGCGAAGCCTTTGTCGCTGCTGTCGATTTGCTGAAGTCTGGCGATCAAACAGGCGCGCGCAAGGCGCTAGCGAAGGTTGCCAATGCCGAACAGCCCGGATACCGTGCGATGGCGCAATTGCTTGCAGCCAATCTGGACGGCGAGCAGGGCAAAGCCGCCGAAGCCATAAAGACTTACGCCAAGGTCGCTGGCGACGCGAGCCTGCCGCAAGTGTTCCGCGATCTTGCGCTTGTCCGCCAGACTTCGGCTGAATTTGATAGCTTGCCCCCGCAAAAGGTCATCGACCGGCTGAAGGACTTGGCCAAACCGGGGAACCCCTGGTTCGGGAGCGCAGGCGAGCTAACGGCGATATCCTATATGAAACTTGGTAAAGAAAATCTCGCTGGCCCCATTTTCGCCCAGATTGCCAAGCAAAATGATCTTCCGCCGTCTTTGCGTAGTCGCGCGCAGCAAATGGCGGGTGCACTCGGTGTCGATACTGTTCAGGTTGATGACAAGAAAACTGAGGCAAACACGAATGCAAATGCTGTACCGGCCCAAAAAGGGGATAAAAAGTGAAGCCTAGCTGGAAAATCCAAGCGCCCTTGGCAGCGATGCTGCTACTCTCCGGTTGTGGCGTCATCGGCGGCTTGACAAAGGGCAGTGGCCCGAAGGCCACGCCAACCATTGGTAACCGCGTTGACATTTTGGGCAATGCAACCAGCACTGCGGCAGATCCCGCACTCGCGGGTGTAGCGGTTATCCTGCCACCGGCTTCGATAAATGCTGATTGGCCGCAGCCCGGCGGCAACGCTCCGAAATCGCCCGGCCATGTCGAGCTTGGCCAGACTTTGGCGCTTGCGTGGAACGCAACGATCAACGGCGGATCGAACCGCGCCCGTCTGGCGGCTGCTCCAGTGGTAAGCGGCGGTAAGCTTTATGCTATCGACACGCAAGCCGTGGTTTCGGCATTTGACGCTGCAAGCGGCGCAAAGCTTTGGTCGAGCCAGCTTGATACGTCGAAAGACGGCAAACCGTCGCTTTTCGGCGGCGGTGTCAGCGTAAACGGTGATACAGTGTTCGCTACCAACGGCATCGGGGACGTCGCTGCACTGAATGCAACAACCGGCGCGCTCATTTGGAAAAAGCATCCTGCAGGCCCGATGCGTGGGGCGCCGACTCTGTCAAACGACAATGTCTATGTGATGACGCAAGACAATCAGATTTATGCACTCCGCCAGTCAGATGGCGAGCAGCAGTGGAACGAAGCCGGCCCCGTTGGCGTTTCGGGTATTTTCGGTGTTGCGGCCCCTGCTGCTGGACAAGGTACCGTCATTGCTGGCTATTCTACCGGGGAGCTGACCGCGTACCGATATGAAAATGGACGTAGCCTTTGGAGCGACACATTGTCCCGGACCGCAATGTCGACTTCGGTCTCGACACTCGTTGATATCGATGCCGACCCGGTAATTGACCGTGGCCGTGTTTATGCGCTCGGCGAAGGCGGCCGTATGGCTGCTTATGAGCTGGTAACTGGTCAGCGGCTTTGGGAAATCAACATTGGCGGCATTGCAACGCCGGTTGTGTCGGGCGAATGGGTGTTTGTGCTTACCAATGACGCGAAAATGCTCGCGGTACAGCGTTCGTCGGGCAAAGTTCGCTGGATTTCCAAGCTTGCCCGTTATGTGAACGAAACAAAGAAAAAAGGGCCGGTTACCTGGCGCGGTCCGGTACTTGCCGGCGGCCGTTTGATCATTGCCAATAACTACGGTCAAGTCCTTACGGTATCGCCAACGGATGGCAGCCTCAATGTCATTCTTGAAACGCGTAACGCCATTTCACTTGCGCCAATCGTTGCCAATAACACGCTTTACATTCTCGACGAGCGTGGCCGGATTTCGGCATATCGCTAAACGCTTCAATGCGTTTGCATGATTTAGGGGATTAACGGCAATGCTGCCGACAGTGGCCATTATTGGACGTCCCAATGTCGGGAAATCGACTCTGTTCAACCGTTTGGTTGGCAAGAAACTCGCATTGGTCGATGATCAACCGGGTGTAACGCGTGACCGCCGCGAAGGCGACGGTCGCTTGTTTGATCTTGAGTTCCGCGTGGTTGATACTGCGGGCTATGAAGATGAAGATCCAGACACGCTGCCGGGTCGGATGCGGATGCAGACCGAGGCAGCGATCGCGGGCGCACAAGCCGCATTGTTCATGGTCGATGGCCGTGCTGGCATTACGCCGTTAGACGAAGAAATTGCCCGCTGGCTGCGTAGCACGGCAACGCCTGTTATCCTGGTCGTCAACAAGGCGGAGGGCAAGCAAGCCAATGACGGTATCATGGAGGCGTATGCGCTGGGCTTCGACGAGCCCATTCCAATCAGCGCAGAGCACGGCGAAGGCCTGGCTGATCTTTTTCAGGCACTATTGCCGCACATCGACGGCGGTGCGTTTGAAGAGATTGATCCAGAAGCGCCAGACGCACCGCTCAAACTCGCGATTGTTGGCCGCCCAAATGCAGGTAAGTCTACGCTGATCAACCGCTTGCTCGGCGAAAACCGGCTGATTACCGGCCCCGAAGCCGGAATTACCCGCGATAGTATCTCGATTGATTGGATTTGGCACGACGAGCGAGCAACAGAACCTGGACTTACCGAACGCAAAGTCCGCTTGATTGATACAGCGGGAATGCGAAAACGCGCGAAGATAACCGATAAGCTCGAAAAGCTGGCAGTGGCGGACGCGCGGCACGCAATCGACTTTGCCGAGGTTGTAGTGCTGCTGCTCGATGCGACCAAGGGCCTTGAGCTGCAGGACCTTAAGATCGCTGACCATGTGGTGGATGAGGGCCGCGCGCTAATCATCGCGATCAACAAGTGGGACATTGCCGAAAATGCTTCGAGCTTGTTCAACGGCATCCGCGGCGCGCTCGAAGAAGGTCTGTCGCAGCTAAAAGGCGTCCCGATGATCGCGGTGTCGGCAGTCACTGGAAAGGGTCTGGACCAAATGCTCACAGCCGCATTTGCCGCACGCGAGGCATGGAGCAGGCGCGTTTCGACAGGCGCGCTCAATCGCTGGTTCGAGACAGCAGTCGAAACTAATCCGCCTCCATCGCATGGCGGTAAGCGGATCAAACTGCGCTATATGACTCAGGCACGGAACCGACCGCCAACTTTCGTGGTGTTCGGCACGCGGGTCGAGCATTTGCCCGATAGCTACCGGCGCTATTTGCTTAATGGCATCCGTCGTGACCTAGATTTTGGCGCAGTACCGGTGCGGATCAACTTCCGTGCGGGCAAGAATCCCTATGCGGATAAAGACTAGCTCCACTTCGGACCGGAACAGCATTTCATAAACGCTCTGTTTACCTGTTGCGGGTAAATTCCTGCCACACACCAGACTTTTTTGGTGCGCAGGAGTTGACGGCGATGACCTATTCGGGCGACGCAGATTTGATTGATTGGGAGGCGTTCGCAGAAGCACGATCGATGCTAGGCGTCGATTTTGTGCGCATTTTGGGCTATTTCCGGGAAGATGGCATGAAATCTGTCGCAAAGCTGGAAGAAGCGATGCGCTTCCACAACTCTGTCGGAATGGTAATGCCCGCGCACACTCTGAAAGGCGAGGCTTATCAATTTGGCGCGGCAAAATTGGCTGATGTCGCCGAACAAATCGAAATTGCGGCACGCCATTATGTCGAAATCCATCAAGACCCGAGCGATATCGTTGATAAGATTGCGCAATTGCGCCCCTTATTTGAAGCAACGCTCGCCACACTTGAGGCCGAGGTCAGCCCGCTGATTGAGCGCCGCGCAGTAGGTGGTAGCCGCAATCCCTTCGGTGGATCTGCTTACGGCAAATTCGCCTAAAAACCAATTTCGCGCCGTTTACCATCGTCAGTGCTTTTTGTCGGACGAATACGCCGACGGCACGTTCTGCTACCCGCGAAAATCTGTTATGCAATAACTCCCGGGGGCATCCCATGGCCGCATTAGCGGTCCTGAAACCTTAGGAGCTCTCCCATGTCTGTATCCCCCATTCCGCAAGGCTATACCGCTGTCACTCCCTATCTGACCGTCGACAATGCCAAATCTGCAATCGATTTCTATAAACGCGCTTTTGGTGCAGATGAAGTCGTTCGACTGGAAAGTGGCCAGAGAATTGCCCACGCTGAAGTCTGCATAGGTGATAGCCACATCATGCTTTGCGACGAAAACCCGTCTCAAAATCTGCGCAGCCCGAAAGCTATTGGCGGATCACCCTCCGCCCTGATGGTGTATGTTAACAATGTCGATAAGACATATGAAAAGGCCATTGCCGAAGGCGCCCGCGCCGAACAGCCAGTACAAGACCAATTTTACGGTGATCGCACAGGTACAGTTATTGACCCTTATGGTCACCGCTGGACCCTTGCAACGCACAAGGAAGACGTCAGTCCGGCTGAAATGAAAAAGCGCTTTGCCAAACTAAACTAAACATAAGCAACACTTCTCCCGTGCCTCCTCGCCGGAAACGGCGGGGAGGTTTTTTGATTTAGAGCCAACTGCTTATGGCTTCGATCGGCTTTTTGATTGTCGCATGCACAGGCACCGTCGCGTCTGCTTTGGGGTGACCAACGACCAAGATCATAACCGCTTTTTCTGAAGCTGGACGGTTGCACAGTTTATTGAGAAATTTCATCGGATTGGGCGTGTGGGTCAATGTCGCCAAGCCTGCATCATGCAATGCACCAATCAGGAAACCGGTCGCGATGCCTACGCTTTCGGTTACATAATAATTCTGTTTGTCGTCGCCTGGATTAAGGCCGCCGCGCCTTTGCCCAAAAATGACGATCAACCAAGGCGCTGTCTCCAGATAGGGCTTGTCAGCATCTGTGCCCAAAGGGGCTAATGCGTCCAACCATTCCTGACTGGCTTTGCCTTCATAAAATTCGCGCTCCTCGACTTCCGCCATTTGCCGCAATTGGCGCTTCTTGTCTGCTGAGCCGATTACCGCAAAATGCCAAGGTTGATGATTGGCGCCGCTAGGTGCTGTTCCCGCAGCAAGCAGTGCGGACTCGATAATTTCGCGCGGAACCGCCGTCTCTGCAAAATGGCGGCAAGTTCGCCGTGTTTTCAGCTGGGCATGATAGGCTTGAACGCGGACAAGCCGCTGCTCATCGCTCATTGTTGGCAGCGCATCATATGCAATTTGTTCAAAGTCATTCATGTGTTCGCCCGTAGCGCGAGTTTCATAAATTGGAAACCAAGGATCAGGTTACTATTGACATTACTGTAAGTATGATTATGTAAAGGGAAGAACCTTAAAGGGCATCACTATGACTACAATCCCCTTCTATCACCCAGATCGTCCTGAATACGGGATGCGTCCGTTGAAGGCTTGGCATCATTTCCGCAATTTGATGGCAGACAAGGAAGATACCGAGCAGGTTTTCCATGTTATCAAAGCACTGAGCGGCAACAAGTTCCGTAAAATCGCAAGCAAATTCTGGAACAGCGACAAGGGTCAAAGATTGCTAAGCACGCGCCTGCGTCTGATCGATATTTTGGATGATCACGACAGTTTGCGGAAGCTACCAGCCGGAACCGTTGGCCGGGCCTATGTTGATTTCATGGAACGTGAAGGACTGACCGCTGCGGGTCTTGAAGCGGAATATGCTAAATTTGGTCGCGACGAGCTGCATTTCGACGATGGTATCGAGCGCTATGCCGACCGCCTTCGCGATACGCATGATCTGCACCATGTCCTGACCGGCTACGGTCGAGATGCGCTTGGCGAACAATGTGTGCTGGCCTTCACCTATGCGCAAAACCGCAATCTCGGCGTTGGCTTTATTGCTTATGCTGGTGGCTACGAGCTTAAGCGACGCGTGGCGCCCAAAGCCTCTATCTTTCGCGCCATTCGCGAGGGACACAGAATAGGCAATGGCGCGAAGAACCTAGTGCATGAAGACATTGTTGCGTTGCTGAGCGAACCTCTTGAAGTTGCCCGCGCGCGCTTGGGCATTGGCGACCCCGCATTGTACCGAAAGGCGCATGCAGAAATGCGCGCTGCTGGTGTCGATCCTTATGATCTGCTGGCAGCGGTGCCGGCTTGATTCCTAACGTCGATCCTTGCGGATCATCAGCTTTAATCCAGACCAAATAGCGTCGACGGCGCAAACTTTTACGTCGACCAAATCAGTCGATGATAGGATTGCCGCGCGGATAGAATCTTCGGTTATGTCGGTTGGGACCTTGGACGCCTTTTTCGGCCAGCTAACCCAGATAAACCCGGTAGGTTTTAGAAGCGGCCGGAACGAAGCGAGCTTTGCTTCCATATCGGCGCGGTCGGTTACAAATAAATGCGCCACATCAAGTTCAGCCTCAGGGGCAACCAAATGCACCAAATCGGGCATATCTATTTCAGCCATGACATTATCAGGCATCGCATCAAACCAGACACGCATCCCGGGTTTAAGCGAAAGTTTTTTAGCAAGCGGCGTGCCTGAATAGCCAACCGCCGGCGGCATTAATCTTCCATCCAGTCTTTAAAAAAGCTGTCATGTGCGGTGCGCAGGGCTTCCAACGATACGGGCGGATAGATCGCCTCGTGACCACGGCAAATTGAAATGTCTTCGTCAGCCGTCCAACCGATGAAGCAACAGCGAACGCCCGCGTCTGAAGCGAGCTTCTCGACATTATCCATGTCGAAACGTTCAGTGACGATATAGCGCGACTGGTTTTCGGCAAAAAGCGACCAAGCGTGGCGTACCCTCTCTTTGTCTACATGGTTTTCAAACGCAGAAATCTCAAGCCTTGCTCCGACATTCCCGGCCAGCGCCATTTCGGCGATTGCAATTAATATCCCGCCGTCTGACACATCATGCACAGCAGTGACATGGCCCTTTTCGATCAACATACGGACGAATTCGCCGTGCTTACGCTCGGCGGCCAGATCAACTTTTGGCACGGAGCCGTCTTGGCGACCGTGACAGATATCGAGCCATTTTGATTGACCAATTTCGGGAGTGGCGCGGTAATCCGCACCAATCAGAATGATTTTATGTGCGTCGGCCTTGAAGGCTATCGTCGCCATTTTGCCGACGTCTTCCATCACGCCAACACCGCCAATTGCTGGTGTCGGCAGGATCGCACTGCCCCCGCCGGTTGCCTTGCTTTCATTATAAAGCGAGACATTGCCCGACACGATTGGATAGTCGAGTGCCCGGCATGCGTCACCCATGCCCTCCAATGCGCCGACAAATTGCGCCATGATTTCGGGGCGCTGCGGGTTGGCAAAGTTAAGGCAGTTGGTGATCGCCAGTGGCTTTGCACCGACAGCGCAAATATTACGATATGTTTCGGCGACGGCCTGTTTCCCGCCTTCATAGGGGTTAGCGTAAACATAGCGAGGCGAGCAATCGGTCGACATAGCAAGCGCGCGGTTGGTGCCGTGGATACGCACTACTGCTGCGTCACCGCCCGATTTCTGGGCTGTATCTGCGCCAACCTGGCTGTCATATTGCTGCCAAATCCAGGCGCGCGAAGCGAAATCTGGCGAGGCCATCATCTTCAATAAGTCGGCGCCAATGTCTTTATTTTCTGGCACTTCGCCGAGCGGTTTAACCTTTGACCAGATTTTGTAATCCTCGCGGCTCATCGCCGGACGGTCATAAAGCGGCGCATCTTCGGCAAGCGGCCCCAGAGGAATATCGCAAACGACCTCGCCCTTCCATTCAAGCACCATATGGCCGGTATTGGTAACTTCGCCAATTACAGCGAAGTCGAGTTCCCATTTTTCAAAAATCGCTTGCGCCATTGGTTCTTTACCGGGCTTCAACACCATAAGCATGCGCTCCTGGCTTTCAGAGAGCATCATTTCATAAGGGGTCATGCCTTGTTCGCGACATGGCACTTTGTCCATATTAAGAACAATCCCGGCCTTGCCGTTGGTTGCCATTTCGACACTAGAGCTGGTAAGTCCCGCCGCGCCCATATCCTGAATTGCTACAATGGCGTCAGTAGCCATCAGCTCAAGGCATGCTTCGATGAGCAATTTCTCAGTGAAAGGATCACCAACCTGCACCGTCGGGCGCTTTTCCTCGGCATCCTCGGCGAAATCTGCCGACGCCATCGTTGCACCGTGGATACCGTCGCGCCCTGTTTTGGAACCGACGTAGACAATTGGATTTCCGATACCTGTTGCAGCCGAATAGAAAATCTTTTCCTGATCGGCTATTCCGACGGTCATCGCATTGACCAAGATATTGCCGTCATAGCTTGGATGGAAGTTGGTCTCGCCACCCACGGTCGGCACGCCGACACAGTTACCGTAGCCGCCTATGCCAGCTACCACGCCTTTCACCAAATGCTTCATCTTGGGGTGATCGGGACGACCAAAACGCAGCGCATTCAAATTGGCTACCGGACGCGCACCCATGGTAAAAACATCGCGCAATATGCCGCCAACGCCAGTCGCTGCGCCCTGATAAGGTTCGATATAGCTTGGGTGGTTATGCGACTCCATCTTGAAGATCGCGGCAAGCTTCGTGCCGTTCGGACCCTCCCCAATGTCGATCACGCCTGCATTCTCACCCGGACCGCAAATGACCCACGGCGCAGTTGTTGGCAGTTTTTTCAAGTGGATGCGTGAGCTTTTATAACTGCAATGCTCCGACCACATGACCGAAAATATGCCGAGCTCCACCAGATTGGGTTCACGGCCCATGGCATGCAAAATGCGCGCATATTCCTCTTCAGAAAGGCCATGTTCAGCGACGATTTGCGGAGTGATTCCGGAAGGTGTTTGGGTCATGCGCAGCCCTTAGCGATGAGCCCCGCAAAAAGAAAGGGGGCGGAACTTGCCACCCCCTTTCGATAAGAACTAAATGTTGGTTAGCTTTTGCAGCTTTGTGCACCCTTGTCAGCGAGTTTCACATTGATTTGGTTGCCATTGATCGAGAGCATCGCCTTACCGTCAGCCGACTTCATTGGTCCAGCTGGCTTGGCCTCAGTAGGGGCAGCCGTAGCAGCTGTTCCAGCAGCAGGAACTTCTGCCTTTGGCGCTTCGACACGCACAGCAACGGCATTCTTGTCGCCAACGCGGATATCGGCAGCTTCGCTCTTGCCGAGTATGTCGACATGAACAACCGAACCGTCTTTGCAGCGATAGACCGTGCTTGATGTAATTGCTGGCGGCAATGCAATGGGTTCGGCAGGTGCAGCGGCAGTCGCGCCGCCTTCTGCATTTGCCGCATCAGCCGCAGGGGTTTCAGACTTGTTGCATGCCGCTAACGCTAGCACGGACAACGGGACGATCAGGAAAAGATGTTTTTTCATAGGCGACAATCTTGCCCGAGTGTTGGTGAATTGGAAAGTAAAATTGCAACCTTCGCGCCGTTTGTTTGCAACGGCATGTGGCAGGGCTTGACCCTGCGACCCCACCGCGCCAAAGCATAGGAATGAGTGACCCTACCCCCGATATGAGCTTTGAAGAGGCGCTGAAGGCGTTGGAAAATATTGTCCATCAGCTGGAAAGCGGCGAAGCACCACTAGATCAGTCGATTGCGCTATACGAACGCGGCAATGAACTGCGTGCACTCTGCCAAACCCAACTCGATGCAGCAAAAGCACGGATAGAAGCCATCACAATTGGTGAGGCCGGGCAAGCAAATGGCACTCGGCCATTTGATGCAGAGTAATAAGGAAATGGCTGGTGCCGCCCTGCCCTTTGACCACGCGATGAGCCGGATAGCGGCTGATGTTGACGAAATTTTCGATCAGTTGCTCACTGTTCCCGATGATGCGAGGGCGCGGCTTTACGAAGCCATGCGTCACGCAGCCATCGGAGGCGGCAAACGCCTCCGGCCCTTTCTAGTTGTGGCAACGGCCGAGATATTCAATGTCGACCGAAATGCAGCACTGCGGGTTGGTGCAGCAGTCGAGTCGATCCACGTATATTCTTTGATCCACGATGATCTGCCTTGCATGGACAATGATGATATGCGGCGCGGCAAGCCCACTGTTCACAGGGCATATGACGATGCCACCGCAGTGCTTGCTGGCGACTCGCTACATGCCCTTGCCTTTGAAATACTTGCCGACAGCCAGACCCAGCCAGATCCGTTTTTGCGGTCGGAACTGGTTGCGACATTGGCGATGGCTAGCGGCCCTGACGGTATGGCTGGCGGCCAGATGATGGATATTGAGGCAGAGAAATCGAGCTTTGACCTGCCCACAGTTACCCGGTTGCAGGCGCTAAAGACTGGTGCGCTGATCGCGGCATGCGTCGAAATGGGCGCGATCCTCGGCCATGTACCAGCCGAAGGGCGCTCCCATCTGCGCGGTTACGCCCGCGACATCGGGCTTGCCTTCCAGATTGCCGACGACATTCTCGACGTCGAGGGTGATCCAAAACTCGCTGGAAAGGCGTTGCAAAAGGATACAGCCGCGGGAAAGGCAACTTTCGTTTCGCTGATGGGTCTGGACCGCGCCAAGCAACAGGCAAATGCCCTAGTCGAACAGGCAATCGCTCAACTAGCAAGCTATGGCAGCGAAGCCGATTTGCTTCGCGATGTTGCACGGTATATTGTAGACCGCGATAAATAGAGCGGCTTGGCTGGGGCAAATATGGCAAGAATAGGCGTATATCCTGGAACATTTGATCCGATCACTTTGGGCCATGTTGACATAATCCGGCGCGGTGCGCGGCTTGTCGACCATCTTGTAGTGGGCGTAACCACCAACATTGCCAAAACGCCTATGTTCTCAGATGAAGAGCGGCTGGCGATGGTGGCTGCAGAAATATCGAAAATCGCGGGTAACATCAGCGTGGTTGGCTTCAACAGTTTGCTGATGGATTTTGCCCAACGCGAGAAGGCGACGATGATCATTCGCGGTCTGCGAGCTGTTGCCGATTTTGAATATGAATATCAAATGGCGGGGATGAACCAGCAGTTGAACGATGAAATCGATACCGTATTTCTTATGGCCGATGTATCTTTGCAGCCAATTGCCTCGCGCCTTGTCAAGGAAATCGCTATTTTTGGCGGCGAGATTGGAAAGTTCGTTACGCCAGATGTTCGCGAAGCCGTTGTCCGCCGCGTCGCTGAACAAAAACGCTAAACGCTTGAAGCAGGTGCGCCTACGCCATGGATGAAGCAGTGGACGGCAACCTGATTTTCGTCGTTTCTATAATACAGACCTTATTTTTCGTCGGCTTGGCCTGCTCGCTCGCAAAGTGGCGCAAAGTCGACATATGGGGCGAATTTCCTAAACACAAACGGCTTTGGCCGTTACTTTGCGGCGTGTTGTTGCTGGATTTTGTCGCGGTACCACTGCTTGAGGAAGTATTTCCTATACCCGAAGACCCCGAGTTCGATGCATGGTTGGCGGACATGAACTGGTTCCAGATCATTATCGCATTCGCGGTTTGCGCCGCAATTTGGGAGGAATACCTGTTCCACGGCCTCTTACTGACCTGGTTCAAGCGAAAATGGGGCGTGTTGTCCGCAATATTCGCGCCCAATCTGGTTTGGTCGACACTGCACACGCAATATGACGTGTTTTGGATCGCCATGTTGTTTGTATCAGGCTGCCTGTGGTCGCTTATGCGAATTTGGGGGCTGCCTTTATGGGGGCTAATGCTCGTGCATTTCCTCAACAACGTTCTCGCGTTTTTGCTAGAAGAATTCTTGCCGTAATTTACCGCAAATCCCTGTGGAAAAAGCGCCAATTTGCTTGGGTTTGCGCATTGTCTGGCCTATAGTTACGATATGATAGATAACACCACAGAGAATTCATCGGGCGGCGACAGCGCAGCCAATCCTAACCAGAATGAATATGGTGCTGATAGCATCAAAGTTTTGAAAGGGCTGGACGCTGTTCGTAAGCGCCCCGGCATGTATATCGGCGACACTGACGACGGTTCGGGTCTGCACCATATGGTGTTCGAAGTATCGGATAACGCCATTGACGAAGCGCTAGCCGGGCACTGTGATCTGGTGCTGATCGAGCTAAACCCCGACGGCTCTGTTTCGGTCGAGGACAACGGCCGCGGCATCCCGACAGACATGCACAAGGAAGAAGGCGTTTCCGCAGCTGAGGTCATCATGACACAGCTGCACGCAGGCGGAAAATTCGAAAATACCAGCGACGATAATGCTTATAAGGTCTCGGGCGGCCTGCACGGTGTGGGTGTGTCGGTGGTGAACGCGCTTTCCGAATTTCTTGACCTATGCGTCTGGCGCGACGGCAAGCAGCATGAAATGCGCTTCGCCTATGGTGACGCGGTTGCGCCTCTTAAAATCACCGGCGACGCGCCGGTCGTAGACGGAAAGCCCAAGAAGGGCACGCGCGTAACTTTCTTGCCGTCAACCGACACCTTTAAAAACGTAACCGAGTTTGATTTTGACAAGCTGGAGCATCGCTACCGCGAGCTTGCATTCCTGAATTCGGGAGTGCGGATTCTGCTGCGCGATTGCCGCCATGCTGACGTGAAAGAGCATGATCTGTATTATGAGGGCGGGATTGCCGCTTTCGTTAAATATCTGGACCGCAACAAAGCCGCGATTATGCCCGATCCGATTGCGATTTCATCGCAGCGGGATGGAATTGGTATCGATGTGTCGCTCGAGTGGAATGACAGCTATTATGAGAATGTGCTGTGCTTTACGAACAACATCCCGCAACGAGATGGCGGCACGCATTTGGCTGCGTTTCGCGCAGCGCTGACCCGCACGATCAACAATTACGGCGAGAAGTCGGGCATCTTGAAAAAGGAAAAAGTATCGCTGACGGGTGATGATATGCGCGAAGGATTGACCGCGATTGTGTCAGTCAAACTTCCCGATCCGAAATTCTCGTCACAAACCAAAGACAAACTGGTTTCTTCCGAAGTTCGTCAACCGCTGGAAAGCCTTATGGCCGACAAAATGGCCGAATGGTTGGAGGAAAACCCCGGCCACGCAAAAACGCTGATTGCGAAGATCATTGATGCGGCGGCTGCGCGTGAGGCAGCGCGCAAGGCGCGCGAACTTACCCGGCGCAAGGGGGTAATGGATATTGCCTCATTGCCTGGAAAGCTTGCTGATTGCCAAGAGCGCGACCCCGCCAAGTCAGAACTGTTCCTTGTCGAAGGTGACTCGGCTGGCGGCTCCGCCAAACAAGGCCGTGACCGCCATTATCAAGCAATCCTGCCGCTTAAGGGCAAGATCCTGAACGTCGAACGCGCGCGTTTTGACCGCGTGATATCCTCCAAAGAAGTCGGCACGCTCATTCAGGCAATGGGCACGGGTATCCGCGACGATTTCAACATCGAGAAGCTGCGCTATCATAAGATTGTCATAATGACCGACGCCGACGTCGATGGATCTCACATCCGAACTCTGCTGCTCACGTTCTTTTACCGCCAGATGAAACAAATCATCGAAAACGGCCATCTCTACATCGCCCAACCGCCGTTGTACAAAGTCGCAAAGGGTCGCAGCGAAATGTACATCAAGGACAATAATGCGCTCGACAACCATTTGGTGGAAGTCGGTCTTGGGGGTCTGATGCTCGATGGGCCGCAGGGACAAAGAGCGGGTAAAGACCTCGCTGCATTGGTCGAACATGCGCGGCGCATGAAATCGCTGATGACTTATGTGCCACGCCGCTATGATCCGCGGATCATAGAAGCGCTTGCGCTTAACGGCGCGCTTGATCCGGCATTATTGGCGGGCAACCGAGAAGGTGCCGCAAAGTCGACCGCAATATGGCTGGGCGCGCAGGACACAGAAGCCCGCTGGTCTGGCCGTTTGTCCGAAGAAGGCGGCTACCATTTCGAACGTGCGTGGCGCGGGGTGACCGATCATCATATCGTCGAAACCGCATTCCTCGGGTCTGCGGAAGCGCGCAAACTGCACAAGCTCGCCACCGAAGAGACAGCTAGCTACAGCGCAACGTCCAAATTGATTAAGAGCAGCGCGGCAGCCGTCGTCGAAGAAGCCGACGATGACGCCGAAACGGACAACGTTGCACCAAACAAATCGGCAACGCAAAGCAGCATTATCGCGCGCCCATCAGAACTGCTCGACGCAGTATTAACGGCCGGTCGAAAGGGCCTTTCCATTTCGCGCTATAAGGGCCTCGGCGAAATGAATGCCGAGCAACTATGGGACACAACACTTGATCCCGAACACCGTGCGCTGTTGCAAGTGACGATTGATGACACGCAGGAAGAAGGCGAAATCTTCGAAAAATTGATGGGCGACATTGTCGAGCCGCGGCGTGAGTTTATTGTCGACAACGCACTGAACGTTGCTAATTTGGACGTCTAAGGACAGATGACCGAGGTGTTACGACCGGTGATCCATATCGGCTATCACAAAACCGGCACCACTTGGTTTCAGAAGGAGTTCTACCCCCGAGTCGAAAATTTCGCGTTTGTCCCCCAACTACGGGTGATGGAGTCCTTTCGCGACGTAAGCGCCTTCGATTTCGATCCCGTAGCGATGCGGCATTCCATTGCCATCGACAGATCGAAGCCCGCGATCATCTGTGACGAGGGCCTTTGCGGCATCATGCGTGGAGTTGGCACACACGGCCTGCAAGCCATCCACAACGCATCGATCCTGAAGGATATGTTCCCGGACGCCGAAATTGTCATTTTCGTGCGGTCTCAGCCCAATTCACTCGCAGCTCATTACGCCGAATTCGTGCGCGGCGGCAGTACACTCAGCGCACAAAAGCTATTTGGGAACCAGAACATCCAGCGTCATCGACTGAGGCAACGGCTAATAGCGCGCGCAAACTTGATGCATTTCGAGTATGATCGGCTTATTTCCCACTACGACAACCTGTTCGGCGTCGAAAGGGTTCACGTTTTCACCTTCGAACAATTCCGACACAATCCGCTGGCTATCGCTAACATCATCGCCCGCCGATTCAAGTTCAAGGTTGCGCTTGACCAAGTGGGCAAGGCCGAAAACAACCGCAGCTATGGCGAACGCCTACTGCCGCTGGCGCGAATGTTGAACCAGTTTGGTAATGGAGGCTACGGAATTGACCATCCCATGATCGAAATCCCCGGTTGGTTCAGGTTAAACCGAGCGCTGCTGGCACGGCTCAACCGCACATGGATAGCCGGACGGCCTTCCTCTCTGGGAAAACTTTTGGATCCGGAGTTGTTCCAGATCCTGAACAAGCGTTTTGCGGCAAGCAATCATCGTCTTTTGAAACTACGTACGCTGCCGCTCGCGGAACTTGGCTATCCTTTGTAAAGTGGACACCGAACCCAAAATATCCTGCTTTCTGTAAAATCAGGATGTCCCCGTTGACCCAAGGGATCAATTGCTTATCGACGAACCAATTTTGAAGTGGCCCATCGGTCGTGGTTCCCGCTTCTCAATAACTACTGTCCAATTATATATATGAACCGCTGAAATAGCGTCCGAATTCCGATCAGCCGCATGGTCATGGAATTTTGCATGCATTCCGTCGATCAAATCCTTGATAAATTCGATTGCAGTATCTGCCCTCCGATATCCTCCTTCATAAACTCCGGGCCAATATGAAGTATGGATATCTTCAATGACATAGATGCCGCGATCATTAAGAATTGGGAACAGTGTTTCAAAACTACTGCGTTGATGTCGCCCAACGTGCGAGCCATCGTCAATCACGATATCTAAACCACCCATTTCGCCGATAACATTGCGTAAAAAGTCTGGATCGCCTTGGGAACCAATCCTTACTTTGTTGGGTGGATCGCATCGGTTGAGGCAGTCCATATTGACATCAATGCCTGTAATTTTGGCACTTTTGCCGAAATAACGCCGCCAAAGCTCCAACGAACCGCCATAAGACACCCCTATCTCTAGTAGCCGCACGTCTGTACCAACGAAACGCGCAAAATGACTCTCATATTCTTCGAGATAGTGCACCCATTTATGCACAATCCGGCCTTTATGCGTCAGAAACATCTTGGCTAGCGGTGAAGGGGTACATTCCAACCATGACGCAGTTTCGTGAGGTGAAATTTCATAGGCTGCTGCGCCCGCAATTTTACGACGCAGTCGCAATTTAACCATCGCGCGATACATCAGGTCGCGGAAGCTCACGGTGCGCGGCTCAACGTAGCAACAAAATAATATTGGATCGTGAAAAAATCACGCATTAGGCCAAGAGTGAGCGCATTACCTAGCCTTTGCCAGCGCGAAGCAGTCGCAGATGGCAGTATGCGCTCGATCTGGAAACCCGCATTTTCTATCAATGCGCGGGCAGTATTTCGGGTGAAAAAACGCAGATGCGTTCGATCAAGCACTCCTTCGTCTTCGTAATCCCATCGCCCCCCAAACAAAAGTGGAAGAAGTACACTGCAATGACGAACATTGGGAATACTCGCAATAAGGCAGCCACCGGGCTTTATAGAGGTATAAATTCCTTTGACCAATGCTTCGGGGCAGGCAAAATGTTCAACCACATCTAGCAACAATGCAACGTCGAAAGGCCCTTGTTCGCGTGTGATACGCTCTAGCAAGGCAGGATCGGCCAAGTCTCCTTCAAAAGCAAAGTCGAGTTCACTATCATCCAACGGAGCCACAAGATCTACAACACCCGCTATGTCGCATACTTTGCTTTTCTTGAGTGCAATTGCCGTTTGACCAAGTCCCCCTCCGACATCAATCAGCCGCTGGCAGCGTGGCACCAATTCGAATATGTCGCGACGGACTTGGCCGTAGTAGTTCTTTGGAAAGCTGGAATCGCTCATTCTGCAATCCCCAAAGCCTGGCCAAAAGCCGCTAGTACCCGACTGGCCATTTCCCTAATCAACCTGCGGCTACTTGGCCAAGCGAATAACGCCACCGCATAAGTTAAGTAGGCTCCAAATCCTATCATCAAAAGCTGTGGCCAAAGGGGATGGCCAAATGCCACTTTCAGCAACCAAAGCAAAGACAGAACCACAAAAATACCAAGCGCATGTGGAATTGTACCTGAGCACAAGTTCGCGTAGTCGACCGCCCCGGTCCTCCCTGCGAACCACAGTGTAATCGGGGTCGTAATGAACACTTGGCTAATCAAATAAGCCAATGCCACTCCTTCTATGCCCCAGCGAATACCTATCAAAAACGAGCCGAGCGCAACAACAGAAGATATCAATCCAGAATACATCAAGTCTCGGCCTCTAGCCTGGCTGATGAACAACCATCTTGTCGTCGTGAGATATGTCTGAAAAATCCCCGCTGCTGCGAACCAGCGGAACAATTCCGAGCCTTCGAGCCATTCAGGACCAAGCAAAATGCCCATAATCGTTGCAGGATAGATTACAACTAGCGCAAGCCCCGGCGAACAGGCTACTAATAGCAAAATCATCGCGCGCCAATAATAGTCGCGGTAGCGTATAGGATCGTCCAAGTTTCGCGAAAGCGTTGGAATTAAAACTTGGCCCAGTGGCAGGACGGCTTGGCCGATTGGGTAGAGCAACACACGATAGCTGCGATCATAGATCCCTAGCTCGTGAACTGATGTAGCATGGGCTACAATCAGGTTATCAGCGTTGCGAGAAACAAAATTAAACTGGTTTGTCACCCACATAGTAAAGCTGAATCTTAGCATTTTTTCATAGCCTGAGGTTCTTTTTGGCATTCCAGGACGCCAGTGTGCAAGCTTGACAGAAAACGCAAAATTAAGGCTTGGAATCAATAACATGCCAACGATCAATGCCCAGTAACTCCGAGTATAAAATGCGACACCTATTGTCGCAAGTGCACCTAGTGTTGATGACCCAATGTTTCGAATTGCGATTGCCCTAAAATGATGTCGCCGTGCAAGCAATGTACTGGGCTGCCAAACCAAAGCCAATGCGATGATCGAGATCGATGCGACGATCATGGCGGATGATATCCGTGGATCTTCTGCAAAATCTGCCACGAGCGGCGCACAAACTATCACAACGAAAGCCAGCAAGAGTGATAAAACAAATGATGATGCAAACAATGCGTCCAACTGCTGTTTACTGATTTCTTGAGCCTGAATGATTGCATGGCCAAAGCCAAGAGCTTGAAGATTTTGCGCGATCCCGACCACAGGAGCAACGACTGCTAAAACCGCGTAGTCGCTAGGCAAAAGTAAACGCGAAAGTATAACTGCGGAGACCAGCGACAACGCAAAACTCCAGATTTGCGAGATCGCGGACCAACTGACGCCGCGTGCGAAACTCGTCGGAGCTAGCTCCGCGGTTAAACTCGGAACGCTCATTGATTTTCCAAATGAAGAAGAGGAAGCCCAGCGTTACTTCGCGCCTCGTTTATAATTCTCCGAACATAGACCGAACCATGCGTTGGATCTATCTTGGGGTTCGTTTCTAGGTCCCAGTCGGCCTGCGGATAATAGCGGTCGAGATAAGGTTGGAGCGCTGGTCTAAAAAAAGTCACATCGTGAGGCGTAAACCAGTTTTTCCAATCACCATAACCTTTCTTCCGAACCACGCGCTGCAACCCTTGGCCTACATCTGCCTCACCCTTAAGCACTAATCCAGTTGCCTGCGTTAGCACTGTAAAATCATGCTCCACTAACGCCTCATAGTGGAAATTCAGCAGCCCGGGGACGGCATCTGCAAAAGCCAAAGGTTCATTGATTGATCGATCAGCATAGTTTTCTAGCCAGTCATCAAGCGTAATTGGATGTCCACTGGCAAGATTAAGAAACTTGATCAAATCGATAAGAGGCACGCCAAGCGGATCGCGCTCTTTTTTTTAAATCATAGCAATAAAGTTGTTTGCAGCGCAGGTTTCTAACGAAAGCGCGCTGTAATATGCCCAGTACAACAACGCGCTAACCAAACGATCTCGAGGATCGCGAACAATTAGAATCCTGTGATCAAAATGACCAAACGGCGCGATGTGTCGATTGTTATGGCGATTAAATAGGATGAACTTCGCAACGACTGACCGACTTTGACGCACCTTCATCATTTCAAGAAAGCGCCTAAAACGATATTTCCAAACCAACCTGTTTCCTGGTTCAAAATAGCTATCCGTGCTCTCCGGCATAGCTTCAAGGAATTTGGAATAAAGCGCTGTGGTGCCTGTTTTTGCCAGTCCCAAAATAGCTACTCGCATCAAGGTAGCTCCGCGCGATTTGCAATCGGATTCTTCCGCAAAAGCAATATGAAAAGCCCGACCGTTGCCGTAAAACTCGCTTTCCTAATTCCCCTAAAGAAAAGGCTAAAAAATCGCTGAAAAAAAGGTAAGCGCCATACATTTGCAAGGGTCAGTAATTGTATTCTTTGGCGAGGTGAAACTTGCGAGCCATATCTTCGTTCAAGCTCGGCAGCATGGCGGCTAAAGCTAGTCAACACACGAAGCGTGGTGTCACTCAACAAGGTTCGCTTCACACGGACCATTAAGGAATTAGAGCCCTTTTTACTTGCGCCAATCAGATTTTTGCTATGCTGGCGGTAGAGCACTGTCGCTTGATCAAGAAAACCAATATTCCCAAGCCCGGCGGCAACCTGAGCCAACCAAAAATCAAACATTAATGCGCCTTTCGGGATAGGTCGCGCGCACTCGAGCAAACTCCGGTTGATTAGGATTGTGCAACCTGTGGCGATATTGCCAAGAAGCAAATTTTCAAATTTATTGCGCATTGGATCGATACCGGCGTAACGAACGAACGAACGACCAAGCACTGCAAGATTTTCGTCCACGACCATAAGATCAGTATGCACTAAGACTGGCGTTGCGGTAGCACTGTTCGCTTCGATTTGCTGCATACGCTCAAATGTCAAAGCCATTTTTTCAGGCAACCAGATATCATCTTGATCGCAAAAAAACACATAATCGGCCTGGGTTAAATCAAGCAAGCGAGCAAAATTTGCGCAAGCGCCGAGCCGATTTTCTCTCGGTTCGAGTATTTTTAGAAATCCGGGATGCTTTCGAGCATATTGCTCGAGCATGTTAGGCGTTCCGTCTGTCGAAGCATCATCTGACACGACAACTGTGAAATCGGTGAAGGTTTGCGCAAGAAGTGAATCGAGCTGTGCTTCCAAAAAGCGCCCACCATTATGGGTCGCCAAAAGCACTTCAACCACTGGACCCCGTTTCTTAGCGTTCATTTGGAAATATGCCCGATAATCTTCGCCTTAGTCCTTTTGACGGATCAAGTTGTTCGGACGCAACCGGAAGCGCAAGCCGCATGCAGTAGCTAACCAAGAAACCTACCCCTAACTTAAAACCAAACTGTTACGGTCAGCTGCAAAAACCGATTATCCACGAACTCCTATGGCATAGCGAGTAGCAATATTCATCTCTAATTTTCCGCAACTTCTAATTGGCATGATCTTGCACCTCGAGCGCATTCTGCAACCAATCCGGCAAATCCAAACGCGCCAGTTCCTCAACGCGCATGTGCACGACCGCTAGCCCTAACTCGGGGTAACAAGTTCGTGTTCGCACCGGATCGGCTTTCTGAATGGGGACAATGGCAAGCCGGCGGTTGACCTTTTGTCGCCAGTTCATCCGCGCGGTATTTTCCTGCCCTACATAGCACCCCTTCGTGAATGACACGCCGTTTAGCTCGGCAGCATTGCATTCGAGCCATAAAGTTTGGTCATAGCCGAGTTCAGCGACGCCTTCTGTCACACCCAGAGAAAGACGGTGCACGCGATACGCGGCGCTGCCATCGGCTATACTGCTAGATGGCGCCGATAACCAGCGGTAGCCCAACGATGCCAGGCGCGGGTCGGCCTTGATGCCCGTCGGCCAAAACCCTTGATCGATGTTAAGGCGCACTTCCCCAACTTCGGGCGTCTGCGCTGACCAGAACACCATTAATGTAGGATCGAGCTCTATCAAAATCTTGCGCCGCAGCCGGTACATCGTCAGGCGTTTCGCGAGCATCTCTGCTTGCGTAACTTCGCAGTCGATCAACACATCATCGCCGTCGGCCCAAAGGAAGAAATCGAACAAAGCCTTTCCTTGCGGCGAGAGCAGCGCAGCCCATAGCGGCAAGTCGGATGCAGTGTCCTGCGTGACCAAACCTTGCAAAAATCCACGCACATCCTCGCCTTTATCGGTAGGAGATATCCGCAAGATCGATCGATCGGAAAGATGGAACATAGACATAGGTGACAGATAGGGTGTGCAGTGGCTAAAGGGAAGGCATGACCGACATCATAAAGATCCGCCGCCCCGACGACTGGCATGTGCATTTGCGTGACGGGGAGCTGCTGGCGGGCGTGCTGCCCTTTACCGCCATGCAATTTGCGCGGGCGATTGTGATGCCGAATTTGTCCCCACCAATGACGAATGTTGTCGAAGTAGCCGCGTATCGTGACCGGATCATGGCGGCACTTCCCGAAATGTTGGATTTCGCGCCGCTGATGACATGTTATTTGACCGACCATAGCGATCCAGCCGACATACGCCAAGGTTTCAGCGAAGGCGTTTATACCGCAGCAAAGCTCTACCCGGCGCATGCCACCACGGGCAGCGCACACGGCGTGACCGATGTTTCCAACATCACCGGCGTGCTGGAGGCAATGCAGAAGATTGGCATGCCGCTTCTGATCCACGGCGAGGTTACCGACGCGCATGTCGATATTTTCGACCGCGAGAAAGTGTTTATCGAACGCACGCTTTGCGTGCTCACCCGCGACTTTCCTGCGCTCAGAATCGTGTTCGAGCATATCACCACCGCCGATGCTGTGAATTTCGTCGAAAATGCTAGCACCAACATTGCAGCGACGATCACGCCGCAGCATCTGCATATCAACCGCAACGCGATGCTGGTAGGCGGCATCCGTCCGCACGCCTATTGCCTGCCTGTAGCAAAGCGTGAGGAGCACCGGCTTGCGCTCCGTAAGGCAGCAATTTCGGGCAACCCCAAGTTTTTCCTCGGCACCGATAGCGCGCCACACGCGGTACATACCAAAGAATCCGCCTGTGGTTGTGCCGGAATTTTTAATGCGCCCTATGCCATCGAAAGCTACGCGGCAGTGTTTGACGAAGAAAACGCACTTGATAAGTTTGAGGGCTTTGCGTCGCTGCACGGCCCGGCATTTTACGGCCTACCGGTGAACGAAGGCACGATCACCCTCGCCAAAAAACCATTCACGGTCCCCGCGACCATCACCGCAGCAGGCACCGAAATTGTGCCCTTTCATGCCGGTGAAGAGCTAAGCTGGAGCTTTTCTTAGCCGCGCTAGCGCGTCCCAACTGAAAATCGCAATTGCACACCAGATCAGCACAAAGCACGCGAGCTTGGCAGGATCGAGCATCTCTTTAAACACGAATATGCCGAGCAAGAATGCGATTGTTGGCCCAATATATTGAACAAAGCCGATTGCAGTATAGCTCATCCGGCGGGCGGCAGTTGCAAACAGCAACAAGGGCACGGTTGTTACAATGCCGCCGGCGACAAGGAGCCAGCTGATCGCTGCATCGCTGCCAAAGCCGCCGGGCAAATTATGTAACCAGATTGCTACGCCAAGCGCGACAGGAAACAGTATTGTGACCTCTACACCCAGCCCCGGCACCGACCCCACAGACGCCATTTTGCGGACAAGACCGTAGCAGCCAAAGGAAGCGGCAAGCCAAAGGCTAATCCAGAGCGTGTCCAGTGCTGCAAAGGCAAGTATTGCAACGCCAAGGCCTGCTACCGCCACGGCAATTCCTTGCAACCGGGTCAATCGTTCACCCAAAAATACACGCCCCAAAAGCACATTCAGCAGCGGGTTGAGATAATATCCGATTGCGGTGGCGAGTACGTATCCCTTGGCAATCGCCCACATATACACACCCCAATTAAGAGAAATCAGCGTTGCTGAAAGCAGCATAGTTTGTAAATTCTTGCGCGAGGCCAGTACAGCGCGATATTCGCTCCATTGTCGTCGAAGGAGCAAAATTACCCAGACCACAGGCAACGACCAAAGTACACGGTGGGCAAGCACCTCAAACACATCAACGCTCGTCAGCGATTTCAGATAAAGCGGCAGCAGCCCCCACAAAGTGTAGGCACCAATGGCAAAAGGTAGCCCGTTTCCGGCCTCCTGATGTTTGGGTAAGTTCACCGTTTAGAGTGGATCGCGGGTCAGATCAGTCCGCCACCGATCCAAAGCCGCAGCGCACAAATCACCGAAACCACAATGCAGAAATTCCGTCCCGAATTTCTGTCCGAAGCGGCACCAAATGCAATACCGGCCCCTGCGATCAAAATGATCAGCCAGTTCAACCAACCAAGCAGCGGTATGAAAGCGGGTATTGCGAGAATAAGCGCGATGACGCCGAGGACGAATGCGATGATATTTGCCATATTTTGCTTCTGGCGGGATTTGCGAGATTTGGCAAGCCGCGACAAATCAGGCGTCATGCCAAACTTGATTTAATATTCAGATAGCTAAATTGTCTGCAAGCTCAAACCGCCGTTGCCTCGACATGTTGTGGTCTGTCCCGCGTCGCAATCAGGCAACCTGCAACAATCAGCAACGCCCCGAATATCGTTGGCCAGGTCACAGGTTCCTTAAACAAAAGCCACCCGAAAAGCGCAGCCCAGATGAACGCAGTATATTCGACAGTCACCAACACTTGCGCCTCTGCGCGCGCGTAAGCCCAGCTGAGCAATAAGAGTGCAAGCATCGCCGTAAGCGCACTTCCCAAAATATTCGGCCAGTGCGAAGCTTCTGGAAAGACAGCAAATGCGGGGGCCGCCAGCAACAAAACCGACCCCGCCACCAAATTCTGAAAGAATGTAATCTCCACGGGCGTCGCCACCTGTGCCTGTTGCCGTTGCAGAATCAGGTTAAAGGCATAGAGGATTGCCGAAACAAAAACCGACACCGCACCCCACAAGGCTTGAGCATCATATTTCTGTACGCCCAGCCTGCCCCAAAGGATTACCGCCACACCCAAAAGACCGAGTACTGATGCGAAGATCGCATTTTTTCCAATGTCTTCGTCCAGCATGACAGCCGCGAGATAGAGCGTGAAGATCGGTGCGATAAACGACAACGCAATTGCTTCGGCCATCGGCAGTCGCGCCAACCCCCAAAAAAAGGTCACCGCCATGCAGGCCGCAACGGTGCCGCGGATCAAGTGGAGACGGATTGCTGTCCGCGATGGCAACTTTTCACGCCGGAACCAGAACACCGCACCAGCAATCGGTATGCTCAACAGCAATCGCCACAGCATTGCGTTATATGCCCCAAGAGCAATCGACAGCTCCTTCATCAGACCGTCCATGAGCGAGAATATCGCAATGCCGACGCAGGCAACTGCGAAAGGGATCGCGTTGGTTTGCATTTGCGGTGCGGACATAGAGGCGCTTTACCCTAACATGTGATATTGTCAGTGGACTTTTTGGGCAATGACACAAAATTCGTTTTCGCACCCAAAGGTAGCAACACGGCTAAATTTGGTGCCAACGCCTATCTTTATCGACATCAAATGATATGACTCGATATTGTGACGTCGTTTGGAGCCGCAATATGGTCAAAGCGAAAAAGAAGCTTCTGCCCAAGGACTTTGAATCTTTACTGAAAAACGGCGATCTTCAATCACTCAAAGCGGTGTTTGAATCGTGCGATGTCAATGCCCGTGGGGGCGTATTCAAACAAACTGCATTGGCGTTCAACGAATGTCCCGATGAACTGGCGATCTGGCTGGTGGAGCATGGAGCCGATATATCAGCGGGAGACAGTTACGGCGAGACCCCTCTTCATGCGAGGTCGAGACATTGGCAGGGGCGCATCAAAATTTTGTTAGATCTTGGCGCTGACTTGAACCACAGCGCAGGCGGGAGGGGCACCCCGCTGCATTATGCGGCGGCTGCCGGTAGAGTTGCCAGCGCGCAAGTACTTTTGCAACATGGCGCAAATGTCGATGCGCTCAACAGCGCCAACCAGACTCCGCTCGTTTATGCTCTGCAGCGCTGTGCAAACGCGCAAATTGAGGGGATAGCTGCAATCGCGGAATTGCTCCTGAAAGCACGCGCGCAAAAGCCGGCAAAACAAAAGGGATTTCTCGCTCGCCTTTCTAGCTTTGGAAAGACAGATGTAACGGACTCTGGTTCTGATCTGAAGCGCTATGTCCAACGAATTGGGGAAGAATTTGAATTCCACCGCAAAAATTTCAATGCCGACATGTTGCAATCGACGAGCGCCGCCCTTGACCGGCTCTATGAGCTTTTCGATGTTGCGCCAGTGGCAAGACGAGTCGAGCATGATGGTAAGTCGCCCATAGTCGCCAAGTCTGCGCGTTGGCAGGATAGGCATCAAGAACTTTGGGAACTGCTCGTGCCCTCGAGCGGCGCAGCTGGCACGGTTCAGGGAGAAGTCATCCGCATCCCGGGTAAAATACGCGGAGAGCTAGAAGGTAATTGCGGCGTCAACTGGGATGCGGACTATAAGAAAATGGCCGACGCTTTTCTGGTTCACGTCGGTTCCGGCACGCCGCTTTCTGACGCAGAGTTATCCGAAGCTCGGTCAATAGTTGCCGACGTAAAAAAGCGCTGCGGTGACACCGAACGAATGTGCCAATTGGCAGTGGATTGGGTAGCGCTGAATCCCAAACCTAAAAAACTGACAACGCCAGGCTATCGCAGATAGGTCAGTCAACCGTCTCAAAAGTTTTCGCCCCCATTGATTTGATAAGGAGACCTTCATGGCAAAGATTCTATCTGCGGTTTTCACCTTGCTCTTTCTCTTTGGTCAACCGTTGGGCGCGCAGACAGCCAAAACGCCGCGCACCGAAATAAAGAACTGGGCGGCATTTGAAAAACTACTGCACAATTCGGGCATGACCTTGCAATGGATCGGCTGGGAAGAGCGCGCCCCGGTCGAAACCAAATATAAAAATGGCACATTGTTTTTGAAAAGCGAACAGGTCGCAGCCGACGGAATCGGCAAGCTTTCTATCGACGGTTATGTCGTTGGCATCGACAAACAGAATTTTGTCTTTCGTGGCATCATCCGCATTACCGATACGCCTGATGCCGGCCGGACCTGCATCAAGACCGGCGACTCGCTGTTCGGCATCACACAGAACCGCAAATACTGGCGGCTGCGCGAATTTGAATGGTGCGACGGTTTGACCGACTATGTCGATATTTATTTTTGAGCGAAGGGCGTCAGGAATGACGTCTGTGGAGACGGTGACTGTGCTTGACGCAATTCAGGCTCGATAGCCTTCAGAAAGAAAAATGCGCCCAAAATCAGAAAGGGCGTGATATATTTTACGTCGGTTTTTTGCATGGTGGGGGGCACCTAACAGGGAGAGGTTAAGCGCAGGTGAATGGCTCAAACGGCCACGCTTTCCCTCGCGCTTGCTTCTCAAGTGCAAAACAGTTCGTGCGTCCACATATTTCACGCCAAAGGGCAGGAATATTCGATGGACGACTATATTTAAGTGCGCGACCATCGCGCTTAGGGCGCTTTGAAATTCGCCAAAGCGTTGTAAATCTTGTCCTCGCTCCGGCTCGCCGCATTGCGCCAAGTCGGCGCGTCCTTTCTGTTGAGCAGCTTGCCGGTGGCATCTAAGATCAGCAAAGTGGGCGTGCCCTTCACCTTTGACAGGCCAAAGCGGCGCGCAATGTCTAGATTGCGGTTTTTGCGCCCGACATCAACGTAGACGAGCTCGTAACGCGACGCGACCATCGCGGCGAAGCGCGGTTGCGCCAGCCATCCAGCAAGCGCGCGACTGTCGTGGCACCAGTTGGCTCCAAGAATGACAAGCACCATCTTGCCGCTAGCCTTGGCACGCAAAAGGGCAGCGTCAGCATCGTTGCTGGCATTGGCCTTGGCGTCAAAAGGCTGCGCCTCTGGATGGGCCACTTGTGATTCAGGCGCGAATTGTGACGCAAGCGGTTGCCCCAAAGCCATAAGCAATATGAGCCACCAGTGCGTTATCATGAGGCAAGTTCGGACAACGCATCGCCGTCAACGCGGAAGGTCGTCCATTCGTCCATCGGCTTTGCCCCGAGCGATTGGTAGAACTGGATCGCGGGCTCATTCCAATCGAGCACCCACCATTCCAGCCGCGCGCAATCGCGCTCCACCGCCAGCTGCGCAAGGCGTTTGAGCAGCGCCTTGCCCAAGCCCGACCCGCGCGCTTCTGGCCGGACGAACAGGTCCTCCAAATAGACGCCGGGCTTGCCCTCAAAGGTTGAGAAATTGTGGAAGAACAGCGCGAAACCCTGTGGTGTGCCGTCGATTTCGCCGATGAGCACCTCGGCATAAGGGCGTTCGCCGAAGAGCCGCTCACCAAGCGCCTCCTCGTCAAAACGCACTTCATGAGCCAGCCGCTCATACTCCGCCAGATCACGGATGAACTGTGCGATGAGGGGGAGGTCGGTGCGGGTGGCGGGGCGGATGGCGAGAGTCATAGGGCAGACAGGATATCCGTTTTGGAAAAGTCGCCGCCCTTGTAAAGCAGCGGCGCGTCTAACGATTTGGCGAGCGCGTACGACATGCAATCGCCGTAGTTCAATCGGGCAGGATGGTTTCGGCCCCGTCCATACTGCATGAAAGCCTCAACCGCTATCGCCAGATGTTCGGCGTCCATCCCGACCGTTCGCGTTCCGCTTTCGGCCAAGAGAGCCTCGATCTTTTGTCGGCCTGCCTCTCCCAATTTCCCGACAGCGACCATTACCGCCTCAAGCGCGTTGGGGGCTGCAATGATGACATCCTCATTCGATGCGATGACTTTAATGAAAGCACGGTGATCGGACTCTTCGAGCAATATCGCGATGAGTGCCGAGCTATCAACGACGATCAAGTCGGAAGACCATTTTCGTCATAGCCTAGGATTTCATCGGGCGTCCTATGGTCCAATATCGGCAGCTTTGCAGTTTCGGCCTGAATCCTACGGATTGCGGCCATGACCTTTTCCGGGTCCTTTTTGGCCGTTGGTTCTTTCTCGAGTTCATTATCGATGGCGAGCGTCACCACAGCGGTCATGCTCATGTTGCGCGCCTTGGCCAGTTTGCGAATTTTCGCTTCGGTTTCGTCATTTTTGATACTCAAGCCCATCGCGCCATTCCTTTCTAGAATTTTATAGCATGTTTCTAGAAAAAATAAACCGCTTCTTGGGGGAATGCGGTGATGGGGGGATGGAGAGGGTCATGTTATTCCCAAGCATCAATCCGAGTGTGGTCGATAAGTTCGTTCAAGAGTGTTGGCATTATTTCCATCACTTTATCCTCTTCAGCAAATGCGTCGTCCATTCGATGCTCTGCTTGCTTGGTGTCACCCCGCTCATAATGTTGAGAAGATCTTTTAAAGTGCTGTTTAGCCCAGAAAATGCCACTTAGTGCCTGATCGAGATTTCTCGTCACGTCGGGTGGGAAAAGGAGTTCTGCTTCGCGGAAAAGTGCGTGGAAATTCAACCACTCTTCGTCTGTCAGTTTCATGTGTGCAATCCAAGCACTCGATATTTTCCTCATGGACTCAACACATTTCGAACGCTTTTCAAGCAGTTGAATCTTAAGATCGTTTTCGATCAGTTTCGTTTGTCGTCGTTGCAGCTTGACTTGGTTGAAGCCAACCCACGCTGCCGCACCAACTGCAAGAACGCCAGTTGTTAGCGTCGCAAATGCCTCCCAGCTGAACATTTCCCAATAAATGTTCAAGCAGCCTTCCCGTGCAGCGTATCCATGCTCACACTCGTGCCCGCATCAATCTCCGCTGCCTTGGCCTCGACCAAGCGCACGATGTGCCCGATCATATCTTCGTCGTGCACATGATGGTCGGTGACGCCCGACAGGTACACCATATGCTTGCCCTGGCCGCCACCCGTGATGCCGATGTCGGTTTCGCGGGCCTCGCCGGGGCCGTTGACGACGCAGCCGAGGACCGAGAGCGACATGGGCGTTTTGATGTGGCTCAGCGCGTCTTCCAGTTTCTGCACGGTGCGGATAACGTCAAAGCCTTGGCGCGCGCAGCTGGGGCAGGAGACGACGCGGACGCCGCGGGTTCTGAGGCCGAGGCTTTTCAGGATTTCATAGCCGACACGGACTTCTTCTTCGGGTTCCGCAGACAGCGAAACGCGGATCGTGTCGCCAATCCCGGCCCAGAGGAGATTGCCCATGCCGATTGAGGATTTCACCGTCCCGCCGATCAGCCCGCCCGCCTCGGTAATGCCCAGATGCAGCGGACAATCGACCGCGTCCGCAAGCCCCATGTAAGCGGCAACCGCGAGGAACACGTCGGACGCCTTCACCGCGACCTTATATTCGTGGAAATCGCGGTCTTGCAGCAGCTTGATATGATCAAGCGCGCTTTCGATCAGCGCTTCGGGGCAGGGCTCGCCATATTTTTCCAGCAGGTCCTTTTCCAGCGACCCAGCATTCACGCCAATGCGGATCGCGCAGCCATTGGCCTTGGCGGCGTTGACCACTTCATTCACCCGCTCTGCCGAACCGATATTACCCGGATTGATCCGCAGGCAGGCCGCACCCGCGTCCGCCGCCTCAAGCGCGCGTTTATAGTGGAAATGGATGTCCGCCACGATGGGCACATTGGCCGCGCGGACAATCTGTTTCAGCGCCGCGGTGCTCTCCACATCGGGGCAGGACACGCGGATGATGTCCACGCCCGCATCCTCACAGCGGCGGATCTGATCGATTGTTGCCTTGGCGTCGCTGGTCAGCGTATTGGTCATGGTCTGCACCGAAATCGGGGCATCACCGCCAACGGGTACATTGCCGACCATGATCTGACGAGACGAACGGCGCGATATGTCGCGCCAAGGGCGAATGGAACTCATACCCGCTCCTATAATGCGCGAATGTCACGGTAGCAATTGGCAGTTAAACTATCCCGCCGCGGGACAGAACATGCTTAACGCCATCTTCACCATCTTGTCATGCAAAAATCGGAGAATTTTCCGCTAGTATCGTCGTTAGGTTCAAGCGCATCCTAAGCGAAAGGAACCTTTGGATGATCAGTGCCGAGAAAATCGCCAGCAGACATTACGGCCTGGATTGGCTGCGCATTACTGCGTTCGCAATTCTGATCATTTATCATCTATCAATGGCGTATTCCCCCGGTCACTGGATTGTTCAAAGTGACTATGTCGCACCTTGGCTGGTGGCGCCGCTGGAGGCCATTAGCCCCTGGCGCTTGCTGCTGCTATTTTTGGTTTCGGGTTATGCGTCAGCAATGCTCCTGCAAAAGCTGGGCAACTTGTCTACATTCCTAAAATCGCGCAGCAAGCGATTGCTTGTCCCGTTGTTCTTCGCGATTGCGGTGATTGTACCCCCGCAAAGCTGGGTCCGGGAAATAATCGACCATGGCTACAGCAAGGGGTTTGTCCATTTCTGGGTTACCGATTATTTCCGGTTTGCACCGCTAAACGGGCAGACTTTGCCGCATTGGGAGCATCTTTGGTTTGTCGGCTACCTTTGGTTCTACACGATGCTTCTGGGTTTGGCTCTGGCCCTTCGCGTTCCGCTAGAATTGCCCAAATGGCTGATCAACAAATGGACACTTGTTGCCCTGCCCGTTGCTGGATTGGCAATTGGCCGTTTGGGAATTGCCGCCACAATCGGACTGGAGCGCGGAATGTTCGACGATTGGACAGGCCATTTGCATTATGTACCCGCATTCCTCTTCGGGTTTCTGCTTGCCCGGCAGAAGGAACTATGGGTCGTGCTGCGAAATGCTATGCCGCTGGCGATGATGGTGGCGCTTATTGCCTATATTCTGGCAGTGGGAGTCGAATTGATGTCGCCAGACATGAAACTGTGGAGCCGCAGCCAGCTTATAGTGTTCGACATTGCCGACAGCTCAGTCGCGTGGTCGGTAATGTTGATCATGCCGGTTTTGGCGGACCGCTTCTTGAATTTCGACCACCCATGGCGCCTGCCATTATCGCGTGCGGTATTTCCCGCATATATCGTCCATCAAACGGCGATTGTGTTGCTGATATACTGGGCGCATGGCAAATATCTTTCAGGTCCAGCGGAGGCAGCGATTGTACTATTTGGTACTGTCGCGGCGTGCATAATGGCATGGCTGATTGCTAAAAGCCATCCACTGGCCGGGAAGCTCTTGGGCTATGAAGGTCAACCGGCAAAGCTCGAACCGCAACTGCCTCGCGCGGCTATTGCCTGAACGCTGCCACGCTTGCGTTCCGTCAGATTGCTGTCCAAAGTGCCTTCGACAGGAGGCCTATTTCATGCCTAAATTCTTGAACCGCTTCTTCTTGCTAATTGCTATGCTCGCAGTGGCAGCGCCGCTATTGGCAACCGCACCCGCCAAAAAAATGAAGGAGGCCCCAGTGGCAGTGAAAAGTTGGAGCCTCGTCATACACGGCGGCGCAGGTGTGCTGGAACGCGCCAGTATGACTCCGGAGAAAGACGCGGCAGTGCGCGCGGCGCTGGCCCGTTCGCTGGATGCCGGGTCCGCCAAGCTTGCAATGGGCGGTAGCGCGATGGATGCGGTTGCAGCCGCGATCATGGTTTTGGAGGATGACCCCAATTTCAATGCAGGGCGCGGTGCGGTTTTCACCTATGAAGGCGAGAACGAACTCGATGCTTCGATCATGGATGGCAAAAGTCGGGCTGCTGGCGCAGCGACCGGTATTCGTTTCACAAAAAACCCAATACTGCTTGCACGCGCTGTCATGGAAAATAGCCCGCATGTTTTGTTGAGCCGCGAAGGTGCCGACCAATTTTCGCGTGAGCAAGGGTTGGAACAGGTCGACCCCAGCTGGTTCGCAACGCCCGAGCGTCTGAAACAGCTTGAAAAGATGAAAGAGAAGAAGCTTGGCTGGTATGACGTCGATTTGAAATACGGGACAGTCGGTGCGGTTGCAGTGGACAGCGAAGGCAACGTTGCCGCTGGCACTTCGACGGGTGGTTTAACTGGTAAACGCTGGGGCCGGATTGGTGACTCGCCTATTATTGGTGCCGGTAACTATGCCGACAACCGCGCGTGCGGCGTGTCTGCGACAGGATCGGGAGAGTATTTCATCCGGCTTGGCGTCGCGCATGAAATATGTGCGCGGATGCGCTTTAAGGGTGAAGACGCGAAGACAGCAGCCGACCACGTCATGAAGGAAGTGAGCGAATTGGGCGGCAGCGGCGGCGTTATCGTTTCTGCGCCCGATGGCACTACGACATGGAGCTTCACTACGCCCGGCATGTACCGTGGCAAAGTCAACAGCCAAGGCGAAAAGCAGGTCGCGGTTTACGGGGACGAAGAATAAGCGACGCTCATGCGCGTTGCTCATGCCTTAACAGTCAAATACCAGTAGAGCCAAAGCCCCCAGTCCCCCGCACGGTATCGTCGAGTGCATCGACCTGCAGCATCTCAGCCTGGACAACAGGCGCAACCACCAATTGGGCAATCCGGTCGCCGCGTTGAATGACAAAGTCTTCGTCGCCCAAATTGGCAAGAATGACCTTCACCTCACCGCGGTAATCGCTGTCGATAGTGCCGGGCGTATTAAGGCAGGTAATGCCGTGTTTGAGCGCCAGACCGGAACGCGGACGAACCTGCACTTCGTAACCGTGGGGAATGGCAAAAGCGAAGCCCGTTGCCACCGCTGTCCGGCGACCAGAACGAAGGGTCAGGCCTTCTGCAGCGCAGATATCCATACCGGCAGCTCCTGCACTGGCATAGGCAGGCATAGGCAGCCCCGCGCCATTGTTCAGGCGCTTTACCTGGACTTCAACTTTTTCCGACGACATCGGCAATCTTCTCCATCAATCTGCGGGCTATCACATCCTTGGGACTGTTCGGCCAACTTTCCACACCGTCTTTGCTGACGATGTGAAAGGCGTTGTTCGCGCCGCCCATGACGTCGCCCGAGACATCATTGGCAACGATCCAGTCGCATCCTTTTTTGGCAAGCTTTGCCTGCGCGTGCTCGATAATTTTCTCGGTTTCGGCAGCAAAGCCGACCAACAAGCCGGGGCGTTTTTCGTGCTTGGCAAGTGTCGCGAGTATGTCGGGATTTTCCACGAGCTTTAGCGGCTCAACGCCTTTGCCCGATTTTTTCAGCTTTTGTTCGGATTCGTCGGCGGCGCGCCAGTCGGCAACAGCCGCTACCATGATCGCCACATCAGCGGGTAGTGCGGCATCTACCGCCGCCTGCATTTCGCGCGCGCTTTCGACGTCGTGACGGATCACGCCCGACGGCGTTGCCAGCTGCACGGGGCCCGCCACCAACACAACCTCTGCGCCCATTTCGGCAGCGGCCTGCGCTATGGCAAATCCCTGCCGCCCCGATGACCTGTTGGCGATATAGCGCACAGGATCGATGGCTTCGTGCGTAGGGCCTGCGGTCACCAGAACGCGCTTGCCAAATAGGGGCCGGTGCGGAGGCTCAGAGAAATCGGGTTGGCCTTCCAGCTCTTGGTGCCGTTCAGTAGCAGAAGAACTCGAATGATCGGCGTCCAGCGCGACACTGACCGGCCGTTCGTTTACGATCGAAATGTGCGGCTTGGAGAGCATGTTTTGTATTTCTGCGAACACCCGTTCTACATCGGGCAACCGGCCGGGACCAAATTCACCGCACGCCATTTCGCCGACGTCAGGTTGCATGACATGGACGCCGTCAGCGCGCAGAGCCAGAATATTGCGCTGTGTGGCGGCATGCTGCCACATCCGCACGTTCATCGCCGGAACGGCGAGGACAGGCTTGTCAGTCGCCAGTAGCAATGTGGTCGCCAGATCATCGGCTATCCCGGCGTTCATTTTTGCAAGCAAGTCGGCGGTTGCCGGACACACGACCACCACATCGGCCTCACGTGAGAGCTGGATATGCCCCATTTCGGCCTCGTCTTTCAGGTCGAATAACTCGGTAAACGCCTGTTGTTCTGAAAGCGCGGCCAGCGTCATCGGCGTAACAAACTGCTGCCCCCCGCGCGTCACAACACATCGTACCGTCATGCCGGCCTTCTTGAAAAGGCGAACAAGTTCACATGCTTTGTAAGCAGCGATGCCGCCGCCAACGATAAGGAGGATGCGTTTTTGGGTCATGTCAGGCATTAAAATCCGCTAGCCAGCATATCGAAGGCGCGCAAGATTTGTGTGTCATTTTCGGCAAGTGACGTAACGCGTTCCTTTAACTCGCTCAATGGCAGTGAAGACGCAAATTGGGGAAAAAGGACATATCGATCTTCGCCTATCAAAAATGACGGGTTTAAACGTTCAGTAATGGGGGGCTCAAGTTCAGGTGGCAACAATGGAACCACGAAACGCGATTTGAGATAGGAAAGCAAATCTGCTTGGCAATCTACAACCACTGTTCCGTCATAGGTGCGGTAGACGTCAAACCTCGCCATCAAAACATCCGGTGCTTAGCCAGCGGCAGGCCAAATTTTTCGACATATTGATTGGACCAATCCAATGCTTCCTTGTTTTCCCGTAGCCATTCTTCGGCCATTGCTTTTCGAACTTCAGCTTCCAAGCCCGCCTCACAGGCTTGCGAAACGTTGATACCAAGCCTTCTTGCGTCCTCAACCATATCGACTGGTAGGCTGACATTGGTGGCCTTTTTCGGGCGGTCAATTTTCGACGGACGATTCATACGCGCATCTCATATGTGCATAGATTATGCGCAAGCAGCACTCTCGTCAACTTAACGCCCACATGCCCGCAGCACCAGCCGCAGCGGCAACCAATGCGGTCAGGCTGTATCGCAGCCAGCCGCCGCCGCTGGACTTACTCTTATCCCAAATCAGCGGGATTTCGGGCAGTGGCGGTGCTTCGGGCGCGCCGCCTTTCTTTGGCAACTGATCATCTACCCGACGGATGATGTCAGGGATCATGGCCAAGGTTTCTGCCTGCTTTCGCATGCCGTCGGCCAGTGCTGCCTCTGGACCAAGTTCGCCGCGTATCCATTCCTTCACAAATGGCCCTGCCACATCCCACATGTTTATTGCCGGGTTGAGCGAGGTGGCGATCCCTTCCACCATCACCATCGTCTTTTGTAAGAGCAAAAGATGCGGCTGCGTTTGCATGTCAAAATCGCGAGTGATCGCGAAGAGGCTGTCGAGCATTTGACCCACAGACAACTCGCTCACCGGTTTGCCGCGTGTGGGTTCACCCACAGCACGTAGCGCAGTCGCGAATTCATCGACATTATGATAGCTCGGAACATATTGCGCTTCGAAATGGATTTCGGCGACGCGCCGGTAGTTGCCTGTCGTCAGGCCGTAGAGTATCTCGGCGAGCCAGAAGCGCGCTTGCCGGTTGATCCGCCCCATGATGCCAAAGTCGATTGCAACGATTGTACCGTCGGCTTGAACAAACAAATTTCCCTGATGCATATCGGCATGAAAATAGCCTTCGGAAATCGCTTGCCGCAGGAAAGTCAGCACCAGCTTTTCAGCCAGTTCGTTCAAATCATGACCCGCCGCGCGCAGGCCGTTCAAGTCGGCTATCTTTACGCCGTCCACCCATTCCAGCGTCATGACACGGCCAGATGTCCGGTCCCAGTCTATCGCCGGAATATGATATCCAGTGACGGCTTCCATGGCTTCTTTAAGTTCGGAAGCGCTTGCTGCCTCACGCCGCAGATCAAGCTCGCGCAAGGTCCAGCGTTTCAGGTTGGCGATGACCAACTGAGGGCGCAAGCGTGCTGCCTCGCCGCCCAACGACTCCAAATGCGCGGCAGCCCATTCATAGGTTTCAATGTCGCGGGCAAATTGCTCACGAATACCCGGGCGCAAGACCTTTACCGCGACATCACGGCCATCGCTGGTCTTGGCCCTGTGAACTTGTGCGATGGAGGCTGCGCCAACGGGCTCCTCATCGATATGTTCAAACAGCTCCGCAGCGGGTGAATTAAGGCTTTTGTCTATTTCTTCATAGATTGCTGAGAAGTCAGCCGGTGGCAGTTGATCTTGCAAGCTCAGCAGGTTTCGCGCCGCATCCACACCCATGATGTCGGGCCGCGTCGCCAGCGTCTGGCCGAGTTTGATCGCGGCTGGTCCAATCGCCCGGAACGCGCTGGCATAGTCAGGCTCTTTGGGTTGGAAGGTCCCCAGGCGCGCTATCCGGAACAAGCGCTTGACCTGCGCCGGCGTATTGCGGTCGGCCTCAAGCCCGCGCAAGGCACCGTGCTTCGCCAATATGCGCCCCCATTTTAGTAGGCGAAAAATATGCGTGATGGGGCGGGTCATCTGGAGAAAATCAGACTTTCCAACCGCTATGGATCGCTACCAACCCGCCCAAGATCGGTTCCACCTTGGTCTGGGTGAACCCCGCTTCGCCGATCATCGCCTTGAACTTTTGCATGTCGGGGAAGCGACGGATCGATTCGATCAGATAGCGGTAACTTTCCTCGTCTCCGGCGATCATCTTGCCCAGCTTGGGAACGAGCCGGTGCGAATAGACGTCATAGACTTCGGCCAGCCCGGGCCATTCGACCGTAGAAAACTCAAGGCAGAAAAACCGCCCGCCGTAACGTAGCACACGATGGGCTTCTTTAAGCGCTGCTGGAATATCTGTGACGTTACGGATGCCAAATGCGATGGTGTACGCATCGAAATGTCTATCGGGAAAGCTGAGCGTTTCGGCGTTTTGTTCGCTCCACACCAAACTGTCTATGCCGCGCTCTACAGCCCGTTCCATGCCGACATCCAGCATATCGGCATTGATGTCCGACACGGTGATGTTAGCACCAGACTTTTCCATGCGGAACGCAATGTCGCCAGTGCCGCCGGCCATATCGAGAATATCCTCGCCCTCACGCGGTTTAACCCGCCGGACAAACTGATCCTTCCAAAGCCGGTGCATCCCGCCCGACATGGCATCGTTCATTATGTCATATTTACGCGCGACATTGGAAAACACTTCCCCAACACGTTGCGTCTTTTCTTTTGGGGCTACCTCTTGATAACCAAAGGATACGGTTGTGCTCATGGCTTTCGCCTCTAGCCAAGACTGCCGCCGGTCGCTAGCGGATTCGCTATGCCAGAGCTTCCCGAAGTTGAAACCACCGTTGCCGGTTTGCGCCGCGTACTGGACGGCGAGACAATCAGGCGCGCGCAGGCCAACCGCGCCGACCTGCGTTGGCCTATACCAGTTGATCTGCGGCAGAGGCTGACCGGTGCCACCATAACCGGGCTTTCACGGCGGGCAAAATACGGCCTGATCCACACAGACCGAGATGATATTGTAATATTTCATCTCGGCATGTCGGGCAGATGGAATATTGACCGCGGGGAAGACGGCAAACACGACCATTTTGTCATCGAAACAACAAAGGGCCGCTTGGCGGTATTAAACGATCCGCGACGCTTTGGTTCGCTCGATCTTGTGCGCGCACCAGAACTAGGCGCTTTTAAGGCTTTTGCCGGTATGGGGCCGGAGCCTTTGACCGATGCTTTCAATGCGGAAACACTGGCGCAGGCGATAAAAGGACGTGCCGCGCCGATAAAGGCCATGCTTCTAAATCAAAATATCGTCGCGGGTCTTGGCAATATATATGTGTGCGAGGCGTTACACATGTCCGGAATTCATCCTTCGGCTGCTGCGGGCAAGATCAGCAAGGCACGGCTCACGCAGTTGGTTGGTGCGATAAAGACGGTGCTTCAGTCCGCCATAGCCGCTGGCGGATCAACGTTGCGCGACTTTGCCGCTCCTGACGGAGAACTTGGCTATTTCGCCAAACAGTGGCTAGTTTACGGACGCGAAGGCCAGCCCTGCTCGTGCGGTGCAATGGTTAAACGACAGGTCAATTCCGGCCGCTCAACATTCTATTGCGAAAAATGCCAGAAATAGCACGGTTTGAAGGTTGACGAATCTGGTAGCTGCCGCTAAGCGCGGCGCTTTCCAAGGGTAAGGTGCGAATCCACCTCGCTTTTGACATCATAAATTTCGAGGACAAAAATGGCCAATACGCCGCAAGCAAAAAAGCGTATCCGCAGGAACGCACGCCGCACCGAAGTAAACGGAGCACGCGTCAGCCGTATCCGTACGTTCGTCAAGAAAGTCGAATCGGCTCTTGATGCCGGTGACAAAGCAGCAGCTGTTGAAGCGCTGGCTGCGGTGCAACCTGAATTGGCACGTGGTGTTTCCAAGGGTGTTTTGCACAAGAACATGGCTTCACGGAAATTTAGCCGTCTTAACAAGCGCGTAGGTGCATTGGCTTAAGCATCATTCGGCAAGTCCGCATCAAACACGATTGACCCGCCATTTTTGGCGGGTTTTTCTTTGTCCGAACTCCGCTCATTTAGTGCATCGCAGCAACGTGCGCTTTCTTGCCGATTCGCATGGCTTCGCGATTCCAACTCGTATTTTTATTTCGATTTTTCATACAGTTATGAGTTTTTTTACGGTTTTGTTACGGTTAGCGGGAGTCAACAGACTTTATTTTTCTTTTTTTCGCCCCTCCCCCCTTGATCGACTCAATTTTCCCTGTCTTAACGATTTTTCCAGCAACATGTGGCGACCAGCCATATGATGCCTCTTTAAAAGCTGTCTATGATGCACCGTGGTCCGAATTGGATACCAACGGTCCGGTTGGTGCACACAAAATAAAAGCTTTGTGCAATTTGCGGGTCGCATCCGAATTGCGGGAGAGAATCTGGTAGGGGTGACTAGATATTAAGGGGTGGCGAGTGAGCAGCGGTGAAACCAATGTACAGGCAGCAACAGAAACGGTCATTGACAATACGGCACAGCCCGTAACGTCAGCACCTCGGCTGGAGGCAGATTGGCAAGTAATTTCATCTGGATTGCGGCGTGACCTTGGGCCACAAGTGTACGGCCAGTGGATTCGCTCGATTACGCTCGGCGATTTCTGTGACCTGACCGGAACGCTTGAGCTCAACCTTCCTTCGGAGTTTTCTGCTAGCTGGGTGGCCGACCATTATGCCGACCGTCTGCGCTTGGCATGGACAACAACCAACCGCGCTGTGCGCCAAATCAAAGTGGGAACGCGCGCCGGTAGTGTGCGGGTTGCAATCATCAAGGATGCGCCGAAAAGCGCCCCCGAACAATCTCTGATCCCGAACGATCAAACCAGTCTTGCGCTTGATCCGCGGATGACTTTTGCAAATTTTGTCCGTGGGCAAACCAATCTTTTGGCTTTGAGCGCAGCAGAACGCGTGGCAGCGGTCGACAAACCGCTGTTCAACCCGCTGTACCTGCAAGCCGCAACGGGTCAGGGTAAAACCCATTTGATGCATGCCATCGGCCATGCCTATGCCGCCATCGACCCCGGCGCAAACATCATCTATATGTCTGCCGAAAAGTTCATGATGGAGTTTGTCTCCGCCATGCGCCGCAAGGATGTGATGGATTTTAAAGCACGCCTGCGTGCTGCCGACATCCTGCTGATCGACGACATCCAATTCATCGTCGGAAAAGTATCAACGCAAGAAGAGTTCCTGCACACAATCGATGCGATAATCGGAGCGGGCAAGCGGCTCGTTGTTGCCGCAGATCGTGCGCCGCAAGCGCTTGACGGCGTTGACCAAAGGATATTGTCTCGGCTTTCGATGGGGCTCGTCGCTGACATTCAGCCTGCCGACTTGGAACTCCGCCGTTCCATCCTTGAGCAGCGTTTGGCGCAGATGCCCGACACGCAAGTCGGCGAAGAAGTGATCGAGTTTCTGGCACGCACAATCAGCCGCAATGTTCGTGAGCTCGAAGGCGGTTTAAATAAACTGCTGGCTTACGCGCAGCTGACGGGCCGTCCTGTTTCCAAGGCGCTGGCCGAAGAACAACTGAAAGACATATTGAGTGCATGCCGTCGGCGCATCACGATCGATGAAATTCAGCGCGCTGTGTGCGAATATTACCGCATAGATCGCAGCGAAATGTCGTCAAAGCGCCGCGCCCGCGCTGTAGTTCGTCCTCGCCAGGTCGCGATGTATATTGCCAAAGTCATGACACCGCGCAGCTATCCCGAGATTGGCCGCAAATTTGGTGGCCGCGATCACTCTACCGTCATCCACGCCGTCCGGCTTGTGGAAGACCTGCGTGTGCAGGACAGCGAGATCGACAATGACGTGCGTACACTGCTGCGGCAATTGGAAGCTTAAGGTCGCATTCCGTCCATAAAAGGCTTTTCCTAAAGGCAAATACCGCATAACGCTGATCCCGACCGGAGCAACATCGGGAGCGAATACGGCATGGGATTTTGTACATCCTGCGGCGAAAATTATGAAACTGGCGCGCAGTTTTGCGGCAAATGCGGTGCACATTTGCCCTCCCAAATGCATGAAGCCGGGCATGAATATGCAACGCCCGAAGTTGCTCCATACACTGAAGAGGCACCCGACGTTGCGGCGTCGAAAAGCAACAAGATTTGGTTGGCAGTCATCGTTCTTGCTGTTCTGGCGCTTTCGGCGCTGTATTATTTTCTGTTTTTAAGAGACGATATGAAAGGTGCTCCAGCGCAAACTAGTGCCGCAGCGCCCACCGAGGCGACGCCCGAAGCACCCGTCGCCGAAACCACTTATTTTGCAGTTACACGCGCCAATATTCGCGATCGTGCCACCACCGTTGGTACCAACATAACCGGAAGCCTGCAACGCGGCGACGAGGCAAAAGGCAGCATCATCCTTGGTGAAGATGGCAAGACCAATTGGCTAAAGTTGTCGGCAGATCGCGGATTTGTGAGCATGATCAACTTGGCCGAGATAGCTCCGCCTACGCTCGTCAAGTCATTGGGCGACAAAATTTGGGTTTCCACCAAACCACTGGTCATCTTTGCCCAACCCGATCGCAGTGCAGCCGAAATCGCACGTGTAGGAACCGGCACACGCTTCACACTTTCTGGTATGACCGCCAATGACTTTCTTGAGGTGAAACTGGCGCGCGGCGGAGTGGGTTATCTTACCGGCGGCGCGGCACTTCTTACCGAAGTTGAAAAGCCCAAGGCACCGGCGGTTGCGATAAAATTTGATGCGTCCAATTGCAATTTTGGGCCTGAACTACAGGCTCTGTTTGAGCGGTTGTTTGCCCAGGCACAGGCACGATCAAAGTCCGCCGAGACCGCCGACTATCCCGACGATCAGGCTCGGAGCGAAGCACTGGCCAAACTCTCTGAAAAAAGCCTGTTCCTAACACTTGACCGTTCCTTTGCTGGGCTTTCTGTCAAAGGCCTGGGGCAGCATTTAGAAGCGCAGTCGGTCTATTTCGCCGAGCCATTGCCGCAAGTGATAAGTGCATTGCGCGATGCAGGCTTTTCGATTGCCCGCGATGGTACCATCGGTGGAGGAGATACGTTCAGCTCAGGCGTTTACGCTGTGCAAGGCCCCGGCACCAAATATGGCCGTACTGAGCTCAGCTGCGGGGTTTAGTTCAAAACAAACGCCTCCGACTTTGTGGGTCGAAGGCGTTATAAAAAAGACAATATTTTGAAAACTTGGCTTAGCGCCTTTTCTCGGGCGCCACAGAAATACGGACTGTTTCACCGTTGTTCCCGGGAAACCCTGTGAACATAGCCTCGACCAGATTGGGCACGAGATAGCTCAACTGCTTCGAGCGTGATTTGGCTTCAGCCTTGCCTTCAAACAGGCTTTTGCCGTCCGCAGCGTTCGCGATCTTCATTTCCAAGCCGCTGGTATAAACGGTGAAGCTATCAACGCCGTATGGACCGCTAAAGCCGTAGCCACCGAATAAAAACGGGTCGTACCAACCGTGGCGATAGCGGCGTCCGTAATAACCGTGCCCCGCGTAAGGCCGCCCCCAATAACTGCTCCCGTAACCCCAGAAGGGATCATAGAACGGATCAGCGACGCGGCGTTCTTTGCCCTTGTCAACACCGTAACCGAGCGAAACGGTCAGGTCTGCGGTCGAACCTGATGCTGCTGGCACATAACCCAACTTCTGCATTTGGCTACCAACCATGGCAGCGTAAGTGCCAAATTCAATCCCGCCTTCGTTCGCCGGATCTGCAGCCTTGATGGCAAAGCTTTGACCCTGTGCGGCAGGCATTTGCTGGAACCGCGACACATTGGCCTTAAATGGCGTGGTTGTGGCGCAGCCGGATAAAGCAACCAAAACCAGCGGAGCAGTGAGTAATGAAAACTTCCGAATGCCAGATGCGACTACCGACATGACAATTCCTCCAAAGCAAGAGACTCGCAGTCTCAAGCGTTGCTATTATCACAAATTGGCTGAACCGTGCTTTAATAATGTTGTAACGCGGCGTAACGGTTTCTGGTAAAAGCTAATGCTCGTGCCCGGCTTTCCAGAACATTTGCGTCAGTGGTTCGAGGAGATAGCCAAGAGCAGTGCGCTTACGCAACGGCACCATAACTTCAGCAGGCAAACCAGCTTTCAGCCCTGTTTCACCGCGGATCGCTGTGATCTTGCTAAGTTCGCTTGAAGCAACTGTTACTTCCATCGCGAAATGGCGCTCGCCTGTTCGCTCGTCTTCAAAGCTATCGGCAGATACTTTACGGATTCGGCCAAAGAGAACCGGCAGGTTGCGCTCTTGCAGCGCGGTAAAGCGCACTTGTGTTTGCATTCCAATTTTCAAGTCATCGGCATCGGTTGGCTGTACCTTCGCCTCGATAACCAATTCGCGGTTTTCCGGTACGATTTCCATAAGCGTGTCGCCGCCGCGTACAACGCCGCCCACGGTATTCACCACAAGCCCGACGACACGACCTGTCGCAGGCGCGCGCAGGCTTGCCAGATCAAGCATTTCACGTGCCGAAGCCAGCTTGGGTTGCAGCTCGGCAATGCGCAGTTCGGCATCCCGCATTTGGCCCGCTACATCCTCTAGCATTTGCCGGTCAAGCGACAGCATTTGCATTCTCGATTCGCTGATAGACTCGTTCGATCGCGACACATCGGCTTGCAGTGCGCCGAAATTACCGTCAAGTTCGGCGGCGCTACGTTCGGTCGCCCGTATGCGGTTCAACGAAACAAAGCCCTTTTCAACAAGGCTTTTCATTCCGTCGAGTTCTTCGCCAATAAGCTGCCGTTGCGTCCGGTTCGACTTCATTTGTGACCCGAAAGCAGAAATCTGCGCCCCTTGCTGGCGAACGCGCTGACCGTAAATATCGCGTTGGTTGGCAATGGAGGAACGCCGCGCCTCGAACAGCAGCCTTTGCCCTCTTAACGCGTCATCGGCAATCCGTCGGTCTTCGCCGGTCAGGCCGTTAAATTCAGGCGGAGTTGCGATACCCGAAGCGCCCGTTTGTTCCGCGCGCAACCGTGCACGCTGTGCCACTAATGTTAAATACTCGCTCGACATGCTGCGTTCCGATGCAACAAGTTCGGAAGCTGAAACCTTGATAAGCAAATCGCCCTTTTGCACGCGCTGCCCCTCGGTGACGGCTATTTCAGTCACGATGCCACCGTCGCGGTGCTGGACGAGTTGTCGGCTTCCAGAAACTGCGACAATGCCCGGTGCCATAGCACCTGCATCAAGCGGCGTCAGCGCTGCCCAACCCATCAGGCCACCGAAGAAAACCAACGCGATAATTACGCCGCGCTTGATGTCTTTCTTCGGCGAATGCAGACCGAGTTCCTTCTCGATGCTCGCCACGTTTTGGCTCGGGTCAATTTTCCAGGACATGTCGTTCATGATAGCCTCACCGTCCTTTGAAGTTTACAACATTCGGCTGCTGCGCCGTGTGCTTGATCAATTCAACAACTTCGGCACGAGTACCCTGACGTTCAATCGCACCCTTATTCAGCACCACTAATCGGTCGGCATTGGCAAGTATCGCGGAACGGTGCGCGATCATAAGGACAGCGGCTTGCGCCAATTTCGCCTGTTCGACTGCATTGATCAGCGCTGCTTCTCCTTCAGCATCCAGCGCGGAACTGGGTTCATCCAGAACGAGCAGCTTGGGATTGCCGTAAAGCGCACGCGCCAAAGCTATGCGTTGCGCTTGTCCGCCAGAAAGCCGGAACTCGGGCCCGTCGACAACAGCATCATAGCCATCGGGGAAGCGCAGGATCATTTCGTGGATACCTGCCTTTTCGGCGGCTTCGATAATCTTCGCGTCGACTTCTGCAGGATTTTCACCGCGTGAAATGGCATAGCGCGAGATATTTTCTGCAACCGTACCAGGCAACAAACCGCTATCTTGCGGCAAATAGCCGATATGCTGCGCCAACAGCTCATTGTCCCAGTCCGCATAGTTGGCATCGTCGATGCGCACTTCGCCTGCATCCGGCGTAATCGCACCGGCAATGACACGGGCCAGTGTCGTCTTACCAGAGCCGGATTGGCCCACCAGCCCAACAATTTCACCTGGAACGAGCCAAAGGTTGATGCCGCGCAGCAAGAACGCCGTACCTTGCGGATTACGCAAAGTGACATTAGCAAGTTCAACATAGCCGCTAGGGTCAGGCAGGCTGGTCCGTCGGTTATCTCCGTCACCGGTACTCTCGAAAAGCTCGGTAAGCGTCTTTATTGCGTTGCGCGCCTGTAACACTTGCGGCCACGCGCCGACAAGCTGTTCAAGTGGCTGCAACGCGCGGCTAAGCAGCACGGATGCCGCGATGATAGTTCCGACAGAAATCTCGCCACGGATCGCCAACCAAGCCGCCACACCAAGCGCGACCGATTGCATGAACATACGAACAAATTTGGTGAGCGCAGTAAAATGGGTAGTGGAAAGCTGCGCGCGGGTTGATCCGATCAACGCCTCGGTCCGGTGGGCAACTTGCCGGCTGGACATCGCCCGACCCAGACCGAAAGCGCGGATAATCTCTGCCTTTCCAACCAAAAGGTCCTGCAGGGCATGTTGCGCAAGCGCGGCCTTGTGCCCCTCGCCAGCGCTGGCCCGCGCACGTCGCTCATTGGTTATTGCAATGGTGGCAAGCACAATTCCACTTACGCAAATTAGCAATCCAAGTGCAGGGTGGATCATGAACGCGACGATCAAGTAGATGGGCGTCCAAGGAATATCAAATGCTGCCATAACAGCTGGCCCCGTCATCACTTGGCGCAGCGTATCAAATTCGCGCAAAGCCGACCGCGATGTTTCGGGACGGCTCGCTGCAATCAATCGGTTCATGATGGGACCGGCAAGTTGCTCGTTCAGGTTAAGCGAGGCACGAACCATCAACCGCGATCGCACATTGTCGAGTGCCGCAAGTGCACCCAACGCAACCGCAACAATAATGGTAAGCGCGATTAGTGTCAGTATGCCGCCAGTCGGAACAACGCGGTCATAAACCTGCATCATGTACAAAGTTGGCGCAAGAAAGAGGACGTTGACCAGCGCACTGAACATAGCCGTGCTGTAAAAATGCGATTTGCACGCCGCGACGGCCTCTTGCATTTGTTTGGGCCATTTACCTGTTAGAAAATTCATCGCTGCTACCCTCTCTTCTGGTCCCGCCACAGCATGAACAGCCGGAGTAAATATTTACCCCGGCTATGCATGGTTTAAAGCAAATGATGGCTGTGATCGAAGCGGAAATCAAACAAGTGGTCGCTATCAAAATCGAAATTGTGAAGTGGCGTAATGCCGAAATCCGTTTCCAGCGGTTCGAAGCTGGTCGGCAGGTCGAGGGTATGGGCCAAAGGCGCCAGTTGCTCGAGCTCGTCAATGTCAAGATATCCAGCTGCCATGCCAAAATCTGCAAACATGAATTCGCTGTCGAAATCATCCCAGTTGAAGACAATATCCGACATGAAATTCATTCCTGCAATATTCAGCCCATAGTCGACCTCTTGGGTCATGATCGGATCGGCTGTCGCTATGCTGAGCATACTTGCCGAACCGAACATTCCTTTGGTCCAGTTCATGCCGAAGAAGTCACCGGCACGACTTTCAAATCTATCCATGGCAAACCGGGTCTCGTCGAATTCGCGCATCGAGAATAGATCATTGCGAAGAATACCGCCAAATTCGCCAGCAAATTCCCGAACGCCGAAACCTGTAGGCATGGGCCTAAACACGTGATCGGCAACAATTGCATTGCTTGCATTACCTACGCCGTCGAAAACGTCCTGAGGCCGCAGCGTACCAATGACATTGTCGAACCCGCCATTGCCATTGAACACAATCCGGTGTGCCGATGTCAAATCAGAGATATTGACGGTATCGGTAGCGCCAGTGCCGTTGATTGTGATTGTGTTATAGTCGAGGCTGGTTTGGGTAAAGTCGCCGAACACATTGATCGTATCGCCGCCGTTTACTCCACTTTCCAGAACACCGTTTGGTATCGCCGAGTTGATAGTAGTGTTCAGAGTATTGACGGTAATTTCTTCGATGTTATCCAGCTCCACAACGATATTAGCCGATGCCGATCCGTCACGAGTTATGACGATTTCGGTGTTGGCGTTAAGCGATGCAGCTGAATTGCCAGCAACTGCTAACCAAGCATTTCTGGTATAGATGTTAAACGTTTCTGCTGCCGCAGTACCGTTCACTTGGAAAGTATCGGTACCCGAACCACCGTCGATAAAGTCGCGACCATTGGTAACAACGACACCAATAAAGTCATCGCCAGCTCCCGCGTCTGCCGCATTGTCACCATTGTGCAACCGGATCCTGTCTCCGAATTGGGAGCCGATTACATTGCTAAATCCGTTGGCAGTATCGGTAGAAACCAACGCCATTGCAGCGCCAATTTGGAAAGTACCTGTCGTTTGTGAAGTTTCAGAAACCGTATCGTTGCTTAGGTTAATAAACACTGCTCCAGTAGCAGAAGAGTAATCAAGCGTATCTACGCCGCCTCCGCCAATCAGAACATCCGCACCAGCGCCAGGCGTGAAAACATTGTTACCGCCATTGCCAGTCAAGCTATCACCAAATTGCGACCCCACAACATTTTCGATCGATATCAGGGTATCTGTAAACTGTACTGGCGTTGAACCATTTGCGGTTCCAGTGGTCAGTACTGTCTGGAAAACCGTGCTTGCAGCCAAATTTGCTACGATAGCACCACCACCCGTATACAGAATCGTGTCAGTTCCTGTACCGCCATCGATAACGTCATTTCCGGGACCGCCGCGCAACATATCGTTGCCCGCTTCCCCAAACAGAACGTCGTTTGCGGCCATTCCATTTACTACGTCATCGCCACTAGAGCCGTAGATCAGATCGGCGGCCCCCGTGCCGGTTATGGTTTCACTTGCTGTCGTACCAAATATGACATTGAGGCCGCCAAAATCATCATTGGTAATCGTGCCAGTAACCGAGGCCGTAGCTATTGTCGCATTTACCGCAGAGCTAAGATTCAAGCTCAACGTTTCGTTGACCTCGATTGCCGTATCGCCGTTGATAACAATGCTGACCAGCGCAGTTGTCGCCCCGGGCGCAAAGGTTGCGGTACCCGTCAAACTAGCATAATCGCTGCCCGCTGTGGCGGTACCAGCGGCTGTCGCATAATTAACCGACACTGCCTGCGCACTTGGATTGGACAGCGTCAGTGTGAAGACCATGTTAGACGTACCGGCATTGCCTTCTACAATCGTTACATCTCCTACACTGATAGCTGGGACTGCATCGTCATTATTGATAGTGCCAGTTGCCGATACCGTGCCAGCCGTAGCGCCCGAAATACCTGATAGTCCAACTGAGAAGGACTCAGCGAGTTCAAACACATTGTCGTTTAATATCGGTACGCTGATGGTCGCACCCAATTGACCGGCAGGTATGGTGATCGCTCCAGATGCAGCCGTGTAATCCGAACCGGCAATCGCGCTTCCATCTGCGGTCGCATAAGCGAAGCTCACAGGCAGAGCAGAAACAGCGCTCAAGGTTACAGAAAATTGCATGACAGCAACTCCGCCCTCGATAACCGCAACCGGTGTACCAATCGACAACACAGGTGCTGCATCATCATTCGTGATTGTACCCACACCACTGTCATCTGAGATGACCGCATTTACCGGAGCCGACAGCGTGATACTTGCGGTTTCATTCAGCTCATGCAGCGTGTCGCCTGATACAATAAGCGACACGGTGTGGCTGGTTTCTCCAGGAGCAAAGTTCAGCGTACCACTGTTGGCAGTATAATCCGAACCATCGGCAGAGCCATCTGCCGAGGCATAGTTCACCGAAATCGCTTTCGACGAAGGCGCGCTCAAGCTGACTGTGTAAGTCAATATGGCAGTACCCGCGTCACCTTCGGCAACCGTCGCATCGCTGATCGAAATGCCAGGAAGAGGATCATTGTCGAGGATGGTGATGTTGGTGGATGCAGAAGTGTTCGACGTATCTGCACTTGAGACCGAAAAGACCAAATCTTCGTTGATTTCGTCAAGAAGATCGGCGTTGACCGGCACATTCACTGTCATCGTCGTTGTACCTGGTACAAATGTTACCGAACCTGTTGTGAATGCATAATCCACGCCGTCGGTAGCAGTGCCCTCGCTCGTTTGATAGTCGACAACAATAGGCAATGCCGATGGCGCGCCAAGGGTGATCGTAACGGTTGCGTTGGCAGAGCCACTATCGCCTTCGGTAATCGTCACTGGCGATATTGATAGCGAAGGCGCAGCATCGTCATTGGTGATCGTACCAATCGCACCGGTCGATCCTAATGTCGAGTTAACCGCATTGGTCAGCGACAACGTAAAGTTCTCTGTGTCTTCAAAGGTCACATCACCGTTGATCGGCACCGCAACCGTGCGGCTTGTCTGGCCCGGCGCAAAGGTGAGCAAGCCAGACTGCGAGCCAAAGTCCGATCCGCCCGTCGCTGTATTGTCAATCGTTGCATAATTGACCGTAATCATCTGATCCGAAGAACCCGACAGCGTGACCGTGAAGATCATGAAGCTTGAACCGTTATTACCTTCAAACACGGTTTGATCGGTAACATTGATTACGGGCAGCGCATCATTGTCGAGGATGAAGCCAATGCCGTTATTCTGTATCGACGCATTTGCCGCGCCGGTCAGATTGAGCGAGAAATACTCGCTGGGGGTTGTCGATTCAAAGACCGTATCGCCAACCACAGGCACACTCACCGTCTTCATCGTTTCACCCGGCGCAAAGCTCAGGCTGCCCGTGGTCGCGGTATAGTCTTGTCCAGCCACAGCTGTGCCATTTGCCGTGCCGTAATTGACCGTTACCGTCTGCTGCGAAGCAGGCGACAGGTAAACCTGGAACTGTGCGACCTGTGTACCCGCATCTCCTTCTGTGATTGTCAAATTGCCAACCGAAAGGACGGGTACGCCGTCATTGTCGACGATAGTCGCTGTTGCCGATGTAGTTGCATTAAACGTATCGCTGCTCGTCAGGTTCAGAGCCAACATCTCGTTGACCTCATTGGTAACATCACCGGATACCAGGAAGGTAAACGTCTTGCTGGTTTCACCAGGAGCAAAGGTCAGGCTACCTGACGCAGCAGTATAATCCGAACCAGCAATCGCTGTACCATCAGCCGTTGCATAGTTGATCGTCACTGGCTTGCCAGACAGCGCATTTAGCGTCACCGTAGCCGTTACAATCTGCGATCCGCTGTCGCCTTCCACAATGCTGAGCTCAGCCACCGACATGCTTGGCGGTGCATCATCATCACTGATCAATGCTGTTGCCACATTAGGCGAAGCAACTGCGTTGACCGCGTTCTGAAGGCTGACAGAGAAGGTCTCGTTAAACTCATCCAAGCTATCGGTTGTAATAGGCACGGTGACCGTCTGCGTGGTTTGGCCCGGCGCAAAGTTCAATGTAGCGCCGCTGGCGGTATAGTCCTGCCCGGCCAATGCTGTGCCGTTGTCCGTAACATAATCTATCGAGACCGGCAGTCCTGACGCCTGATTGAGGCTAATCGTGAACACCGCATTTTGGGTGCCCCCAGTGCCTTCCACAATAGTAACATCGCCAATCGAGACAACTGGCTGTGCATCATCATTTGTGATGGTCAGTGTCGCTGTTGCCGATGCATTGGCAGTGTCACTGCTGCTTAGGTTGAACAAGACGGTATCGTCGGTCTCGTTCAAGACATCGCCACTCACCGGTACCTGGACTGTCATCGTGGTAACACCGGGCGCAAATGTCACCGAGCCACTCGTCGCGCTATAATCATCGCCAGTGGCGGTCCCATCGGCGGTAGCATAGTTCACCACTACGGGCTGCGAAGACGGATTGCTCAGAGTGATTGTCATCACTGCATTGCTCGATCCGCTATTGCCTTCCACCATAGTTACATTGGCCACAGACATATTGGGTGCGCCGTCATCGTCGTTGATCGTCGCTGTTGCTGTGCCAGCAGAGACAATTGCGTTGACTGCATTTTGCAAGCTCACCGTGAAGGTTTCGTTGGCTTCGTCCACATTGTCACTCGCAATAGGCACAGTGACCGTTTGTGTGGTCTGACCCGGTGCAAAGCTCAAGCTGCCCGATGTCGCGCCATAATCCGATCCAGCAACCGCCGTGCCATCACCCGTCGTAAAGTCGATGGTTATCGGAAGTCCCGAAGCCTGATTAAGGCTAACTGTGAACACCGCGTTTTGCGTTCCGCCCGTGCCTTCTACAATCGTGACATCACCAATTGATAGCGAAGGTAACGGGTCATCATTGTCGATTGTGAGCGTTGCAGACGCGCTTGCATTTGCCGTTTCGCTGCTGGTTAAGTTGAACAGGACTGTGTCGCTTGCTTCATTCAGAACGTCCCCGCTTACCGGTATATTGACCGTCATCGCGGTCACTCCGGGAGCGAAGGTTACAGAGCCACTGGTTGCGGTATAATCATCACCTGCTGCTGTGCCATTTGCAGTGGCATAATTCACCACTACTGGCTGCGAAGACGCGCCACTCAAGGTGATTGTCATCACCGCATTGGCCGTACCGCTGTTTCCTTCCGTGATGCTCACATTGGCCGCCGACATGGTTGGAGCCGCGTCATCGTTGATGATCGTCCCAACACCACTGCCATCTGAAATGACCGCATTAACCGGATCCGACAGCGTGATGTTCGCTGTTTCATTGAGTTCGTGCAGCGTGTCGCCTGATACAATAAGCGTCACGGTATGGCTGGTTTCGCCAGGAGCAAAGTTTAATACGCCACTTGCTGCTGTATAATCCGAACCCGCACTCGCGGTGCCATCTGACGATGCATAAGCAACAGAGATCGCCTGCGATGATACCGCGCTTAGCGTTACCGTATAGGTCAAGATCGATGTACCAGCGTCACCTTCGGCAACCGACGCATCGCTGATCGAGAGAGAAGGCAGCGAGTCATTATCAACTATGGTGACGTTGGTCGAAGCCGAGCCATTGGATGTATCGGCGCTCGACACGCTGAAGACAAAATTTTCGTCCACTTCGTCAAGCAAGTCACCGTTTACCGGTACATTGACCGTCATCGACGTCGTACCTGGCGCGAAGATTACCGAGCCGGTTGTCGAGGCGTAATCAACACCTGACGTCGCGGTTCCGTCGCTTGTTTGATAGACCACCAAAACCGGGGTCTGCGATGGTGCGCCAAGGGTGATCGTAACGGTTGCGTTGGCAGAGCCACTATCGCCTTCGGTAATCGTCACTGGCGATATTGATAGCGAAGGCGCAGCATCGTCATTGGTGATCGTACCAATCGCACCGGTCGATCCTAATGTCGAGTTAACCGCATTGGTCAGCGACAACGTAAAGTTCTCTGTGTCTTCAAAGGTCACATCACCGTTGATCGGCACCGCAACCGTGCGGCTTGTCTGGCCCGGCGCAAAGGTGAGCAAGCCAGACTGCGAGCCAAAGTCCGATCCGCCCGTCGCTGTATTGTCAATCGTTGCATAATTGACCGTAATCATCTGATCCGAAGAACCCGACAGCGTGACCGTGAAGATCATGAAGCTTGAACCGTTATTACCTTCAAACACGGTTTGATCGGTAACATTGATTACGGGCAGCGCATCATTGTCGAGGATGAAGCCAATGCCGTTATTCTGTATCGACGCATTTGCCGCGCCGGTCAGATTGAGCGAGAAATACTCGCTGGGGGTTGTCGATTCAAAGACCGTATCGCCAACCACAGGCACACTCACCGTCTTCATCGTTTCACCCGGCGCAAAGCTCAGGCTGCCCGTGGTCGCGGTATAGTCTTGTCCAGCCACAGCTGTGCCATTTGCCGTGCCGTAATTGACCGTTACCGTCTGCTGCGAAGCAGGCGACAGGTAAACCTGGAACTGTGCGACCTGTGTACCCGCATCTCCTTCTGTGATTGTCAAATTGCCAACCGAAAGGACGGGTACGCCGTCATTGTCGACGATAGTCGCTGTTGCCGATGTAGTTGCATTAAACGTATCGCTGCTCGTCAGGTTCAGAGCCAACATCTCGTTGACCTCATTGGTAACATCACCGGATACCAGGAAGGTAAACGTCTTGCTGGTTTCACCAGGAGCAAAGGTCAGGCTACCTGACGCAGCAGTATAATCCGAACCAGCAATCGCTGTACCATCAGCCGTTGCATAGTTGATCGTCACTGGCTTGCCAGACAGCGCATTTAGCGTCACCGTAGCCGTTACAATCTGCGATCCGCTGTCGCCTTCCACAATGCTGAGCTCAGCCACCGACATGCTTGGCGGTGCATCATCATCACTGATCAATGCTGTTGCCACATTAGGCGAAGCAACTGCGTTGACCGCGTTCTGAAGGCTGACAGAGAAGGTCTCGTTAAACTCATCCAAGCTATCGGTTGTAATAGGCACGGTGACCGTCTGCGTGGTTTGGCCCGGCGCAAAGTTCAATGTAGCGCCGCTGGCGGTATAGTCCTGCCCGGCCAATGCTGTGCCGTTGTCCGTAACATAATCTATCGAGACCGGCAGTCCTGACGCCTGATTGAGGCTAATCGTGAACACCGCATTTTGGGTGCCCCCAGTGCCTTCCACAATAGTAACATCGCCAATCGAGACAACTGGCTGTGCATCATCATTTGTGATGGTCAGTGTCGCTGTTGCCGATGCATTGGCAGTGTCACTGCTGCTTAGGTTGAACAAGACGGTATCGTCGGTCTCGTTCAAGACATCGCCACTCACCGGTACCTGGACTGTCATCGTGGTAACACCGGGCGCAAATGTCACCGAGCCACTCGTCGCGCTATAATCATCGCCAGTGGCGGTCCCATCGGCGGTAGCATAGTTCACCACTACGGGCTGCGAAGACGGATTGCTCAGAGTGATTGTCATCACTGCATTGCTCGATCCGCTATTGCCTTCCACCATAGTTACATTGGCCACAGACATATTGGGTGCGCCGTCATCGTCGTTGATCGTCGCTGTTGCTGTGCCAGCAGAGACAATTGCGTTGACTGCATTTTGCAAGCTCACCGTGAAGGTTTCGTTGGCTTCGTCCACATTGTCACTCGCAATAGGCACAGTGACCGTTTGTGTGGTCTGACCCGGTGCAAAGCTCAAGCTGCCCGATGTCGCGCCATAATCCGATCCAGCAACCGCCGTGCCATCACCCGTCGTAAAGTCGATGGTTATCGGAAGTCCCGAAGCCTGATTAAGGCTAACTGTGAACACCGCGTTTTGCGTTCCGCCCGTGCCTTCTACAATCGTGACATCACCAATTGATAGCGAAGGTAACGGGTCATCATTGTCGATTGTGAGCGTTGCAGACGCGCTTGCATTTGCCGTTTCGCTGCTGGTTAAGTTGAACAGGACTGTGTCGCTTGCTTCATTCAGAACGTCCCCGCTTACCGGTATATTGACCGTCATCGCGGTCACTCCGGGAGCGAAGGTTACAGAGCCACTGGTTGCGGTATAATCATCACCTGCTGCTGTGCCATTTGCAGTGGCATAATTCACCACTACTGGCTGCGAAGACGCGCCACTCAAGGTGATTGTCATCACCGCATTGGCCGTACCGCTGTTTCCTTCCGTGATGCTCACATTGGCCGCCGACATGGTTGGAGCCGCGTCATCGTTGATGATCGTCCCAACACCACTGCCATCTGAAATGACCGCATTAACCGGATCCGACAGCGTGATGTTCGCTGTTTCATTGAGTTCGTGCAGCGTGTCGCCTGATACAATAAGCGTCACGGTATGGCTGGTTTCGCCAGGAGCAAAGTTTAATACGCCACTTGCTGCTGTATAATCCGAACCCGCACTCGCGGTGCCATCTGACGATGCATAAGCAACAGAGATCGCCTGCGATGATACCGCGCTTAGCGTTACCGTATAGGTCAAGATCGATGTACCAGCGTCACCTTCGGCAACCGACGCATCGCTGATCGAGAGAGAAGGCAGCGAGTCATTATCAACTATGGTGACGTTGGTCGAAGCCGAGCCATTGGATGTATCGGCGCTCGACACGCTGAAGACAAAATTTTCGTCCACTTCGTCAAGCAAGTCACCGTTTACCGGTACATTGACCGTCATCGACGTCGTACCTGGCGCGAAGATTACCGAGCCGGTTGTCGAGGCGTAATCAACACCTGACGTCGCGGTTCCGTCGCTTGTTTGATAGACCACCAAAACCGGGGTCTGCGATGGTGCGCCAAGGGTGATCGTAACGGTTGCGTTGGCAGAGCCACTATCGCCTTCGGTAATCGTCACTGGTGATATTGATAGCGAAGGCGCAGCATCGTCGTTGGTGATCGTACCAATCGCACCGGTCGATCCCAATGTCGAGTTAACCGCATTGGTCAGCGACAGCGTGAAGTTCTCTGTGTCTTCAAAGGTCACATCACCGTTGATCGGCACAGCAACCGTGCGGCTTGTCTGGCCCGGTGCAAAGGTGAGCAACCCAGACTGCGAGCCAAAGTCCGATCCGCCCGTCGCTGTATTGTCAATCGTTGCATAATTGACCGTAATCATCTGATCCGAAGAACCCGACAGCGTGACCGTGAAGATCATGAAGCTTGAACCGTTATTACCTTCAAACACGGTTTGATCGGTAACATTGATTACGGGCAGCGCATCATTGTCGAGGATGAAGCCAATGCCGTTATTCTGTATCGACGCATTTGCCGCGCCGGTCAGATTGAGCGAGAAATACTCGCTGGGGGTTGTCGATTCAAAGACCGTATCGCCAACCACAGGCACACTAACCGTCTTCATCGTTTCACCTGGCGCAAAGCTCAGGCTGCCCGTGGTCGCGGTATAGTCCTGTCCAGCCACTGCTGTACCATTTGCCGTGCCGTAATTGACTGTTACCGTCTGCTGCGAGGCAGGCGACAGGTAAACCTGGAACTGCGCGACCTGTGTACCTGCATCTCCTTCTGTGATCGTCAAATTGCCCACCGACAGGACAGGCATTCCGTCATTGTCAATGATCGCCGCATCGGCGGTTGCAGTCGCATTGCTCGTGTCGTTGCTGGTCAAGTTGACTTGAACAGTTTCATTCGCTTCGTTGGCTAGATCGCCCGCGACTTGGAACGTGAAGGTTTTGCTTGTCTCGCCGGGGGCGAAGTTCAATTGACCCGAAGCACCGATATAATCGCTATTCGCACCACCCGAAGTCGCAGTGCCATCTGCCGTTGCATAGTTGATCGCAACAGGCTTGCCCGACGGGCCACTTAAATTGACGGTGACGGTTGCCGTCTGGACGCCAGTGTTGCCCTCAACGATGTTAAGCGCAACCACCGACATGCTTGGGGCCGCATCATCATCGATGATCGTTGCCGTCATTGTAGCTTCAGCAGGAGGCACAAATGCATTTGTCGGATTGGACAAAGTGACTGTGAAAGTCTCGTCAAATTCGTCGATGCTGTCAGTCGCAACCGGAACAGTAATCGTCCGCGTTGTTTGACCCGGAGAAAAAACAACTGTTCCTGTGCCGCCGGTATAATCCGATCCCGCCAAAGCGGTGCCATTGGCGAATGCAAAGTCGATTTCTACAGTGTCGATTGATGGATCGCTGAGCGTAACCGTAAAGACGGCATTTTGCGTTCCGCCGGTTCCTTCAACAACTGTCACGTCGGACGTTGATACGACGGGCACTGTATCAAGTGCAGTGGCATTAAATGTCACCGTGCCGCCAGCGCCATCGGAGAAACGGAATTGCTCCACATTCCAGACACGGTCTGTGCCGTCGTCGACGGGCTGACCGTCCGGTCCCGGAGGGGTGGTGAGGATGTCGAAGCCCGAGTGGATAACCGTGATGCTGCCGTCTGTATTGCGAACGAAATCATACGCGGTGACGACATCGCCGTAACTGGCAACATCGACGTCGCCGACCACTTCGCCGTTCAAAATTTCCCGCGCGATAACCAGCTGCTCAGGGTTGAGTGTCCGGTCAAGCATGATTGCTTGCAACGGGCGACCGCCAAACATTTCGGCACCTGTCAAATCGTAAACCTTGCCATTCAGGCTATCGGCCGTGGCCATTTCATTGCCGCTGGTGTCATTTATGCGGATGCGGACATTCAGCCATTTGTCGCCGTCGATGATGTCGTTGCCGCCACCGCCGCGAATGAAGTCGCTACCGCCACCGCCAAGCAGCATGTCTTCGGCATTTTGCGGATCAAGCACGATGGTTTCGGTGATACCGGCCACTGTAACGGTCGTCCGTGTCAAATGGGCCACAAGGTCCGCAAGACCGTCGATCAAATGCACATTTTTTTCGAGCAGCGCATTGGAATAAGAGTCGAGAATATCAGTTGCGGTATTAATTGCACCACCCGCGCCAGCACCGGCGCCACCAAGTATGATGTCACGACCAATCAAGTTATCATTGAATTTCCAACCCGAGAGGCCTTCGACCAGATCGAAGCGATCACGCAAGATTAGATCGGCCTGACCATTAGCACCGGGATTAAAAATATTCTTACCCAGATCGGAATTTGCGGCATTTGGATCGCCCTTGTGGATAGCCCAGTCGAATCCGGCCATCCCGTTATTGCGTTGGATGCCAGCACCCTGGATCATGATGTCGTCGCCGGTTTCGCCGTCATAGTCGGTATCGTTGCCGTTGCCGTTCAAGACGTCGTGACCGATGATTTGTGAGTTAAAGAACAGCTCAGAATTGTCGCCGGCGATACCGTCAAAGCCTTCGCCGCCTTCGATCCAGTCGCTGCCTTCGTTGCCGAGCAAAAAGTCATTTCCAGCGCCGCCAAGCAGGAAGTCATCACCCGTACCGGCAAAAATTTCCGCGTCGTCTTGGCCAAGGATGAGGACATCCTTACCTTCTTCACCGAACAGCAAGTCCAGGCCTTGGCCACCGCTTATCACGTCATTGCCTAGGCCGCCACGCAGGAAGTCATCACCAAAGGGATCAACAATAACATCATCGCCGTCTCCGCCAAAGACTTGGTCGGATTCCATTCCGGCGTTCAGATAGTCGTCGCCACCATCGCCCCAGAGGGTATCGATACCCTTGTCCCCCAGCAACGTGTCATTGCCTTCGGTGCCACCGAGCACGACATGCTCGCCGCCGCTATATTGCAGAAATCCGCCCACGTCGTGATCAACGCCGTCGACATTGATGGTCGACGCACCTGTGTAATCGCGCACGACTTTCGGATCGATGATCTGCTGGATGGCGCTATCCCATTCTGGATCAGCGCCTTCTTGCGCGATACCACGATCCAATTCGAGAATGTGGTCGGGTGTTGTGAAGAGCGCGCCGTTCAAGTGGGTCGAATAGTCGTCGCCCAGGTCGCTGTTGCGTTGTACAATATCTGTAAAGGTATTGGGCTCCAGCTGATTAAGCAGGTTCATACCTTGCGTCCGGCTCAAATAATAAAAGCGGTCGCCATTTTGCAGATGCTCGAGCTGATATTGGAAGATGAAATCAAAGGTTGATCCCAGCATTCCGCCAAATTCATTCAATTCTTCGGCAAGACCTCCGATCCAAAGGTCAACATGGTTCATACCGCCCATGCTTCCTGCCGCTCCCGCAGCTGCGCTACCGGTATAGCCATCGGTTCCGTTAAGGAACGCCATGCGGTCGGCATTGGTGTACGTCACCGTTCCGATCGTAACGCCGTTGGCATTGCTGCCATCTCCAAACAACAGGAGCGTTGCTGCATCGCGCTTGTCGGTCAAAGTTGTGGCGTTAACAACGGCTTCATGCGTGCCGTAAGCGGCGATGAAGTTGATGATCGACATCGGCGTTTTGAGATGCTGGGCGAAATCGATCCAGCTGGTATAAGGTTTTAGATCGGGTGCGCCGAAATCTTCAAACAATTGCCGACGCGTTTCATTGAGCGAAGGTACGCCGGTTTCCCGGCCACGTGCAATATTGAGTGCGGCCAAATCAAGCGGCAAACCGACCAGCGTGTTGCGCAGTTCATTGACAACAAACTCATCGATTTCGTTGCCAACATCGCGCGTTGTACCGCGAACGATTGCGCCATTGATGGCGTCAAGATCCGCACCAGAAGCCAAATACATTTGCGGATTGAGGAAGGCTTCCAACAGCGTAGATTGATCGGCGTCGCCATTCACTGTGGTGAGATCGTTTTCAAGACGATCTACTGAATCAGTGAGCATCGAGTGACCAAAGCGGTAAACAGTGTGCGCAAATTCGGCGAGAATATCGGGATCGATATCGGCGCTATTTGTAAAGACAAAGGGGTTAACAGTCGGCGCAATCCGGCGAGCAAACTCTTCGAACACCATATGCTGGTATTGCATTTCAGTGACAAAGCGTGCGGCCTGAAACAGGCGTTCGCCATCCCATTTCAGCGCATCAACCTCAGCTTGCGTGTCGATTTCAGCAAGGTCGGTGATGTCAACACGCAGCCATTCATTGATGAAAGCAAGGTCTGCGCTAGCGAGAATCGTGGCTTTGTTGTCGTCAACCAAACGGTCATGTTCGGAATGGAAAATGCTGTGGACCGAAGTCAGTCCGATATTTTCATTGCCGCGACCGTCACCTGTGATGAAATGTGATTCGAGCATTTCATCGTCATAAGTGCTCGCATCGCCGTCATCGCCGACACCAGGATCGCTATCAGCAACCTGATCGACCTTTGCTGTGGCAGGATTGCCGTCATGGTCATAAGTTCCGGGAGCCGCATGATGGGCGATATCGTTCAAGAACGCATGGCCTGTGCCGATAAAGGCAACCTTAAAGGCTTGATCGACACCAAGCGGCGGCAGCGTGAAGCTGCCGGGCAAATTGGCAAACGTTAGCGCATGAATATCGAGGCCACCATCGACGCCTGCGACAAACGTATTGCCCACCGTAGACACGGTTGCGCCTGTGGTGGCGTTAACGATCGTGACCAACACGGCAACCTCGGCATAGCCGTTGGCATTGGCAATGATCCGGCCATATTGGTCGGTCTTTAGAAGCGGAACGTCATGCACATCTTTGTCGCTGAGCATCAGGCCCAGATTGGCGATGGCGCTGTCCTTGACATCGGCCCAATTCCCTATTGCGCCTTCAATATTGTTATTGGCACCTGTGCCGCTTAACAACTTGCCTGTTGCATATGTAGCGCCGCCTTCACGCACATATTCGCGCAGGAACGCTTGATGCGAAGCGTGAGACGTATAGGTCTGGTTTTGGTCGACGAATGAAGTCGTCGTGTTTTCATGTTGTGGCACACCATTGGCGTCAAACGTCACCGTGGCACGGGTTAGCGCCATGAAATTGGGACTATCGTCTGTGGTGCCGAAAATTCCGTCAGCGCCTGCGCCGTCGTCGTTAATTTTGACGGCCCAACTTGTTGGAGTGATCGAAGCGGCTGGTGGCGGAGCTCCAACCGGCGTCAGCGAAGGATCGGTGACATAGAATGCCTGCCATGCGGTAACTGTGCCCGAAACCGCTGGTGTCTGGCCAGGAGGAGACAGAGCCGGATCCGATACAAAATAAGCATCAACAACATTGTTGGCAATGCCGTCTTTGCCCTTGTCATAAAGCTGGTCATCGGCCTGCAACGGAATATACACAGTGCCGTTCTTGCCCTTGGTGACAAGGTCAAGGCCATGGTCGAAAAATTGCCCAAAGAATGTCATCCAGCTGTTGAAACCCGGCGACAAGCCAATGTCGGGTGACTGGTTTGGAATATTGGAAAGCTGGGCGTTCGCGGCTGTTTCGTTGGCCGGATTGGTGAGCCAAGCCTCGGTTGGCGCAAAGCCCATTTCAGCCTCGAAAGCAGCCACTGAAAGAGGGTTGTTCAAAAAGGCGTCAATCGCGGCCGGGTTGCTGACCGTCATGTCGACGATCAGATTGGAAATAGTGCGGGGATCTGCATCAACTACGCTACGGATGCCGCCGGGTGCGGAACCATTTGTGTCGCCGTAATTATGATTGATCACGTCGACCAAACCGTCGCCGTTAAAGTCAATGCCGGGGCCGTTCACCGTGCTGAAAACGGGATCGGTAAGGCGCGGAAAGGGATTGTCTGCGGCACCCCATTCGCTTTGGCCCGGAAGCAGATTGTTTTCGCTACCATCTACGGTGCGCAGACCAAATGGAGACAAGGCCGCCGTTTCCGCATTTACCCCGTAAATCTGTTGGATCGCTGTTGTGAGTGCAACCGGTGGCGCATTGCGTCCGCCATGCAGTTCCGCAATTTTGATTTGTTGCAGGATATGAACGAGGTCATTCTTGATGACACGAAAACTGGTAGGCATGGGTCACACTCCATATGGTGCAAACGTGACCCCAATAGGCATAACTTCCCCGTCACCGAAAATGCCGGTGTCGAGCCTATCGCTCGGGTCGCGCTGCTGATTGAAACAGGCGAAACTTTTTCTGATGCCGGTGGATTTGCCCCCAACCCCAGATTTCTTCGCGCCCGATTTTTTGATTTCGCGCCCGATTTTTTGATTACTGCTAGCGTAGAGGACAGACTTCTATTCGGTCAATTCACTCTGAACGGCTAGTACTTTGGTATTAATGTATCTCTCGAAAACTCATGTTATTGTTCATTTTCATAGCTTTATGAAATCTATCCTCGAAATCATGATTAGCTAGCCATTGCTTGGTCTGTTTTTCTCCGCCGCTGGTTCGCCAAATTAGCAACCGCTGGTTCATGCGAGAGAGCTCGCATCGATCCGCCTTGCAACGCAGCAAGTGCTGCTAGCCGGTTACGCACGCCCATTTGACGAAATGCAGCCGATACGTGGATTTTTACGGTATTTTCCGAAATGCTCAGCGAACGCGCAATTTCTTTGTTTGATTGTCCTTTGGCAAGATATTCCATGACGTCCCTTTGCCGTTCCGTAAGGCGGAAATTGCCGGGAAGTGCCACGATATCATTTGCCGGTTCGGCTTCGCGCAACCGTGCAGCGCCTTTTTCAAGCGCAGCAGCAGGCACGAAATTCCGTCCCGCAAGAATCTGTTCAATGGCTTCACGTGTTGCTTTGGCTGTCGCGGCTTTCGGTATTACCCCGCGCGATCCTTGCGCAAATGCGCGCAGCGTCACATTGCGCCCGCACTCGGTTGCAATTACCGCGATTTCCACGCCAGAAAATTCGCGTAGCAAATTTCCTATTTCGTCGGGATCAGTTTCGTCAATGTCGATAAACATGAATGGCAAATTGTTCACCGATGCCAGCAAGTAGCGCGCTTCTTCCAGCGACTCAGCTTCGGCACAAGTGTTTACGCCGTCCATATCACGCATCAAGCTTATCATACCGGCGCGCAAAATTGCGCAAGGCCCCACAATCAAAATATCGTTCTTCACAAGTCTTTCCCCCATCAGTTCCCTAAACAGAGAACCAAAGTACTACGAACGACCCACGAACCGGTTTTGATGTATCGGAAATTTACGCTGTTTTCAGCGTTAAACCCCCGGAAAGTGCTTTTGCACTGTTATTGTCGAGATTTCACGAATCTCTTCACGCCTTAAAGATACGCCTAACGCAACGGACGTCAAGGCCGTTAAGCATGATTATCGTTTGCGGCATGTTCGATCGTTTCGTTGACGCTGAAAAATATATCTTTCCTGCAAATATTTGCGGAACGGTAGCCAAAGAGGACTAGCGATAGACTGTTTCAAGGACGCGTTGTTCCGTCTGCAAAATCCTCACCGTTCAGCGAAAACGCAACCATCCCCAACCGGCGACCGCAACAACGGCACTGACGAGCAAAATGATCATCGCGTCGGGTCGCGGAGCAGCACCTGCAAAGTGCAGGATCGACCAATCGATTGTGACAAGCGCACCACCGATCCACGCCAATGAAAGGCTCCATAGATTGGCGTGCAGATCATGCTCGTCGGTTCGCGTGAAATACCACCAAAAGGATCCTGCTACGAAACTTGTCATCGCGGCGCAAAATGCCATTGCACCGCCGGATGTCATATCCGAGGCGAGCGGCAGTATCCCGACAAAACGCGCCGCCAATAAGACCACCAGCAACGCCAGTGACACGAGCGTCATCACTTTCATCGCCTGATTACGGGGCAGTCTGCGTCTGTGTTCAGTCATTTTTTGCTCCATCATCGAATATCTCCTCGATCTTCATTTCGAAAAGCCGCGCCATTTTGAAAGCGAGCGGCAGCGAAGGGTCATATCTACCCGTTTCGACTGCATTGACCGCCTGGCGCGAGACATCGAGCCTGTCGCCGAGTTCGGCCTGGCTCCAGTTGCGTTCGGCACGAAGCACTTTCAACCTATTCTTCATATCATTATCATTCTGGTATGTGTCAGTGACTAAATGTCCACTATACCCGTCTATATGTAAGGTTTACATGACAATGTCAATCAATAAATGTGATGAAGTCATCGAACGCGAATGCCGCACGTAGGCGCGCTCTTGCGCCTGACTGCCCCCGCTGCTAGCGGCGCGCGACAGTTATTGCGCAAAGGCTCACTTGCATGAAAGATTCGATCAAGAAGGTTGTTCTCGCCTATTCGGGTGGCCTCGACACCAGCGTCATCCTGAAATGGCTTCAGGTCGAATATGGCTGTGAAGTTGTGACCTTTACCGCCGATCTGGGTCAGGGGGAAGAATTAGAACCAGCCCGTGCAAAGGCGGTGCTGATGGGTGTTCCAGATCACCACATCTATATCGATGATCTGCGTGAAGAATTTGTCCGCGATTTCGTTTTCCCTATGATGCGCGCCAATGCGCGGTATGAAGGTGACTATCTGCTCGGTACTTCGATTGCCCGGCCGTTAATCTCTAAACGCCTGATCGAAATCGCCGCCGAAACCGGCGCCGATGCCATAGCGCACGGCGCAACCGGCAAAGGCAACGATCAGGTGCGTTTTGAACTATCGGCCTATGCGCTGAACCCCGATATTAAGGTAATCGCTCCGTGGCGTGAATGGGATTTGACCAGTCGTACCCGCCTGATCGAATGGGCGGAACAGCATCAAATTCCCGTGCCAAAGGACAAGCGCGGCGAAAGCCCATTCTCGACCGACGCAAACCTGCTGCACACATCGTCAGAGGGCAAAGTTCTCGAAGATCCGTGGGACGAAACCCCAGATTACGTTTACTCTCGCACGGTCAATCCAGAAGATGCACCAGACACGCCAGAATACATCACGATCGATTTTGAACGCGGTGACGGCGTTGCCTTGAACGGCGATGCAATGTCGCCTGCGACGTTGCTAACGGCGCTGAACGAACTGGGGCGCAAACATGGCATTGGCCGTCTCGATCTGGTCGAGAACCGTTTCGTCGGCATGAAGTCGCGCGGCATGTACGAGACGCCGGGCGGCGAAATCTATGCCCGCGCGCATCGCGGAATTGAGAGCATCACACTAGATCGCGGCGCGGCGCATCTGAAAGACGAATTGATGCCCAAATATGCCGAGATGATCTACAATGGCTTCTGGTTCAGCCCAGAGCGTGAAATGTTGCAGGCAGCGATTGATCATAGCCAGGCTGACGTGTCGGGCACCGTTCGCTTGAAGTTGTACAAGGGCAATGCGAGTGTCGTTGGCCGCAAGTCACCCAAAAGTCTGTATTCAGAAAAGGTCGTAACCTTTGAGGACGATGCGGGAGCATATGACCAGAAAGACGCGGCTGGCTTTATCAAGTTGAATGCGCTGAGGCTCCGTTTGTTGGGACAACGCAAAGGCTGAGCACAAAGCTGGACTTTTAGGATTTTTCCTGCTAGGCGTCCATTCAGATATCGGTGTCCGCGCTATGGGCTGAACGCGCAACCAAAAGCCTCGACAAAATCTCGGCCGGTCGCCATCACCTTCGGCAATCTTCAAGCATCGAAAACCCATATTTCGGTGTGAACTTGTCAGCAATTCTGCGGGTTCCAGCGATTTCGGAATCTGCCAAATACGACTGCAAAAACCGTTTTGTAACCATTTGCGGTTAATGCAAATTTCAATGAAGCCGGACTTCCCCAAGATCGCCGTGTCGCGACCTGAATCTGCTGTAAGCTACGCCGTCGGCGCGGTTGGTCTATGCGGCTTGGTCTTGTGGGTGCTTATTGCCCGCTACTTTGGTGACATTGCCGCCACATTTGGACTGACAGGAATGCCTGCGCGACTTGACGGGCCGCACTCTGCTCTCATGTGCGTGGCGTTCACGGCGGTTCCAATGATCCTATGGTCGCTGTTTGTAGACAAAGTCCATAAGCGCCCCTCGACCGGTTTGAACTGGTCGCTCAAACGTCCTGTCGCTGACATACTGGATGTCAGCATGGTCAAGATCAGCGGCCTTTGGGCCACTTGGGCTTTGATTGCTGTGGTCTATGCTACGTTTCGCTTCTGGTGGAACCAGCAATTTGCCAATTTCCCGTTTTCAATGGGAATATTACAACAAGCAGCCTTGCCGCTGCTGATCGCGTCGATCCCTTATGTCTTGTGGCTAGACAGGCATTTGGTCGATCCCAAGAAAGACGGCGCCTGGCATTTCGGCGCTTGGATCGCGGGTAAAGACGGCTGGCAAGCAGAAGAGATTTTCCATCACTTGCGCGCTTGGGCCGTTAAGGGCTTTTTCTTAGCCTTCATGATTTCCATCACCCCTGCCGGATTTTCCGAAATTGTGAATATGGACTGGGCAAAGGCCGCAACGCAGCCAGCCTGGCTGGCTGGCGCGCTGATCGGCGCGATGTTCATGGTCGATGTTCAGTTTGCCACCCTTGGTTATATGCTGACACTTAAGCCACTCGACGCGCATATCCGCACCGCGCAGCCGACGCTTGCCGGATGGATGGCAGCAATGATTTGTTATCCGCCGCTCATTCAAATGAACAACGGCGGGCCGCTCGACTATCATGTGGCAACCAGCGAATGGAGCTACTGGTTAAGCGGAAACAATGCTTTGTTGTGGGCATGGGGATGCATCTTGGTCGCGCTAACCATTATCTATGCTTGGGCCACGGTAGCTTTCGGCATTCGCTTTTCGAACCTGACGCACCGCGGCATTTTGACGCACGGGCCATTCATGATCACAAAGCATCCGGCCTATTTCACCAAGAATATCTTCTGGTGGTTGTCCGCAATGCCATTTCTTGTGACCAACGGTAGCTTCGTCGATGCCGCCCGCAATACCGCACTTCTCGCCTGCGTCAGCGGAGTCTATTACTGGCGCGCCAAAACCGAAGAGCGACATTTAGGTAGCGATCCCGCCTATCAAGCTTATGCCGACTGGATGGAAATCCACGGCCCCGTCCCGCGCTTCTTTGGCTGGATGAAATCGTTGCTTGGCCGCCGTGCCCAGAGCGGCACAACCGTCCCCGCATTTCAACCGGCGGAATAGCCTTTCCTACATCGTTAGTTTTCGCATAGGATTCGCCTGAGTTCAGGAGAATCATGATGCACGATCTGGTCATTAGAAACGGCACTATCGTTGACGGAACCGGCAATACGCGCTTTCTTGGCGACATAGCAATCGATGGCAGGCTGATCAGCCTTGTCGGCAAAGTCACTGGCTCAGGTCGGGAAGAGATCGACGCCACAGGAAAGATCGTCGCTCCTGGTTTTGTCGACATCCACACACATTATGACGGGCAAGCCACATGGGATCAGGAAATGGCCCCCTCAAGCTGGCACGGCGTCACTACAATCGTCATGGGCAATTGCGGCGTGGGCTTTGCCCCTGCCAGACCGGGAAAGCATGACTGGCTGATCGGGTTGATGGAAGGGGTTGAAGATATTCCGGGCACCGCGCTTGCCGAAGGCCTAAAGTGGGATTGGGAGAGCTTCCCAGAATATCTCGATGCCCTTGAACGCTTGCCACGTACAATTGATGTGGGCACGCAGGTGCCCCACGGCGCGCTGCGCGCATATGTGATGGAAGAACGCGGCGCAGACAACGAAGAACCGACCGAAGCCGACATGGCCGAAATGGCACGGCTGGTTGAGGAAAGCTTGCGTGCTGGTGCACTGGGCTTTTCAACCTCGCGGACGGTATTGCACAAATCGGTAGAAGGCGAACTAGTTCCGGGCACAACGGCGACTGAGCCAGAATTGATTGCGATTGGCCGTGCGATCGGGCGCGCCGGGCACGGGGTGTTTGAACATACATCTGATCTGTTACCCGAATGGGACGAGTTCGGTTGGATGGAGCGGTTAAGCAAGGAAACCGGCGTGCCAATCATCATGTCGATGCTACAATCACCGATAAAGCAAATGCTGTGGACCGAGCAAATGGCCGCAATAGAAGCTGCCAATGATAACGGCGCCAACATTTTGGCGGCAATCGGGTTGCGCGGTATCGGGGTGATCATGAATTGGCGAGGGACTGTTCATCCCTTCATGCTGAAACCGTCATGGTTGGCAATAGCCGACCTTCCATGGGAGGAGCAGTTCAGGCAACTGTCAGACCCAGAATTTAGGGCGCGACTGTTGTCGGAGACAAATGCACCACCACCCTCGCCCGATATGGTGCCGTTCTACTTCATGGTCACTGCCGCTTGGGCGCTGCAATATCCTATGGGCCACGGCTTTAGTTACGAACCCACCCGCGAAGAAAGCATTGCCGGTCACGCCGCAGCAACGCAGCATATTGACGCGGCTGCCTTTGCCTATGATCATATGATGTCGGACGGCGGTGCAGGGCTCATCTATTTGCCGATTATCAACTATATGGACGGCAATCTCAACTTTGTTCATGGGCTTTTGCAGCGCGACGACACCTTGGTATCGCTGTCCGATGGCGGCGCGCACTGCGGCACAATATGCGATGCCGCTGCACCCACATTCTTGCTGAGCTATTGGACGAGAGACCGGAAAGCCGGCACAATTTCGCTTGAACAGGCAGTTAAACGCCAATGTTATGATACTGCGCGGCTCTATGAAATGCATGATCGCGGTTTGCTAAAGCCTGGTTATTTGGCGGACATCAATGTGATCGATATCGAAAACCTGACGCTCGTAAAACCTTGGCTGGCGTTTGACCTGCCCGCTGGCGGAAAGCGGCTGCTTCAGAAGGCGGACGGCTATGTCTGTACGATCAAGTCGGGGCAAATGACTTTCAGAAACGGTAAGTATCTCGGCGTGCATCCCGGAACACTCATTCGCGGACCACAGAGCATTACGCTTGCAGAAGCGGCGGAATAAGCGCGAGATACCTCACGTCTTAGCTGCATTTTGCGCGTGCGCGTCCTTTCGCAAGGCGATCGGCAAGGCGTGATTTGGCTTCTGCAGGATAAGCTTTGACTAGCTGATCAAACGACCCGCAGGCCTCCACCGGCTTATCAAGGTCGGCTAGCGCATAACCCAGGAACAGCAGGCTATCGGCAGCACGTTCCCCGCGCGGGTCATTTTTGTAGTTGTCGTAGAAAATTTTGACAGCGGTGGCTGGTTTTCCATCATCCAACCATGCGCGGCCCAGCAAATTTCGAGTGCGACTTAGACGTTTATATTTCGGATATTTATCAATGGTTTCTTGCAACTGGGCCTGCGCCTCTGGGTAGAATTTAGCTTCCCAAAGATTGGCGCCGTACATGTAACTGTCTTCGGCGGCATTACCGGTGCTTGGCTTCGCGACAGCGGCCACTGCAGCTGTCCGCTTTGCGCTCGGCTTGGCAGCTGTTGTGGGCTTTATCGTACTGGGTTTTGTCGCAGTCGGGGTAGCTTTGGGAGCCACACTGGCCAGCTTGGGTGTGGTTGCGGCAGGCTTTGGTGTGACGACTACGGGATTGCGAACAGGAGCCGGTGCCGCGTCCGCTTCATCGTCACTGCCGCTCGTCGAGAGCGGCTGCGCCTTGATCTGGCTTTCCAGCGCCTTCAACCGCGCTTCTAATGTCCGCAGGCTGTTGCCTTGCTTTTCAACTTGGTTGGTGAGCGAAGCCAGCTGGCCTTCCAACGCATCAACCCGCGTCAATATATCCGAAGCGCCTTCGGTCGATGACGGTTTTACCGTGCTTGCTTCGGGGGTCTTGATGTCCGGTTCAAGAAACTTACCAGCACCGTTTGGAAATACTTGTCGTTGGACAGCGCGCATTTCCTTTTCAAGTTTGGTGACACGACCGTCGACATTGCCGTCCTGACCAGAAGCCGGAACCGTCAAAATAATCGTCGCCGTTGCCAAAAGAGCAAGCCGTAACCGGTTATGCATGCGCGCCTCCCACGAAATCTGGCTTCCTATAGCCTGTGTGATTCACGCGATAAAGCGACAACCGACAATCTGCGCACAAATAATTGATTATTTTCGACTAATTTACGTTTAACGCTTCGTTTCACTGTGTCGGAACAGGCGCTGGCGCTGCTCCGGTTGCGGGAGTTGCGCCGACAGTCACACCAGCAGCAGTTGCCGCTTGTGCCCTCGCCGCGAGTGCGGCAGCGTTAATTTCAAGATCAGCTACTGTCTTGTTCGGCGGTCCAAGTGGCGGAATTTCTTTGCCGCCAACCGTGACCGTCAACACATCAGGCCGACCTGTTAGGATCATCGGGCCATTCGCGTCAGCCGGCACAGTGAAACTGTCACCCGCCTTCATCGTATTTTCAAACAGCCGTTTCTTCGTCTTGTCATAGATCTTGACCCAAACTTCTTGTTTAGCTGTGATCACCACAGCGCCACTGGCATCAACAGCTGCGGCTGGCTTGGCCGCTGGATCAGCCGGGGCAGTCGCAACTGCTTGCGTATCATCTGTACCGGTCGCATTTACCGGCTCGACGGGCATGCCGGTCTGGCCACTGCGCCAAATCAAATAAGTCGCAAGCAATAGCGCGCCGATACCGCCCGCTGTCCATGCGAGTAAACGCGACGGCACCCGACTCGCATCGGCGGGTTGATATTGCGGTGTCGGCACGAAGTTGTTGTGGCCCGTCTCTGCCAGCTCGGTCCTTAGGTCAGCCGCCACACGCACATCGTCCATTTCCAGACTGCGCGCATAGGACCGCGCAAAGCCGATCGAATAAGTGCTGCCAGGAAGCGCCCCAAAATCAGAGGTTTCTATCGATTGCAGGTGCCGAATGGGAATACGCGTTCGCGCGGCAACGTCCGACAAGGACATACCCCGCCGTTCACGTTCGGCCTTCAATTGCTCGCCGATCGTCTGAAACTTAAACTCCGAATTCTCTGGTGAAACTTCGTCCACTCTGTTCTCCAATCGACCGAGCGCGCTAAAGACCCTACCACGCGGGTGTAATTCTGGCAGGCCATGCGTTATTGTCAATGGCAATTGGCCCGAAAGCCCTTGCTTCCAAACAATTTACGGCAGTCGGCGTCAAAAATCACATCACTTGCCTAGCCAAGTTCAATTTGATGCGCTTCGGCCCACTCCGAAAGATTTTGACGGATGCTTTCGGGCGGTTTGGCGAGAAGCTCGCTCATTTTTGCAACTATCGCCGCGCGGTCGGTTGAGCGGACCATGGCCTTTATCGTACCAATCGCAGCAGGGGTAATCGACAGGCGACTTATGCCGATGCCGATCAGCGCGAGCGCTTCCAAGCTCCGTCCACCCATTTCGCCGCAGACCGAAATGTCAACACCGTGCGCCTGCGCTTCCTTGGTTACGCGGGCAAGAAAGCGCAATATCGCGGGGCTTAGCCAGTCATAGCGTTCGGCAAGGCGAGGATCAGCGCGGTCGGCGGCGAATAAAAACTGTGTCAGGTCGTTGGTGCCGACAGAAATAAAATCCACTTTTGGCAGCAATATGTCGAGCGTTTCTGCCAAGGCCGGAACTTCCAACATCGCGCCGAAGCGGATCTTGGTCGGAAGCTGCTTCTTGCGCTGTTTCAAAAACGCTATTTGCGCATCAAAAATGGCCTTGGCTTCGTCAAACTCCCAGGGCTCGGAAACCATCGGGAACATTACATGCAAGGTGCGCCCAGCCCCTGCTTCCAGCAAAGCCCTGGCCTGCGCTTTCATCAAGCCGTCATGGTCAAGCGCCAAGCGGAGAGCGCGCCATCCAAGTGCCGGGTTCTCCTCTTCGACACCTGCTTCTTTTAGATAAGGCAGCGCCTTATCGCCGCCCACATCAATTGTACGAAATACCACAGGCTTTTCGCCTGCCGCTTCCATTACTTCGCGGTAAAAGCGTTGCTGGCGCTCACGCTGCGGCAATGTTGCTGAAATCAAAAACTGGAACTCGGTACGGAAAAGGCCGATGCCGTCCGCTCCGGAAAGTGCTATTTGCGATACATCGTCGCGCAGCCCGGCATTGATATAGAGCTTTACCGCTGCGCCGTCGGTTGTGACCGAAGGCTCATCGCGCAACGCAGCATAGCGTGCCTTGCGCTTTTGTCGTTGCGCCAGGTCAGCTTCGAACGCCTCTTGTACCGCCGCAGCAGGCCGGATGATCAAACTCTTTTCGTCAACGTTCAACAGCAGCATGTCGCCATCGCGAATATGCCGCCGAACTCCGCCAACGCGGCCAAGCACTGGTATTCCCATCGCGCGCGCCACAATGATAACATGCGCTGTGAGCGAGCCTTCTTCGAGAATAACACCGCGCAAACGGCGCTTGTCATATTCTAGCAGTTCGGCGGGACCCAGATTGCGCGCGACAAGGATCGAGTCTTGTTTTAACCCCAATTGCGCAGCGGTGCTCATTTGGCCGGAAACAATCCGCAGCAGCCGGTTCGAGAGATCCTCCAGATCGTGCATCCGGTCCGCGAGCAACGGATCGTCGATCTGCCGCATCCGCATACGAGTGCGTTGTTGCACGCGCTCAATCGCTGCTTCAGCGGTCAGGCCGCTATCAATTGCTTCGTTGATGCGCCGCGACCATCCTTCGTCGTACGCGAACATCTTATAGGTCTCGAGAACCTCGTCATGTTCTTCGCCGCCGCCAAATTCAGCCATACTGGCCATCCGGTCGATCTGTTCGCGCATTTTGTCAAAGGCGCCGTAGACGCGGTGACGTTCGGCTTCTGTGTCTTCGGCTACAGTATGTTCGATCCGGACATTGGGTTGATGGTAGATCGCCACCCCTGCCGCCATACCCTTTACCAGCGGCAAGCCGGATAGCACCAATGTGCCGTCGTTGACCGCAACACCCGACGCCGCATCGATCAGATCGGCACCAGCAATCAGCTCGGCCAGCACCATCGCCACGGTTTGCAGCGCTTCTATCTCGACCTCTTCATATTTGCGCGGTTCAACATGCTGCACGCACAGCACACCCACAGCGCGTTCGGACCGCACGATGGGTACGCCGGCAAAGCTATGGAACCGCTCTTCACCGGTTTCGGGCATATAGCGGAATGCAGGGTGCGAAGCCGCCTCTGCAAGATTTAGCGTTTCGACATTTTCGGCGATACTACCCACCAAACCTTCGCCAAAGCCCAGCCGCGTTACGTGGACCGCCGTTTCATTCAGGCCCAAAGTTGCAAAAAGCTCAAGCGCGCCTTCGCGCAGCAAATAGATCGAGCACACTTCACTCGACAAAGCTTCGGCGATTATCCCGACGACCTGATTAAGCTTTGCCTGCGCATTATTCTTGGCGGCCATGACATCGTGCAAGCCGGTGAGGATGTTTCGAGCCGAACGGGACGCAGTTTCCATATGCTGCGCCTAACAGACAGCAGGCGACTACGCGATAGCCGTCTCAATATTTTCGGTATTTTCTCAACAGAAGTTTTGCAGAAACCTAAAGCTTAGGATCAATGCGCGACCTGTAGAGCGATATTGTCCTTAATCTGCAGCTTCTGTTTTTTCAGCGCGTGGATCAACTTGTCGTCAGGTTGCGGTCGGTTGGCTTCTTTGATGAGCATCTGCTCAAGCTCGGCATGCTTGCTTTTCAATGCGGACAAATGACTTTCGTTCACTGAGGCCTCCATTCTTGCTGAGTCACCAACCGGGTGACGGGATTGAATAGAACACGAATGCTTTATAAAGTCTGCATGATATTTTCGTCAAATTGACCAGCGGGAGACAAGTTGCCCGAAATTTGCCGATGACTTGTTCATACTTGGCGGGTAGACAACAGGAATGAATGATGATGGCGTTAGGGCGCAGCTCGCCCAGTTAAAAATCGAACATCGCGATATGGACGACGCTATCGAAGCTTTGCGTAGCAAAGCAGTCGCTGATCAGCTGCAAATCGCCCGGCTGAAAAAGCGCAAACTGGCCCTGAAAGACCATATCATGCGGCTTGAGGACCAATTGCTGCCCGACATTATCGCATGATGTGAACAGATAGCAGGACCAGTGTTTCACACTGGCACGCCTTAGCCGCAGCCCAAGACCTACCCAACAAATCGCTGACAAATATGGTGAACGCATTTCCACCCGCGCGGACAATCTGCCATAAGGTCCGTTATGGAGTCGTCGCACCTATTGATTACGCCAAAGCTGCTCAATTCGCTTTATACCGAAGCGATGGTGCTGGCCGATGAGGCGCGTGCCTGCTTTGACCGTGACGTCTATGTGGCCGATATGAAGCCGGCCGTAGCCGTTGCGTTTTCGTGCGAGTCGCTGCGTGTCACCACCCGCCTGATGCATTCGATCGCTTGGCTGCTCGCGCAAAAGGCGCTGCACGCGGGCGAATATATCGAGGCAGACGACGAGGTCACGGTGCTCGGTTACGCCCAAGCCAGCGACGAATTCCTGCGCGATGAATTCCCGATTGAAGCGCAGAATATCATCATGGCCAGCGAAGACCTTTACTACCGCCTGTTGCGGATCAGCGAAGGCCTGGCGCGTGCCAGTGTCGATTATGTGCCCGAGCCATTGTTGATGGTCGAACGGTTGCGGCAAGCGTTTTAGGGACGGTTTTTAGGGACGGTTTTTAGGGTTTTGTCCCGCTAGATTGCTGCGCCGCAACGGCAACAGAGGCCCTGCCTCCTCTTCAACTTGTTGACACATTTGACACGAAAACGCGTTTTTCGATTTGCCTCCTTTTATCCGCAGAAAATCCGGCATCGTGCACAGGGGCCCGAACCAGCCCCCGCCAAAGCACCCATCAGCCGCCGATCTGCCACAACGGCGACTTTTGACACTTTTGACACGAAAACGCGTTTTTCGCGATTCTGTTCATATTTCTTAACGCGGCCTTTGGTAGATCTTTTCTGGCTGGCGAATAAGAACATATAAAGAACATAAAGTCAAGAGTTATTGGGCTGATATCGGTTCACCATGTCCGGATGCGACAAGAAAACCACCATTCAATGCTGCAAGCTGATCCCGCGGTACCGGTCATTCGTTTATCTCATTTTCTGAAATCCGGATTGGCTTGTTCGACGAGTACACTCCTGAATTTGCACCCGCTCTCACCGAAATGTTGATGAGTCCATTGCACCAATCGTTCGCACGTTCCATCACGGGTTGATAATAGGCGAAAAGCAGTGAATAGCATGATTGGGATGACAAACGATGCATTGGGACCACCTTACGATGCGCCGCCTGTAATTGAGGCGGTGATCCAATTTCGCTATGCCGCGCCGGGCTCCAAAGCACTTCAGGCTAAGCTGCTTAAGCGACTAAAGCGCGAATATGCAAATGAGCTTGCGCTTCAGGCCGTTGGAGCAAATGTGAATTTTGAAAAACAAGAGGCTGCATTCGTAGCTGAGCCTCAATCGAGACTCTCATCGTTAGACGAGACCGATGTTTTGATCGTTCACGCAACAACACTGACTTGGTCAAGGCTTGCTCCGTATCAAGGGTGGGATGCCCTATTGGAACGAGTAAGCCGCGATGTTAAAATTGCACACGAAGTGGCTGGGTTGAGAAAGATCGTGCAATTAGGCGTGCGCTACATCAATCGGATTGACATTCCGTTGGACCGACCGATCATCCGATACGAGGATTACCTTACGATCAACCTAAGCCTTCCTGAAAGTTGGGATGGCATCAACAACTACGGATGGCGAATTGAGAAAACGTATCGTGAGCAAGGATTTCACGCTATTGTGCAATCAGCAGTCATTGCGCCTGAAATTCCCAATCATGCCGCATTTTTATTGGATATCGATTTACTTCGGCAACAAGATATCCCCTCAAGGCTCGAAGATGTTTTACTTTTCCTAGCGAAAATGCGCGACTTGAAAAATGAGATTTTTGAGCTATCTATTACTGATACTGCGAGGGCAAGTTTTGCAAAATGACGTCGATGGAGAATTTTCTTGCAAGCAGTCCAAGCGAACGGAAAATTGCGATTTCAGCGTCGAGCTCGAGTGCGCTGGGTTTGGGAATTTCCGATATCATCAAACATGGGTTAGTCGCACCAAAGGCAGATATCCCAGATAACGAATTCGCATCGCCAAGCTCACTTGCCGAGCGAGTCTTCCATGCGCTGGCGGACGCCAAAATCTGGACATCACGCGTGGCGATGCGCCTAGACTTGGTTGCTAGGGACCGTTATTTCCGTCAGCTTGATCTTCTCCATGATTGTGACGAGTGGTTTGGCGATGATCAGCCTTTGCGGCTTGAGTCATATAAGAGCTTCGTCAGATTTATGATGACAGAAGGCGGTCAGTCAAAGCCGTCCCTTGCATTGAACCCGGATGGTCATTTGCTGGCTGTGTGGGAGGTCGCTTGCAACAGGCTGACTATTGAATTCAAGGGTGATGATCGTCTTCAATGGATTGTGAGTTGTGCCAATGGCGACCGGACTGCTGGAATGACATCGCTGGCATTGATAAAATCTCATTTGATACCTTACAATCCGGAAGCTTGGTTCGGCCTTGCCTAAGGAGAAGGTTCCCGACGATCATCATTTGATGCGCCATGTGCCTTACGGCCAGCAGGTGCGGGACCCTGATGACGAAAGCTTCAAAGGAATCGCAGCAACTGCATTTTCTCTCCGCCCCACTGATAAAGGCGGACTTTCGCTCACTTGGGTAGAACATTATGGACCGAAATCGTTGCCAACATATTGCCATGCTGCATCAAAGTTCCGAGACAGCCTGCAATCCAAGAAGTTGGGTGCGAAAGCCTACTTCGCAATTGGCCAAGCGGGCGTCGCTCGGAAAACAGCGACGACATTCGGCAAACAGATTCGCCTCGTACATGCGCCAGATGGCCCCAACACGGGTCATGTCGAACTTCGACGTTTTACCGACGAGGACCGTCGTCTACTGGACGCGCTTGCTCTCGATGTATTCGCGGAACACGTTGCGGTGGCGGAATTGACTCTATTGCCGCCTGTCTGAGCGCTAACTTCCTGAAAGCAATGGAAAGTCGTGTTACCGTCCGTTTTTTTCCTGATTCTACCAAAACCCGCCAGTCCGCTCCCCCCAACATTGCTGCCCTTAACGAATTTGCGTACACCACGTTCCGAACACCGACCCTAGCCACTTCCACCACCCTCCCCAGCAAAGCTCCCCAACAAAAAAGCCCGGGATCGCTCCCGGGCTCTTCTGTGCCTAAATGCTCTGACCCAAGGGATCAGTAGCTATAGTACATGTCAAATTCGACCGGGCTTGGCGTCATTTCCCAACGCGCGACATCTTCCATTTTCAGGTCGATATAGCTTTCGATCTGGTCTTTGGAGAACACGTCACCTTTCAGCAGATAATCGTGGTCCGCAGCAAGGCTCTCAAGCGCTTCACGCAAAGATCCGCACACTGTCGGTACCTCGGCGAGCTCTGCGGGTGGCAAGTCGTACAGGTTCTTGTCCATCGCTTCGCCCGGGTGGATCTTGTTCTGAATGCCGTCGAGGCCAGCCATGAACAATGCCGCATAGGCGAGATACGGGTTGGCCATCGCATCGGGGAAGCGGACTTCCACGCGCTTTGCCTTTGCACCCGCGCCGTAAGGGATACGGCACGATGCCGAACGGTTGCGCGCTGAATAAGCGAGCAGCACGGGCGCTTCGTAGCCGGGGACCAAACGCTTGTAGCTGTTGGTGGTCGGGTTGGTGAAGGCGTTGACCGACTTGGCATGCTTGATGATGCCACCGATGAAGTACAGGCACATGTCGGAAAGACCGGCATAGCCGTTACCCGCGAACAGCGGCTCTTTACCCTGCCAGATCGACAAGTGGGTGTGCATGCCACTGCCGTTATCTTCCTTGATCGGCTTTGGCATGAAGGTCGCGGACTTGCCGTAAGCATGCGCAACCTGATGCACCACATATTTGTAGATTTGCATGCGGTCGGCAGTCTGCGTCAGCGTGCCAAAGGTCAGGCCAAGCTCATGCTGGGCCGCAGCAACTTCGTGGTGATGCTTGTCGCATGGCAAGCCCATTTCGAGCATCGTTGCAACCATCTCGCCGCGAATGTCCACGGCGCTGTCGACGGGTGCTACCGGGAAGTAACCGCCCTTGGCGCGGGGACGGTGCCCCATATTGCCGCTTTCATATTTGGTGCCGGTGTTGGTTGGCAGTTCGATATCGTCGAGCGTGTAGCCGCTTTTATTATAGCCAGTTTCAAAACGGACATCGTCGAACATGAAAAACTCGGCTTCGGGGCCGACATAGACCGTATCGCCAATGCCAGTGCTCTTCAGATAGGCTTCGGCGCGCTTCGCGGTGCTGCGCGGATCACGTGCATACAGCTCTCCGGTTGATGGCTCCACAATATCGCAGAAGATGATCATCATCGGAGTGGCCGAGAACGGGTCGATATAGACGCTATCAAGGTCAAGCTTCAGGATCATGTCGGACTCGTTGATGGCCTTCCAGCCCTCAATCGAAGAACCGTCGAACATCAGGCCGTCTTCGAGCTCGTCTTCGCCCATCACGCCGGCACACATGGTCAAATGCTGCCATTTGCCCTTTGGATCGGTGAAGCGCAGGTCAACCCACTCAATCTCTTCTTCTTTGATCCGATTGATAATTTCTTTGGCTGTGGCGCCCATTGCGTTTTCCTTCCTTTGGGTAATTTGGGTAATTTGGGTAAATTTGGATATTTGATTGTTGTCGAGAAATCAGATCGCTTCGTTGTCGCGTTCGCCGGTGCGGATGCGCAGAGCGCTCTCAACGTGCATGACGAAGATCTTGCCGTCGCCGATGCGTCCGGTTTGTGCAGCAGCCGCAATTGCTTCGACTACGCGCTCGGCAAGTGCGTCTTCGACAACGACTTCGAGCTTCACTTTGGGCAGAAAGTCGACGACATATTCAGCGCCGCGGTACAGCTCGGTATGGCCTTTTTGCCGGCCAAAACCCTTGGCTTCGGTCACAGTGATACCCGACACGCCGACTTCGTGCAGCGCTTCTTTCACTTCATCGAGCTTGAAGGGTTTGATGATGGCTTCAATTTTTTTCATATATTGTCCTATCCGAATGTGTAGCCGATCCCGCCACGAGAAATGCCTCGCGCGCGTCCATGCGCGCCACCTTTCAATATTCGTGCCAGTTTGCGGGTAACGCAAAAGGGGCGAGTCGCCGCCATCTTGCGCTGCGCCTGCTGCCTAATTTTTAGGCAGATGCTGCTTAATCAGGCAACGCACTGCTGCAAAAACAGACGTGTCTGGAAGCGCATTCGAGTCCGCGCCTTCGATATGGTAAAGGAAAGTCAGGCTCCGTCGCGCGAACCGACTATCTCGAGCCCTCAATCCCGTCCTTCATCCGCTGTGCAGCGGCGTTGTAAAAACTCTCGCGCAGTTTTGCGACAATATGCTCCGGCGTGCGTTTGGGATGGCCGCCAGCGAAAGGCGGCGCGGGGTCATATTCAAGGCCCAATTGGATAGCCTGTGCAGCCTCGTCTCCCGCGACCACGGCAATAACCTCTAGCGCGAAATCAATGCCTGAAGTAACCCCGCCTGCGGTGATCAAATTGCCGTCGCGAACAACCCGGCTGTCTTCATGAATGGCGCCGTATTCGCCCAACAAATGCGTGTAGCCCCAATGCGTCGCAGCGCGCTTGCCCTTGAGCAATCCAGCGGCACCCAGAATGAATGCACCTGTGCAAACGCTGGTTATCCAAACCGCGGATTGCGCTTGTTCGCGCACGAAGTCGATCAATGCTACATTGCCAAGCGCTGTCGCCACGCCCGGCCCCCCGGGAACGCAAATCAGGTCTGCTTGCGGACACGCATCAACAGCGCTTGTGGGCAGGATAGAAAAACCGCAATCCGTTTTGATAGGTCCACCGTCCACCGAAACGACATGTATATTTGCCCCGGGCAGCCGCGCCAAAAATTGTGCGGGACCGGCAAAGTCGAGCTGGGTCACACCGTCGAAAAGGACAAAGACAATTTCCATGCAAACGCCCCAATCAACGCGCAATTACTGTTACAGCTACATCTCGCCGCGCTGACGCCGGATCGCGAACCATTTTTCAACATTGGCGTTATGTTCTTGCAGGCTATTGGCAAAGACGTGACCACCCTTACCGTTCGCCACAAAGAACAGAGCCTCGGTCTTTTCGGGGTTCAGAACCGCCTCGATCGCCTGGCGCGACGGATTGGCAATCGGTCCCTTGGGAAGGCCCACCATGGAATATGTGTTATAGTCGTTTACCGCTTGAATTTCGGATTGCCGGATGCGGCGTCCCAGCGGCTTACCCTTGGTGATTGGATAGATAATTGTCGGATCGGCTTGCAGCATCATGCCCTTACGCAAACGGTTGGAATAGACACCCGCGACCATCCGCAATTCGGACTTTACCGATGTTTCCTTTTCAACAATCGAGGCCAGCGTTACGGCCTCTTCGGGCGTTTTTACAACTGTCGTTGGCTTACGGGCGGCCCATGCTTCGGCGAGTGCTTCTTTCATCGCGGTTTGCATCCGCGCTAGCACCACGGCACGGCTTTCGTTGAGTTCAAAGCTGTAGCTGTCGGGCAGGATCGAACCCTCGGCGGGCACCCCTATCTCGCCCTTCAGCTTGTCCTTACCCATCAGGCGTTCGTACACCATGATGGAAGGCATGCCTTCAACCACCGTGACCATGCGCTGCACGGCTTTGCCACCGGTCAGGATGGAGAGAATGTCGGCATTGGATGCACGGGCGGGGATAAGAAATTCGCCGGCCTTGATCTCACTGGCTGCGCCGAAAATCTTGGCGCGTTGCAGGAACGCGCTGGCCGATTTGATGATGCCGCCCTTTTCAAGCTGGCTTGCCGCGAGTGTCATGCTTGAGCCGGGCTTGATTACTATTGTAATGTCTTTGGTCGACGGCCCCGGCGCATTCCAACCGTAAAGGAAATTACCACCGACGAGCAGCAGCACCGCAGCCGCCAGTCCAATCACCCATTTGGCCAGTCCGCGCATGACGTTATACTGCCTTCATGATCAAGCTGGCATTGGTACCGCCAAAGCCAAAGCTGTTGTTGAGCACCGCACGCACGTGCCTCTTTTTCGCGACATGCGGGACAAGGTCAACGCCTTCGGTGCCCTCGTCTGGATTGTCGAGATTGAGCGTCGGTGGCACGATTTGATCGCGCAAAGCCAAGATGCAGAAAATGCTCTCCACTGCACCAGCGCCACCAAGCAAATGGCCAATAGCCGATTTGGTCGAGCTCATCGATACGCTGCTGATGGCATCACCGAACAGGCGCTTTACCGCACCAAGTTCAATCGTATCGGCCATCGTCGATGTGCCGTGGGCGTTGATATAATCAATATCGGCAGGCGTCATGCCCGCCTTTTTCAGCGCCATTTGCATTGAACGAAACGCGCCGTCGCCTTCCGGATGCGGGGCTGTCACATGATAGGCATCACCAGACAGGCCGTAACCGACAACCTCGGCATAGATTTTTGCACCGCGCGCCTTGGCATGTTCGTATTCCTCAAGAACCACTACGCCAGCACCTTCGCCCATGACGAAACCGTCGCGATCCTTGTCATAGGGACGGCTGGCTTGTTCGGGCCGGTCGTTAAAACTCATATTCAGTGCTCGTGCTTGTGCGAACCCGGCAATGCCCAGCGGATTCACCGTGCTTTCCGCGCCGCCCGCCAGCATGATATCTGCGTCATCGTCGCGGATCATTCGCGCTGCATCGCCGATGCTATGCGCGCCGGTCGAGCATGCGGTTACAACGGCGTGGTTCGGGCCCTTCAGCCCATATTTGATACTCACTTGGCCGGAAATCAGGTTGATAAGCCGACCATGCACAAAATGCGGAGACACCCTGCCGGGTCCGCGTTCATGCAAATTGATCGATTCTTCCTCAATTCCCGGAAGGCCGCCGATACCTGAACCGATGGAACATCCCGCGCGCAATTTAAGCGCTTCGTCCATCTCGGTAAGGCCTGCGTCCTCTAGCGCCTGACCAGCAGCATCGATCCCGTATATGATAAACGGGTCAACCTGACGCTGCACTTTATGATCGACGCGCTTGTCAGGATCAAAACCATACTCATGGTCTTTGGGCTTTACCTCACATGCGATTGTGCATTTCTGGTCCTTGGGGTCAAAACGCGTGATGGTTGCTGCACCCGATTTCGATGCCAGGATATTCGCCCAAGTAGTTTCGACATCACCGCCCAAAGGCGTGACCAGACCCAAACCGGTTACAACGACACGACGCATCCGTACCTCTTCTAAATCTTGCGAAAGTTCACAGCCAATAAGAACAATATCGCAAAAAAAGCAAACGGCTTTCCCGCATATGCAGGAAAGCCGTCGTGAATATCTAAGTCAGCGCCGCAACATTGCGGCCCCAAAATCAGTTATTGGCGTTGATGAAATCAATCGCGTCTTTGACGGTGGAGATTTTTTCCGCCGCATCGTCAGGGATTTCGACGTTAAACTCTTCTTCAAACGCCATAACCAGTTCAACAATGTCGAGGCTGTCGGCACCAAGATCGTCGATGAAGCTTGCTGCCTCGGTGACCTTGTCGGCCTCAACGCCGAGATGTTCAACAACGATTTTCTTTACGCGTTCTGCGGTATCGCTCATGATGTGCCCCTTCAAAGCTTGGGAGAGTTAATTTCGAACTAGCCCCTAATGCCGACAAGACGCGCTGGCAAGAGGGTAGTATCTGTTTACCTGCAACCAAAATCAGAATTTATTTTTTTATCTTGATGAACGCCAGTGAAGATACATCACGATCCTCCAGCATTTGCGGCCAGCGGTAGAAGAAATCTTTTACGCCCTTTTTCGGTTTCGCACCAAAATATTTGGCCATAGCAGAAGCAACCATCTTGCTATGAGGAGCTGACAATTTACCGGTTTTGCGAAGAGTCTTTAGCTCTGCATTGCTCATGTCATTATACAGGTCTTTGCCAAAATCTTCTGGCGCACCAGCTTGCGACATCTCAAACTCGATAAACGAAATTGTTGCAGACGCGATCGTAAATTGCGCGGCCAGTTTCGAAGCTTGCTTGTTCCATGCGTTTTTACGCGCACATTCGGAAATGACCATGTCGAGTTCCGCTTGTGAACCGCTTTTGGCAAAGGGCTGTTTCGGGTCACCAAATGCTAACAAATTCTCATAGCCGATAAGCATATATTCCGGATCAATTTCAAGCGCCTCAATCGCGCAATCGATATTGTCCGCCGCTTGTGCAGGTGCCGTTCCAGCGAGAAATGCTGCAATAGCGAAGATAACTCCTGAAAAGGTAAACCGCATAATCACACTCCCTATGGATCGCATATTTTCATCGCCATCGACCTGCGTACTAGACGGCGAAGCGGCGTGCTGCAAATCTTTATAGCGCAGGCGCGGGCGCATCAACTGGCGCTTCTGTTTCTTGGTCAGTGGCGGCCGGTGGGTTCGCTCCAGAGTCCAGCATCTTTTGATATTCATCGATTTCTTCGCCAAATTTCCGACCATTTTCAAAGTCAAAAAACGACTGGTCGGCAAGTAACCTGAGTGCGATGTAAGCGATGACGATTGGCGCGACGTCTTTTCGCTTCATTGGTAAGCCTGCCGCTGACATTCGATCAACAAGCGACGCAACATATTTCTTGTCATCCAAGGCAATGATCATTTCCACCCGGGAAAGAGGCTCCTCTTTGTACACACGGTTAACCGCGACTGGATCAATCTTGTTCATCTCCATTACAAAGTACATCACCCGTTCGGCGGTATGAATTTCTGTGTGATTATAAGCGTTTTCTATGTCTAGTTCAGACCAGCCATATTTAGCCGCACATCGTTTAACGGTTGGCGCGATGGCCTTTCGCGCCCGTATGGATTGCTCGGCTTGAACAATCTTTTCCGCAAAAAATGCCTTCATAATGGCTTTGAACTGCGGCGCATTAAGCGCGTCGGTTACGCACTCGGTCTGCTGAAACGGCGCGGCAAAGGCCGGATTGGTGCTTGCCGTTAGTAGGAGGGCAAATATCCATCCCGACACCGCACCCGAAGTCTTGGCCGCGAAGCGGCATTGGTTTGCAAATCCGATCCGTTTACCGCTACTCACCGGATATGAATTTCTGGCGGAATTTTATCCCGGAAACCAAGGTACCGAAATAGAAAACAGCTGCATCTTGAACCGCTTTATCGTCAGCTGGCATCCCTTGCGAAATAAAATGCAGCTTTACGGCGTCGGCATCTGCGGCTGGATAGGCGGCAAAAGCCACAACAGCAAACAAAGGCAATTTGAGCATATTTCAACTCCCGACAGAGTGTTAGGCGGCTAACCCTATCTCATTTAGTGCCTTCACCTGACACGAATGTCGATGAAGTGAAATACCTAAAATCAATCAGCCCCATGTAAGTCGAAACCACATCTTCTGCTTCGCCAACTGGCAAGTTCAGTCCTTGTGCGCGCAATCCCGCTGCTAGGGTGGTTATGGCCTGCTTAATGTCGGCGGGGGGCGCTTCACCACTCTGTACCTTTGCCAACATTTCATCGATTTCTTTGAAGCTCACGCCCTTTTCGCGGTAAACGGAGATCATATGACTGGCAGCTAAATCGGACATCATATATCCGTTTGCGCTTGCCATTATTGCATCATTCCATGTGAATTTCTCGCCGCACTTGTCGCGGTTGTTAGTCATGGTCTTCATTGCGCTCACGCCAAAGGGGGAACTTGGGCCATCGGCGAGCAAGTGAAATGCTTCAATGCCAGCGAGCTTTTTCACACCATCGGCAATTTCCAGCACGCATTTCAATTCTGCTGCATCGCGCTCAATCGGAGCGGGTTGTGCCGCTGCAACCTGCATGGCCAACAATAATTGCAACATATATTTTACCCCTTTTCAGAAAACGTCATAGCATCGCCATGCCGCCGTTAACATGCAGCGTCTGTCCGGTCATGTAGCCAGCCTCGCGGCTCGCGAGATAGGCAACTGCGGCTCCGATATCGCTGCCTTCTCCCATCCGGCCCATTGGGATACGCGCGTTGAGCGCGTCCTTTTGCGCGTCCGGCAGGTCAGCGGTCATCGCCGTAGCAATAAAGCCCGGCGCAACGCAGTTGACTGTAATGTTTCGGCTCGCAAGCTCCTGCCCCAATGCCTTTGACATGGCAGTGAGGCCGCCCTTTGACGCAGCATAATTGACCTGTCCCGGATTGCCGGTCGCGCCAACGACGCTGGTTATCGTAATGATCCGGCCAAAGCGCGCCTTCATCATTGGCTTTGTCGCCGCACGCATCAGCCGGAACGCGGCCTCCAAATTGATGCGGATCACGTCATCCCACTCTTCATCCTTCATCCGCATCGCCAAATTATCGCGGGTGACGCCGGCATTGTTGACGAGGATATCGATCTGGCCAAGCTTTTCGAGAGCAGCAGGCACAAGTGCTTCCACACTATCCTTGTCGCCGAGGTTGCAAGGGATCGCAACATGATCGCCGCCAAGCGAAGCGCGAAAAGCCTCCAGCTTGTCCGCGTTGCTACCCGACACCGCAAGGCGTGCGCCTTGCCCTGCCAATGCATGGCAAATGGCACTACCGATACCACCCGAAGCGCCCGTCACGAGCGCTGTCATTCCTGTAAGATCGAACACGTTTATTCTCCTTTGAATACCGGCGTGCGCTTTTCCAGGAACGCATTGATCGCTTCGTCATTGTCATAAGTTGCATGCGCCAGCGACTGCATCGCACCCGACATTTCGAGAATGTTTTTAAGGTCGGCGGTTTGTGCTTCACGCAACAACCGTTTTGCCATGCGCACCGCGTGCGGGGGATTGGCTGCGACTTTTTCTGCAACTGATTTTGCGGCAGTTAGCAGATCGGCATCAGGCACAACATGTGTCACCAGTCCCAGCCGCAGCGCCTCTGCTGCGTCGATCATCTCTCCGGTCAAGGTCAATTCAACCGCTTGGGCAAAACCGATAATGCGCGGCAGCAGCCAAGCCCCGCCATCCCCCGGGATGATACCGAGCTTCACAAAGCTTTCCGCAAATTTCGCGCTTTCGCCTGCCACGCGAATGTCGCACATCGTTGCCAGATCAAGCCCTGCGCCTATCGCCGGGCCGTTGACCGCGGCTACCACGGGAACTTCAAGCGCCTGAAACATCAGCGGCAGGCGCTGGATGCCATATTTATAGTTTCTGCGCGTTTGCGCGGGAAAGCTAGAGCGCAGTCCACCGCTATCAGGCCGCATATGTTTGAGGTCACCACCCGAACTAAACGCGCTGCCCGCGCCCGTCAGGATGACGCAGCGCACTTCAATGTCACGGTCGGCGGCCTCCAGCGCATCACAGACGGCATCGATCAGACCCATGTCGGAAATCGGGTTGCGCTTTTCGGGCATGTTGAGGGTGACTGTTAGGATCGGTCCATCGCGTTCCTGCAACAACATTTCAAATCTCCTTCAGCAATGCTTCGATGTCATCCATGGTGATGACGCTGGTTGCGGTCACGTCTTCACCCGCACTGCGCTTGACCATCGGGCAGAGCACCTTTCCGCCAAATTCGACGAAGTGACTTACGCCAGTATCGCGCATTGCAACCGCACTTTCGCGCCAGCGGACACGGCCGGTCACTTGCTGCACGAGCAGATCCTTGATGTCATTCCTGTCTGTCACAGCCGTTGCGGTGACATTTGCGAATAAGGGTGTGTAGAGGCTGTCCATCGTTGTTTCGGCAAGAGCATTGTCCATAGCATCCGCCGCCGGTTGCATCAGTGGACAATGAAAAGGCGCAGACACTGGCAGCAATATGCCGCGCTTGATGCCGTGCTCTTTAACCAGATCGATGGCGCGATCGATTGCGCCCTTATGACCCGAAATCACCACTTGGCCAGGATCATTATCATTGGCGACGGTGCAGATTTCGCCCTGAGCCGCTGCTGTGGCAAGTGCTTCGGCTTTCTCAATATCTGCGCCCAACAAGGCTGCCATAGCACCAATGCCGACTGGTACAGCGGCTTGCATCGACAGTCCTCTTAATTTCAGCAACCCGGCTGTCTGAGCGAGCGATAAAGCGCCCCCGGCGCACAAGGCGGTATATTCGCCAAGGCTGTGACCAGCGACAAAACTAGCCTTTTCCGAAAGGCGAACGCCGCCCTCTTTTTCCAGCACGCGCAGCGTCGCTATCGCATTGGCCATGATCGCGGGCTGGGCATTTTCGGTGAGCGTCAACTGGTCCTCTGGCCCTTCGCACATCAGCTTGAACAGATTTTGGCCAAGCGCATCGTCGACTTCCTGAAAAACCGCACGCGCCGCTGGACTGGCAACGGCAAGTGCCTGCCCCATCCCGACCGACTGGCTACCTTGTCCCGGAAAAATGAAAGCGCGCATATTCTGTCCTTTATGAAAATCGGCCAAAGGGCACGACTTTATTATCTGCATCATGGCCGATATCGGCTGTACCCAGAAATTCAATGCCGTTTTTGGCGCACCATCGCTGCGTAATCGCCAAAGCTTCTTCGCCAAAGGGCCGGTCGTTGGTCAGAACATCGCTAACGCGGCCCAGCCTTAGCCCGGCAAGACCGGCACCAGACAGATACGTGGTGACGTTGAACATCGCCCGATCAAAGGCATAAAGATATTCGCTTACTTCCTCGAGCATCAGGATATGCCCCGCCAGATCAGGCATTAGCGGTGTTCCGATCATCATGGCCAATGTCATGACATTGAAGGCGGCGTATCTTTCACCAGCAACAAGATGCGGTTCTAGCGATTTTGGATCGCGTTCGATCAACCAGCCAAGCGCGCGACGGACAACTGCTTCCCCGCCGTCGCGGCGGATATCCGCCACCATAGGGCCATGTGTAGGCTGACCGATGCCAGCTTGATAAAGGCTACCCAGCAGGTTTCCGGCATCGCTATAGCCGAGATAGGTTTTTTCATGCGCTGCTGGTCCGAGAGCCGAAACAGCGTCTTGCGCCATCCGGCATGCGCCGTAACCACCGCGTGCAAACCAGATGGCATCAATGCCCGGATCATTGGCAAGCGCGACAAAAGCAGCAACGCGCGCTGCGTCTTCGCCCGCGAAATGCCCGGATTCGTCGAAACACTGGTCATGAAAAACCAATTCCGCTTGGCTGTATTGTTCCGCCGCAAGCGCGCTTATTCGCGCAGCCTCTTCCCGAGTAAAAGGCGTCGAGGGTGCACAAATGCCAATTTTCATGCTCGCCTTATGCCTCCCTTGCCAAATCAGAACGAAGGCAATAGCGAAACGCGATGACCAAACACAAATCCTATTTCTTCTGCGGCATCGGCGGATCGGGAATGTTGCCGCTAGCCAATATCGTTCGGGAAGCCGGGCACAAGGTTGCTGGCTCTGACCGGGCGCTCGACCAAGGCCGTCTAGCGCCCAAGTTTGAATGGCTAAAAAGCCTTGGCATTGAATTGTTCAAGCAAGACGGCAGCGGCCTAAACAGTAAGGACCAGATCCTGATTGCGTCTGCCGCTATCGAGGACAGTGTTCCCGATGTCGCGCAGGCCAATAAGCTCGGTTGCAAGCGCATGACGCGCGCTGAATTGCTCGCCGCGCTTTTCAACGCCGCGCCGCGTAGCATTGCCATCGGTGGCACTAGCGGCAAATCCACGGTTACTGGCATGGTTGGTTGGATCCTGACCGATGCCGGCCTCGATCCCACCATAATGAACGGCGGCGTGATGAAGAATTTTGTCGCCGATGATGCGCCCTTTGCCAGCGCGCGTGTCGGCAAGGATGGCGGCGGTGTATTCGTCAGCGAAGTCGACGAAAGCGACGGCTCTATCGCGCTGTTTAACCCTGAAGTTGCCGTGCTCAATAATGTCAGCCTCGATCACAAAAGCCTTGATGAACTGCGCGCGCTCTTCAGCGATTTCGCCAGAAAAGCAAAGCATGTCGTCTGGAACGCCGATGATATTGAAACCGTGGCACTTATGGCACCAATGGCGCTGGCGGGGGCGGTAAGTTTTGGCTTTACCGACCGCGCAGACGTTCGCGCGACCGATATCATCGACCTGCCACTCGGCAGCCGGTTCAATCTGCAGGCAAAGGGCGAAAGCATCGCGGTCAACATGCAGGTGCCCGGTCGGCACAATATCTCAAACGCGCTTGCCGCTGTTACAGCAGCTCTCGCAACCGGCGTGTCATTGGCGCAAGCCGTGCACGCGCTCGAACGCTTTACCGGCCTAGCGCGCCGTTTTGACATTGTCGGCATTGCAGGCGGCATCACCGTAATCGACGATTTCGGCCATAACCCCGATAAGACCGCCGCAACGCTGGCCACGCTGCGCGCCTTTCCCGGGCGTGTCATCGCATTCTTCCAGCCGCATGGCTACGGCCCGATCCGCGTGATGGGGCAGGAACTCGCGCAGGTTTTTGCCCGTATGCTTGGCCGTGACGACCACCTGATCCTGTGCGACCCCGTGTATTTCGGCGGCACCGTGGACAAGAGCATTGGTAGCCAGTCGATCACCGACGCGGTAAACGCAGCAGGTCGTCAGGCCGAACATATACCGGCGCGTGAGGATTGCGGTAAGCGGATCATTGAACTTGCCCAACCCGGTGACCGCATCGTCATCATGGGCGCACGTGATGATACATTAAGCGCCTTTGCAGCGGATATCCTTGGCCATCTGGTGAAGGCGAGCGTTTAAAGGCTAATAGTGGACAGAAGCGTTGTTTTAATCCATAATTAGTGCATCCAAATAGGAGGTTCGCATGGCGGAGTGGATTGTACGAGCAGATTATGATCCTGACTCTAAAAGCTGGTACGTGTTTGACAGCGACGTGCCCGGCCTTTCCACCGGTGCCAACACACTTGAGGAACTGGAAGCGAAGCTTCCCGAAATGATTGTGGAGTTGCTCGAACTCAACGAACATCTGTTCGACGATAAATCGCGGCTTCGCGGTTCCCACAGCTTTCGCCTCGTCGCCCATCATGAGGCTTTACGCGCGATAGCAGCTTAATGGCAAAAGGCTATGCCAAGCGTGTGAAGGACATTCTGCTTTCGCACAATTGCGAATTTGTGCGTCACGGCAAGGGTGATCATGACATATGGCAAAGCCCGATCAACAATGCGCGTTTTGTTGTCGACGGGAAGATTCCCTCGCGTCACCTGGCGAATGCGGTGTTAAGGCAGGCCGGTATCAAGATGAAAGTGGATTAGCTTTGCAATCTTCTTCCATCGCCTAAAGTTCTAAATCTTCAAAAGAAATCAAGCCATCTTCCGCGCACCATATTGTCTGACCTGAAAATAATTCCCGGCCCGATTTGTAATAACTAGGAACTGGCAGCGGTTCGACCTCAACCAAACCTCCGATATTGCTTGCATTTCCTGCCAATCCCGCCTAAGCGCGCCCCTTCGCTCGGGGTGACCCGTCCGAAATCGAAGAAAGCCGGAGGGGCGTATGCATGGTGCTGCGTCAGCGATCGGCCAGGAAAAGGAACCGCCCATGCCGTATTACGAGCATGTATTTCTGGCGCGTCAGGATCTGTCACAAGCACAGGTTGATGCGCTGGCTGAAAATGCCACAAAGATTGTCGAAGAGCATAAAGGTAAGGTCGTAAAGACCGAAACCTGGGGCCTTCGCACCCTGACCTACAAAATTCAAAAGAACCGCAAAGCGCATTTCGTGATGCTCGACATCGACGCATCGGGCGATACCATTGCGGAACTTGAGCGCCAGACCCGCATGAACGAAGACATTATTCGTTACATGACCGTTCGCGTCGAAGCGCACGAAAAAGGCCCTTCGGTGATGATGCGCAAGAGCGACCGTCCCGAACGCGGTGAACGCGGCGGCTTTGGCGGCGACCGTGATCGCGGTGCGCCGCGCGGCGACCGTGGCGGTTTTGGTGGCGACCGCGGTGATCGCGGTGGCTTTGGTGGTGATCGCGCTCCACGCGCCCAGACAGAGGAGGCATAAACGATGCCACGTCCATTTTTCCGTCGTCGCAAGTCTTGCCCGTTTCTGGCCAAGGACGCCCCGAAAATCGATTATAAAGATGTACGCCTGCTTCAGGGCTATATCTCCGAACGTGGCAAGATTGTGCCGAGCCGCATCACTGCGGTTTCTGCCAAGAAGCAACGTGAACTCGGTCAAGCCATCAAGCGCGCTCGCCAGATCGGCCTGCTGCCTTATGTTGTGAAATAAGGAGCAGAAATCATGGAAATCATTTTGCTTGAACGCGTCGAAAAGCTCGGCGCTATTGGCGATATCGTCACTGTGAAGGACGGCTATGCCCGTAACTTCCTGTTGCCGAACAAGAAAGCGCTCCGTTCCAACGCTGCGAACAAGAAAGTGTTCGAAGCCAACCGTGCGAAGATTGAAGCCGACAACGCATCGCGCCGCAGCGACGCCGAAAAGGCTTCGGGTAGTGTCGACGGCAAGCAGATCGTTCTGATCCGCGCTGCGTCGAATACCGGACAGCTTTACGGTTCGGTATCGGTCAAGGATATTGTTGACGGTCTGGTTGCACAGGATGCGCCGGTTACCAAGAGCATGATCGTCCTTGAACGCCCGATCAAAACGCTTGGCTTGTTCAGCGTGAAGGTCGTTCTGCACCCCGAAGTTTCGGTGAGCGTACAGGTCAATGTGGCGCGTTCGGATGACGAAGCCGAGCTGCAGAAAACCGGCGTCAATGTCCTCGACCAGATGTTCGAAGACGAGCAGGCCGAGATCGCAGCCGAAGCCATCGAAGCCCAGGTTGAGGCCGAGGCCGCAGCCGATGCTGCCGACGAAGCCGAAGCCGCTGCCAACGCGAAACGCCGCGAAGAGCAGGCCGCTGCGAAAGCCGCTGCCGAAGCAGAAGGCGGACTTTCTGCCGAAGCTGGAGCCAGCGAAGAAGCGTAATCTGTTTTTTTCAATAACAATTTAAAGGAGCCGCCCCGTCAAACGGGCGGCTTTTTTTGTTTTCCTACATGAAAATTCGCTGATAGACCCCTGCCGGTTGACGCGGTGCAATGTAACGGCATCGAAATAAAGGGGAATATTGCGTGTCTTTGCTTGAAGCCCTTTCCTCCGCAAAGACCGAAGGATGGGATTCCTACCCGAGTGAAACCCTCAATAACCCATCAGGCTCATGACTTCCTTGCGGCTCGATTGGTCATCCAGAAAGCAGCCGATCAGCTTTGACGTGACCATGCCCACCCCGTGGACCTTCACGCCGCGACCGGTCATACAGCCGTGTTGCGCCTCGATCACCACAGCCACGCCGTGCGGTTTCAGATGATCCCAGATGCAGTTCGCAACCTCGGCAGTCAGGCGTTCTTGCACTTGCAACCGGCTGGCAAATCCGTGGAGCACACGCGCCAGCTTGGAAATGCCGACCACACGGTCGGTTGGCATATAGGCGATAGAGGCCTTGCCAATTATCGGTGCCATATGATGTTCGCAGTGCGACTGGAACGGAATATCCTTGAGCAAGACAAGCTCATGATAGCCGCCGACTTCCTGAAAAGTACGCGAAAGATGCACCGCAGGATCGTCGCCGTAACCCGCGCAATATTCCCGCCAGGCGCGGCCAACACGCGCTGGCGTATCTAGCAGGCCTTCTCGGGTCGGATCGTCCCCTGCCCAGGAAATCAGCGTGCGGATGGCCTCTTGCACGTCATCGGGCACGATGACCTTGCCGTTGTCGTCGAGTTCATCCTGCATATGGTTGCGCCCTGCCATAGTTCCGCCGGTCATCCGATTGCCTGTCCGGTCTTCGCCCAATCGGCGAGAAAACCCTCGATCCCTTTGTCGGTCAACACATGTTTGAACAAGGCTTTTATGACAGAGGGCGGCGCGGTCATCACGTCTGCGCCGATCCGCGCTGCTTCGAGTACATGGATGCCGTGCCGGACGCTGGCGACCAGAATTTCGGTCTCGAACGCGTAATTGTCATAGATAAGGCGGATATCTTCGATCAGGCTCATCCCGTCAAAGCCGTTATCGTCATGCCGTCCGACAAAAGGCGACACGAACGTCGCGCCAGCTTTCGCCGCGAGCAGCGCTTGGTTGGCAGAAAAGCATAAAGTCACATTGACCATCGTGCCCTCACCCGTAAGCGCCTTGCAGGTTTTCAGGCCGTCAATGGTCAGCGGCACTTTGATGCATACATTGTCGGCAATCTTGCGCAGGATCTCAGCCTCTTTCATCATAGTAGCATGATCAAGCGCCACCACTTCGGCAGACACCGGGCCGTCGGTAATGCCGCAAATTTCGCGCGTTACTTCGATAAAATCACGGCCCGATTTGGCGATCAGCGAAGGGTTGGTTGTCACCCCGTCGAGCAGGCCGGTGGCGGCCAATTCTTTAATGTCTTCGATTTCAGCGGTGTCGGCAAAAAATTTCATGGGAGAAGTCCAGCTTTCAGGCAGTTAGGGAATCACGATATGCAGTCATGGCAAAAGAGCCGCCCGATGGACAGCCCCTTCGCATGCAAATTCAAGATATGTGCTCCCGCTGACTTTACTTCGCCAGGCCGAAGACCCCAATTAACAGCGGGTCATTGGTCTTTTGCGGGTTGGCACGGATCGATGCTTCTTCGGCACCGATCGCTGACCAGATTGCATTGTCGGCCTTGCTCGTGATGTCACTTGCCAGCGATGCCATGTCAAAACCGGATACCGACTTGACCGCCTGACTGATGATCTGGTCATCAAACAAGCGCAGTCCGTCGCTGATCCCGGGCAGCATCGCGTCAACCAATGCCAATCCCATTTTGCCGCGTAGAAACTGTGTTGCAGCATCGGGCCCTCCGCGCACAATGGCAGCAGCGGTTTCGATATTGACCGAGCGGATCGCGTCGGCGACGAGCGGCGCAGCGCGTTCCGCACCTTTTTCAGCCGAACGGTTAAGCTGGCGCTGCAACCGGTCGCGGAATGTCTGGCTTTGTAATATAGTCGACAAAATACCGCTGCCGCCAACGCCGCCCAACCGCGACGGCAAGGCGATACGCGCTACCGAACTGTCATAGAAACCACCCGGTTGCAGCAACATGGCAAAGGCATTTTGCGATGACAGCGAAAGTATCCGCCGGATTGCTTCTGTCATGCTAAACCCGCCAAGGCTTGCACAGCCAGGCAACAGCAAAGCCGATCCCGCAGCGCCCGCGAGCAAAATCTGCCTACGATCCAATATATTGTCCACTTCCCAATCTCCTCTTACTCATTTTAACCGCAGGCTATCGCAAATCGATCCTGAATGATAACGATATTCTGTGTAAAATCTTCACTCCCCAAAAGGCCCAATCCGCAATCATGCAACGCGTCCGCGTCGTCCTTCTCACCCAAGCTATCGGGCCACTCGATTACCGCGTGCCGGTCGGGATGGAGGCTAGCCCGGGTTCTGTCGTTGTCGTGCCACTGGGGCCGCGCAAAATGGTCGGCGTTGTCTGGGATAACGGCGTTTTTGACGCCGAAGAGATCGACCCGAAACGCTTGCGATCCGTGATTGAATGCGTCGATGTGCCGCCGATCAAGGCTGGATTAAGGCGACTGGTCGATTGGGTCGCGGACTATTATCTCGGCACCCACGCTGCGGTTCTGCGGATGATCCTGTCATCCTCGGCAGCGCTGGTTCCAGCCGGAACTGTAACAGAATACCGCCCGTCGGGAATCGAGCCCGAACGCATGACCCCGCAGCGCGCCGCAGCGCTTGACGCGCTGGTCGATTCCCAAGGTTTAGTGCGCGAGCTAGCCCATGAAGCAGGCGTCAGCGATGCTGTCATCAGGGGGTTGGTGAAAGTAGGCGCACTCGAACCGGTTGTGATCAGCGCCGACGCGCCCTTTGCACTGCCCGATCCGGACTTTGTCCAGCCCGCCCTGAACCCCGAACAAACCGCTGCCGCAGATGCCATGATCGCCGCGGTGAACGGCACAGCGGACGCGACCTTCCTGCTCGACGGCGTGACAGGCTCGGGCAAGACCGAAGCCTATTTTGAGGCCATCGCCGCTTGCCTGCGATTGGGAAAGCAGGCGCTTGTCCTGTTGCCCGAGATAGCACTCACCCAGCCGTTTCTTGCGCGGTTTGAACAACGTTTCGGCGTCGAGCCCGCGCGTTGGCATTCAGGGATGCGCACGACCGAGCGGCGGCGCGTGTGGCGGGCGGTTTCCGACGGCACCGCCAAAGTAGTGGTTGGCGCACGCTCTGCGCTCTACCTGCCCTTCGCCGACCCCGGCCTGGTAGTGGTCGACGAAGCACACGAAACGAGCTTCAAACAGGAAGACGGCGTGCGTTATCACGCGCGTGATGTCGCCGTTATGCGCGGTAAGTTTGAAGGCTTTCCCGTGGTGCTGGCCTCGGCCACACCTTCGCTGGAAACGCGGCACATGGTCCAACTCGGTAAATATACCGAATTGCAAATAGCCTCTCGCTTTGGCGGCGCAACTCTGCCTGAAATCAAAGCGATTGACCTGACCAAGGATGAACCACTGCGGGGCCATTGGATCGCGCCGGGCTTGATAGCCGCGATCGAAGAACGTTTACAGAAAGGCGAGCAAAGCCTTCTCTTTCTCAACCGGCGTGGTTATGCTCCCCTGACGCTATGCCGGACCTGCGGCCACCGCTTTCAATGCCCGAATTGCACCAGCTGGATGGTCGAGCACCGGCTTGTCCGCCGCTTAGCCTGTCATCATTGCGGGCATATCGAGCCGCCTCCCGAAACCTGCCCGGAATGCCATGAAAGCGATACTTTGGTTGCGTGTGGCCCTGGGGTCGAGCGGATTAATGACGAAATTGCGGCTTTGTTTCCGCAAGCCCGAACAGTAATCGCCACGTCAGATACATTATGGTCCGCTGATAAGGCCGCCGAATTTGTCGCTCTGGTAGAAAATAGAGCCGTCGATATCATCGTTGGAACCCAGCTGGTGACCAAGGGCTATCACTTCCCCGACCTGACGCTGGTTGGAATAATTGATGCTGATCTGGGCCTTGAAGGCGGAGATTTACGGGCGGGCGAACGCACCTTTCAGCAGATCGCACAAGCCGCCGGCCGCGCCGGGCGCGGCAAAAAGGCCGGTGAGGTCTTCCTGCAAACACGCAATCCCGGACATCCGGTGATCCAGGCCTTAGTTGAAGGCGACCGCGACAAATACTACGATGCTGAAATCGCAATGCGAAAGCGTGCGTCCTCGCCGCCGTTCGGGCGCTTTGCCGCAATCATCATCTCATCCGAAGAAGAACGCGACGCGATTGCTGCTGCCCGCACCGTCGGGGCCAGTGCGCCCGAGGTCGACGGCATGTTTGTTTACGGTCCTGCCCCTGCTCCGCTTGCCATGCTGCGCGGTCGGCACAGGCAAAGGTTGCTGGTACACGCGCAAAGATCGGTCGAGTTGCAAAAGATTTTACGCACATGGTTGGGCGAAATCGAATTTCCGCGTAATGTACGCATCGGGGTCGACGTTGATCCCTATAGTTTTCTCTAAAGGCCCCGGCATGCAGTTTCTTCGCGCGTTCTTGATCTTGTGGCTTGCAATGTTTGCCACCGCTCAAGCAATCGCGCAAAACGGCAATCTGCAATCAGCCAGCAAAAGCGTGGTGCGCGTCGCGGTATTCAGCACTGCCGACGGAGAGCGCCGCTATGTCGGTCATGGATCTGGCGTGGTTGTTTCACCCAACCGCGTTGTCACAAATGCCCATGTTGTCGCCGAACAGCAATTTGACGGCACAATGACCTTCATGGTGATCCCGAGCGCGGGCAATTCGGGCATAGAAGCACGCATCCTTGATGTGTCACCGGAAAATGACCTGGCGCTAATCGAGCTGATCGGCGGGCAGCTTTCACCCGCTGCGTTGGTATCAGCTCCGCCAAAAGACGGCGCAGATGTTTACGCCATCGGTTATCCAGCCAATGTCGATATGGCATTGCAAGATAGCGAGGATGACAACCTACACCCGCAAAGCCCGGTCAAAACGCGCGGTAATGTTTCTACCGGTCGGACATCGAAAGCCTTTGACAGCATATTGCATACCGCGCCGATTGCACCGGGCAGCAGTGGCGGGCCGCTGGTCGATAGCTGTGGCCGCGTCGTCGGGGTCAACAGCTTTGGCGCGACCAGCGAAGCCGGTGGCGCGGAATTCTACTTCGCCATATCAGTGCGCGAGATTTTGGCGTTCCTGAAGAAAAACGGCGTGGCTGCGCGCCAAACGGTCGAACCATGCCAGATTTTTGCCGAGATTAATCCAGCCGAGCGCAAACGCGACGAATTGGCGCGCGCAAAGATCATCGCCGAACAAGTCGCCGCACAAAAGGCCAGCGAAGCAAAAAGTGCAGTCACTGAACGACTTCGCCGGGAGGCCGAGTATGACGTGATCGAGCAGCGCGACGGCGGCTTGGCGCTCAGCATATTATTGCTATTTCTGTCGGCTTTGGCGTGTGGCAGCACCTACCATTTTTTCAGCCGGAACAGGCAGGCACCAATGGTTGTGTCGGCTGGTCTGGCAACCGCACTCGCCGTGGCAGCACTCTTTGCTTGGATGGTCCGCCCGGGCTTTGATCAAGTCGAACCAAGGTTACGCGAAAAAATGACGGTAACGGCAACACCCTAGGGTCAGGACCTAGGTTCAGCGCACAAGACTTGCATTGTTGGATTTCGTCTGACACCATCTTCCACACATCGGTAACCGCCCTATTGAGCTAACCGGGTCAGCAAATGCTCGTATCGCACAAAGGGCAAAACTGCATCTGGGTCAGACGTGAATCTACTGTAAACTTGTGCCGATTTGTGCGGGTTTCAGCAATTTTCCGCGACGACCAGATTGCCAAGGTTCTTATTATCTCGCGGGCAAAGCCGGTGTCAGTACCAAGCTCGAATCTACTGTATACTTGCACGGTTTTCTGCGGGTTTAGGCAATTCTCGGCGATGGCCTAGGCGCAGTCCAATAGTTCCGCTATCATGTGGCATAATGACCGCAGAATCGCCCAAAACATTCCACATCAAAAATTTCGGTTGCCAGATGAACGTCTATGACGGCGACCGCATGGCCGAGATGCTCCGCGATCAGGGAATGGAGGCCGCCGGTGAGCGCGCCGATGCGGATCTGGTTGTGCTCAACACATGCCACATACGCGAACGCGCGGTCGAAAAAGTCTATTCCGACATTGGCCGCCTGCGCCGCAAAGACGGGAGCAGTCCAATGGTTGCCGTCGCGGGCTGTGTTGCACAGGCCGAGGGCGCAGAAATCAGCAGACGCGCTTCCGAAGTCGACATCGTTGTTGGGCCGCAAGCCTATCACCGCTTGCCTGCAATGGTTGCCAAGGCGGCGCTGGGCGAAAAAGCGGTTGATCTGGACTTGCCGGGTCTCGACAAATTTGCGGTGCTTCCGGCCAAACGCAAATCCGGTCCGACAGCTTTCCTGACGGTGCAAGAAGGCTGCGACAAGTTCTGCACATATTGCGTCGTGCCCTATACTCGCGGCGCGGAGATTTCACGCAGCTGGAGCGCATTGATCGATGAAGCAAAAGCGTTGATCGACGGCGGCGCGCGCGAAATTACTTTACTCGGCCAAAATGTGAATGCTTGGGACGGTGAAGACGACAAAGGCCGAATGCAAGGCTTGGACGGATTGATCCGCGCACTGGATGCGATGCCGGGACTTGAGCGCATACGCTATATGACCAGCCACCCCAATGACATGACAGCCGGGTTGGTCGCTGCGCACGGTGATGTGGAAAAGCTGATGCCTTATCTGCATTTGCCGGTGCAAGCAGGCAATGACCGCATCCTGAAGGCCATGAACCGCAGCCATAATCGCAGTAGCTATTTGCATATCCTAAACCAAGTCCGCGCCGTCCGGCCCGATATTGCCTTTTCAGGTGACTTTATCGTCGGCTTTCCGGGTGAAACCGATGGAGAGTTTGAAGACACGCTCAGTCTTGTCCGCGAAGTGGGCTATGCGCAGGCCTATTCGTTCAAATATAGCCCGCGGCCGGGTACTCCGGCTGCCTCTATGGATGACCAGATTACCGAACAAGTGATGGACGAACGGCTGCAACGGCTGCAAGCGCAGTTAAGCGCAGATCAATTGGCCTTCAACGCGGCAACGGTGGGCAAAGCCTGTGAAGTTCTGCTCGAACGTAAGGGCAAGTTCGAAGGTCAGCTGATCGGCAAATCGCCGTGGATGCAATCGGTGGTCGTCGATGCACCGGGAATGGTGATAGGCGATATGGTCAGTGTGACTCTGTCCGAAGCCGCACGGCAAAGCATGGTGGGAGAAGTGCAGATGAGAGTAGCAGCTTAGGTGTCAAAAAAAGCGCAAGCGCAACTGGGCGACCTGTCCCATCTGGATGTCAGCTTTGACAAACCGCATTTGATCGGCGCGGTCTTTGGAGAATTTGACCGCAATCTGGTTGCCATCGAGAACCGCTTGGGCGTTTATATAGCAGCCCGCGGAAACCGGGTGCAGATTGAGGGCGAAGCCGCCGCGATCGGACGCACGCGCGACGTGCTGAACGAGCTTTATTCGCGGGTGTTGCGCGGCGAAGCCATAGACCTCGAAGTTGTTCAATCGGTCATCGCCATGTCTGCCGAACCAACGCTGGAAGGTATCGTCCGCAAAGGCGACAACGGCGCACCGCAGATCATGATCCGAACGCGCAAGAAAACACTGGTGCCGCGTTCGGCCACGCAAATCCCCTATATGGAAGCGTTGGCGCGCGACGAGATTATCTTCGCGCTTGGTCCGGCAGGCACTGGCAAAACCTATCTCGCGGTTGCCCAAGCGGTAGCAATGTTGATCACCGGCGCAGTGCAGCGCTTGATCCTGTCCCGTCCAGCTGTCGAGGCCGGTGAGCGGCTTGGTTTCCTGCCCGGCGATATGAAGGAAAAAGTCGATCCCTATCTACGCCCGATTTATGATGCGCTTTATGACTGCCTGCCCGCCGAACAGGTCGAACGCCGCATCGCGAGTGGTGAGATCGAAATTGCGCCGCTGGCCTTCATGCGCGGTCGTACACTTTCCGATGCGTTCATCATCCTAGACGAAGCGCAGAACACAACAGCCGCGCAAATGAAAATGTTCTTGACCCGTTTCGGCATGAACAGCCGCATGGTGATTTGCGGCGACCCTCGCCAGGTCGACATTCCCGGGGGTGACCGCATGTCCGGCCTTTATGACGCGGTGAACCGCTTGGAGGGCGTCGAAGGCATATCGACCATTCGCTTTAATTCAAGCGATGTTGTGCGCCATCCGCTCGTTGGCCGGATTGTCGACGCTTATGAGGGGTTCGATGGTTGAGATAGAGCTCGATCACACACCCGAATGGGACGAAAATCAGGATTGGCAAATACTCGCAAAACAAGCGGTGCATGAAGCGATCAGTGTTACAGAATTTGCTGGTCTGTCGACTTCACGTGGTAACCTTTCGGTCAGCATTCTCTTGTCGAACAACGCAGAAATCCAAACGCTAAACGCACAGTGGCGGGACAAGGACAAGCCGACCAATGTGCTGAGCTTCCCGATGCTTGAACGCGAAGAACTTCGAGATTTATCAAGATTAAGCATCGGCGAACATTTGCTTGGCGACATAATTTTAGCGCATGAAATTTGTGGCATAGAGGCAAAGGAAAAAGACATTCCCCTGCATCAACACGTCACGCACTTAATCGTCCACGGCACGCTGCACCTGCTTGGTTACGATCACATCGAGGATATCGCGGCTGAGCATATGGAAGCGCTTGAAGTGAAAGCGCTTGCATCTATGGGCTTGCACAATCCATATGCAGATACAATAAGTTGACGTCTAACAGGATTTGAGAGGTTTTCGTTTTTTCCATGCCAGAGGGTGAGAGTTTTAGCGGCACGCGTAACAACAGCGATGACGATGGCGACGGCAAACTCTGGCAGCGGATAAAGTCCCTTGTATTTGGTGATCAGCACGAACCGACGCTTCGCGAACAGCTCGAAGAAAAAATCGACGAACATGAAGAAGAAACCGAGGGCGACACCAATAACGCTAGCTCTGGTGACCTGACCGCGACCGAACGGACAATGCTGCGCAACTTGCTCCATTTTAGCGAGCACCGTGTTGACGATGTCATGGTCCCGCGAAGCGATGTCATTGCCATTTCCGAAAGCGCAAGCTTTGCCGATTGTGTTGCTGCCTTTGTCGAGCACGGCCACAGCCGGATGCCTGTTTTTCGCGACTCGCTCGACACCATAACCGGAATGATCCACATCAAAGATGTTTTCGCTATATTGGCACAAGGCGAAGAGCATCCAGCCTCCCTGGATATGTTTATCCGCCAACCGAGGTTTGTGCCGCAGAATATGGGCGTACTCGAACTGCTCGATGAAATGCGCCGAACACGCATGCATTTGGCAATCATTGTCGATGAATATTCGGGCACGGAAGGCCTTGTCACCATCGAAGATCTTGTTGAGGAAATTGTTGGTGAGATTGAAGACGAGCATGACGAAGAACCCGCAGCGCTTTTCGTTGCTGTCTCTGACGGTATCTGGGAGAGTGACGCTCGCGCCGAGCTTGATGATCTTGCCGAAGCAATTGACCCCAAACTGGCCAACGTAGAGGAAGATGTCGATACGATTGGCGGTTTGGCTGTAGTGTTAGCTGGACAAGTGCCTGTGGTCGGCCAAATCCTGCTCCACGAAGCCAGCAACTGGCGACTGGAAATTCTAGAGGCTGACGAAAAGCGAGTTGGCAGACTAAGGCTTCATAAGCCGGAAACCAAACGTGATGTTGAAGACGCGTAATCGCCTTCATGGCCACAACATTGTCATTTACGCGGTCGCGCCTTAAGGCACTATCGAATGCAGACCAACGACCTTCGCATCGCCCTTTTTAGCGGGAATTATAATTACGTTCGCGACGGTGCCAACCAAGCGCTGAATCGGCTTATGGATTATATGTTGCGGCAAGGTGCCAAGGTTCGCATCTATTCGCCGACAACCGATACGCCGGCATTTGAACCTGTTGGAGATCTTGTTAGCCTTCCGTCTTTTGCTGTTCCAAAGCGCCCCGAATATCGGGTTGCCACCGGCATATCCGACAATGTTCGGGCTGACTTGGAAGCATTTGCCCCCAATATTGTTCATCTTTCTAGCCCCGATTTTGGATCGCAAGCCGGACTAAAATGGGCCCATAGCCATGATATACCCGTAATCGCATCAGTCCACACGCGTTTTGAAACTTACTTGCGTTATTACGGCATCGGTTTTGCAGAGCCATTGATGTTAGCTGCATTGCGCCGGTTTTACCGCAAATGTGATGCTCTGATTGTCCCGACCGAAGGCATGGCGGAACTTCTTCGGGGTCAGGGCATGAACGAAGACATCAGCATTTGGTCGCGCGGCATTGACCGCACCTATCACACCCCAAAGGCGCGCAGTTTGCAATGGCGACGCGAATGGGGAATTTCCGATGATGATGTTGTGATTTGCTTCCTCGGTCGGCTTGTAATGGAAAAGGGCCTGGATATTTTTGTCGAGGTGATTGCCGAACTCAAGAAACGCGGTGTGCCGCATAAAGTTCTCGTGATTGGTAAGGGACCCGCGCAGGACTGGTTCGCTGCACGCTTGCCCGGCGCCATATTTGTTGGCCATCAAATGGGACCCGACCTGTCGCGGGCAATCGCGTCTTCCGAGATTTTTCTCAATCCCTCGGTCACCGAAGCATTTGGAAATGTAACGCTCGAAGCGATGGCGAACGGCCTTTCCGTAGTAGCGGCAGAGGCAACAGGCAGCTCTAACATCGTTATCGACGGAGTTACAGGGTATCTTGTTCCCCCGCGCACGGTCAGCACTTATGCCGATAGATTGCAGGCCTATTGCGAAGATCCCGTGTTACGAACCGCGCACGCAAAAGCAGGTCTGACCGAAAGCACCAAGTATGACTGGGATGCTATCAACCAGACCGTGGCTGAGAATTATGTTCGACTTGTTGAAAGTCATGCTGCAGTCACGTCCTAGGCACGCGAAGTGACTGATTTGTTCCAAACGGATAGTGACATGGCGGAGCGAACGTCCGCGCCTTTGGCAGATAGGCTGAGACCAAAGGCGCTTTCTGAAGTCGTCGGGCAGGATCATCTTACCGGTGCAGACGGCGCAATCGGCCGGATGGTTGTCGCAGGCAAACTCGCGTCAATAATCCTGTGGGGACCGCCGGGTACTGGCAAAACGACAATCGCAAAATTGCTCGCCGAAGCAGTGGGCCTACGGTTCGCTATGATTTCAGCGGTTTTTTCCGGTGTTGCTGATCTAAAGCGGATTTTTGCCGAAGCCGAAATGCATGCGGCAAAAGGACAAAGGACTTTGTTGTTCGTTGATGAAATCCACCGTTTCAATCGCGCGCAGCAAGACGGGTTTTTGCCCTATGTCGAAAACGGCACGGTGACGTTGGTGGGCGCAACGACCGAAAACCCAAGTTTTGAGTTGAACGCAGCAATGCTTAGCCGCGCCCAGGTGTTAGTATTGAACCGGCTTGATGAACCGGCAATGGAAACTTTGCTTTCTCGCGCCGAGTCCATTGAGCAAAGCGCTTTACCGCTTACGCCCGACGCGCGATTGGCTTTGATCCACTCTGCAGACGGCGACGGCAGGTTCCTTCTCAATCAGGCAGAAACCCTGCTCTCGCTTGAAATTGCCGAGCACCTTGATCCCTTAGCTCTGGCGGCTTTGCTGCACAGGCGGATGCCTGTTTACGACAAGGACCGCGAAGGCCATTACAACCTGATTTCAGCTTTGCATAAATCGTTACGCGGGTCAGACCCGCAAGCGGCACTCTACTATTTGGCGCGGATGTTGGTAGCAGGAGAACAACCGCTTTACGTCCTGCGCCGACTGGTTCGTTTTGCCAGCGAGGACATCGGTCTCGCAGACCCGCAAGCATTGGTGCAATGTCTTGCCGCAAAAGACGCCTATGACTTTCTGGGTTCACCCGAAGGCGAGCTCGCGATTGTGCAGGCCTGTCTTTATTTGGCGACAGCGCCCAAATCCAATGCAGCATATGCCGCGCAAAAGGCCGCGTGGAAATCAGCGCAGGATACAGGGTCATTGATGCCGCCGCAAAATATCCTGAATGCACCAACAAAACTGATGAAAGAAATCGGCTACGGCAAAGGCTATTCATATGACCATGATAGCGCTGCCGGTTTTAGCGGAGACAATTATTGGCCCGACGATATGACTTCGCAGACATTCTATTCACCGGTAGAGCGCGGTTTTGAAGCAAAAATCCGCGAACGCATCGCCTATTGGGACGGGCTGCGAAAAGCAAAAGCATAGATTTGATCGTTCCACTCAATACAAAAAACCGTGGATAACTCTGTAACTGGCTGAAATGCTGCGCACAAAAAGTGCAGCAAAAAATTGCCAGATTCCGCCAAAGATTCTAGTTTTTGCCTTGCTAGAGACGGGGCGGCTCTGCCTCGGGTGAAGCAGGGGGTAATCATGTTCAACAATTTTCGAATCGCTGGGTATGCCTTCGACGAGGCATTGTTTCTGCAATGGGCAGAGAAGCTGGCAATGGCTGGCATCATCATTTTAGTCACTTGGGCACTGGCAAAAGGTGCGCGCTGGGCATTCGCCAAACTGGTCGACCAGATTTCGTTTTTTCAGCGCGGAACGTCAAGCGGTGAGAGCGTCGGCATGGCGTTGGGCCGCATCGTGTCGCTATTTATTTGGTTATTCGGTTTGCTGGCTGTGCTGCAGCGGCTCGGCTTTGATAGTGTCATTACGCCAGTTCAGGGGTTGCTCGGCAACTTCATCGGCTATGTCGACAATATCGTATTTGCGGCAGCCATCTTTTTCATCGGATCGATGATCGCCAAGATCGTGCGCGATATTGTCGAAACTTCGCTTGCAACGGTAAATCTCGACCGATGGGCCAGTCTGGGCGGAGTCGACAAGGTCACTGGCAATACGACGATCAGTAAGACTATCGGCACGATCATCTACGTGTTGATCATCATCCCAGTCGCTATTGCTGCGCTGCAGATGCTCGAAATCTCGGCCATCACAGAGCCAGCGATGAACTTGCTCAACATGGTGTTCAAATCGATCCCATTGATCGTGGGCGCTTGCTTGCTGCTTGGCCTTGGGTTCGTAATTGCGCGCTGGATCAGCGGATTGATTGAAGAATTGCTGCCTAGCCTTGGTGCTGATCGTGCCATTGCGGAGCTGCGCATTTTGCCAGAGGGCCGCTCTGCTTCGGGCGTGATTGCAACAATCACAACCATCGCAATCATGGTCTTTTTCGCAATAGCCGCAACCAACATGCTGGGCTTCCCGCAACTGACCGACATATTGCAGACTGTACTTGCTCAGGCCGGCAATGTCGTCTTTGGCGCGGTGCTTATTGCTCTCGGCGTAATCGTTGCACGCATCATGAAGTCGCTTGTGGCTGACGCGACTGGTCCGGGGCTCGCAGGATCAGTCACATATTGGCTGACCGTTGCGCTCTTCATTTTCATCGGCTTGCAGCAGATGAACATCGGGGGTCCAATCATAGAATATGCATTTGGCGCACTGGCAGTGGGCGCGGCAGTTGCATTCGCGCTGGCCTTTGGTCTGGGCGGACGAGACGCAGCGGCAAAGCTGCTGGATGAGCTGGCAGAAAAGCCGACGCCGAAAAGGAATATAACAAAAACAAAATAGCCATTTTTGGCCAACTAAAATTGGGGGTCGGGTGCGGGTCGCACCGGCCCCCTTCTTATTTGTGCATTCAGCGTCTCGTTTGCGCTTTCCGGGATGACCGCATTCGGACATAAGGCGGGTATGCGCCGCTTCGACAATTTTGCTTGTATCGATTGGTCGGGAGCTGCAGAACGGTGGCATAAAGGAATAGCACTGGCAGTTTGCGGCGCTGATAGCTCAGCACCATCTCTCATCACGCCTTCGCAGCTTCACTGGACACGCGCCGATGTGCTTACATGGCTGCAAGAGCAGGCCAGGGCAAAACGCAATATCTTGATCGGTCTCGACCTGTCCATTGCTCTCCCTTTTGAAGATCAGGATAGCTACTTTCCGGGCTGGAGCGAGAGCCCGGAGAATGCAAAAGCGCTCTGGCGAAAAGTCGATTTGCTCTCGCAAGCCGACCCGCATCTTGCGGCGTCTGGCTTTATTAGCCATCCCGAAATTTCCCGTCATTTCCGTCAGCTGCGTAATTGCGGCGATCTATTCGGCACGGGTCGCGGCCGTTTGCGCAAATGCGAATATGACGGGCAGGCCGCGATAGCGGGGATTAATCCGTATAGCTGCTTCAATCTGGTCGGGGCAGCGCAGGTCGGCAAATCAAGCCTGACGGGTATGCGCGTTCTGCATAAGTTAGGCGGCAGCATCCCCGTCTGGCCTTTTGATCCTGTGCCCGATTCGGGACCGGTCATAGTGGAAATTTATACCAGCATCGCCGCACGTGCTTCGGGAGTTCTGCCCAAAAGTAAAAGCAAAATCACCGACGGCGAAACGCTGGATGCAGCGCTGGCCACGTTCGATAGCGCACCGCACAACCCCTTGGCCGAGCGCTATACCGATCACGCCACTGACGCGATCCTGACCGCCGCGTGGTTGCGCGCAAATGCCCACCGTGATGATTATTGGCACCCCGAAAACATGACGCCAAAATTTGCTGTAACTGAGGGCTGGACCTTTGGTGTGGTTTAAGGCTAAAGGCGCTGCCAGCGATATCGCTAGCCGGCTTAGCTCAGTTGGTAGAGCACCTGATTTGTAATCAGGGGGCCGCGGGTTCGAATCCTGCAGCCGGCACCATATTTTCTTACCGCGGCACGTTTTTTGTCTTTCGGCATCCGCCGAAGCACGGGTTCGAATCCTGCAGCCGGCACCATTTCCCGAAACACGCCCCGCCTAACCGGCTTTTTTCTCCTGCCTGAATTTGTGGAGCAAAGGCTCGGTATAGCCGCTGGGTTGCGCCACGCCTTCATAGACCAAGGCGCGCGCAGCCTTGAGAGCGATGCTGTCGCCTGCCAGCTTTTTATAAAGCGGATCACCCGCATTTTGCCCGTCAACTTTGGTGGCCATTTTCTCAAACGCCGCGTCGACCTGCGCTGCGCTGCACACGCCGTGGAGCAGCCAATTGGCAATATGCTGCGATGAAATCCGCAACGTCGCGCGGTCTTCCATCAGGCCGATGTCATGAATATCAGGCACCTTCGAACAACCAATCCCTTGGTCGATCCAGCGGACGACATAGCCGAGGATACCTTGCGCGTTATTCTCTAGTTCCTCGCGCACCTCGTCATCGGACCAATTGTGGCCAGCGGCTGCAACGGGGATGGTCAGCAACGGATTTAGGCCCGGCGTTTTCTCGGTCGCCAGCGCCCTTTGCACCGCAAACACATCGACCATATGATAATGCATCGCGTGCAGCGTCGCAGCGGTCGGCGAAGGCACCCACGCGGTGTTCGCGCCCGACTTGGGATGGCCGATTTTCTGCGCCATCATATCAGCCATCATGTCGGGAGCGGCCCACATGCCCTTGCCGATTTGCGCTTTGCCCGAAAGGCCACAAGCCAACCCGATCTGTACGTTGCGCGCTTCGTAAGCGGCGATCCATTGCGACGTTTTAATCTCTGCTTTGCGGATCATCGGGCCTGCATATATTGCGGTGTGCATCTCGTCGCCGGTACGGTCGAGGAAGCCGGTGTTGATGAAAACGATCCGGTCTTTGACGGCGTGGATACAGGCCGCGAGGTTAGCCGATGTGCGGCGCTCCTCATCCATTACGCCTACCTTTATCGTGTGGCGAGCAAGGCCAAGCACATCTTCGACGGCGTCGAACAAATCGTTGGTGAACGCACATTCGTCTGGTCCGTGCTGCTTGGGCTTTACAATGTAGATCGAGCGCTTGCGACTATTGCGCAGCGCACCCTTTCCGTCATGCAAGGCGCACAGCGAGGTGAAAAGCGCATCCAATATCCCTTCTGGTGCTTCGCTGCCACCGGCAAGCAATACCGCAGGATTAGTCATGAGATGCCCGACATTGCGCACGAATAGCAGCGATCGCCCAGCAAGGCTCAAATCACCCCAAACGCGGTCCGCATCAAGTGCGCGGGTCACCGTGCGACCGCCTTTTTCAAAGCTGGCGGTCAAGTCGCCGCGCATCAGGCCGAGCCAATTGGTATAAGCCGCGACCTTGTCTTCGGCGTCAACCGCAGCCACCGAATCCTCAAGATCAACAATCGTCGTCAAAGCAGCTTCAAGGATCACATCGGCGATGCCCAGCGGATCGGTCGCACCGACGGGATGCGCGGGATCGATAACGATCTCTACGTGCAGACCGTTATGGCGGAACAGCAAGCCGCCGTCACGCCGTGCGACCAAGGCCGGATGATCGCCGCCGTCAACAGCCCCTTCCCAACCCGGGATCGCATCGTCGAGGAACTTGCGCGCATAAGCAATGACCGCATCGCCGCGTGCCTTATCATATCCGCCGGAGCTTGCTGGCGGCGCATCGAGAACGTCCGTCCCGTAAAGCGCGTCATAGAGGCTGCCCCAACGCGCATTGGCGGCATTCAAAACAAAACGGTCGTTGAGCGAAGGCACCACCAACTGCGGCCCCGCCATAATTGCGATCTCGGGGTCAACGTTCGTTGTGCCGATTGCAAACGGCGCAGGTTCAGCGACAAGATAGCCGATTTCGCGCAGGAAGGCCTGATAGGCGGGCATATCGGTGATCGCTCCCGGATTGGCCTTATGCCAATCGTCCAGCTTCGCCTGAATCTCGTCTCGCTTGGCGAGCAGCGCGCGGTTCTGCGGTACGAAGCGCGCTAATATCTCGGCAAGCCCCGACCAGATTGTCGCGGCTGAAACATCAAGTCCAGCAAGCGCTTGATCTTCGACAAAACTGGCAAGCCGTGCATCAATTTGTAGGCCGGATCGCTCGACATATTGGGACATCGGAATTCCTGTACTTGGTGGGAGATTGATCGCCGCTACACCGGCAATTTCACAAAAAAGCAAGAGGGGGAGAGAAAGAGTCTTGTTGTCGGTTTCACTGCAACTGTGCCGCGCCAGCAGACTCCGCGAATTGTTATCACAGCGAACACCACCGTTTCCTCAAGCTTGAGCTTTGGCGCAAACAGATTTAGAGGCCAATAATGGCAAATAAAATTTACGACAACGCAGCATCCGCGATCAAGGGCCTTTCCTTTGACGGCATGACCCTGATGGCAGGCGGCTTTGGCCTGTCGGGCAACCCCGATAATCTGATCATGGCGCTGAAGGACGACGGCGCGAAAGACCTGACGCTGATTTCCAACAATTGCGGCGCAGACGGCTTCGGCCTGTGGGAGCTGATGAACAACGGCCAGATCAAGAAGATGATCGCGTCTTATGTCGGCGAGAATAAGCTGTTTGAAGACCTTTACCTTTCAGGAAAGCTGGAACTGGAACTGACACCGCAAGGGACGCTGGCAGAGCGTATTCGGGCTGGCGGCGCCGGTATCCCGGCCTTTTTCACGAAAACCGGCGTTGGAACGATAGTTGCTGAAGGCAAGCCACACGAGGATTTCGACGGTGAAACCTACGTGCGCGAAAGCTGGCTGCGCGCCGACCTTTCCATCGTCAAGGCATGGAAAGGCGATACCGCCGGTAACCTGCTATACCGCAAGACCGCGCGCAATTTTAACCCGCCAATTGCCACCGCTGGCAAGTTCACCGTGGCTGAGGTGGAGGAAATTGTGCCGATCGGAAGTATCGGCGCGGATAATATCCACACGCCGGGCATATATATCGACCGGCTTTTCCAAAGCCAGGGGGCGGTAAAGCGGATCGAACGTGTCACCACGCGGCCAAGGGAAGTCGCGGCGACTTAAGCCGGTCGCGTTGCTGGATTAACGCACCTTCATCCCGCCTGCAAAACCCGCGGATTTCTGCCGAAGTTCACAGTGCTGCGCCGAGTTTGGATGTGCCAGCCCCGCCATGCTTTTAATCTCGTAGTCGCGCCCGTAATCGCGCTCGTAGTTGGGCTCGTAGTCGGGCTCGTAATCGCGCTCATTATCGCCAGCGTGCGCCTCCAGCCGTCGGCACGCATCGCTTTTCTGCCAGGCGAGCTCTTCTTCGAGCTCGGCAATGTCGTCTTCGAGAGCAGCAGCCTCCTCGTCGGGGCCTTTGCGCATCAGCTGGAACCGCTCAACCGCCCATTCGAGCGGCTCGCGCGCCGCAAACCAGTCGGCCAGCGCCGCGTCGCTGGTCCCGGCCTCGACCAGATCGAAAAACCCGTCAAGCTCTTGGCACGCTATCTGGGCAAAGCCCATGTCGCTCCAGCGCGGTTGGAGAGTGTCGGCATATTTGTCGAGGCGCGTGAGCAAGCCAAGCGTCATCCGGTTGTCATAGCTATGCCGCACCGTCCGGTTGCCCTCCACATCGCGGCTGCTGATGCTCTGTTGACCATCGATCGCGCGTTCGAGCAATATGTCCTGCACGATCACCCGTGCGGCCAGCATCGCCGCGTCCCAGCCAATCCGGAAGCCCCTGCCCCCTTTGCGCGTGCGCAGGTTATACGCCGCGCGGCGTGATTTTCCGACAACGCGGCACGCCTCGCTGACGCTACCGGTCATGCTGAGTTCTTCGAGAAAGTTGCGCTTGGCAGCGCTGCTCCAATGATAGTCGGCGTCGCAGAGATTGGGTTGGTGGGGCATGTCATGTTCCTTTTGCTCATGTGGAAAGGAACCGGCTAACCAATATGGTTATATGTAGGAAAGTGTTTTCTTGCGCGCTGTCACGAATAAATTTGAGCAGCGATTGCTCCCAACATAATCACACCGTCACCCCGCACATGATGCGGGGCCTGGCTTTATTGGCTGGGTCAAAGTCGCCTCAATCAACCGCGGCGATGCTCGCTCTTGACCCAGCGCACAACCGAAACAAAAAAGGGCGACCAAAGCCCGCCCTTTCTTATAGTGTTTTCGGCCTATTCAGGCCGCCGTTGCTTAGTAGCAATGGCAATGCGCTTTTGGCTTTGGCTTCCACTTGCGCACGGCTGGCCGGTGTGCCGGCCGACGCTTCACAGGGACCGAGACGGTTTCGTAGATGATTTCTTCGGTTACCGTGGTTGTGGTCGTGCTTGTGCCGGGTGTGACAGTTACCGTCGTGGGAGCGGTTGGCTGCGGATAATAATAATAGCCGCCACCCTGATAGGTCGGATAGCCATTGCCACCTTGGGTGTAGCCACCGTTCTGATAAGTTCCGCCATTGGTGTAACCACCGTTGGAATAGCCATCGTTCGAATATCCGCCGCCCTGATAGCCGCCTTGATCATAGTCAGCACCGTAATCCGCGCCGTAACCGCCGCCAGAACCCGCATCATAATCACGCGGCAATTGTTTACGGCATTTGGAGATTGCTTTCTCTGCCACTGCTCCGGCAATACCGCCCAGACCCGCGCCGAGGAGCGATCCGCCAAGCTTGTCGCCGCGACCGGCAATCTTGTTGCCAGCGACTGCACCGACAACCGCACCTATAGCTGCACCGGTCACGCCGTTGCTCTTCAAGCAACGCTCATAACCTTCATAGCCACGCGGGGTTGAATATCCACCACCGCGATCGTCGCTATAATAGCGTTCTTCGCCGCCACCGTAGCCTGCGCCGCGCGCATCATAGCCGCTGCCATATGGAACCGATTCTGCCACGCGGTAACCCGCGCCGCCAGCAGTATCCGGGCCGTTACGGATAACGCGGCCAGTCCACTGACCATCGAAAACGCGCGCATCGGGGTCGACATAATTGCCCTGCCACCGGCCGTCATAGCTATATTGGTTGCCGTTGTTGCCAGCGAACGCAACATTGCCGTCGTTCCAGTTATAGGCGTCTGCGTCAGCGCGCACTGTTGGACCATAGTCAGCGGTGCGATATCCACCCGAAGCGGGTCCAGCGCCGTAGCCGACTTCTTCGACCGCAAAACGGTCATCGCTGCCATAGCCATAATCATTACCAGCTGCGTAATTCACTGGATAAGAAGACGGCGCATAGCCCGATGTATATGGCGAATAAGCCGGGCCGTAGCTGCCGGGGTAGCTATCCCAAGGCAGGTTGCTGCGATAGTCATAGACTTGACCGCGTGGATTGATCAGCACCGCATCGTCATAATAGCGGCTCCAATACGAACCCGTCGAAGGTGCGCTCAAACCGAAAAATGCAAAATTGCTGATGCCAAAGGATGGATTCACCCAATAGCTCGGCAAGTTCATACCGCGACCGGGACGACGATAGCGGTCGTTGCCGGGAATACCGTGATGTCCAGGACGGGGGCGGAAGCCGGGTCCGAATTTGCCGGGGCCATGATGACCGGGGCGCGGGCCATTACCCATTACTGGACGCGGGCCGTGGCCGGGGCGTGGACCGTTGCCATAACCGGGGCGCGGGGCGTTGAAACCGCCATTGCTGTTACTGTAGCTGTAGCTGCTGCTGTTACTATAGCTGTTGCTCTTACCGTAGCCGTTGCCATAGCTGCCGGCGCGGCTGCTGCTGTTTCCATAGCTCATGCCGTTGCCAAAACTGCTGCTGTGACTGCTGCTATTGCTATTGCTATTGCTGTTCCAGCCGCCGCGTGGGCCGTTATAGCCGTGACCGCCGCGGGCGCCCTGATAACCACCATGGCCTACTTTTGCTGCGCCGTGCACCCAGCCAGCTTTGCCGTCGACATTCGGGCGCACCATGTTCGGGTTGTGACCAACAAACGGACGTGGTCCACGGTGACCGCCGTTATAGCCACCGAAACCGCCGCGTGGTCCGTTATTGCCGCCCATTTTCGGCATGTGCCCAGGCTTTGGACCGTTATTGCCACCAATTTTCGGCATATGGCCCTGCATTGGCGCTCTGTGTCCGCCCATACCGCGCATTTTTCCGGCTTGAGCCCCAACGGACTGCGGTAGCGAAGACAACTGCACCTGCTGGAATGCTGCTTCTGCTGAAGTTGGTGTCACAGATGCCAGCGAGTCGCTTGCGCTCGCCGACGACATGGCAATCAGCAAAGCGCTTGTCGCAATGCCTGAAAATACAAGGGTCTTCATGGTTAACGGCTCCCTAGACTTGCAATAGTCATCGTCCACAACCCTCCGGATCGAGGGACTATGGTTAAGAGCTTGTTAACATTTTTCTACGCGGAAAGCCAATTGACTGAATGTAAAATGCTTTTGATTTCGCGCACTTGTTCCAAAATGAGGCACTATAGAAAACATGCCGGTTCGAACCGTCAAATCCGTGCTGACAGTTTCTCCGCGAGTTTTTCAATGCCCGCGACATCTTCTTGATCAAACCGGTCCGGAATTGGGCTATCGAGATCGATAACCGCTATTACGCTTCCCCCGCGCTTCACCGGCACGACCAGCTCTGAACGGCTGTCGGCGTCGCAGGCGATATGCCCGGGAAAGTCATGCACGTCAGCAACACATTGCGATTGCCCGGTGCGCGCCGCTGCCCCGCACACACCCTTGTCGAGCGGGATGCGGATGCAGGCCGACTTGCCTTGAAACGGCCCAAGCACGAGCTCGCTTTCAACCATGCGGTAAAAGCCCGCCCAGTTCAGGTTAGGCAAAAACTGCCAGAGGAGCGCCGAGACATTGGCCATATTCGCAATGCCATCGCTTTCATCAGCGGTCAGTGCATCGGCCGCCTTTAGCAGCTCGTCGTAAAGCTCGGCCTTGGTGGCGGTTGGATCAGTTTCAAATGCGAACATGATGCGCGCTTATCAATCCAGCGCCACTTTGCCACGGCCTTTTTTTAATGTGCTACGGCTTTTCTTTGCGTCGACGCGTTTGGCTTTTGCGGCTTTACTCGGTTTGGTTGCCACACGGCGGGGATCGCGAACAAGCGATCGCTCGACAAGCATAGCAATCCGGTTGCGGGCTTCTTCGCGGTTTGCCTCACGGCTGCGGTGGCTGCGCGCGGTTACGATCAGCTCACCGCTGGCCGTCATCTTGCTGCCAGCCAGCTCCTTCAGCTTGCGGAATGCATAAGGAGGTAGCCCCAGCCCGAACACATCGAGCCGCAGCTGGCACGCGGTTGCAACCTTGTTGACATTCTGCCCGCCCGGGCCCGTGGCGGCGAGGAAACTTTCTTGCAGGAGGCTTTCGGGCAGTTCGAATGGCATCAACCGCCCCTATCAGAGGCTATCGACCATCACCAGTTCAGACGCTTCAAGCGCCTCGATCCGCAACACGCCTTCGCCTTTGACGGCAACGCCGTCGCGTGCGTTTACGACCCGCCCGTCAATACGGAGAGATCCCGCAGCGGGCACCAGATAGGCATGGCTGCTCTCTTCGAGTTGATATTCAAGCACCGCGCCGCTTTCCATCGTCGCGCCAAACACCCGCGCATCGGCGTTGATCGCGAGTGCGCCCTGCGCCAAGTCACTATCATATCCGCTGGCAAGAACAGTGAACGCACCGGACCGGTCGGCTTTGGGGAACTGCCTTTGATCCCAGCGCGGGGCGATGTCGCGGTCACGCGGCATTATCCAAATCTGAAAGAGCGTACACAGATCATCATCACGGTTATGTTCGCTATGCCGGATGCCGGTGCCCGCGCTCATCACCTGTACATCGCCAGCCTCGGTCCGGCCCTTGTTCCCGACGCTGTCTTCATGCGTAATTGCCCCGGTGCGGACATAGGTAACGATTTCCATATTGTCGTGGGGGTGCGGCGCAAAGCCGGTATGCGCCGCGATCTCGTCATCATTCCAAACGCGAACGCCGCCCCAATTCATCCGGTCGCGGTCGACATAGCTGGCAAAGCTGAAATGATGATTGGCGTTGAGCCAGCCGTGATTGGCCTTTCCCAATGACGCAAAGGGCCTGTGTTCGATTGTGATGCTCATATTTATTTCCACATCGGCAGGATAAAAAGAAACGCTCCGCCGGAATGACCAAAAGATGGGCGGTAATTGTGATTTTGCAAGTGGCGTTCGCGCCTCAACTCACGCTTGTTCCAAAAAGCGAACCAATGGCCGCAGTAGCCGCCATTGCGAACGCACCCCAGAAAGTCACTCGCAGCACCGCCTTACCAATCGGCGCGCCCCCGGCTTTTGCGCCGATCGCACCAAGCACGGCAAGCCCGATCAAAGCAACACCCGTCACCAGCCAGCTGAGATTGCCGTTATTCGACATCGGTATAACCGCAATCGGTATCGCTGCTCCGGCGGCAAAGGCCCCGGCGGATGCAAGTGCGGCCTGTACCGGACGCGCCGACATCGTTTCTGATAGCCCGAGTTCATCGCGCAAATGCGTGCCGAGCGCATCGCTCGCGGTCATCTTGTCGGCCACCTGTTCGGCAAGCGCGCGGTCGAGCCCACGTTTCTCGTATATCCCGATCAGCTCCTCGCGCTCGGCATCGGGCACTGTTGCCAGTTCGATCTTTTCGCGTGCGATATCGGCTTTCTCGCTATCGGCTTGTGAGCTGACCGAAACAAATTCCCCTGCCGCCATCGACATCGCGCCCGCAACCAGCCCGGCAAAACCGGTGATCAGGATATTTTCCTTTGTGACAGAAGCCGCGGCGACCCCGACAATCAAGCTTGCGGTCGAAACCAGCCCGTCATTCGCGCCGAGCACCGATGCACGCAGCCAGCCGATACGGTCGAGAAGATGGGTTTCCTTATGCAGTCTCGACATGGTTTTTCTTTCATTGCAGGTGTTTAAGTAACTGCCGCTTCCAGCAGCCTTAACGTCCCGGCATCGGCGTCTATTTCTGCCATCACATTTTGCGGGATGGAGAACTGGTCAGAGATATGCCCGAACCACGCCCCCTGATAGGCGGGTATGCCCAGCGGCTGCAAGTGCTGGCGCAGTACCGAACTTAGTGTGAAGCTGCCAAAGCCGCCGCCGCCTTGGTTGGGATGGCAATCGGTGCACTGGCCAAATGCGACGCCCGAAAGCTGCCCGAGTATCCCCGCAAGGCCGAGCGTGGTGAGCATACGGTCGATGCGGTATTCGGCCTCATCAACATCCTCGATAAAAAGGATCGCCCCCTTGAAAGAGGGCAGATAGGGCGATCCGGTGAGCGCGCTAAGCACGGTCAGGTTACCGCCGAGCAAACGCCCCTGCGCCTTACCGCCAGTAATAGTCTGTGTACGGAATTTGCGTTGCACCAATCGGTCGTCGGTAGCGAGCGGGTTCTTGTAGAGCGGCAGGCCACCGTCAAACGCCACTTCCTTAAAGCTAGCCACGCTGGCCTTGCCCCAGGCGCTACCCGCATTGGGGCCGTGGATAGTGACGCTACCGGCTTGCGCCGCAATCGCCATATGAAGCGCAGTAATGTCGCTATAGCCGATCAAAAGTTTCGGATTGGCGCGGATCGTCGCAAAATCAAGATAGGGCAAAAGGCGCGCACAACCCCAGCCGCCGCGCACCGCGAAGATCGCCTTTACATCTTTATCGGCGAACATCGCGTTGACGTCTGATGCGCGGTCTTTGTCCGCTCCCGCCAGATAGCCGTAGCGGTTGAGCAAATGCTTGCCGCGCTTTGGCACCAACCCCATGGCGCGGATCGCCTCTTCGACGAGCGATATATCAAACGGATCGTCGCTGGCCGACGCGGGTTCGATCAAACCGATGGTGTCACCGGGCTTTATGCGCGCTGGCTTGGTAACGGGCAACGGCACAGATGAAGGCATAGCAGCGACCTTTGGTGCTTTTTTCTTTGAAGCCACAGCGGCCATTAATGGAGGCGCTGCCATTGCCGCGCCGAGCAAAGCCATGATTTCGCGCCGTGATGCTGCCATCTTTTTTCCCCCGAGCTTTACAAGACGATAATCTTAATATTTCTGGCCGACAACCTTGCAAATCAGATCGACAACTTAGACTGCCAAACTCCTGATTTGCAGCAAAAAGAACATATTGAAGGACTTTAGACATTTTCAGCGGTTGCAGACGCAAATTATTTTAACTTTTTTTGCGTCGTCCATTTGCCCCGAAACCCGCAGAAATGACTCGTTTTTGCGGTTTAGCACCCTTCGCGACTCGCGGGACTCCCTATGTTAACGCGAAATTAACCTTTTCAGTTCATTTCCCTTATGGTTAATAAAGTCCGATCACGCGGTGCTTCGAAATTGCACTTCGGGTTCGGGGAGTTTGCTAATTGCAAGAGGGAATGCCCAATGCGCGTACTTTTGATTGAAGACGAACCAACAACCGCGAAGGCCATCGAAATGATGCTCGCGACAGAAGGCTTCAATGTCTACACGACTGATCTGGGCGAAGAAGGCCTCGATCTCGGTAAGCTTTATGATTACGACATTATATGTCTTGATCTGAACTTGCCGGATATGCACGGCTATGACGTGCTGAAAAAGCTCCGCGTTGCCAAGGTGCAAACGCCCGTGCTTATCCTGTCAGGGATCAGCGAAATGGACAGCAAGGTACGTTCGTTTGGCTTTGGTGCCGACGATTATGTGACCAAGCCTTTCCACCGCGAAGAGCTTGTTGCCCGCATCCATGCGGTTGTCCGCCGTTCAAAGGGCCACAGCCAGTCGGTCATCCGCACGGGCAAGCTTGCGGTAAACCTTGATGCCAAGACCGTTGAAGTCGACGGCGCACGCGTTCACCTGACCGGTAAAGAATATGCAATGCTTGAACTGCTCTCGCTGCGCAAGGGTACGACGCTCACCAAAGAAATGTTCCTCAACCACCTATATGGCGGCATGGACGAACCAGAACTCAAGATTATTGACGTGTTTATCTGCAAGCTGCGCAAGAAGCTGGCGATGGCATGCGACGGCGAAAATTATATCGAGACCGTTTGGGGCCGCGGCTATGTGCTGCGCGATTTGGAAGACGAAGCCGAGCGGCAGAAGGTCGCTTGATCCCTTTTTAATTCCTGAGAACACCCGGGAGTAGAGGATTGGGGCGTTGCCGTAGTTGGCAGCGCCCCTTTTCTATTTGCTGCACCTATTTTGGTGGAAGCCCCGCAAAGGTGATCATGCTTTCGTGGCCGTAAGGTCCAATCGACGCAACGCCAACGAAATGATCGTCGACAATTACCCCTTTAAGCACAAATTCCTTCGTGTCCCCACCAGCCACAATTTCATTCTTTTCCCATTGTTGCTGGTCAGCACGCCGCCAATAGATTTTATGCGCGGTCGCCCCCTTTGCCGCAGTCCAGCTGACCTTGGTGTCCGACGACACTGCGCCCGATAGCACAGCGCTGACCGGCGGCGGCGGCGCAAGCGCGATCTGTTCGGCAGCATAGACGTTGATCCGCGTCACTTCGGCCAAATAATCGAAGTCCATCTCGTTCACCGTGTCGCCGTATACCCTGCCCTTTTCGGTACGGACATTCTGATGCTGATGGTCGTAATTCTCGACGCCAACGGTGAAGCGGATCGCGGGAAAGCCGAGATCGAGTGCGGGCAGGTGATCCCCGCCGCGGCTAAACCGGTCGGGACGTCGCACACCGAATACTTCCAGCTTGGGCGCTTCCAGTTGGCGTGCGAGCGGAATGATATGCCGCATCAACGCTCTGCTGGGTCCGTCATCCTCGCCGCCGCTATTGCGCCTTGCCAATTGCCCGGCCAAATCCTCTGATGCGCGGATGCCTTCGCTGAACACGCGCACGACATTGTCGACCACGCGCCCGTCGGTGCCAACAGTGCCGCCGACAATATCATTATTGAGCATCGCGCTGACTTTCCAACCGCGTTCTTTTGCGGTTTCGGCAAGCAGCTTGCCGCCCATCAATCCCTGTTCTTCACCAGACAGCAAAGCAAAAACGATCGTCGCTTCGCTTTGCGGCCTTTTCGACATCAACCGCGCGGCTTCAATCACCAGCGCGCTGCCCGATCCGTCATCGTTTGCACCGGGCGCGTCACTCGTGAAATCCATCACGTCAGACACGCGGCTGTCGATATGGCCGGAGATAATGACGACATGCTCCCAGCCCATTTTGCCGGGCTTGACCGCCAAAACATTGACAATGTTCACGCCACCCGGCGCGCGCGGCCCCGACATATTGCGCTCTAGATTTTCGGTGGTCATGCACCCGCCGCAATCCTTGGCGATCTTGTCGAACTCGCGCTTTGCCCAGGCACGCGCCGCGCCGATGCCGCGCTTTGGATCGGTCGCGCTGCTCAGCGTATGGCGCGTACCAAAACTAACCAGCGTTTCAACATAGTCCTGCAAGCGCTGCAGTGAAGGGCGCTCGCTTTCGGCAAATGCCGGGGTCGCGCCAATTAGCAGCAGCGCTGCGGCCGCCACGCGCGCGTTCATGTTCGCAAAAACCATCTCTCGCCTCCCTCCAGACCGATTGCGGTAAGCTTACCCGATGCATAGGCACCCGTATCTATGCCGATCCGTGAGCCGCGCTCCTCGACATCATCGTAAATAGTATGGCCGTACACTATGACCTTTTCCAGATCGCCGCGGTGCCCGACAAATTCCTCACGGATCCAGCGCAGGTCGCTTGGCGTTTGGGCCGCCATCGGCACATCGGGGCGGATACCGGCGTGGACAAAGGCATAGTCGCCGATGGTGATCTGATCCTCGAAACTCTCCAGAAATGCCACATGTTCAGCAGGCACAATACGCTGCAGCTCTTTGCATAATTCCTCGAGATCAAGCTGCTGATAGCGTTGCCGCGAAATTGGATAGGAAAGCGCGGTTGCCTCCCCGCCAATGCGGATGAAAAAGCGCGCCAGCTTCGCGTCAACTTCGCGGCACATTTTGATGAATACCTCTTCGTGGTTACCCATTAGGAAGCGCACAGCAAAAGGCCCACTGCGCGCCGCCATTGCTGTTTCAATGACACCCGCGCTATCGGGCCCGCGGTCCATCAGGTCGCCCAGAAAAATCAACTGAGCGTTGCTGGCCGGGCGCGCTGCATTATCGGCTTCGATCTTCGCCAGCAGCGCCTTCAACAGGTCATTGCGGCCGTGCACATCCCCAATCGCATAGACGCGCATGCCGTCGGGAATACGCGCCACATCAATGGGGCGCTTTGCGGCAGTGCGTTTGAACAGGCGGCTTATCATGTCGGGCGATATAGGCGGAGGAAGGCATTTAGGGAAGTGCGCTGCTGGTCTCTGCAGCACTCAACAGCGAGAAGAGCTTAAGGCACGAAATCTATTGCACTTTTGACGACAATAGATAGTTTTGATGACTATGGCACTTGCATCCAAAATTGCGGCGTTCGCTGCTCTCGTCTCTATCGGCATATCAGCCGGTTCCGCCGCCCCAAAAAGAGCATTTGAATTGGCTCATAGTTCCAAATGGCATGTCAATTATTCCGCCGGGAGCTGCACTTTGGCGCGGGAATTTGGCACAGGCGACGATAAAGTGACGTTATTGATGGCCCGTACGCAGCCCGGCCACATTTTTAGATTAACCGTGTTCGGCAAAAAGATGAAAGTGCCGGAAATGGACCCGGGGGCTGAAATAGAGTTTGGTCCGAACGGCGGGAAGCAGCGCATTCCCTATTTTGTAGGGAAAATGGATGGGGGTGAACCCGCAATCGTGTTTCGCGAAGGTTTCACCATTCGTGCGCTGACCAAAGAAGAAAAGGCGCAACGCGACAGAGTCTTTAAGCGAAAGGACATAGTCGCTTTCAATTATCCGGACGTTTCGGAAGCTGAAGAAAAGGCGGTCAGCGAATTGAGATTGGGCAACCCGCTGCGCAATCCCATCATCCTGAAAACCGGTCCGATGGACAAGGCTTTCAAGGCGTTGCGCGATTGTAATGACGAAATATTGCAGCTTTGGGGCTATGATCCCGCCAAAAGGACGAGCTTGCAAAGCGAACCTACTCCCAAAACTCCGCCGGGGAATTGGGTTACGGATGTCAGCTACCCGTTATATGAGCTTTCAAACGGTGGTCGCGGCATAGTGCATTTCCGACTTGATCTGGATGACACAGGTAAAGCAACCAAATGCGAAATCCTGGATTCCCCAAGCTCGAAAGACTTTCAGAAAACGGTATGCTCGAACTTGATGAAAAACGCACGGCTTAGCCCGGCTCTCGACAGCGCAGGCAATCCGGTACCATGGTATTGGCAAAGCACAGTTGTCTTTTTGATAGGCCAGTGATTTAGGCCTGAAAACCCGTTGAACATGTTGGTCGAGCATCCATTCGGTGTCGAATGAGATTTTGGTGGGCAAGGCTGGTTTGCCTTAAATGTGAAACCGCCGGTTTGGAGGTTTCGGATTAAGCCCGCCCCTAATCCTCCACCGCAAAGGTCAAACCGGCATGCGCCTCAAGCCTACGAAGCAGCTTTCCGCCTAGCGCAGCAGCGGGCGTGGTAACGCCGCCCTCTCCGTCAAATCGTACCAGTGCGATTGCAGTCTCTGCGATCATTTTCGATGTTGAGCCGTAACCTGGATCGCGGTCGCCCTTGACCGATAGCTTTGCAGTGCGGCCATCGGGATATTCGGCCACAAACAATATATCGTAAAAGCCGTTATCACGCTCTTCTTTGGTCGGGCCTTCGCCGGGTTTGGGATCATCGGGCGTGCCAATCATCGGCGTTTTGGCAACAAATTCCGCTGCATGCTGTCCAGCTTCGCCGGGTCCGGTCAATATCATTTCGTCATAGACAAAATCAGCGCCGTAATGGTGGTTCAAAAGCACATTGGTGCGGTGAACATTTTTTGTGTTGATCGCCGCCATAATGAACGGCGCGGCCCAGCTGCCCAAGCTTTCGTCATATTCGGGCTTGTTGCCCGCTGGTTGCTCTGGACCAAGAAATCCGTTCGCAAGCGAAAAGGGGTTGGTCAAATAGCCAATGACAGCCGCATCTTGGGAGGCCGCAACCATAGTGGCTTTCAGGCTAGCGGCTGTACCGCCGGAAAATTTACCCTGCATCGCACGGACCCGGCCTTTGACGCGCGGCGCAGGTGCGCCAAGATGGTCGATGCAATGCTGCTGCAACGCCTGCACGCCGAGATCAAAGGGAATAGAATCGAAACCAGCCGAAAAGCATATCCGCGCACCCGACGCTTTGGCTGCTGCGTCATGTTCATCGATCTTCTGCCGCATCCATGCCGGTTCGCCGCAAAGGTCGGTATAGTCGGTACCATTGGCAACGCAGGCCGCAACCAGTTCATTACCATAAAGCTGATAGGGGCCTACGGTTGTGAGGATCACCTTTGCGCGCTTCGCCATCGCATCCATCGACGCGGGATCGGCAGCATCGGCGACCACCAATGGCGTATCAGGGTGCGCACCGATTAGATCGCGGACCTGCTGAAGCTTTTCCAAAGACCGTCCCGCCATCGCCCAACGCGGCGCTTCCGGCCGACTGATCAGATATTCAGCCACCAGCCGACCGGTATAGCCGGTGGCTCCATAAACGATGATGTCGAATTCGCGGGGAGTGGTGGGCATGTTGGTTCCTTAATGTTTGCGGACCCAAACTTTACAAAGTTTACCGCAGGAGCCGACAATTCTGTAAACTTATGGAAACTTAGTCAACTTCCGACTGTGATTCCCGGCTTTGCCGCCGGTTTTGTCGCGGGTTTGGGGGGGCCTTGCGAAAGATATTCGCCATCAACCCCCGGTCGGGGCGGTTTTCGATGTCGACCATGCCGCCCAGTCGCAGCCGGATGGTGGTAACCCCGTTTACGGCCCGCACCATCATATGATCCAGCATTTGCGCCCGCCCCGCCGAAATCGCCCGATCCCACGCCGCCGCAAAACTCTCCGCCCCCGGGCGCTTTCGCAGATTATACGCCGAAACCCGCGTCATCCCCACCGCCCGAACCGCACTATCCACCGTCCCCGTCGCCGCCAACACATCCAGAAAAGCCCCCTGCCGCGCAGCAGACCACCCATCATGACGCTGCCGAGCGAGCGGGACGGGAGTGAAGTCGGGAGAATAGAGTGAATTTGGTTCCATACTTTGCATCTTATAACCGATTTGGTACTTTTGTCAATTGGGAATTGGGGTGACCGAGGATGCGTCAAATGGCCGGTTTGTTGGGGGGAGCGGACTGTCTGCTTTTTGGGCGAAAGTTCGCGCAAGCAGTCGTCAACTTCGTTGGAAAACCCAAGTCGCCGATACAAATTCCTTTGCAAGGAAGTCATACTCCTCAGCTTGCCCTTGCGCGAACCGGTAAAGTGCGGCTGCAAAAGACGGGTTCGCGCGGGCAAGGGCATCTGCCCGCTTGGCGATTAATTCAGCTTCGTCGGCATCCTCATCATCATCTTCGTCTTCGGTCTCAATGTTCTCCCAAATTAGAACATCTCCTTGCCCCGTCCAATCTGCGAGCGCAGTCTCACGAACAGCCGCCCCCTCGAAGCCGGGAAAGGATGGCCCGTCTGCACGCCTTAGAAACCCATCATTCACGATTACAAAACCGCCCGGTCGAACGTAACGTCTCAAAATGCCCATCGTTTCGGTCCGGGTGCCGAGAGTATCGCCGAGGGCAGCAAAGATCGCTACGTCCGCAGGCTCGATCTGCCCTGCCAGGCTAACGATATTACCGTGCCGAAACTTGCAAATATCGGCAACACCGTTTTGCTTTGCCCGCTCCTCGCACTCACCGATGAACGGCTCAAAGAGATCAATACCGACCACCCGAAAGTTCAGCGCTTTTGCCAGTCCGATTGATACCGCCCCTTTGCCGCACCCAAGGTCAATGACGCAGGACTTCGGGGGCAGACTCAGCGCTTGTACTGCGCCAACTATCGTCTCAACGTTGCTGCCCAACGCCCAGATGTCGGCAAGTAGCTCTGGTAGAAAGGGCAGCAGCTCTTCCTCCGTCTCAAGCGAGTAGGTAAGCATATCGACTTCACTGCGCATTTCCGCAGTATATCCTGTGAGTGAGCTCAAGCAAAGCTATGTCAGCATTGGAGACAACAGACACGAACTGTGAACGTCCGAAACCTTGTCGGAAGCGGAAATCCTCCCCGGAACGGGAAGGATTTGAAATGTCCGCCCTCGATGCGCGAGCACAGCTGAACCAACAACTGAAAACTTAGCGCAAGCGGATATGTGTCGCACGAGCAATTGGTTTCCAGAAGACCTTGTGCTTCGAGAGCCAAACCCCGTTTCAAGCACAAGGTGACGGCGGTGTGGGTGCGATCAACGCTACCCCCCATCAAAGCTTCGGCAACGTCACGCCCTTTTGCCCCATATATTTACCCGCGCGGTCGGCATAGCTGACTTCGCACGGCTCGTTGCCTTTTAGGAAAAGGAACTGGCACGCGCCTTCATTGGCGTAAATTTTCGCGGGCAGCGGCGTGGTGTTGCTGAACTCAAGCGTGACATGCCCCTCCCAGCCCGGCTCCAGCGGCGTTACGTTCACGATGATGCCGCACCGGGCGTAAGTGGATTTGCCAAGGCAAATGACCAGCACATCGCGGGGTACGCGGAAATATTCGACCGTACGGGCAAGGGCAAAGCTATTGGGCGGGATGATGCAGACATCGGTTTTGCGGTCGACAAAGCTTTTGGGGTCGAATTCCTTTGGGTCAACCACCGAGCTATCGACATTGGTGAAAATCTTGAATTCATCGGCAACGCGCGCGTCATAGCCGTAGGAGGAGAGTCCATAGCTGATGCAACCGTCGCGGCGCTGCGCTTCTACGAACGGCTCGATCATGCCCTTATTGGTCGCGGCGTCGCGTATCCACTTGTCCGATAGAATTGACATGTTCTTCCTTATTTCAAGCTTGCCGGGCCAAAGCCGTAAGGCAGCAATTCCGATAGGCTGTGGGTTACATGACCGCCGTCAAAGGCGCAATGTACGGGCAAGTTACGCTGGGTTAGGTCTGCGACTTCCTTGATAATCTGGCGACACCGGCCGCAGGGCGAAATCGGCTGCGGCCCGAGCTTTGCACCACCGTCTTCGGCTGCTTGCCCACCGGCAACGGCAATCGCGACAATCCGGTGCAGATCACCATCGCTATTGGCTTTTGCGATGGCGACTGTTTCGGCGCAAAGCGTCATACCGTAGCTGGCATTTTCGAAATTGGCGGCGGTAACGATCCGGCCATCGTCGAGCAGCAAGGCCGCGCCGACGTGGAAGTGTGAATAAGGCGCATAGGCATTTTTTGCAGCGGCTGCCGCAGCAGCGACCAGTGCTTTTTCCCTCTCGCTCATTTACGCAACACCACCCAACCCGCACCGCCGTCAACACCCGCAACCTTGCGGCTGGTGTTGGCGGTCCACATCACCCACGGCTTTGCGCTATATTCTGGCAGGAACCAGGTCCCTTCGACCCAGACATTGCGGTCAATCGCGCCGCTAATCCCGAATTCGACTTCGAAATCATGGTCAAGCAACAACACCGATGGCTTGCCGCTATGCGCCTCGATCTGGTTCATGAATGTCGCAAGTTCTGCGAGGATCAGACCGCGATTGGGCTTCGCATTACACGTATCCGAATAACCGATCTGCACCGCCGGCGGCAATGCGCTGGCATCGCGAGGAACGGTGGTTATGAACAACGTCGCCTGATCGAGCGCCAACCGGCATATGTCGAAGCGGTGAATAACGCCGTAGCGTATACCGGCTTGTTTCACGCCTTCGAGATTGCTTTCAAAACTTTTGTCGCGCGTCGCTGTGCCAATCGTCGCAACCAGATAGGCGAAGTCAACGCCAGATACGCCGAGCCGGGACCATTCCGGTTTGCCGTTCGCTTCAGCAACCACTATGCCTTGCACCGGATATTCATCACGCGACGGGGCCCAGCCGCCAATATAGCTCCACACGGCAAATAGCAGCAACGCCGCGGCCAGCATGATCGCGCCCAACCTGTAAGTCGGTTTATCCTTATGCTTTGAAATTTGGGAACGTATGCCGTTCCCCGAAATCTGAATCATTTTTTCCGTCGCGCCCCTCGGCTCTTGCACTGGCCTATGAATATGCTCACCCTTTTATGTGTAGCACGCATATCAGAGTGAATAGCCGCCTTGCGGTAGGAAAGTCGATCTCGATTTTTCCCTCCAGCCTCTCCAGCAGCAAATTGGCGCCGTCATTATGGATCGCCCGACGCGCCATGTCGATAGTTTCAATCTCTGCCGCTGTCGCTTTGCGGATCGCTTGATAATAACTGTCGCAGATCGCAAAATAATCGCGCACTGTCCGCCTGAACCGGCCGAGGCCAAGGATGAGCGTTTCGTGGGCGCTGCCGTCGTCGCGCATGATATGCCAGATCAACCGGCCTTCCTCGACCGCCAGCCGCAGCCGAAACGGGCCGTCATATGGATCGGCCATTACGCGCAGAGGGCGGAAGCTATTGTCTTCGATCAGATCAAAAATCGCGACGCGACGCTCTTGCTCGATATCGGCATTGCGCCACAATATCGTGTCTTCGTCGAGCTCGACTTCTATGATCCGCGCGTTGGACATACCCCCTGATAACGGGAGACCGATTTGCGACAAGCCAGAAAACCGGTTTTGTCCACAGGGCCATCCCCGATCTTCTTTTCGCGCCCTATTGCGAAAGTCGCATGCGAAGAGGATAAAGAGACATGGTCGAACCCATCCGCATCGCTGTCTCAAATGAAGGAGAACCGCAACGCTTGCCTCGTAATATCGAGGCGGAGGCTGCGTTTCTGGGCGGTATATTGATCGACAACCGCATTATTGAGGATGTTTCGATCAAATTACGTCCCGAGCATTTTTTTGAACCGCTGCACGGCCGGATTTACGAACAGATCTTGCGACTGATAGACCGCAATATGCTGGTCACGCCGGTTACGCTCAAACCCTTTTTCGAAAAGGATGAGGCGTTAGCGGAACTCGGCGGCAGTGCGTATCTGGTAAAGCTGACCGCCGACGGCGCCGGTTTGCTCGGTGCGCGCGATTTTGCCCAGCAGATTTATGACCTGGCGTTGCTGCGCGAACTGGTCAGCGTTGGACGGAACCTTGTCGACAACGCACTCGACACCAGCGAGTCGGTTGATCCCTTGGGTCAGATCGAAGCCGCAGAAGGCGCGCTGTACAAAGTAGCCGAAGGCGAAGGCGAAACGGGTGCAATGAAAAGCTTCCTGATGGCCTCGACCGAAGCGATCAAGAATGTTGAAAAGGCATTGCAGTCCGGCGGTCACCTTTCGGGTGTCACAACAGGACTCGATGGGATCAATGCGAAATGCGGCGGTCTGCACAATAGTGACCTTGTGATCCTTGCTGGACGTCCCGGCATGGGCAAGACATCGCTTGCCACAAATATTGCCTTTAACGCCGCGCGCCGTTGGCTGCGTGACCGCGAAGACGGGATCGAAGCTGAAAAAAGCTCCGGCGCTAAAGTCGCATTTTTCAGCTTGGAAATGTCCGCGGATCAGCTTGCGACGCGTATCCTTGCCGAGCAATCGGGGATCAGCAGCGAACTGTTGCGCATGGGCAAGATCAGCCGAGAGGATTTCCGCGAGCTTTCGCGTGCTAGCCGAGAACTGCAAGAGCTGCCGCTCTATATTGACGATACGCCCGCGCTTTCGATTGCGGCACTTCGGACGCGCGCGCGCCGGTTGCAAAGGCGCAACGACATTGGCTTAATCATCATCGACTACCTGCAACTGCTGCAAGGAACCTCGCGGGCGAACGATAACCGCGTCAATGAAATATCCGAGATTAGCCGGGGCCTGAAAACGCTGGCTAAGGAGCTTAACGTCCCCGTAATCGCGTTATCACAGCTCAGCCGTGCCGTTGAACAGCGCGAAGACAAACGCCCTCAGCTTTCTGATTTGCGCGAATCCGGTTCTATCGAGCAAGACGCAGATATGGTGTGGTTCGTGTTCCGCGAGGATTATTACGAAGCGGCAAAGCAGCCTCCAGCCGAAGACGAAGCGGCAACGCTTAAGTGGCAGGAAAAGATGGAGCGGATTTTCGGCGTTGCCGAGCTGATCGTGGCGAAGCAACGCCACGGCTCAACCGGCAAAGTGCGGATGAAGTTCGAATCCAAGATCACCAAGTTCAGCGATCTTGTTGATGACGGTTATGTGGATACCAGCTACGATTAATCGAATTGTCGAAGGTTCGGCATTCTAAAAAATCGGATCGTTCGCGCCGCTTTCGTCAATCGGCAATGCTTCTCCGTGGATGCCGCATTCAACTTTGTCCCAGCCCTTCCAGCGGCCAGAGCGCGGGTCTTCGCCTGCGGCCACCTGGCTCGTGCAGGGCGCACAACCGATCGAAGGATAGCCCGCCTCCACCAATGGATGCGCAGGCAAGCCATGCGCGGCGATATACGCATCGATCCGCGCCTTGTCCCAATCGGCAAGCGGATTGACCTTTAGCCGACCCTCCTCGATTTCGAACCGTGGCAACGCAGCGCGTGTCTTTGACTGGAACGCCTTGCGTCCGGTAAACTGCGCGTCAAAAGGCGATAGCGCGGCCTTGAGCGGGATCACCTTGCGGATCTCGCAGCAGCCATCGGGGTCGTACGACCAGCGCAGGCCGGTCTCGTCTTTCTTCGCGAGAAGTGCCGGATCGGGCGTGATGTTGCGAACATCGGTCAATCCGATGCGCTCAATCAGCGTATCTCGGTAGCCAAGCGTTTCGGGAAAATGCTTGCCGGTTTCGAGAAAGAGAACCGGCACAGACCGGTTAATGCTACCGATCAAATGGAGCAGGACCGCGCTTTCCGCGCCAAAACTTGAAACAATCGCTACATCGCCGAGCATGTTTTCATTGAGGAGCAGCTCGAGCATTTCGACCGTATCGCGGCCGCGGAACATATTGTTCAACCGAATGGCATCAGCCTCGGTATAACGCGGCGAGGAATCGATACGGTCGATGATGCGGACGCTGGCTTCAGCCATGCCGCAGCTTCCACACAGGCACTGCGCCGTCTGCCGCCGCCTGATAAACGTTGGAATAGATCGACGTCAGCTTTGCCACCACGGCTTCGTCAAGCGGCACGTTGGGCGCAAAACTTGAAAAGCCGCACCGCTGCATGAAAGGTACTTGGTCGACAAGCACATCCCCAGCCGCACGCAACTCACCCGTGTAGCCCGCTTCGCGCAATATCCGCGCCGATGAATAGCCGCGTCCATCGCGGAACGCAGGAAAGGTCACCTCGACCAGTGTCAGCCGGTCAAGATGGGGCAGGAGCGCGCGCGCATCGTCGCCGGGTTCGATACGGACAGCCGTGGCATTCGATCCTTCAAACTCGGCGAAAGAAACAACAGGATCAACCATAGATCGCCTCCTTAAAGGGCTCAGCGCCAACGCGGCGGTATGTATCGACGAAACGCTCGTTTCCGGTGCGCAACATTTTGTAGACTTCTGTGGCTTTCTCGACCGCATCGACAACGCCGTCTTCATCAAAGCCCGGACCGATGATCTTTCCGATCGATACGTCTTCTGCGCCCGAACCGCCAAAGGTCAGCTGATAATTCTCGACGCCTTTTTTATCGACGCCGAGAATACCGATATGTCCGGCATGGTGATGGCCGCAGGCATTGATGCAGCCCGAAATTTTGAGCTTAAGCTCGCCAATATCGCGCTGCTTTTCCAGATCGGCGAACCGCTGCGAGATTTTTTGCGCAACAGGGATCGAACGCGCATTTGCAAGGCTACAATAATCTAGGCCTGGGCACGCAATGATATCGCTGATCAGGTCAAGATTGGCATTGGCCAGACCGGCCTCGTTCAGCGCCTGCCATGCCGAATAAAGATCACGCTTAGCCACATGCGGTAAGACAATATTCTGCGCGTGGGTGACGCGCAGCTCGTCGAAGCTGTATTTCTCTGCGAGATCAGCCATCACATCAATCTGCGCGGATGTCGCGTCGCCCGGAATACCGCCAATGGGCTTTAGCGCAATGTTGACGATGGCATAGCTGGGGGCTTTGTGTGGTTTGACATTTTGTCGAACCCACGCTTCAAATTCACCCCAATCGTCACCCCCGCGAAGGCGGGGGTCCATCTCCTGAACCATCTTTGCAACCGAACGATCAGGTGATGGATTCCCGCCTTCGCGGGAATGACGAAGTTCTGTTTGGATTGCTTCGGGCAAATCGAAAAAAGCGGCGATCCGGTCCAGCTCGGCAAGCGGTGGATCAATACCCAGCGTTTTGACATGCGCAAATTCTTCTTCGACTTGCGCGCGGTAACTATCCGCGCCAATCTCGTGAACGAGGATCTTGATCCGCGCTTTGTAAGCATTATCGCGACGGCCGTAACGATTGTACACGCGCAGACAGGCCTCGATATAGCTAAGCAGATCGTCGGCCTTCACGAACGGATTGATTTCAGGCGCGATCATCGGCGTGCGGCCCATGCCGCCGCCAACAAAGACCCGCGCGCCGAGCACGCCGTCCTGCTTCACAAGCTCAAGCCCGATATCATGGAGGCGCATCGCAGCGCGGTCTTCGGGAGAGGCGATCACCGCGATCTTGAATTTGCGCGGCAGATAGCTGAATTCTGGGTGGAATGTGCTCCATTGGCGAAGCAATTCGGCCCAGGGACGCGGATCGGCGACTTCATCAGCAGCAGCACCGGCATATTGATCCGACGAAATGTTGCGGATGCAATTGCCCGACGTCTGGATCGCATGCATTTCGACTGTCGCCAGTTCCTCCAAAAGGTCCGGGCATTCCTCTAGCTTGATCCAGTTATACTGAATGTTCTGACGCGTCGTGAAATGGCCGTAATCGCGGTCATATTTGCGCGCGATGTGCGCGAGCATCCGCATCTGGCGACTGTCGAGCGTGCCGTACGGAATGGCAACGCGCAGCATGTAAGCATGCAATTGCAGGTAAAGGCCGTTCATCAACCGCAGCGGCTTGAACTGATCCTCGGTTATTTCTCCGCGCAACCGACGTTCGACCTGATCGCGGAATTCGGCAACGCGCGCGTCGACGATGGCCTGATCGTAATTGTCGTATTTATACATCTATATTCTCCGGGGCCTCAGGCCTTTTCGAGCTGAATCTTTGGATCGACGCCAAGGTCTTTACGCACGCTGGGGCCAGCGGCACGGACGCGGTCCTTGATATGGAGCGGCAGTCCGTCTGGACCGGCATCGACTACATAAGATGCGTTCACACGGCGGGCGCCTTCTTCGACCGCGAGGATCGCTTCGCCGCTCTCGCCGACGTCGACCGCGTCTTTTACGCTGCGCGACCATCCTTTACCGTCCCACCAGATCACATCGCCGGTGCCCAAATCATTTCCCGTCAATATCTTCACGCAACACTCTCCATTTGCGCGGCGAGCGCGAGAAGCGCGTCCTCCGCATCCGATTTCAAAACAACATCACCCACGATGATTATCGCAGGAGACTGGACATTTTTACGCACGATCATGTCGCCCAGATCCGTCAACAACGTACGGATCGCGCGCGCATTTTGCCGCGTAGCCCGCTCGATCACGGCTACCGGAGTATCCGGCGAAAGGCCGTCCGCGATCAGCTTTTCTGTTATGTCATTTGCCGTAGCGACGCCCATATAGATGACGAGCGTGCGCCCTTTACCGGCAAGCCCCGCCCAGTTCTGATCTGAAAGACCTTTGCACTGGCCAGCGACAAAGCTCACCGCGCTTGATGCGTCACGGTGGGTGAGCGGCAAAAGAAATTGCGCGGCTCCGCCTACCGCAGCCGAAATACCCGGGACAACCTCCACCGTTATTCCTGCTGCCCGAAGCGCCTCTACTTCTTCGCCGCCGCGACCAAAGATAAATGGATCGCCACCCTTTAGCCGCACAACCATATGCCCGGCCAACGCCTCGGCAACCAATATGTCATTAATACCTTCTTGCGGTACGCTGTGCTTGCTGCGCTTCTTGGCAACCGAAACACGGCGGGCGTCGTCGCGAACCAGATCAAATATGCCTTCGCCGACCAGTCCGTCATGCACGATGACGTCTGCCGCCGCGATCAACCTTGCGGCCCTGATCGTTAGCAAATCGGGATCGCCAGGACCGGCACCCACCAAATAGACTTTGCCTTTGCTCATCCCGCCAACTTGGATGGTAGAACCGCTTCTTTCAAATCAGGATATTTTGCCCATAGCCAAGCAGAGCTTTAGCGGGTCGGTTCGCGAAATTATTTGCCTTCGCCGACTGCGGCAAATTCATCGTCTTTCAATCCAATGCCAATCATCGCCTTGGGCACATCATTTTCGGTCGAAACAACCGGGTACGCGCAGTAATCCGCCGCGTAATAGGCGCTCGGCCGGTGATTACCCGAAATCCCTACGCCACCAAAAGGCGCATTTGAAGGCGCACCGTTGGTGGGCGCATTCCAATTGACCACGCCTGCGCGACAATTTGCCCAAAACTGGTCATATTGCTGCGCTGTGCCGCCAATCAACGAGGCCGATAGACCGAACATCGTGTTATTGGCTTCGTCAATCGCTGCATCGAAATCTGCCACTCGCACCACTTGCAGCAAAGGCCCGAACAGCTCCAAGTCAGGCCGCTGGATCATATCGGTAACATCGATTATGCCGGGAGTTAGGAACGGACGGCCGGGAACTGGTCTTGCCATATGCTTGATAGGTCTGCCGCCGTGGCTCATGAACGCCAAAAAGCTCTCGGTCAGGCCGTCGGCTGTTTCATTATCAATGACTGGTCCCATGAAGGGGGCCGGCTCACCGTGCGGTTCACCAATGACGAGACGGTCAGCAAGGCGTTTCACCTCGGGCACGACAACGTCGTATAAAGCGTCTGAAACAATCAGCCTGCGGGCCGCTGTGCAACGCTGTCCGGCGGACAAGAATGCCGACTGCACGACCACCACGGCCGCACTGTGCATGTCGAGCGTATCCCAAACAACAATCGGGTTGTTGCCGCCCATTTCAAGCGCGAGAATCTTGTCGGGCCTGTTGGCAAATTGCTTGTTTATCGCAAATCCGGTTTGCGCGGAGCCGGTAAACAATACACCGTCAATGCCGGGATGCGCGGTCAGCGCTTTGCCAGTATCAGGACCACCTTGTAATATGTTGACGACGCCGTCTGGGATTCCAGCCTTGCGGAGTAATTCAGCCAGCATTGCACCAACAGCAGGCGTTTTTTCCGAAGGTTTGAATATGACCGAATTGCCGGCGATCAGCGCAGGTATAATGTGGCCATTGGGCAAATGCGCAGGGAAATTATAGGGACCGAGCACTGCCAAAACGCCGTGCGGCTTATGCCGTAGAGCAACGCGGGAACCTGCTTTACCTTCGATACGGCGCTGTGATGTCCGATCGGCATAAGCGCGGATTGAAATGTCCACTTTGGCAATGACGGATTCGACTTCGCTGCGCGCTTCCCATAGCGGCTTGCCCGTTTCGCGTGCGATCAAATCAGCAAGCTTTTCGCCCTCTGCGCGCACGCGGCCTCCGAAGCTACGGACGCGTTCGAGCCTGTCGTTGAGCGAAGTTGCGGCCCATTTCGGCCATGCTGCACGCGCCAAATCAACAATTTGGTTCACATTGCCGGGTTTGCCCCGCCAAAGTTCCGCGCCAGTTGCGGGCTCATAGGAAATCAATTCGCTCAAAACTTATTGGCCCAAAAGAACTTTCTTCAACCCTGGAAGCGCACGTCATACGCGATGGTCAATTTTTTACTTACCATGAAATGTTGAAAAATTACTTATCTTTACTTGCCTTTTTCGAAAGAAAATTTCCATAGTCGCGGATAGCATTGACCTTGGCATTTAACGGCGCCCAATCATCATTTTCGGCAATCGCGGTCCAAATCTGTTCGACCTCTTCGATCAACATCGAGCATTTGGGCAAAAGCGGTCCCGTCCGAGAAGCCCGGTAACGACCAAGAGACGTCAAAAATTGTTCATTTTCTGGTGCTTGCACAACGCTAGCAATATTTCCGCCCTGATGTTGATGGAAAAAATCATCGATCAACATTTCTGATTTCGCCAGCATATTCTCTGCAGCGAGCACCAATTCCCGATCAGCCTCCTCGCCCCGCGATTTCACCCCCAGCCGCCAAAGAAACCGGCGTAGAAATGCTGCTTGGAAAAGTGTTGAAAATCGCTCCAGTGCCGCGATTAATGGCGGCGCATCGACGAGCGGCCTGAGTGACACCGCCAATTGCCCCAAATTCCAATGCATTGCTTCGGCTTGGCGGCCGAAACTATACAAACCAGTTTCGTCAAAATAGGCTGCTGTAAATTGAGCCCGCCATTGCGGCGCAAAACGCCAAGGTCCGTAGTCAAAACTCTCACCGGTTATATTGATGTTGTCTGTGTTGAGCACGCCGTGCACAAACCCGGCGACCATGTAAGATGCGGCTAACTCTGCCACTCTCTCCACTGCCAAATTCATCAGCCGGGCGGGCCCATTGCCGCCGGGTACTTCGCAAAACAGATTATTCAGGCAATATTCCGTCAACTGTGCCAGGCCTTCTTCATCACCCATTTGGGCAAGACGCTGAAACGTGCCGATCCGGATATGGCTATGGTTCAGGCGAACAAGCACTGCGGAGCGCGTCGGCGAAGGTTCGTCCCCGCGATCCAGGCTTTCGCCTGTCTCAATGACAGAAAAACTGCGCGAGGTCGGCACGCCCAGCGCCTCCAGCATCTCGGTTGCAAGAATTTCGCGCACTGCACCCTTTAGCGTCAGACGCCCGTCGCCAAAGCGCGAATAGGGCGTTTGCCCCGAGCCTTTAGTGCCCAAATCAAGCAGACGGCCAGCGCCGTCTCGCAGTTGCGCAAAAAGAAAGCCGCGGCCATCGCCAATATCGGAATTATAATGGCGAAACTGATGGCCGTGATAACGCAGAGCCAGTGGCTGTGGTAAATTATCGGGCAACGGCTGAAAACGGCCGAAATGCGACGTCCATTCGGTGTCACTTAAGCCGTCCAAGCCCACTTGCTGCGCCGCCCGGTCGTTGCGAAAGCGCAATATAGTTTGCGGAAACTTGGCTGCGTTGACAGCATCGCTAATCCGGCTGGCAAGCCCGGCATTTTCAGGGCTAGTTAGCACGGGATCTGGAGAGTAACCGGATTTCAAGGCTTTATATGGCATACGAACTCTGATGGTCTGGTGACCGATGAAAGGCAAGATTTACTCGATTATGAAGCGCGCGCGTATCCTGCATTTGCACAGCACTTTTGATATGGGCGGGAAAGAGGCCCGGTCGGTGCAACTGATGAACCATTTCGGCGATGAAGCCGAACATGTGGTGCTTGTCGGTATGACAGAGGCGTTGGGTGCCCGCGTTTCTATAAGACCAGGCGTCCGCGTTGATTTCCCCGGTACAAATGCACCCTCGCTTATGGGTTTACCGGGTCCAAAGCGGTATCTTGAGCTAGCCCGCTTTATGCAAAATTTTGACTTGGTACTGTCCTATAATTGGGGCGCAATGGACGGCGTGATGGCGCGAAGCATGTTTGCGCCTTTTATGAAATTACCCCCCGTCGTCCATCATGAAGACGGATTTAACGAAGACGAAGCCGAGCGTTTGATGCCCAAGCGAAACTGGTTCCGCGTCGCGGCTTTGCTCGGCGCGTACGGGCTTGTCGTGCCATCATTGGTCCTTAAAGACATTGCCAAAGCCGTGTGGAAGCAACCCGTAAGAAAAACCCACCGCATAGCGAACGGAATTGCAACGGCACCTTATGCCCTGCCCCCCCAGAAAGAGGCTTTCCCGGGCTTTGCAAAAAGGGACAACGAGATTGTGGTTGGCACGGTTGCTGGACTACGCACCGTCAAAAACTTGCCGCGATTGGTCCGTGCGGTAGCCGCTGCCGGTCCCAATATTAGACTGGCGATCGCTGGCAGTGGCCCGGAAAAAGACGCAATTGAAGCCGAAGCCAAACGGCTAGGCATTAGCGACCGGCTGATGTTGGGAGGGTTTTTACAAGAACCCGCACGCTTCATCGGGCTTTTTGATATTTTTGCGCTTACTTCAGATAGCGAGCAATATCCGATCTCGCTGGTCGAGGCGATGGCAGCAGGCTTACCCGCTGTCGCAACCGACGTCGGGGATATCGTCAATATGGTCAGTCCGGAAAACAGAGACTTTATCATGCCCAAGTCCGATGAAACCGGTCTTGCTGGTGCCATTCGTTCGCTCGCAAATGACGAAAAGTTACGCAAAACGATTGGCGCTGCCAACGCCCGGCTGGCGCGGAGCGAATATGACGAACAACAGATGTTCAACCGCTACCGTAAACTCTACGGATCGGCGATGAAAAACACCGATTTTGCGCGACAAATCTGATCCTATGTTCTAGCGGAAAACGATTACGCTTAAAAAGAGCGTAGATTCCTTTTTCCGTTTCCGGGGGTGGTTTTGGTGTTCAAGGGTCTTAGCCCCATAAAATATGCCGGTCGTGAGGTTTGGCCGTTGGTTGAGGGCGGCAAAGGCGTCGCGGCAACGAACCATGCAAGCTCGGGTGCTTGGGCGGCGGCTGGCGGTATTGGAACGGTTTCCGCCGTAAACGCGGACAGTTATGACGATAATGGCGACATGATCCCGCAGGTTTTTTTTGGAAAGACCCGCGCAGAACGCCATGAGGAGCTGGTTGAATACGGGATACGCGGCGGCATCGCGCAAGTAAAGCGCGCGCACGACATTGCCGGTGACAAGGGCGCGATCAACATCAATGTCCTGTGGGAAATGGGCGGCGCGCAGCGAATTTTACACGGCGTGCTTGAACAAACCAAGGGTCTGGTAACAGGCGTAACATGCGGCGCGGGCATGCCGTATAAGCTTTCTGAAATTGCCGCGCAGTACGGCGTATATTATCTACCGATCGTTAGCTCTGGCCGGGCATTTCGCGCGCTTTGGAAACGGTCATATCACAAACAGCCAGAATTTTTGGGCGCAGTTGTCTACGAAGACCCCTGGCTCGCAGGGGGGCATAACGGCCTGTCGAATGCCGAAGACCCAACCAAACCCGAAGACCCCTACCCCCGCGTGAAAGCGCTGCGTGATGTGATGCGCGCAGAGGGTATTGCCGACAGCGTACCCATCGTTATGGCAGGGGGTGTATGGTATTTGCGCGACTGGGCGGACTGGATCGACAATCCGGAACTAGGCCAGATTACATTCCAGTTTGGAACGCGGCCGCTTTTGACGCAGGAAAGCCCGATCCCGCAGGGTTGGAAAGACCATTTAACAAAAATTCCCGAAGGCGGCGTGCTGCTGCACAAATTTTCGCCCACTGGATTTTATTCGAGTGCCGTAATCAATCCGTTTCTGCGTGAATTGCAAACACGATCAGAAAGGCAAATACCGTTTTCGACCGAACAGGCTGGCGACCATACCGTCACGCTGGATGTGGGAGTGAAGGCCAAGAATTTCTGGGTGACGCCGCATGATTTGCAACGCGCGCGCGAATGGGATGCACGCGGCTTTTCCGCAGCACTCAAGACACCAGACAACACGGTTGTTTTCGTTTCACCCGAAGACCGCGACATTATCCGTAAGGATCAAACCGACTGCATGGGATGTCTGTCCCATTGCGGTTTTTCCTCTTGGAAAGACCACGACAATAACTCGACCGGCTATCTCGCCGATCCGCGCAGCTTCTGCATCCAGAAAACTTTGCAGAGCATTGCGCATGGCGGTGAGCTGGACAAAAATTTGATGTTTGCTGGCCACGGCGCATATGAATTTGGCCGTGATCCGTTTTACTCGAACGGCTTTGTTCCAACCGTCAAACAACTTGTCGACAGAATTTTGACCGGCGATTGAACAGCTTACGCAGAACTGTGCCAAGCTTAACGTAAAATTGACTATCAGCGCATATTTTCTTCTTCGTCGCAAAACGTTGGAGAGGGCAAATGGGCTACATGCATTCGCAATTTCGCAAGGTTGAACCTGCGCTTGTCGAGCAGCGCCAAGCCCCGCGACAAGCAGTGTCTTTGCAACGCGCGACCGTGCGCCGCCATAGCAAACTGCCCGAACAAACCTGCCTTGTTGACCTATCCATTTACGGTTGCCGTATGCTGGTTGACCAGCGTTACAAAGCCGGAGACCGTTTGTGGTTGCGCCTTAATGAAGGTGCCCCAATAGCCGCCACGGCAATTTGGTGTGAAGGCGGCAAGCTTGGTTGCCGTTTTGACGCGCCAATCGACCGGACATTGTTCCGCGCTCTAACACGCGGCGGCGAATAAGTTTAATCCAGATCCCAGGCCCGCTCGCCGTGGCTTGAAATGTCCAAGCCGTCGCGTTCGGCATCCTCGCCAACCCGCATTGGCAAAAAGGTCGACACGAGATAGCCGATGACGAGCGTCGCAAAAGCCGACCACACGGCCACGATTGCCACACCCTTAAGCTGCAACCACAGCTGCGATCCCATGTTGGCGCCTTGTGCGTAGCCGAAGCCGCCAAAGCTCTCGCTAGCAAATACGGCCAAAAGCAGCGATCCCATGATCCCGCCGACACCGTGCACAGCGAACACGTCAAGCGAGTCGTCGATCTTGAGCTTGCCTTTGACAAGGCCGACAGCGAAAAAGCACACAACGCCCCCCAAGAGGCCGAGTATCGCAGCACCGCCAGCACCAACAACGCTGGCAGCTGGCGTGATCGTGGCGAGGCCCGCGATTGCACCCGTTGCGAAACCAACTGCGGTCGCTTTTCCGACCTTAATCTTCTCAATCACCATCCAAACAAGTGCAGCAACCGAGGCCGCCAAATGGCTATTGATGATCGCGGTCGCCGCTCCTACGTCGCTGGCTGTGAGCGCCGATCCACCATTGAAGCCAAACCAACCAACCCAGAGAAGACCAGCGCCTGCAACGGTCAGTGCAGGGCTATGCGGCAACATCAAAGTCCTTGGAAATCCGATACGCTTGCCGAGCATGATGGCAACGACAAGTGCGGAAACGCCAGCCGTCGTATGCACAACAATGCCGCCAGCGAAGTCGATCACGCCCTGAACTTGGAGGAAACCACCGCCCCAAACCCAGTGTGCAACAGGCGCGTAAACCATGAGCGACCACAGCGCCGAAAATGCAACGACCCAGCCAAAGCGCACGCGTTCTACCCAAGCCCCGACAATAAGTGCGGGGGTTATGATCGCGAACGTCATCTGGAAAAGTCCGAACACCAGCTCGCCAATCGATTGGCCCTCACGGATGCCGAACATGCCTTGAAACATGAAGTTCTTGATACTGCCGATATAAGGACCGCTATCGGTCGCGAAGGCAAGGCTATAGCCGATCACGATCCAAAGCACAGACGTCACCGCGGTGATCGCGCCGCATTGCACCAGTACCGAAAGGAAGTTTTTCGAACGAACCAAACCGCCGTAGAACAGCGCCAGCCCTGGAATGGTCATCATCAGCACGAGCGCCGATGAAGTCAGAACCCATGCGGTATCGCCGGTATCCGCAAGCGCCGCGATATCTCCGCCATTTTCTGCAACAGCTTGCGCGGCATCCTGCGCCAACGCAGGTGACGCCAAGGAAAGCGCCGCAAGCACAGCTGATGTCATAGTAGCAAAACGGATCATGGGAGGCTCCAGAAGCTTTTCAGTTGGGCCCTGTTAGGCGAGAGCCCGATTTTGCTCAATCCAGAAAGTTTACATTTTTGTGACTTTTAGACAGAAAATTACGACACTTGCGACGCAATCATTCCCATCCTTCCAAAACCTGATTGGGTGGCCGGTGACCGTCCGACCAGACGCGGATATTGGCTATGACTTTTTCGCCAGCAGCCGTCCGCCCTTCGATTGTGCCACTGCCCATATGAGGAAGCGCCACAACGTTGGGTAGATCGATCAAGCCAGCCGTGATTTTTGGCTCATGGGTATAAACGTCGAGGCCTGCTCCGGAAATCGTACCCGCTTTTAGTGCCTCGATGAGCGCCGCTTCATCGACTAAGCCACCGCGCGATGTGTTTATCAGATATGCGTCGCGCTTCATCAGCGACAGCCGCCGTGCATCGATCAGTTCTTGGGTCTCTGCTGTGAGCGGACAATGCAGCGATAAAAAATCCGCCGCTGCAACCAACCGGTCAAGATCGGGCTCAAACTGTACACCCAGTTTTTCTTCGATACTCGCTGGCAGGCGTTTGCGCTTTGAATAAATGACTTTCATCCCGAAAGCTTGGGCGCGTTTGGCAACCGCCTCGCCAATACGGCCAAATCCAATGATGCCAAGCGTTTTTCCGCCAATGCAGTGGCCGAGCATGCCGCTCGGGCTCCAGCCGCTCCACTGCCCGGACTGAACCAGACGCTGACCTTCGCCCAAACGCCGGGGCACACCCAGAATTAGCGCCATGGTGAGATCCGCAGTATCCTCAGTGAAAACACCTGGCGTATTCGTGACGATGATAGCGCGAGCTTTGGCTGCCTTTAAATCGATATTGTTTACGCCAGCGCCAAAATTCGCGATCAGTTTCAATCTTGACGCTGCACCCTTGATAAGGGTGGCATCAATGTTATCGGTGACAGTGGGCAAAAGGACATCGCAGTCCTGCATCGCAGCCGCCAAGTCTTCCCGGCTCATGGCTTGGTCCGTTGCATTAAACTTGCAATCGAATAGGTCCGCCATGCGGGCCTCTACCTCGGGAAGCAGCTTGCGCGTGACAACCACGCGGGGGCGTTCGATACGGGCAAAGTCTGTCATTACCTGACTCATTTGCGCGCTTCTTGGCGCACGTCAAGCCGTCGGGCTTGTGTTAGTGCCGTGCAATGCCTTATACCACCGAAATCAGGGGCTAAGTTTACAGGTATCGGCATGACTTATCGGGGAAAATTCTTGCCAATTGCTGCAATTATACTGGCAGCGATGGCTGTGCCGGTTCTGGCACAAAAAAAGGTGCCATATTGGGCGTCGATCAAAATGCCCGAGGCACGCATGCGCACTGGGCCTAGCACGGAGTTTCCGGTGAAGTGGCTTTTCAAACGGCAAAACCTGCCTGTCAAAGTTATCGCCACTCGCGAGGATTGGCGCAAAGTAGAGGATCCCGATGGTGATCAGGGTTGGATGCATGTGCGCCTCTTGAGCCCGAGCCGGACGGCGCTAGTCACTGGCAGCGGTACAGCTGCGCTTCGCGACGGTCCACAAGCCACTGCGCGCATTACATGGCGTGTAGAACCGGGCGTCACTGGTCGCATAGATGAATGCGTTCAGGGATGGTGCCGCTTTGATAATGCCGGACGTTCGGGCTATATTGAAACGGGACGCATTTGGGGCGAAGAGGCTCCTTGACGCGTTTGGCTGCGCCTTTTCGCTGTCGGAGCGCAATTGCTGGTGCTTTGTTTCTATGTGTTTGGCCCTCGTCGTATGCCTCGGCGCAGTCTGATAATGGCAAGGTCGCTGAAGCATCAGATAAGCCCGACATGTTCATTCTTGTCGGCGGCGGCATAGAATCACGGCCGAAATTCCCTGGGGCAGCCAGCAATAGTTTTGGCTTTAAGCCCGAGATCGAAATATGGCGTGAAGGTGAAGCTTTCCCCGTCGAAACGCCCGATGAAGGCAAAGGCTTTGCCCTGATCGGGACGCGCGGTCAAACCAGCTTTGGCCCTGTATTCGGGTTCCCGCAAAGACGCAAAGGCAGCGACGTTGCTGCCGGATTTAGTGATGTCGGGTTCGGCTTGGAGGTTGGCGGCTTTGTCGAAAGCTATGTCACCCCTGCAATCCGGCTCCGTGCCGAACTGAAGCAAGCCATTGGCGCACACAACTCTCTAACCGGCGATATTGCTGCCGATTTTGTGCTGCGCGGCAAAGACGAGAATATCGTGGCAACAATCGGGCCCAGAGTGCGCTGGGGCAGCGCAAAATATACCCGAACCTTTTTCGGGGTGTCCGCAGCCGAGTCGCTTGCGTCGGGACTGCAGGCCTATCAGCCTTCTGGAGGCATCTATGCCTTCGGCGTGGTTGGTGGCGCGCATGTCAGGTTGGACAAGAACTGGGGGCTTTATGCCTATGCAGGATATGACAGGTTAACCGGTGACGCGGCTTCCTCACCAATAGTAACTAACTTGGGCGACAGAAATCAGGCGACCGCCGGATTGCTGTTGACGCGACGTTTCCGGATCAAAAGATAACGCCCAACGTTATTCCGCTGGCACAGCCGTAGGCAGAGCCCCTGCTTGCCGTCGCCCGACAACTTCGTCGAAACGTTGATGATATTCGGGATGTTCGGTGCCCATCCATTTATCCCACCATGTAAAATACAACCCGTAATTGTGGTTGAAGCTGCCTGCGTGATGTAAGTCATGGTGTACTGTGCTGTTGATCCAGCTGGTAAGGGGCGACTTTAGCCACCAGCGCGGGAAAAACTCAAAACCAGCATGCCCCATGGCGTTACGGATGATCTGGAAGTTCAGCCATGTGAACATCACCCAACCTGGCGTCGGCACAAAAAATTGCCAGATCGGCACGAACATGAATGCCACCACAGCTTCGGGAACTGAAAAGCTGTATGCCGCCCAAGGGGTCGGCGTGATGGACCTGTGGTGTGCACGGTGAAAAGTCTTGAACAGCTTGGGATGATGCATTGCCCGGTGCGTCCAATAAAAATAGGTGTCATGCGCGACAATTATCGCCGCAAGCAAAGCCAAGTCTGTTCCCCAGCCAAGACTCTCTCCCAACACACTAAAGAGAAAGCCAACTTCGCGACCCCAGATCAGGAAGCATATGCCAACTGTGTACACGAGGACTGACTGTAATGACTGTATGACTTCGCGGCGCATGTCAGCGATACTCGCTTTGCGCGACTGGATTGTCCTTGACTGCAAACGCGTGCGTCGCAGCAACCAAACGACCGTGAATGTTATCGAAGCGGCGATCAGATAGCGCCCCAAATCGAAGGCAATGATGTGCTGCCCTTTTTCAAGCAAAATTTTAAACGGCGGAAAATCTTGTAGCATATTCATCCTTTCAGTCTGGCACTAAAGCCCTCTGAATTCATCTCCCTAATTTTACTCTACTTGTTTCGAAATCCGCTAGTCGATTTTGAAATCGGCCAGCTGGGCCTGTCGAAATTCGCTGGGCGTCATACCCTCTTCCTCGCGAAAGGCACGGTTAAAGGGGCCAAGCGAGCCAAAGCCAGCGTCCAGCGCAATGGTAATGATAGGCACGTCCTTTTGGCTTGGATCGGCGAGTGCCGCCTTTACCTCCTCTAGACGATAACCGTTCAGGAATGCGGCAAAATTGCGAAAGCCCAAATGCTGATTGATGCTGCGGCGCAAGCGATATTCTTGTTCTCCCACTTGTTGAGCCAGCTTTGCGATCGATAGCGTTTCGTCGCGATAGGGCAATGTAGTGACCATATATGATTTCAGTTTTTCGCCCAAAGCAGCAAGCGATGGATCAAGCTGTTGCGCTTTTTCTGGTGTCAAACTCTGCACCGGTTCAAACATATCGACCTGTCGAATTTGAAACATGAAGGCACAAAAGCCAAAGGTTAAGGCCAAGACACCGATTTCAATATAGGTTCGCAAACTGACGGGGCCCAAATCGCGCAAGATCAGAACTTCCAGCGTGTTAACGAGCAACACGTAAGCGCCAACCCCGCCCACTAATCTGATCCGCAAACGCCGTCGCGCCTCCACCAGATCTCCGTCCCGCCCCCGCCAGACCACCCATAGACCGGCAACGGTAAAGGCAAACATCATGCTTCGCAGCAATACCACGGCAACCCAAAAAGCCATGTTCCTAACGGGATACAGCACCCAAAGCGCCACCAAAAGCAGCATTGCCACACCAATCAAGGCCCAGCTACGCCAGCCGACCCGGCTTTCATCGTTGAACCATGTGCGCGCAAACAACCAAAAAAAGCCCGGCACTGTGACGGAAAAAAGTTCAAAGAAAAAATCGCTGGGGGCAAAAATGCTTAGCGGCGAAAGCGTTGCCAATATGTGGCAAGCAACTGCAAAATTCATCATGACGGCCATCTGTGCCGGCAGGGCGCGAGAATGATCGCGGATCAGAAGCCAGCACCAAAGCGCAAGCAAGGCAAGCGAACCGCCTCTCGCCATCAAGTCAATCTGTTCCAGTCCTGCCATGCCGTATTACTCTCATAACACAGGATAAGCGACAAGCCGATTTCGAAATCGGCCAGCTGTGATTTGCTAAAGACTATTAAATACCTAAATGATAATGACAAAAGCATGACGGGGAAAAAACAGTCAGCTTTTGCCGGTGTGGTCACAAGTCAAAGCTGGATCAAAAATGTCCTACTGATAATCGGCCTAACTTTTGGTGCGCCTGATATCGCGCAACGTTTGGCCTCGCTTGAGCTGTCAACTTCCCTCTTGGCGTATTTAGGTTTGTTCGTTGCTCTGGCGGCATGCCTCTGGGCAGCGGCGCAAATCAAACAGCATTTTTTGCGCTGGATCGTCGCTATAATTTTGGCGGCAGCTTCGTTCGTCATGGATGGCTTTGCCGAGGCCAGCGACGAGATGTTAAGCTATGATGCGTTTGTCAACTTGGCACACAGCACCGGGTTTGTTGGCGATGCGGTACACCAGCACTGGGGCGCCATTCTATGGGCTGGAACAAAATCCTTCTTCCTGTTTTTTGGAGTTGGTTTGGTTCCTGCTGGAAAACGGTTTATCACGCCCTTTCAAGCGATTGGAGCAACGCTCGCTGGGTCTTTTCTGTTAACGATCGTCCTTTTCATACGCGGCGGCGAAGGAGGCAAGGGATTGCCAAGCGCGTGGGTGGGGGCAAGTTACGCCTCGCTTTTTCTTTATGAAGCTGCATCCGACGATTCGGGTCCGCGCAAATCGGTTTCTATGCCAAGGACAGATAAACCAGTGGCCCGCGACATTGTGCTGATCATCGATGAAAGCATCGCCGGCCATTATCTCGACATCAATAACAAATACGGCGTGCGTTCGGGTCTCGTCGGTCCAGTCGCAGGCGTGTCGATCAGCAATTTTGGCATTGCAGCGTCGGGAACAAACTGCAGCATTGGTAGCAATCAGGGCCTCCAATTTGGCGGCACGCGCACAAACTATCAAAAGACAATTTCATCGATGCCCTCGATATGGAGCTATGCGAAAAAGGCGGGGCTTTCGACCATCTATATTGATGCCCAGCGCGATGGCGGCGGTTTGCAAAACGGCATGACGACCAATGACTTGCGCAGCATTGACCGGTTCGTCCAGTTTGACAAAACTCCCATTATCCAACGCGATATGGCAGCAGCCGATGCAATCGCCGCTAGCCTAAACAACACAAAAGCCGAGTTCATCCTGGTCAACAAAGTGGGTGCCCATTTCCCGATTGCCGACAAATATCCGGACAGCTATCTGCAATACAAACCGGCCATGCCACGCGGTCAATCGCTAAATGTTGCCGACGTCAATATGCGTCACAACATGGTCGACGGGCCTGAAAACTGGCGACTATATCGCAATTCTTACCGCAATACCGTGCAGTGGAATGTCGGCGCGTTTTTCGACAGGCTTTTTGTCAAGTCGAAAATTGGCGAGGCAACGATCATTTATACTTCCGATCACGGGCAAGATTTGCACGAGCGCGGTAATCCGGGATCAATAACGCACTGCCACCCCGAGCCACAAGTTGAAGAGGGCGTGGTACCATTATTGGTGATCGAAAAAGAGGGGTCGAATCTTTGGAAGGAAGCAGCGACCCGCAATTTTAATGGTTCAAGCCATTTCCGGATATTCCCGACTTTGCTCACTGAAATGGGTTACGACAAGCCAAGCGTCGCGCAGATATACGGCGAAGGACTGGACGCGAGCAAACCCGATCCATTGACTTTCAACACGCTATTCAATGCTCGGCTCGGGCGCGCTCCCATATGGCGGCCAATAAAGCCCGAAAAAATAGTGCCGCCGCCCGTAAGCGACTATTGATCGTGAAAAGTTCGTGCGTTCAAATCATTTCCAATCCTGATGCCGGCTCTTATTCGGAAACGCGGATGCGCGCCTTGCAAGAAGCTTGGGACGCCGCTGGATACACGGTCATAAACTCGCAATGCTCGCCGCGCGCGGGTTTTGAATTGGCCCCGGCTGCAACAATCATCTGCATCGCGGGCGGCGATGGCACTGCCCGGCATGCCCTGGCAGCGTTACAATCCGTGCCAGCCTTACCTCCGATCTGTGTTTACCCGATGGGCACGGTTAACTTGATTGCGCTGGAACAAGAGGCATCACGCGACCCGCGCAAGTTTGTCGCCCAAACACTGCGTTCGCCTCCCGCACGCTATAAACCAGTACTATTAAACGACACGTTGTTCAGCGTTTGTGCGAGTATCGGGCCCGATGCATTGGCGGTCGCGCGTGTGTCGGAACGCTTGAAGCAATTTATCGGACGAGCAGCTTACGGTGTCGCGTTGCTTCAAATAGGCCTTAAATGGCAACGCCCAAAACTGCGCGTCATTTATGATGAGGGGACATTTGACTGCGAAGCCATTTACATCGCAAATGGTCGCTATTTTGCGGGCAAGTTTAGCTTTGCTCCAGAAGCCCGTCTGGAAAGTCCGCTGCTTCACATCGTTGCGTTGAAGCGCGCAAAACGGTTCGATTTTCTCGCCTTCATGATTGCTGTTCTTCGGGGGCGCGCCCAGTCGCTGCAAAATGCGATTAGCGTTACAACAACATCGCTAGACATACGAGCTGACCAGGATTGCCCCGTGCAAGCCGATGGCGACATAGCAACGCATTTGCCCGCCAAAATCGTAATGCGCGCCTAACAGGAATCGCAAGACTCGTTCAATCGCCTTTGCTATCGGCGGGGTTATGTCTGAACAAAAGCATCTCTATCTCGTTGACGGTTCCGCCTACATATTCCGCGCTTATTACAGCTTACCGCCGCTGACCAATCCTGCAGGCGTACCAGTGGGGGCAGTGGCAGGATATTCGGCAATGCTTTGGAAACTGGCCAGCGACCTACACGCTGCTGACGGCCCCACCCACATGGCCGTTGTGCTCGACAAAGCAGGCACAAGTTTCCGCAACGAGATTTATGATCAGTACAAAGCGAATCGCCCGCCAGCCCCGGAAGACCTCCGTCCGCAATTCCCGTTGATCCGCGATGCCACGCTCGCCTTCTCGCTGCCGATGATCGAGGAAGAAAATGTCGAAGCCGACGATATGATCGCGGCATATACCGTCGCGGCGCGCGCGCGCGGCTGGCAAGTTTCGATCATCTCTTCGGACAAGGACCTGATGCAACTGGTCGGTGACGGTGTCGACATGTTCGACACGATGAAGGACAAGCGCATCAACCGCGAAGATGTAATCGAGAAGTTCGGCGTCGGCCCCGAACTCGTCGGTGATGTCCTTGCACTTATGGGGGACAGCAGCGACAACGTACCCGGCGTACCCGGCATTGGCCCTAAGACTGCATCAAAACTCATCAACGAATTTGGCGATCTGGAGAGCGTGCTTGCCGCGGCACCAGACATGAAACCGTCAAGAATGCGCGACAATCTGATCGAGCACATCGAAATGGCCCGGCTTTCCAAAGTTTTGGTGACGTTGAAAGAAGATTGCCCCCTGCCCATCGCGCTCGACGATATGGAGCTGCGCCCGATACCTGAAGGGCCACTTCGCCCATTCCTTGAAGAACATAATTTCAAGTCGCTGCTCAACCGCATCAACAAGGGCGGCGGCGATACGGCGGCGGCAAACAAGGCAATTGCCGGGGCACCCAAAGCTGAAACAAAAGGTGACGGCGCGGCACATGCGCCCGCCAAAGGACAAGCCGCTAGTCCGGCCGCGATGCCAGCCATCGACACGAGCGCTTATGCCTGTGTCACCGATGTTGCGACGCTTGATGCTTGGATTGCGCGTGCGCGCGAAGCCGGAGTTGTGGGCTTTGACACGGAGACGGATAGCCTTGAGGCCGTAACAGCCAAGCTGGTGGGTTTCAGCCTCGCGGTCGCTCCCGGGCAGGCTTGCTATGTGCCGCTTGCGCACGGCGGAGATGACATGTTTTCCGAGAAGCCGGTGCAGATCGACAGCGTTACCGCACTCGCAAGGCTGAAAACGCTGCTTGAAGACGACGCCGTGCTGAAAATCGGGCAGAACCTGAAATATGATATGTCCGTGTTGCGCCAACACAATGTCGCGATATTTCCGATCGACGACACAATGGTGATGAGCTTCGCGCTTGATGCCGGCGCTCACGGTCACGGGATGGACGAACTTTCCAAGCTTCATCTTGATCATGAACCGATCAGCTACAAGTCGTTGACCGGGACAGGCAAAAGCCAGATCAGTTTTGCCGAAGTACCTTTGGCCGATGCAACCCGTTACGCTGCCGAAGATGCTGACATAACTTTGCGGCTTTGGCATCATCTAAAGCTTAGAATGCCGCCAGAGAGCGCAACGCGTGTCTATGAATTGGTGGACCGGCCATTGGTACCCGTGCTTTCCCACACCGAGTGTAACGGTATTAAGGTTGACCGAACCGTACTTGCTCGCTTGTCGCAGGAATTTGCTGAGGCTGGCGCGGAATTGGAAAGCGACATCCATGCGCTTGCCGGACAGCCATTTGCGATTGGTAGCCCCCAGCAGCTTGGCACGATCCTGTTCGAAAAGCTGGGCCATAAAGGCGGCAAGAAGGGCAAATCAGGCCAATATTCCACGGACGTTACCGTGTTGGAAGATTTGGCCGGACAAGGCGTCGAAATAGCGGGGAAGGTTCTTGAGTGGCGTCAACTTGCCAAGCTAAAGTCAACCTATACTGACAGCTTGCAAGAACAGATCAACGCCAAAACCGGCCGTGTGCACACCAGCTACAGCCTTGTTGGTGCGCAGACCGGGCGGCTCGCTTCAACTGATCCGAACTTGCAGAATATCCCTATCCGCACCGAAATCGGACGGCAGATCCGCGATGCATTTGTGTCCGAACCAGGCAATGTCATATTGGCGGCAGACTATAGCCAGATCGAACTGCGGCTGGCCGCACATATTGCCGATGTACCCGCGCTGAAAGACGCCTTTGCCAATGGTGAGGACATCCACGCGCGCACGGCGCAAGAGCTGTTCGGCGAGGTCAACCGCGATACTCGTGGTCGAGCAAAAACGATCAACTTCTCGATCCTGTATGGCATTTCGCGCTGGGGTTTAGCCAAACGGCTCGAGTCCACACCCGACGAAGCGCAAGCTATGATTGATGCTTATTTCAAGCGCTTTCCCGGCATCAGCGGCTATATTCAGGAAACGCTCGAGAGCGTCCGCGAAAAGGGCTATTCCGAAACCTTGTTCGGTCGCAAATGCTGGTTCCCACGGATCAAGTCGGCCAATGGGGCAGAGCGGCAGGGCAGCGAACGCGCCGCGATCAACGCGCCTATCCAAGGCACCTGCGCTGACATTATCAAGCGCGCCATGGTGCGGATGGTCCCTGCCTTGGAAGAGACCGGGTTGGGTCATGTCAAAATGCTACTGCAAGTGCATGACGAATTGGTTTTCGAGCTTCCAGAGGCTGACGTCGCTGCGGCAAGCAAGGTTATCGAAGCCGTGATGGCAAACGCCGCCGAACCTTTTGTGAAGCTTTCGGTTCCGCTTGGTGTCGACATAGGCACCGGTGCCAGCTGGGGTGCGGCACATTAAACTTGCCGTATTTGCCCGTTCATCGACGAGCCATCAAAATGGCGGTAAGGTGGTGTTATGAAAAAACTATTTCTTGCCCTTAGCCTGCCATTGTCTCTTTCTGCTTGCGCGGCGTTACAAAAAGGGCCGGTCGGCAATGTGTCGGTTCCACAACCTGCAAAGGCGGTGGAGACAAACCGCTATCTGGGTAAGTGGTATGAGCTTGGCCGCTATGAGCAGGCATTTCAAAAGAACTGCGAGGCTGTAACCGCCGAATATAGTCTGCGAGAGGACGGCAATATCAAAGTGCTCAACAGCTGCCGCAAAGACTCGCCTGACGGCAAGTTGAAAACGGCAACAGGCCGCGCAAAAATAGTTGAAGGCAGCGACGGAGCAAAACTCCGTGTTTCCTTCTTCGGGCCTTTTTGGGGCGATTATTGGGTGCTGGACCGCGCTGACGACTATAGTTGGGCCATCGTAGGAGAGCCTAGCGGTCGCTATTTGTGGATGCTTTCGCGCACCCCGAATCCGACCGCACCTACCCGGCAAAGGATCGAAAGCCGTGTTCGGGAACTGGGTTATGATATGGCGCTTATTCGACTGACCAAGCACTAAGAACCCGTGCCTCATTGCTCATCTCAGTCAACATTGTTGACAGTGTTGCAGAAAACGGCACAAAATCATGCTTAGGGCGACATAACTACACGGCGGATCAATGATTCGAAACGTGGACGGGGCAATATGAGCATGACCAACACAGGGCTTTATCCGCTTGATCGCAAATGGGAACGCGAAGGGAGAGGTTCGCCGCGTCCCGGTGTGCTTGTTGGGGGCCCTGTTGCCCGCACGAAGCAGATCGAATATTCCGTCCTGGCTGCATTGCAGGTTTTTGGTGGCCTTACGGGTGCATATTGGGCCTTTACCCAGCCGACCGGTTGGGTGGTCTGGTCTGCCTTCATCGTTGGCTATCTGATCATCAATTTCGGATTGTCCGTCGGCTTTCACCGTTACTTTTCGCATAAGTCATTCGAGACTTCGACCGCAATGCGCTATTTCATCGGCATTTGCGGCCAAATGGTTTGTCAGGGTTCTGTGCGTAAATGGGCACCAGATCACCGCAGGCACCATGCGTTTCATGATGAAGTCGGCGATATTCATAGTCCCTATATCGATGGCCATGGTCGCCCTATGGGATTGGTTAAAGGCTTGTTGATTTCCCATTTGGGCTGGCTTTGGGACAATGCCCATTCGGACATGGACATATATGGGAAAGGTTTGGTTGGGGATGCCCCTGTTGAATTCTGTCACCGAACCCGCTGGTTCTGGGTGGCGTTTTCGCTCGTTCTGTTTCCCGCCGCGTGGGCGTTGATATTTGGCGGCATGCAAGACGTTCTTGCAACAATTCTGGTTGGCGGATTTCTCCGCACTTTCATTTTCCTAAATGGTGTGATGGGAACGAACAGCTTCGCCCATGTTTTTGGTTACCGTCGGTATCATGATTGCGGCAAAGCCACCAACAACTGGTGGGTCAATTTGCTCGTACTTGGCGATGGTTGGCACAATAACCACCATGCGCAGCCACGCGCAGCACATAATAAGGTTGGCTGGTGGGAGCTCGACTTTAATGGCTGGACGATCAATATGATGGAACGCGCGGGCTTGGTTTGGAATGTTCAAAAGCGCGATCGCAACCGACCCACCGGAGTTGCGCCTGCCGAACGCGAGCCCGAATCCACAATCGCAAGGGCTAGTTGAGCTTTAGCTAATCAACCACATCGCCGTGCTTTTCGGCACGTGCGGGCTTCACCATGCCGGGTGACACAAATCCTATCCCGACGGGTTCCGAAGCGGATTGCTTCAGTTTGGATTCGATCGCCTGATATTCCTTCTCCATTTCAGGGGTAACCGTTGCCCGCGACGCTTTCAGTGCCTCGCGGAAATGCTTCATCGTCACTTCCTTGGCATCATTACCGCCTTCACGAAGCGCAAATAGCCCGGCACGCCGAACCACGTCTTCGAGATCCGCGCCGGTAAAGCGCGGAGTTTCCTCAGCAATGTGGTCCAAATCGACATCGGCAGCGAGTGGCATTTTTGAGGTATGTATAGCAAGTATCCGTCGCCTACCGCCGGCATCAGGCACAGTGACATAGATCAGTTCGTCAAAACGCCCCGGTCTTAACAACGCAGGATCAAGTAATGTCGGTCGATTGGTTGCACCAATGACTACCACCGATTGCAGCTCTTCCAAGCCGTCCATTTCGGCAAGCAACGTGTTCACCACACGTTCGGTTACTTGCGGTTCGCCGACACCTGATCCGCGCGCAGGTGCCAAACTGTCAATCTCGTCAATGAAGATAACCGTTGGCGCAACCTGACGCGCGCGGGCAAACAACCGTGCGATTTGTTGTTCGCTTTCACCGTACCATTTGGACAAAAGATCGGAGGCTTTGGTCGCGATGAAATTGGCCGCGGCTTCACGCGCCACGGCCTTGGCAAGCAACGTCTTTCCCGTGCCTGGCGGACCGTAAAGCAAAAATCCTTTGGCGGGGCGAATGCCCAAACGCCGGAAAGCTTCAGGCGTACGAAGCGGTAGCTCGACCCCTTCTTTTAGGCGCATTTGGGCGTCATCAAGTCCCCCCACATCCTCCCAGCCGATGTCGGGAGCCTGCACCATAACTTCGCGCATCGCAGATGGCTGGACGCGTTTGAGCGCTTCCAGGAAATCCTCTCGTGTTACTTTAAGCGAGTCGAGCACGCCGTCGGGGATAGTCTTTGAGCCCAGATCAAGCTTGGGCATGATCCGCCGCACGCATTCAATTGCCGCCTCGCGGGCAAGCGCAGCCAAATCTGCACCCACAAAGCCGTAAGTGGTGCGCGCAAGCTCTTTCAAGTCGACACGGGGGCCAAGCGGCATGCCGCGGGTATGGATTGCCAGAATCTCGCGCCTGCCATTTTCATCGGGTACGCCAACCACGATTTCGCGGTCAAAGCGGCCAGGCCTGCGTAGTGCTTCATCAATAGCTTCTGGGCGATTGGTCGCAGCAATCACGACCAAATTGGTCCGCGCTTCCAGCCCGTCCATCAACGTCAAAAGTTGAGCGACCAGCCGCTTTTCAGCTTCACCATGCACTTTGTCTCGCCGGGGTGCTATCGAGTCTATCTCATCAATGAACAGAATAGAGGGCGCGGCCTTGGCAGCGGCTTCGAAAACTTCGCGCAGCTTTTTCTCTGACTCGCCATATGCCGATCCCATGATTTCGGGACCATTTATCAAGAAGAACTCTGCCTCGCTCTCGTTGGCAACGGCGCGCGCAAGGCGTGTCTTGCCGGTGCCTGGAGGACCGTGGAGCAATACGCCGCGTGGCGGGTCAACACCCAACCGGGTGAAAAGTTCCGGATATCGCAGCGGCAACTCAACCATTTCGCGCAGCGCTTTGACCGTTTCGTTCATACCGCCTAGGTCGTCGTAATTCACATCAGCACGGCGGCCATCAGGTGCATCTGCAAACTCGGGCAGCAATTCAATTTCGGTGCTTTCGTCAATATGCACAATACCCTTTGGGGCGGTCGATACTACGGCCAGGCGAATTTCGGTCAGTGCGAAAGCCGGTGCGGCAAGCATTTGTTGCAATTGCGGCGGCATGTCATCTCGTGCCACGCGCTGTTGTCCGTGCGTTGCGATAATGTCGCCAGCCGTCACCGGCTTGCCTATGAAGCTGCGGTGCAAGGCATGCGCAGATCCTTCCAGCCTAATATCACGCTGGGCCGGGGCCAGTACTACCCGCGTCGCGGGCTTTGTTTCAGCCTTTTTTACTCCTACCATTTCGCCGGCGCCGACACCGGCATTCGCGCGTTGTAGCCCGTCGAGACGCACGACCGCTAAACCTTCATCTTCGGGATAGGGATCGACGCAAATAGCGGCGGTTGACCGCTTACCCAGGATTTCGATAACATCGCCTTGGACAAGCCCATTGGCTGACATAAATTCGCGTGAGAGCCGCGCTAGCCCACGGCCAGAATCTTCAGGTTTGGCGCTGGCAACTTGGAGTTTCGAAATTTCCGGTTTCTTTGCCATCAGCGACTCTCCTGATCATATTTTCAAAGAGATAGGGAAGTTTACACGGTTTGCGAACCCCGAAGAGGCGGAAAATGCGCAAAAAAAGGGCCGGCAGAGAGCCGACCCATGCAAGTCTTTAGGAGAGGATGCCTATAAGGCACAGTTGGTATCGCTCCCTCTCCACAATTGTGCAAGTGCGAACAAACCACTTTTGATTGCAAATTTTGCAATCGGCCATATCTAAGTCGTCGAGAGGATTCGCGAATCTTATGCGTCGATTACCGCCCTTGCGTTCACTGGAAGCCTTTGTTCGTGTTGCAAAGCTTGGCTCTGCCAAATCAGCAGCGAGCGAAATGTCTTTGTCCGCCCCTGCACTTAGCCGCCGGATAAAGGCGCTAGAGGACTTCATGGATAAGCCGCTGTTTGACCGGCATTCGCAAGCCATGTTGCTGAATAGCGACGGCCATGCGTTGCTTGCTGTGATCGAACCGGCACTCGACTCTATGGCGGAATCGATTGAGGAATTAAGCGGTCACGGCGGAGAATATCGGCTTCGGCTTGGACTCCTACCGCTATTTGGTGCGCAGCGACTGATGCCGCGCTTGCCGGAGTTGCGTAAATTGTTTCCGAAACTGCACATTGATGTCGACACATCAGGACATGCCGAAAATCTGCTTGGCGACGTCGTCGATGCCGCCATCATCATTGCAGCAGAAGTCGATTCTAAACTTTATAGCGTCCGGCTGGACCGCAATACCGTCTATGCCATCGCGTCGAAGGAGTGGGCTGCCAACCAGAACATCTCCAGCCCTTCGGATCTCAGCGGTCAAACGATCCTGGTACATAGCGACATGCCTTTAATCTGGAACAGTTGGCGCGAGGCAATGGGCGTTCCGAAACTGAAACCCGCGGCGATTGATCATATCGATAGCGGGCCTTTGATGCTGGAGGCTGCGGCAAACGGCCTTGGCATTGCGATCATGCACGGCGCACATTTTTCTGATGCAAAAGACCCCCGGCTAACTCGGCTCTTCAATGTCGAGGTTGAAAGCCCGTACAGCTATTGGTTTGTTTGCCGCCCTCGCGCGCTCAAGCGACGGGCTGTAAAAATCTTCCATGACTGGTTGCTCAAAGCGCAAGTTTAGGCCGAGCAGCTCCAAAAAGAAAAACCGGATGATGGGGCTTCCGCTCCACCATCCGGCAAGTATGTGACTTTAGTCAAGCTAGGTTCGTCCAAAGCCACCGGGTCGCAAAGATGGTTTGCAGCAAGTTACATCGATTCGTCCGTGACGTACGTCACGGTCAAAGATTCTTTTTTCTGCTAAATACGGCGATGCGACGTAGCCTTGGGGGGCAACTTGGGTCGTGTCGGCAATAAAATGGGCGCTGGTATTGCTACCAGCGCCCACTGCGCCTGATGGTGGAAGTCCCTTGCCGTGATGGCAATTCTTTCCGATTATCCGGCGTCCGGTTTTCTTTCCCAAAGGGTCAGAAAAACCTGTGCATGTGCGGTTTCCTGAAAATTTGCGGTGACAACCGGTTTCACGCAGTTGTTCGCATATTCGACTGTTTTCCCATGCGCACCCTGCCAGCTGACTTCTGAGTCCTGCGACTCAATTGCCACCCTTTCAGATGGTCGGGATATCTGTTCCTATGAGCGGCCTTTTATCTCTAAAATGCCTGCAAGTCGTAACGTCAATCTCAACGACCTAAGGCTCTCATAGCTTTCGAGTCGCGCCAAGAGGAAAGTGAACACTTATCCACAGGTCGCCGATAAATTGGTGGAAAAATCAGGTAAAACACATACGGCCTCCACGCTATGCATGAAGGCCGTTCAGGTGACGCAGCGAGCGAGGGAGAGGAGGAGAGAGCCCGCCGGTCAAATCTGTGTGTCAGCGCTTAGCTGATGCACACTATATGCGTTATCCCGACAAATGCTGCAATTGCGAAAAGAAAGATATTAAATGCAAAATTTGCAACTACGCTTCAGTTCTTACACATCAATATTTGCAGTGCCGATATTTGCGAGGGCCACGCCGCCATCTACAGCAATGGTATCACCGACGACATAGTTACCCGCGTTCGATGCTAGGAAAATAGCAGCCGCTGCTATGTCTTCGGCCACTCCGATCCGGCCGTTTGGAATGTTCTTGGCGACCACATCGCCGTGATCTCGTGCGACTTTGTTCATGTCAGAAGCAAAAGCCCCCGGTGCAATCGACGTGACATTAATTTGATCCTGCACCAACCGCGCCGCCATCCGCCGCGTCAGGTAGACCAAACTCGCTTTTGAAGCATGGTAGCTGTACGTTTCCCAAGGGTTGAGCCGCAGGCCGTCAATCGAGGTAATCATGATCACCTTGGCAGGTTGCCCCTTAGAGGCCGCAGCTTTCAATTGCTTGTGCAGGGCTTGGGTCAAAAAGAACGGGCCTTTGACGTTCAGGTCCATGACCTTGTCCCAGCCGCTTTCCGGAAAGTCTTCAAATGGCGCACCCCAAGCCGCACCGGCATTATTGACCAAAATGTCGAGCTTTTCTTCGCGCTCGGCAAATTGCGCGGCCAATGCACGGCAGCCTTCAACGGTGGACACATCCATCGGCAGCGAAATGCAATTCGGACCGAGTTCGGCCGCCGTTTTGTCGCATGCATCGGCCTTGCGTGAGGATATATATACCTTCGCTCCCGCAGCGATGAAGCCCTCGGCAATATGGCGACCCAGATTCTTAGATCCGCCTGTGACCAAGGCAACGCGGCCTTTCAGGCTGAAAAGTTTACCAATATCCATCATCAATATCCATTCAGTTGTGCCACACGGTTCGCGTGGAAATATGCATCGCCAAAAAACTCGTTCAAACTGCGGTCGCGCTTCATATAAAGGCCAATATCATATTCATCGGTCATCCCGACGCCGGCATGCATTTGCACCCCTTCGCGCACGGCAAGATTGGACGCAAGTGCGGCTTTGGCTTTTGCAGCCGAAACATATAGTTCTGCGCCGCCTTTTCCTTCATCGAGCAGGTTTTGCGCCTTCAGAACGACCGAGCGTGCCATTTCAATTTCGCCGTAAAGATGCGCCGCGCGGTGTTGCAGTGCCTGAAACTCTCCGATCAATTTTCCGAACTGTTTGCGCGTTTTCAGATAGTCAAAGGTCATTTCCATTGCACCTGACCCCACGCCGACCAGCTCCGCTGCTGCTCCGGCGCGTCCGGCGTCAAGCAAGCGGTTGAGCAATGCTCTGCCGCCATCGACTTCGCCGATTACAGCATCAGCAGTGACTTCGACGCCGTCAAATATGATATGTGCAGCCATGGACGAGTCTACCAAACGGGCAGCTTCTAATGACAAGCCGGCCGCATCCTTTTCGATGGCAAATAAAGTCAGCCCCTCAGGGTCCTTGTCAGAACCAGCTGTCCGCGCTGCGACGATCAGCATATCCGCCGACGCGCCTTGAACCACAAATTGCTTCTTGCCCGATAATTTGAAGCCATTACCGCTGCGCTCGGCAACGCATGTTATCCGTTCGGGGCGGTGCTTTGCGTCTTCGTCGATAGCGAGACCAATGACAGTTTCACCCGCAATGATTCCAGGAAACCAGCGCTCCCGCATATTGCTACCCGAGGCCTTAAGTGCTTCTACGGCTGCGACGGCAGTTGTAAGAAACGGCGAAGGCGAGAGATTGCGGCCGATTTCCTCCAGAACGATCCCGGCCTCGACATGACCCAACCCCAATCCGCCTTCGTTTTCGGGGATCAAAATGCCAGTGAAGCCCATTTCACCAAATTGTTTCCAAAGGCCATGTGCAAAACCGTCCTTACATTTCATGTCCCGGTATTTGCGGAAATGCGAAACCGGTGCTTCGCTTGCCATGAAATTCCGCGCTGTGTCGCGCAGCATCGATTGGTCGTCGTCTAAAATCATCGCCATCGTTCAGGCTCCCGGCAAATCAAGGATACGTTTGGCAACAACGTTGAGCATGATTTCGCTGGTACCACCTTCGATACTATTGCCTTTGGTGCGGAGCCAGTCCCGGGCGTGTTTGCCACCCTTTGTCCGCTGGCTTTCCCATTCCAACGCCTCTGATCCGCCAGCGGCCATGACCAATTCGTGGCGTTTCTTGTTGAGCTCTGTCCCCACATATTTCATCAAGTTCGAGTAAGCCGGATGTGCTTTCCCTGATTTCCATTCATCCATGAAGCGTTCGCTGTGGGCGCGAAAAGACAGGCTCTCAACATCGAACAATGCCATTTGAGCGCGCAACACCGGCTCATCAACAAGCACATCCTTGAAGCCCGCACCAAGCGAGACAGTACCGCCGTCGCCACCCATGCCGGAGATCATTTCGCGTTCGTGGCCAAGCAAATATTTTGCCACATCCCAGCCGCGACCTACTTCGCCGACAATCTGGTTTTTGGGCACTTTCACATTGTCGAAAAACGTTTCGCAAAATGGCGAACTGCCCGAAATTAGCTTTATCGGTCGCGTGGAAACACCCGGCGTCGTCATGTCGAACAGCAAGAATGAAATGCCCTTATAACGGTCTGCTCTGTCGGTCCGCACCAGACAGAATATCCAGTCTGCTTGATCCGCGTAGCTGGTCCAAACCTTTTGGCCATTGACCAGCCAGTGGTCGCCCTTGTCCTCACCAAAGGTCTGCAGGCTGACCAGGTCGCTGCCTGATCCCGGTTCCGAATAGCCCTGACACCAACGAATTTCGCCACGCGCGATTTGTGGCAGATAATGACGCTTCTGTTCTTCGGTACCGAACTGCAACAATGCAGGGCCAAGCATCCAAATGCCAAAGCTATTGAGGGGAGAACGGCATTTCAACTTCGCCATTTCTGACCTTAGAACTTTCGCTTCAGCCGCGCTTAGTCCTGCCCCGCCATAGGCCAACGGCCAATCAGGAACTGTCCAGCCCTTTGCCGCTGCGCGCTCCAACCAAAGTCTTTGTGCGTCACTTTGGAAAACAAAGTTACGTCCGCCCCAACAAATATCTCCGTCACCCTTTGCGGGTTGTCGCATTTCTGGCGGACAATTTTCTTCCAACCACCCCCGGGCTTCGATGCGAAAATTTTCCAGGTCGCTCACACAGATTCTCCTCAATCTAGAGTAAAACAATAGGTCGCATCGCGTTCTTTACGCAAGCGTCAACTGGTACACCCGCCTTTCCGTAGCGGTAATTTCATACGCGTTGACCTCTGCCCTTTGACAAGACAGGATGATCATAGAATTAGCGTTGTCCGAAACCCGACCGGATTCGTGCAGGCAAAACATGAAAGAGGAAAAACATGGATTTCGAGCCCACCGAAAAGCAAACCTATTGGCGCAACCGTGTCCGCGAATTCATGAACTTGCATGTCTATCCCCGAGTCGAGGACTATAAAGCTGAAGATGCCAGTGGCGAACGCTGGAAGGTTCTGGAAACTGTCCAAGAGTTGAAAGTCAAAGCCAAAGACGCCGGGATTTGGAACTTGTTCATGCCGCCAACGTCGGGGCGCGCGCATGTTGATGATAGCTTTGATTTCGAATCGCCGGGTTTGACCAATTTGGAATATGCCATGTGCGCAGAGGAAATGGGGCGCGTAGGTTTTGCATCCGAAGTCTTCAACTGCGCCGCCCCCGACACGGGTAACATGGAAGTTCTCTACCGCTACGGAAGTGCTGCACAAAAAGAACGCTGGTTGCGACCACTGATGAATGGAGAAATTCGCTCTGCATTCCTGATGACTGAACCCGCAGTTGCATCATCGGACGCGACCAACATCGAAACGCGGATCACCAGAGACGGAGACGATTATATTGTAAACGGCACCAAATGGTGGTCGTCTGGCGCAGGCGACCCACGCTGCAAAGTCGCAATCGTCATGGGCAAGACTGACTTTGAAGCCAACAAGCATCAACAACAGTCGATGATCCTAATGCCGCTCGATGCTCCCGGCGTTAACATCATCCGGCATTTGCCGGTCTTTGGCTATGACGACGCTCCGCATGGCCACATGGAAATTCAGTTGAATGATGTTCGCGTCAATGCAGAAGATGCGATGCTGCTCGGCGAAGGACGCGGTTTTGAAATAGCACAAGGCCGCCTTGGCCCAGGGCGTATCCACCACTGCATGCGCACAATCGGCACGGCAGAAGTTGCACTCGAAAAAATGTGCAAGCGGCTGACGTCGCGCGTGGCATTTGGCAAAACCGTTGCCGAACACAGTATTTGGCACGAGCGCATCGCACGCGCGCGGATCGACATTGAAATGACGCGCCTGCTCTGTCTGAAAGCCGCAGATATGATGGACAAGGTCGGCAATAAATTTGCCGCTGCCGAAATCGCGATGATCAAAGTTCAGGCTCCCAATATGGCCCTGAAGATAATCGACGATGCAATTCAAGCCCACGGCGGCGGCGGTGTATCCGATGACTTTGGTCTGGCGCAAAGCTGGGCGCACCAACGCACGCTGCGTCTCGCAGATGGACCCGACGAAGTGCATAACCGCGCAATTGCTAGACTGGAACTCGGGAAGCACGCTGCCCGATGAGAGCTGCCGTTCTGACTGCGGCGGGGCAGCCGCTTGGCATAGAGACACTTTCCATTGCCAAGCCTGGACCGCGTGAAGTGCTGATCCGCACTGTTGCTTGCGGCCTGTGCCACAGCGATCTGCACTTCATGGAAGGAGCCTATCCACACGCAATGCCTTGCGTGCCGGGTCACGAGGCCGCCGGCATTGTTGAGGCGGTGGGTAGCGAAGTGCGTACGGTCAAAGTAGGTGACAGCGTGGTAACGTGTTTGTCTGCGTTTTGTGGTCAATGCGAGTATTGCGTAACTGGCCGGATGGCGTTGTGCCAAGGTGGTAATACTCGTCGCGCCAAAGGTGATGCGCCGCGTTTGGCTCGCACTGATGGCTCGGCGGTCAGCCAGATGCTTAACCTTTCGGCCTTTGCCGAGCAGATGCTCGTTCACGAAAATGCATGCGTGGCGATAAACCCCGATATGCCAAGCGACCGTGCAGCTTTGCTCGGTTGCGCCGTGACAACAGGCGCGGGTGCCATTTTCAATGCCTGCAAGCTGGTTCCGGGCGAAACCGTGGCAGTCGTTGGCTGCGGCGGTGTTGGCTTAGCTACAATCAATGCTGCAAAAATTGCTGGTGCCGGTCGGATCATTGCCGTCGACCCAGTGCCCGAAAAGCGTGAACTAGCCAAGAAGCTTGGCGCGACCGATGCTGTAGACGCGGCGATGGATGACGCCGCCAAGCACATTGTCGAGATGACCAAGGGTGGCGTTGATCATGCAATCGAAGCAGTGGGCAGACCTGCTTCGGCCCAGCTGGCAGTCGGCGTCCTGCGGCGCGGTGGTACAGCAACAATTCTTGGCATGATGCCACTTAACGAGCGGGTGGGTCTGGGTGCTATGGATTTGCTGTCGGGCAAGAAATTGCAAGGTGCTTTCATGGGAGCAAATCGCTTCCCCGTTGACTTGCCGCGGTTGGTCGACTTCTACCTTCGGGGGCTACTTGATCTCGATAGCATTATCGCCGAACGTATTTCGCTTTCAGCCATCAATGAAGGATTTCAGAAAATGAAAAGCGGTACGTCCGCCCGTTCGGTGATTGTTTTCGACCAATGAGCACGATACCCATTGATGCGCAAACTGCCTTTTCAGGAACGGTAACGCCCGAAGGTGCAGACCACTTGGATGAAGCGCGCCTGGCTGATTGGATGACTGCCAATGTCGATGGTTTTAAGGGGCCGCTGCGTCAGGGAAAATTTGCGGGTGGGCAATCTAACCCAACCTACCGGATTGATGCCCATTCGGGGTCTTATGTATTTCGGAGAAAGCCATTCGGACAACTTTTGCCGAGTGCCCATGCCGTAGACCGCGAGTTCAAAGTCATTTCGGGATTACACCCCACGGGTTTTCCCGTTGCGCGACCATATGGGCTATGCACCGACGAAGCTGTCATCGGTTCCATGTTCTATGTTATGGATATGGTTGAAGGGCGCACGATTTGGGACGGCTCAATGCCGGGATCAAACCCCGCCGAACGCCGCGCCACATATGAAGCGATGATCGATACTTTGGCCGCGTTGCACAATATCGACATCGACGAGGCCGGGCTTTCCGAATTTGGCAAACCCGGGAATTATTTCGAACGGCAAGTAAGCCGCTGGACAAAACAGTACCGCCTCGCTGAAACCGAAAACATGCCCGAGGTCGAAAAGCTGATCGAGTGGTTGCCGCGCACCCTGCCCGAGCAAACACGAACCAGCATCGTCCACGGCGATTACCGTATCGATAACATGATTTTTGCGGCCAAGGAACCCAAGGTACTCGCAGTGCTTGATTGGGAACTGTCTACACTGGGCGATCCGCTTGCTGACTTCACGTATGTCGCGATGGCTTGGGTCACCGACAATGGCGGCAGGTCAGGCGTGCAAAATCTGGATAGGGCAGCGCTTGGCATTCCTGAACTCGAAGACATGGTAATTCGCTACTGCTCAGCAACACGCAGGGACAGCATCCCGGACATGAATTGGTATTTCGCCTATAATTTCTTCCGCTTGGTTGGCATTGTGCAGGGTATCAAGAAACGCGTGATCGAAGGCACAGCGAGCTCGGCTCATGCCCAAGCGATGGCAGATCAGGTTCACGGCTTGGCCCAGTCAGCTTGGCACTTCGCAAAACAAGCAGGAGCATAGTTGGTGGCATTATTAAACGGAAAAATCGCGATCATCACTGGGGCAGGATCGGGAATCGGGCGCGCTTCGGCAATCCGCTTTGCTGCCGAGGGCGCACGCGTTGTTCTTGGCGACAAAAGCAAAGCTGTGCATGAAACCGCTTCAATGATCGGCGACGCAGCACATGCAATCGAGATGGATGCAGGGTCCGAAGCGGATATCGCAAAAATCGTTGCACTCGCCGTTCAGCAATTTGGCGGGATCGACATCGCCTTTGCCAATGCAGGTGTAGTAGGCGATTTCAGCGGTATTTTCGATATCGATCCGGTCGAGTGGGCGGAACTGCTTCGCGTCAATCTGATCGGTCCTGCATTGATGATAAAGCACGCTGGCAAAGCGATGGTAGAGCAAGGGCGCGGTGGATCGATCATCCTGACCGCAAGCGTGGCAGGCCTCAACAGCGGAGCTGGTCCTGCCGGTTATTCGGCGTCTAAAGCCGGTGTGATCAACCTAGCCAAAGTCGCAGCACAACAGCTGACCACATCGAATGTCCGCGTGAACGCAATTTGCCCGGGTCTGACCGAAACGGGCATGACCAAACCGGTTTTTGACCATGCCGAAGCAAAAGGTGTGACCGACAAGATTGGTCAACTCAATCCGCTCAAACGTGCGGCGCAGCCCAATGAACTGGCAAATGCCGCGCTATTTTTGGCTTCCGACTTGTCGAGCTATGTCAACGGCCATGCTATGGTGGTTGATGGCGGTCTTGCCAGTTCGCATCCTGTGACGCGGCAGTTACTTGGAAAAATGGCGCTATGACTTCCCAAATATCAGACTCAGCAGAGCTTGGCTTCTTACCCGACCGGCTAGATCGGATCAGTGCACATATCGAAGAAAAATATCTCGCGCTCGGTAAACTGCCCCATGCAGCGTTGCTAATCGGGCGCGGGGATGAGATCGCGCATCTCTGGTCATCCGGCATCGAAACCGATGCAATTTTCCGCATCGCCAGCATGACCAAACCGGTTACCAGCATAGCCTTTATGCAGCTGGTAGAGCAGGGCAAAGTCGCGCTGTCCGAACCCGTTGCCAAGTACATCCCCGAATTTGCTAACTTGGGCGTCTTTGTATCCGGCGGCGGCAATCAGCCCTTCATCACGCGGCCACCGACTACGCGGATGAACATCATTGATTTGATGCGGCATACATCAGGACTTACTTACAGCTTTCAGGAACGCACGCCGGTCGATGCCGCATACCGCAAGACCGATTTAGAAAGCTGGCTCAGCAATAATAGTCAGAGCTTCATCGATCATTTGTCGAAAATTCCACTGGAGTTTGATCCCGGTACGGCTTGGAACTATTCGGTTTCAACTGACGTGCTGGGAGTCATAGTCGAGCGGATCAGCGGACAGTCGCTCGGGGATTATTTTCGCGAACATATCTTTGAACCACTAGGGATGGTGGATACTGGCTTCATGGTTCCGCCCGAAAAGGCAAATCGCCTGCCGGAATGTTTTGCCTTCCACCCAACAAACAAAATGGTACCGGCCGACAAGGCTGGTGCGGAGAGCGCTTGGGCACAGGGCTTTAGCTTTGAGTCCGGCGGAGGCGGCCTGACCTCAACGCTTTCCGATTATCACCGGTTTTGCCGGATGCTGCTCAACGGCGGAGCGCTGGACGATGTGCAGATCATCAGCCCGAAGACGATTGAGATGATGACTGCCAATCATTTGCCCGGTGGCGGCGACCTGACCCAGCATAGCAAGTCGCTATTTAGCGAAGCGGAAAATGCCGGGATTGGTTTCGGCCTTGGTTTTGCGGTCAACATTGATCCGCCAGCTACCCTGATCCCGGGCTCCAAGGGCGAGTTTTACTGGGGCGGCATGTATTCAACGGCGTTTCTGGTTGATCCGGTCGAGGACCTCATCATGATTTTCATGACACAGCTTGCCCCGTCCTCAACTTATCCCGTTCGGCGCGAAATTCGCACGATGATGTATTCGGCACTTTCGGCTTGATTCTATTTTCTACGATGAACCGTTTCTGTTCATCGGCAACACGAATATGGTTAACAGAATTGTAACGTTTCGTCCCGCCGACGGCGCAGGTCAGCGACTATATATTGTGCCCTACAACCGTTTGCAGCGATAGAACCCCCAACAATAGGGGTCGCACCATGGTTCGCAAATATATATTCGGCGCGCTTGCCGCGCTGTCGATTTTCAGCATGACATCGCCTTCACTTGCACTCCAGTGCGTGCCGTTTGCTCGGCAGGTTTCGGGCATTGAGATTTTTGGCAATGCAAAAACCTGGTGGTCACAGGCCGCTGGTCGTTATGATCGCGGAACCAATCCGAAAGTCGGCTCGGTTATGGCCTTCAAGCCTATCAAGTCCATGCCCATTGGCCATGTTGCGATGGTCAGCAAAGTTATCTCCGACCGCGAAGTCCTGATCGATCATGCCAATTGGTCGCGCATCAATGGCCGCCGCGGCCAGATCGAGCGCGGAGTGCGTGCCATTGACGTTTCGGAAGCAGGAGACTGGAGCCGGGTACGCGTTTGGTATGCGCCGTTACGTGATCTGGGAACCACGCACTATCCGCTGTTCGGTTTCATTTACAAAAAGTCGAAAGACGCAGAGAAATTCTCTGATCAGGTTACCGAGTCGCCCAAACGGACATAGTCTATCCGGCCACTTGTCGTGCCACAGGTAAATTCGACATTGCCGCCACCGCGCAGCGAACCTTCGACTTTCCAGCCGCTGCCCTCACGCGTTACGGCGTCAATTTCCGATACCTTGGCGCCGTCGCCTTTGCTGCGTTCTGCCGCCTCGCTGCACAGCGCAACAGCTGTACCGACATCCTCGCCCGCGTCATTTGCAGCAGGTGAGGCAACCGGCCCGTCTTCGGCGCGATCGTCGTTGCGTTGCCGTTCTTCCGCCCGTCGTTCGGCACGCTCCGCCGTCCGGCCTGCCACATCTGCCAGGATCAATATGCCTGTGACGATGCCAATGCCGCGTATGATATCATCGCCAGAGATACGATCGCGGTGACGCCAGCGGTGATGACCATTGGCTGAGCCTGTATCTAGCGTAACGTGTGCGGCGGCGACGCGATGAGCGGCTGATGCAGCCATTACCGAAGGTGCTCCCGATAGCGAAAGCGATGCGGCCAAAACCGCAGAAATGGATTTGCGACCCATAAACATGACTAGTTCCTTTCAGAAACGAATAGCCAGTATACCCTTTCGCGCGCCCAAAAGAAAGAGCCCGGGACATTGCTGCCCCGGGCTCCCTGCCCTGTTGCTGTTGCAGGGCTTAAATTAGCGCCACTGGTCCAGCCCGCGATAATCGACATCGACAACCCGACCGCGCTCTACGTAGCAAGTGAAACGTCCCTTATCGTAACCACGTTCGTAGCCATTGCCACCACGTCCGTAGCCGCCCCGGTCATCATAGCGGTCGCCGTAGCGACGGTCATCGCCGCGGTATCCGTAGTCGTCCCGGCCACGATCGCCGCGACCATATCCACGGCCATCGTCGCGTCCGCGCCAACCGTCCTTCACAACAAGCTTGCCCGAAACCTTGTAACCATTGCGAGTGCGATCAATATCCCGGATTTCGGTTACTTTTGACCGGCTATAGCGGCTCGACCATTGCTCAACTGCGTTGACACATTGATTGACGGCTTGACGACCATTATCATAGCCATAACCATCGCCTCCACCATGACGTCCACCGCGGCCTCGATATTCGCGGTCATCATAGCGACCGTCGTCGTAACGACCGTCGCGGTCATCGCCTGAAAGCACAGCGGCAAGTCCGCCAATAATAAGCGCACCTGCAATCACATCACCCGCGCTGATCGAGTCACGATTACCGTGAGCGGCAACAGCAGGTGCTGCGGTGCTGACCAATGCCGCGGCAGCGGCTCCGGCGCCCAACAGGCTTTTGGTCAAAATCTTCATCTGTCTTCTCCTGTTTGCCGTGCGGGATGATTCCCGTCCGACAATTGCAGAAGTAGACGATTCGTTCTGATTGCTGGCTGAATTGAGTTGTAAGCTGGCGTTCAGGTTAAACGTCTTTTTCATGAACGGCTTATCGTCGCGTTATTGGCGCGAAAGTCCCAGACCTTTGGTCGAAATCGCGACTGCCCGGATGGTAGCTAGTCGTTCGGAGCGCGGCATCTTTATCAGCTGCTTAAAATAACTTTGCGGTTCCCAGCAGAAATTGCGTGCGACATTTTCTGATGTATATTCTTCATTTGCTATCATCAGTCCCCAGAATTCCATCATCTTGGCTCCAGCTGCGCTGCGCGCTGCTTTGCCCGGATCCAATGACGTCACCCGAAATTCCGCCATCGACTTGAATAACGCAAGCTGGCGCGCAATTTGCCCCTTATCGACCGCGTTACTGACCGGAAAATTCGTGGCGGCACCAAAGCCACAGTTCAAATTATAGACATTGGGATTATCGGTCCAGATGTCAGCCTCCAGCTTGATATAATCATCGACCAAATCATCGGGATATTGGTCCAGCCCGGTCAACAACAAACGCACCAGACTGGTCCGTGCCTTTGTCAACATCCCCTGAGTTTCTTTTTGCAGAGCAACCCCGTCCCATGCACCTGCGGCGGCTTGCTGGTAAGCACTGGGCCGCGCTGTTTGAACGATCTGCCACAGCGGGTCTTCGTTTAGCTCCTCGATCAGCTTGCGACCTGAAGCCCAGGACCCGGATGCCACTTTTACATCATCCTTGGTCGCCAGCCGGGTAACGACATTGCCCGCAAGCAACTTGGCGGTATCAGGATACCAAATCTCTGATGGAGACGTTTTCAAGCCTTCGTCGATTATGGCTGCGTCCATCTTCGCCGATCCGTAAAGACTGCGCATCAGCATGTTGCCGTCTTCGGAAATAATATCCTGATTGGGGTTCAGATAATAATAGCTGTTTGATGCCTGGTGAAATCCAATCTTCGCATGCGGGGCAAGGATGCGGTTTTTGCCGCCCAGAAAGGCAAATGTGCACGACGAAGAGCAGTGAAACTCGACATAGGTATCAAGGCCAAACTCACGCACAATATGTGCCATCGCTACGCCTTCAATCAAACGCCCTCCAACAGATGACATTGCCAGCAATTTTGCCTTGGGATTTTTACGAATGGCGTTTTTCAAAATGATTGCCGAACCGACATTAATTTCACCCACCATATGCAGCGTCTTGCCATCGGCTGAGGCAAAGACATCAAATTCCTTGGGTGGCTTATAGGCCGCCGGAGCGTAAGCAGGCGCATAGGTTGTGGTCGGCTGCGTCATTTTCGACGGCGGAGCGGGTGGCGCGACCGTATATGTGGGCGGGCTTTTTGCCGGAGCCTTGTTTTGAAATTCGGGGGGCACCGGCTTTGTAATTTCTGATACCTGATTGGGGTTAACGTCCAGCGGCTTATCAGTATCTGCTGCTGGTTGCGCCATTTTTGAAGGCAAATCCACAGGTGCTGGTGCCTTCTTGAGGACTGGTGGGCTCGGCTCGGCCTTGTCCTGACCTATCACAGGATGCGCCAATGCAATCGCAAGCACAGAAGCGACCGCTCCGTAATTCCAACGTTTCATCACTCAAATACCCCCACAACTTCCATCCCAAAACCAAATTTTCATAGGGTACGACCCCTTAAACTCACGGCGCGAAAAGGGCCTATTCGGCACGAATATCCAGCCCCGTCCACTTCGCGAGGAAAGCGTAAATGTCGGAATATTCCTCGATCAGTTTATCTGTTGGCTTACCTGACCCGTGCCCTGCCCGGCTTTCGATGCGAATAATTTTGGGCTTTGATCCCGTTGAGGTGGCCTGCAAGCGTGAAATATATTTGAAGCTGTGCCCGGGAACCACGCGGTCGTCTGTGTCGGCGGTCGACACGATCACCGCAGGGAAGTCCGACACTGGCTTGATATTATGATAGGGCGAATATCCAAGCTGCGTCCTGAAGTCGGCTTCCTTGTTTGGATAGCCATAATCATCGACCCAGTAACGCCCCGCGGTAAACCGGTCAAAGCGCAGCATATCCATCACGCCGACCGCTGCATGTCCGGCGGCAAACAGATCTGGCCTCTGGTTAAGCGAAGCGCCAACAAGCAAACCGCCGTTGGAACGACCTTCGATCGCCAACTTCCCCTTTGCGCTATAGCCCTTGGCGATCAAATATTCGCCAGCGGCTGCAAAATCGTCAAACACATTTTGCTTGTTTTGAAGCCGTCCGGCGTCATGCCACGGCTTTCCGTATTCGCCACCCCCGCGAAGATTGGCGAGCGCAAAAATGCCACCCGACTGGATCCAGGCCATGCGCGTGGGCGAGAAACTAGGTGTCTGCGAAATATTGAACCCGCCGTATCCGTATAGCAATGTCGGCGCGCCGCCCTTGGATAAATCCAATCCCTTTTTGTGGACAATGAACATCGGGATCTTCGTACCGTCTTTTGACGGATAGAATTGCTGGTCAATGACATAGTCGGCGGGATTAAAGCTGAGCTTTGGTGTCGCAAAAGGCGTAGATTTGCCGGTGCTGCTGTCAAAGCGGTACACCGCGCCAGGCTGATTAAAGCTGGAGAAATTATAAAATGTCTCGCTATTGCCAGGTTTGCCGGAAAAGCCCGAAGCAGTGCCAATTGCGTTAAGTGCAATCTGCTGCACCGGTTTACCCGCGAGATCCGTCATCAACGCCATCGACTTCGCGTCCTTGATATAGGACAAAATCAGGCGATTGCCGACGATCTGCGCTTGGGTCAGCGTTTCTTCGCGTTCAGGGATGACTTCTTTGGGTGCCCATTTGTCATAAGCGCAGTCTTCTGCCGGTCCACATGGCACAAGCGCTTCCCTTGGCTTGTAACTCAGGTCCATTTTGACAACTTTCAGTTTCGGCGCTCCCTTGTTGGTGACGAAGTAGAGCGTGTCACCGATACCCTCAATCAACTGCCAGTCATGTTCCAAACCTTGAACTAAAGGTCGCGCTTCCCACTTTTGGGGCTGGCCTTTCTTGGTAGCAAGCGGGATTAAGTTCAGCTCATATTTCTCATCGGTCCCCTGCGCGCTTGTGATCACCACCCAGCGGCCATCATGTGTGACCTGTGCGCTATGGCCGAGCTCCTTACGGTCTGGCGTGGCATAGACCGCAACGTCCGCGCTCTGGTCGGTACCAACCTTATGGAAATAGACCGTTTGGTTGTAATTGAGCGACTGGAACGCCGCGCCTTCCTTTGGCTCGGCAAAGCGCGAATAGAGAAAGCCTTCGTTACCGACCCACGCGATGTTGGTGAATTTGGCCCATTTGATTTCATCAGCAAGAAGCTTGCCAGTGGTTACATCGAGAATACGGATCGTCCGCCAGTCCGAGCCGCCGTCCTGTATGGCATAGGCCAAAAGCTTACCGTTCTTTGACGGTACCCAGTCGGCAAGGGCAGTCGCACCATCCTTTGCCCAAGTGTTGGGGTCAATCAACACCCTGTCTTTGCCTTTCAGGCCCTTACGCGCGTAAAGCACCGACTGGTTTTGCAATCCGTCATTTTTCGTGAAGAAATAGTGGCCGCCGGCCTTATCAGGCAGACCAATCCGTTCGTAATCGAACAGCTTCTTCATCCGTGCAGCAAGTACATCTTTGCCGGGCAGCGTATCAAGATACGCGTCGGTAACGCCGTTTTGCGCCTTTACCCACTCGGCAACCTTGGGATTGACGCGTACGTCGTCCTCAAGCCAGCGGTAGGGGTCAGCAACTTTCACCCCGAATTGTTCCTCGACCACCGGAACTGTATCGGTTTTGGGATAAGGCTTCTGAAAACCATTGATATTGATCGTAGTTTGCGCATTTTCATCAAGCTTTTGCGGTGCGGAACTCTCCCCCGTCTCAGCGCTTGTGTCTTCGATTGCGGCAACCGGAACAGGTGTAATCATCGACAATATTCCAAAAATATATGCAAAGCGCATAGGAAAATACATGGGGAATCGCCTCTCTTCCAAAATCTCTTGGGATGGAGCCTAATGTCTCCGGATGGTTTAGCCAATAAAATCCAACGCGGATTAGCTCGACAACTTCATGTCTGTCGCGCGGAAATCATGGAAGCAAAGCTAACGGGTGATTGGACGCGGTTTTGCATCTTCTCTTAATATAGCGCAACAGTGTCGCACTGACACATTAATGCGGCTTGTGGAACGCCCGTCTTTAGCTATTCATTTCATATGATTTCCGTCGTCCACGCAATTCTGCCTAAATGCGCTTAACCCATCTTCGCGATCTGAATGTTGCTGGCCAGCTTGCGGCGGGACACAGCTTCCTGTCGGCGGGCAGTGGACTTGTTCAGATAGGTGCCCGTTTTTGCGTTATCGCCGATGATGATCATCAATTGGGCGTGTTTTCGCTCGCAGCTGACCAGCCCGGCAAGCTCTTGCGGATTTTGCCTGGCGCATTATCCGCTGACCAGGTTGCGCGAAAGGCGACTAAGCCGGACTTTGAAATTTTGTTGCAGCTCCCGGCGGCATCCGGACTTGGAGAAAGCTGCCTGTTCGCAATGGGATCGGGTTCGACCGCGCAACGTATGCGTGGTGCCATCATCACATTGGGATCCGGAGGCAATGATGCAACGGTTCAAATCGTAGATTTACGACCGCTCTTCGATTTGCTTGCGCCGTTTGTAAGCGAAATCAACCTTGAGGGTGCTTTTGTCCGGGGCGATTGTTTGGTTCTGCTCAATCGCGGCAACATGGCCGCACCCGAAACCTGCATTTTCGAAACAACATTGTCGTCAATTCTAAATGGAGAAGTGACAGACGTGACCTTAGTGAAGACGCTAAGGCTGCCGAGCATCGCTGGGGTGCCGCTTAGCGTAGCCGACGCGGTTCTATTGGAAAACGGCGCGATCATTCTCTCAGCTGTTGCTGAGGCAACGTCTAATTCCTATGCAGATGGAGCGCTTTGCGGTGCCGCAATTATGCAGCTCGATTCCGGCTATAACCTGTTGCGCTTGGAACCCGTTGAGCCTGCAGTGAAAATCGAGGGCATCGAAGCCAGGCAGAATGCCGAAGGCATTGAAATATTCTGTGTTTCAGATGCTGATGATCCCGAAAAGCCGTCGGCACTATACCGTGCTGTGCTGCCAAGCACCTGAAGAGCGCATGAAAAAAGGCGGCACCCTTCTGGATACCGCCTTCTTGAGATTGCTTTTTTGCGAGCGATTATTCTTCGTCGTCACCTTCAACGTCAACCGGACCACTGTCCTGGCCCTTAGCGGACACATCGCGGTCGACCAGCTCGATAATGCCCATGGCTGCCGCGTCTTGCGCGCGGAAACCGGCCTTAACGATACGCGAATAGCCACCCGAACGGTCTGCATAGCGCGAGGCCAAAACGTCAAACAGCTTCTTCAGCTGGGTTTCGTCCATCAAGCGGCTCTGCGCGAGGCGACGGTTCGAAAGGCCACCCTTTTTCGCCAGCGTGATCAACTTTTCCACATAAGGACGCAGCTCTTTCGCCTTTGGCAATGTCGTGATGATCTGCTCATGCTTGATCAACGACGCCGCCATGTTGCGGAGCATTGCGGTACGGTGCGCGCTCGTGCGCTGTAGCTTACGGTGGCCTACTTTATGGCGCATAGTTATTTCCTTCAGTTCGAAAGGGGGCCGTATAAGGTACCCCGGTTCAGGCCCGCTTTAGGGGGAGCCCGTCGCCCTTAGCACCCTCCCCGCGAGAGGGAGGGTTGGGATCGATCAACCCAAAAGCTCTTGTTCGAGCTTCTTGGCCATTTCTTCGATATTTTCTGGCGGCCATCCGGGAATGTCCATGCCAAGACGCAGACCCATGCTCGAGAGCACTTCCTTGATCTCGTTCAATGACTTGCGGCCAAAGTTCGGCGTGCGCAGCATTTCGGCTTCGCTCTTCTGCACGAGATCGCCGATGTAGATGATATTGTCGTTTTTCAGGCAGTTTGCGCTGCGGACAGACAATTCCAGCTCGTCGACTTTCTTCAGCAAATAGCGGTTTAGCTGGTTTGCATCGGATTCTTCCGGAGCCGAAGTTACGGCAATGCCGATCATCGGCGATGAAGCTGCCATGGCGTCTTCGAAATGGACGAAAACTTGCAACTGGTCCTGCAGGATGCGGGCAGCGAAGGCCACCGCGTCTTCCGGTGTAATAGTGCCGTCGGTTTCAACCGTCAGGCTCAGCTTGTCATAGTCAAGCTCTTGACCAATACGCGCATTGTCGACCTTGTAAGCCACTTGGCGAACAGGCGAATAAAGCGAGTCAACCGGGATCAACCCAATTGGAGCGTCAACTGGACGGTTGGCAACCGCAGGAACATATCCCTTGCCGGTGTCAGCCGTGATTTCCATATTGAAAGCCGCACCTTCATCGAGATGGCAGATAACGAGATCAGGGTTCATCACGACGATGTCGCCAGAAACCGCAATGTCACCGGCCTTAACCGTTGCAGGGCCCGTTGCCGAGAGCTGCAGGCGCTTGGGGCCCTCGCCTTCCATCTTCAGAGCAACCTGTTTGATGTTAAGGACGATGTCGGTCACGTCTTCACGAACGCCAGCAAGCGAACTGAACTCGTGCAGCACGTTTTCGATCTTGATCGAGGTGATCGCTGCACCTTGCAACGATGAGAGCAAGACGCGACGCAGCGCGTTACCAAGCGTCAAGCCAAAGCCACGCTCAAGCGGTTCTGCAACAAATGTCGCCTTACGCTGCGCATCGCCACCGGCCTTAAGCTCAAGCGCATTGGGCTTTTTCAGTTCCTGCCAGTTCTTGATATTGACTGTCATGGATATCCCCTAATCTTTGGGTTGGAACGGAATTTGGTGCACCTGTCCGACCAACCATTTCAAAAGAACGATCGGCTTATGCCGACCGCAAACCCGGTCAAACGATCAAACGCGCCTACGTTTGGAAGGCCGAACGCCGTTGTGCGGAATGGAAGTCACGTCGCGGATCGAGGTGATGGTGAAGCCCACCGCCTGCAGTGCGCGAAGTGCCGATTCCCGACCCGAACCCGGACCCTTCACTTCGACTTCCAACGTGCGAACACCGTGTTCAGAGGCTTTCTTGCCCGCATCTTCTGCTGCAACCTGTGCGGCATAAGGAGTCGATTTACGCGATCCCTTAAAACCCATAGTTCCCGCCGAAGACCAGCTGATCGTGTTGCCCTGCGCGTCGGTGATCGTGATCATCGTGTTGTTAAAGCTGGCGTTGACATGAGCAACACCGGCCGAAATATTTTTGCGTTCGCGCCGCTTAATGCGCTGTGGTTCGCGTGCCATATGCTAAATCCTATTCGTATTCTGGAGAGGAAGGACCCAAATGCCCGAAGGCTAGATCTTACTTCTTCTTACCGGCGATTGCCTTGGCCTTACCCTTGCGGGTGCGCGCATTTGTGTGCGTACGTTGGCCACGAACTGGCAGCCCCTTACGGTGACGCAGGCCGCGATAGCAGGCCAGGTCCATAAGGCGCTTGATATTCATCGAAGTTGTACGGCGAAGGTCACCCTCTACCGTATAGCCCGCATCGATGGTTTCGCGGATTTGCAATACTTCAGCGTCGGACAGATCCTGAACGCGGCGGCTATGATCGATTCCCAGCTTGTTCGCGATTTCGACAGCTTTGGTGCGGCCAATTCCGTGAATGTAGGTAAGCGCGATGATCACTCGCTTGTTGGTGGGGATGTTTACCCCGGCAATACGTGCCACTTGACTTTAACTCCTGCTCCACAAGGCCGGAAATGGCCTTATCTCAACGCCTGAAAGAAACCGAAAACGCACAAGACCAGCGGACGCCGTGAAGCGCTGCTGGTATTACCAGATATTCGGATGCGTTGCCCTTAGGCTGAGTCGCTCGTGCTGTCAAGCATACCCATTAACGGCTGTTTTCCGGCGATGGATTTGGATTTGCAGGCTTTTTGGTTGGCAGTTTTGAGGCGGGTTTCTTGGTCGGTTTCGCGGTCGACTTTGCAGGTGATTTCGCGGGGGGCTTCTTGGATGTTGCTGAGGCCTTTGGCATCGTGATCTTTGCAATCGGCTTGGCGACGCTTCCTTTGGGCTGTTGCGCAGTTTCATCTACGCCATCGCTCGCGGCATTTTCTGGTGTGACCAGCTTGTCCACGTCCAGCGACCATTCTTCCGGCTTTACCGGATCTTTTGGGGCTTCTGCGCCCGGGTTTTCTTGGGCTGGCGTTTCTGATGCGGGCTGAGCAGCGGCCTCTTTTGGCAAATAAGGCGAGATCAGGCTCGTAAACTGCTCACCCAGGACCTTATCGACCGCCGTTGAAATGCCGACCGTTTGATACCGGTTGTAGCCGCCCACTACATAGCTGAAGCTAATCTTTGATTTGGCGCCCTCTTCCTTGCTCTCGATCGCAATCGTCAGCGTCCCGAGTATTGCTTCTGATTGCAGGGGCCCAAGCGCGCCTTGCATACGGAGCACTTTGCCGGGGTGCGCGTAAATGACGCGCATATGTTCGACCGAGCCAACGTTTTTGAATTTACCTTCCGGCGATTTCTCCTGAATGGTTTCGCAAAAACAACCTCCGGCGCGCGGGTCGATGGTAAAGCCTTCCACGCTGCCAGACCAACTGTGCGATTTGTTCCACCAGCTTTTGGGCGCGATCAGCCGCTTCCACAAATCCATCGGCGGCGCTTCTACCTCGGCAATATGCAGAACCGAAAAGCCGTTTTCGGTTGCGGTTTTTACTTCAGCCATTGCTGGATTAGAAAGGCCATGCAGCAAAAGGGCGCCAAGCACCAAACCAGAGCGGAGAGTCTTTTTCATAGCAGGATAGATAGCCGCTGAATTCAAGCACGCCAATAAAATCGTGCTTGTCAGCAATGTGCGTTATTGTTTCAATATCGCCGAAATTGCAGCAGTCACGTCGTCAATGTGCGCCATACCGTCAACCCGCCTTACCAGTCCGCGCGCTTCATAGATGGGCAAGATCGGCGCGGTCTTGTTGCGATATTCCGCCATGCGTGTTCGCACCGTTTCTTCGTTGTCATCGGGACGGCGCTTGAATTCGCTGCTACCGCATTTATCGCACACGCCAGCCTTCAGTGGTTGTTTGAATGTGTCGTGATAGCCTTCACCACAGCTGCCGCAGGTGAAGCGCCCCACAATGCGTTCAACCAGTGCGTCTTCGTCAACGCCAAGCTCGATAACAAAGTCAAGTGTGCGGCCACGCTTGGCCAGCAATCCATCGAGCAATTCGGCCTGGACGGCAGTGCGCGGATAGCCGTCGAATATCAGGCCCTTTTCGGCGGGAATGGCATCCATATGCTCGCCAAGAACCTCTGCCATTAATTCGTCGGGAAAGAACTTCCCCGACTTCATGATTTCGTCGGCCATCTTACCGACGTCTGTTCCGGCCTTCACTGCGGCGCGCAATATGTCACCGGTTGAGAGTTGCACCATGCCATATTCGGACTGCAGCAAAGCCGCTTGCGTACCTTTTCCCGCGCCGGGCGGTCCCAAAAGGATTATATTCATGTCGCTCCCTTTTTCGACAGGATATTACTTGCGTCGACCGCCCTTGAGCTTCGCCTTCTTAAGCAGGTCGCCATATTGATGTGCAAGCAGATGGCTCTGGATTTGTGAAATCGTATCCACAGTTACGTTCACCAAAATCAGCAGGCTGGTGCCGCCAATCGCAAAAAATTGCTGTTGGCCAGTTTGTGCCATCACATAATCGGGCAACAAACATACAAGTGCCAAATAGGCCGAGCCCAATACCGTGATCCGCGTCAGTACATAATCGAGATAGGTCTCCGTGCTCTTGCCCGGACGGATGCCCGGGATGAAGCCGCCTGCTTTCTTAAGGTTTTCCGACGTTTCCTCGGGATTGAAAACAACTGCTGTGTAGAAAAAGCAGAAGAAGATAATGCCCAAACCGTACAGCAAAAGGTACACTGGTTGGCCGTGGGCGAGATATTGGTTGAGTGTTATCATGAAGTCGCCAAACGCGCTTTCACCGGCCACGCGGTTACCGCCCAATTGCGTAATCGTCAGCGGCAACATCAACAGCGAGGATGCGAAAATCGGCGGGATTACGCCAGCAGTGTTCAGCTTGAGCGGCAAGTGGCTGCGATCCGCCTGCATCATGCCGCGCTGGGTTGCGCGCTTGGGATATTGGATCAACACGCGGCGCTGGCCGCGCTCGACATAGCAAATCAGCAGGGTCAGGCCGACGAACATTGCAATGAAGCCAAAGACCAGAAAACCGTTCATCGAACCGGTACGCACACCATCCAGCATGTTCACGACAAGACGCGGTATCTGCGCCACAATCCCTGCCATAATGATGAGCGAGATACCGTTACCGATACCGCGGCTAGTGATCTGCTCACCCAGCCACATCAGGAACATCGTGCCACCAATCAAGCTGATTGTAGCGACAACGCGGAACATGATGCCGGGTTCAACAACGGCAGCAATGCCTGTGCTAGACGCCAGCGTTTCAAGGCCGGCAGCCAAGAAATAGCCCTGCAGCGCGGTCAGGAAAACCGTGCCGTATCGTGTATATTGGTTAAGCTTCTTACGGCCTGTTTCGCCTTCTTTCTTGATAGCAGCGAGCGTCGGCGAAAGCGACGCCGCCAGCTGCACTACGATCGACGCAGTGATATAGGGCATCACACCAAGCGCGATAAGGCTCATCCGTTCCAAGCTGCCGCCGGAGAAAGTGTTGAAAATATCCAGCATGCCACCAGCGGCATTGCTCTTGTAAAGAAGCGCCTGCGCTACCGGATCAACGCCAGGCAGCGGCACGAAGCTCAAAAGACGGAAGATGATCAGCGCGCCGATCGTGAACCAGATGCGCTTTTTCAAATCGGTTGCTTGACCGAATTTTGAAAAATTGATGTTCGATGCCATTTGGTCGGCTCTCGATGCCATGATGTACTTCCCTCAGAAATTATATACTCGGGCGCTAGCGCTTTGCAGACGCTTTATCCAGCCACAATTGACAGACATTATTCTGTCACTGCCCCTTCCAAAAGCAAAGCCCCGCCACCCGTATATCGGGAAGCGGGGCCATGAAAACAAGTAGTGCGGTTTTCTCCGCTCAAGCTTCTTTTTTCGAAGCCTTTTTGGCGGTCGACTTTTTGGCGGCCGCTTTTTCTGCGGCCGAGACCTTTACGATCACATCAACCGAACCACCAGCCTTTTCCACCGCAGCAACTGCTGACTTGGATGCACCTGCTACCGAAAACTTGACCTTGGAGGTCAGCTCACCCTTGGCAAGCAAACGCACGCCGTCTTTGCCACCGCGCGTCAGACCAGCTGCATCAAGTGCTGCTTGATCAACAACGCCCTTGATGTCGAGCTTCTTGGCATCGATGAACTTTTGGATCATTCCCAAGTTAACTTCGGCATAGTCCTTAGCGAAGATGTTATTGAAACCACGCTTCGGGATCCGCATGTGAAGTGGCATCTGACCACCTTCAAATCCGTTGATCGAAACACCCGAACGGCTGGTTTGACCCTTTTGACCACGACCAGCGGTCTTGCCTTTGCCCGAACCGATGCCGCGTCCTACCCGCATCCTGCGGTGACGTGCGCCTTCGTTGTCTTTAATGTCATTCAGTTTCATGTCTTGCACTCGCTTTCGCTTTTATTCGCGCTGTGCTCCCCAAAAAAGGGAAGCAGTTTGTTTAGCCGACAACCTCGACCATGTGCCGAACTTTGCGGATCATGCCGCGAACTTCGGGTGTATCCTCCAGCTCTGAAACGCGGTTCATTTTGTCGAGCCCGAGGCCCTTCAAAGTTGCGCGTTGGTCGGCTGGACGACGGATCGGAGAACCGGTCTGCTTGATTTTGATTTTAGCCATATCAGATTACTCCGCAATTGCTTCGGCATCAGCCTCGGCATGCTTGCTGCCGCCACGACCAAGCAAGTCGGCAATTTTCTTGCCGCGACGCTGCGCCACAGACTTCGGGCTGGTTTGATCAACCAGCGCTGCAAAGGTGGCGCGGACCATGTTATAAGGATTCGAAGTTCCGACCGATTTGGTCACAACATCGGCAACACCAAGGCTTTCAAAGACGGCGCGCATCGGGCCACCCGCGATGATACCGGTTCCTGGAGGAGCCGAGCGCACGGTGACATTGCCCGCGCCAAAGCGGCCACGACCGTCATGATGCAAAGTGCGACCTTCTTTCAGCGGAACGCGGACCATAGTTTTCTTTGCCGCAGCCGTTGCCTTATTGATTGCTTCGGGCACTTCGCGCGCTTTACCGTGGCCAAAGCCAACGCGGCCTTGACCGTCGCCAACAACAACCAGCGCAGCAAAGCCGAAGCGCTTACCGCCTTTAACGGTTTTCGAAACGCGATTGATGTGCACGAGCTTTTCGATCAGCTCATCGCCTTCTTCTTCGCGGGGTTTGCGGTCATCACGGCGACCACGTCCACGGCCTTCGCCGCGTCCTTCACCGCGATTTCCACCACGTCCACGACGAGGGGCATTTTCAGTTGCTTCTACGGCAACCGCTTCTGTGCCCTCTGCAGCCACATCTGCTGTTTGGTTATTTTCATCAGCCATCATCAGAACTCCAGTCCGCCTTCACGTGCGGCATCGGCCAACGCTTTGACGCGACCATGATATAAGAAACCGCCGCGGTCAAAAACGACCTTCGACACACCAGCTTTTTTGGCCCGTTCGGCGACGATCTTGCCGACTGCTGCCGCTGCGTCCGAAGTCGCACCGGTTTTCAGCTTGCTGTCCTTGTCGAGCGATGAAGCAGATACAACGGTTGCACCCTTGGCGTCATCGATGATCTGGGCATAGATATGCCGACCGGTGCGATGAACCGAAAGGCGTGGCAAACCAGCAACCTGGCTACGCAGTTTTGAGCGAACGCGCAGACGGCGCTTTTTAAAGAGAGATAGGTGCGCCATGGCTTATTTCTTCTTCCCTTCTTTGCGGAAGATATATTCACCGCGGTACTTGATACCCTTACCCTTATAGGGTTCCGGCTTCCTCCAGCGGCGGATTTCGGCAGCAACCTGCCCTACCTTCTGCTTGTCTATACCAGTAATTTCTACTGTAGTGTTGTCCGGCGTCTTGATTTCGATGCCGTCGGGGATCGAGAAGTCCACATCATGGCTATAACCAAGCTGCAATTTCAACATCCGGCCCTGTGCGTTTGCACGGTAGCCAACACCAGTGATTTCAAGAACCTTGGTGAAACCTTCGGTCACGCCAGTCATCAAATTCTGTACGAGAGTGCGCTGCATGCCCCAGAATGAACGTGCTTTCTTGCTGTCGTTGGCGGGCATTACAAGCAGCGAACCCTCTTCAAGGGTATAGCTTACTTCTTCTGCCATCGGGATCGACAACTCGCCCTTCGGACCTTTCACCGACAAAACGCCACCGTCCATGCTGGCTGTAACGCCCGCAGGAATGGCAACCGGCTTTTTACCAATGCGGCTCATTAGAATACCTCCGCCAATATTTCGCCGCCGACATTAGCTTCACGGGCTTCAGCGTCTGAAAGAACGCCGCGCGGGGTCGAAACGATGGTGATACCAAGGCCATTGCGGATCACAGGAAGCTCGCCGCTACCCGAATAGACCCGGCGACCCGGCTTGGACACGCGAGCGACATGTTGAATCGCAGGCTGGCCTTCGAAATATTTCAGTTCGATGCGCAGGCCCTTATGCTGACCTTGCGAACCCAGTACCTCTTCGCTGTAACCGCGAATATAGCCTTCGCGCTGCAACACATCGAGAACACGTGCGCGCAGCTTTGACGCCGGCGACACAACGCTATCCTTCTTGGCGCGCTGGCCATTCCGGATGCGGGTGAGCATATCACCCAAAGGATCGGTAAATGACATTCTCTAAATCCTTACCAGCTTGACTTTGTGACGCCCGGGATCAGACCCTTATTGGCGAGATCACGCAGTTGGATACGGCAAAGCCGGAACTTGCGATAATAAGCGCGGGGACGGCCCGTTGTTTCGCAGCGGTTACGCACGCGGTGCGGGTTACCATTGCGAGGAATTTCAGCCATTTTCAGGCGCGCGATCAGACGCTCGCTTTCGTCGAGCTTTTGGTCCTTGGCCATTGCCTTCAACTTGGCATAGCGACCGGCAAATTTCTTCGCCAGCTTCTTGCGACGCTCATTCTTGTTTATGGAACTCAGTTTCGCCATTACGCAGCCGCCTTTTCTTCGGTTTCTTCTGCGGGGAAGGGGAAGCCGAACAGCTTGAGCAGTTCGCGCGCTTCATCGTCCGTGTTCGCCGACGTTGTTACGATAACATCCATGCCGCGCACCACGTCGATGGCGTCATAGCTGATTTCTGGAAAGATGATTTGCTCTTTCAGACCCATGGCGAAGTTACCACGGCCATCAAAGCTCTTTGGGTTCAGACCGCGGAAGTCGCGAATACGCGGCATTGCGATCGTCACCAACCGGTCAAGAAATTCGTACATTTGCGCGCCGCGCAAAGTGACCTTCACCCCGATGGGCATGCCTTCACGCAGCTTGAAACCAGCGATCGATTTCTTGGCCTTGGTGATGACCGGACGTTGCCCTGCAATCAACTGCATTTCTTCAAGTGCAGTTGCCACTTTCTTCTTGTCCTGCGAGCCTTCGCCCACACCCATGTTGAGCGTGATCTTTTCGATCTTTGGCACGGCAAAGCGGTTAGTATAACCGAACTTCTCGGTCAGGCCCTTAACGACAACGTCGTCATAGCGCTGCTTCATGCGCGGTGTATATGTTTTATCAGCCATTGATCTTCTCACCCGATTTCACAGCAACACGGACTTTCTTGCCGTCTTTGCCGGTTTCGATGCGGACGCGCGTTGCTTTGCCCGACTTGGGATCGGCAAGTGCGACGTTCGATACATGTAAAGGCGCTTCAAAGCGGTCCAGACCACCTTGCGGGTTTGCTTGGCTCGGTTTGCGGTGACGTACGGCGACGTTCACGCCTGCTACAACGACCTTTGAGGATTTCGGATCAACGCGAGTGACTTCACCCGACTTTCCCTTGTCCTTACCGGCAAGCACGACAACCGTGTCACCCTTTTTGATTTTGGCTAAGCCCATGACTATAGCACCTCCGGCGCTAGGCTGATGATTTTCATGTGGTTGCGCGCACGCAGTTCACGGCAAACCGGTCCAAAGATACGCGTACCAATTGGTTCCTTGTTACCACCGATCAAAACAGCAGCATTGCTGTCAAAGCGGATAACCGAACCATCGGCGCGGCGGATGTCCTTGCGGGTACGAACGATGACGGCTTTGTGCACGTCGCCCTTCTTTACCTTGCCGCGCGGGGCTGCTTCTTTGATCGAAACAACGATGATGTCGCCAACACCGGCAAAGCGACGTTTGGAACCACCAAGCACCTTGATGCACTGAACGCGCTTTGCACCGCTGTTATCCGCAACATCGAGATTTGATTGCATTTGAATCATGGATCAACCCTCCGCCAATTCGCCGGCTGCTTCGGGTGCCGCGCCAACGCGCTCCACCAAAGTCCAGCTCTTGTTCTTCGAAATTGGCGCGCATTCTTGAATGCGGACAACTTCACCCGTTTTCGCAGCGTTTTCCGCGTCATGGGCGTGATATTTTTTCGAACGACGGATGATCTTGCCGTAAAGCGGATGCTTCACCTTGCGCTCGACCAGAACGACAACGGTCTTGTCATTCTTGTCGGATACCACCGTGCCAGTCAAAATTCGTTTAGGCATCGAAGTGCTCCTTATGCCGTTTTCGTGGCGGCGACGGCGCGCTCACCCTGAAGGGTTTTGATGCGCGCGATGTCGCGGCGCACTTCGCGGATGCGGGCCGGCTTTTCCAGCTGACCGGTTGCGGATTGAAAGCGCAGGTTGAACGCTTCGCGCTTCAACTCGCTCAATTGGGTTGAAAGCTCGTCATCGCTTCTGACGCGCAAATCTTGTACCTTGGCCATCATTCAGCTCCCAAATGCGATGTGTCGCCCAGACGAGCAACCACTTTGGTTTTGATCGGCAGCTTCATCGCCGCGCGCTGGAAAGCAACAGCAGCGATTGGTCCTGGAACACCGTCGAGTTCGAACATGATACGGCCAGGTTTTACCTTGCACGCCCAATATTCGACCGAGCCCTTACCTTTACCTTGACGAACTTCGGCAGGCTTTTTGGTGACGGGCACATCGGGGAAAATGCGGATCCACAGACGTCCCTGACGCTTGATGTGGCGCGTGATCGCACGGCGAGCCGCTTCGATTTGACGCGCGGTAACCCGCTCCGGCTCCATCGCCTTCAGTCCGTATGAACCGAAGTTGAGGTCAGAGCCACCCTTGGCATTGCCATGGATGCGGCCCTTGAACTGTTTACGGAATTTATGTTTCTTTGGTTGCAGCATGATATCTGTACCTTATCTATCAGCGGCGGTCTGACTGCGGACGGACGCCGGAGGTTTGAGCCTCCATCATCAGCCGGTCGGTTGCCATCGGATCATGACCAAGGATTTCACCCTTGAAGATCCAGCACTTGATACCGATGATGCCGTAAGCGGTCAGCGCTTCGGCTTCGGCATAATCAACGTTCGCACGCAGTGTGTGCAATGGAACGCGACCTTCGCGGTACCATTCAACACGCGCGATTTCTGCACCGCCCAAACGGCCACCGCAGGTGATCTTTATACCTTCCGCACCCAGACGAAGGGCGGATTGCACCGCACGCTTCATAGCGCGACGGAAAGCGATGCGGCGGATCAGCTGATCAGCCACGCCCTGTGCAACAAGCTTCGCGTCTACTTCTGGCTTGCGGATTTCAACGATGTTGAGGCTGATGTCGGCATCGGTATAGGCACCAATTTGCTTTTTCAGCTTTTCAATATCCGCACCCTTCTTGCCAATGATAACACCGGGGCGAGCAGCATAGATCGAAACGCGGCAATTTTTCGCCGGACGCTCGATCACAACCTTTGAAATCGCCGCTTGTGGTAACGTCGCAAAGATGAACTTGCGGATCTTGATATCTTCCAGAAGCATGCGGCCATAGTCCGCACCTTCGGCGTACCAACGGCTGTCCCATGTCCGGTTAATCTGCAGGCGAAGCCCGATAGGATTGCTTTTCTGACCCATGGTTTATGCCTCTTCCTGCTCGCGCACAACAATGCGCAGACGGCTGAACGGTTTCACGATCCGGCTGGACTTGCCACGACCGCGCGCCATGAAGCGCTTCATGCTGAGCGCTTTGCCAACGCTCGCTTCGGCAACTATCAGTGCGTCCACGTCCAGATTGTGGTTGTTTTCGGCGTTAGCGATAGCACTCGCCAAAACCTTGCGGGCATCATCGGCCATTCCCTTTTTGGAGAAGGCGAGGATGTTGAGCGCGTCTTCGGCTTTCCGGCCACGGATCAGCGCCGCAACCAGATTGAGCTTTTGTGCAGAACCACGGATCGTCGTGCCGACGGCCAATGCTTCTTTTTCGCCAACACGGCGTGGGGCGGACTGTTTACCCATTAGCGTTTGCCCTTCTTGTCAGCGCCGTGACCATGATAGGTACGGGTAGGAGCGAATTCGCCGAGCTTGTGGCCCACCATGTCTTCATTCACCGAAACGGGAATGAATTTATGGCCGTTATAGACGCTAAACGTCAGACCAACGAATTGCGGCAGGATAGTAGAACGACGCGACCAGGTTTTGATCGGCGCGGTCTTTGATGCTTCCTGAGCGGTTTCTGCTTTTTTCAGCAGATACAGGTCGACAAAAGGACCTTTCCAGACGGAACGAGCCATAGGTTACCTCTTCTTCTTCGCATGACGCGAACGGATGATCATCCGGTCGGTCGACTTGTTCGAACGGGTGCGCGCACCCTTGGTTGGCTTACCCCAAGGCGTCACCGGATGACGGCCACCAGAGGTACGGCCTTCACCACCACCATGCGGGTGATCGACCGGGTTCTTTGCAACACCGCGCGTCAGCGGGCGAATGCCACGCCAACGGTTGCGGCCTGCCTTGGCGAGCGTGGTGTTCGAATTGTCGGGGTTTGAAACCGCGCCAACTGTACCCATGCAATTGCCGTGAATGTAACGTTGCTCGCCAGAGTTCAGACGAACGATAACCTTGCCACCGTCGCGCCCGACCAGCTGCACATAGGTACCAGCCGAACGTGCAATCTGACCGCCCTTACCAGGCTTCATTTCGATGTTGTGGCAAATCGTACCAACGGGCATTTGACCAAGCAACATGGCGTTACCAGGCTTCACGTCGGTCTTTTCTCCAGCAACAACTTGATCGCCAACAGCCAAACGCTGTGGAGCCAATATATACGCTTGCTCACCATCGCTATATTTGATCAACGCAATGAAAGCCGTGCGGTTGGGATCATATTCCAGACGTTCTACGGTCGCAGGCATATCCCATTTGCGACGCTTGAAGTCGACAATGCGATATTTTTGCTTGTGACCGCCACCGATGCCACGCGAAGTGACATGGCCTTTATTGTTACGGCCGCCGGTTTTGTTCTTGCCCTCGGTCAGTGCCTTGATCGGCTTGCCTTTGAATAGGCTCGACCGGTCAACAAGCACAAGGCCGCGACGCGCCGGGCTGGTTGGTTTGTAGCTCTTAAGTGCCATTTCTCATCCGCCCTTATATGCCAGTGGTCACGTCGATCGTTTGGCCTTCAGCCAAAGTCACAACGGCTTTTTTCACATCGGAGCGTGTGTAGGGCTTGCCCTTCCAACGCTTCGTCTTGCCTTTTTGCACCAGCGTGTTGACGCCCTTCACCTTCACATCAAATAGCGCTTCGACAGCGGCCTTGATCTGCGGCTTGGTGGCGTCGCCCGATACTTTGAAAACAACCGCGTTGTTCTCAGACAGCAAAGTCGACTTTTCGGTGATATGCGGTGCCACGATCACATCATAGTGACGGACATCAATCGCTTCTTTTTTAGCCATTGAAACGGGCCTCCAGCTTTTCCACTGCGGCGCGGGTCAAAACCAACGTCTCATGCTTCAAAATGTCATAAACATTGGCGCCCACTGCTGGCATCACGTTGATACCGATCAGGTTAGCCGAAGCCTTGCGGAAATTGTCGTTCACACCTTCGCCGTCAATGACGAGAGTGGTTTTGCCAAAACCGAGCTTGCCGAGGTTACCCAGCAACGCTTTTGTCTTGGCATCTTTCAAGTTGAGATCTTCCAGCACGATCAGCGAACCCGATTGGGCTTTGCTCGACAAAGCCATTTTCAGGCCCAACGCGCGGATTTTCTTGTTCAGCGACGGATTGAAGTCACGCAGTCGCGCACCGTGGGCTTTACCACCACCGATGAAGATCGGCGCACGGCGGTTACCGTGACGGGCTGTACCGCCGCCCTTTTGGCGACCGAACTTCTTACCCGTACGCGCGACATCGGAACGTTCGCGCGTTGGACGAGCCGTACCGCGTGCTTTTTCACGCTGCCAGGTTACAACGCGGTGCAGAATGTCTGCACGCGGGTCGAGACCGAATACGTCGTCATTAAGATCGATGTCGCCTTTAGCTTTTGCGTCGAGGGTTTGAACCTTGAGTTTCATGGCTTACGCTCCCTCGCCTTCTGGCTTGTTTTCTGGCGCAGCTTCAGCGGCAGGTGCTTCAGCGACCACTTCAGGAGCAGCGTCAGCAACAGGTGCCTCGGCCTCTACTGCTGCTACGATCACTTCTTCTTCAACCACAGGAGCTGCATCATTGTCGCCCTTGAGCGCACCGGGAAACGGAGCGTCCTTGGGAGCAGGAACCTTCACGGCATCCTTGATCAGCAACCAGCCGTTCTTCGCGCCGGGTACACTACCCTTTACAAAGATCAGGCCGCGTTCCGCATCGGTACGGACAACTTCAAGATTTTGCTGTGTGCGTTGACGATCACCCATGTGACCCGCCATCTTCTTGTTCTTGAACACCTTGCCCGGATCCTGACGCTGACCGGTCGATCCATGCGCACGGTGAGAGATCGATACGCCGTGCGATGCACGCATACCACCGAAGCCCCAACGCTTCATGGCGCCGGCAAAGCCTTTACCCTGTGTGTGGCCGGTAATGTCGACGAGCTGGCCGTCCACAAAATGTTCAGCAGAAATCGTTGCGCCAACCGGCAGCAGCCCATCAGCATCAGCAACGCGGAATTCCACGACTTGTGCTTTGGGTTCGACTTGAGCTTTGGCGAATTCGCCGCGCTGTGGTTTGTTTACATTTTTCGCTTTACGGACACCGGCACCGAGACGAACGGCAAAATAGCCATCACGTTCTTCGTTGCGCTGACCCACAACCTGGCAGCCTTCCAGCGCCAATACGGTTACAGGTACGTGACGGCCGTCTTCTTTGAAGAGGCGCATCATGCCCATTTTTTTCGCGATCACGCCAGTGCGCATGACCTTATTCTCCTAACAGAGGCCGAAAGGACCATTCCTTCCGGCGTGCCGGGCAACATCAAAGCTATGCCTTGATAGAACCCGATCAGCCCGATTGTAGTGCATCGCCCCGCCCGGGCTGGTATTCTCCTTGCGGAGAAAGACGGGGGACGCAGCCCGGAATAGTTCCGGCGGTATCCACCTCAAAAACGCATTGGGGCAAGAGCCCGGTTGCGCATGAGACCCCGAAAAAGCTTCGGGGCTTTGCCGGCTCTTTAGGCCAGCTTGATTTCTACGTTTACGCCAGCAGCCAGATCGAGCTTCATCAGCGCATCAACGGTTTGCGGCGTGGGCTGCACGATATCGAGCAACCGCTTGTAGGTGCGTACTTCGAACTGCTCGCGCGACTTTTTGTCGACGTGCGGTCCGCGGTTGACGCAGAATTTTTCGATACGAGTAGGTAGCGGGATCGGTCCACGGATCAAAGCGCCGGTGCGGCGAGCTGTGTCAGCAATATCACCAGTTGCCTGGTCCAAGACGCGGTGGTCAAATGCTTTCAGGCGGATGCGGATATTCTGCGTTTCCATGGTGTAATGCCAAATCCCAAATTCTATCGATATCAAAGAGCGAAAAAACAGCCAGCCCGACTTGCCTTAAGGAAGCCAGGACGGCTGTTTCGAAATTTCAAAAGCCAACCGCCCGAATCAGAAACCCGGGCGGCTTGCGCGGCCTATATTACTTCGTGATGGTGCTGACAACCCCTGAACCAACAGTACGTCCACCTTCGCGGATTGCGAAGCGGAGACCTGGGTCCATGGCGATTGGAGCAATCAGCTTTACAGAGATTGTTACGTTGTCGCCGGGCATAACCATTTCAGTGCCTTCAGGAAGGATCACTTCACCAGTTACGTCAGTTGTACGGAAGTAAAACTGCGGACGGTAGTTCGCAAAAAATGGCGTGTGACGACCACCTTCATCCTTCGAAAGAACATAGATCTCTGCAGAGAAATCGGTGTGCGGCGTAACCGAACCGGGCTTGCAGAGAACCTGACCACGCTCAACTTCTTCACGGCCGACGCCGCGAACCAGCGCACCGATGTTGTCGCCAGCGCGACCTTCGTCGAGCAGCTTGCGGAACATTTCAACGCCGGTAACGGTCGTCTTCTTGGTGTCCTTGATGCCGACGATTTCAACTTCTTCGCCGACCTTAACGATACCTGTTTCTACGCGACCGGTAACAACCGTACCACGACCAGAAATCGAGAACACGTCTTCCACTGGCATCAGGAATGGCTTGTCGATGGGACGCTCTGGCTGCGGAATGGCAGTATCAACTGCGTCCATAAGCGCCATGATCGATGCCTTACCGATGTTATCATCGCGGCCTTCAAGAGCGGCAAGCGCCGAACCCTTAACAACAGGGATCGCGTCGCCGTCAAAACCGTACGAGCTCAAAAGCTCGCGGATTTCCATTTCAACCAGCTCGAGAATTTCTTCGTCGTCAACCTGATCAACCTTGTTCATGTAAACAACAAGCGCAGGAACGCCGACCTGACGCGCAAGCAGGATGTGTTCGCGGGTCTGTGGCATTGGACCGTCAGCCGAGTTCACAACCAGAATCGCGCCGTCCATCTGTGCAGCACCGGTGATCATGTTCTTAACATAGTCAGCGTGGCCCGGGCAGTCGACGTGTGCGTAGTGACGCGCGCCGGTTTCATACTCAACGTGAGCTGTCGAGATCGTGATACCACGCTCGCGCTCTTCGGGAGCCTTGTCGATGTTAGCAAAGTCAACAGCTTCGCCGCCATGAGCTTCAGCCATGATCTTTGTGATCGCAGCGGTCAGCGTGGTCTTACCATGGTCAACGTGACCGATGGTGCCGATATTGCAGTGCGGTTTGGTCCGCTCAAATTTTGCCTTTGCCATTGTTCAAACCTTCTTTTTACTAGCTGTTTTGATCAGTTGGGACGACGCCTGCTGAATCAGGCGCCGCCCTTAGTCGGTAATTGCCTATCAGGCAAGCTTCTCTTTAATTTCTGCGGCAACGTTCGACGGAACTTCATCATAGTGGTTGAAGAACATCGAATAGTTTGCGCGGCCCTGCGTGAAAGAACGCAGCTGGTTCACATAGCCGAACATGTTCGCAAGCGGCACCATCGCCTCGACAACCTGAGCGTTACCGCGGCTGTCGGTGCCCTGGATCTGCCCACGACGCGAATTCATATCGCCGATCACATCCCCCAGATATTCTTCCGGAGAAACGACTTCGACCTTCATGATCGGCTCCAGCAGCTTGATGCCCGCTTTCTGTGCGGCTTCGCGCATCCCGGCACGGCCCGCGATTTCGAACGCCAGTGCCGACGAGTCGACATCATGGTAAGCGCCGTCATAAAGCGTGATTTCAAAGTCGATGATCGGGAAGCCGATAAGCGAACCGGACTCTGCGGTTTCGCGCATGCCCTTTTCCACCGAAGGAATATATTCCTTGGGGATGTTACCGCCCTTGACTTCGTCTTTGAAGGTGATGCCGGTTCCGCGCTCACCGGGTTTAACGGTGAACTTGATGCGGCCAAACTGACCCGAACCACCCGACTGTTTCTTGTGGGTGTAATCAACGTCCACTTCACGCGCGAGATATTCGCGGTAAGCAACCTGCGGCGCACCGACATTGGCCTCAACCTTGAATTCGCGGCGCATACGGTCAACGATGATGTCGAGGTGAAGCTCGCCCATCCCTTTGATGATCGTCTGGCCCGATTCGTGGTCGGTCGAAACGCGGAACGAAGGATCTTCAGCCGAAAGACGGTTGAGCGCGATGCCCATTTTTTCTTGGTCAGCCTTGGTCTTTGGTTCCACCGACAGCTCGATAACCGGATCGGGGAATTCCATACGCTCCAATATGATTGGCATACGTTCGGCACACAGCGTGTCGCCGGTTGTCGTTTCCTTCATGCCCGCAAGCGCGATGATGTCGCCGGCAAATGCCTCGTCGACGTCCTTACGGTCGTTGGCGTGCATTTCGAGCATACGGCCAACTTTTTCTTTCTTGTCCTTCACCGAGTTCAGGTAAGTGCCCTTGGTCAGCGTACCTGAATAGATGCGGATGAAGGTCAGCGAGCCCACGAACGGATCGTTCATGACCTTGAAGGCAAGCGCTGAGAACGGCGCATCGTCGGTTGCCGGACGGCTGTCTGGCTCAAGCGTGTCCATGTGGACGCCCTGCACATCAGGAATATCAAGCGGCGAAGGCAGATAGTCGACAACCGCGTCGAGCAAAGGCTGAACGCCCTTGTTCTTGAACGCGCTGCCACAGCAAACAGGTACGAAGCTCTGGTTAAGTGTACCCTTGCGGATCAGCTTTTTCAGCGTCGCTACGTCTGGCTCGTTACCTTCGAGGTAAGCTTCCATCGCGTCGTCGTCTTGCTCAACGGCAAGCTCGATAAGGTCGCTGCGATATTTCGCGGCTTCGGCAGCGAGGTCAGCAGGGATTTCTTCGTAAAAGAATTCAGCGCCAAGGCTTTCATCTTTCCAGATGATCGCACGGTTTTCAACCAGATCAACCAGACCCTTAAGATCGGCCTCAAGACCGATGGGAATATACAGCACAGCAGGTTTCGCACCCAGACGGTCGATGATCGACTGTACGCAATATTTGAAGTTCGCACCAGTCCGGTCCAGCTTGTTGATGAAGCACATGCGCGGAACGCCGTACTTGTCAGCCTGACGCCAAACGGTTTCGGATTGCGGCTCAACGCCGGCAACGCCGTCGAAGCAAGCGACTGCACCGTCAAGCACGCGCAGCGAACGTTCGACTTCAATCGTGAAGTCAACGTGGCCCGGCGTATCAATGATGTTGATCCGGTGGTCGTTCCAGAAACAGGTGGTAGCAGCCGACGTGATCGTAATCCCGCGTTCTTGCTCTTGCTCCATCCAGTCCATGGTGGCAGCGCCATCATGGACTTCGCCGATTTTATACGACTTGCCGGTGTAAAAAAGGATACGCTCGGTGGTCGTGGTTTTGCCGGCGTCGATATGCGCCATGATACCGATATTGCGGTACATATTGAGTGGATGGCTGCGTGCCATGGTCATTACTCCATTGAGTGGGCCGCAAAGACCCTGAAAAAGTGTTAGGGGCCAGTGCGGAACCGGCCCCCTAATTCCCAATCATGACGTTTTCGCGAATTAACAGCGGCAACGCCTAAATACCGATGTTACCAGCGGTAATGTGCGAATGCACGGTTGGCCTCGGCCATACGGTGCGTATCTTCACGCTTCTTGACCGCGTTGCCGCGATTGGAAGCCGCATCCATCAGCTCACCCGACAAACGGGCGGCCATAGTGGTTTCGCTGCGGTTACGCGCAGCTGCAATCAACCAGCGGATGGCAAGCGCTTGCGCGCGTTCGGGACGCACATCGCAAGGCACCTGATATGTCGCACCACCGACGCGGCGGCTGCGGACTTCGATACCTGGCTTTACATTGTTCAGCGCATCGTGGAACATCTGGATCGGGTCTTTCTTGGCCCGGGTTTCCACTGTTTCAAGTGCACCGTAAACAATACGCTCTGCTGCCGATTTTTTACCATCAAGCATCAGGTTGTTCATGAATTTGGAAAGAACGATATCACCGAATTTTGGATCGGGAAGGATAACGCGCTTTTCGGGACGACGACGACGTGACATTTTCTATTCTCCCCGTCTATTATTTCGGACGCTTCGCGCCATATTTGGAGCGCGATTGCTTACGGTCTTTGACGCCTTGTGTATCGAGCACGCCGCGAAGGACGTGGTAGCGAACACCGGGCAAATCGCGGACGCGGCCGCCGCGGATCAGCACAACGCTGTGTTCCTGCAGGTTGTGGCCTTCACCGGGAATATAGGAAATGACCTCGCGCTGGTTGGTCAGACGGATCTTCGCAACTTTACGCAGAGCCGAGTTCGGCTTTTTCGGGGTCGTGGTATAAACGCGGGTGCAAACACCGCGCTTTTGTGGATTTTGGTCCATCGCAGGAACCTTTGACTTGGCCTTCTGCGGAGTCCGGCCCTTGCGGACCAGCTGGTTAATCGTTGGCATATCTTCACCTTGAAAATAAGATTGGTTACTTTGCGCGACAAGACGTGAACCCATATGCAAATGCCAAGGGGCAAATGCGCGGGGTACGCGGCGGAGGCTCAGCCTTTATCCGCCCGGCCAGTCGAACAATGTTCAGCCTATGTGGGTTTTCCTTATGAAGCGCGGAGAATCATTCCACGCGACTTTGGGAAGGCGGGCCATTAGCGGGGGATGGGGGGTTGGTCAAGGGGTGTGGAGAAGGTTGTCGCGCAACATTTAAGAGCGGCAATGCTTAAGCCAGCACTATCGCCTTGACATATTCCAACGCCTTTATGACGTCACTTGTAACAAAGCAGTTGTGCAAACTTGCCAAATTGTTTCGCCGATGACCAACGAGGTTCGCCAACTTGCTCTCAGTGAAAAATGCGTCACCATAGGCAAGGGCGGCGGCAGCGTGCTCAAAATCGGCAATGTCGTTCGCAACCAGCTTTGTGCTCCGCCATTCCCAGCGCAATAGCGCATGTATAATTACAAGAGCATGTAACGTCGGTAGCTTCATTGCGTGTTCGCCGAGCAATACATGACGTAACAAATTTTTTCGATCATCGCCGAGGTTGTCTTCATCCGGACCAACCTCGTCCATTTCTGCAGCCTCAAAACGACGAAAAATCCGCTTAAGTATGGGCTCCGCGCAATCAGCTGCCCCTGCAGCTTCGTCCAACCGCGCTTGTTCAAAGGACTTTAGTTTGTGACCATGCGTCAGGTTTAGCTGATTTATATGTGCCGCAATTTCAGCGTTGTTTGATTTCTGATTAAAGCTTCCAGGGTTTACCAGTTCTAGAGCCTTGATCAACGGCACGTCCCAATCATATGATCAAAAAAGGCCTTTTGTATGGCTATTTCGGTTTCGTCGGCAAAGCCAATATTAGCTGGGTAGATGTTTCCGAAAATATAGGAAAGACGTGTCCATACTCTTGGAGGCAATTGCTTCATTGCTGGAAAAAAAATCGTGTAAGCGAGACTTTCAATTTCTGCTTCCACCCGGTCCGGTTCTGGCATCAGTGTTACGCCAGCGCTCAGTTCCTGGATAATTTCTGTCGTTGCAGTGCGCTTACTTTCGCCTCCGATACCACATAATTCTTCAAAGACCGTGAGTGAAACCGGGCAGAACAATTTTCCTCGTTCAACGCCTTGCCGTAGATAATGTGCAAGCTGCTTCGCATTGGGATCGGTGGATGTGCCATCAAGTGCTTTTCGAATTTCAATCCAAAAATTCACGTCGAGATAAATGGCTTTCTTGTTCACCAAATTATTGGCAAGCGACTGACATCGTTCACCAATGTGCCGTTCAATTCCAATTTGCGGGCTTTGCTGGTGCTCAGCAATGCTAGGCAAGGCAGTTTCTCCAAAAAATCGGCCGCGCGGGAGCACCGCTACAGTGCGCCATTTAGTCAATCTTGCTAAAGCATAAATTATTGCAACATGGCCGTAGCCTCCAATCCCTCAAGCCGCCACAGCGAATTTCATTTCCAAAACCAACTCAGATGCCGTCGCGAGATTCACCATCGTGTCGAGCGAAAGTCTTTCAAGTTTGCCATCCCCCTTGAAATGTAGGATTATATCTGCTTGCACTATCCTGACGGGCTTAAGAGGCAGCCCGACAAACATCGGTAACCGCCCCCTGGCTGATCGGGGCATGCACCAACAGCCCAACGACACAAACCAACGCTTCAACGTGAAAACGCGGCCCGGTGTTGTGTACTTGTCGGAAGTCAGTTCGGCCCATGCCCGACCAAAGCGTTAATCTTTGCCTGCCATAACGATCTCCAAACTGGAGTCTCCAAGCAATGAAATTCGTTTCCCTCAACTCGCGCGGCGGCAATTATCTGGTCGTCGCAGACAATGTCGCTTGGCTGCGCACCGCCGAAAATGGCCAGACACAGATTGGCATTGTCGGCGGACAGCCGCTGCTCGTTGCTGGCAAGATTGAGGAGATCGCGGCGATCATTCAAGGCGGGACTGCACCGACCCTCAAATAGTAAATAGTGCTCCGACCACGCTCAACTTCGGGGATGATTGCAGCGCGCAGATGACAATGATGTTTCAGCTTGTTAGAGCGCGGCAATCCCATTTCCGAAAGTAAGTTTCCATGACCGTCCGTACCCGCCCCGTCAGAACACGGGTTGCACCCTCCCCCACCGGCGACCCGCATGTTGGCACCGCCTATATTGCGCTGATCAATTACTGCTTTGCCAAAAAGCATGGCGGGGAATTTCTGCTGCGGATAGAGGATACCGATCAAGCGCGTTCCACCGCTGCGTCCGAACAGGCCATCCTCGACTCGCTCAAATGGCTGGGCCTTAGCTGGGACGAAGGCCCCGACGTCGGCGGCCCGCACGGTCCGTACCGTCAGTCCGAACGCAGCGCGATCTATACGCAGCATTGCGACAAGTTGCTGGCGGACGGTAACGCGTTTAAATGCTATTGCACGAGCGAGAAGCTGGCCGAAATGCGACGGCACCAAATGGCCGCAAAGCAGCCGCCCAAATATGACGGAACGTGCTTAAGCTTGAGCGATGCTGACCGCGCGAAACTCGATGCAGACGGCGTTTCGCACGTCATCCGTATGAAAATTCCCACAACCGGCAAGTGCATTGTGAGTGACACGTTACGCGGCGAGATCGAATTTGAATATGGCGTCGTCGACATGCAGGTGTTGATGAAGTCAGACGGCCTGCCGACCTATCATCTCGCCAATGTGGTTGACGATCATTTGATGGGGATCACCCATGTTATGCGCGGCGAGGAATGGATTAGTTCTGCGCCCAAACACCTCCTGCTCTACCAATATTTCGGTTGGGAGCCGCCGGTGCTGACGCATTTGCCATTGCTCCGGAATGCCGACAAATCAAAGCTTTCAAAACGCAAAAACCCGACGAGCATATTATTCTACCAGCGCGCCGGCTACTTACCGCAAGCAATGCAGAATTTCCTCGGGCTGTTTATCAAATCGGCCAGCGAAGAAGATGAAAAAACTTCGCTGCAAGCGCTGATCGACGGCTTCGATGTACACAATATTTCGCTTGGCGGTCCGGTCTTCGATACGTCCAAACTCGACTGGCTTAACGGCCGCTATTTGCGTGAAGAGCTGAATATCGATCAGTTCAAGGATGCGGTAAAAGCATGGGCGCTCAACGACGAATATCTGACCCCGATTGCCGAAATGGTGCAAAGCCGGATCGTCCGCATGTCGGACCTGGGTGGACTTGTCGCACCGTTCTTCATGAACCGGATTGAAGGACTTACCGCAGATGCCTTGCGCGACGGCGTGAAGGTCGAGGCTGACCAGCAACGCGCCGCCTATACGCTGGCATTGCAGCAGTTCGACGCGATGATCATGTGGAACAAAGAGGGCGTTGATGCGACACTGCGCCGCTCCGCAGAGGCTTTGGACATTAAACTGAAAGACATGATCCGCGCGTTCTACATCGCGGTACTGGGATCACCGCAGGGCGTGCCTTTGTTTGACGCGATCACCCATCTTGGCCGCGACATCATCCGCGAACGCCTGCGCCATGCGATGGAATTGCTGGGCCCGGCGACTAAAAAAGAGAGTGAGGCTTGGGCGACGTTGTTGATAGCTCGGTAAGCCGAATGCCTGATATCAAACTCGACGAAAGCTGGAAGGAACCACTGCTCCCCGAATTTCAATCGGACTATATGGCGGAACTCAAATCCTTTTTGCTTGCAGAGAAATCTGCGGGCAAGGCCATATATCCCAATGCTAGTCATTGGTTCCGCGCGCTTGACCTTACGCCACTCGACAAGGTGCGCGTCGTGATATTGGGGCAGGATCCCTATCATGGTCCGGGACAAGCGCATGGTCTGTGTTTCAGTGTTCCGCCCGGTGTTCGCCCACCGCCAAGCTTGCTCAATATCTATAAAGAGCTGGAGAGCGATTTGGGCCTGCCGCGTCCGCGCCACGGTTTCCTCGAACATTGGGCGCAGCAAGGTGTGCTCCTGCTAAACAGCGTACTGACAGTAGAAATGGCCAAAGCCGCTTCACATCAAAAACGGGGGTGGGAACGCTTTACCGACGCTGTCATTCAATTGGTCAATGCGCGCGATGTGCCGGTCGTGTTCCTGCTATGGGGTGCGTATGCACAGAAGAAAGCGGCCTTTGTCGATGGCTCACGGCATCTTGTAATGAAGGCCGCTCACCCTTCTCCACTATCCGCGCATAACGGCTTTCTAGGTTGCCGCCATTTTTCAAAATGCAATGCGTTTCTCAAGAGCAATGGACATGCACCAATTGATTGGTCACTTCCAGAAATCTGATCAGCAGCGGGGGCGCGACAATATTTCCGCAAACAGTTGTTCATATTCGCTCGCCATCCGCTTCGCCGAATAATGTTCATGCAAATGCAGCTTGGCCTTTGTGCAAAGCGCTTGTGCGACCTGGGGTTCATCAAGTTGCTCAAGCTTCGCGCGCAGCGCAGCGACATCGCCGGGAGGAAACAGCAAGCCGACTTCACCGTGCGCCAATAACTCCCGAGATCCATCAATGTCGGACGAAATGATCGGCACGCCCACTGCCATCGCCTCCATCAAGCAACGAGGAATCCCCTCCAGCCAGCTTGGCAATACAAAAACGTCAAAACCTCCCAGCCAAGCCAGACGGTCAGCGCGAAATCCGGCAAAATGCACATGGTCACTGATGCCAAGTTCTTGCGCCAGTGCCTCCAGCGCGGCGCGCTGATCGCCTTCGCCAACCAACACGAGCTGCTTGCCAGGGCGCTGCCACCCGGCAAAGGCACGCAGTAAGCTGTCCAGTCCTTTCCGGACAATCAACTGCCCGATATAGCCAACGATATAGCCGCCATTGGCTTTCATCGCAGTCAGTAAAGGCGCGACGCCCTGCGTTTCCTCTATCTCGCGAATGTCGACGCCGTTGGGGATCAGATGCAGCTTTCCGACAAGCGCCCTTCGCCCCTTCAATCCGTCGAGCAGGCCTTGCGATAACGGCGCAACTGCATCAAAAAAGCGGAACAAGAAACGATCGAGCGCTTCATAAGCGGCCAGTTTGATTCCGGCATTCGCGCTCCATCCATGCGGCGTGGCGAGCAAACGCGCCGTCGTCCCGCGTGCAGCAAGTATCGCAATTAGGTCGTTTTTATAGCCATGGCTGTGAACGATATCGATCTTTTGCTCAACGATGATCCGGCGCAATTGGGCGATAGCTGACCAGCTCAAACGCCCGAATGAATCGATCACATGCGAAGTATAGCCATATTGTTCGGCAAGTGCAGGCAGTTGCGGGTCAAGCGCAGGATCGTCGCGAATAACGCAGACCTCGCTTTCAATCTTGTTGGCATCATGATTGCGGATAAGCGCAAGTATCCAGCGCTCAGCACCGTAAAGGCCGCCTGCCCCTCCTAATTGCAACACGCGTATTTTGGCGTCTTTCTCCATTATCCCGCCGCATCGGGCAATCGCACATCAAATGCAATTGTTAAGCGCTCTCCCGCTGCAAATGGCAGGGTGCCGTGCCATGTGGTTGACGGAAACAGCACAAGCTTTCCCGGCATAGGTTCGATGAGTTTTGTGGGGCCTAGTTTCAACCCCAGCTCCGGCGGAGGTGTCCCGCACTGCAGCCAACCCGCGTTCGGGTCGCCCGAGCCTGACGTGTCGGGAAGCGCCACATAGAGCGCCGAGCTAATCCAGCCAAGCGGATGCGTGTGGCAGGCATGGAAACCTTCACTTTGAAGCCATACCGACCAAGCGCCGCTGTAACGAAGCGCCTGATTCCTTGGCAATGAGAGCAGCGGATGGCTTGCTTCGGGCGGACCAAGCGCAGCGACATAATCGCGGACGCATTCGCTGATTTTCGCTCTCACATTCTGCATCACGACCGCATGGTGGAAAAACAAATGCCGGTCAGTCTGCGTTCCACCGCGCACCGATTGGTCGATATAGGGCGCTTGCATGATATGCAGAGCACGCAGAAACACGGCGAGGTGCCCAAGTTCTCTTGAGCTCAGACCAACATCAAAGGTGCGGACCAGCTCTTCATCGCGGTCCAACCACGCGGCGCGGTCATCGCCCAGCAAGCGCCAACATAGTGACAAATACGGCCAGAACATGCGCGCGGCATTGCCACTGGTTTGCGCTTCGCAGATTTGTTCCGCTTCTTTGACAGCACCCAACCGCAGCAAATGGCGAACATGCGCCAAATCGGTCCCTGGATCATGCAGATTGCTGACCTGCGCAAACAGTTCAAGATCGCTCGAAGCGTGGCTTTCGCTAGTTAAGAAAAGCCGCGACAGAACGAGACGCTTTTGCCCTTCAAACCTGCGTTCCGCTTCGAAAAGCACTGCATCCGCTTTCTCCCAATCGCGTGCCTGCGCAAGATACCGAAAATACTCCAATTGCAGCGTCAAATTGTCCGGCTGCGCCACAAGTGCATCGGTAAAGAGCGCCTTAGCAGCTTCTGCCCGTCTGGTAGCTTGCAGCATTGTCACGAGCAGCTTGTACCCGTCGAGCCAATCTGGTTTTCTCGCCAATGCCTTTTCCATAAGGCTAATAGCGGTTTGTCCGTTTCCTTCTGCAAACAGCGCCTGCGCTGCAGATTTTGTAATCGCAAGATTTTCGGGATCAAGCCGCTGTGCATCGCGGAAAAGCCTGGCAGCGGGGCGCCATGTTTCAAAATTCAGCTGGGCATGCAGATAAGCAAAATCAGGATTGCTGGGTGCCGCCGCGTGCGCACGGGCAGCAACGTCAAGCGCGCCGTCCATATCCTGCGCCTCGCGCAGCGCCAGTGCCTGAGCAAACAGCACCTGCGGCGTGCTCACATCGCGACTGCTTTGCAGTGCATATCGATAAACTGTTGGTGCGACGGCAGCTTTGCCGTTTCCTGTGCCATCGCGGTCTGCAACTTGGCCATCCACTCGCGGCCATCGTTACCGCGAAAATCGATGAGCGGATCAACACGTTCGGGAAGATTGAGCTGGCCGATATGTACAGCGCTCCAGCTGGCCGGACCAAACAGATCGCTTTCGCGCGCGATCAACCGCCCGAATTTGCGGAAATGATCGATCTTGAATTGGAGCGAATCTGGAATGTCCATATTCGACGTATAGCGCCAGAGCGCACTGTCATCGCGCTGCGTCAGCTTATAATGCAGGATCAGGAAGTCGCGGATCCGCTCGGTCTCGTTATGGGCAATATGATTGAATTCGGCCGTCACCAACGGGTCGAAATCGCGGTCTGGAAACAGCGCCAAGAGCTTTGAGATATTTGCCTGAATCAGGTGGATACTGGTCGATTCCAGAGGTTCCATAAACCCGCTCGACAGCCCAATGGCAACAACATTCTTATGCCAATGCTGTTTGCGCCTGCCCGTAACAAAACGCAGCGGACGCGGGTCGCCAAGTGCCTTGCCGTCGAGATTTGCGAGCAGCGTGTCGGCTGCCTGTTCTTCGCTGATATAGGCCGAGCTATAGACATAGCCGTTGCCGGTACGGTGCTGTAACGGGATGCGCCATTGCCATCCCGCTTCGCGCGCGGTTGATCTGGTGTAAGGGGTTGGTTCACCATTGGAAGCGCAGGGCACTGCCATCGCACGGTCGCACGGCAACCAATGCGTCCACTCTTCATAACCAGTCTTAAGCGCACCTTCGATCAAAATCCCGCGAAAGCCGGAGCAATCGATGAAGAGATCAGCATTGCAGACACGACCTTCTTCCATCGTCACGCTTTCGATAAAGCCGCTTTCGCCATTTTGCTGGACCGATGCAACCTTGCCCTCGTGGCGGATGACGCTGCGTTCTTCGGAATATTTGCGCAGGAAGGCTGCATAGAGCCCCGCGTCAAAATGAAACGCATATTCAAATGTGGAGAGCACATTGCGCTGATCGGGCGTTGGCAAACCGAACTTTCCAGCCTTGGCCATCGTCCACGCCATGCACAGATCGTCAAAGCTGATGCCGCTATCAGGGCCACCGCAGTAAACCCAATATTGATGCACAGCGCTATAATCGAACGGCCGGCCGTAGCTGCCGAAGGGATGGAAATATGTATGACCGAGCTTGGCCCAATCGACAAACTGGATACCAAGTTTGAACGAACCCTGCGTTGCTTTTACAAATTCGCGTTCGTCAATGCCGAGCGTCTGATTGAGGATCTTGATCGTCGGGATCGTCGCTTCACCGACACCGACTGTGCCGATTTCTTCGGATTCGATCAGCGTAATCTCGCAACCGCTAGTGAGCGCGTTGGAAAGCGCAGCTGCTGTCATCCAGCCAGCAGTACCGCCACCTACAATTACAATCTTGCGGATGCGGCGATCATCGGCGCCATTTGAATCGGACTTTCTCATGCTTATTTGCTCTATTCCAATAAAAGACGGGCCGGAAGCATTTTGCTTCCGGCCCGCCATTTACCCCCGAATTTTACCCCGGGGATATTGCTTTGGTTTAGAAGCTCATGCGTACCGATGCGGTAATCGTACGGCCAAGTGCTGGCGTCCCGGTAACTACCGAGTTGGCGCCAGCAGCGGTCACCAGACCTGTGCCATTGCCGCGCATGTCGAACGTATCGAACAGGTTGTAAGCATTGAGGCCGACATCCAGATTTTCGATCGGGCTAAAGCTGATGTTACCGTTGAACAGTGTCTTGCCCTGGAACTCCAGTCCACCGCCGGTTGTGCTGGTTTGACCAACAGCCGACAGACCAACCGAAGCTACGCCAAAGTCATAGTCGCCGGAAATGGCGTATGACAGATCGGGAATGCCGTCTGCACGACGGAAGTTCGCATCACTTGTTGACTGAACAGTGCCGCCCTTTGTCACAACCTTACGCTGTTTAGCGTTTGTATAGGTTGCGTTCGCCACCAGCATGAAGCCACCGTTACGGTAAGTTGCGAAGAATTCCGCACCTTGCGTCTTGAAGCGACCGTCGATGATGCAACCGCCGCCGACGCAATCAGCCGTTGAGGTTGGTTCATAGTCGGACTTGGTGAAGCTGCCCTTGAGCAACGTCAGTTCAAGCGTGTAGTTTCCGCCACCAAGGCCGCCACGGTTCTTGATACCGAGTTCATGCTGGTTCACGAAGTCAACCGAAGGAGTAACGCCGTCGGTGCAAAGCAGTGCAGTTGCCTGAGCTGTTGTGCAAAGCGAGCCATCGGGACGGAACTTGCCGCTGACGGTTTGACGATCGCTGTTGAAACGACCACCGCGCGATGTACGGCCAAATAGCGACAGGCTCGACGATGCCTTGAACAACGCACCAGCGGTCCAGCTGGTGTAGCTGCGGCTATAGTCGAGAACTTCGGTCGCACCGTTCGCGATCATCGCAGGTATAGTCACACCGCCTGATACGACGTTGAACTCTGCTCCGCCCTTTTGCGTACGGCCAGTAGCCTGCACGTTTTCAAAACGGACCGAACCGTCAAGGTTGAGCATATCATTGTCGAAAACCAACTGCGCGTACGGTGCAGTGTTGGTGTAGGACAGATCGGCATCGCGTGCACAGCAATCGCCCCAGTTATTACCGTATCCGGCAATACCTTCGTTGGTTAGCTTGGTGCCACCGGCATAGAGGTCGAGTTGAGCTGGACGATTACCGCTGACTTCGCGCGTCGACTTGTTGACGTGCCAATCATAGGCAATGTTCTGGTCCATGTAGAAATAACCGGCACGTGCGGTAACTTCACCGCCGCCAACATCCCATTTACCAGCGACGGTAAGGTCGTTAACGAAGCTGCCCATGTTGCTCATGTTGGTGTTTACGTTCACATTATTGTCAACATAAGTACCGGTGTAGAGCGCACCTGCACTAGGCCCACTGGCGTAACGAACAGCCGTCACGACCGAGCCATTTACTGTCGAGCCAATGATACTCGAAAGCGGCGTGAGGCCAAGGAACGGCGAATTGAACGAACCGCTCATGTCGCTGTAGCGCGCCTTATTGTCGACCGTGAAATTGTCGCCGAATTCATAATGAAACTCTGCGCCAACCGATTTCTGGTTGGTCGAAATTCCGCTTGTCTTCACACGTTCCAAAGCACCCGAATTATTGACTATCAGAAAGCTCTGATTGAACGCGGAATAGTTGGACTGATCACGACCATCAAAGTTCGTGAACGGACGAATGTTTGTAACCTTACCACCAGCAACATTGGCAAATGCAGGAGCGCCGGTCCAGTTTGGCTCTTGCGTATCCGCCAATTTGAACAACAGGCGGAAATAGCCCTTGTCGCCGAGGTCCTTCGTCAGGTTGGCTTTAAGCTGAATGCTCTTCGAAAGGTCGTAGCCCGCATCCCGGGGGCCCTTGCCACCGCGAATGAAGCCGCCAACATGGAAGCGCAGACCATCGTTGATCGGGCCGCCATAGCGGAAGTTAACTTGTGTCTCGTCAAAGCCGAGGCCCTTGCGGAGCTCGACATAGCCAGCTTCTTTTGAACCATCATGACTGATGTAGTTGATGACAGCGCCGGGAGCCTGCGAAGCAAAAGTAGTGGCCGAACCACCACGCACGGCTTCAACGCGTGACGTCGATGCGTCAAATTTTGTCCAATAGTCGTTGTTGCCGAACTGAATGTCGCCGAACAAAACGGTGGGCAGACCGTCTTCTTGCAATTGCACGAACGGTGCGCCGCCGGTTGCTACGGGAAGACCGCGAACTGCGATGTTCGAGTTACCACCGGGACCCGAAGTGCCAGGAACCTGAATACCGGGAAGCAGCTTGAAGACTTCCGCTTCGCTGCTTGGTTGAAAGCTTTGGATCAAATCAGCGCTAACGCTAGAAACCGAAACAGAGGTTTCGAGTTTGGTCTGGTCACGACCCGATGCGGTCACAACGATTTCGTCCAAGCCTTCAACGGTTTCTTCTTCAGCAGCGGCAGCGTCTTGTGCATAGACCGGCGAAACGAACATCGTGCTGGCAGCAAGTGCCACAGCCGATACACAGCTATGTAACCTAAAATTCTTCATGGAAACCTCCCGAAAACAATCGAATAGCGGAGGCAGTCAATTTGATGCTCTCCCCTACTTTTGGCATATCAATACGGAAATCGTTTGCAAGAACTTTTCCGCAAACCTTTGCATAAACTGTAAAATTGCGTCTCATTGTGGCAAAAAAGCAACGCTTTTTGACACTTTGCGGCTCCGAATGTTCTATTACAAATATGATAGCGATACCATTTTCGCGGATCGCCTGTGCGTTTCAAAAAAGTCGAAATTCGCGAGTTAGCAATTTGCTCTGGAAGTGAAAAACAGGCTTCAGCTTAATCCCATTAACGAAGCGCCAAACGCGGGTGCTTCGACCATGATGTAGGGCGGATTGCTCGTTGGCGTCCGGTATCTTGCAAGCACATGATCTCGGACCCGCTCTGTTTCACCGCGCGGCATGACCGCAATCACGGCACCGCCAAAACCGCCGCCGGTCATCCGTGCGCCTCCAACTGGGCCAATCGCGGTTTGCAATAAAAGCACCAGTTCATCAATTTTTTGCGTTGTGATTGCAAAGTCGTCTCGCATCGACACATGCGATTCCGCCATTAACTGCCCTAGCATTTCCAAATCGGCGTTCCGCATGGCCCCGGCTGAGGCCAATACGCGGGCATTTTCGGTTACCACATGCCTTGCCCGTTTGAATGCCGCGAGTTCCAGGCCATCCTGCGACGCCAGCAGCCCTTTTTCTCCCAAATCACGCAATGCCGCGACGCCGTAATGCCTCGCTGCGTCTTCGCATTGCTGTCGGCGCAGGTTATACTCACCGTCAACCAGCCCACGTTCAATTCCGCTGTGTACGATCATCACAGTCCAGTCGGCGGGCATTGAAACCGGCGATACCGAAAGGCTGCGGCAATCGATTAGCGTGGCATGCCCTGCCAGTCCGTGCGCTGAAACGATCTGATCCATGATACCGCAATTGCACCCGGCAAACTCGTGCTCGGCGCATTGTCCGGCAAGTGCGAGTCTGGTACGGTCATAGTCGGGCTGACCCGCAAGCGCTGCAAGCGCCAGTCCAGTTGCTACCTCCATCGACGCCGACGATGAAAGGCCAGCGCCCTTCGGCACGTTGCCAGATATCGCAAGGTCTGCACCGACCAGCGACAGGCCTTGCTGGATCAGTGCGTGCGCGACACCGCGCACATAGTTGGACCATGGTTCTTCGACAGATGGCGTTATTGGCTTATCGAGGACGAACTCGTCCGAGCGGCCCAAATCAGCTGCGTGAACCCGAACGCGCTTGTCCTTACGGGGACTTGCTGCCACCATTGTCCCGCAACCAATCGCCATCGGCAGGACAAAGCCGTCATTATAATCTGTATGCTCACCGATCAGATTGACCCGACCAGGCGCTTTGGCCAGCAATTGGGGATATGTTCCAAAGGAACTGCCAAATACGTCTAAAAGCTGTGCCTTAAGCTGCTGCATTGGGAAGCTTTCCGGGTAAAGCGTTTAATTGCTGCGCCGCTTGCTCCGGCGTCAGGTCACGCTGCGCTTCGGCCAGCATTTCAAAGCCAACCATGAATTTGCGCACCGTCGCCGAACGTAGCAGCGGCGGATAGAAATGCGCGTGCAACTGCCAGTGCGCGTTTTCGCCTTCGACAAATGGGGCGCCGTGCCAACCCATTGAATAGGGGAAACTACACCCAAAGAGATTGTCATAACGCGCGGTCAATTCCCGCAGAATCTCCGCAAGGCTGTCACGCTGCGACGCGGAAAGTTGAGACATTTGTTGCACGGCAAAGCGCGGCAGAAGCAAAGCCTCAAAAGGCCAGCTTGCCCACCACGGGACAAGCGCTAGCCAAAAGTCATTGGCACAAATTTCCCGCGCACCACCGGCTTCCTGATGCGCGGTTTGCAACAGCATCGGAATGTTGTGCTCGGAAAACCAAGCGCGCTGCATCTGGTCCTCGGTCGCGGCTTCGCTCGGCAGAAAGCTACTTGCCCAAATCTGACCGTGAGGATGCGGGTTGGAGCAACCCATCATCGCGCCTTTATTCTCGAAAATTTGCACCCACGGATAAAGCGCGCCAAGTTCGGCAGATTGGCTGGCCCAAACATCGACAATCTCGCGCACTTGGGGCTGCGAGAGTTCGGGCATTGTTTTGCTATGATCGGGCGAGAAGCAAATCACGCGGCATGTGCCCGAAGCGGCTTCGGCCCTGAAAAGTCCGCTGCATTCTGCAATGATCGTGTCTTCGCCAATTGCCGCAAAGTCATTATTGAAAACCCAGACGCCGGCATAATCGGCGTTGACCTCTCCATTGGCACGGGTGTTCCCCGCACAGAGATAACAATCAGCGTCGTGCGGTTCGGTTGGCGTTTCCACTGCGGGATCGACTTGCCCCAGCCACGGCCGGTTGTTGCGGTGCGGTGACACCAGTACCCATTTGCCAGTTAACGGATTATACCGCCGATGCGCCAGTTTCGGGTGCCAGTCTGGTCATTGGCGGATGATGCGAAAAATAATCGCTTCCTCAGCCTTCATATGTGGCACAGGAAGGCCACTATGCTTTAGCCAGCTGCCGTCATAATGCGAAGCATGCGAACCGCCATCGGGGCCATCAACAATAATTGCATATCGCGCACTTTCATCGACAAAGGGAAGCCGGATGGGTGCCATATGGCGCAGCTGCATTGGCTTTTCACGGTAGACAAAAAGCAACCTCTCCCCTGCGTTTCCAGCCGCGTGCCAGCTCAGACTATCCGTGCCCTCACCCGACCATATTTCGCCGTGGAGCAGCGCCCGATTTGCTTTGTAGAATCCAATCCACAAGGCCAGCCGATCACGCTCTGCCTTTTCCATTTCGAGCAAATTGAACTCGACACCGAAATGGCCTTGGCATGCAATAGCTGCGCGGAAATCGAGCGCTTGGCTTCGCCCCGTGCTGTGCGCCGGCGCGGTGCCGACATGCGACCCCATCACTTCGGGTGGCATATATTGTAAAAAGCCTGGCTGGATATGCAGTCGCGACACCGCGTCGATGCAATCGCTGGTCCAGAAACGGTGCGTGCGCCGAATAATGCCCGCGTCAATACGACCGCCGCCGCCTGCGCAGGCCTCAATCTCAACATCGGGAAAGGCCGCCCGAAACCGGTCGAACAAAGCATAAGCCGCCAGCACTTGCCGGCGATAGGCGGCCCGACCCTGCACATCGGCAGCACCAACGAGATCGCGGTTATGATCCCATTTCAAATAGCTGATCGGCAGATCCTCAAGCAGCTTTGAAATACGCCCGAAGAGATAATCGCCGACCTCACCCCGCGTCAGATCAAGCACCAACTGGTTCCGCGCGGTCTTAAGCGGACGACCGGCAATTTGCAGCGCCCAATCGGGATGCTGCCTGAATAGTTCGCTATCTGGATTGACCATTTCTGGCTCCACCCAAAGACCGAATTCCATGCCGATGCCCGTCACATGGTCAGCGAGCGGCTTTAAACCTTTCGGATATTTTGCTGCATCGACCCACCAATCACCCAAAGAGCTGTTGTCATCATTGCGCCCGTGGAACCAGCCGTCATCAAGCACAAAACGCTCGACACCCAGAGCAGCGGAGGCATCGGCAAGCGCGATCAGCTTTGTCTCGTCATGGTCGAAGTAAAATCCTTCCCATGTGTTGATATGTACGAGGCGCGGCGACATTTTGCCGCCCGGCCAATCGATGATCTTGCGGATAGAGCTGTGGAAGTTGCGCGCAACATCACCTTTGCCAGCTGGCGAGCAAGTCGCGAGCACATCTGGCGTCGTTAGCGTCTCGCCAGGGGCGAGAGTGACCTCGCCGGGTGCAAACCACTCACCCATTTGCCACTGGTATCTTCCGTCATCGAGCCACTCGATTGTTTGTTTATGATTGCCCGACCAAGCCAGTTGCGCGCCGAAAGTTGCTCCACCAGATTCGACCAGCGCACCGGGCAATGCATCATGCGACGTCAGGCCGCGCCGGTTCTCCCGCATCCAGGTTGCGCGGCCAAGGATATCGGTCTGCGCCGAATACTCGGCATTGTGGCGACCGGTTTGATAATGCACCTTTTGCGCATCATCGGGCAGCGGCAGACTGGCAGCAGCAAGCCAACCGACATCAAGCGGCGCATCGTCCAAGTTCGTTACACTGCTGGAAATGGTCAAAACGTCATTGTCTTGGTCGAGTGCAATCGCGACGGCAACAGCAATAGCGGAATGGCCGTCCTTTGCCTGCAATGTTATTGCACCTTTGCCGGGGTCACCGCTTACTGTCCACTCCGCAGCCTCGAAGACAAAATCTCGACCTTCGCGATGCGCCAACAAGGCACTTTGCCCGAACCAGCCCATGCCAAATCCCGGAAAGACCGACATTGCCACTGGGTGATCGAGCGAGAAACTAGGCGTCTGGCGTGTCTCGGCCAGCAACGGACCGCTGCCAAACCCGTCCGAGAGCCTTGGGCCCCAATAGCGCCAAAGCGGACCGGCATCCGGACAAAGTTCAATGACGAGCGAGCTATCCCGCCCGTGCAACGCAATGATGTTGTCAGCTAGTCGCTGCAACAACCGTGCCTCCCCGCCTTTCGGTTATGCGATAAGAGGCAAAGGCCGCAATCAACATACACACTCCGCCAAATATCATCACATTGCGCGGATCCCCGCTTAGAAGTGGACGATACATGAAGGTCATGGTCGCGGCAAATAACAACATCGGCGCGCAGATCATCATGTTGAAAATGCCCATATAGACGCCGGTGCGTTCCGCAGGAATACTGTTGGCTAGGACAATGTATGGATTACCCATGATCGATCCCCAGCCCAATCCCATCAGTGCCATCATCACATACATCATTGGCACGCTATCGAGCATGGGCAACACGATCATGCCAAGGCCCGTCAGCGCAAGTGCAACGCCGTGCAGCTTTGACGCCCCCATTTTGCGTGCGACCGGGATCATCGCAAAGGCGGTCAGGAAAGCTATGGCATTGTAAAAGGCGCCCATGGGGCCAGAGATCAAATCAGCCTCGCGGAACTGCGCGGTGGAAGCATCGGATGTGCCAAAAAGCGCCATAGAAATCGCTGGCGTCCGGTATCCCCAAAAGCAGCACATCGCATACCATTGGAAAAGGCTCATAAGACCCATCGCGCGCATTGGACCGGGCATTTCCTTAATCGCCGCGCCAATCTCACTGAAATAAGCGCCGAAAGATTTGGGCAAAGACGCAACGCGTGTTTTTTCGGCATCCGACATGGGCAATTCCGGCACACGCAGGATCGACCACAATATCGTTGCCATCGACAAGAACGCGCCGATGTAAAACGCGATACGCGTATATTCAGGGATCTGCCCCGGTGCAGCGTCTCTCGAAATGCCAAACCAGGTCACCAAAATGAAAGGGCTGGCATAGGCAACGCACTGCGCAAGGCCAGTAAAGGCGCTCTGTGAAAGGAACCCAAAGCCGCGCTGTTTTTCGTCCAGCCGATCATTCACATACGCGCGGTAAGGTTCCATCGTGACATTATTGCCAACGTCAAGGATGAACAGGATCGAAAACGCCATGAGCAGGCTTTGTGACAGCGGCATGAAGAACAAGCCGAACGCACACATGATCGCACCAATCAGAAAATAAGGCGTCCGTCGTCCCCATTTGGATAGCGTCCGATCGGACATCACGCCTATGATCGGTTGCACGATGAGACCGGTTAATGGACCGGCAATGCCCAACCACGGGAAATTGGCTTCATCCGCGCCCAGATAAGCCCAGATCGGAGTCATATTCGCTTGTTGTAGTCCAAAGCTAAACTGCAGGCCGAAAAAGCCCAAATTCATTTGTAGGATTTTTGACACCGACAAATGTGGTTTCAGCGCGACTTCCGCCATATTTTCTCTCCCGTTTGCAAGCGCCACCTTACCAGCTACACCAGCTCCATGCGCCTTGGTAACGCAAGGCTCTGCAATTTCAACAACGAAATCGCAATCGATTGCATCCGCTTACCTATTGTGTCCTGTAATTCCTTTGCATTACCACTTGCCAATCAACCGATTGCACAGCACTACTGGTACATGGATGAAGAAAACCGTGTCCGGAATATAACCGAACTTGCCTTACTTGCTGGAGTATCGGCGGGTACTGTTTCGCGGGCGCTTGCCGGGTCGACATTGATCGCGGAAAAAACCCGCGAACGCATTCAAGCACTGGCGCGTGAACATGATTTCCGGCCCAACATCATGGCACGCAATTTGCGGATTAAGCGGGCCGGTGCAATCGGTGTGTTGATCCCACTCGGCCATGAAACGGGGCAGCATATCAGTGACCCGTTCTTTATGACTTTGCTCGGCTATCTCGCAGATGCCCTGACCGAACGTGGTTACGACCTGCTATTGTCCAAAATCATACCGAATAACCCAAACTGGTTGGGTGATGTCGTTTCCTCAGGCCGCGTCGATGGTGTGATCCTGATTGGGCAGTCCGACCAGACGGACGTGATCGAAAAGGTCGCTAAGTCCTATTTACCGTTGGTAGCTTGGGGAGCTAATTTGCCCGATCAGGTCCACTGCTCGGTTGGCTCCGACAATATGAAAGGCGGAATGCTAGCAGCGCAGCATTTAATTGAGCGCGGCGCGAAGAAAATTGCATTTTTCGGTGATCCAGTTGCGCCTGAAATTGCCGAGCGGTTGCGCGGCTGCAAGGCAGCAATGGATGCGGCGGGTCTTGGTGGTGAACTACAAATTCTGCCTGCACACTTGACCGCAGAGACAGCACATCCCGCGATCGTTGAATGGTTGAGCGCTGGTTCCGAAGTACCTGACGGTATAATTGCAGCATCGGATGTTATTGCGATGAGCGCGCTAAGGGCGCTCACCGAACAAGGCTATAAAGTACCAAGCCAAGTGCGCGTCATCGGTTATGACGATATTCCGTTTGCCAACCAAACCGTCCCACCATTGAGCTCGGTCCGGCAAGATTTGGTGGCTGGTGCGGCGCATCTGGTCGACTTGCTGTTCAAGCGTATTGCCGGAGAAAAAACCGACTCGGTTGTGCTCGAACCCAAATTGATCGTCCGCGCATCAAGCTAAAGCTTGAACTGCTATTAACGTTGCTTTTGGAGAAATAGGAATGTCCGAGGGCGTTTTGGATAGTGCGATCGATGTCATTACAGGCATCCTTGATCCCCATGGTCCAGCTACTCAGGCTGCGGCAAATAGCTACACGCCGGGCGATTTCAGCATCCATTTCTTTTTGCAACTAGCGCTTATCATCATCACATGCCGCGTCGTTGGAAAGCTGGGGCAAAAATTTCTCGCACAGCCGCAAGTTGTCGGCGAAATGATCGCAGGCGTTATATTGGGGCCGTCGCTGTTCGGATATTTTCTGCCCGATGCGCAAGCAGCTGTCTTTCCCGGACCGACCAAGAATGTTCTCTATGCCGGTGCACAATTGGGCGTCGGACTGTATATGTTTTTGGTCGGGACAACTTTGCAGCTCGACCATTTCCAGTCAAAGGCGAAAAGTGCTGTGGCGGTCTCTTCGGCCGGAATCATCGTGCCGTTCATCATCGCTTTTGCGATCACGCCCTTATTGTTGAGAGTTCCCGGGCTGTTTATGCCGGGTATTGATCAAGCCAATGCAACGCTTTTCATGGGGGCCTGTATTGCACTCACGGCATTTCCGATGCTGGCGCGGATCATCAACGAACGCGGGTTAAGCAATACCTCGCTCGGCACGCTATCTTTAACCGCAGGCGCATTTGATGACGCGGTTTCATGGTGCGTGTTGGCGGTTGTTCTCGCTACATTTGGCGGAGGCCCAGGCGTAGCTGTTCTCGCGATCGGCGGGGGTTTACTCTACGGAGCATTTATATTGCTGTTCGGACGCCGACTGCTCAGTCCGCTAGGGCGAATGGTCGAACGCGACGGGGAGATGAGCTTGACTGTCCTGGGAATCACGCTTGCCCTGTTCAGCCTGTCTGCCTTTGTGATGGACGTAGTGGGTATTCATGCGATCTTCGGCGGTTTTATCCTCGGCGTGGTCATGCCGCGCGGTTTGTTTGCGCAGGAACTGAAGAAAAAAGTCGAGCCGCTGGCCGTCGTGCTGCTTTTGCCAATGTTCTTCACTTACTCCGGCCTCAACACGCGGATGGATATGGTCAACACAATACCGCTTTTGCTGATTGCACTTGGCATATTGGCAGCGTCAATATTGGCGAAATTCGGCGCATGTTACGCGGCGGCGAGGCTTTCAGGCGAAGACAACCGCACGGCGCTGGGCATAGGCGCACTGATGAACTCGCGCGGGCTGATGGAACTGATAATTATCAACATCGGATTACAAAAGGGCATTATCGGACCGACGCTCTTTTCGATGCTGGTTTTGATGGCGATAGTGACGACGATGATGGCCAGTCCGCTGTTCGAATTTGTTTACGGCCGGAAGGCGAGAGAAACGGGAGAGTTGGACGTTATCGACCGAAGCTCAACTTTGGCATCCTGAGCGAGATTAGGCTGGATCCATCGCCAGTGCCAATGCACCCAGGAGCCCGGCTCTGTCGCCAAGGCCGGGCAAAATAATTATTTCGCGCGCATCGCTGCGGAAATAACCGCCACCTAGTGCTGACGCGCACTCCCGAACCTTGTCGATCAAACCCGGTGTTGCGGTTACACCGCCGCCCAAGACGATTCGTCCTGGCTCCATCATCGCTTGCAGGTTCAATGTTAACTGCGCAAGATACCATGCAATGACCTCGTGACCGATATGGTCCGTCGGTAGTTCCGACAGCGACAAACCCCAACGCGCCTTAATTGCCGGGCCGCTCGCCAATCCTTCAAGGCAGTCGCCGTGAAACGGGCAAATACCGGCAAAATCCGAATCAGCCGCATGCCGCTGCGGCCGAATATGACCCATTTCCGGATGGCTGAGGCCGTGCAACGGCTTGCCGTTTAGCACCGCTCCGCCGCCAATGCCTGTACCCACCGTGACATAGACAGAAAGAGCCACGCCTCGTGCTGCGCCCCACCGGCTTTCAGCAAGCGCAGCGCCGTTCACATCGGTATCAATAGCGACCGGAACGCCAAATGCCCTGACAAATGGTCCGACAAGATCCGCGTTGCTCCATCCCGGCTTTGGGGTGGATTTTAGATGGCCCCAATCGGGCAATGATTTGTTCAGTTCCAGCGGGCCAAAACTTGCGATACCGATGCTCGCAAGAAGTCCGTGCTGGGCGCTTGCTTCGCGCAACCATTTGACGCAAGCACCAATGGTTTCGTCGGGCGACAACGTGTCAAAGCGTGCGCTTTCCAAAATGTTTTGATCGTCATCAAGCAACCCCACCACAAACTTGGTGCCGCCTGCCTCTATGCAACCGCGCAGTGCTTGCCTGGCCATCAGCCCCCCACCAATTTTGTCTGGTCACCTTCTATTTCGAGAAACACGCTCGGTGCGATCGTGCCGCCAAAATGCTTGCGTTTTTCTTGTGCGGCTATGGGCTTGGGCTTTCCGCCAAGATCCCAATAATCAACAAAGCTCACAATCTCCAGCTTTCCGTCTTGCGCTTCTGTCACTTGCCAGCAGTAAGCTTGATAGGGCTCAGCCGGTGGATTGGCGACAACCAAGCCCGTTCCATTGAGCGGTCGGTACGTACCCAAAAGCCTGTCAGCAACCATACCGTAAAGCCCCGAGGGGGCTTTCGGCGCGTCCGGAGCAAAGATGCTCGATTGTGAAGACCAAAACAAATAATAAAGGCCGTCCCGCACCATCAGATGGGGTCGCTCCAATTCATTTGCGACGCCAACCGCGCTGATAAGTGGTGGCAGCAGGTCAAAACCTTCAAATGCTCCGCCGCCGTTTGAAGCCGCAATCCCGACAACGCCGCTATATTTTGTAGCGGCATCATCGACGGAACCGGTGAACAATATATAAGACCGCCCGTCGGCAGGATCGCAGAACCAAAACGGATCACGAAAGCCACGGATCAGGCCGGGCTGTCCTTGGTCTTTTGTCAGGTCGACATAATATGTGCCGTCATTTTCCACGACCAGTGCTGGCTTCGACCAATTTGCAATACGGGGTTGTTCCGCCAAAAGGGAAAGTTCGCCGCGGCTATGAAAGAGGCGCTGCTCGAAATCATTTGAGCTATCCCCGCGCCGTCCGGCGGCAGTAAAATAGCAATGCACCACACTGCTATTGGGCGCAATAAATGCGGACCCAGACCATTCGCGGCTGCCCGGCGTACATCCATCAGGGAACACTTCGCCGCAATCCACCCACTCGGTTCCAATGCGTTGCAGCAACCGGATGCGTGCGACACTATGACGCATATCGGGATCGTCGCTGCGGGGGGCCGATAAGATCATCCACAACGACCCGCCGGCAATGTCAGCGACTGAGCCGTCTTCATTTTGGATCGGCCAAATGTCCCACAGATCAAGTCCCGCAATTGCCGGAGAAACTTGGCTTGAATGCAGAACAGGCGCAGCGTTGTTTGAATCAATGGCAATAGCGGCAATATGCTCACGCAGCCAAAGCGAGGGAGGACGCACAGAACCAGCTGACAGGGCCGAAGCCGCAACAACCATCGCCTTAATCCCCTCGCGCCAGACTCTCTTTTTCCCACTAACCGCAAGTGCAAAGGATTACAACAATCGATTGCAGAAATAACTTGAGGTTTGCTTCATGTGTCACAGCGCGATCCCGGTTCGAATGCGGCTCATGATTTGAGCAACAGAATGCCCCCATCCTTTGGTCAGAAAAAATGATGTTGGAAAGCTGGGGATAAATTTTTTGCTATTTTTTCAACTTTCCATCTTGCGCTCAAAAAAACCTTTAGAAAATCGGCGCGTCGCTCCGTTGCACCCCGAACTTGGCCGCGACGAAGTGAATCACAGATGCGACGAACCGAATCCCTAATTAACCATTTACCCTCTTGCGTCGTGGCGAGATTGAGGCACTATAGGTAGCGGTTGGCCACAGGGGGCATAACTACAAATTGTGTTTAGAGCCGCGGGTCGCAAATCCGCGAATGGGAGACTTTTACCTCAAATAAGCTGGGGAAAAGTAAAAAAATAAGCCCTTCGGGCCGCAAAAAATGATAAGAGGGCATCTTGTGCTCCGAATCGAACAATGCGCGAACAAAGCGCATATTACAAAGTGAAGCATAAAAGGCGCCAACAAGCGCTTCTTGTGCGGGGAACATCAATCAGGGTCGCGCTTATGAAGTGGATAGCGTGCGCCCGGACCATATAGGATGACGGGGCAAAATGGATTTCAGGGATACGGGCCGGGATTCCGGCAATGAAGCGGGTGGCAGCGATATATTGGAAGCGGAATTGGCAAAAGCAGAACTTATTAGAGAAGATCGTGTCGATAATTTAAAAACAGCCGAAGCCGAAAAAGGCGATGGCAGTGCACAATCTTCCGGCAAGCAAGCAGATGACAGCAAGACGGTGCACGAACGTCGCTTTGCAATAGCAACGGATTCGTCGCGCGACGATTTGCTAACCGAGTTCGGCAAGGAAACGCTGCGCGATCGCTATTTGTTGCCTGGGGAAAGCTATCAGGATCTCTTTGCGCGCGTTGCAGCGGCTTATGCCGATGATCAGGATCATGCGCAGCGACTCTATGACTATATCTCAAAGCTCTGGTTCATGCCGGCGACGCCTGTGTTGTCAAACGGGGGTACGGGTCGTGGTCTTCCAATCAGCTGTTATCTGAACTCGGTCGACGACAGCCTGGAAGGCATCGTCAATACTTGGAACGAAAATGTGTGGCTGGCTTCACGCGGCGGTGGCATCGGTACCTATTGGGGTTCTGTGCGCGGCATTGGTGAGCCAGTGGGCCTTAACGGCAAGACTTCTGGGATTATTCCTTTCGTCCGCGTGATGGACAGCCTTACACTGGCCATCAGCCAAGGTAGCCTGCGCAGGGGGAGTGCTGCATGCTACCTTGATGTTTCGCATCCGGAAATTGAAGAGTTTCTGGAGGTCCGCAAGCCCTCGGGTGACTTTAACCGTAAGGCGCTTAACTTGCACCACGGCGTGCTGCTGTCCGATGATTTCATGGAAGCGGTCCGTGAAGGTCGCGAATTTAATCTGGTCAGTCCGAAAGACGGCAGTGTGCGCAGCACGGTTGACGCGCGCAGCTTGTTCCAAAAGCTCGTCGAAACGCGGCTTGCTACCGGCGAACCGTATATCATTTTCAGCGACACGGTAAACCGGGCGATGCCCAAGCATCACCGCGAACTAGGGCTTAAGGTATCAACTTCTAATCTATGTGCCGAAATTACGCTGCCAACGGGTCGCGACCATCTCGGCGGGGATCGCACAGCGGTATGCTGCTTGAGCTCGCTCAATCTCGAAAAATGGGATGAGTGGAGCGTGGATAAGCAGTTTGTCGAAGATGTGATGCGCATGCTTGATAATGTCCTTTCGGACTTTATCGAACGCGCACCTCCCGAGATGGCCCGGGCGAAATACTCGGCCGGTCGCGAACGTTCGGTTGGCTTGGGCGTGATGGGCTTTCACAGCTTCCTGCAAGCACGCGGTTTGGGTTTTGAAAGTGCGTTGGCCAAGTCGTGGAACATGAAAATCTTCAAACATATCCGTGCGCAAGCCGATGAAGCATCGATGATGCTGGCGACCGAACGCGGCGCCTGCCCCGATGCCGAAGAACGCGGCGTGATGGAGCGGTTCAGCTGCAAGATGGCTATTGCGCCAACAGCCTCGATCAGCATCATCTGCGGCGGCACCAGCGCGTGTATTGAGCCAATCCCGGCCAATATCTACACGCACAAAACACTATCGGGCAGCTTCATCGTGAAGAACCCGTATCTCGAGAAAATCCTCCAGGAAAAGGCGAAGGATTCGAACAACGTTTGGAACTCGATCCTTGAAAAGGGCGGCAGCGTCCAGCATCTGGACTTCCTGACGCCCGATGAGAAGGACTCGTTCAAAACCAGCTTTGAAATTGACCAGCGCTGGTTGCTTGAACTCGCTGGCGACCGCGCGCCCTATATCGATCAGGCGCAGTCGCTTAACCTGTTCATTCCGGCAGATGTCGAGAAATGGGACTTATTGATGCTCCATTTCCGTGCATGGGAGCTGGGCGTGAAGTCGCTTTATTACCTGCGGTCGAAATCGATCCAGCGCGCTGGATTTGCAGGCGGGGTTGAGGCCGATAACACTGCCGACGCACCCAAGATCGAGCTTTCGGCAGCCGGCGAACAGACCGATTATGAAGAGTGTCTGGCCTGTCAGTAATGCAGTTTTTTCTAGCCCTGATACTGGTTTTTGCGGCGGTTTGCCTTTGGCAGCTGGTATCAGGATTAAAGCAGATGAAAGCAGCAAAAGCCGATCCGCAGCATCCAAATTCTGCGGCGCTTTACAAAATCGGCCGGATCAGGGCGATTTTGGGCGGTGTCATGCTGGTGGGCAATATCTTGCTCAACTTGCCAGCGCTCCGCCTGCTCGTGTGATTTAGAATTTTTGAACGAAAGACAAGATGAACGCGCCTGCTGCCTTTGATCCAGTTGCTTTTGACGTTGCGAAAGGCGATCCGCTGGGCAGCAGTGCCAGGGCAGCCGCGCGCGACGCAGGGCGGCAAGCGATCTTTGCCGTGCCGCCGTTCCGCGTGGGCGTGCATAACGCCCATTACGAGGGCGCGTATGACGAGAAGATGATCGCCTGGCGGAGGCTGGGTGCGGCCGATAAAGCAAGCAACATCGCCGCGCTTCTTGGGAATAACGCCGCCGGTATTGGTTCGGTATTAGAAGTCGGTTGCGGCACAGGCGATGTGCTCGCTGCGGTCAAGGCGCTTGGTATCGGTCAAGAGCATCGCGGCGTTGACGTTGCCGACCCCGATGCCCACCGCGGTCCCGATGCGACCGCAGGCGACCTGCCGCTCGACAGCTATGACGGGCGGCAACTGCCCTATGCCGACAACAGCTTTGATCTGGTCTTTGCCAGCCATGTGCTCGAACATGTTCCCGATGAGCGCGGCTTTCTTGCTGAACTTGCCCGCGTCGCCAAGCGCGCAGTCTATATCGAGGTGCCTTGCGAGCTAAACATCCGCACCACACCCGCCAACATGCAAACCACGCTCGATATCGGGCATATCAACGCCTATACGCCCGAAAGCTTCGCGCTTACGCTGATGACTGGCGGACTGGCGGTGGACGCGATGCAGCTGTTTGATTTCAGCCGCGACATTCACCATTTCCACGGCAGCGGTGTTGGCACCTCTGCCAAAATGGCCATGCGCCGCGGCCTGCTAAAACTCAGCCCACGCTTCGCCAGCCGGATATTCACTTACCATTGCGGGGCGCTGTGTTCGCGCACCGTGGCCTGATATATATACACGAAGAAGCAAAGAGAGATTCGCCATGCCATTGTTAGAAGCCCGCCAGACCTATAAGCCATTTGAATATCCCTGGGCCTATGACTTTTGGAAACGCCAGCAGCAGATCCACTGGCTGCCAGAGGAAGTTCCTTTGGGAGAGGATTGCCGCGACTGGGCGCAAAAGCTGTCCGAGCATGAAAAGAACCTGCTGACGCAGATTTTCCGCTTCTTCACGCAAGCCGATGTCGAGGTGCAAAATTGCTATCACGACAAATATGGCCGCGTGTTCAAGCCGACAGAAATCAAGATGATGCTGACATCGTTTTCCAACATGGAAACCGTGCACATCGCGGCTTATTCGCATCTGCTCGACACCATCGGCATGCCAGAGTCCGAATATGGCGCGTTTCTGGAATATCAGGAAATGGCCGACAAGTGCAATTACATGCACCAGTTCGGCGTCGACAATGATGAGGATATTGCCCGCACACTCGCCATGTTCGGCGGCTTTACCGAAGGCTTGCAGCTGTTTGCGTCCTTTGCCATGCTGATGAACTTCCCGCGCTTTAACAAGATGAAGGGCATGGGGCAGATCGTCACATGGTCGATCCGCGACGAAAGCCTGCACTGCGAAGGCATTACCAAGCTGTTTCACGCCTTTACCAAAGAACGCGATTGCCTGACCAAGGCAGTGCGGGAGGATATTATCGATTGCTGCCAAAAGACCGTGCGGCTTGAAGATGCGTTCATCGACCTTGCGTTCGAAATGGGCCCTGTGCCCGGCATGACCGCGAAGGAAATCAAGCGCTATATCCGCTATATTGCCGACTGGCGTTTGGGACAGTTGGGCCTGCCCGCGATCTACATGGTAGAGGAGCATCCGCTGCAATGGCTGGCACCTTTGTTGAACGGTGTCGAGCATGCCAACTTCTTCGAAACCCGCGCGACGGAATATTCGAAAGCGTCGACCCGCGGCAATTGGAGCGAAGTGTGGGACAGCTTTGACAGCCGCAAGAAGAAAAAGATCATCGGAATTGAAGCCGCCGCGGAAAATGACGGCGTGGATATGTTTGAACAGGCGGGAGTTGCGGCGGAGTAGGGCGGGAGGCAAAGTTGCTTAACAAGAAGCAACTCGTATCAAAAATAGGTAGCCTATCGCCAAGGGATTTTTGCAAAAGCTATCTCTTCGACGACGATGTTTTTGTTTTTCAATCCAGTAATTTGGACACCGTGGGAACCTATGACGAGCTTCGCACTATGGTGGCCAAAAAAGTAGGCTCAGCCAAAAGTGACATATATGTCGTTGGAAGCTCAAAACTTGGATACAGCCTGAATCCAGCCGCTACTGAACTGGTGTCGAGATTTCGAAAGAACCCTATTGGCGATAGAAGACAATCAGATATCGATTTGATTATTATCAACAGCGATATATTCTACGAGTGCTGGAATGCTCTAGTTTCGGCATATTACGGCGGTTTTCACAGTTATGATAAGCACCGAAAAGATGTATTTCGGCGGTTTGTTAGCTTGAGGAGCGACGAGGAATATCCTCTCAAGTCGCTCTCTAATTTTGTTGGAATTATGGGCGAGATTAAGCGAGACATTCAAATTCAGTTTCGTTTGCCGTACCCCATCAATTACAGGCTATATCGTTCGCTCAGCGATGCGTCAGCCTACCACGAATATGGTGTGCGGCAGCTACAAGAGGCTCTCAGAAATGCTTAACGATATTATTCAACCGCGACGCATCAATATCAATGAGTTGATGAGGAGGATGGCCGACAACTCTCTGTACGTGGACAACTCATTTCAAAGAAAGCTAGTTTGGACCGAAAAACAGAAAATAAGGCTGATTGAAACGGTTCTCATCGGCTATCCTATGCCAGAAATTTATTTGTGGGACCAAAAACCCAACCCGAAAACTGGAATTCAACGACAAAGCATAGTTGATGGCCAACAGCGCCTCAGTGCAATGAGAGCGTATCAAGCGGGCGAATTTTACATCAAGAAGAATGCCGTGGATGCGGCTAACAAAGATCGTGATTTTGCTGGGAAAGGCTGGCTTGAATTAAGTTTGCCTGATCAACATCGTTTTCTTGAGTATGAAATCAATGCTCGCTCAATTCCCTCATCGACCAGCGAAACTGAAATTCGTCACTTGTTCACGCGCTTAAATGAGACTGACAAATCGCTGAATCCACAAGAACTTCGGCATGCTCGTTTGCAAGGCACATTTCTGCAAGCTTCAGAAGAAATTGCCAATTTGGATTTTTGGTCGAAAGTTCCTGTATTCACTCAAAATCACATAAGACGAATGAAAGACGTGGAATTCGCAAGTGCATTACTAACCTTTTTGAGAAACGGAATTGTGAGTGATACGGCAGAATCGTTGAATTCGATGTATAACAGATTTTCTGACAGCTACTCTTTCAGGTCAAAAGATTTTGAAACCAGCAGAGAGATTTTGTCAAAGTTATCAGACATTTATATGCGATCAAGTAATGCAAAAGAATTTATAAGTAGGGAAACGCACCTATATACACTTTTTGTGCTGGCATTTCTTCGTCAGCGGGAAACAGGCATCAACCTGAAATTGGATGAGGTTGAGTCATTTTTCACAGCCTATAAAAATTTTGACCCCGATAAAGAACATTCGGAAGGAAGCGATGGCGCAAAGAAGGCAGAGTTGCTGCGCCGATACCGACAGGGATCAAGCTCAAGAATTGGTAGCAAATCAAGTCGAGAGCAACGCATTTTTGCGATGCAGGATTATCTTCGTTTGTAGTTCCCAACAGCTTGACGAGAACATTTATAGAACATAGACTGCTGAATTATGAACTCAATTGAATTTTGCGCTGGCGCTGGTGGCCAAGCACTCGGGCTGGAGCAGGCCGGCTTTCGCCACTCGGCTTTGGTTGAGATCGAGCCGGATTATGCCGCTACCTTGCGCCTTAACCGCCCCAATTGGGATGTGCGCTGCGCCGATATGAACAGCTTTGACGGGCGGCCTTTTGAGGGCATCGATATGTTCGCCGGTGGCCTGCCCTGTCCGCCATTTTCGATGGCCGGCAAGCAATTGGGTGAACGCGACGAGCGCAACCTGTTCCCCGCCGCGATCCGCCTGATCGACGAAATGCGGCCCAAGGCGATCATGATCGAAAATGTCCGTGGTTTTCTGTCGGCGGTGTTCGAGGATTATCGCAATGGCCTGAAAAGCCAGTTGGAGAAACTGGGTTACAAGACCGACTGGCGCTTGTTGAACGCATCCGATTTCGGCGTGCCGCAACTGCGCCCGCGCGTTGTGATCGTGGCATTGCGCAAGGAATATGTCGACGCCTTCGATTGGCCCACCGCCAACCCGCACAACCCGCCAACCGTGGGCGAGACGCTGGCCGACCTGATGGGCGAAAATGGCTGGCGTGGCGCAAAGGCTTGGGCAAAGGGCGCCAATGAAATCGCCCCCACCATCGTCGGCGGCAGCAAGAAACATGGCGGCCCTGATCTTGGTCCAACCCGCGCCCGCGCCGCTTGGGCTACCTTGGGCGTAGAGGGCAAAAGCCTGTTCAATGAAGCCCCCGGTCCCGATTTCGTTGGCATGCCCCGCCTGACCGTGCGCATGGTCGCGCGACTGCAGGGCTTTCCCGACGAATGGCAGTTTCATGGTGGCAAAACCACGAGCTACCGCCAAGTGGGCAATGCCTTCCCTCCGCCGGTTGCGCGTGCAGTTGCCAAAAACATTCAGATAGCCCTTTCGGTGCAAAAACACTTCTTGGTGCGCGCTGCGTGAGCCTGTTTGGTGGTAGCGGTCACAGGCCGTTATCGGCAGACCATATCGACTATGATGATCTTTCAACGCTGGAACGCGACCTTTTAATTGCCGTCAAAGGTAAGGAATTTTTCGAGGAAAAGCTGCGGTCATTCTTCCGCTCGGCCATTGACGAGGTAATTGATACCGCCAGAACGGGTCGCTATTTCCTGTCCGACCTTGAGAAGACGGAGAAGACCTATCTCGGAACCAAATTCGAAATTCTCCTGCGCGACTGGTTGCAAGTCCCACGGGGCGTAAAGATGGACCTATTGATAGGCGGCCAGGAGGTTGACGTGAAATCGACTACTGGCGGCAAATCCGGCTGGATGATTCCGTTGGAAGCCATCGGCGAGTTACTCATTCTGTTGCGCGTAAACGAAGAAGCCTCAACCTGCGCCGTCGGACTGGTCAGGGCACGACGGGAATATCTGCGAACGGGTGAAAATCGGGACAAGAAAACCAGCTTTTCAGCCGAAGGCACGCGCAACATCTGGTGGATGGCACAAGACTTTGCCTACACGCCCAATTTCTGGACGATAGTCAGCACAACGGACCGCCAAGAAATCATGGCTGTAAAGGGCGGCAGCAAGCGCCTTGCCATGCTGTTCGAACGCTATCAGGGTGTGCCGCTATCCCGCGTGCAGATTCAGGCTGTGGCCGCGCAAGACGATTTCATGAAACGCATCCGATCCAACCAAGGCGCACGCGACCTGCTCCGTCCACAAGGAATTGCTATTCTTTATTCCGAGATAGACCGCGAGTTGATGCACCGCCTTGGTCTCTCCTTCGGCTATCGAGAGTTTGTTTCCTGTCGGCCCAAGAATAAATTCGAAGCCACGTTGCTTAGAGCAGCTGGACATATTGATTAAGTCTTACCCCGATGCCGAGACTGGCAAGATATAGAATGACCACCAAGTGCCCACTTGATAAACAGGATATTTCCTGCTAGGGTCATGCTCGCAAAATCGGTATCCGCGCAAAGGGCTAAACGCGCCACCCCAAGCCCGAAGATTCAGGTTCGCATCTGCAAACGCTTCAACGACGAAAAGGCACATTTCGTCTGAGATACGGTTCTCCACGCTGTGAATTTGTCGGCCTCACCCGCGCAAGATTTTCTCCATCTTTCTGCCCTTGGCGAGCTCGTCGATCAGCTTGTCGAGATAGCGGATTTCGCGCATCAGCGGCTCTTCTACATTTTCCACCCGCACGCCGCATACAAGACCGGTGATCAGCGCACGCGCGGGGTTTAACACCGGGGCCTTGGCAAAAAAGCTTTCGAAGTCGGTCTTCGCCTCAAGCTCCGTGGCAAGTCCGGCTGCATCATAGCCGGTCATCCAACAGATAATTTCGTCCACCTCGGCCTTCGTCCGGCCCTTCCGCTGCGCCTTCGCGACATAATGCACGTACACGCTGGCGACGCTCATTTTATAGATGCGGTGTCCGCTCATTTTACCTTCCCCGTCAATATGGCACTGTGGTCGGGCCATGATAATCGCGGCGAGCATGTCTGCCAACTGCCTGCTTGCCGCGCCGCCAAGGGCAGCGCATAACGTTGCTCGCCAAGCTTTTGCTGTAACTTTCCGCGCAGCCCAAACGAACGGAGACGTATGAACCCGATACCACGCCACCGCCTGTCGACGCGCATCTGGCACTGGGTGAATGCGGTTGCGGTCGTCGTGATGATCATGTCGGGGCTGATGATCCTGAACGCGCATCCCCGTCTATATTGGGGGCAGGCCGGGGCAAATTTCGATACCGCCTGGCTGGAGCTTGCGCGCTTTCCCGGATGGCTCACGCTTCCCTCCAACTATGACTTGGCACTTGCAAGGCGTTGGCATCTGGCCTTTGCCTGGGTGTTCTCGTTCGGTTTGCTCGGCTATTTCGTTCGCAGCTTATGGAACGGGCATTTCCGCAGCAGGCTCGCTTTGGGGCGCAAAGAGGTTGCACCGCGCCGCTTGTGGCAGGACATCAAGGCGCATGCGCGGTTTGATTTTGGCGGCGGGAGCCAACGGCATAGCGGATATAACCCGCTGCAGAAAATCACCTATAGCATCGTCCTCTTCGTATTGTTCCCTGCGATCATCGCATCGGGCCTGGCAATGTCGCCGGGCATGAACGCCGCGTGGCCGTGGTTGATCGATGTCTTCGGCGGACGCCAATCGGCGCGGTCGGTGCACTTCCTTTGCATGGCGGGGATCGCGGGTTTCCTTGTGGTTCACTTGCTGCTGGTGTTGGCGTCGGAACCGGTGCGGCAAATCCGCGCCATGATCACAGGAGGAGAAGCAACGTGACGCTACCGCGCCGCCAGATCTTGCTCGGTAGCAGCAGCATGCTCATGCTGTCGGGCTGCGACCGGCTCGGAGAGAGCAAAACATTTCAAGACGTGCTTGGCCTTGGCGAGAAAGCGAATTTTAAGATCCACCGTACGCTTAGCGACCGGATGGCGCTAGCGCGCGAGTTTGCGCCTTCTGACATTTCCCCAAAGTTCCGGCAGAACGGCACACTGGTCCCGGCGGGCCAAACTTATGCTCAGCATGCCAAGGAGAACTTCGCCAACTGGCAGCTGCGCGTCGACGGGTTGGTAGAGCGGCCGCAAGCCCTCTCACTCGCCCAAATCCGCGCGATGCCCACCCGCAAACAAATCACCCGCCATGACTGTGTCGAAGGATGGAGTGCAATTGGCAAATGGTCGGGCGTTCCGCTGAAACTGATCCTTGATGCTGCCGGGCTGCGGCCACAGGCGCGCTACGTCGTTTTTCACTGCGCTGACGGCATGGATGACGACGGCGGATCGCCCTATTACGAGAGCATCGATCTTGTTGATGCGCTGCACCCGCAAACGATCCTAGCCTGGGCGCTCAATGACCAGCCGCTCCCTGTGGGAAATGGCGCGCCGCTGCGCCTGCGGGTCGAGCGACAGCTGGGATACAAGCACGCGAAGTTTGTCGAGCGGATCGAGGCCGTCGCCGACCTGTCCCAAATCCGCGGCGGCAAAGGCGGATATTGGGAGGATGTCGCGGGTTACGAATGGTATGCAGGTATTTAATTTGAACCTGTGCTGCTATTTTCGCTTGGGCATCAACAGCCGGTCGAGCGCGGTCTCACCCGTCCCGACCTTTTCTAGATGCGGGAAGCGGCCTCCCCCGCTCCAGTCGAGCGTAACCTCACGGAAGCGGTCGCCGCGCTCTACGAACAGCTTGAGCGGGTTCTTGCCGCCTCGCGTGGCTTCGATCGCCTCGAACAGCCGATCCTTGTCATAGGCTTGTCCGTTTACCGCAACGATCTTTGTTCCGTTGACAATGTCAGCGCGGAATGCCGGGCTATTCCACATCACATTAGTGACCTTCGCATCTTTATCGATGAACAGCCCGATAGAATGCAGTAGCACCGCGTTTTTGTTCTCGCGCATCTGCTCCTTGTCGAATGCATTGGGCTCGGCCTTCCAGACAAGCTTGTAGCCACCTTTCTCTATCCCGCCGAGCGGAACAGGCTGTCCGGCTTTGCGAAACCGATCATCAAGAAACTTGGTCCAGTCATAGGGCTGCACCGCGTTTAGCGTGGCCGCAACCTCGGCAAAATCATAGGTGCGCACGCCCCAGTCACCGTCGCGCCCACCAAAAAAGGCCTTGGCAAAATCGTCTAGCGATTTCTTGCCCCTTGATAACTGGCGGATTGTCATGTCCGCATCGAGCCAGATCAACGCGCTTTCGTTATAATAATCTTCACCGCGTGACTGCGTCGCAAAGGGCTTGGCCTTACGCGCGGCAAAGACGGGATCAAACGTGGTGTCCTCCACACTGCGCCAATCGCGCCCGGCCTGTTCGGCGTAAAAACCAGCATGCTTGGCCAGCTCGCCCAGCAAAATCTCTTTGGTCTGCATCCCCGAACGCGCACCCAGAACAAGGTCCCAATAAGCCGTCTGCCCTTCGTAAACCCACAGCAGATTGTCTTGCATTGGCGTGTGATAATCGGGCGTCCAGAGCTTGGCAGGCCGTCGATGCTTTCCGTTCCAACTATGAGTCAGCTCGTGCGGGAGCAAGCCGCGTTCCGACGAGGTGTCATCCCATTTGGTGAAATAGTCGGGGTCGCGGCTGTTTTCAGAACTGCGGTGATGCTCGAGGCCTATGCCGCCAAGGTTGCTGGTCAGCGCGAGCAGAAATTCATAGCGGTCAAAATGACGCACGCCGAACAAGGCAATCGCTTCGTCAACCAGCGCCTTATGCGCGGCGATATGCTCGGGCTTAGCCTCCAGGTTCTTGGCTTCGTCAGCGACCACGTTCAGCGTCACTTTGTTGCCCAGGTCCCAATTGCGGAAATGCTTGCCCGCAAACATCGGGCTGTCGACAAGATTCTCAAAGCTGGTGGTGGCATAATCGATACGGTTGCCGCTGACTTTCGCGCCGTCGAGCGCAGCAACACCGGTCCATCCGGCAGGAAGCAGGACGGATGGCGTTACTTTTATCGCGCGTGTGAAATGCCCGGCGGGATACAGCGCAACCTGCTCCCACTGGATATTCATCATCGTGGGCGTCATCACGATCCGTCCTTCGGATTCGCGAATGGGGGAGAGAAACTGGAACTCGGCCTCCACCTCTTTTACTCCGGCAGGCACATCGATATGGAACGCGTAAACGTCCACCGGATCACGCGTCCAGTTCACGGGTTTGCCGCCCGCCTTTATTTTGAGGCCAGTAAGCTCTGCCAAAGCTCCGCGCGGCCCGTGCTTACCGGGCAACCACTGCGGAAAGAGAAGGATCAGCGGTTCACCTGGCGTCACCGGTATCTTCTGCTTCACCTGAAAGATCGCCCTTGCCGTATCTGTGGCATCGACCAGCAATTGCATCGGCACAGCCAGCGGCTTGTCCACCGCGACTGGTACTCGCGAAACAATCGGCTCTGGCGCGGGCGGCATGGAATTTTGTGCCATTGCCGGCGTAGTGAGGAGGAATAGCGAAAGCGGGAGAGACCCTGAAAAATATTTGCCCATGGGCGTTTGTTGCCGCGCAATCGCGCTGCGATCAAGCGCAAAACGCACTATTTCGCTTGAGAGAAAAAGCCGCTACGGCGCATCGCATATGGCAAAGATTCAAACCCCGCAGCCCATTCGCGGCACACAGGATATATTCGGAGAGGCCGAGGAACGCTTCGCGCATGTCGTGGCCACGTTTGAACGCGTGCGGCGCCTTTATGGGTTCAAAGGCGTGCAGATGCCAGTGATCGAACCGACCGCAGTTTTTGCCCGTTCGCTCGGCGATGCTACCGATATTGTTTCGAAAGAAATGTATACGTTCGATGACCGCGGCGGGGACTCGGTGACGCTGCGCCCCGAATTTACCGCCGGGATTTGCCGTGCTTACCTGACCAACGGGTGGCAGCAATATGCGCCGCTGAAGCTCAGCACCCACGGCGCTCTGTTCCGTTATGAACGTCCGCAAAAGGGTCGCTATCGCCAGTTCCACCAGATCGATGCCGAAATACTGGGGGCGGCCGAACCGCAGGCCGATGTTGAGCTATTGGTGATGGCAGACCAATTACTGAGTGAACTGGGCATTGCGCAGCATATCACGCTTGAGCTCAACACGCTTGGCGACAGCCAAAGCCGGGCCGCATGGCGCGCCGCGCTCGTCGAATATTTTGAAGCGCACCGCGATGTTTTGTCCGAAGAAAGCCTATCGCGGCTGTCCAAAAATCCGCTGCGTATCCTCGACAGCAAAGACCCCGATGATCGCGGGATTTGCCATGCTGCTCCGCGCATCGACGATTATCTAACGAGCGAAGCGCAGGATTTCTTCGGCAGCGTAACCGCAGGGCTGGATGCTGCTGGGGTCTCATGGACGCGCAACCAGAAACTAGTTCGCGGTATGGATTATTACCGGCACACCGCATTCGAGTTCACCACCGATCAATTGGGCGCGCAAGGAACGGTCCTTGGCGGCGGCCGCTATGACGGGCTGATTGAGCAATTGGGCGGACCGCCGACGCCAAGCGTGGGCTGGGCCGCCGGGATTGAGCGGCTGGCGATGTTGGTGGATGGGGCAACTCAAGAGACGCCCGTTTTTGCGATTATTGCCGATGATGATGCGGCTATTGAGGGCGCGCAGAAACTAGCTCGGGCGATGCGCGCAAAGGGCCATGTCGTTGACAACGCTTTCAAAGGCAGCGTGAAAAAACAGACAGAACGGGCTCGGAAAATTGCCGTAGACGCGGTGGTGTTTGTAAAGGCCGACGGCAGCATAAATATCAGTGCTGCCAAAGATACATCGTTTGATCACAGCCAACTCGATTTCGACGTATTGTTCGCCAGTGGTCAAAACGCGGACGATGGCAACATCTTGCTGGACGACGATGATGCATAATCGTTCCCGTCACCCTGAACTTGTTTCAGGGTCCATTTTGCCTCGCTACCCTTTGGTCTCGGTGGCGCGATGGATGCTGAAACATGTTCAGCATGACGAAATAGGGGAGGTGGAGCCCCACTTCTCCGCGCCTCGGCGTCTCCGTGTGAATCCAATATGACCAAAATCTCCCCCCAACGTATCGCGCAGATCGAGGCGCGCTTTGCGGAGCTTGAGGCGCGAATGGCTTCTGGTACGCTCGAAGGGGAGGCTTTTGTAACGGCGTCGCGCGAATATGCCGAGCTGGAGCCGATCGCAAAATCGGCTGCCGAAGTCCGCCGGTTGCGCGCCGAGGTCCTAACCCTTGACGTGATGGCGAAGGACGGCGACGGCGAACTGCGTGAAATGGCGGTTGAGGAGCTGCTCGATGTATCGCACGCGATGGCAGAGGCCGAACACGAACTGGCTATCGCCCTGTTGCCGCGTGACAGCGCCGATGAACGCCCTGCGATGCTCGAGCTGCGCGCCGGAACCGGTGGCGATGAAGCCGCCCTTTTTGCGGGCGATCTGTTCCGCATGTACAGCCGTTATGCCGAGAATATGGGGTGGAAGGTCGAGATGATCTCCGCCAACGCCGCTGATGTGGGCGGATTCAAAGAAGTTGTTGCCTCGATCAACGGCAAGGGCGTGTTCGCCAAACTGAAATTTGAAAGCGGCGTCCACCGCGTTCAGCGCGTGCCTGTCACCGAAAGCGGCGGACGCATCCACACCAGTGCGGCGACCGTTGCTGTGCTGCCCGAAGCCGAAGAGGTCGATGTCGAAATCCGCGATCAGGACCTGAAAATCGATGTTTACCGCGCGTCGGGTGCGGGGGGTCAGCATGTCAACACCACTGATAGCGCGGTCCGCATTACCCATGAACCCAGCGGCATTGTCGTTACCTGTCAGGATGGCCGTAGCCAGCACAAGAACAAGGAAAAGGCGATGCAGGTGCTACGCGCACGGCTTTACGAACAGATGCGCGATGCAGCACAGGGCGAAGAGGCCGATGCGCGCAAGTCTATGGTGGGTTCCGGCGACCGGTCGGAGCGCATTCGTACTTATAATTTCCCGCAGGGCCGCGTAACCGACCACCGGATCAACCTGACACTGCATAAATTGCCCGAAATTCTCGAAGGCGGCGGGTTGGGCGAGCTGATCGACGCGCTAATCGCCGAAGATCAAGCCTCGAGACTGGCGGGGCTTGAGTAAACAATCGCTCTCCTATGAGAGGCAGATGTTTCTTCATTAAATATGGGAGCTAGTCGGGACGGGTGGTGCGAGACCAGAAGCAAACCACCCGTCCGAGACTATATGGGGTGTTGAACACTGACATATATGCACCCCGCGTGCCAGTTTTGCGGTGCATATGTTTTTCAAACACTTAGATGGTTACGACCGCGTTAAGAATGATTAAGCTGTAAAGAGCACCGACAGGTTTTCAGCTTTTTCGCTAGATTTCCGGCTAATCGAATTTCATGTTTACAACTGTAGTCGAATCGATTACGTATGTAGTCGGAGACTGAAATGCACGAACGAATTAGCGACGCCGAATGGGAAGTAATGGAGGTCTTGTGGGCCGATGCGCCGCTGAGCGCCACTCAAATTGCCGAACGAATTCCAGGTGAACGCAACTGGACGCTGACAACGGTCAAGACGTTATTATCCAGGCTGCTGGCGAAATCCGCCATCGGCCATGAAGCCGAAGGTCGCCGCTTTCTCTATTCTCCAAAAGTTTCGCGCTCGACCTATGTTTCGGGGGAGTCGCGCAAGCTGGTTGACCGGCTATTCGGTGGCCGGGTGTCGCCGCTGGTGGCGCATTTGGCCGAGCAACAGAAATTTAGCCCACAAGAAATTGCTGAGATCGAGCGCTTGCTTGAAGGATTGAAATCATGACGGGATGGCTTTTCGATACACTCATCACCACCAGCATCTTGATGCTTTTCGTTCTGTTGATCCGAAAGCCGGTTGCGCGGATGTTCGGTCCAGCGATTGCTTATGCTTTGTGGGCGATCCCTGCGCTGAGAATGCTTTTGCCGCCATTACCCGTCGGAGCCGCGCCCGAGCGGATGATACAAATCTTGCCGCATGTAGATGTCTCCGAACTGAGCGCCGAAGCAGCGCTGCAGGTTAGTACACAGAATTCGGGAAGTTGGGTTTTGCCAGAAAACATGTTTGGCATCGTGTTGATCCTATGGCTGGGAACCGCTGCACTTTTATTTCTGGTGCAGTTGGTCAAATATAATCTCATGCGCGACGCGATGTTTGCCGATGCAGATATCATTGGTGAACAAGAGGGTGTGACGCTCATTACGTCTGGTCGCATAGAATCCCCCTTTGCATTCGGAATCTGGCGACGCTACGTAGCCTTGCCGCAGGATTTTGCAGTGCGATATTCAAACGACGAGCAAACGCTGGCTTTAGCGCATGAGCTTTCGCACCACCGGGCCTATGATTTGCATGCCAATATGGTCGGCTTCATGCTGCTCTGCCTCAACTGGTTTAACCCGCTATCCTGGATCAGCTGGAATGCCTTCCGGCTCGATCAAGAGGCCGCATGCGACGCTCGCATAGTTGCCGGAAAATCGGCGGGAACGCGGCATTGTTACGGTAAAATTCTGGCGCGTTCGGCAAATGGCGGCATGCCTGTGCTTGCTACAGCGCTCAACACCCACAAAACGATTTTCGAACGATTGAGGAGACTTTCCATGCCTGAAACAACAACACAGCGCAAAACTCTGGGTAAGTGGGCAGTTATTGCCGCTGCCGCACTAATTCTGCCGCTGACGGCGACAATCACGCCGGCAGCCGAACCAGACACGGTAGCAGCCGCAGCCGAGCCAAAGAGGGAGCGTGTGAAGGTCATCAAGATCGTGAAGAACAAAGACGGCAAAACCGTTGATGTCATCGGTGATGAAGCGCAAAATGTCACAAAGATAGAACGCGATGGCAAAACATTTGTGTTCCACACCGACAAGAAGCTATCCGACGACGAGGTCGAGAAAATGGTGAAAGATGCTGACTCATCTCTAGCCATGGCAGACATGAATGTCGCAGATAGCAGCGATGGATCGACCAAAAAGAAGAAAATGATCATTCGCGTGCACAAGAACGATAAAGACGGAATTCAAACCGTTTCCGACGGAAGCGAAGAAATGTCAGCCGACCATGCCGCAATAGCATCCGGAAAATGTCCCAACGGTGAAGCAAAAATCATCAATGTCGAAAATGGCAGCGAAGGACATAAATCGAGAATAAAGATGGTGTTCTGCGGAGACGGTGATGCCAAGTTGCAGCGAGAGGCGGCAATGAAGGGCCTGACCGAAGCGCGTACCCGGATCGCCAAAGACAGCGAAATGAGCGAGAATATCCGCAAGGAAGTTGTCGACAACCTCAATGCTGAAATCAAAAAGCTGGAAGCAGAAATTGCCTCTGGCAGTTAATGCGCAAAAAAGTCAAATAACAGCCCTATCAAAAAAAGGGGAGCCGACACATCGCTGTCCGCTCCCCTTTTTTTGTTTGATCGAAGTTTGAACGCGCTATTGTGGCTTTACCTCTAGACCTTTGCTGATAACGCGGACTTCAATCGGTTGCGGATCAGCGAGATATTTCTTTGCCATCGCCTGGATATCAGCGGGTGTGATGCTGGCAAGAATGGCTTCACGCTGGCGGCGGCGCTCCATCCAACGCGGCTGGCTTTGCGCCGTGCCGACCACCGATATCCAAGCACCATTTTCTCGCACTTGCTTTGCATAACGTTCTGCCATGGGCTTGCGTGCGCGCAGCAATTGGTCATCTGTTGGCGGCGCTTCGCGCATTTTCTTGGCAATGCCCTTCATGGCATTTGTCACTATTTCCATTTTATCTTTTGGCGTTGTGGCAATTGCCGACACATATCCGTAGCCGGCAAAAGCAGGAGAGGAATAAGACGCTGCGCTAGGCGAATATGTCGCGCCCAGTTGCTCACGCAGGACTTCGGTTAGTTCTAGCCCCATTATTTCAGCAAGCAATAAGCGCGCGATATCCGACCTGGTATCCTTGTCATCGGTGGTCGGCCAGTTCAGCGATACCAGTCCAAGATCTTCTTTGCCGCTGTGGTACAAGGTTCTGACCGAGCGATCGGTTGTTACGCTGGCTTTGGCTTGTGCTGCGGCAACTTTGCTTGTCAGCGGACGTTTGGGGATCGCACCGAAAGTTTGCGAAACAAGCTCGATTGCTTTTGCTTCATCGACATCGCCGACCAGCGCGATTTCTACCGCACCTGTTTTCAACTGACCCTCGACCGCTGCCTTGAGCGAAGCGAGATCGAGCTTTGCCAGATCTTTGATGTCGACAAGGCCCAAACGTCCGTCGCCGCCGGACATTATCTGAGGCAAGGCAACTTCATGCAGAGCATAAACATTAGGGCTGAGATTGTTGATTATGATCGGGACGACATTTGTCCATTGCGCGCCAGTTTCGGGTCGGAAGCCAGGCGCCGTGATAGACGCTGCAAGCAATTTCAATTGTCTATCCAAATCTTGAGGTTTTGTCGCACCCGATGACGTGAATGCATCTTCATCGGGGTTGATCCCCATTGACACAGATCGACCCGCATTGATCTTCTGCAATTCGTCTATGCTGTGCGCGGCTAATCCGTCCATCGTCGACGTGATCGCTTGCATCAAGGGAAGACCCGGCTTGTCTTTCGGGAAAGTCATTAAACCCGACCCCACACGCATGCCGAAATTGATCACGCCGGGTTCGAAATCGGTCTTCTTGATGTTGAGTTTAACGCCGTTCGCAAAACGCACAGTGCGGATACCCAGATCGGCGATACGCTTGTCAGCTACAACTTTTCCAGCCCTTCCAAAATTCTCATAGGCAAAGGCTTTGACACTTTCATCCACTGGCGCCGATACCGCGACTTTGCTGCTACCTGCAAGCACCGCCGCGACGGATTGTTCCATATCTGCAATCGGTGCTTTGCTCGAAAGATGAACGAGCGTTGGGCCGTTACCCCATGCCGCACGATACGCGGTGTTGACCGCATCAAGCGTCAGGCTGGGCGCAATTTTTTCGAACATTGCCAGATTGTCAGCAGGTGACTGACCAATGCGTTTTTCGACAGACCGGGATACAAGCGAGTCGGCGATTTGCCCATTACTCCGGCTCGCTGCCTGCTGCGCGGAAGATCGGTAGTCGTTAGCGACATTTGCCAGTGCTTCGTCGAGTTCGCCTTGGGTAAAACCGAATTGTACCGCTTTGCGTGTTTCTTGCTCGGCGGTTTCGAGTGCACTTTTCCAATCGCCATCTTTGGCAACAACAATTGTTCCGAACGCACTTGTCGCTCGGAAAAGGTCCTGCTTTGCAGCCGCGCCGCCAGAGATTTTCGACCCGGGTGCGCGACCGAGTTTGCTCAGCCGCTGGCTCATTATTCCGGTCGCTATCTGCTTCAGCATATCTTGCCGACGGTCAGCCACCGTGTTTTTAGGATAGGAATAGTTTGCAAAACGCTGCAGCTCCACAACGTCGTTCGTACTGGCATCAACGAAGTTGGCAATGATCGGCTTTTGCCTATCTGTGACCGCAGGCACTGTCCGTGTACGCGCTGGCCCAACCGCTTTCCAATTTGAAAATGCCTTGCGGATTTTCGCATCCATTTGGTCGACATCAAAATCGCCAACGAACGTGAGTGTGGCGCGTTCGGGACGGTAAAATCCATGGTAGAAAGCTCTGATCCGCTCCGCAGGCGCGGTTTTCACCATTGCCCCATCGCCAAAGGCAAGTTTGCCGCCAATCGGGTTGTCGGGTATGGCACTGCTAAGCCAGTGAATGATGCGACGGCGACCGGGAACATCACGGGTCGGTGCCTCCGCCATGATGATACCACGTTCGCGGTCGACAGCCGCCGGTGCAATTGTAAGCTCCCCCGCGACTTCACGCATCATCAGCAGCGCAGCATCAACCGTTTCTTCATTCGCTTTGGGCAAATCAAGAATATAGGTCGTCGCATCTGGTCCGGTCATCGCATTGGTATCGGCACCAAATGCCAACCCCAAACGCTCCAGCTTCTTAATCAGTTCGCCTTCGGGAATATTCTTGGAACCGTTAAAAGCCAAATGCTCCAGGAAATGGGCGAGACCACGTTCGTTCTCCATTTCATCGCCCATGCCAACGTCGATATTAAACCGAACAGCCGCAGCACCTTTTGGCGTTTCATTCTTCTGGATCGCATATTTCATGCCATTGGGCAGAACGCCATAACGCGCCGCAGGATCTGGTTTCAAGTCATTGACTTCAATGCCCCATGCTGTCTGCGTTGCAGCAGGCGGTGCGGCGGGTGCGGCCACCGGGGTCGCAGCGGTTGCACCCGCCTCCGTCAAAGCCAGCGCAGGGGTAGCGCCAGCAATAGCAAGCGCAAAAACGCTCGCCGACAAAAAATTCCGAACGGTTAATGATTTGGTTTTCATGATAAAACTCCCAGCCAACTGCTGCCCTAAATGGCAGAAAGAAAAAATCAAAACAGCCTCTTTCGACAAAAGTGCATTTCGTCGCCGCCAGCCGACAAACGGTATTTGAACAGCGACAAACGCAATGTGGGCTTTCCCTTTGGCGGTCGATGCCCCATATCGAGTGCATGAACACTTGGCCCGATAGCATCCGTGCCGGCGAAACCGAGCAGCATGAGCCGTTGGTGCGGCGGGTGCTTGCGCCCAACCCTTCGCCCTATACTTTTTCGGGTACCCAGACCTGGTTGGTGGGTGCAGGCAGCGAGATTGCGGTAATTGATCCGGGCCCGGCGGGTAGCGGCAAGAGCGTCGGCGACCCTGCCCTATCCGGCGACGGGCATGTCGAAGCGATCTTGCGCGCCGTGGGTGACGCAAAAGTCACCGCTATCCTCTGCACCCATACCCACCGCGACCACTCACCAGCCGCTGCCCCCCTGAAGGCCGCGACCGGTGCGCCGATCATAGGATGTGCACCGCTAACGCTCGAAGACGATGGGCCCCGCGCCGATGCGGCATTTGACCCCGACTATTCGCCGGACCGCGTGCTTGCAGACGGTGAAACTGTATCGGGTGACGGGTGGACGCTTGAAGCGGTCACCACGCCCGGGCACACATCCAACCATGTATGCTTCGCGCTGAAGGAAACCGCCGCGCTTTTTACGGGCGACCATGTGATGAAATGGTCGACCACCGTTGTCAGCCCGCCAGACGGCGACATGAGCGACTATATGGCGAGCTTGCAGAAGCTTTATAACCGCGAAGACCGGGTCTATTATCCGGCCCACGGACCGGCAGTTGAAAAGCCCCGCCAGCTGGTGCGCGGTATGATTGGGCACCGACGGCAACGCGAGGCGCAGATTTTGCGGCTTCTGGGCCAAGGCCCGCACCGCATTCCCGATATGGTCGCAGTGATGTACAAAGGCCTTGACCCGCGCCTAACCGGCGCGGCGGGTCGATCTGTCCTCGCGCATCTTGTTGATTTACAGAATAAGGGACGGGTTGAAATGCAACGCGATTTCTGGAACTTGGCGCAATGAAACGTATGCTTCCTCTCGCCCTGTTTGCGCTCCTCCTTGGCGCGCGCTGTGTGGGTCAAACGCCAAGCAAGCCCTCCGGTTGAAAGCATCGTCGCCTCCAGCCTTGAGAGCGTGCGCGAACAGAACCGCCTATCCGCCTTTGCCGCGCGCTTTGTCACGGTCGTCACCAGCCGCAAGGAACAATTGGGTTTTGCCGCTGAGAAAACGCTGATCTTGCCCGCGATGGTTAGGTACGAGGTAGATCTCGCCAAGCTGACCAAAGATGATCTGGTCTGGGATGGTACCGCGAAGGCGCTTTCGGTCAAATTACCGCCAGTCGAAATGTCCGGCCCCGAATTCGCGCTCGACGAAACACGCGAATACGGCTCGGGCGCGGTGTTGATGGCCCTTACCGATGTGGAGCGTGTGCTCGACCAGGCAAACCGTGCGAAGGCCAAATCCGATGTGCTTAGACAGGCGCAGGCCGCGACAATGATAAAGCTGGCGCAGGATGCGACGAGGCGCGCGATAACACAGAGTTTTGCTATGCCCCTCGCCGCAGCGGGTGTAGAATCGAGAATCAAAGTGGAGTTTAAACAATGACCGCCCCGACCAAACGCTTATCCGGCACTGACTTGCTCGACGAAATTGGGCGCCTGAAGAAAGAGCGCAACGCGATCATCCTCGCGCATTATTACCAAAGGCCAGAGATACAGGACATTGCCGATTATGTCGGTGACAGCCTTGAGCTGTCCAAGAAGGCTGCCTCGACCGATGCTGATGTCATCGCCTTTTGCGGTGTGCGCTTCATGGCAGAAACGGCGAAGATCCTGGCGCCGCAAAAGACTGTGGTGCTGCCCGATATGGACGCAGGTTGCTCATTGGAAGACTCCTGCCCACCCGACAAGTTCAAGGCATTCCGCGAGGCCCATCCCGACCATATTGCCCTTACCTATATCAATTGCTCGACCGAGGTGAAGGCGCTCAGCGACATTATCGTTACCTCTTCAAGCGCCGAGAAAATCCTTTCGCAAATCCCCGAAAGCCAGCCGATCATCTTCGGCCCCGACAAACATCTGGGCGGTTATCTGTCGCGCAAATTGGGCCGTGAGATGCTGCTCTGGCCCGGCGTGTGTATTGTACACGAAGCGTTTAGTGAAACCGAGCTGGTCAAATTGAAGGCGCAACATCCCGGTGCCCCCGTTGCCGCCCATCCTGAATGCCCTGCGCATATCGTGGAGCATGCCGATTATGTCGGCAGCACAAGCGGTATCCTCAACTTCGCGAAGAGCTTCCCCGGCGATACGCTTATCGTAGCCACCGAGCCGCATATCATCCACCAGATGGAAAAAGCGCTACCCGAGAAAAATTTCATCGGCGCGCCCGGTGCGGACGGCAACTGCAACTGCAACATCTGCCCCTATATGGCGCTTAATACGATGGAAAAGCTCTATTTGTGCCTGCGCGATCTGGAACCGCAAGTGGTCATTGAGGAAAGCCTGCGCGTTCAAGCCAAGAAGAGCCTCGACCGCATGATGGAAATGGCCGGCGGGACGGTTGGCAAAGGAGATTTGGGGGGGCGGTGATCTCAAATTTGGCTCGGTTTGCGGCGCGCGTCCTGTCGCTGGCTTTTTTGTGCTCTGCTGCATCAGCTTATGCAGCCCCGTCTTGTCCGCCACGGACTCCGGCAGCTGATGAACCTTTTCTAGAGAAAGCTCCGATCATTCCGGCGCAATATGCGGCCATCATGAGCGCGAGCAAAACCGACCTCGCCATAGAAACCGACACCAAAAAAAGTGTGTGCGTCCGGCTGGGTTGGATTTTCGAGTTGGACGGTTTTTGGAACAGCCCCGACATGCGCTTCGTCGGTTTTTCAATCAGCGGTTATGAATATCACGGACATATTTTGGTTGACCGTCGCGGCGAGGGCAAGGAAATACAAACTGGGGCCAAACCGGTGTTTTCGCCAGACGGCAAGCATTTCGCCTTTGCGCAAGTGAGTGATGCCGGATGGGGGAATTTTGAAGGCATCGGCCTTTGGCGCACGGATAAAAAAGGCAGCAGCAAAGTCCTCAGCATCGAAAACAGCGAGGCTGCTCAGCCTTTGCCGTACGGGATCGATTGGCGAGTGGACCGATGGCGTGGCAACAACCGGGTTGAACTTTCGATGATCCAAGAGGGAGATTTTGCCGCAGGAGATGATTATGCTGAGTCCATCGCGAAATCGCCGCGCAAAACATATACGATACAACGGCAGGGGCGGGGTTGGAAATTCGCTCCCGACGAAAGGAAGAAGCAACCGAAACCATGACAGCATTCGCCCTCTTCCTCATGACCATTGGCATATTGCAATATACGGTCATTCCGATCTTCGCCGACCTTAACCGCAGCCATGCGGCAAATCCCGACTGGCCCGGCCATGCACGCAACCATCTTGTGACGCAGGTGCTCACGACAACTGCGTTGGGGTGTCTTGCGCTATATTTTTTGTGGAGCGGCAGGGTAGAGCGTGAATTGGGTATCTGCTTTGCGATGCTATGTTCGGCAGCTGCGCTCGCGCCGTTTTTCATCAGCACCGCTGCTTCGCCGATATTTGGTGGAAAATTGATGCCGGTGCGGATGGGCCTTGGCCGCATCACTCTCGGGCGAATAGAAGGCAATTTGCTTAACTTCGGGAGCAGCGCATTGCTGCTGGTCGTTGGCAGATTGATGTTGCTGTAAGTTTCGGAAAAATGAAATCCCCCAAATTTGCCCGTACAGCGCAAATCCAACAGCTTGGCTAGTTGGGTAGCCGGAGGTTGATTTCGGCGCTGCACACATTGTCTGAGGTGATTTTAGAACCTATTTGGTTCGTATAGCTCCCCCAACCCAATCAATCCCGCTTCGCCCACACCAAAAATTCGACATTTCCCTGCGGCCCGGTGATCGGGCTGGTGGTCAGGCCCAGCACCCGCCAGCCGCTCTTCTCGAGCCACTCGCTGACTTCTTTGCATACCCGTTCGTGAATTGCCGCGTCGCGAACAACGCCGCCCTTGCCGACTTCGCTGCGCCCAGCCTCAAATTGCGGCTTGATAAGCGCAACAAGCTGCGCGCCTTCTCGCGCAAAGCCAAGCGGCACTTCCAGAACCTTGGCCAGACCGATAAAGCTCGCGTCGCAGACAACCAAATCAACTGCCTGACTGATATGCGCGTCGGTCAATATCCGCGCGCTCGTTTGTTCGTGAACGATGACGCGCGGATCGCTTCGTAGCTTCCAAGCGAGTTGGTTGGTGCCGCTGTCGACCGCGAAGACCTTGGCCGCGCCGCCTGCAAGCAGAACATCGGTAAAGCCTCCGGTCGAGCTTCCCACGTCGATCACAACCACACCCGTCACGTCTATGCCAAATGTCTCAAGCGCGTGCGCCAGCTTGATCCCGCCGCGCGAAACCCACGGATGGTCGCTTCCTTTCACTGTGATTTCAGCGCCAGACGCGACCTGCTGGCCGGGCTTATCGGCTTTCTTGTCGCCCAAAAAAACAACGCCCGCCATGATAAGCGCCTGCGCGCGCGTGCGGCTTTCTGCCAAGCCGCGCTCGACAAGCATTTGGTCCAGACGTGTTTTGGGTTGGGACATATTGGTCTGAGGCCCTAGCGCGGCGCGGACAAATTGGCCATAAGCTTAGGCTATGAGCTTTCGATTCCCTTTACTTGCTTCGTTTCTGACGCTTTCGGCCTGTTCCGCACCGTCCGTTGTGCCGACCGCACCTGAAAAGCCAGCGCCGGTGCCAACTGCGGTGCCTGCGCCTGTGCAAGCACCGCGTCCGGCGGGGGAATGGATCGATTGGCCGATCACGCCGGGCGACTGGGTCTACCGTCAGGACGAGCGCGGCTCGATTGCGCTTTTCGGGCCAACAGGAGCAGACGCAATCGTCACCATCCGCTGCGACAAGCAGCGCCGGCGGCTATATCTGTCGCGCGCAGGCAGTGGTAGCGATACCGCGATGGTGGTTCGGTCTAGTTCGATGCGCAAGGAATATCGCGCCGGAAATACCGGCGCGACGCCACCATATCTTGCCACAGAAATTATGCCCAATGATCCAATGCTCGATGCCATTGCATCGACGCGCGGACGCATCGCGATAGAAGTAACCGGCCTTGCCGCAATAGCAATTCCACTTTGGTCAGAATTTCCGAGGGTTATCGAAGATTGTCGTTGATAGCGACTTGGGGCGCGTTACGCTTCCCCAAAAGAGCGCAGATATTTGCCGCAAAATTTTAAAAATACAAGTCTTGTTTATTACCGCAGATTGATTCACCTATGCGACTGCGGAGGGCAAGATGATGCGCAATGCAATTCTTTTTCAACAATCGAAAGGAGGTGATCCGATGTCTCATGGTTCAGCACAGGGGTCGGACAAATCCGTTCGGAGGATCGGCTGCTAAGTTTCGACTTGGCAATGTCGGCAACGGCATGAATGCAACTTCCGGCAGCGGCTTTACCGACCGCTGACCCATGCAAAGGAGGGTCGCCAGACACATAGTCCGGCGGCCCTTCGCATTTTGTGGATGCGCCGCTGGCTTATTCGCCCAAAAATAGCCGTTCATTCCGCGCCGTCGCATCTTTGTCGAATATGGCGTGATCTATCGCAAGGGCCCGATTATGCCAAACATCGGACTAGGCTGGAGTGAATAAATGGAATTTATCAAAGGGGCATGGCGGGTATTGGTAACCGTCAAAGACGGATTGGCATTGCTGTTCCTGCTACTTTTCTTCGCCTTGATATTCGGAGCATTATCGTCGGGAGGAAATCCCGCAAAGGTCCGTGACGGTGTCCTAACCCTAAAACTGGACGGAGCTATTTCCGAACAGCCAGCCGAACTCGATCCGTTGCAAATCCTGATGGCGAGCGAAGCGCCCATGAAAGAAATCCGCCAGCGCGACGTAATCCGCGCGCTTGATCTCGCGGCAAAGGATGACCGCGTGAAAGCCGTTGCGCTTGATCTCGATCAGTTCATGGGCGGTGGCCAAACCAGCCTATCCGCCATCGGCAACCGCCTTGACCTCGTCAAAAAGGCTGGCAAACCAGTGTATACTTATGCCACCGCTTATGCCGATGACGGCTATCAGCTTGCCGCGCATGCAAACGAGATATGGGTCAATCCGCTTGGCGGTGCGCTCATCACCGGTCCCGGCGGATCGCGTGCCTATTACAAGGATATGCTCGATAAGCTTGGCGTGAAAATGCACGTTTACCGTGTCGGAACCTACAAGAGCGCAGTTGAACCCTATATTCGCAATGACCAGTCGCCAGAATCTAAAGAGGCATTGAGCGCGGTTTACGCCGAACGTTGGGATGACTGGAAGGCCGAAGTCGCAAAGGCGCGCCCAAAAGCCAATTTGACTCCTATGCTCAGCGATCCCGCAGGCACGGTTGAAGCTTTGAAGGGCGATCTTGTCCGCTGTCGCTATTCAGAATAAACTCGTTGACAAGCTCGGCGACAATATTGCGTTTGGCAGATATCTGGCTGGCAAATATGGCAAAGACCGGATGGAAACGACCGGGGGCTACGCTTCAACGCCGATGAATGCGCTGCTTTCTGCGCATGACCGTGACGACAACGGCGAAGCCATTGGCGTTATCACCATTGCTGGCGAGATCGTCGATGGCAAAGCTGGTGCTGGCGTTGCCGCCGGTGACCGTATCGCCGACGAAATATACGAAGCGCTCGACAAAGACGATCTGAAAGCTTTGGTCGTCCGCGTGGACTCGCCCGGCGGTTCGGTGACAGCCTCTGAGAAAATCCGCCTCGCGATCGAAGAAGCAAAGAAGCGTAAACTGCCTGTCGTGGTTTCAATGGCCAATCTTGCCGCCAGCGGCGGATATTGGGTGTCGACGCCCGCTGATGTTATTTTTGCGGAAACCTCGACTATCACAGGTTCAATAGGTATTTTCGGGGTGATCCCGAGCGCAGAAGCCGGCCTGGGCAAACTCGGTATCAATTCTGACGGCGTAAAGCAGACCCCGTTAGCGGGTGAACCCGATGTCATGGGCGGATTCAGCCCCGATTTCGACCGCTTTGCCCAGTCGATGATCGAAAATGGCTACCGTGATTTCCTGACCCGCGTGGCAGAAGCGCGCAAGAAAACACCAGAGCAAGTCGATGCCATTGCGCAAGGCCGCATTTGGGCCGGCGGCACCGCGCGGCAAAATGGCCTCGTTGACCGAATGGGCGACATCGACGATGCGCTTGCCGAAGCCGCCAAGCTTGCCAAGCTCGAAAAGGGCAATTGGCACGCGCGTTATATTGACCCGAAATCAACGTTCGCCAATGCGCTGCTCGGTGATCTTGTCGTGAAGCATCAGGTTGCGTCAGCGCCGCTCGATCCTTTTGCAATGGTTGCGCAAAAGCAGCGTCAGCTTTGGCAACAAGCCGCGCATGACATGCAAATGATGTCGGGTGCACGCGGCATGCAGGCGCGTTGTCTGGAGTGCGCGCCAGCCGCTGGTGTGCAAGTGCGGGGAAGTGTAGCGAGCGAAGGGATGCTTGCTACGCTGGTCCGGTTGCTCGGCGCTTAAAGCCCAGCGCTATTTTTCTTGGGCTGTGGCGCGCTCGACGCATTCCATGATGATGCGCTTGGCCTCGTCGACGTCGCCCCAGCCATTGAGCTTGGCCCATTTGCCGGGCTCAAGGTCCTTATAATGCGTGAAGAAATGCTCGATCTGTTGCAGCACAATCGGCGGCATATCCTTGTAAGTCACGACGTCGGCATAATAAGGAAAGGTCGCGTTAACCGGCACGCAGAGCAGCTTCTCATCACCACCCTTGTCATCTTCCATCATTAGCACGCCGACGGGGCGGCATTTGACCACTGCCCCTGCAACAATCGGTGAGCGTGCAACCACCAGCGCATCCAGCGGGTCGCCGTCTTCGCCCAGAGTATGCGGAACAAATCCGTAATTGGCTGGATAGCGCATTGGCGTGTGCAGGAAGCGGTCGACGAACAGGGCGCCCGATGCCTTGTCGAATTCATATTTTACCGGCTCGCCACCGATCGACACTTCGATCAGGACGTTGAGGCTATCGGGCGGGTTATCGCCGGCGGGGATGAGGTCGATACGCATTTAGAAACTTTCGCTCGGGGAATATGAGTTGCGCCTAGTAGCGCAAGGTCAACTCCACGTCATCCCCCGAAACTAGCCCTTCTGCTTTCCTGACCGATGCCTTTACCGGCAGCATCCAGCCGGTTTCTTTCGAGGGAAAGACCGAAGTCTCCCAACTGGTATCACCAATGGTTGCGGTCACTTTGATCGAGCCGAAACCGGCGCGACGGCCATTTTCCAGCCTGCGCATGACAGCGGTGGCGGACAGCGCGTCGCCAGCCTCTCCGCCGATGGTTAGGAAATGCCAAGCGGCGAGAGCCTTGTCGGTGGTCCAAATCCAGAGCGTTGCGGAGGTAGTGAGCGATTCCATGCGTCTTTCACCGCAGCCCTGAGCCTGTCGAAGGGCGCTTACCCGGCAGGCGTGCTTCGACAAGCTCAGCACTACGGTGAAAATGCTGACTCACCAAAATCTCACTTCTTCCTTCTGACAGGCACGGGGATGTTACAGATATCCGCACCGCCCGCTGGCTTGATGAAAAACGGGTCGCGCCGGTTGGCGCGCGCGTCGGCAAATTTGGCAAAGCTTTCGCTTTCGGTAGACAGATATTCAAAGCGCGGCATGTTGCTTGTTTCCAGCTGGCTGACCAGACGAATTGATTTGATGTCCACACGCTCTTCGGGAGTTTCGTAAAAGCCCAACGGCCCCGTCCCGCGCGGCAGCGAAGAGAGATGCTCGATCCCCTCGATAACGCGGCCCACCAAAGCGATGTTGCGATCCAGATGGCGCGGGGCGTGGCCGATAACGGTGTAGAGTTCCGCGCCGCTGCCGGTGTCAGGAGACATCCCGCGTCCCACCCCAACCATGCCGTAGCAGTGGACGGGCCAGGAGAATTGGCCTGTGACAAGCGCAAAAGGAAAACCATGGTAGAAGCCATGCACGTCGCTATAAGTATCCCGCCTGCCTACTTTCCGCATGACGATGTCAGCACAAGTATCTCGTTCTGCGCTTGAGGTTCCGTGAGGACAAAAAAACAGGGCGGAAGTAATGCCAGAATCCAATACACGCGAAGTCTCTTGAGTGAAACTTGTAGTATACTCGATTTCTGACACCTTCACCAAGCCATCGGGCAACGCCTTCTTCTCGGTCGCATCACCCCATTGCGTGACATAATTGTCCTGCACACGGTTTACGCTGGTGCCATCCCACCAATGTGCCGCCGCCAGCTTGCGGATATTGCTGACCCAGCCCTGGCTGAATGGTGCTGGCATTAACTGGATAACGACGCGGCGAGGCTTGCCCTTAGCATCGGGAGCCAGCTCCATCGCCAGCAAGTCTGACGGGGCAATCTCCACCCATTCCTCCGCCTTGGCCGCTGCTACAATCTCGCCGGGCGAAGGATAGACTTTTGCTTCCTCTACCTTGGACGGAACAAAGACTTTGGCGGGAATGGGCTTTACCTCCTTTCGCTTCGCCGACATTGCGGGTGTGGTAACAAGGGCGAGCGTCGCGAACGCGAAGAGTGTCTTTTTCATGGTGCCTATCATGGCAAATCGCAAAGCCTTGCGAAAGCCGCAATCTGCCACTAGGGAGGCGCGGTCCCGAAAGGGGTGCGGAGACGTGGCCGAGTGGTCGAAGGCGCTCGCCTGGAAAGTGAGTATACGTCAAAAGCGTATCGAGGGTTCGAATCCCTCCGTCTCCGCCAATTCAGACGGGCAAAGTCAACCGTCCCTTCTCGTGTGACCTAAAGTGTTGCCAATATCTCGCGGGTAGTCTGTATCGTCGAAATTCCACGTTCGCCGTTGGCGCGTTCAAGCTGGACCACGACATCCACCACGGAGCAAGCATAAGCAAACACGTCTTGCAGCGACAGACCGATGCCGGTTTGCATGACCATCAGTGCAAGCTGTTCGATGGCTCCGCGCGGTGTATTGGCGTGGATGGTCGAAACACTGCCGGGATGGCCTGTGTTGATCGCCCGCAAAAAGCTGACCGACTCGGCACCGCGAAGTTCCCCCAAAACAATGCGGTCCGGGCGCATGCGAAGCGACGCCTGCAGCAAGTCATCGGTTGTGACCCGCGCCTCGCCCATTTCGCCCTTTACCGCGACGAGGCCCACAGCATTGGGCCTGTCCATGCGGACTTCGGGCGTATCTTCAACCAGCACAATGCGTTCATGCTGCGGGATCCCGTTGATAAGGGCATTTAGAAAACTCGTCTTGCCACTTGATGTGCCACCGCTGATCAAAATGGTTTGCCGCGCGGCAACCGCTTCGCGCAAATACCCAATCCGATCGCTACCGATCAGTGCAGGATCAGGAATGGCGCGCTGCGGTATTTTTGCGGCAAATGCCTCGAGCGGCAGCTGCGCGATGCGATGACGCCGGATAGCCATTGCCCAATGCGCGCGCGTTGCGGGCGGCGATATGATCTGGATGCGTTCACCGCCAGGTAGCATGGCCGCTAGCAAAGGGCGCTCCCGGTTCACGCCTTGGTGCGTTGTGCGCGCTACTTGGCTCGCCAAGCGCTGCATGAGTATGTCGTCGAGCTCCGGAAAGGCATGACATTCCATGCTTACCGCTCCTGCACGCTCTATCCAGATCTCACCGGGCTTGTTGACCAATATTTCGCTGATATCGTCTTGTTCAAGCCATTTAGAAAACGGCCGCAAATAAGCCGCGAGATAGGCATTATCCGGTAACGGCAGAGGTTCGGCTTCGGTCATTTGCCAGTGCTGGATGCCATCACATCGCTAAAATCAAGATCGCGCGCGGTGAAGATACGGATCGGCTGGCCCTGCGCCACGCGGATAGTTGGCGGGATATTCGCGTTGCTTTGAGCGGCAACCGAAGCAGCATTTGTCGCGCCTGACACAACGACCGTGCCCGCACCTGCTGATGCCACTCCGCCGACAATCGACAGCAATATTGCGGCACCAAAGCGTTTCATGAAATGGCTGTTTACGTCGCCTGGAAGCCCGGTTTCACCGGCGAGATCAGTCCCAGGTGAGGCCAGTGCCACCGAAACGCCGTCTGCTCGTAACAGCCTGGACCAGGCAACGAGCACGCGGGTTTGGCCCGCCGCAACGCCGCTCTTATACTGCCCGATCAACCGCGTCCCGCGCGGGATCAGCACATGCTTATTATCAAAACTGCGCACGTCCTGGCTCACAAAAGCGCGGACATAGCCGGGCAGATCAGAATTGACGCCCGTTTCCAAAACCGCGGCAATCAACGTGCCTTGTACTACTGTTGTCGACGGATTGGTCAGCGAGGTTGCCCTTGCACGCTCAACGCCGGATTCGCCGACGCGAAAGGCAAAGCTCTCGTCGCCGCTAAGCCCAGCAGGAGCACCTTTTATTGGGGCGGGCAATGCCGCAGCTGCTCCGCCGGTCACAGCTGTATTGGGGGCCGGTGCTGGTTCGGGCGCAAAACCATCCAGTATCAGCGCGGGAGACTGTGCACTTTGCGCCGTATTGTTGGGAATCGGTGCTAGTCCCGTTGCTGGTTGGCTCGGCACATAAGACTGGATCGGTGTTGGTATCGGCATCGGCGATGGTGAAGGCGATGGCGTTGACATTGACGCTGATGATGTTGCTGGCGGCGGCGGTATCCGAACGATAGTTTCCGCGCCGGGTGGTATCACCATGGGCTGCATTTGGGGTTGAGCGATAGTTGGAGTAGCCGGTCTGGTCCCGGTAGCATTTTGTCGCGCATTGGTCATCATGAACAGCGTAAGTGCGCCTAGCGCCAGCGCACCCGCGGCTCCCATCGCCAGCCCGCCTCGATCGCTACCGCGCCTCTCGCTCGCAACCACCGGAAAATGATTTTGATTGGCAAGCACAAGATCGTTGCCACCCATGTAGCTTCGTGGATCCTGATCAATGGTGATTGGGACAACCGTTTTCATGGGTTTCAACCTTTGCTCGGTAGGGGAATGTCTGCGTCAATAACCGGTTTAGGCAGCGGAGGTGCTTTAGGTGGCCTGGTATTGGCAAGCTCCGCCTCTGCCTTACCCAAACGAAGCACAATTTTTTGCGGGACATGGTCTATCACAACAAAGCCGTTCTGGATCGATTGATTGACCGGAGCAAGCATGCCACCGGGTTGCGGAATGAAAATTGCCGGTGCATCGCTGGTCGCGTCCCATTGGAGATATGTGAACTGGCCGTCGTCGAAAACACTCGCCGGTATAAGGTTCTTCTTGCCTTTTTTGGTCCAGCCAAAGTTAAGACTTGCGGGGTCAAATTTAGCAGGCTCCGGGTTTCCTTCGGGTAAAGCTTCAGCCGCAGCAGCAGTTGCCACATCTTCAGCCGCCTCCAATACCGGAAGCTCGGGTTCGGGCGGATAGATAAAACGAAGACTATAAATTGCAGCTGCGCTACCGCCCCTGGTTCTTAGATCGAATAAATAAACACGACGGTCTGTGACGACCGTCATGTTAGTTTCACCGCCCGCTCTTAGTGGCTTGATAAACAGCAAGTTCGCTCGCTTATTCGGCGTGATTTGCCACGCCAGACTGTCACCGACGGCGATATTTTCTATCCGCTCTTCATCCGCAAAAACGATCATCGTCTGGGCATTCATACGCCCGTTAACGACCACGATACGGTCGGGCACATAGTCAACATATCTGATGCGCTGATCGGCAGCCAATAACGGCGTACTGAGGAAAAGCGTCAAGGCTATAACGAAACGAAATGCGGCATTTATCATGTTGTTGACCTGACTGAACTGACAAGCAAAGGCTTCCGGTATCTTTGCCCGATCGTGCGGGTCCTGTTGTCGGTAGCTGACAGTGACCTTGACGCGATGCGCGGCATTTCCGTATTTTGCAGGCGAAGAACATTATTTGCCCTGTCTGCTGCCGCTTCTGTGACATTGCTGCTGATGGACCGCGCGCTGTTGGCATTCATATTGGTCATATTGGCAAACACCGCTTGCACCCGGTCGCGCGAGCTGCCTTCATTTGCCTGGGCCTGAGATACCGCAACAGAGGTACGGCCAGCGTCGAAGATCGATTGATTTTGCATCTGCTCACGCGAGGGATCCTCCTTGGTTGCGCTCGGTAATCTCCACCCCGACACAAGCATCGTCGATGCCTTAATGGCCATGATCATCAAAATCACGTGTACCGAAGCGCCGAGAAAGATCGTGACCGCCATCCGCATGTCTGGTGGACCACCAGCGAGATCATCAACCATGGGACCGATAAGCGCGATGGTGCCGCCGCCCAAGATAACAGCAAGCAAAGGCGTTATCGCCAGCATCACGATCGCCTTTAGCCAGCCTTCGAAGAGACCACGCGTTCCTGCAAAGAGGGACATAATGATGAAAATCGGTCCAAGCGCGAGCATCGCGGCGAGCGCGATTTTGGCGACCAGCAGAACGCCGACAGTCCCCAAAAGCAGCATCAGTGCAGCCAACCACAGCAAGTCGGAAGCAGACGCAAGCGGGTCTCCCTTTGTTGATACAGTATCGCCCGGCGTAACGACTTCTAGCGTCGGCACTGTTACGGGCACATTTTGCGCGGCATTGGCAATGGCATTGAAAATTTCATCTAGACGGTTGGCAAACAGCATGGTCGCGCTGCCCTTTGATCCGACTAAGATGCGCGCGATCTCGTCTGGAGCACCCAGCGCAAGATTGAGTGCCACGTTTTGATATGCCAACCATGATGTTGCAAAGGTTAGGGCAAGGCCAAGGCCAAGCATCCTAGGCGTCAATGTGTTAATCGAAAGTCCGCCGCGCCCCGTCAATAGCTTGATCGCAAACAACCCAACATAGAGTGTAAGGAGTATAGTTAGTGCGCCGCCAAGCGCGCCGTCTGGGCCAAAGAACCGGCCAAAGGCAGTTTGGATTGCAACGCCGCTTGCGCAGTCGATTGCGCGCAAACCTTGTGCGATGCTTTCGGGCGCATTGCTTAGGCTGGCACAATCAACGTTCATTCGGCTGCTTCCAAAAGCTGCGCTTGACCGTCGGTGCGTCCGGGCCAAGGCGCACCGGTGAGCGCTTGGTACCAAGTTGCTGGATTATCACCACCCTGCGCGCGAAGGCCGTCAAGCTTACGCACGGTCGACTCACGACCGGAAAGCACCGTGAGCATTTCCGGCATTCCCGAAAGATCAAGACGCGCAACTACACTATGATTGGCCCGGCGGATAAGAAAGCAATGGCTATGTGCGGGAATGCCGCGAATGAGCTCAAGTTCGTGCGCGGTAAGGCCAAAACCTTTGCAATAATCCTCTTCGCGCGCGCGGCTGTTCGGCATGAAGATTTGCGTCGCTGTTTGTTCAACGATTGCTGACGCAACACTGCTTTCTAGCGCATCACGGGCGCTTTGCGTGCCAAAACCCAAAATCGCATTGCGTTTGCGTAGTGTCTTCATCCAGTCACGGATGCGGGCGGCAAAGACCGGGTCATCTAGCGCTTTCCAGCCTTCATCGATCAATATGATCGTCGGATCGCCGTCCAGCCGCATGTCGATACGGTGGAACAGATACATCATCGTGGGCGTCCGCAGCGTTGCGGTATCGAGCAACGCGGTCATGTCGAAGCCGGCTATATGCGTATCCAGATCAAGACGATCATCGGCATTGTCGAATAGCCAACCATGTTCGCCTTGTTCGGTCCAGGGCAATAGCCGCGCCGCCAAGTCTGCTTCATCGGGTCGTTGCACACCGCCCAGCAGCTCTCGGAAATAGCGAAGGCGACGCAGTTTCGCCTCTTGATCAAAATTGGCGTCGACCGCTGTGGCAATAACGGCAAGCTCCGCTGTTGTCAGTTTGCCCGTTGCCGGAGCCAGCAAGCAAGCAAGCCAGTCCCGCAGGAACGCCCGGTTTGTGGCATTATCTGGCAACATCAACGGATTGAAGCCGGTTGGCTGACCAGGCTGAATTGTGGCATAGTGGCCGCCTATCGCGCGTAGGAAGATTTCAGCGCCGCGGTCCTTGTCGAAAAATATCGTGCGCGGAGAGGCCTTTTGCGCCTGTGCTGCCAGAAAGTTCATCGCCACTGTCTTGCCTGAACCGGACGGTCCAATGACAGTAAAGTTCCCCAAATCAGCTTCGTGGAAACTGAAGTAATAAGGCGTGGAGCTTGTCGTTTCAAAAAGCGTAACTGCCTGCCCCCAGTGGTTACCTTCGGGTGTTCCGAGCGGAAACCCATGCAGAGACACCAAGCCCGCGATATTGGCTGTCGAAATCATAGCGCGGCGCGCGATATAGCTCTCGTTCCCCGGGAATTGTGCCCAGAAAGCCGGTTCCATATTGACGTCCTCGCGTACCGATATGGCGCCAAAGTCCGCCAATGCCGCTGTTGCCTCTGCAGCCGCCTGATCCAGCGCTGAAAGTGTGGGTGCCTTGATCGCTAGCGTCAAATGATGCTCGCCAAATCCGGTTTGACCAGTGATCAACGCATCCTTTGCCTGCATCAGGTCGCGGCGTTCGGCCATGCCGTCATCATCGGACGCCTTCAGCCGCCTGACAGCCAAATCGATCCGTTCGCGTGCAACCTGACGCGCGGATGGCGCAAAGCTCTCAGTCAGGATGAATTCGTGCGGCAAACGCAAGACGTTGTCGAGCGCGCCGGGCCGCGTTTCTGCCGGATATTCCTTCATCGACAGCATTGCAGTGAAATCAGGTTCGCCAGCACCGCGAAGTTCGATACTCGCTAAACCGAAACTTACCCGCATATAGGGCAAGAAGTGACCAAGATCTGTTCCTTCAACCGGGCAAAGCACAGGTCGCATTTCGCCGTTATAGAGTGCGGAAAGCAGCTCCAGCACTTCTGAACAGCGCCCTATTGGTGCGTCATAGCAAGAAAGCTCGCGGATACCGTAGGTTTGAAAGGCGGCTACCAGCGCTGACGTAGCAGCATCCAGCTCCCGCAAGGCGCTTGGATCAACCGGGTCTTCTTTTGAACGCCCGAACCAACGCTTGACCCGTTCTGGCCAACCAATTTTTCCGCGTGGTGGGCGACGGACGATAGTGATGAAAAGCTCGTTGACGAAAAGCCGCCGCTCGCTCAGCCTTTCACGCCATTGCCGGTCCAATTCTTCGGCAAACGGATCGTCAAAGGCCGCGTCTAGCGTCGCATCCACTTTGCGCCGAATAACATGATGATAGATGACAAACCGCTCGTCAATCGCGCTACGCAGCACCGTTTCACGTACCGTCTGGTAATGGTTGAGCTGCTCGGCATCTTCGGTTTCAAATGCAACGCCGCTTATGTGCAGTGCCTGCATCAATGCCCCGTCGCGTAAAAGCAAAGTGCGATCGTCAACGTGCGTCGCATAGGGCAAGCGATCACCCGCTCTTTGCTCTTTCTTTGCCCAGGCGGCTGGACCTTTCCAGGCTATCATTGCGCGGTCCTCACGGCGAATAACTGTTACAGCCCCATCGGCTCCAATTGCGTACACGCGGCGTTTTGCTTACCCGCGTTAGCCACAGATCGAAAAAGCGCGGTTCTCGCAAGCAACCGACATAGCCAATCGCATGGAACACCAATGCGGCGCCCAGCGCCCAAAAGCTGCCCGTAACCAGAAACACTTCGGTGGTTACGACGCCGTTCAAGATGAAAAAACTATACGTCACTCCAGCAAACATCTGCGGACGCGTGAGCGCAGTGAAGACGGGATGGCGTGCGAGCATATCTGATTATCCAGCGTTCGCCGCCGACTGGATGCCGGAAACAATGGCTACGGAGCCGAAGAGGATGAAACAGCCGAGCACAACCGTAGCTCCAAATTTCCAGTTCATTCGTCCCGTCAGCATCATGAAACCCACCATTGCAACGGCTATTACAGCAACCGCAGTGGCAACATTGCCAAGTAAGGTTCCTTGCAGCCAGCTTACAGCATTCACAATAGGTCCGGAGCCCGCGGGATTTTGTTGGGCCCATGCCGCGCTTGTTGTACCAATCGCTAGCGAAACCGCGGCAAACCTGAAGAAATTTTTGATCATGAAGATCTCCTTTGCAGTCATTGTGCAGCAAGCGAGCGGGATGCAAGGCGCGCCATAATTGCTCTCACGTAGTTTTTCGTCTCGGCAATATTTGGCACACCGCCCGCCTTTATGACACGGCCCGGGCCAGCATTATAGGCCGCCAATGCGTGCTCGACATTCCCGTTAAAGGTGTTGAGCTGAATACGCAGATAACGCGCACCGCCCTCTAAATTGGAAACCGGATCGTCGGGGTTTACGCCCATTGCCTGCGCTGTACCCGGCATCAGTTGGGTCAACCCGCGCGCACCTGCACTCGATACTGCATTGGTGCGCCAGCGGCTTTCTTGCCAGACAACCGCCTCTAAAAGTGCAGGGCTAAGGTCATATTTGGCCGCGATGCTGTTTAAGGCTGAACCCCAGCCGCCGGGGATTTGGGGCGGGGCAACCGACGACATAAAAGCTTTTGTTGCCGGCTCGCCTGCGTAAACGCCAGCAGTATCGGGTGAAGCATCTGTACCGGGCCTTACCCAGCTTACCATGGGCGCGTCGGCACGTTGCAAAACGCTACCATCATCTTGAATTTCGTAAACCTGTGCGCTTACCGGTGCGCCTGTTGCAAGCAACGCACAGACCAGCAATGTTGCAAAAATGCCCCTACGTCTATCGCCCACAACCATTCCTCACCACGATCATCGTAGACAGAAAAATCTATCCCTCGATCAAATAAACGCCACCAAATAGTCCCAATTTGTGGGTGGAATTTGCACAGATAGTACTACGGTTTTTCCCGACTCTCAAGCAGTTCGTCATGAACCTTTGTCGTCATTGCCGCCCATTTCACTGCAAGTGCGACTAAGTTATCACGGTTAGAGATATTCTGACCCCCGCCTCCGACCAAAATGCTTGCGAACAAAGCGTCGCTGTTTAACGTCGAACCCTTGAGCTTCTGGAACGGCGAAGAACCCGCCGTGCGGCATGGCGTTGCAATGATGCCATCAAATTCGTTCGGGAAATAAGAAGCAGCAACCGCAGAGACGCATTAGTTCGACAGGCTTACAATGCCGCGCAAGTGCGCTCCAGCCAACTCCGGTCCTCACCACCAAGCAATGGTGCAATATGGTGCGCGACTTGGGAATGATAGTCATTCACCCAATTTTTTTCTGCGGCTGACAGCATATCAACATCGATTAGTGCTGGCTCCAAGGGCGCCCAAGTCAAGTTTTCAAAACCAAAATATTTGCCCTCGGCTCCAGCCATTTCTGCTTCCTGTACCAAAATCAAATTTTCGATGCGAATGCCGAATTCGCCCTGCTTATAGTATCCTGGTTCGTTAGAAAGGATCATCCCGGCCTGTAAAGGTTCCCCTGCACCTGCCTGCGGCCCTGCCATTTTTGCAATGCGTTGTGGCCCTTCGTGCACTGCCAAATAGCTGCCGACACCGTGGCCCGTGCCGTGCGCATAATCAACGCCGTCCGCCCATAGGAATTGGCGCGCGAGAATGTCGAGCTGCCCGCCGCTTGTGCCTTCGGGAAATTTGGCCATAGCAAGCGCAATATGCCCTTGCAGCACTTGTGTATATCGCGTGCGCATTTCCGGAGTAGGCTCACCAACAGCAACAACGCGGGTGACATCTGTCGTGCCGTCGAGATATTGTCCGCCGCTGTCGACAAGATAAAGCTGACCGGCTTCGATGGCAATGTTACTGTTCGCATCAACAGAATAATGCGGCAACGCGCCGTGTGGACCTGTTGCACTGATACTGCGGAAGGACAGGTCCATTAGAACACCGGTTTCTTCACGAAATGCGCGCAGTTTGGCCGCAGCCGACAATTCGTCTTGGCCGCCTTTTACCAGTTCTTCACTGCACCAACGCAAGAACCGCGTCAGCGCCGCGCCGTCACGAATATGCGCATCGCGCGTGCCTTGCTGTTCAGCCGCATTCTTGACCGCCTTCGGGAGTATTGAAGGATCGCGCATGGCAACGATAGTTGCACCGCCGTTATGCAGCGCTTGTGAAATCGCGGCGACCGAGCGCTCGGGATCAACCGCGATTTTCTTGCCCGATAACTTGCCAAGTTCGGCCGTTAGCTCGTCATAACGGCGGATGCTCACCTGATTGCCGAGATGGGTCTGCACTTCGGGCGTCATTTTTTCGGGTGCCACGAACAGCTCAGCCGTGCCGTCATTATAAAGCAAGGCAAAAGACAAAGGCACCGGCGTGTTGGCAACATCTGTGCCGCGGATATTGAACACCCACGCAACCGAATCGAGTGCCGCAATAACGGCCGCATCGATGCCCTTTGCTCGCAATTCTGCGGCCATGTTGTGTCGTTTTGCATCCGAAGGCTGGCCGGCAAATTTGTCGGCTTGCACGGTAAGCGGCGCCAAGGATCGCTCTGGCTGATCGGTCCAAATCTGGTTGATAGGATTGCTTTTCACCGCAACCATTTCAGCACCAGCCGCTTTGGCAGCGGCGCTCGCCTGCTTCACCCAGCCTTCGGTGTGCAACCAGGCATCATAGCCGATGCGCGCGCCTTCCCCGGCATTGACCGCGATCCATTCGTGCGGCTTGGTGAGCGACACATCAATATATTCGTAGAGCGCGCCGTCGACTTGATTGCGGACTTGCACGGTGTATCGCCCGTCAATGAAGATTGCCGCTTTTTCAGCAAGAACTACAGCGCTTCCGGCAGAACCACCAAAGCCGGTGAGCCACGCAAGGCGCTGCGCATATTCGCCAACATATTCGCTCATGTGCTCGTCACAAATCGGAACGACAAAACCACTTAGCCCGTCGACTTTCAATTGCGCGCGAAGTGCGTCGATACGTATTTTTGCGGGTGACATCGATAACTTTCAATATTCTGCAAACCAACCATTTGGTTGCCAAATATCAAATTAGTTTGCCTTGGCTGCGTTTGCAATCGGATCGCACAAAAGTCGCAAAATACTCCACCACAACACCGCGCCGGCAATCAGGTCTACGAGATAATGCCCGCCGATTGGGATAGTCGAAACCGTGATGATCGCGCTCCAAATTACAACTGCCCATCTAAGAAAGCGGACCGACCATGCAGCACGCGCAATGATCAGAGCCATAACCATGTGGAAAGACGGGAAAGTGACGATCCCCTCTAGTTTGCCCAGATCGAGCATATTGACGCTACCGCCATGCAACGCCGAAAATGTTGCCACATGAAATGTGCCAGCTCCTACCGGTAATGCCTTTGATGCAACCTGTTCCAATCCGGCTTGCGGAATGTTCCCAATTGCCGGGAAAATTGCATAGATCAGGCTGCACAATAATATCGCTATGGTAAAAGTGCAGGCGCTTTCCCATGCCGCTTTTCGCTTTCCTGCAATAGACAAGCTGAGCATCGCGATCAGACAGATCGGCATCGTGCTGATATATGCAAGTTCGAGCAACCAGTTGAAGCCGTCCAACCCGAAAAATTGCGCCACAACATTGGCGTCACCCGAACCCGACCCCAATACGGAGTCGGCCCCCGCCAGCAATCCGTCGATCAGCGGCATCTGCAAGCGCAACCCGGCGTGACTGATAATACCTGCGAGCATCGCCGCACCCGCCATCATCGCAAGGCCGCCAGTTGCGTCGGCAATCTTGGTGTCTGGTGTGAAATACCGGTATTTGCCGTGGGCGAGTATCAAGACCGGCATTAGCAAGACCAAAGCCAGCATTTTGCCAATCAGCAGCGTCGTCCCGCTCAATGCCACGATCACCCCAGCGCAGAAAATGCCCGAAAGTAGAGCCCAACAGCCAAGAAGATAAGCACGGTCAGACGCGGCCGTACCGACATTCTCGAAAACAGGAAGTTGCGTCCTGTTCAGCAGTTTGATCGCTGTCGCTATCATCACCAAAGACTAGCGAAAAACCGTTAAAAATATGCTCTGGTCCTAACCGCTTGGTGGCTTGCAGCAATTCTGGACAAGTGACCCGAAACAATTCTATGTCCCTTATCAACTATATTCGTTGCGTTGATTAATCCGTGGGGGAAATGAGTGAAAAATTTGCTGTTTCCATTGATACTGGCGGGCGCGCTCCCGTCGCTAGCCAACGCACAAACTATGAAAGTCGATATGACCGAGAAATCCTCACCCTCCGTTACGATACCGCCAGTCGCAAAAAAGGTACCGCACAGCTTCACAATCCACGGCGTCACGATCAACGACGAATATCATTGGCTGAAGGATCAGAGTTACCCCAAGGTCGACGACAAAGAGGTGCTTGATTATGTGAACGCCGAAAACGCCTATTTTGAAGCACAAATGGCCCCGCAAGCAAAGCTAACCGAAGAGATTTTTCAGGAGATGAAGGGGCGCGTGAAGGAGGATGACTCGTCCGTTCCGCAAAAGGATGGCGATTATATCTATTGGTCGAAATTTGATGAAGGCGCGCAGTATCGGAAGCATTATCGGCGCAAAAGCGGAATAAGAGGTTCCGATCTGAGCGACGTAAATGGTGAGTATACCGCGATCAGTACCGAGCCTCACGAAATTGAACTCATCCTCGATGAAAACGAACTGGCCAAGGGCAAAGAATATTTCCGCCTTGGCGCCGCTGAGGTCAGCCCCGATGGTAAGCTGCTTGCTTATGCCTATGACGATAACGGCTCAGAGCGGTTTGACCTCCACATCCGCGATCTGGAAACCGGCAAGGAACTCTCAGACATCATCCCCGGCACACTCTCCAGCATTGTGTGGACTAGCGACAGCAAGGGATTGGTTTACGGTCTCGCCAACGAAAACTGGCGGACGGACAACGCGTACTACCATAGACTGGGTGATGATCCCAAGAAGGCGAAGCTGCTCTATAAGGAAGCCGATATCGGTTTCGGCGTCGGCGTCGGCATTACGGCGCAGGAGGACTGGATCGTGATCGCCACTGGCGATAATGTCACCAGCGAAATACGGCTTGTCCCCGCCAAGGACCCGACTGCGGGCCCGATACTCATCGCCCCCCGAAAAATCGGGCGACAATATAGCGTCGATGTCCGCGACGGCGTGCTGTATATTCTGACCAACGACGATCATGTGAACTTCCGCATTGCGACCGCCAGCCTGAAAGCGCCGGGTAATTGGAAAACATTGATCGCAGGGTCGGACAAGCATTATCTGACCGGGCTTTCGCTATTTAAGGATTTCTTCGTCACCGAAGGGCGGATCGACGGATTGGATCAGGTCGAGGTCCGGCGCTACGAAACGCCGACCAAGGCCGAACCGATCAAATTTCCCGAAGCAACCTATGTCGCGGGATTGGGCGACAATCCCGAATATGATGTCGAGAAACTGCGGCTGGATTACGAGTCCATGGTCACGCCAGACACGGTGTTCGACTACACCGTTGCGAACAGAAGCTTTGAAACGCTGAAGGTGCAGGAAATACCTTCAGGCTATGACGCCAGCCAATATAGCACTGAACGCGTCATGATCACCGCGCGCGACGGCACCAAGGTTCCGGTGTCGGTACTGTACAAAAAAGGCATGAAAAAAGACGGCAGCGCACCGCTGCACCTATATGCATACGGCGCTTATGGTTATGCGGTGCCACCGGGCTTCTCCGCGAACCGGTTGAGCTATGTTGACCGAGGCTTTGCTTATGCCATCGCCCACATTCGCGGCGGTGATGATCTGGGCTACCAATGGTATCTCGATGGAAAGCTGCAAAAGCGCACCAACACTTTCAACGACTTTGTGGATAGTGCCAAAGGTCTGATCGACTTGGGTTTCACTGGCAAAGGCAAGGTAACCGCAAGCGGCGGTTCGGCGGGCGGCGAGCTGATGGGGGCCGTCATCAACCAAGCGCCGGAGCTTTTTGGTGCGGTTGTGGCGCATGTCGCCTTTGTCGATGTCCTCAATACCATGCTGGACAAGGACTTGCCGTTAACACCCGGCGAATGGCCCGAATGGGGCAACCCGATCACCGACAAGACCGCGTTCGATTATATCCGCAGCTATTCGCCGTACGACAATGTGCACGCGAAGGCCTATCCACCTATGCTATGGACAGCTGGGCTCAACGACCCGCGCGTCACCTATTGGGAACCTGCCAAGATGGTCGCCAAGCTGCGCGCGATGAAGACCGACAATAATTTGCTGCTGCTGAAAACCAACATGGGTGCAGGCCATGGTGGCAAGTCGGGGCGGTTCGAACGGCTGCGAGAGAATGCCGAGGAAGCAGCGTTCATTTTGTGGCAAATGGGGATGGTGGAGTGAGAGAACTGCGCCGTCCATCGATCTATTTTTCGAACCTTGCGGCGCTGATCATTTCCTGTTTGAGCAATCAGGCTTTTGCCTGCGTCCCTGACCGACCGCCGCCATGCATAGCAAATCAAAGCGAGAAGGATTGCCGCGAACGCGCTGAGCAATGGTATGCTGACCAAGAAGCCGCACGCGTCGCATATGAAAAGAAAACGCCGCAGGAACGCGCGCTGATTGAGCAGGCCCAGCTTTGGGAGGATCATGAGATCATCTTCCTTGCTCGGGTTGAAAAGGTAAAGCTGGACGGAAAAATCTACCCGCAACCTCGGCCAAAGTTGGCCAAAGCTCGAAAAGGCAAATTACCGCCCCCACCTGCCCCTGTTCTAATACCGCCGATGTTCACAGGTCGGGGCCATGATTCCTTTATACGCCCTATCGGCCAGATCAAAGGGCCACCGACTTTTGCGGCATCGTGGCAATATGTCGGCGGCATTACCAGTTGTGGCAACACACCCGATGGGTCGCTTGGCTATGCATATCCAGGCGATGAAGTGATCATCTTTGCCAGCCCCGCCAGCAGGAGCCGACAGGTTCGCGGGAAATGGGAGAGTGAAGAATATCTAAGCCTTTTTGGCCTTAGTCGGGCTGAGCTGGTTGAACCGAGAATATTGGCGGCGCTGTCCGGAGGAGTGCCAAGTAAGGCAGAGCCGAAGCAATGAATCCTTTCACCCAAATCTTTTCGCGCATCGCGGCTGCAATAGACGAACTCAGCCCCGACAAGCTGAAAGCAAACGACAATTGTTGCTACAGCCTTGGCCTACCCGTCGAGCACGTGTAGCGGCCCAGTCCCGCGCAGAGCGGCGCGGTCTTCCGGATTATAAAGCGCGCATTTTTTTAGCGACAGGCAGCCACAGCCGATGCAGCCGTCCAGCCGCTCCCTTGTGCGTTCCAGCATCGAAATTTTGGCATCCAGCATGGATCGCATCGCACGGCTGATCTTTGCCCAATCCGCCGCTGTCGGCGTCCGGCCATTCGGAAGTTTGGCCAACTCCGCACTGATCCCGTCTATAGACAGCCCGCAATTTTGCGCGATGCGAATGAACGACAGACGGCGGATATCCGAGCGCAGGAACCGCCGTTGCCCACCACTGCTTCGGAATGGCTCGATCAACCCCTTTGCCTCATAAAAACGAATCGCCGAAACCGACAGGCCCGTTCGCCCAGCCAATTCGCCGATGGAAATAATGTCTGATGCCTTCATATCTGTTGCTTCAAAATAATCCTTGACCTCAATTTAGGTTTAGGTTGCAAAAGGCTTGCGTCAACCCCGAATCAGCCAGCGAAAGGACAAACGGCAATGGCGCATAATTTTATCGAACATGTGAATATCACTGTCAGCAATCCGGAAAAATCCGCCGCAATGCTGATGGCGATTTTCGATTGGCAAATTCGCTGGAATGGCAAAGCGCAATTGGGTGGCGAAACCATTCACGTCGGCAACGATCAATTCTATCTGGCGGTCTATGCTATGAAGTTGGGAGCGGAAAATGTTCTGCATCATAAAAAAGGAGCGCCGCTAAACCATATCGGCATTGTTGTGGATGATCTGGACGAGATTGAAAGGCGCGTGATTGCTCAAGGCCTGACGCCCTATAGCCACGGTGATTATGAACCCGGGCGGCGCTTCTATTTCTTTGACCCTGACGGCATCGAGTTTGAAATTGTGAGTTATGCCTGATTGCGAAGTAAACTTTGGGCCAGCCATAAACGTTGCACGACCGTCAAAAGGCACAGGCCTGCGAACAGAAGCGCCAAGGTCGGGAATTGGTTGGGGAACAGGCAGAAGGCTATGAAAAAAGCGATCGTTTCCCCACCCTCCATCAGTCCGCTGCTATAACTGAACGCCTTTTTGCCGTGTCCCAAATCTCGTCCCGCAAGGATCGCAGCCAGCGCCAAAAAGCTGACGGCAGTAAGGGTGAAGCTGGCGATCAACAGCAACGCCGGGAACTGATTGGTCGGGCTTTCCCAAGCAAAGCCCAAAGGCACGGCGAGATAGAAGAGATAGTCGCATAGGCTGTCCAGATAACCACCCCACATGCTTTGCCCCCTTATCCGCGCAACTGCGCCGTCTAATCCGTCGCAAATCCGGTTTACAGAGACCAATCCAAGCGCAGTCCAAAGCGCGCCGTTTGCGATACTGAAACCTGCACCAAGGCCGAGCACCGCGCCCAACACGGTGATAGCATTTGCCTTGATCCCTATGGCCGACAGCACGATCGCCGCCTTGTTCAGCGGCGGGTTAACGACGCGGCGTATTTGACGATCAAACATGAATGCCCCTTTCGTCTACTCGCCAACATCCGGCCTATCGAACCAACCGGACAAGCGGAGATTGTTTGATTTTGTAAACCCATTAGCCAATATAGCCCAAATGCCCAACCAGTTCATTCCTTCTTTCAGACTCCCTTTCGCTCCTATCCCCGAAGACATTGACGAGCTTGGTCATGTAAACAATGCGGTTTGGGTACGCTGGATACAAGACATAGCAACCGCGCACTGGAGCGCCACCGCCGCGCCCGAACATATCGACGCCTATATCTGGGTCGTGACCCGGCATGAGATCGACTATCGCGGCAATATAGCCTTGGGTGACAGCGTTACAGCGCATACGTGGATCGAAAAGCCGCCGCGCGGCGCGACCTTTGACCGGCGAGTAGACTTCACCAACGCAGCGGGCAAAGTCATCGTTTCGGCGAACACCCGTTGGGCCATGCTCGACAAGGCCAGCGGGCGCTTGCTGCGGGTGCCCAAAGAGGTAGTTGCGCCTTTTCTCCCTGCCGACTAACTCCTGTACAGGGAGAATAGACTTGGAAGAATTTGACATCATTATCGTCGGCGGTGGTTCGGGCGGTTGTGCGGCAGCGGCGCGTCTCGCGGAACGCGGCAAATACAGTATTTGCCTGATCGAGGCCGGTGGCAATAACGACAGCTTCTGGGTCAAAACGCCAGGCATGATGCCTTTCATCCCCGATGTTTCGAACTACCGCTACGACACGGTCCCGCAAAAGGGCCTGGGTGGCCGGGTAGGATATCAACCGCGCGGTCGCGGTCTTGGCGGGTCAAGCGCGATCAATGCTATGGTCTATATTCGCGGCAACGCTTGGGACTATGACAATTGGGCAGCAATGGGTTGTGACGGCTGGTCGTTTGAAGACGTGTTACCCGTGTTCAAACGAAATGAAGGCAATGAGCGCGGCGGAGACGCATATCACGGTGCGGCCGGACCTCTGAACGTGATGGACCAGCATTATGCCAATCCGGGTTCAGCCAAATTTGTCGAGGCGGCTTCGCGCTTGCAGCTCCCTATAACCGATGATTTCAACGGCGCTTCCCAAGAAGGCTTCGGCATGTATCAGGTCACGCAAAAGGGCGGCGAGCGCTGGTCAGCGTCACGCGCTTTTCTGGAACCGCTAATCGCATCTGGCAGAGTAAGCGCTGTTACGGGCGCGGTTACCGAGAAAGTAATCACCGAAAACGGACGCGCAACTGCGGTGCAAATTCGGCAAAAGGGAAGCACGCGGACGATTAAGGCACGCGGCGCTATCATCCTTGCCGCTGGTGCATTTGGCAGTCCGCAGATTTTGCAGCTGTCGGGCATTGGCCCTGCCCAACACCTGCGCGAAAAGAGTATCCACGTTGTTCTCGACAAAGGCGAGGTAGGCAGCAACCTGCACGACCATATCGATTATGTCGCGGCGTTTGAAACCACGTCAAAAGAATTCCTCGGTCGCACGCTTACGGGCAACTGGCGCAGCTTGGTCGCGACCATACAGCATATCCGCAAACGCACTGGTCCGATGACAACGCCTTATGCAGAAAGCGGCGGTTTCTGGCGCAGCTCGCCCGATTTGCGCACGCCCGACATCCAATTTCATTTCGTACCAGCCCCGCTGGAGGACCACGGCCGTACCAAAGTGACTCCACACGGGTTTAGCTGTCACGCTTGTGTACTGCGCCCATTTAGCCGGGGCAGCGTCCGCTTGAACTCGACCGATGCTGTGGCGGTACCGGCGATAGATCCGGGCTTCCTGACCGATGACCGCGATATGGAAACACTGAAAGCCGGAGTACGGATGATGTACCGGATATTCGATGCCCCGCCGCTGGGTGATTTTGAACGAAAGGACCGCCACGCGGTTGACTTGAACGATGATGCTGCGCTTGAGGCAATGATCCGCAGTCGTGCCGACACCGTCTATCACCCCGTCGGCACATGCCGCATGGGAGCAGACAAAGACGCCGTGGTTGACCCACGCCTACAGTTTCGCGGGATCGATGGCCTGTACATTGGCGACGCCAGCATCATGCCGCAAATCGTAAGTGGCAATACCAACGCGCCAAGCATAATGATCGGCGACCGCTGCGCCGACTTTGTGCACCAGGACTTGCGTTAAAGCAGCTTCGCGAAACTAAACAAAATCAGGGAATACTGCCTTGCGGATGCGACCCGGATCAAGCGCGTAATGATGCGCGAGTGCGCCCGACACCATATTTTCAAAGCGCGTCGTCGGTTTCAAATCGCGACCTTCGTAGAGCTTGGCAGTGGCGAGCCCCGGCCAATCGGCGATCACCTTGCCACCGCTGGCAAGCGCGCCTCCAAAAAGCATTGCCGCCGAGGCTGTGCCGTGATCGGTTCCTTGCGTGCCATTGAAAGCAACCGTGCGACCAAATTCGGTCGCGACGATCACCAGCGTATTATTCCATTCGGTAGCCAGCCCGGCTTTCAGCGCAGCAACAAAATCATCAACGTCCTTCAAACGCGCCGCAAGCCGGCCTTTTTGGCCGCTATGCGTATCCCAACCATCGCTTTCCATCATCAGTACGCGCGCACCGTTCGCACCCTTCATTAGACTCGCCGCCAGCTGCCCCTCGGCAGTACCGTTGCGGCCCTTGGCCACGTTGTCACCTGCCATCATTTCGGTACGGACCGCTTGCTCCCAAAGCTTGGATAGTTCGGCGTCTTCGGCATAAAGCATGTTTATCCGCTGTACCATGTCGTCAGCGGGACCTCCTGCGCGCGATTGTTCATAGCTTGCGGCCGGTGCCGTACCCTGCAGAGCCAACGGCAATGCCGGTGCCACTGCCAACGCCTGCGCGCGACCGTCAGGAAGCATTGGCAGCAATCGATTCAGCCAGCCATCTTTGCGCGCATAAGGCGCAAGACCGCCAGATTCGAGAATATTCTGCGCATCAAAATGCGACCGTTCGCGGTACCCCGACGCAACCGCATGAACAAAAGTCGCTTCACCGGACTTGAAAAGCGCTGCGCCATTTTTCATCGCGGGATGCAGCGTGAAAAAACTGTCGAGCTTTACGCCGGTACTTGCTTCGACCGCAAAATCGCCGCGTGCGCGCAAGAGATCGGGGTCACCGGTTGGAGCAAGCGTTGCCAACCCGTCAGCCGCGCCGCGCTGAATCAAAAACACCAGGCGCCGGTCGGTATTGGCAGCCGCAAAAGCTAGGCTTGACCCAAATGTCGCAAGCCCACCTGTGAGTAAACTGGTCGCAACGAAATTTCGGCGGGTAATCATGGTCGTTATCTCCGCATAAATTCGGGTGAGACAAGCAGGAGTGCCAAGCCTTGTTCGGGGCTTTCGGCGCGCGCAATCACCTGCGCTGTATTCTGGGTAAGCCGGTCGCCCAGCAAATGCACCGCAAGCTGCCTGGCATCAACACCATTTGCCGAGAGACGCGCAAACCGGTTGGCAAGTTCAAACCGTCGCATAATCGCAGCACTCCCGGCCCATTGTTCTTTCCTATCAGCGAATCCGGCTGGAGATCCGGGTTGCCAAACTGGTTGGCCCAACTGCTGCTGAAGCTGCCCAATCTTGAGCCTATCGGGGAGCCTTTTCATACCCGTCGCGCGCATCGCGGATATTGTCCAGTCCCACGGTGACTTGAACTTGACCGCCTTTACGTCCCAGCTTTCAGGCGACTCAATCAAAGTTCGATACAAGGATTTCAGGTCGCCTCCGGTCGCAAGGAAATTTTCTTCCAAGCGCTTGACCAATGAAGCGGCGGGTTGATCGGTGACAAAATGTGTTGCCAGTTTATGGGCGATATGCCTTGCGGTTGCCGGATGCACGGCCAAATCGGCCAACACCGCGCGCGCTTGTTGCGCCCCATTGTGCGGGTAATTGCGACCGATGATCTTGCGCACACCGGGCTCGTGGCGGTTGGCTAGAAAGGTTGGATCACCGGCTTCGGTTCTCGCGGCGGGGCGTCGCCTTTGTATGCCGCCGTCGCTCTCTTTGGCAACGGTCCATCCGGTTAGCGCGCGAGCAAATTCGGTTACATCGGCCTGACTGTAGCCGCTGCGGACGCCAAGTGTATGCAGTTCGAGTATCTCGCGCGCCAGATTTTCGTTGAGGCCGCGTTCACGCCCGGCGCGTACGCGCGCACGAAGCGCTGCCGGGCTATTGGGTCCAATAGAGCTCGACTGATCCAAATATGTCAGCATCGCAGGATGCAGCACGGCAGCAGAAAGCAGCGAGGAAAACTTGCCCATCAAATTGAGCCGGATCGCACTAAGCTCGTGATGGCCAGCAAAGATCGAAACTTGCGGCTTTTCGGATGAAATCGCGAAGTGATTTGCCCAAAAGTGTACCAAGCGCTCGGCAAAGGGAGTCTCCGTCGTTCTCGCGGCATCGAGCCGCATTTCGACCGCGTCAAAATAGACTTGCCGGATTTCCTTGCGCGCCATTTTGCGCCCTTGTTCTTGCTCGGCAAGCATCTCCGTATTGGCCTTGTCTTTACGTGCCTCGCGCAGCTCTTTGCTTTCGATCTGATAGTTTAGGAGTTCCTCCATCAACGCCGCTTGCGTAGGTTGAGAAGAAATCGCAGCAGGCGAAGGCGAATAACTATCAAGCTGCGCCAACAGCCAAAGCTTGGGATTCGCAGGAAGGTTTTGGTTAGGCAACAGCCCATAGCCGAAGCGGTTGGCGGCCATTACCCCTTCTTTAGTCATTGGTTACTCCCTGCGTGGCCTGCGTTCAGCATCCAGATTTGTATCTAATGGAATTAACCTGGGATGACTGTCTTACGGCGAGAATCTGCACCACGAGGAGCCAACTGCAATGCAATGAACTTGCGATAATCACGCGGCACGTTTAACCGCGTTGCCCATGCAGTATATCAGCACCAGGGGAAATGCGTCCAACCTCGATTTTGCGGGGGTCACGCTTGCGGGATTAGCTTCTGACGGCGGGCTATATGTGCCTCGCATCTGGCCGAGGTTTTCCACTGATGAAATCCGTGCAATGCGGTCTCTGTCTTATTCCGATTTGGCGGCAAAGGTCATGGCTCCCTTTACCGCAGGCGTGCTGAAAGAAGCAGAATTGAAATCGCTGTGCGATGCCGCATACAGCCGGTTTTCGCACGATGCCATAACACCGCTGGTGCAGCTTGACGGGCAACATTGGTTGCTTGAACTATTCCACGGTCCCACACTCGCTTTCAAGGATGTTGCCCTGCAATTGCTCGGGCAACTGTTCGAGCGTTTCCTACTCAACACATCAAAGACGCTGACAATCGTCGGCGCTACCTCGGGAGATACAGGTTCTGCAGCCATTGATGCGGTTGCCGGGCGAGAGCAAATCGAGATTTTCATGCTGCATCCGCATGACCGCGTTTCCGATGTGCAGCGGCGGCAGATGACGACGATCTTGTCGCCCAATGTCCATAACATCGCCATTCAAGGCAGCTTCGATGACGCGCAAGCCATGGTGAAGCGGATGTTCACCGATTCCGATGTCGCTGGAACGCTCAATCTGTCGGCGGTTAACTCGATCAACTGGGCGCGGTTGATGGCGCAGGTGGTCTATTATTTCTATGCAGCACTTCGGCTGGGTGCCCCAGACCGCCAAGTCGCGTTTTCGGTCCCGACTGGTAATTTCGGCGATGTCTTTGCGGGCTATGCAGCGGCGCAAATGGGGTTGCCGGTCGAACGCTTGATCGTCGCCACCAACGTCAATGACATTTTGCACCGCGCGCTTACCCGCGGCGATTATTCGATCGGTCAGGTTACGCCAACCGCGGCGCCGTCGATGGACATTCAGGTGTCGAGCAATTTTGAACGGCTGCTCTTTGATCTGGAAGGACGCGACGGATCGACCACCGGCGCGCGAATGAAATGGTTCGAGCAGATGGGCAAGATGGTGCTATCCGCCGATATGCGTAAAAAAGCGTCGTTTTTCCATAGTAACCGTACCGATGCGGGTCAAATGGCGGAAACCATCCGCCTTGCCTATGACCGTTTTGGTCAAGTCATCGATCCGCACACCGCGTGCGCGCTGCACGGCGCGCTCGCGGCGAGCATCGATCCCGATGTGCCGGTGGTGACGCTAGCTACCGCGCATCCGTCGAAATTCCGCGATGCTGTCGAGCAAGCCTGCGGCATTCGCCCCGCACTTCCCGCCCGCATTGGCAGCCTGTTCGACCGCGAAGAGAGGTTTGAAATTCTCCCCGGCGACTACGGTTCGGTGCGCGATTATATCCTCGGCAAGGCTGCGCGTGGCTGATAGTCCGCAGTTCGTTACGCTGATATCCGAACCGCGCAGCGATTATACGCTGATCGATAGTGGCAATGGTCGCAAGCTTGAACGATACGGCAAATTCCGCGCAATCCGGCCCGAACCGCAAGCGATGTGGGCCCCAGCCAACGACGATTGGCAGGCCGATGCCGAATTTGTTCCGGGAAGCGACGAAGAAGGCGGAGGACGCTGGTACTATGAAGGCAAACCCAATCTCGACGGCTGGCCGCTATGCTGGAACAACGAAGTGACCTTCACGGCTAGTTGCACGCCGTTCCGGCATCTTGGCTTCTTTCCCGACATGGACCCCGTCTGGCGCTGGATGCGGGGGCAGGTCTCCGGAATGGAAGCCCCACAATGTATGAACTTGTTCGGCTATACCGGCGTTGGCACGCTCGCCTTATCAGCAGCAGGTGCGCAAATGGTGCATGTCGATGCTTCGAAAAAGTCGGTAGCGCAAGCCCGCGACAATGCATCGCTTTCAGGAATGACCGACCATCCGATCCGCTGGATCATTGACGATGCCGCGAAGTTCGTAGCACGCGAAGTACGCCGCGAACGCCGATATGACGGCATATTGCTAGACCCGCCCAAATATGGTCGCGGTCCAGAAGGCGAAGTGTGGCGGCTTGAAGAAGACTTGCCAAAGCTGATCGCTGATTGTCGCGCCTTGCTCGATGAGAATTCGCGCTTCCTCTTCCTGACCGTCTATGCCGTACGCATGTCGGCGCTGGCGCTTGGGGCATTGCTTGAATCGCATTTTACCGGCATCGGCGGAAAGGTAGAATTTGGTGAGCTTGCTGTGCGCGAGGAAGCGCGCGGCTTGTTATTGCCAACGGCAATTTTTGCGCGCTGGTCGCGCGGTTGAAAAGGGGCAAATGTGACCGACACTCTCATACTTGAGGTGCATGATCTGGAGGTTGATGTCCTCACCGGCATTTACAGCCAGGAAACGCATCTGCCACAACCGCTGCGCATTTCGATAAGTGCTGATCTGGAAATTAGCGATCATTATGCGCCCGATACTCCGCTGTCGGCCTCGAAAAACTACATGACGCTGAAAGAGGCAGCGACCGAGCTACCCGAAGGTGTACATTTTGCATTGATCGAGGCGGTCGCTGATCACATCATGGACCGCCTGTTCGCAGGCGACGCCCGGGTGAAGAGCATCACCGTAAAAATCATAAAGCTCGCGATTGCCGAAAACGGCGAAGCCATTGGTATTACGATGAGCAGGTCGCGCAAGTGAGTGAAACGCGCCAACGTCCGCTCGCGCTGGTAACCGGCGGGATGCGGCGGCTCGGCGCGGTGATTGCGGCGCGTTTGGCAAGGGCGGGATATGATCTTGCTTTGTCGAGCCATGCGCCAGGCGAACCCGATACCAAGTTAAAAGCCGCCATCGATGGGACCGGTGTGAACTGGAAATATTTGGTGCGCGACTTGTCTGATGCAATTGAGGCACCGCTCCTGATCGAAGATGCCATGGCGCATTTCGGCCGCGCGCCCGATGTGCTGGTCAACAATGCCGCGATGTTCGGACAAGATGATTGGGAAGGTATGGACGCCGAGAGTCTCGACGCGCATTTCCGACTGAATCTTTATGCACCGCTGTTGCTTTCCAAAGAACTAGTGCGGGCCGCTGGCGAAGCGGCACAACCGGCAATCGTCAACATTATCGATCAGCGCGTCGCGAACCCGCATGGCGACCAAATCAGCTATACGCTCTCGAAGCAAGCCCTTGCTGCATCCATCCGCACAATGGCAGCTGCCTTTGGCAAACGCGCACGTGTTAACGGTGTTGCTCCTGGCATTGTGATGGAAACTCCGGACTATGCACCGGGACAAATGGCACGTTTGGCAGGGATGATGCCGCTAGGCGCTCTACCCGATCCATCTGGCGTGGCGGATGCCGTTGTCTATCTCGCAGGTGCCGAGCATGTGACAGGGCAATTGTTGTTTGTCGATGGCGGCGCAAATTTGAAAAGCTTTGACCGCGATTTCATGTATCTTTGATTATCTGATCAGGATCGAAATAAGAGTTCGCTAAAAGCGCACGCGCCAGACCTGTATGCCCTTGCCCAAGGGTGTCATTTGCTCAAGAAAGAAGGGCGTTTTCCCTGCGGCCAGATGCGCCCATAGCCCGTAAGGATTGCGCTTGGCATAAAATTTCAGTTCGGCTTCGTCCATGCACGCAGCGATGTGAGTGATCCCGCGTTTGCGCAGTAAAACTCGCGCTTCATCGGGTGGTGCAATAAAGGTAGCTATGTGATCGTGCATCGCGACTTCGTTCCGATGGTGGCTAGATGCCAGCACCTGATGCGGCGTTGTCATAAGGATCATGGGCGTCATGTCAAACGGCGCCAATATGCGTGCATTTTGTAGTTGGCCGAGTGCGGTCACTGAGTCTGCGCGCTCACAGCCAGCAGGAAAAACATGCTTTGCCTTAGCAGACTTCGCAGGCGTTTCGGGGCCATCAAATGCCGCGAGCACCGACACACCTATTCCTCCCGGTAACAAGAGCGCTAGGATTGCAGCAACCAGACCGATCCTCTGGGCGGGCACTTGATTCCGGCGGTAACGTTGGAACAGTTCGACAATCAGGATCGCGATCGGTGGCACCGCCATAACTGTTGCTACTGAAACTGTTCGGAAAACGAGGCAAGAGAGCAACAACGCATAAATTAGGAGAAAGCCAATAGATCCAAAGTCAACGCGCGCCTTACCCGTAAATTTATCGCGGATCAGGTAAAGTGAGAACAACCCCACAAACGGCGCTGCCATCAGACCAATGATCGCAGCCTTGTCTTGATACCAGGCTGGCATGCCCTCGTTGATGTTCACATACCAATAGTCGTGAACCAGTTTGTCAAGATTACCGAAAGCACCGCCGGCGCACTCCGGGGATAGCAGCAGCAAAACGGCGACCGCGCAAATGCCCGCGACCACTGCCGCACCAAAACGCATACGGCTGTCCTTGGGTTTTGCCAAAATAGCCGGGATCATGACGATTGCTGCTATGGCAACTGCGGCGAGATGTGGGGGCGACACGGTATCGCAATAAACAGCAGCCATCAGCCCTGCCTTTTGCGTAGCAAAAAACAGCGCGATCGTGCCAAGGGCAAAGCTGCTAGTGCTCCACAAAAGTCGCTGCCCTTGTGCTTTTTGAAATATCCAGCGCCAACCAAGCAGCACAAAAAACGCCGCAGCCATCGGTGCGCCCTCAAGCGAAATATGCAGCCAGACGGCGAGTGCCAGCCCGATGGTTATACCGCCACGTTTCTTGCTCGGCCAAAACAATGCCGACAGCGCGAGTGCGGCCATGACGATCTGCCAGCCATGATGGTCTATCCGCATCGGACGAAATTGCAGCAATAGCATCGGTGAAATCAACGCAATGCCCGCTGCAACCAAACCCGCTTCACGCGACGCGATTTGCATCGTAGCCTTACCCAGCAGATAAGCGACCAGTCCAAGCCCCGCAAGCGGCACGAATACACCAGCCGCAATTTCCGCCCCTGCTTGCCCGAATATCGGCGTCAGAAGCAAAACAATTAGCGCCAAAGGCAGCTCGATCAGGCGCGACCAATGCATCGGCGCGCCTTCGGGAGCATTCATGCGGTACTGCGTGCTATCAAACCAGCTTTGTCCGCCAAGAAAATCTCGCAACTGGACCAGCCTTAACTGATCATCCGGGTCCCAGCCCGACCGATCGGCAATGTGGCTCCATCCCGAATAGACAAGTGCAGCAGCCACACAAATCCAAAGCAGAAGCACCGGCTGTACCGGAAACCGCGTTTCGCCAAGTGTTTCTGCTTGCCTCTGCATTTTGATTACTGCTGGTCCTTTTGCCGCAGATAGAGCCAGGGCACATTTTCCGCGTCAAACTGGATACGGTTATGCCGGTCGAAATAGGGCGGCATATGATCGCCAACAATCAGGATATCTGTCTCAGGAAAATCCTCCGCCGTGATTTCCTTGACCATCGCGGTTTCAATATCTGCCCAGATTGCGAACTGGCGACAGGCTTGCGGGAACTCAGCAGCAAGATAAGGCGAAATACGCTCACACTTATCAACGTTGAGATTCAGACCCGGCGGAACCGGCAAGTGCGAATTGAGCGTCAGCCAATAAAGAAACATGGGTTGCTTGGAAGCGCGCAAACGCTTGGCGAGCATGGCAGGTACGTCGCGGTCGCATGCTCCGGCAAATACGCCGCCGCATTTTTCAGCACCTTTTTTGTCAAGCTCGTCGCCAAATTCGCTCTTTGCAAATCCGACATTGGGATACCAGGTTTCGCGTTTGAAAAACTTGCCCGTAAAGCTGTGGACGGCATGCGTCGCATATCCCTTTTTGGCCAGCTTGGCAGGAAGGCAACTTTCGTCCTTTTTGTCGAGCACATCATAATAGTCGCCCCAACGTCCGCACAACTCGCGGATTTCGCCGGCGGTCGTGCTGTTATAAAAGGGTGACGTACCGCGGCTGATGTCAAATCGTTCACGCACTGCTGGGCTATTCAAATAGCCCGCGAAAAGCAGCTTCTGCATTTCCGCGTCTTGGGAAGGAACGCCCATCGATTCCATAACGACCAGCATGACATTGCGCTTACCGTCTGCACGCAGGGCAAAGCCGCTCTTGCTAGTCGCCGAAGCAAAAGCCGCGCCGGCGGGCGCTTCGCGGAAATAATGGCCGCGCATATCGCGCCCCATCCAGATATCGACCGCAGCGGTTGCAAATATCAACCCGCCACCAGCTATGATCATCCAGCTTTTTGAGAAATTGCCGTCACGTTTGAGGATCTTCCAAGCAATCGCAAAGATCGCAACGATAGCGATACCGGCCGCCATATAATGCAGGCTGTTCGACGGTTTGATTTCAAGGAAGAAACGCAGTGAGTAAACTAACGACGCTAGGGTTAAGCTGAACAGGCCGCTGATGAATTTCATCACCGACCAAACCATTACGCCGCAGAAAGACAGATAGCGAAGCCAGAACGGGAAGCGCTTTGCAATCAAGCCGACAAAACCGGCGGTTGCAATTTCAAAGTGGCGTGGCGGCGCACCGACAAACCACATCGCGGCAAATGCTATATTGGTAAGTACGATCCAAACGAGCACCCAATTGGCAAAGCGCTGCATCTCTTCGTCCAAGATGAACAGCGGTGCCCGACTAGCGGTAACAGAAATGCTCAACGGAAAACTCCCCATTTGCGCACGGCGTATACCGCGAAAAAGCTGATACCAATCGCAACGCCCTTGGCAGGAACGGGGTGGACGCCGAAATGACTGAGCACGCCAACGGTTGCAACCGTGATGCCAAGGCCCAAAAGAGCGGAACCGGCAAAGAGCGCACGCTGCATCTGCAGCGCCGCGCCCGATTTGGTTTTGCCGGTAAATACCAATTGCGCGCTCACCAACCAATGAATGACAATGCCCGCGCAATAGCCGACGGCAGAGGCTATAGCAGCGCCCACCGAAAGACTGACTAATGTTGAAAATAGGGCAACGTCAAAGGCGAGCGACACCACACTTGCCGCAAGGTAGCGGGTAAACGTGAAGCGGTCCCAAAGACCTCTCGCCAATGCAGCTGCCCCCGACATCTTGCTTACGCTGCCTTCTTGACCTTCGCGGTTTCACCTTCCGCCCCAATGCGGCGCGGTACCTCGCGTTCGGATGTCAAAGCGGCTGCCTGATCTTCGGTAACTTTTGCTGCTGCGATAATGCTCTGTTCGCCTTCATCGCCTGCTTCATGATATTCAGCATCCTCGTTCACGTTCCAGATGTTGTACACGCGCGAACCGGCAACGATATTTTCGACCGTTAGCATCGCGGTCATCATTGCGTGGTCTTGGTTGTTGTAGCGGTGCATACCATTACGGCCAACCATGTGCAGCGTGGGATAGCGATCTTCCAGCTCGCTGCGCATTGCCTCAACATTCGCAGCATATTCGTCGTCATAAACCGGATAGGCCTTTTCCTGACGCACCACTGCGCCACCAACCACGTCTTCGGGTTTGCACAGGCCGAGGATCGCCATTTCCTTTTTAGCGAGCTCGACCAAATCCGCATCGGATGAAGACCAAAGCCCGTCACCTTCAAAGCAAAAATACTCAAGACCCACGCAAGCGATCGAAGGATCGGGCACCATTTCTGGTGACCAGCTCCGGAAGTTTTGCACGCGGCCAACCTGTACTTTGCTGTCGTGGATATAGATCCAGTTATCAGGGAACAAGTCATCCGACTTGATCATCAGTGCCACCGTCAGGAAATCGCGGTATTTTAGGTTCGACGCTTGCAGCGACGTTTGCGGCAGCGGATGGATACGTGCAGAGAGCTCGCGCATCGGTGCGCTTGAAATCACGTGCTTTGCAATGATCACCGCTTCGCCGCCTTGCGCCTTTGTGGCCGACAGACGCCAGTTTCCTTGTGCATCTTGCGCCAGTTGTTTGAAGCTATGCCCCATCAGTACATGGTTGCCCTTTGCTACAACGAAGTCGCGTGCGGCATCCCACATCATGCCTGGGCCAAGCCGCGGATAGCGGAATGTTTCGAGCAAGGTTTTGGTGCCCATGCCATCATTGGGCGTCTTGTTGAGACCAAGGCTGCGCTTCAAACCGTCGAGTACAGCTGCGCCAAGGCTAAGCCCCTTGATGCGCTGCGCGGCCCAGTCTGCCGACATTTCTTCGCACGGCATGCCCCAAACTTTTTCGGTATAGGTTTTGAAGAAAATCGAGAACAACTTGTGACCGAACTGGTTTACAGTCCAGTCCTGAAAGCTACGGACGTTACGGTTGGGAAAGGCTTTCGCCTTCATATAGCTCGCCATGCACAAAGTTGAACGGACGACGCCGAGATTCCAAAGCGCTTCGAAGGCACGCAGCGGATAGCTGTAGAATTTACCTTCGTAATAGATGCGGCTCATGCGTGGGCGCTGGATGAAGTCATCGGGCAGGATTTCGTTCCAGAGATCAACCACTTCCTTCGATTTCGAAAAAAATCGGTGACCGCCAATGTCAAAACGGTAGCCATCGACTTCCACTGTCCGGCTGATGCCCCCAACATAACGTTCGTCTTTTTCTATGACGGTAACGCTATAACCCTTTTTCGATAGCAGATAGGCGGCAGTCAAACCAGCTGGTCCCGCGCCAATAATTGCTACATCTACGCTCTTTTGCGCTTCACTCATCGCTTTTTCCTCCAGCGAGTTGCCTTCAGGAAAATCTCTGAACGAAATCTGCTAACAGATGGTTAACGCGCGATTAGGAAAATTTAACAAAACCTGTCTGAAACAGGTTGCTTGTCTGGTGGCGGGACTAAAAATCCAGACGGTGCACGTCCAAACCAATCGCAAAACCCGCTTTGCCGCCGCCCGTCTTTTTGACAATACGGATTTTGTTGACGCCAATCCCGAATTCGGCCTTTTTCCAGGTCTTACCACCGTCGCGGGTTTCAAAGCCTCCAACCCGCGTACCAACCCATCCCCGCTTGTCATCGGCAAAGCCAATGCCGAATTCCTGCGCTTTCTTATCTTCAACCAGCGCGAGTTCCTTCCAGCTCGTCCCGCCATTCGTTGTTTTGATGATCACGCGCTTGGACTTCGCAGGATCAGGGTCATAGCTCTGAACGGTCGCGTAGCCGGTCTTGTTGCTGGGCCAGCTCATTTTCCAGCAATTCTCTTGTGGTCTACCCGATGCGTAAACCACTTTCCAACTTTTGCCGCCATCGTTTGTCCGCAATATCCGCGCCTCGCCTTTGCCCTCTTCGGAAGGACTTGCTGCCGCTACAAAGCCGGTTTTTGGGGTCAGGAACCGAACGTCCAAGATCATACCTGCGTACGCGGTTAGATCGATGACTTTCCAGCTATCGCCGCTGTCTTCAGACCGCAGCATCATCGCTGGACCACCCACGCGCCCCGCGGCATGGACAATATGCGATGTCCTGAGTTCGCCTTGGTATATGCGCGGAACAGGCAAGATATGAATGCCGCAAATTCCCGCCACTTTTTCTATGCCGGGCGCAGAAACTGCCTGCCAGCTTTTCCCGCCGTCGCGTGTCCGGTAAAGCGGATTGGCATCGGTCACGCCGGGATAGTAATCTGTACCGACGTTGCCAAGAAAACCGTTGTCCTTGTCGATGAAACCAAGCGCGCGAATGAATGTTCCCGGCCGATCCCAAATTTTGGTCCAAGCCTCGCCGCCAGTATCGCTACGGTAGAGTTTGCCTTCTCCGTTACCGTAAAATCCGACATTTTCATCGACAAGGAAAATGTCATCCTGCTTGCCGCCATATTCCACCGTAGGCAGCTTGCGCCAGTTCGCGCCGGGCGCTGTTGCCGCCAAAAGCGCCCGTGCGGACTGTGGTAATGCCAGTGCTGCCGCGCTCGATAATGCCACCGCGCCAAATTCGCGCCGCGTAATGTGATTTTTCATGCCAGCCTCCTGAGTGCGGAGAAACTGGCTAGTGCGGGAAATATCGCCAAGCGCCAAACGACCGCACGCGTGTAGATTTTCGACCAATTGCAACAAGGCACAAAAAAGCTCCACTTGATCGACCGGTTCATTACCCTTGATCGATCAGGTGGAGCGAAGGTAGCAATTACGCTTTCTTTTTGTTGACGCCAACGACCATACGAAGCGCAACGCGTTGGCCATTGTCAACCATCTTGAATACTCTGCTAATTTGTGGACGGGTTTCCACATATGTTTGGGTGGCACAACCACGAGCGTCGTTAACTTCGATAACATTGTCATGCCACATAGCTTTACAAACGCGACGCGACGCTTGCTTTACCCGGGTCACCAATGCTCGCCGGTCTGTGTTTATGCGCAAATCGAGGTCCTCAAAGCTGACCACTTCTTGATACTTCTGGCCGGTAACAACTGTGCCGGCATCGGGCTCTTGCGCAGCCAAAGGGCAAGCAATTGCGGCCAAGCCCAGCCCCAGCAATTGCCGGGCATATTTTGATGATTTTCTCATGACGTTTCCTTTTAGATGGGAGTTTAGGGGGGTGCGGCCCTCATCTTGTGACGAGGTTGATACCGTCCATTTTGGGGGCAGTCCTTGGCGTTCACCTTAAATTTTGCTGAAGTCATCATGAAACGAACGAAAGGAATCGACGCTTAACCATGAAAATGGTACTTACACGTGTGTTTATATCTGAGTGGAGGGTCGCGGACCTAAATTTGCGTTAGGGACGTGTTTATGCATTCTGAAAAGATCAGAATTGGCCAGTTAGCGTTGGAACCATACCGCCAGCTGAGTTCAAACGGTCAACCCGTTTTGCTGGGGCAAAAGGCATTGACCATTTTATCGGTCTTGGCTGAAGCCCGCGGCGCACTTGTAACAAAAGGCGAATTGATGGATGCGGTCTGGCATGGCCTGACCGTCGAAGAAAATGCGATCCAGGTCCACATTGTGTCTTTGCGCAAAGCGCTTGGAGATGCCGCTGTGTTACTAGCAACTGTGCGCGGCTTGGGGTACCGGTTGGACATTCCCGACAATATGCTGGACGCGCACGACCGGCACAGTTCGGTCGCCGTATTAAACTTTGTAAACATGACGGGTGAACCCAAACTCGATTATCTGGGTGATGGTATTTCCGAAGAGCTGATCAATATTTTGTCCGGCGAGCCCGATCTTAAAGTTCCCGCTCGCACATCCAGCTTTGCCTATAAGGACCGGCATGTCGATGCCCGCCAGATTTCGAGCGAACTCGGGGTTTCGTTTCTTGTCGAGGGCAGCGTCCGGGTTTCTGAGGATCAAATGCGCGTGACCGCACAGTTGATCGACGCCAAGGAAGGTATCCATAAATGGTCGAACAGCTCTGACCACGACCTGTGTGATGTACTTACCCTGCAAACCACCCTTGCCAAGAACATAGCCAAATCTATCACTCCGCTGCTCAGACCCGAGCCAGATAAGGAACAAATATTTTGGGGTGATACTTTGCCAAATTTCCGTTGAACGCGCTTCCTATTTGGGAAAGTGGTGACGTTGGATGAAAGCGACTGCCGATGTATGAGCGAGAAGGAAGCAGCCATGAGGTGGCTATGATTAATCGAGCTTTACAACGGCCAAAAACACCTATGGTTTTGCTGCACTGCAAAATAGACTTGCATTCCGTGCAACGCACTCCTATTTGCCACGTCAAGCGCATAAGGCGAGCGGAAGAACCGTACGCAGATTTGGCAGCGTGAGGGGTCACAAATAGGACCCCCGCCAAACGAACGAGATGCGACAAGCTTAGAGGCTTCCCATATCACGCGGGGTTGTTTCCAAGGGACCAAGCCAGATGGCGGTCCTTACACCCGCTTTCGCGCCTCGCGCAGCCATGATGGCTGGCGGGTGGGCGACCGCATTTATTGAAAGAATAGTATGTCATTTTTTGAAGAACTTGGCCTCGCCAAGCCTATCCTGAAAGCCCTTGCTGCATCAGGTTACGACACTCCTACTCCCATCCAGATGCAGGCGATCCCGCCGCTGATGGAAGGCAAGGACCTGTGCGGCATCGCCCAGACAGGTACCGGAAAGACAGCAGCCTTTGCGTTGCCATCGCTCCATCATTTTGCCACCAATATCAAACCTCGCCCCGAAAAGGGCTGCCGGATGCTGGTGCTTTCACCAACGCGCGAGCTCGCCGCCCAAATCGGTGACAAGTTTCGCGAATATGGCAAGTTCCTGGGCCTGACCGTTCAAGTCGTTTTCGGCGGCATGCCGATTTTCACGCAGAAGAAAAAGTTGATGGGCGGAACCGACGTGCTTGTCGCAACGCCGGGCCGCTTGCTCGACCTGATCGACCAGCGCGCGCTAACGCTTGATGATGTTGAAATTTTCGTGCTCGACGAAGCCGACCAAATGATGGACCTGGGCTTCATCCATGCGCTTAAGCGCGTTGACCAACTGTTGCCAAAGCGTCGCCAGAGCCTGTTCTTTTCGGCAACCATGCCAAAGGCGATCGCAGAACTTGGCAACCGTTTCCTTCAGGACCCGGTTCGCGTGTCGGTAACACCGCAAGCCACCACCGCAGAGCGCGTTGAGCAGTTTGTTACCTTCGTCAACCAAGGGGAGAAGCAAGCGCTTCTCAACCAGCAGCTCTCCGACGAAGCGATCAACAGCGCCTTGGTCTTCACCCGCACGAAGCACGGTGCCGACCGCGTTGTTCGCAACCTCCAAGCTGCCGGTATCCGTGCAGCCGCCATCCACGGCAATAAAAGCCAGGGCCAGCGGACGCAAGCCATGCAAGATTTCCGCTCTGGCCGGATCAAGACATTGGTTGCGACCGACATTGCCGCACGCGGTATTGATGTCCCGGGCGTTAGCCATGTGTTCAATTACGAGCTGCCCAATGTGCCCGAACAATATGTTCACCGCATTGGCCGTACCGCGCGCGCCGGATCAGACGGCAAAGCGGTCAGCTTTGTTGCCAATGATGAGCGTGGCTATCTGAAAGACATCGAGCGTTTGACCAAAGTAAAGCTGATCACCGTCGGTTTGCCCGAAGGCTTCCGCGAAATGGTAGCCACTATGCCAAAGGCGATTGCGCCGGTTCGTGAAGAAGCCCCGCGTCGCGGTGCTCGTCCTCAAGGTGGTCGCCCGCAAGGAGGCCGTTCCTTTGGTGATCGCCCGCAAGGTGGACGCCCTCAAGGTGACGGCAGCCGCTTCCAAGACAGCCGCCCACGCCAGCAGCAGGACCGTTTTGAGCGTCCTGCCCGCGAGGCCCGGCCGTTTAGCGAAGATCGTCCCCAGCGCCAGGAACGCCCTGCCGGTGATGCACGACCTTTCGGTGGACGCGACGACCGCCCTCAGCGTCAGGATCGTCCAGCTTACGGAGACCGCCCACAGCGTCAGGACCGCCCACAAGGCAACGGTCGTCCGCACGGGCAAGGTCGTCCGCAAGAACCGCGCCGTGATGACAGAGGTCCGCGCCAAGAACGTCCCGCATATGGCGACCGTCCTGCTTACGGTGATCGCCCGGCTGGCAATGACAACCGCGAAGGTCGTCCCGCACGTCCCTACAGCGAGAACCGTCCGCAACACAAACGCGGCGGTCCACCCGTCAGCAGCAGCGGCCCCGCACGCGATGGTGGCCGTGACAGCGAACGCCCCCGCAATTATGGCCCCAAAAAGGGCGGCATGGGCAAGTTCAAAGGTGCGGTAAAGCGCGCTAGCTAATCTAGATTGGAAATACTCGGTCTTGGCTATGCTCGAAAGGGCACAGCCGAGGCCGTATTATTTCAACAAAGATTTTGATCTATTGAATCTTATTTTGCCGCGCGCTCCTTGCGGACCACCCACAAATGATGCAGCAAAACAATGACGCTGCCGACCGCCATGCCGAACAGTCCACACAGCCCGGCATCGACCAGCCAAGCCAACACACCTTCGTGAAGACCGAAATATTCAGCCGGGTGTATGCCAACGCCGTGGACAATGATCTGACCGCCAACCCAAAGCATCGCTGCTGTTCCGACCACGGCAAGAAATGCTAGCAGCTTGGGCATTGCATTCACCAACAAACGCCCGGTGGCTTGCGCGCTCTTGTTGCCGCCTTTGGCCATATGTAACCCGATGTCGTCCATCTTCACAATCAAGCCAACAACGCCGTAAACTGCGATTGTTATGCCGACCGCTACAATGATAAGGCTAGCCGCCTGCGCCCAAATCGTCTGATCGCTGACCTCGGAAAGGGCAATGGCCATGATCTCTGCTGACAAGATGAAATCAGTGCGGATGGCGCCTTGGGTCATTTCGGCTTCGTGATCTGCTGCAGTGAGCACTGCGACTTCCTCAGCCAAAGATTCTCCCTCGTCAGTGATTTCTTCGCGCAGCTCTTCGAGAACCTTTTCTGCGCCCTCAAAGCATAGATATGCCCCGCCGAGCATCAAGATGGGCGTGATCGCGATGGGCAGGAAATAGCTCAGCAAAAGCGCCGTTGGCAAAATGAACAGCAGCTTGTTTTTGAGAGATCCCTTCGCAATGCGCCATATGATCGGAAGCTCACGGTCCGGGGTAAAGCCCGTCACATATTGCGGCGTAACCGCCGTGTCATCGATGACCACACCGACTGCCTTTACGCTGGCTTTGCCAGCAGCGGCTGACACATCATCGATCGAAGCAGCGGCAATTTTCGCGATTGTTGCGACGTCGTCGAGTAATGCGGCAAGGCCCGATGGCATGATTGCTCCTGTTTCGAAATGATGTTGCTATCGCATTAGCAATGCGCGTCGCCAGCGACAACAAATTCACCACCCAAACTGCATTATGGTTATTTCAAGGCCTTAGCTGCCGGGGGCTTGCCCACGTTTTCTGAGTCGGTATATTTATTAGAGGGTGACTGATTTTCAATTAGACTATGAGGAGAAGTTACATGAGTTTTCACCAAATCCGATCTGAATTCAAAGGCAACATTCGCGAGTTGACTTTGAACGAAATCGAAAGCGTTAGCGGAGGACTTTCCGTGCTTCCCGTTCCAGAAGGATTGACCAACAGCCAGGTTTATGAAGCAATGGAAAGGTTTCGTTCAGGGATGAATCCCGGTTTTGGCCAACATTACGAAGTCAGCTATGTTTATGACGAGCATTGGAAGGTTGTCGCTGTCGAGATTGAAATCGCAGCTGACTTGATTGATGCGTAATATTCGACCTTAGTAGATTGGGTCGGAGTTTAAAAAAAACTCCGACCCTTTTCTTGTTGCAATCACTTATTTTTCTAACCGCACAGTAGCATAGAGCGTAGGACCGCGCCGCCGCTTTACCGCCAAATAAATCGCTCCACGGCCTTTAGCTATCTGGGATTTTATTGCAGCAGCAAGCGAGGCAGCTGTGGGCGTTGCCCCGTAATTGGCTTCGATGATGATGTCCGAGCGCTGCATTCCTGCTTGCGCGGCGCTACCGTCGCCAACAACGTCAACTATAACGCCTTGAACACTGGAATCGTATCCAAACTGCTCACGGATCGAGTCATCAACGGGCAAAACGGCAATACCTAAGGTATCACGGATCAACTTTGCTTCCGCGCCAAGCTCCTCTTTGCCAAAGCTCTTTTCTTCGTCTGGGTTGAATACGCTTTGCGCAATTTGCTCTTCAGGAGGGCGCGTGCCCACCGTTGCCACGATCTTCATCGGTTTGCTCTTGCGCAAAATGTCGAGCTCAACTTTGGTACCGGGCTTGGTATTGGCGATCAGATAGGTAAGCGTTTGTTCAGGCGTTATGTCGCGACCGCCAACTTTCAGCACAATATCGTCGACCTTCAAGCCTGCTTTATCTGCCGCATCTCCTTTGCGTATATTGCCGACGACTTCACCGCGGTTCTTTTCGATGCCCAGCGCATCGGCCAGATCTTCGGTGAGCGGACGGATGCCAATTCCCAAATAGCCGCGCTCCGGACGCACGCCTTTTTTGAGCGATTCTATTACGGGACGTGCTTCTTCTGCTGGAATGGCAAAGCCAACGCCGATATTCGCGCCCACCGGAGAGATCAGCCGGTTATTGATGCCAACAACCTTGCCTTCCAGATTGAACAAGGGACCACCGGAATTACCCGGATTGATCGCGGTGTCGGTCTGAATGAACCGGTCATATGCACCGCCTGCGCCGATATTGCGTTGCAGAGCAGAGATAATCCCGGCAGTTACTGTGCTGCCAAGACCAAGCGGGTTACCAATCGCGATAACCCAGTCACCGACACGGCTTTTTTTACTGTCTGCCATTTCGACGAACGGCAGGTTGTTGGCGGGGATCTTCAGAACCGCAATATCCGATTGTGGGTCACGACCGACGATTTCAGCCTTATATTCCTTGCCGTTGAACAATGTCACGTTGACGGTATCCACAGCATCGCCTTTCGGGCCACCGGCAACAACATGGTTGTTGGTGACGATATAACCGTCGGCTGAAATCAAAAAGCCAGATCCGCCGCTCGCCTGATCTTGGGTGATCGCCCGGCGTTCACCGGTGAACGGGTTAACCGAAGTCGCTACTTGCACCTTTTGCTTGGTGTTGATGTTAACCACCGCTGGCTGCAATTGTTCAGACAGATCGGCAAAGCTATTGGGTGCCCCGCGCGGTGCGAGGCCGGCCGGAACCGACACTGGCGTCGCAGTTTTTGCCGTTACCGGATTTCCGGTTACAACGGCTGCGGTACTTCCCGATAACAAAAGTGCTGTGGTTACAGCATAAGCAATACGCACGTATTTTTTCCTTCCAATTTGCCCCGAAAACCGGGGCCCCTCTTCACAACGGGCCTACCTGACCCGCAAAAGCTTAACGGCAATTGAATGACGGGGCGGATCGGATGCTTGAGCCGCCAATTGCCGATTCCCGTCGATCAACGACATTTTATCCCAAACCGCTATCATCCACCCTTCTGAAACCGGCGCAAATATTCGCTATTGGGCGAAAGCACGAAATTGGTCTGACCCTGTCCGCTCTGGAATGTGTAGCGATATGACTGCATAGCCCGGTAGAAGTCGTAAAATTCCGGGTCTTTGCCATAGCTTTGAGCATAAATTTGGGCTGCAGCCGCTTCGGCATCGGCGCGTATAATCTGCGCCTCTTTCTGGCCCAGTGCCTGAATGCTTGTCGCTTCTTGTTCACGCGCACTTTCCATCCGGGAATAGGCCGACTTCAACGTGGTTTTGGGAAGATCAGTCCGTTTTATCCTGACATCGATAACCTCGACCCCGTAATTGCGTCCTTGCCGATTCAGCGATTTCTGGATGTTTGCCATCACTTCGCTTCGTTCGGGGCTAAGCAGCGTGATGAAGCTACGCTTGCCCAGTTCGCCGCGCACCGATGAGCTCAAAAAAGTGGCCATTTGCGTCCGCAAACGCTCTTCGGTCCGCACGCTTTTGTACATTTGCAGCGGATTGACGATGCGGAACCGTGCAAAGGCATCGACGCGCAAACGCAACTGATCGGTCGATTGCAGCTCTTGCGGCTCCATATCTACTTTCATGATCCGTTTTTCCATCAGCTGGAGCTGCTCGACAAAAGGTATGCGGAAGGTAAGTCCCGCCTGCGTACTGGTACCTAGCACGTCGTTCTTGCGGTAAGGATTGATCGTGCGACGATATTCGCCGTAGCTTGTAATGACAGCTTGCTTGGTTTCAGGCACTTCGGTCATCGACATCATGGCAAGCACAAGCGTGCCCAAAATAGCGAGGACTGTTAAGAGCACATTGCGCTTTGAGGTATCGGTCATTGCGCCGCCTCCTTCGCCTTTGCGGTTTCGGTAGCGGCTGCCTCAACGCGCTTTTTCAGCTCTGGCAATGGCAGATAAGACTGCACGGAGCCACTTTCTACGATGGTCTTGTCTACACTGCCCAAGATCGACTCCATGGTCTCGTAATATATGCGCCTTTTGGTCACTTCTGGCGCTGCGCTATATTGCGTATAGATGCGGTCAAATTCCGCAGTATCACCTTCGGCGCGCTGCTTGACCTGCGCGGCATAGGCACGTGCCTTACTCAGATTGCTTTCGCGCTGTTGTTGTGCGGCGGTTACCTTGTCAAAGGCCTCTTTGGTTTGGTCGGGCGGATCGGATTGTTTAATCGCGATGCTTTGTACGCGAATGCCTGCCCCGTATTTATCCAGGATGACCTGCATCCGCTCGCGCACGCTGGCCTCGATATCTTGCCGACTGCCGCCTACAGCAGCATCATAACCAAAATTGGCAATAGTTGCGCGCATTGCGGTTTCGGCGACGGCTTTGATGGTTTCATCGCGGTCAAGATCGTCGGGCTCTTCCATCTGGAAAAGAAACTTTTCAGGGTCGCTTACATTCCACGCAACCTGAAACGCCAGATCGATCAGATTCTGGTCCTTGGTCAGAACGAGGTTTTCGTCGCTGGCCTGCGGCGAACCCACAAGAGTGTAGCGCGATTGCTGGGTATCAACCTTGATCAGCCGCTCTACCGGGGCAGGCAAGCTGAAAGAAATGCCGTTATCAACCGTACGAACATATTTGCCAAAGCGCGTCACAACACCTTTTTCGCCCGGATCGATCCGGTGAACGCTCGACCAAAGAATCCACAGCAGGATCATCGCGCCAGCAATCATTGGCCAGACCGATTTGCCTCCGGGTCCCGAGGGCATGTTGCCCCAATTTCCGGTGCCGCCGGCACGGCGCAAAAGCTCTTCGAGGCCAGCGCTGCCCGTTTGCCGCTTTTTGTCAGCCGACCCGGTGTTATCGCTTGCCCACGGGTTTGCAGATTTCGGCTTTGGCGCAGGTTCGGTATCGCCTGTCGTCGCTGGTTCGCCCGCCGATTTTGCACCCTTTGTGGGCTTGGCTGCCTTGCCTTTTGTGGTGTCGCCCGAGCTATTGTCCCAAGGCCCCTTACGCGGCTTTGGCTCTGACCCTGAAATATTGTCGTTGTCGTCGTTTTGCATATTTTCTTTATAGGAAGCCTTTCCGAGAAAAACAGTGTCAATCAGGGGATTTGCCCACTATTCGCATTTTTCATGAGCATATTAGACGTAGCCACCGCAAAAATAGCCGAAGTTGCCGGAGAACGGGCCAGTGCAATAAAGTTTGATTCGGGCAAATTATCTCTGGTGCTTGATGTGTCTGGTCTTGCCGGTGCTGAGCGCGAAGCCCTGCAAATCGCGGTTCAAAGCGCCACAGAAAGCATATCGGAAGTCGAAAGCGCGCGCATCATGCTGACCGCAGAGCGGGTTGCCCCGCGCTTGATCGCTGTAGCCAGCGGCAAAGGCGGTGTTGGCAAATCGACGCTCTCGGCGAACCTGGCGGTTGCCATGGCGCGTGCGGGTCGCGCCGTTGGACTTGTCGATGCGGACATTTACGGCCCATCGCAGCCTACTTTGCTTGGCGTCGAAGGCTCAAAACCAGAGGCCGAAGGCAAGCAACTAATTCCGGTAGCTTCTCCGTGGAATGTGCCGTTCTTGTCGATGGGGCAGTTGGTAAAACCCGGGCAAGCCGTCGCATGGCGTGGGCCGATGGCGGGAAACGCGCTGTCGCAGTTGGTCGATGCCAAATGGGGTAGCACACGCGATGTCATTATCGATCTTCCTCCCGGCACCGGCGATATTCAACTGTCTATGGTCCAAAAGCACAAACCTCTTGGCGCGATCATCATTTCAACCCCACAGGATCTGGCGCTGATTGATGCCCAGCGCGCGATCAGCTTTTTTGATACAGCAAAGGTTCCGGTGATCGGTCTTGTCGAGAATATGGCAGGGTATCTCTGTCCGCATTGCGGCGAAGCAAGCGACCCTTTTGGATCGGGCGGAGCAGAGGCAGCCGCAGCATCACTCAACATCCCGTTTCTGGGGCGGATACCGCTCGACATAAGCATACGCATCGCTAGCGACGCAGGGCACCCGCCCGCCGCCGGTGCCGGACAGATTGCCGATATTTACGCAGGGATAGCAAGTCGTGTAGGAACCTGGATCGATGGTCAGGGGGCACCGGGATGAAGCAAGAGCGGGGCAGAGAAGGTATCAGTCGCCGTGCGCTTTTCATCGGCGGCGGTCTAGGCATTGGCTTGCTTTTGAGCTGGCAGCTGTGGCCGCGCAAATATCCACCAAATATGGGCCAAGCCAAAGGCGAGCATATTTTCGGGCCTTGGCTGAAAATTGCCGAGGACGGCAAAGTAATCGTCGGATTGCCGCAGCAGGAAAGCGGCCAAGGTGTTTATACCGCATTAGCCCAAATCATTGCCGGTGAGCTTGGCGCCGATTGGCGAACCGTCGCTGTTCAACCAGTGATGCCCAGCCCCAATTTTGCCAATCATCTGTTGGCGCGTGACTGGGCTCCAGCATTTGTGTCGAGCAAGTTCGATCCAGCCAGCGGAGGCGAATGGGTAGAAAGTGCCGTTGACTGGGCAGCGACGAGGAATAATTTTGTCGCGACGGGTGGCTCGACCTCGATCCGGCAATTTGAACAGCCTTGCCGCGAAGCCGCCGCTGCAGCGCGCGCATTATTGTGCATGGCAGCCGCCGAGCGTTGGGACACGCAGTGGGAAAATTGCGACACCGAAAAGGGCTTTGTAGTGTTCGGTAAGAAGCGGCTAAGCTTTGCCGAACTTGCCGCCGGGGCTGCGCTGATGACACCGCCCCGCGTCTTGCCGGTCCGCCCAAATGCGGCAAATGCGCTATCGGGACAAGACTTGCCTCGTCTGGACAGTCCAGCAAAGGTCGATGGAAGCGCAAATTTTGCTGGTGATGTACGCTTACCCAATATGCTCTTCGCGTCGGTTCGTGCAGGTCCGATTGGTGCGACCAAGCTAAAGTCCTTTAACAAAAAAGCCGGCCGCAAGATTGCGGGTGTTGTTTCGGTTATCAGCGAAAATGGCTGGGTGGCGGCCCTTGCAAGCAATTGGTGGGCAGCCAACCGCGCACTCGATATAATGGCACCTGTCTTTGAAGCGCGCGGCACAGTCGCCAATAGCGGGAAAATTGCGGCGGCACTCGACCGTACGATTTCGCAAGGAAAAGGCCGCAGTTTAAAAGTAGAGGGTTCAGTTGAAGCCACGCTGAGCAAGGATGCAGGCACGCGGGTATTTCGCGCCGACTATTCCGCAGCTGCGGCGCTACACGCACCGCTCGAAACGCGCAGCGCGACTGCACATTACCGCGAAGGCCGACTTCAGCTTTGGATGGCAAGCCAAACACCCGATTCTGCGTGTGCTGCCGCAGCTGAAGCGGTGGGCATAGAGCCGCGAAATGTCATCTTACACCCCATGCTCGCGGGTGGCAGTTTTGACCGCAATTTCGATAATCAAATTGCCGCGCAAGTGGCTGTGCTCAGCCAACGCTCCGGGCGGCCCGTGCAATTGATTTGGTCACGACCCGAAGACATCATGCGCGATCATGTGCGGCCGCCTGCGCTTGCCAGAATGACCGGAACGCTCAATCATTTGGGTCAAGTGGCCGGACTGTCTGTTAAGGTCTCCAGCCCGTCAGCCCTCCGGCAATGGGCCGGGCGTTTGGACGGCGGCAGCGCAAGCGAGGCGATCGCCAATACTGCTGATGAGTTTGATCCCCTCGCGCTTGCTGGTGCAGTACCACCGTATAATATCGCAAATATAACCGTGGACCATTTTCCTGTCGGTTTGCCCGTCCCCGTTGGCCCTTACCGTGCGCAAGCTCACGGGATCAACGCGTTCTTCATTGAGAGTTTCATTGACGAACTGGCTTACAAAGCAGGCATCGAACCGCTTTCATTCCGCATGCAGATGCTGTCGGGTCAGCCGCGTCTTGCGCGCTGCTTGACAGGTGTTTCTGCAATGGCGGGATGGGACGGCGGCCTTGCAGGCAGCAGCAAAGGAATTGCCTGTCACAGCATGGCAGGAAGCCATATTGCCATTGTCGCCATTGCGAAGACAACCGAGCAAGGCGTACGGGTTGAGAGCATTTCAGCAACGGTTGATTGCGGGCGCTTGATCAATCCCGATATTGCGCGGCAAGTGGTTGAGGGCGGTATCGTTTTTGGCTTGGCGCAGGCGCTCGGCGGATCGACCGAATTTGACGCCGGGTTGCCCCTGGCGCGCCGGTTGCGGGAGCTGGACTTGCCATTACTCGGCGACACACCGGAGATCGTTGTCGAATTTATCCGTAGCGAAGAAGAGCCCGGCGGATTGAGCGAGCTAGGCGTGCCCGCGGTTGCGCCTGCAATTGCCAACGCTTTATTCTCCGCCAGCGGCGCGCGCCTGCGCGATCTCCCTTTGCTTTCACGGGGCATGTGATGGAGCGCCCTGATAATCATCCCGCGATACCTGCGCGCAAAGTTGGTGTCCTGCTCGTCAATCTTGGTACGCCCGATGCGCCAACAGCCGGTGCCGTAAAACGCTATTTGAAGCAATTCTTGTCCGACAAACGCGTTGTCGAAATTCCGGCACTTATTTGGCAACCGATCCTGCGTGGTATCATCCTCAACACGCGACCCAAAAAATCGGCACATGCCTATGCCCAGGTGTGGACAGATAAAGGATCGCCGCTTGCCTTTCACACCGCGGCCCAAGCCGAACAGTTGCAAGCACGCTTTGGCGACACAGTGCCAGTTAGATATGCAATGCGGTACGGCAATCCGGCAATGGGTGATGTAATCAGCGAAATGAAGGTTGCAGGCTGTGACCAAATTTTGCTTTGCCCAATGTACCCGCAATATTCTGGTGCGACGACCGGCAGCGTTCAGGATGAAGCGTGGCGGGTTTTATCCGCAATGCGCTGGCAACCGGCCATCCGGACGTTGCCGCCATATTATGACGAAGCCGATCATATCGCCGCACTTGCCCAATCCGTGAAGGCATCACTTGCCAAGCTGGATTTCGTGCCAGATGTGGTTCTTGCCAGCTTCCACGGGATGCCCGAACGAACGCTGCATCTAGGTGACCCCTATCACTGCCAATGTCGCAAAACGGCGCGCCTCCTTTCCGAAAAGCTGGGTCGCGACATAGCCGTCAGTTTCCAGTCGCGTTTTGGTAGGGCGAAATGGCTGGAGCCCGCAACGGACACCGAATTGTTGCGCATGGCGGGCGAAGGAAAAAAGAAGGTCGCGATCTTTGCGCCGGGTTTCACGGTCGATTGTCTGGAGACATTGGAAGAATTGGCAATTCGTGGCCGAGAGGATTTTCTTGCAGCAGGCGGCAGCGATTTTGCCTATCTTCCGTGCCTTAATGCAGAGCCAATTGGTATGGAAATGCTTGAAAACCTGGTCAGACGCGAGCTTGCCGGTTGGCTTTGATGCCGCTATCTTGTCTCACGGAGATAGGAGAAAATCTATGACACGCATTGCGGTAGTGACCGGCGGGACACGCGGGATTGGGGAAGCGATCTCAATGAAACTGCAAGAAAAGGGTCGCACCGTCATCGCTAACTATGGTGGCAATGACAGCGCTGCGCAGGAGTTTTCCAATCGCACAGGTATTGCCGTTCGCAAATGGGATGTGGGCGATCACACGGCTTGCATAGATGCCTGTGCTGCCATCGAGAGCGAAGTGGGTCCCATCGATATCGTTGTTAACAATGCCGGGATTACCCGCGACGCGACAATGATGAAGATGAGCTTTGAGCAATGGGACGAAGTCATCCGCGTCGACCTGACGGGATGTTTCAATATGGCAAAAGCAACATTTCCAGGTATGCGGACACGCGGCTGGGGGCGCATCGTCAACGTTGGCTCGGTGAACGGTCAAGGCGGTCAAATCGGGCAGGTCAACTATGCGGCGGCCAAGTCCGGCATCCACGGCTTCACCAAATCTTTGGCTATGGAAGGTGCACGTTACGGAGTGACCGCAAACGCCATCGCTCCGGGCTATATTGCGACCGAAATGCTCGCCACTATTCCCGAAAATGTGATGGAAAAAATCGTCGCGCAAATCCCGGTAGGGCGTCTGGGGCAAGCAGACGAAATTGCGCGCGGCGTTGAATTCCTGACCAGCGATAATGCAGGTTTTGTTACCGGATCGACTTTGTCGATCAACGGTGGCCAGCATATGTATTGATTGTGCGATATCTCATACACCTAAAACGCGTCATCCCCGCGAAGGCGGGGATCCATCTCCTGATTTTTCCTTATGCATGCTGATTTTCAACCGGTTGTTTACATATTGGCCAACCGCAAGAATGGCGCACTATATACAGGTATGACCTCGAACTTGATCCAGAGCATTCATCAGCACCGAAATGGTATTTTTGAAGGCCATAGCAAAGCGCATGATGTAAAGAATTTGGTATGGTTTGAACTGCATGAAACGATAGAGACTGCAATTGTATGAGAAAAACGCATAAAGAAGTGGAACCGCCAATGGCGTATCAATTTAATAGCAGAGCAAAATCGAGATTGGCGCGACTTGGCAATCGACCTTGGCTTTGACCGATTACCTTTTCAGGCAGTCATAACTGCACAATCAGGAGATGGGCCCCCGCCTTCGCGGGGGTGACGATTTGTGACACGAAGCATCTACCACCCACCCGTCAAACGCAGCGTCACGATCAACGGGCATCAAACTTCGATAAGCTTGGAGCCAGTCTTCTGGGATATGTTGAAATGCGAAGCACAGGCGCGCGGTCAGGCTGTAAACACGCTCGTGGCGCATATTGACGCTCAGCGGATTGCTTCGCCTACGCCCTGCGGGCTGGCAAGTGCATTACGTCTTTGGCTGGTGGCTGGGAATAAAGATGCCGTCCCTGGGGACGGCATCTAGGTTTTACCGGACATCATTGGCGACTCCCAGTAGAGGGGGGAGGGAGAAGTCGCCCAGACAATCGCAACTTAATGTCGACTCGCCGGTTCCTGACAAGGTAGCGTTGCGATCGAAATGTAAAATACGGTATTTAGCCTTAGGGTCGAAGCCGGTGTTAAAGCCCCGCCTCAACCGCAATGCGCACCGCGTCCGCAGCATTTTTTGTCCGCAGTTTCCGGAACATGAGCAACCGGTGCATTTGAACCGTTTTTTCGCTCAGCGACAAGTTAAAGGCTATTTGCTTGGTTCTGAATCCACCAGCCATTTGCTGCAATATTTCTCTTTGACGCTTGGACAGGCTCGCCACAATTGCGCTAGATTTTTGTTGTCGCACAAACGCGATGCTCTCTTCATCTGGCAGCACCTCGACTTGGGAACCGACAAAAAACTCCAGTTCTCCATTGGCATCAAAAAGCGGCGCAATCATTACGGCGTTCCGAAAAGGCGAGCCATCCTTTCGATAATTGACCAGTTCAGCGAGCGTCGGTTGTTGCGCCTTTATCGCTTGGCGTAATTTGTCAGATTGCGCAGACTCACTGCCTTCACCGCGGAGAAATCGGCAATTCCGCCCCAGCACTTCCTCTTCGCTATATCCGGTTAAATCGAGAAACGCCTGGTTTATAGCAACAAGAGGATTGTCTGGCCGTTTGGGGTCGCTCACCACACTGGCAATTGGTGAATGTGCAATGGCCGCCAGTACGGGATGTACACCTCGCTTATGCCCAATTGCCTTGATCATTCCGATCTTTCCAAAACTCTTCTTGCCCACTTACCCTTTAATTTACAACTACAACCGATGAAGTTACATAGACACTGTCGGGTTCAATGCCATTCTAAGCGCCGTCAGAAGCCGTCTATTCGGCCCCGACACGCTCCACGTCGGCACCCACCAACTGCAACTTCTCCTCCAACCGCTCATAACCGCGATCCAGGTGATAGAGGCGGCTGACATGCGTCTCGCCCTCGGCGACAAGCCCTGCAATCACGAGGCTCATCGATGCGCGAAGGTCCGTCGCCATGACCGGCGCGCCCGTCATTCCTTTTACGCCGTGGACAATTGCGGTTCGGCCCTTGGTCTCGATATGTGCGCCCATCCGGTTGAGTTCGGGCACGTGCATATAGCGATTTTCAAAAATGGTTTCGGTCAGCACGCTGGCTCCCTCCGCCATGCAGAGCATCGCCATGAATTGCGCCTGCATATCGGTGGCAAATCCCGGGAAAGGCGCAGTAGAAATCGTGAGCGGCTTCAGCTTTCCGTCCGAAGCCACGCGCAGGCCCTTCTTGGTTGTTTCAACCGTTACTCCGGCTTCGCGCAAAGCGTTGACAGTGGCATCCATTTCATCGGCCTTCGCGCCAACAAGTTCAACATCGCCGCCGGTTATGGCAGCAGCACAGGCATAGCTGCCTGCTTCGATACGGTCAGCCATGACGGCAAAGGTCGCACCGTGCAGCCGGTCTTTGCCGTGAATGGTCAGATCGGACGTACCAATGCCTTCAATCTCTGCGCCCATCGCGACGAGCAAATTGCACAGATCAACAATTTCCGGCTCGCGCGCCGCGTTGTGCAAAATGCAGGTGCCCTTGGCGAGACTTGCTGCCATTAGCGCATTTTCGGTGGCACCGACCGAGACAACGGGAAAGCTGTATGAGCCGCCGGCTAATCCGCCACCCGCCGTTTTGGCACGCACGTAACCCGCTGCGACTTCAATCTCTGCTCCAAAGGCCTCCAATGCTTTCAGGTGCAAGTCGATCGGGCGGTTACCGATGGCACAACCGCCGGGCAGCGAAACAGTCGCCTCGCCGGTGCGCGCCAGAAGCGGCCCAAGCACAAGGATCGACGCACGCATTTTGCGGACCAGATCATATGGCGCGGTGTTGCTTGTCATCCGCGTGGCTTCGAGCGTCATGACGCGGCCGAAGTCTTCGGGTCGGCTTCCGGCAATGCTGGTCGAAACGCCGAACTGGTTCATCAAATGCTGAAAGCCGTCTATGTCGGCCAGCCGGGGCAAGTTGCGCAGCGTTACCGGTTCATCGGTCAGGAGCGCACACGGCAGCAAAGTGAGTGCACTGTTCTTTGCGCCAGAGATGGGAATTTTGCCGGTCAGGCGGTTGCCGCCGCGTACGATTATCTTGTCCATGAACCGGCTTTAACGGGAAATGGAACGGAAACAAGAGGCTGCCAAGCCTAGTGACGCGCCGCCCAAACAAAAAGGGCGACCCGAAGGCCGCCCCGATTAGAATGTCGATTCATTATACGTTTTGGCGATTACGCGCCGGAACGTGTCGATTTACCAAATACACGATATTGTTCGTTGCCAACAAAGCCAAAGCCCTGCACCTTGCTGCGCCGAACAACCACCAGCGCCTTGTCAACAGTGTCATAAGGTGCGTTGGGATCAGGTTGAAACTGCAATTCGGGAATCGGATTCATCGACTTAGTCTGGAGCAAAAACTGTTCCATTTGATCGAGAGTTACCGGAGTCCCGTTCCACAAAATTTCACTAGACTGCAAGATCAGGATTTTGTTGATGACCGGATCGGGTAGATCAACCGGCGGATCTGGTTGTGAAATCGGAAGATCGATATCAACCGCATGCGAAACCGGGGGGATGGTGATCATCAGCATGATGAGGAGAACGAGCATGACGTCGATTAGCGGCGTCGTGTTCATTTCCATCATCGGCTGGCCATCGTCCTTGCCACCACTCATTGCCATAAATAAATACTCCTCAGTGTAGTGGTTACTTGACCGCTGATGTTATCGGATTGGGCGACGAGATGAAGCCCACGCGGACAAAGCCGGCCATTTGCATCGAGAATACCGCACCGCCAATGCAGCGATATGGCGTATTCACGTCACCACGGATATGCGCCTCGGGCAATTCTTCCGGCTTAACTTGACCGGATTCGATCGCGCTAGGCCCACCGAGCTTTTCGATCTCTTTTTCCATATGCTTGCGCGATTTTTCGACGAGTTCGGTCGAATCGATCGGCGTCACGTTCCAATAGACGCGACATTCCCCGTTGGGGTTTGCGCCTTGATAGCCGTCTGACCCGGGTTCGTTTCCGCCAGCATCGGTGGTCGTTATCGAAAGCAATATGTTTTCACGCTTCGCTTTGGTCGGTTCAAATTTCACCACCGGCAATTCCATTTTCACCGTTTGAATGGCGACTGGAATTGCGATGAGGAACACGATAAGGAGCACCAGCATAACGTCGACGAGCGGCGTTGTATTGATGTCGGACATTGGCAATTCATCGCCGCCGCCTCCTGAACTGATTGCCATTGGCTAATCCTCTCTAACCATTTCGGGCCATGCCGATCGTTGCCGACAGTACCCGGGTGAAAGCAGCCGGGCTGGCTGCCTTCACATATTCGTCCGGCTTACTTCTTTGCAGCTGGTGCTGCGGCTGGGCGCGCTGCTGCAGGTGCAGCAGCCGACACTGCGGGCTTCACCTTGCCGCCCGATGTGATGTAGCCAAGAACGTCGTTTGAAAACGCAGCAAGGCTACGCGCGATCGACTTGTTGCGCGACTGCAGCCAGTTATAAGCAAGCACCGCAGGCACAGCAACGAACAGACCAATAGCGGTCATGATCAGTGCTTCACCAACCGGACCGGCGATCTTGCCGATGTCGGCCTGACCGGCGATACCGATTTTAATCAGCGCCGAATAAATACCGATAACCGTTCCGAGCAGACCAACGAAAGGAGCCGTAGCACCGACCGTCGCTAGAAAAGCAAGGCCACCGCTAAGCTTGTTGTTGATGGACTCTTCCGAACGGCTCATTGCGCCGTGAAGCCAGTCATGCGCTTCGACAGGATCGGTCAAAAGGCTGTGCTGCTTTGAAGCTGAAATGCCGTCATCGACGACCTGACGGAATGCGCTGTTCTTTTCGAGCTTGGCCGCACCTTCTTCAAGGCTCGCCGCGCGCCAGAAATTGGCACGGACGGTTTTGGCCTGATTAAGAACTTTCTGCTGTTCCATCAACTTGGTGAACATGATGTAGAACGAGAAGATTGACATGATAACCATGACACCAAAAATGGCCATGGAGATCGGTCCACCTTCTTTAAGTGCCGGGATGAGCCCGAACTTTGCGGCAGCATCTTCTGTGCCTGCTGCTTGAATGAGAAACATAATCGACATTGTAACTTTCCTCTCAGAAAAAAATATTTGCATTTATGGTGGCTGCCCCGGTCCCCCATGAACAGCCCGCCGGAATTAAGATCAATCCTTTGGTATCTGCCAGCGGATCTTGTTCGAGTAACTACCCCCGACCGGTACGCCGTCCTTCAAACCAGGGTTAAATTTCCCCCGACGTTTGACGTTCGAACACGTCGCAGCATCAAGATCAGCATGACCGCTGGAAGATGTAATCTGGCAATCGGTAATCCGGCCATTTGCATCATAGGACACACGGAACCCGGTGGTCCCTTCGCGCTCTTGGTTCAAAGCACGTTGTGGATAGTCACTGGTCGTTGCCCAGCTGCCCGGATTGCCGCGCGGGCTGCCCGCACGCGTTTCACCTTTTGCCGGTTCGGGCGGACATTTTGCCGAAGCCAAAATTTGTGTTTCCATTCCAGCATGTCTGGATAGGCGGACACTGGCTTTGTTGCTCAACAATCGCGCCGCTGACAGGGCATTGATATTTTTCAGGCCGCGCCCGGCAAACGCCATCAATCGGAACTTGTGGTGACTCCGAACCTTCCGGACAAGCCTTGTATTTTGGCGTCATGTCCACTTTATCCGGAATTTTGTCCGTCGTCTTTTGCCGATCTTTTGGCGGGAACTTGATGTCCAGCTTCGGCGTCACCACAGGCGGTGGCGGCTCAAAAATATCCTCTGGCGGCGGCGGCGGCGGTTCTTCCTCCGGCGGTTTATCCTCTTTTACGTCAATGACGTTCAGCTTTTCTTTGACCTTTTGCACAGCCTCGAACGCGAGGCCAGTGACAAGGGCGTAACCGAGAAAAGCATGGAGGAGCAACACTACGATAATCGCAATCATGCGATTCTTGCTCATTCCTTGTTGGTCAGCATATGCCATGCGGAAACGACTCTCCTAACTTCCCATTATTTTAACAGGCAAAAAAGAGTCGACGCGTTTTGCCGACCCCTTAGCAACCCGATTGACCGAAAGATTGATTGTTTCGATTCATCCAAAGCCTTAGCGATGCGTTAACGGGCAGGCAATCCGATTCTGTGCACGTTTTGCCAATTCAGCGGAAATTCACGCGTCACATGGCCAAATATTTGCGCAGCAAGCTTGACGGGGGACCAAATGCTTTCAAAAAACGTACCGAGTCAGACAGATGGTATCAGGGGGAAAAAGATGAAGCGATTCGCGGCCAACGCGTTTTTGGCAATGGGATTCGCGTCAGGTCTCTGTGCGATACCGCAGCAGTCGCCTGCTTTGCCTTTTGGCATTGGTCAGAAAGCCGGGGCAAATGACGTTATTCCAGTGGCGCGCTATGCCGATGTGGCCGATCTTGTGACAATCGCGCCGGTTATCATCGATGCCACGGTTATCAAAACCACCCGCGTTTCCAAGGAGCAAGCCGCCGGATTGCCACCGACCTTGCAACGCCTGGTGGTTGAGGCCAATGTCAATGCGCTCGTCCGCGGTGATCAAGGGATCAACACGCGCGTGCGCTTTCTTTTTGACCTGAAGCAATCCCCCGACGGCAGCTTTCCGCCGCTCAAAAAACTGCGCTTCTTCTTCATGGCGAATTACACCAACACACCAGGAACGGTAAAGCTGGTGACCCCGCGCGCTTACATACAATATAGCATCGCCAATGATTATACGGTGCGACAGATTACCAAAGAAGCCGTTCTGCTTGACGCGCCGCAAAAAATAACCGGCGTTGCGAGCGCCTTCCACAGTGCGGGCACCATTATCGGCGAGGGCGAAACACAAATCTTTCTCGATACCGAGAAGAACCAGCCGGTGGCACTGAGCATCTCGAGCAAAGCAGGTGCGCCGAAGAAATGGAGCGTTTCGACAAGCGAACTGGTCGGCGAATCAGCGCGAACGCCTCCGTCCAAGACATTGCTTTGGTACCGGTTGGCATGCGGCCTGCCGGTGAGCTTGCCCAGCGCAGTGCTCGACGGGGCTTCGGAAAGTGACGCAAAGGCGTTGCGCGAGGATTACGCCTTTGTAAAAGCCGCGCTGGGTTCTTGCCGGAGCTAACCCGTTAGCGCGAAGCGCCGGGCACCCATTTGATATCGCCCTCACCCGCGGCGTTTACGGCGCGGCAAAGGACGAACAGATAATCCGACAGCCGGTTGAGATACTGCAAAGCGTGCGGGTTCACTGGTTCGCTCTGCGCAAGTGCTACCATATCGCGTTCGGCGCGACGTGCCGTGGCGCGCGCGACGTGCAGCGCTGACGCACCGGCAGACCCGCCGGGTAGGATGAAGCTGTTGAGCGGCTCAATACACTCGTTGGCTGTATCGATTGCATTTTCAAGCCACGCCACTTGCGAAGCGATGATCCGCAACACCATTTCGGAAGGCGCGAAATCATCGCCCTCTCCCGCTGGCGTTGCAATATCCGCACCAAGATCGAACAGGTCGTTTTGTATCCGCCGCAGTGAAGCGACATGTTCATCGTCGTCGAGCAAGGCAATCGCAAGACCGATACTGCTATTGGCTTCGTCGACTGTCCCGATGGCGTGAAAACGCACGTCTGCTTTCGACCGACGCGATCCGTCGACGAGACCGCTCGTCCCGTCGTCACCTGTTTTCGTGTAGATTTTGTTGAGCTTGACCATATGCTCTTTGGTTCAAGCCGACTTCGCGACCACAGCCATCACCACCATAAGGATGACGACAATTGCCTGCCACTTGACGCGCGCGAACATCATCTTGTTCTGCACGCCCAGAGATTTGGGGATGCCATCGCCGTCAACATCATCGGGCCGCATATTGGCAAAGGCATGCAAGCCGCGCACGACCGCCACAATTACCGCACCCGCGGCAAGCAAAATCAGGAGAATGAAAAGATACTGCATTAATAGAGTGTCCTTGTTTCAGCCCCCGGCCCTCGCGCTACCGTCTAGGCCTTTGACAAGCCAATGCCAAGCGGAAGCTGGCCAAGGCGCAATTGATCCGCAATATGGCGCCCGTCCTCACCGTTTTTGCGCAGCGCAGAAAGCGAAGGAGAACGTTTTGACTTCGCCAATTTCTCACCGGTATCGTCCAATAGTAACGCGTGATGCCAGTATAAGGGCGTCGACAGATCGAGCAAAGCCTGCAGCAGGCGGTGGATATGGGTATAGGCCAAAAGATCCTGTCCGCGCACAACGACGCTTACCGCGTCTGCCGCATCATCAAGCGTCGCGGCGAGATGATAACTGGCGGGCGCATCCTTTCGCCACAGGACAATGTCTCCGAACAGACCGGGGTCGGCCCGCTGTTCACCCGATGCCAAATCGCGCCACACGAGCGGCCCCGTGATTTCCGTCGCCTTTGCCATATCGAGCCGCCAGCATGTTTCTTCGCTCTCGGGCAAATTCTTACCCCGGCAGGTTCCGGGATAATGCGGACCATCAGGGCCGCGACGCACAGGACGCTCGCGAATTGCTGCGGCGGTCTGGCTGCGGCTGCACACACAGCAATAGACCAGACCAAGCGCCTTCAGCCGGTCAAGCGCCGCGCGGTAAAATTTGACCCTTCGCGACTGGTAAACAACTGCGCCGTCATGCTCCAATCCCAGCCAGTCGAGATCGGCCAATATAGCCTCTACAAATTCTGCTCTGCTCCTGGTGCCGTCAATATCCTCGATCCGCAGGAGAAAACTGCCCCCATTTGCTCTCGCAAAATCATGCGCGCAGATCGCCGCATAAGCATGACCCAAATGCAAATAGCCGTTCGGGCTCGGCGCAAACCGCGTCACTACCGGCTGTTGCCCGAAATCCATGGTTGGCAAAGAATCGATCATATTGGTTGTTCTTTGGCCATTTCTGCGTGCTTTGCCCCTTGACGTCATGAAAGCTGTTAATAGTGTGGATCGATAACAGAACGTCGCAGGTTCGGAAATTCCGAAACCACGAACAAACAAGTCAAAAAAGTGAAACGAAGGAACAATAAGAAATAAGGGCAAAGTCGGGGGAGAGAAGAGAGTGTTGATGGAAGAGCGAGTGTTCGAAGCAGACATACGTGCGCGGCATCCCGAAAGCTGCCCTTCGCTTGTGCTCAACGCGGACTATACCCCGCTAAGCTATTATCCGCTTAGCCTCTGGCCGTGGCAAACCGCGATCAAGGCAGTGTTCCTCGATAAAGTTGATATCATCGCCAATTACGACCGGCATGTGCATAGCCCAAGCGTCGACATGCAGATCCCCTCGGTCATTGCGCTGCGCCAATATGTGAAGCCGTCCGAACATCCCGCCTTCACGCGGTTCAACCTGTTCCTGCGCGATAAGTTCCAGTGCCAATATTGCGGGTCATCGGAAAACCTGACTTTCGATCATGTCACTCCGCGCCGTCTGGGTGGACGGACCAGTTGGGAAAATGTCACAACCGCGTGCCTGCATTGCAACCTCAAGAAGGGCGGCCGCACCCCCAAGCAAGCGCATATGCAGCTGTTCATGAAACCAATCCGCCCGACCAGCTGGCAATTGCAGGACCGCGGCAAAAGCTTCCCGCCCAATTATCTGCACGATAGCTGGCGCGATTGGCTTTATTGGGACATCGAGCTGGAGGGGTAGTGCGCACTTGCAAGGCCTTTTGATGCCCACCATGGCTCTTGCTATTCCTGTTGGTTATATAAATTGACTTCGTCGTGCAGTTTGTTATATATCGTCGTAACAACGATATGAAACTAGATAATCGACATGATATACGAATACCCCAAACTTGAACCGCTCGACATGGAGGTTTTGGGCTTGATTCGCGAACAACGTAAGTTGCTTCGTCATCAGGTTAGTCAAAACCCACTAAGATGGGACGGGTTCTTGAGAAAGAATACGTTTGCTAGGGCTCTTCAAGGTTCAAACAGCATTGAAGGTTTTGAAGCTGACTTATCTGAAGCCGTTGCAATTATAGACGAAGAACGCCCCGAGACTCTTGAAGAAGAAACTATCCGAGCACTTGAAGGATACAGAAAGGCAATGACGTACGTAATGCGGATTCACGATGATCCGCATACGCAAATCAATGCACAATTCATCCGCAGTCTTCACTACATGATGATCGACTACGACATGACAAAGTTGCCCGGGCAATGGCGAAACGGTGCCGTCTATGTAGTGCATGAACCAAGTGGAGACACCGTTTACGAAGGGCCCGATGCAGCCCAAGTGCCCACGCTAATTGATGAGTTGGTTGGGCAAATAAATTCGGCAAACTCTGTCGATTCTTCCACCGTTCTAGCAGCGATGGTGCATCTAAATCTCGCAATGATCCACCCATTTAAGGACGGGAACGGGAGAATGGCCCGGGCATTGCAAACATTGGTTATCTCTCAGAACGGAATAAGCTCGCCGACTTTTTGCAGTATTGAGGAATGGTTGGGTCGAAACACATTGGCTTATTACGCGATTCTTTCTGAAGTAGGTCAAGGGAGTTGGCATCCAAAAAACTCCGCAATTGCTTGGGTCAGATTTTGCCTCCGCGCTCACTACCAACAAGCAGCGACTCTAATGAAACGAAATGCTCATTTTGGTCGAGTTTGGGAGGAGATAGCCAAGATAGTTAAGGATATGGGGTTCAACGAACGCATGGAAGGCCCACTTTTAGAGGCTGCATTCGGATACAAAATCAGAAATCACCGATACCGCCAGGAAAACCAAATATCTGACGTTGTAGCTAGCAGAGATTTGAAACGCCTTTGCGATGCAGAATTACTAACGCCCGTGGGAGAAAAAAGAGGACGCTATTACATCGCAGACCGACGGCTCAAGGAAATTCCTCAACGCACGCGCGACAGCACGAAGGCTGGCGACCCTTACGCAATCGCTACTGCGGCGAGGGAAGACAGTCAGCTCTCTTTCTTGCCAACTTAACCTATTATGTTTTTTGAAATTACAGGGTTTAAGACGAGTTGGCGATAAACTTTTGTGACTGAATACTATCTGCATAGCATCGCATCAAAACCGCTTTCCTACACGCACCCACCCATGCTCTAACCGACCACGACATCGGTAACCGCGCTGCCATCGCTGATACGCGCCACCAAAACAGCGAACCCCATTCAAATATTGTTTCGTTACGAACACTGCCGTCACCCCGACCCTTGGGCTGCCTGCCAAGGCAGGCGCTCAGGATAAACTCGGCTATGCCGAAGTCTGGATCAAGACGCTTTTCGTGTTGAATACCGGCCTTTGCCGATATGGTGGTGATTGAGTCGCCAAATCACCGGCAAAAAAATTGCTTCAGACGCCTTCAACTTAAGTAAACTTACAGCTTTCAAAATGTGCATTTCACTGTGAACTTATATGGTTTTCCGCGGATTTCGGACAGACCGTCGACAAGCCTGGGACGTGTGGGCGAGCATGAAGGCGTTACACCGCGTCTCTGCTTTTCCGCGTGATTTCGTCTGTACCTAACGCGTCGATTTCGCTGTGAACTTCGGCAGAAATCTGCGGGTTTCTGGCCACCGCCAAAACGGCATATGCCGTCCGATTATGCTCTGCGCTAAAACCTGTTATACAGGCGGTGCTATACTGCCAAAGCCGCCGAAGAGGGATGGAACCCTAGCAGCACAGGAGAAAAGCGATGAAAGTTGACGGCGATGATATCGAGGTGACCCCGGAAGAGGCAAGCGGCGGCGCACCGCCGCAAAATGTCCGCTATGTGCTCGCGGTTTCGCTAGCTCTGGCGATCATCCTGCTTGCATTTGCGTGGATGATCGGCGCGGATAGAAATTAGGGGCAGCCCGCAACGGCCGCCCCCTGAAATTCCGCCTTACTCTCCAGTCGGGAAGCCGCGCCGCTTCAACAGATATTTCACCGCCGGTTCGCGGCCACGGAAAGCCTTGAACGCCTCCAGCCGGTCGGTCTCGTTGCCCGTGGACAGCAGCAGCTTGTTGAACCGGTCGGCGGTCGCCTTGTCCCAGACATTGCCGGTTTCTTCAAACGCCGCCCAGGTATCCGCATCCATCGTTTCGGACCAGAGATAGCTGTAATAGCCCGCCGAATAAGCGTCGGACGAGAAGAGGTGGTTGAACTGCGACAAGCGGTGCCGCATGATCATCTCCCTCGGCATGCCGATTTCGGCAAGCGCCTGTTTCTCAAACGCTTTGACATCGGCAACTGGCGTTTCGCGGTTGTGCAGCATCATGTCGAGGATCGCACTCGACAGATATTCGACCGTCGAAAAGCCCTGATTAAACGTTCCGCTCTTTTCGATCTTGTCGACAAGCGCTTGCGGGATAGGCTGACCGGTCTTCCAATGCTTGGCATATTTGTTGAGGACATAAGGCGTCAGCAGCCAGTTCTCGTTCACCTGGCTAGGATATTCGACAAAGTCGCGCGGTGTGTTGCCAAGCCCCGGCCATGTAATGTCATAGCTGAAATAATGCAGCGCATGACCAAACTCGTGGAACAGGGTAGAGGCATCGTCGATGCTGATCAGCGTCGGCGCGCCGTTTGCACCCTTGACGAAATTATTGTTGTTTGACGCCAGCGTCAGGTTGTTCTTACCGCCAAGCTTATACTGATCGCGGTATGTCGTCATCCATGCGCCGGAACGTTTGCCCTCACGCTGGAAATTATCGAGATAGTGCAAGCCAATCAGCTTTCCGTTACGGCGCACCTCGAATGTCCGGACATTGGGTTCGAATACCGGAACAGCGCCGGTATTTTCGCTAAAGGTGAAGCCGTACAGCTTGTTCGCTGCGTCGAACTTCGCCGCAACCATATTGTCGAGCTGGAAATAATCTTTGATCTCGTTCTGGTCGAGATCATATTTCGCCTTACGAACCTTTTCGGCGTAGAAACGGTAATCCCACGGTTCGATCTTGATGCCGGCATTTTCCTTGTCGGCGATCGCCTGCATATCAGCGACTTCCTCTTTGACGCGGGCAACCGCCGCAGGCCAGACCTTCATCATCAGGTCCATGGCACGTTCTGGCGTCTTCGCCATCGTATCCTGCATGCGGTATTCGGCGTGGTTTTTGAAACCCAATATTTCAGCGCGCTTTTGTCGCAATTTCAGCATTTCGGCGATGGCGGCGTTGGTATCGTTCGCATCGTTGTTATCTCCGCGATTCGCAAAGGCACGCCAGATTTTCTCGCGCAGATCGCGCCGCGTCGAATTTTCAAGAAACGGTTGCACTGCCGATCGGGTGTTAGCAACCGCCCATCCTTTTTGCTTTTTGGCATCGGCGAGCGCCTTCATTGACGCGACAAAGCTGTCAGGCAAGCCCGCCAGATCGGCCGGATCAGAAAGCAGAGTATATTTGGCTTCGTCGGCCAATACTTTCTGCGAGAACTGGCTGAACTTCTTGGCGAGATCTCCTTCGATCTGGATCACCTCGGCTTTTTTGGTTTCGTCCAACTTCGCACCGTTGCGCACCAGTCCATCATAGGTGCGCGTCAAAAGCCGCGCCTGCTTGGCATCCAGCCCCAAGCTATCGCGTTTGTTGTAAAGCTCTTCGATGCGCGCAAACCAGCGCTTGTCGAGAAAAAGTTTGGAGAAAAACTCGGTAGCTTTTGGTTCCCATTCTTCCTCAATTTTCTGCACTTCGGGGTTGGACAGGTTCGATCCATGCACACCCCAGATCGAAAACAGTCGACCTATTTCCCTTCCGGCCAGCTCGTTCTTCGTGATCGTATTGTCAAAAGTAACCGGGCCCTTTTGCGTTAGGATTGCTTCAAACTCGACCTTTGTCGAATCCATTGCGGCCTGGAAAGCCGCAGGAAAGTCGGACGGCTTGACCTTATCCCATTGCGGCACACCGTCATAGGGGCCTGGCCAAGGCTTAATTATGGAAGCGGCTCCGGACGACAATTGAGCAGTTCCCATTTTTGCACCGCTTTTCTTGTTAATGGACTTCTTCATCACCTTACCGCTTTTTGTTTTTGCTTTGCTCGTTTTTGCCTCGACAGGTGCCGTCATTGCAAAACCGATAGCAATCAGGGGCAGCACCGCCAACCAGCCGAATTTTGTCTTTTTTGCCACGTTGTTTTCCTCTTCTCTCAAATTTCTATGCACAAATGCTCGATAAGGCGTTTTATTTGCGTGCGATGAACCGTTGATTACTCCATAATGGGGATGGTGGCCAAAGACATTATGTGATGATTCTGGTCAAGCGCATTCGCGACCCGGAACACCCACAATTTAGATCGGGAATTGGCCGCCAGTGCAACAACATCATTTTGAACCAAATCGCGCTTTTCCGGCGCGGACAGCCGCAATCCTGTTTGGCGAATCCGCACAAACGCAACATTTGAGCGGCCTTGCCGAATTGGTCGGTTATGGCATCATAACACCTCTTGCTGAGAATGATGTCGGCGTTTTCGCGCTGCTTGACGCCTCACCTGATCTGTTGTTGATCGAACTTCGCTCCAATGCGGATCATGCTTCTCCTCACTTGCCCCATATTGCACGTTATCTCGACTCCAGTAACGCCGAAGCGTTGGTTTGGACCGATATGGAAGGCTTGGACACAGCATTTGCTGCGCTGGCCGGGACGCGATCCCACTTCCTTGTCGATGCGAACGAAAGCGAAGCGTTGCTCCTCATGTCAGGGATTTACAGGCGGGGCAAAATGGAGAGATTGCACGACTCTAGCCGGGATCAGGAATTCGGCGCGCTGCACAGGATCAGCGATGAACTCGCTGATTTCGCGCGAACGCTGGCCAAGCTTGCCGAACAAGAGGGCAACACCTCAAGCGGCGGGGTGCGCGACCGGCCGGTATCGTTCCAGCCTGCGCCGCAATCTGCGTTACTGCCACTGTCATCGATAGGGTTAGCCGTTGAGCGGCCAACACATCAGCCGCCGATAAGCGCGCCGCAATTGCGCGAGATTATAAAGCTGCGGCGTTTGCGCGACCAGTTTTTCAATGCTGATCTTTTCGCCGATCCGGCGTGGGACATCATGCTCGATCTTTACGCTGCTGGCATGGAAGGACGCCAGGTGTCAGTATCCAGCCTGTGTATTGCCGCATCGGTTCCGCCTACCACGGCACTACGGTGGATTACCAGCATGACCGATAATGGCTTGCTTACAAGAAAACAGGACCCGCACGACGCTAGGCGAGTCTTCATAATGCTATCGGAAGCGACTTTGGAAAAGCTGGACAGCTATTTTAGGGAGGCAGGAAAACGCAGCATCAGTGCCATCTAGGCCGCTTTTGATTTCAGCATTACCAAGAAAAAACTTGCCAAGCGCCGCTGCCTTTGCCAATGGCGCAACGCTTCGCAAGAGCGGAGGGCGCTTAGCTCAGTTGGTAGAGCATCTCGTTTACACCGAGAGGGTCAGCGGTTCGAGCCCGTTAGCGCCCACCATTTTCCTTCTAATTCGCTCAGAAATTTGGCCTTTAGGGTCAACTGATACCTATTGTTTGATGCTTGCAAGTCAGCTTCATTCATGGTGTAAGCCTACAGTCGAGGGTTGGAAGGGGAGTTCCCATGTTATTGCGTCGGATAGCAAAATCTACAATTTTGGTAGGCTCCGTTATTGCCTGCGCTCCCGTGGCGGCTTCAGAAGGCGAGGCACAATGCCAGCAGGCCACTTCTGAAAAGTCGCAAGCGCAAGCCAACCGTAATGATCAGTCCGCCTTGCCGCGTATCAAGGTCGAAGCGACGCCAGCCCGCAAACCCGTTCGCGTCCGGTTGCGTCGCGTTCTAATGTGAGCATGCCCTGAAGGGCATCCGTTTAAAATTTTGAAGTCTTAACCTTAAGCCGCTTGCGCCAAAAGCGCCTGGATCTGCTTGTCATCCCAGTCGACGCCACCAACCAAACGCCATACCTCTTTACCGTCAGCGTCGTACAATATCGTCACGGGTAGCGCACCGTCGCCACCGAGCAACGCAGCCAACTGATTCTGTTTGTCGGTAAATGGTTCCAAATTAGTAATTTTTGCCGCCGTAAAAAATTCACGCACCGGCCCACGCCCCTCCAAATCTTGCGAAACGGCAATGATCGTTACGCGGCCTTCTTGCGCCAGCGCCAAACGGTCGAGTGCGGGAAGCTCAACCTTGCAAGGCGCGCACCAAGTCGCCCAGATATTGACCAGCAATGGCCGCCCGGCATAGTCGGAAAGTGCCACATCACGGCCATCTGCGCCGGTAAAGGGTGCGTCGGTCGCGCGCTTCCCCGCGGAGGCATAAGTCAAACGCGCCTTCGTGCCGTCTGCGCCGACAAATTCACGATCCTCTTTTGGCAGGACGGAAACAGGAGCCTCATTTTCGACTTGCGCTTGCCCAGAAGGCTGCTTGGCACTATCGCAACCAGCCAAGAGCAAAAGCGGCAGTATAGAGGCCAGTCCGATCAATAAGCGCACAACAAATTCCAATAGCATGTGGGGTGGCCGGTTCGGTGAAGGACCCTCGGCCATCATGCGCGAGATAAATGCCTCGATCCCGTTCGACAAGCGTCTTTGGCCACAAGACATTGCGGGCAGCCGCGCACATGCCGAAATGCTGGTTGCTTGCGGCATTTTGTCAAAAGAAGATGGCCAGGCGATTCAACAAGGATTGCTCAGGATAGCGCAGGAATATGCTGACACGGGTGTTTCCGAAGATTTGGCGCTTGAAGATATACATATGCACGTCGAAACGCGACTGAAGGAGCTGGCTGGCGAAGCAGCTGGGCGGCTGCATACTGCGAGATCGCGAAATGATCAGGTCGCTACTGATTTCAGGCTTTGGGTTCGTAATGCTATTTCTGATGTCGATAACGCAGTCGCGGCACTACAAACTTCGCTCGTCACGCGTGCGGAAGAACATGTAGACAGCATCATGCCGGGCTTCACACATCTGCAAGTCGCCCAGCCGGTCACACTTGGCCATCATTTGATGGCATATTATGAGATGTTTCGCCGGGACCGCAGCAGGCTAACCGATTGCGCGCGGCGACTGAACGAAATGCCACTGGGTGCAGCTGCGCTTGCCGGAACCGGCTTTCCCATTGACCGCCATCAAACTGCAAAGTCTCTGGGTTTTGACCGGCCAATGGCAAACAGTCTTGATGCGGTTTCGGACCGCGACTTCGCGATCGAGTTCCTAAGCGGACTATCCCAAATCGCGCTTCATCTATCGCGCCTCGCAGAAGAAATGATCCTTTGGGCCTCGCAGCCATTTGGATTTCTCAAGCTGCCCGATGCCTGGTCGACCGGAAGTTCGATCATGCCACAAAAGCGCAATCCCGATGCTGCCGAACTGGTGCGCGGCCATAGCGGACGCATCCTTGGGTGTCTGAACAGCCTCATGATCACTATGAAAGGCCTGCCACTGGCTTATTCAAAGGACATGCAAGACGACAAGCCACCGGTGTTTGAGGCTTATGACCTGATCGGGCTCTCGCTGGCTGCTATGTCGGGTATGGTGGCTGCAATCGAATTTGTGCCGGCGCGGATGCGCGAAGTGGCCGAGACAGGATATTCAACCGCAACTGACCTTGCCGACTGGCTGGTCCGCGATCACAATATGCCGTTCCGTGAAGCACATCATGTCACTGGCAGCGCAGTTAAGCTATGCGAAGAACGCGGGATAGCGCTTTGCGCACTGAGTGTAGATGATTTGGCGACTATTGACCCGCGCCTCGCTGGCTGCAGTTTGCCCGACCTGTCTGTTGAGGGTTCGGTGGGCAGCAGAACAAGCATTGGCGGGACCGCACCGGTTAGGGTACAGGAGGCTGTGAAGCTGGCCAAAAAGGAATTGGGAATATGAAGGCGCGCGTAGCCATATTGGCGATAATCGTGCTTGGTGGGTGCGGCAAGGTCGGCAATCTTGAGCCACGTTCCGGAGACGCGCTGCCGCCGCAAGCTTATGCGCAAACTGAAAAGCAAAGCGCAGAACGGCTGCTGGGCACGACCGAACAATCGCGTCCGGGCCGCAGCGACGAATTATTGCGCCGCTCGGAAAGCAGGACCGGTGATCCGTTCGATGTTCCGCCAGGAAGCGAACCCACCCCGCTCGAAGGAACAGAAAAAGCCAAGGCGAAGACTCCCGCAAAGCCTAGCATCACCGACAATGCGATAATGCCTGCCCCCACAGATCCAGAAAAACAGCCAGAGTAAAATGGACCATTTCCAAAAGAAAAATGGCGTAACCCACGCCGAAGGCGTGCCGCTATCCAAAATTGCTGATGAAGTCGGTACACCGGTATATGTTTATTCGCGTGCAACTCTCGAACGACACGCGCAAGTATTTCGTAGCGCTTTGTCGGGACTTGATAACCCTCATCTGGCCTTTGCAGTAAAGGCTAACCCCAACCTCGCTGTGCTGCGCGTGCTCGCTAAATTGGGATACGGTGCCGATGTCGTTTCGGGCGGAGAAATGGACCGGGCACTTGCTGCAGGGATTGCAGCAGAAGATATCGTGTTTTCGGGCGTTGGCAAGACATCGGACGAAATGGTCAAAGGTCTGGATGCAGCCATCGGCCAGTTTAATATCGAATCCGAGGAAGAAGGGCGCGAGCTTTCTTGCGTTGCAGAAACGATGGGAAAGCAAGCCGCCGCGGTGCTGCGCATCAACCCTGATGTAGATGCCGGAACACACGGCAAAATTTCGACGGGCAAGTCAGACAATAAATTCGGCGTTGGTCTGCACAAGGCCAAAGCCATTTATACGCGGCTTGCCGGGTTGCCGGGTTTAAAGATGCGCGGATTGGCGCTGCATATCGGTAGCCAGCTGACCAGTCTCGATCCTTTGGAAGCCGCATTTAAAAAAGTCGGGCAATTATTGGCAGAACTGCGCGCTGCAGGACATGTTGTGACACATGTAGATCTCGGTGGCGGTCTTGGTGTGCGCTATAAGGACGGCGACACGCCGCCCGAACCTTTCGAATATGGTGCCATGGTCGAACGCGTGACCAATGGCTGGAATGTGCGCCTGATGTTTGAACCTGGCCGCGTTATCGCCGGAAATGCCGGTGTGCTGCTGACCCGCGTGATCCGGGTGAAGGAAGGCGCAGGCAACCTGCCCTTTGTCATCGTAGATGCGGCTATGAACGACCTCGCTCGGCCCGCACTCTACGATGCTTGGCATGATTTTGAGGCCGTAGCAGACAGCGGCGAGAATATGACCGCCAACATTGTGGGTCCGGTTTGTGAAACCGGCGATACGTTCGCTATGGCGCGCGATATTGCCAAAGTGACAGATAACGACCTCGCATTGTTTCGCACAGCGGGTGCTTATGGTGCGACAATGGCAAGCACATACAACAGCCGCGGACTGGTTCCCGAGGTATTAGTTGACGGTGACCGCTACGCCATCGTCGCCAACCGGATACCGCCCGAAGCAATTCTTGCCGCAGAGCAAGTCCCCGACTGGCTGGAATAGGAACACGCCCCCGTGCAGCAGCTTCCGATCTTTCTCAATCTGACCGGATGCAAAGTCATATTGGCAGGCGAAGGCGAAGCTGCCGATGCCAAGCGACGCTTGATCGAACGCGCCGGGGGCATATGTGTTGGTATTGACGATAAAGACGCGCGTGTGGCTTTTGTTGCTTTGGAGGACGGTGCCGAGGAACTGGCCGACCATCTGCGCACGCGCGGTTTGCTGGTCAACGTCGTCGACCGGCCCGAGCTGTGTGATTTCACCACGCCAGCCATTGTAGACCGCGATCCCATGTTGATAGCGGTTGGAACGGGCGGTGCTTCGGCCGGTCTCGCCAAGGCAGTGCGGCAGCGGATCGAAGCATTGCTACCCCCGAAGCTTGGCAAACTGGCGCAAAATCTGCACAGCGCGCGCAGTGGCATCCGCGCCCGTTGGCCAGATGGCGCAACTAGGCGCCGCGCAATCGACGCAGCACTTGCCGGACCACTTAATCCGCTGGACCCACAGGCACACGAGAATGTGGATCGTTGGTTGGCAGGCGAGGATACCAACACTGCAAGCGGTATGGTGATCATAGCACTGCAGTCGAACAATCCCGACGATCTGACGCTTGGGCAAGCACGCTTGCTTGGCGAAGCAGACCATGTTTTCCATGATGCCCGCGTTGACAATGTTATCATCAATCGCGCGCGTGCTGATGCCGTACGGCATATGGGTGAGCCAAGTGATCCGTTGCCCGTTGGCCTTGTCCTCTGGTTGCAGTTGCGGGCACAATGACTTTGCGGCAAGAGCGCAACATGATGAGCCCATTTCCCGATAAATTCCTGTTCTATGGCTGCGGCAATATGGGCGGCGCGATGCTTGCCGGCTGGATTGCAGCGGGAGTAGCCGCCGAGCATTTTGTTGTGGTGGATCCTTTCGCAGCCAATTTGCCCGAAGGCGTCACGCATTTTCGTTCTGCTTCGGAAGCAGGTGGCGGATATTCACATGTCCTTTTGGGCATCAAGCCGCAAATGCTTAGCGAGCTTGCGGGTGATGTGACACCATTGCTCGCCCCTGGCAGCACCTTGCTGTCAATACTTGCCGGAACACCCGTGGCCAAATTACAGCGCCTGTTCCCGAACATGCGATGCATCCGGCTAATGCCCAATTTGGCGGTGCGCGTGGGCAAATCGCCGCTCGGATTTTGGGGCGAAGGCATATTGCAAGCGGATCGCGACCAACTGGATGCACAGTTCGCTCCTTTGGGCCTGCCGGTTTGGCTAGACGGGGAGGAACAGATGGACGCGTTTATGGCGCTTGCCGGGTCCGGCCCCGGCTTTGTGTACCGGTTCATCGATGCATTGGCGGCTGGTGGCACGGCTCTTGGTTTAGACCCAACATTATCGGCAAAGCTCGCCAAAATAATGGTCGAAGGCTCAGCAACGCTTGCCGCGCAATCCGACGATGATCCGGCTACGCTGGCAGCTAAGGTGGCCAGTCCCGGCGGGACCACTGCGGTTGGTCTGTCGGTGCTCGACCGTGATAGTGCCTTAGCAAAGCTTCTTGCAGAGACACTTGCCGCAACGGCAGCACGCGGCGCTGAAATGGCGCGGGAACTTCCATAGGGTAACTACCCTATTGGTCTCTGGCTCTAACTGGCACATTGTCGGCAAAAGAAGGTTAGCGAGCTTGTGAGGGTGCGTTTGCTGGCGTAATCTCCCACCATCTGCATGATTCTTGTGCATATTTGTGTTTTGAGGGCCGTATGAATCAGATCGCTTCGCCGTCGCAGCTTCGCATGTCACTGGTCCGCTGGGCTCTTTTTGTGATCCCGGCCATAATGTTTCTCGGTTTCATTTCCGGCACCATTTCGGGCTCGGGTGAAGAAAATCGCTGGTATGCCGAGCTTGTAAAACCCGAGGCACAGCCACCCGGCTGGGTATTCGGTGTAGTCTGGCCCATCCTGTATTTCTGCATGGGGCTGGCTTTTTGTATGATCCTGCATGCCAAGGGTGCACAATCACGCGCTCTGGCAATTGGGCTTTTCCTTGGACAGCTGATACTTAATTTCCTTTGGTCGCCGTTATTTTTTGGGCGGCACGAAGTGTCAAATGCGCTTTATCTGCTGGTTCTGATTTTCATCTTGGCTTTTGTTACCACATTGATTTTTGGTAGAATTCGTAAAGCTGCGGCTTGGTTGATGGTGCCATATCTGGTGTGGTTGAGCTTTGCCGCGATCCTGAATTATCAGATCGATCAGCTAAATCCCAATGCAGAAAGCCTTTACGTTCCGGCTTCGAGTACCCAAATAGGGACTTAGTAAGCAGATAGGCGGCGCTATGCCGCTAAGGAGCGAATCACAATGCAAAGCGAAAAACGCATATTTGAGGATATATCAAAACTATTCACCGGCGTTGCCGGGACGATGGCGGGCATGGGCCGCGAAGCCGAGGCACAGTTCCGCGAACGTGCGCGCGAATGGGCTGGCGGGCTTGATCTGGTCAGCCGTGAGGAATTTGATGCCGTTAAGGCAATGGCAGCCAAGGCCCGCGCCGAAGCAGATGATTTGGCACAGCGTGTTGCAGCATTGGAAGCCGCTTTGGGTGTGAAAGCGGCAAAACCTGCTGCGAAGGCCGCACCGAAGGCCTCTGCGAAGGCCGCACCGAAAGCTGCGCCGAAAGTTGCCACAAAGGCAAAGGTGGCTGCAAAGAAGCCAGTGACTGCCCGGGCAAAGAAATAGGGATTGGTACCGGCCAGCGGACGCCGTTCGGCCTCGCCGGTTTCTTTTCCACAGCCAGCCCACAAGCAAATGGGGTGCCCCCGTCGCAAGCCGCTTGCGCTGATTCCAAGCGCAATGCACAAGGATGCGAAATTCGGGAAGCATTCGCCGCATGCACGACATGGATGAAAATTACACCAGCCTGACGCGTGACGAGTCTGCGCCAATGGAGATGCTTGCCGCACTTTTCGAGGCGCGCGGCTGGCATTATGAGCGCGACGGCGACGACGAAATCAGCGGTGAATATAAGGGCAGTTGGACGAGCTATCAATTGCGCTCGGTCTGGCGCGAGGAAGACGGCGCGCTGCAGCTATTGGTGTTGCCCGACATCACCGTACCCGAGGACAAACGAGACGCGGTGTATAAAGCGCTCGGCTTGATCAACGAGCAGTTATGGCTTGGCCACTTTGATATGTGGTCGGCAAACGGCATTTTGCTGTTCCGCCACGGAACGCTGCTGCCGCCAAATGGTTTGCTTGGCGTGGATCAAGCGCAAACGATGATCGATGTTGCGATTGACGAGTGCGAACGCTTTTACCCGGTCTTCCAGTTCATCATCTGGGGTGACAAGACGCCGGAAGAAGCCATTGCCAGCGCGCTGATTGAAACCCACGGCGAAGCATAACCGCCGATGCCATGAACCTAATAGGTTCTATTTTGCGATTTAAGGTACCGTACAGGCGCGAAAATAGCCTTGAGCTACCCCAGTAGCCAAGAGCAGTTCGATGGCCTCTGCAGGGCAACCTCTGGCGATCTAGGGCATAGTTACGGTTTTGCGCGACGGTGACGTGGCGGAAACGCGACGTACCATTTATTCATTTGGGAAAGTCTCTGCCCGACGGCATCATACCGGCGGACAGAGTTTTCTTTTCCAGGCTTAGGCCTTGCGTGAGCCCGAAAGGCCCATCGCACCAAAAGCACCAGCAACAACTTGACCAGTGATGGCATCGCCGTCGACGGTTGCGGTGCAATCCAGTGTCATTGGCATAGGAACGGTCATGTCCATTTTCCAGGTCAGCGTGTTGCCATCGACAGCGCCGTCTTTGGTGTCCATGCTACCAAGAGCTCCAACCATTTTGCCTGAAAAGCTGCCGCCGTCGGACGCAACACTGAAAACAGATGCTTGATCGCCCATCGGGGTTTTTACCGTTACATTCCAATCGCCATCAACTCCGGCCATGTCCTTACTCCTATGTTCTAAATGCTATTAGGGGGTCTAATTTGCAGGCGTGTCAGTAGCAGCGCGTTCTTCGATCGGCAATCCCAATCCCTGCAATTGTGGTTTCACCGTTTTGGCGTCGCCAACCACCACAAATGTCAGCTTTGTAGGATCTACATCCTTACGCGCAGCTTCATCGAGGGCTTTCTGCGTTAAGCCGCGATAGACGTCAGGACGTTTTTCAAAATAGTCATCCGAACGACCGTTGTTGATGATGCTCGTCATTCCGCCAAGCACATCACGCGCAGTTTCGAAGCTACCCGGCAGTTCGCGGACCATACCGTTTACGGTGCGTTCGAGTTCTTCTTTGGTGACGCCTTTGTCGCCGAGAAACGCGTTCATGTCGGACAGGATTTCCTTGATGGAATCGCCCGTCCTGTCAGCCTGTACTGGCGCACGCACCAAAAGTGACACGCTCTCTCTCGCGGAATTGGCGCCCAAGCCAACGCCGTAGGACCAGCCCTTGGTTTCGCGCAAATTGCTGTTCATGCGCGACAGGAAGCTACCGCCCAAAACATCAAGTGCCGCACCCAATTCGGGTAAGTCCTCTGTTCCTTTGTGATTGAGCACTACGCCCGCGCGAATCACCGACTGCGGGCTATCGGGCCGGTCGATCAGGATGATCTTGTTGGAAGGAGCCGGGATGGCCGCCGAGAAATCCTTGACCGGCTTTGCGATGCTTGGCGCGGCCCAAGTGCCAAGTGTCTTGTTTAGCGCGGCTGTGACCGTTTTCAAATCGCTGTCACCGACAACGAATACCTTGGCCATGTCGGGACGAACCCACTGGCTATGGAAAGCCTGCAAATCTGCGGATGACAATTTTGCCACGACGGTTGGCTGGCCGGATCCGCTTGGCGGGACGCCGTACGGATGGGCTTTGCCGTAAAGTTCGGGCAGCAAGACGCGGCGGCCGATTGACGAGGGATCTTTCAACTCTGCTGCAATCCCGGAGAGTTGCCGCGCGCGCACACGATCGAGCTCTTTACCATCAAAGGCCGGATTGCGGATAAAGTCCGCCAATAATTCCAGCGAAGGCGTCAAATTGAGCTTGAGCGCCGACAGATAGAAATAGGTATTGTCGAGATCTGCACTGGCAGAAATATTGGCACCCAAACGTTCCTTTGCAATCGCCAATTCGGTACTGCTCAGGTTCTTTGTGCCCTCCGACATCATGGATAGCATTAGCGACTGGGTGCCCAGTGCAGACTTTGGATCGGCGGCATAACCAACATCAAAACTAACCGAGACTTGCACGGTTGGTACAGTAGCGCGACGTGCAAAATACAGCTCCATGCCATTCTTTAGCTTGGCGCGCTCAATTTTCGGGAAAACGAGCGATTGCAGCTGGCCGACTTCGGGGAATTTTGACCGGTCGCCGTCTAGAAAGCTTCTTGGCGCCAGCACATCACCCAGGGCGGGATCGCTAAAATAGGCAGGCTGCAAGGTTACGGCTGGCTTCGCACCAACGGCACCACTTGCGTCGCCGGTTGCAAAAGATGCACGGTTCTCGCCGCCTTCGGTGCGCGTGCCGGGTTCCACTGTCAGAGAGAAAACCGGACGCGACAACCATTTGTTGGCGTTCGCCCTTACTTGGTCTGGAGTCGCATTTGCTGCGCGTTTCAGATCGACTTTATACTGAGCGGGATTGCCCGAATAGAGCAAGCCCTCGGCAAGCGTAGGCGCTTTACCTGAAAATCCACCAACCGATTCCAGCTGGTTGATCTGGCCGGCAATATAGCTGGTCGTTGCCCGTTCAAGCTCGTCCTTCGTTGGACCTTCTGCAAGGAACTTCGCAATTTGCTCGTCAAGTTTTGCGGCAACTAATGCCGCATCGGTACCAGGACGGACATCGGCCTGCACCACAAACTGGCCGCCTTGTGCAAAAATTTGCGCGCTTGCGCTTACGGCTACCGCAACCGGATCATTGCGAACCAGCGCATTGTCAAGGCGGCTGCTCGATAGCCCGCCCAACACTGCGGCTGCCATCGAAAGATCAACATAGTCAGGATTATCCAGACCCGGAACCGCCCACATGCGGTATATGCGCGTGTTGGCGACCTGGTCTTTTATCGTTTTGCTATAGGGTGCGGACAAAGTCGGGACATAGACATTGGGATTTGCAAGAGCAGGGCCCCGTTTGATATCGCCGAACCACTTGGTCACTTTCTCTTTCGCGGTTTTCAGATCGACATCGCCCGCTAGAACCAGAATGGCGTTGTTCGGACCGTAATTGTCTCGAAACCACTGCTTTACATCGTCAAGAGTGGCAGATGAAAGATCGGCCATCGATCCGATCGTGCTATGGTGATAGGGGTGACCCGCAGGGTACAGCACCTCCAGCTGGTCATATTCGACTAAGCCGTATGGCGCATTGTCGCCCTGCCTTTTCTCATTTTGCACCACGCCAATCTGATTGGTCAGCTTTTCCTGCGTAATCCCGCCGAGCAGATGGCCCATGCGGTCGCTTTCCAGAAAAAGCGTACGGTCAAGCGCTCCCGTGGGGACAGTTTGGAAATAATTGGTCCGGTCAAACCATGTCGTGCCGTTATAGTCGGTTGCGCCCATTTGCTGCAGCGGCTCAAAGAAATCGCCCGGCGCGTTTTCGGAGCCGTTGAACATCAAATGCTCAAACAAATGCGCAAAGCCTGTCTTGCCCTTTGGCTCATGCTTTGATCCGACATTATACCAGACCGAAACCCCGACCACCGGCGCTTTGCGGTCCGTATGGACCAAAACGCGCAGTCCGTTATCAAGCGTGAAGCTCTGGTAGGGAATATTGACCGACTTGATCAGCGAAGCGACAGGTGCTGCCTTTGCTTGTTTGGGATTGGCTTGCGCGGGACCGGCCACAGCAAGTGCCAGCGACGACGCAGCAAGCGCCAAGCTTAATTTACGGATCATATTTCTCTCCTCTTTCGGCCTTCGCCGGTTCTCTTTTAGCAGCAGCCCCGCTGCAAAATGCCATGAGCCGCAAATTTACGGCCGATACCGCTTTTTGGCGTGTTTGATCGCATCGGCCCATTCGAAATGGACGGGCTTGAACTTCTCTTCGACAAACAACTTCATTTGGTCGGTGTAATGCGGCGAATTTGGCCTATTGGTCGCAGAACCGTAAGGCTGGATCGACTGACTCGTCACTCTTCCGGCTTTGTCCCAATTTACCAGCATGATGAAACTGTCGCCGTGCCGTACACGCATTTTGCCATCTGGTTGCGGCTCCCAAATCGTTGCTGCGCGTAGCGTGTCGGTGCCCCCTTTCGCCGCAATACTGACGTTACCCCGAATCAAGCGCTGAACGTCACCAAGTGGCGGATCGATCCTTCCAAAGCCCTTCATCAGGGCATCGACAACTTCGCGCAGTTTCGCACGGGCATCGGGAAGCGGCTCCCCGTGATAATTCGCGCCGTTGGCCATGTGCATCATCGCTTCGCCCAGCGCGTCGGCGCGCCCGTTTCCGTCGCTATTATAATCCCATTCACGCAGTAGCTTTTGCGCGGCGGCAAGATCGGGTTCCTTGGCCAGGTCAAGCGTAAGCAGCTTTTCCATCCAGGGGCCGGCAAAGCTGGCTTTGCTATAAACTGTATCAAATTTGATCGCGAGAAGCTCTTCGGGCGTGATCGATTTATCCGCCGAAAGTAGTTCGATTGCGCGGACAATTCGGTTGGTTTTTCGCGCTTCTATGCCCAAAAGCGGCGAAAATTTATCCGGGTCAAGCTCCGAACCTGGCCCCGCTGCCAAGAAAGGCGTATTGTTGGCATTGGTGACAAATCCTGATGGCGGATTGACCACCATCGGCGTGGCTTCCCACGGGAGCGGCGCTTCACCCCAAACACCTGTACTGACATCGCCAGGCAGAGTTTTGGTGTAATCAACGCCCGCTTTGCGCTGCGGAAACAGCGCGTTGTAAAAATAGCCTATCCTGCCGGTTTTGTCGGCATAGATGAAATTCGTCGCTGTGATACCGCGCAACCGCATCGCTTCCGTCCATTGGTCATAATCCTGTGCCTTTTGAATGCGGAAATATTGTTCGAGCAATTTGACGCTTCCCATCCCAGCATAGCGGATGGCGAAGGCGCCCTTTTTGTTGATGATGACCGGACCTTGTACGGACCGATACACCATTTTGGGAACGGGAAGCGTGAACGGCCCGAATTTGACCGGAAGCCAGACACGGTGGCTTTCGAGCGGCAACCACTTGCCGTCATATCGGTAACGCGTTTGGTCGCTGCTGAGAGTCAATTTATAGACATCGATCAAATCAGGCTGATTCACTGTATTGGTCCAGCCCAGATTGCGATTGTGGCCAAGCAGCACGAACGGCGACCCGGGAAACAATGCCCCGGCCATATCAAGCCCTTCATCCGAATGGAGCACAGCTTCATACCAAGCGACTTGGCCTTCATAAGGTTGGTGCGAATTTGAAATCAGCCAAGTCTTGCCATCTGCCATGCGCTTGGGTGCCAGCGCAAAAGCATTGGATCCATTCATCGATGGATCGCGGCCAATCGGTGTTAAGTCGGCCTGTTTGGTTTCGACCTTGCCAACGTCTGCAACGGGTTCGTTTTTGGGTACTTTATCTTCAGCTAATGATTTGATGGCGTTGTCGAGGCCATAGAAAAATGGCGATCGCAAAACGAAACCGGCTGCAACATCCTTGCCGTTAACGGGAAATAATTTGGAAAGCCGAACTTCATCAGGATGTTTTTTGGCGTAATGGTTTAGCCCTGCTGCATAGGCATCAAGCACTGCGCGAACATCTGCCGGTATGCTATCATATTTCTCGTCAACGGTTTGGCGTACGCCGAGCAAATGTGCGACATAGTCGACCGGAGCGCCCTGTTTTCCAAGCAACGCTCCTGTCCGGGCGCGGGTCATCGCCACCACTTCTTGCAGCGTTTCAAAATCATCCTCGCTATGGGCAAATGCAAGGCCATAAGCTGTATCAGCATCGGTTTTGCCATTAATGTGCGGCACACCAAATTCGTCGCGGACTATTTCAGCGCTATAACTATGTTTTGGCGGCGCCGCAGATGCAGAGACACTCAGCGGTTCCCATACAGCACCTGCCACAGCCGTGCCCAAAAGCAATAGTCCCGTAACCGTCAAAAATTTCCGCATCACTACTTTCTCCCTGATCCGGATTTGATGATTGACGATCCGGCGACAATCGGCAAGTCCCTTGCGTAATACTGTTGTGAGGTGAGGACATGAAATTTCAAAATTGGGCATTGGTCGCTGCATTAGCGGCTCTTCCGGCGGCGGCAGGTGCCGAGGAAATCATCAAGCCTGAAACGATGCGCGCACATATTGAATTTCTGGCAAGCGATGCTCTTGAAGGGCGCGAAACCGGGACGAACGGTTATGCTGTTGCCGCTGAATATGTTGCCAGTCAGTACCGCGCCATTGGCCTGCAACCTGCAACAGACAAGGGCTGGCTTCAGCAAGTGCCTTTTGTGGCAAACCTTATCGACGATGCCCAATCAAGCCTGAGTATTGGCACACAGAAATTTTCCATCCGCAAGGATGTGCTGATGGGTCCCGCGCGCAAAGCCGGAAACGAAACGATCGAAGGTCAAATTGTCTTCGTCGGCTTTGGCATTGATGACGCGAAGAACGGGCAGAATGATTATAAAGGTCTGGACGTGAGAGGAAAGGTGGTCGCCATTTTGCAAGGCTCACCAAAAGGCATGCCGAGTGATATCGGAGCGCATTATGGTCGGTCAAAAGCAAAGATGGCCGAAGCACGCGGTGCGATTGGTATCATTACCATCCGCACATTAGAGCGCGAAAGGACCAGACCTTGGACCCGAGAGATTGAAGGGCCTCAGCATCCGTCGTTGAATTGGGCGCGGTCCGACGGCAGCATGTTTAGCGAAGCACCCGGAATCCGCTTTACCGCTTCACTTGGCGAAATACCAGCAGATGCGGCCTTTTATGGAAGTAAGAAGCCACTGAAAGCCATTTTGTCCGAAGCCGACAAGAAAGGCGGCCGTCCAAAAGGCTTCGTGCTGAAATCAAGCGTCAAGGTAGAACGCACGACAACCTCTAGCGCCGTAACTAGCCCCAACATAATTGGCATGTTACCCGGATCTGATCCCAAGCTTGCCGGCGAATATGTCCTGCTGATGGCGCATCTTGACCACAACGGCGTCGACGCAACAAAGGATGGAGACAAAGTCTTTAACGGTGCGATGGATAATGCCAGTGGAACGGCAGCATTGATGGAAGCCGCCCGTGCATTGGCAGCGGGCCCGCGCCCGCGTCGCACCTTGATTTTCGCAGCGGTGACTGCTGAGGAGCGCGGCTTGCTCGGTTCAGACTATCTAGCGCGCAATCCCCTGCCCGGCGGCAAAGTCGTTTCGGTCGTCAATCTCGATATGCCGGTGCTGCTCTATGATTTTCAGGACGTTATAGCCTTTGGTGCAGAACATTCGACGATGGGGCTAGCAGAAGCGCGAGCTGCGGAGAAATCAGGCCTATCGCTTTCGCCCGATCCGCTACCCAGCGAAGGGCTGTTTACGCGGTCCGATCACTACAGCTTTGTCAAACAGGGTGTGCCTTCGGTTTTCCTGATGACTGGTTTCAAGAACGGCGGCGAAAAGCAGTTTCAGGATTTTCTGAAAACCCATTATCACAAGGTCTCTGACGATTTGACTTTGCCACTTGATTGGAATGCCGCGGCGAAATTTGCGCGCGTGAACACGATGATCGCGGCCGAAATCGCCAATGCTGATGAAGCACCGAAATGGTATAGCGACAGCTTTTTCGGCAGAATTTTCGCAGACGGTTCGCCAAAAGCGCCGCGCGCCGCGACCAAATAAACTATCCCCTTGTGTGGCAAAAATGCACCCCTACATTGACCATATCAATGGACAGTGAAAGGAGAGGCTTGCTCTCATGAACCTCGAGAAATTCACAGACCGCGCTAAGGGTTTCCTGCAGAGCGCACAAACAGTTGCCATCCGCATGAACCATCAACGGATCGGCCCCGAACATCTTTTGAAGGCGCTTCTCGAAGATAATGAGGGCATGTGCGCTGGGCTCATCAAAGCTTCAGGCGCTGATGCGGCGGCGGCTGTCCACGAAACCGATGCGGCGCTTGCCAAAATTCCAGCGGTTTCGGGTGGCGGCGCGCAGCAGACACCGGGGCTGGACAATGACGCAGTACGTGTTTTAGATCAGGCCGAACAAGTCGCGCAAAAGGCAGGCGACAGCTACGTAACAGTCGAGCGCTTGTTACTTGCTCTCACCTTGGCAACAACCACCACAGCAGGCAAGGCCTTGGCGGCAGCGGGCCTAAAGGCCGAAGCACTGAACTTGGCGATCAACGAACTGCGCGGCGGCCGCACCGCCGATACACAGTCTGCCGAGGATCGCTATGACGCGCTCAAGAAGTTCGCACGCGATCTCACCGAAGCAGCGCGTGCGGGCAAGCTTGATCCCGTGATCGGGCGCGACGAAGAAATCCGCCGCACGATCCAGATCCTAGCACGTCGTACCAAGAACAACCCGGTGCTGATCGGTGAACCCGGCGTTGGCAAAACCGCAATCGCTGAGGGTCTGGCGATTAGGATCGCCAATGGCGACGTGCCAGATACGCTTAAGGGCAGAGCGTTGATGTCGCTCGACATGGGCAGCCTAATTGCCGGAGCCAAGTACCGCGGAGAGTTTGAGGAGCGGCTGAAAGGTGTGCTTGACGAGGTCAAGGGCGCTGAAGGTCACATAATCCTGTTCATCGATGAAATGCACACGCTGATCGGTGCTGGCAAGGGCGAAGGCGCCATGGACGCCGGAAACTTACTCAAGCCCGCGCTCGCACGCGGCGAACTGCACTGCATTGGTGCGACCACGCTCGACGAATATCAAAAGCATGTCGAAAAGGACGCAGCGCTGCAACGTCGCTTTCAGCCCATCTTTGTCGGCGAACCTACAGTGGAGGATACGATCTCAATCCTGCGCGGCTTAAAAGAGAAATACGAGCTGCACCACGGCGTGCGGATTACCGACGGTGCACTTGTTTCCGCCGCAACACTTTCTCACCGTTATATTTCGGACCGTTTTCTACCCGATAAAGCCATTGACCTGATGGATGAGGCCGCATCGCGACTGCGCATGGAAGTCGAGTCCAAGCCCGAGGAAATTGAAAATCTCGACCGGCGGATCATCCAGCTAAAAATCGAGCGCGAAGCATTGAAAAAAGAAACCGACAAGGCTTCGAAGGACAGACTAGATACACTTGAGGCTGAGCTTGCCAACCTTGAGCAGCAATCGTCCGAGATCACCACACGCTGGCTGGGTGAAAAGGACAAGATCGCAGGCGAAGCCAAGGTCAAAGAAGCTCTTGATCATGCGCGGCTGGAACTAGATCAAGCGCAGCGTACGGGTGACCTCGCCAAGGCTGGCGAACTACAATATGGCACAATACCCAGCCTTGAAAAGCAACTCGCCGAAGTCGAAGTGGCTAGCGAAGGCGCGATGCTGCGCGAAGAAGTAACCGCCGAAGACATTGCCGGCGTGGTCAGCCGCTGGACTGGCATTCCGGTCGACAAGATGCTCGAAGGCGAGCGCGAAAAGCTGCTCGCGATGGAGGCTATGATCGGCAAGAGGGTCATCGGGCAAGCCGATGCGGTGAAGGCCGTATCAACTGCTGTGCGTCGCAGCCGTGCTGGCTTGCAAGATCCAAACAGACCCCTCGGCAGCTTTCTGTTCCTCGGCCCAACTGGCGTCGGCAAGACCGAACTGACCAAGGCGCTCGCGGGCTTTTTGTTCGACGATGACAGCGCCATGGTCCGTATCGACATGAGCGAGTTCATGGAGAAGCACAGCGTGGCACGGTTGATCGGCGCTCCTCCGGGCTATGTCGGATATGAAGAGGGCGGTGTATTGACCGAAGCCGTGCGTAGGCGACCCTATCAGGTCGTGCTGTTCGACGAGGTCGAAAAAGCACATAGCGACGTTTTCAATGTCCTATTGCAAGTCCTCGATGACGGGCGCTTGACCGACGGACAAGGCCGCACAGTCGATTTTTCAAACACCATAATTGTGCTCACGTCGAACCTGGGTTCGCAGTTCATCGCGGGCCTTGGTGAGGGCGAAAGCGTGGAAAACGTCGAACCGCAAGTGATGGAAATCGTGCGCGGGCATTTCCGCCCCGAATTCCTCAACCGGCTTGACGAAGTGATCTTGTTCCACCGTTTGGGTCAGGAGCACATGGCGCCGATTGTCGACATACAGGTCGGGCGCGTGGGCAAGCTGCTGAAAGACCGAAAAGTTGTTTTGGACCTAAGCGATGCCGCACGTGCGTGGCTTGGCCGCGTGGGCTATGATCCTGTCTACGGCGCACGCCCGCTCAAACGCGCAGTACAGAAATATCTGCAAGATCCGTTGGCCGAGATGATCCTGCGTGGCGAGGTGCCCGATGGCGTGACGATAAAGGTCGACGAAGGCGACGGCGGGTTGGTTTTTCGTGCTTAAAAAACGTGACTTTGTAATCTATCTTTGATTGAACCATCGGGTAAGCCATAACTGATGACCCTTATATGTTGTCGGAGAAATCCACCGTGCAATCTCAGCAAATGTTGCAAAGTGCTTATCGAGAATATTCGTCGGGAAACCTATTGAATTCTAAAGATATTTTGAAAAATATCTTAAAAGACTATCCCCGAAACTCTTCAGCACTGCATTTGCTCGCTATCGTCGAGAAGGCAATGGGTGCTTACAATAACGCTTTGATTATATTTGACAAAGCCCTAAATATTTCTCCTCACGACGCTGAAATATTGGCAAATAAGGCCAATCTTCTATCCGCGATGCAGAATATTTCTTCGATAGGAGTTTATAGCGAAGCTATCGCGTTACAACCGTCGAATTTTGAATTTCGCCTCAACCGCGCGATTACATATCTGCATTTTGGCGATCCACCATCTGCAATGGAAGACGTAGAATATCTCTCTTCGCACATGCCGCATAGTGCAAAGTTCTGGACCGTGGCTGGACAGGCATTTCTTGCCAACGGAGAAAGAGCAAGGGCAAAGATCGCCTTTAAGAAAGCCCTGCAACTTGAGCCCAACCGGGTAGCCGCTTTGGCGGGTATCGGAGGAATACTTCTCAATGAGGGTGATGAAGCAGCAAGCGGATATCTTGGACAGGCTCTTCAACTTCGGCCTTCTGCTAAGGAGTTGTCGATTAGTTACGTTGAAGCTTTAGAAACAGAAGGCAGGACAGAAGTGGCTGTCAGCGTTCTAACTGAACTTGTCAAAAGGGACCTTGGCTGGGTTGAAGGGCACAAGGTTTTGGCGCGAATGCGTTGGGAAGCGGGCGAACGCGATTTTACCGGTCTTTTGGAACATAGAATTACAAATCAGAAAGACGATGTCGATCTAAGAATTGCTTTGATTGAAACTCTTTCAATGGCTCATTTGTTTGATCAAGCACTAGAAGTTGCGCGACAGTTACGAAATGATTTTGCCGAACGTCAAGACTATCGATTGCTAGAAGCCAAATTGGCTCGCCTTTGTGGGCATTTTGAAGAAGCGATTGCCTTGCATGGATTGATTGCTGATGACCTGCCGGGGAAGGCATTTGAAGCTGCACAGCTTTGGATCCGCCTAACTGATTTTGAAAGAGCACAGTCTCTTCTGGATGTCGCCCGAATCGAGAATGAAGATGTAGAGTTTTGGGCAGTACAGGGCGTACTATGGCGCTTGACTAATGCCGCTAAGTCCCGATGGCTTCACCCTGAAGAATTTGTTCAGATTTACTCTCTAGATTTGTCGATCGACGAATTGAAAACCATAGCCGAAACGCTGCGCGGCTTTCATAAGGCCCGTAAGCATCCGATCGGCCAATCCATGCGTCGGGGTACCCAAACAAGAGGGGCACTGTTCGAAAGAAACCATGAGCATGTTGTCATGCTGCATTCGGCTATTTCAAAGGCAGTCAATAGTTATTGGCTTACACTTCCCGCTTATGACGACCAGCATCCATTGCTGCGACACCGAAATGGCCAACTGGATTTTTCCGGCTCCTGGTCGGTCAGACTTCATGGAGAAGGCTTCCATATTCCCCATATTCATCCGCACGGGGTTCTGTCTTCGGCCTGCTATATCGCACTACCACCAGCCCAACCTGATGCGGCAGGCTACCTCGAACTCGGACGCGCGCCCGTAGATTTGGGATTAAACATCGGGCCGATTAAGGTGATTGAACCGATCGTCGGGAATTTAGCACTGTTTCCAAGCACTCTTTACCACGGTACGGTTCCCTTTGCCGAAGGAGAGAGGCTTAGCGTGGCGTTCGATTTAGTCACCAAAAACGCTTGAAGCACCGAGGTGCCACGGCAATCGCATCGCTTAATGTGCAAATCACAAAAAAAGAGGCGAGGTTTCCCCCGCCTCTTTCTAGCACTTTAGTTCAGCTTGATGATCAGAACTTCATGCGTGCCGACACAAAGAAGTCACGCCCAAGCACGTCATAGAAACTTGGCAACGTATTAGCTTGCTCAGCAGCCGAACCGATAACAGGCGGCTGTTTGTCAAGCAAGTTGTTCACACCGAGGTTTAATGAGAAATTCTCACTCACATCATAACCCAAGCTAAGGTCGAAGTAATTTATTGCACCCACCTTTGGCTTAGGTAGCAACGCGGGGTCTGTACCAATCCGTTGCAGACCGTTGAAGACGTTGTCGATACGACCATCTTTCGTGCCACCTTCATAGCGCCAACGGAGCGACAGCAATGCAGGACCTTGGGTATAGGTCATGCGAACATTGTGGCGATATTTAGGCTGACCATGGGTGCCTTCAATAATGTTCTCGCGCTCCGGAATCGACGCAATTGGGGTATTCCGATACTTATCCAGCAAGGTTCCGAGGTAGAAGATGCCGAATTGCCCACTGCCCACAGGCAAAGTGTAATCGACTTGGACGTCGACTCCGCTAGTTTTGAGTGAGCCAACGTTCGCCGAAGTGAACTGAACATTCCGACCGCCGGCCGTTTCGCCCAAAGCACCATTTGCCGCATTGCGCTTGCCGACGAATGCCGCACAAATCGGGTTGGCCAGATCCTGAATGGTGTTGAAGCACAATGACAGAGCTGAAGCCATTCCACCTGCCAGAACGCCGATAGTGTCTTCAACCTTTATGTTGAAATAATCGACTGTGATGTTCAGGCGGGGAACAAAGCTAGGACGCAAAACTACACCGGCGGTGAAAGTATCCGAAGTTTCTTCCTCGACATTGGGATTACCGCCAAAGTCCGCCTGGATCTGTGCAGCTGGCTGCACAGCCCGGGTGAACACGTTGGCCAACGGCACGCCCGATGCGACACAGAAGTTGCTGAGTGCAGTCGTACGCGACGCAGCGGTGCCGCGATCCGAACAAGGGTCTGTAGCAGCCGGGAAACCGGTAGATCTGCCGCCAAACAAATCCTGCACGTTGGGTGCACGGACCGCACGAGCATATTGAGCCCGGAAACGGATATCCTCCACTGGAGCGAAGTCAATCCCGCCAGTGTAAGTCCAGTTACCGCCAACAGCTGCAAGAGAATAATCCGAATAGCGCGCAGCACCGTTCAATTCGAGGCTGTGAATTATGCTATCTTCGAGAACCGGAACACGAAGCTCACCGAACACTTCCTTCACATTGTAAGAACCTGAAGTCGGCTGGCCAGCGTTGAAACCGAGCACGTCTCCCGATGCAAGGAACTCGTCAGGAGTGTAGCGCGAACTCATTTTGCGATATTCCGCACCGAAAGCAAATCCGACATCGTCGGCGCCCATGCCTAAGTTGAACAACTGACCCGAAACTGAACCAACGAAGTTAGTAAGGCTGGATTGTTCCAGATTGGTCGAGTCAACCGAAATATAGTTGACAGCTGCTTGATCGGCGAGCCCGGATCCGAATACGTTGATCGGCACACATCCAGCTGCTCGCGCCGAAGCATCACGGCATCGCAATACCGTTGTGCTACCCGGAACGAATTCGGTAGTCAGCGCGTTTAAGTACCGGCTACGAGATACGTTGCCGGCCTGCCGCTGCGAATTGCTGGTTTGCGCATAGGAATAGAAAAGGTCGTAGTTAATTTTGTCGGTCAGACCGCCACGGAAACCAGCCAAAGCACGATATGCCTGGCGGGTTGCTTCCTGGTTGCGCGCGCCTATGGAAAGGAAGCGATAGGAAACAGAAGTTGTCGCATATCCGTCGCCGAGAGTTGTTAGATCGGTCTCGGCTGCGTCATTGGCTAGCAACAAAGCGCGCGTACCAGCGTCGAAATAAGGGCTTGCGATCAAAAGCGGAGCCGTAACGCCGGTCGGGGTCGGAGCCAATTCTTGTGCGACACGGTTATTGACAAAGCTAAGTTCGGAATAGAACTCAATGCCGTCGTTAATCTCGTAACTGCCGAAAGCGCCCAATAGAACACGTTCCTGTGGAAGCTGCAGATAGTTGGCAGGAGCGAAGTTATAGAGGTCTGCCGGATCCTGGAACAAGCGCGAACCGCCACCGGTTGGGTTAAAAATGTAGGTACTAGTGCCCACCCCGAATGTTGCAATCGGACCAGTCGGGGAACCCTGAGGCACAAAGCCTATTGAACCACCAGAACGTATACCCTGGCCGCAGACAACGGGGGCTGCGGGAGTGCCAACGTTAGCGGTAATCCCGATGCCACCTGGTCCGGAAAACGGTGTGCCGATGGCTGTCCTTGAATTCGTGGTTCCGGAATTAATGCAGCCATCACCCGCTGCAGTCGCGGAAAAGTCACGTGCGCCCTGAAAGACAGGTTGGCGGCGGGTGTAGTTAGCAAACATGGTCACATTGCCACGATTGTCGGCCAAGCTGCTGCCTACGGCGACATTTGCGGCGTAACGAGAGCCATCGCCGCGACTGGTCAGCGAATAGCTGGCTCCGGCCTCGATGCCTTCAACTTTACGCATACGAAAGTTGGCAACGCCAGCTACCGCGTCCGAACCATAAACAGCCGATGCGCCGCCAGTCACAACTTCAACGTTCGACAACAAAAACTGTGGAATCGTGTTAAGGTCAACCGTTTGGTTGGTATCATAGAACATCCAGCGGCGGCCATTGACCAGCACCAGCGTACGGGCAGAACCAAGGTTACGAAGGTTAAGGGTAACTGCGCCATTGCCAGGGTTGTTTGAGAAGCCCGTTACACCAGGCAAAACTTGCGGGAGAGTATTAAGCACCTGCTCGACGTTTACCGCACCGGTAAGCTTGAACTCTTCTGAGGAAACGACAGCGACAGGGCTGGTTGAGACCAAGTCAGGACGCGCAATACGCGAACCGGTAACGATGATACCTTCGCCAGTATCTTCGGTTGACGTTTCATCGTCGGCCGCAGCAGCGGTGCTGTCCTGCGCGAATGTCGGTGTTGCGATAAACGCAAGGCCAAGCGCCAATGGCGCGGCGGCATATTTCAAATTGCTAATGCGTGTCTTTTTCACGATCCAGCCCCTATAAAATTGACCCTAATCCCGTTCAAAAACGAGTATTTTCAGTCTGGTTCAAATTCCCCGGATCACTAAGCATATCCAAAGCGCAGCACGCGTCGAATGCAAAATCTCCCCCGGGTTGCTTCGCATTTGGCGGAAAAGCAGAAGGGACGCAAGAAAATGCAAGCGCTGAGTAACAAAATTTCGTCACTGTAGCGAATTTGTCACAGTCATCTGATACCGGGCGCGATTACATTGGTGGCAAGAGCGGCTTGGGATCGACCTTTGCATCGTTCCACCTTATGCTCCAGTGCAGATGCGGACCTGAAGCCCGTCCAGTCATCCCAACAAGCGCAATCGGCTGACCCTGCTTTACAACATCGCCGGTTTTCACCAGCAGCGCCTTATTGTGCAGAAACGCACTGATCACACCCATGCCGTGGTTGATCATTAGCAAGTGACCCTCCAGCGTGAATTCCTCTTGCGCGGCAAGAATGACGACGCCGTCGGCAGGGGCGACATAAGGCTTGCCGTCAATCGGTATCTTTTTGCCATTAACAACAGGTGCAGCCACATCGAGCCCGGTGTGATAACTGCCCGGGAAGCCTTTATAAATGCGCTGTGAGCCAAATACGCCAGAAATCCGGCCTTTGATCGGCCAGATGAGCGCTTGACGCCAACCTTCGCTTTGAACCGCCAGATTGCGCGCAGCGTTGATCTGTGCGGTTTCAGCCCCTCGGCGCGCCTGATATTCAGCCGTAGATTTTGCTCCGCCGGTCGGATTGGTATTGATCCGCTCAATTTTCCAAGCCGTGGGAGCTACACTTAGATCGCGTACAATATTTTTGCCGCTTGCCATCATTACTTCAAGCTTAGCGGTTTTAGGAGCATCACGGTCAATGCCAATCAGGAAAAATCCGTCGGGCGCTACAGGAACATTTGTTCCATTAAATCTTACACTGACCGCGCCATCGGGAACGCGGCCTTTGATAAGACTACCTTGGGACGGTGATTTATCGAGCCACAAATCAGTGCGGGCGGGCGCACGCTGCGTCGTTGCTTTTGTCGGTGCGATCATTCTTGCCGCAGGTGCAGATCCTGCAAAATTCACACCGCCGGAAAGAGCGGCATAAGCAGCCACAAAACCTACCAATAAAATGACTGCCGAACCGCGTAACAACATCGCTTTGCTCATGCTTGTCCAAGAGCGCGTTTGGTCGAAGCCTCTGCACTGGCATACGGCTCTTGCCGTGCAACACTCCAGTAACGAAGTTCATCGAGCGCAATTGAACTGCCGGTAACCGCACATACAACGTGATCGCCCGAAGAGAGCAAACGGAAACCGTTTGCCATGTAATGCAGCCGCGCTGGCTGACCTTTGCGTGTCATCAACATAGGCAAAGGCCATGCACAAATTTGGTTGTTAGCGCAAGTCACGGGCGTACGTTTTGGGCCTGACTATTCGCCAAACAAGCTGCCTTGTCCTGCGCCGTCGGGAGTTGCTGCAGCTGTCTTTTTCTTGGGCCGGCTTGGGGAAACATGCGGAACCAGCGGCGGTCCGTTTCCATCAATCGTCGCGCCAATTTCGCCATCTGCAAATCGCAAGCCAACATGCCCCGCTGCTTCGGCAGCCATACGGCTCATGATTGTTAGACCGTCCGCGCTTGTTACCCGAGCAAAACCGCGTTTAAGCGGGGCCTCGGGGTGTAAACTACCCAAGAGCCGTGCCATTGCGTCGAGCCTTGCTTGGCCTTGCGCATATTTATCAGAAAGTAGCCTGGGTGCCAGCGAACGCGCGGGCGCAGCAAAAGCCAATTGAGCCAGCGAAAGCCGCTTTTCCAGTCCTCGCCCCAGCCGCTCGCCAAGTTCGTCGGCGCGTTGTTGCTTGGGAAGCGTCAAATCGGAAAGCCGAGGTAGTAACCGCCTTTGGCCTTCCAACCGCTCCGCAGCCTGGCCCACAAGCCTGCGAATTGAGCGCGAGGCTCGCAATCCTGCTTGCGCCACCCGGTCGAGCAGGTCCGCGCGAACGGGAACGGCCATTTCTGCAGCTGCAGTGGGCGTAGGCGCGCGCAGGTCAGCGGCAAAATCGCACAGACTGGTGTCGGTTTCGTGACCAACCGCTGAGATAACAGGGATCGAACTAGCGGCAACCGCCCGCACGACAAGTTCTTCGTTAAAAGCCCACAAGTCCTCAATAGATCCGCCGCCACGAGCCACAATCAGGACATCAGGTTTGATAATAGGGCCTCCGGCTGACATCGCAGAAAAGCCATCAATCGCATTTGCAATCTGCTTGGCCGCACCTTCGCCCTGCACGAGCACTGGCCAAACAATGACATGGCTAGGAAATCGGTCGGCAAGGCGGTGCAGTATGTCTCTGATGACCGCCCCCGTTGGCGAAGTGACCACGCCAATAACTTGCGGCAGTTTCGGAATAGGGCGCTTTTTATCCGGGTCGAACAGCCCTTCGGCAGACAAGCGCGCCTTGAGTTTCTCGAACAAAAGCATGAGCGCGCCTTCGCCCGCCAGTTCCAAACTCTCTGCGATGATCTGATAGGATGACCGTCCCGCGTAGGTCGAGAGCTTGCCAGTTGCGACAACCTCAAGTCCGTCTTCGACAGAAAATGGAATGCGCCCCGCGCTACCCTTCCACATTACTCCGTCTAGTTTCGCCGAATCGTCTTTCAGTGCGAAATAAAGATGACCAGATGCCGCCCGCTTAACCCCGGATAACTCGCCGCGTACTCTCACAAAGCCAAAGCGGTCCTCAACGGTCCTCTTAAGAGCATTGGACAGCGCCGTAACTGTCAGAGGTTCAGCATTGTCGCCAGGGCGAGCCTCGGCTAACAGCCGGGCAGCTTCGGTTATTTCTTCTTGGGAACCATTCATGAATATCTTGCTCATTGGGACAGGCGGTCGCGAACATGCACTGGCATGGCGTTTGTTGCAATCGCCGACATGCAAAACTCTTTACGTCAGTCGCGGGAAGATGGGATTAGCCGGCGCAATAAATCTTCCTGATCTGGATGTCACCGACCATGCGTTTGTCATAGCGACTTGCCAGCGGTTGAGCATTGACCTTGTCGTCATCGGTCCCGAAGCCCCTTTGGTAGACGGTTTGGGTGATAGCTTACGCGAAGCTGGCTTTGCCGTTTTCGGGCCAAGCGCAAAAGCGGCCCAACTCGAAGGATCAAAGGGCTTTACCAAAGACCTATGTACAGCAGCGAATATTCCAACCGCTGCATATGAACGTTTTTCGACGAAAGCCGATGCAATTGCTGGGCTTGCCGATTTTGACGCTCCTTATGTGATCAAGGCCGACGGATTGGCCGCTGGCAAAGGTGTGATCATCGCCGAAACACATGCCGAGGCGCTTGAAGCAGTCGAAGACATGTTTGGCGGCGGCTTTGGCGAGGCTGGCGCAGCAGTTGTGATCGAAGAGTTTATGACAGGTGAAGAAGCAAGCTTCTTTGCACTGACCGACGGCGAAAATGTTGTCCCGTTTGGCTCGGCACAAGACCATAAGCGTGTCGGCGAAAGCGATACCGGTCCCAATACCGGCGGCATGGGCGCATATAGTCCGGCGACCGTCCTCACCCCGGAGCTCGAACGTCAGGTGATGGAAGAAATCATCTATCCTACAGTGACGTTTCTTCGCGAAAACGGAATGCCCTATGTCGGAGTGCTGTTTGCCGGATTGATGCTGACCGATAGCGGCCCGAAACTAATCGAATATAATTGCCGCTTTGGTGACCCCGAATGCCAAGTCCTGATGATGCGCTATTGCGGCGATTTGGCGGCATTGTTCATGGCGGTTGCGACGGGACAATTGGCCAATGCGCACCCGCCAGAATTCAAGCCCGAAGCGGCATTGACTGTTGTCATGGCGGCAAGAGGCTATCCGGCCAAACCCGAAACAGGCGGCAAAATCGAAATTGGCAGCGTCGCTGACGCACAGATCTTTTTTGCAGGAGTCGCTGAAAAGGAGGGCGTACTGGTTTCCGCTGGTGGCCGTGTGCTCAATGTTACGGCGACAGCTGCTTCGGTTACTCAAGCAAAAGAAAAAGCTTATGCAGCTGTTGACGCTATCGATTTTCCAACGGGTTTTTGTCGTCGCGACATTGGCTGGCGAGAGGTGGAAAGAGAAAAACAGGCTTAAAGGCCGATTTATCCATATTGGGACAGAAACCCCGAAACACTACACGACTACTGGACAGAGTATATTTGCCAGCTAAGGTACCGCCCAAATATGAATCAGGGGAAGGGTTTGCTTATATGGATACTTTAACAAAATTGCTGATTGGTGCGGCCGGCACCGCAATGTTGGGTTGGCTCACTTATAGCGCTACCTGTAGCGACACGGGCGCCGGCGTGACAGCAGCTACCCCTGCGGTTGCTACGGCTGATATTGCGCCGGCAACAACCGAAAAGGTGGCTGCTTGTCAGGGCGATATTAATAAGCTCATGGAGGGCAAGGCTGTCAATTTTCAGTCTGGCAGCGCTTATCTGGCAGCCAGCAGTTCGGCTTTACTGGCCGAAGTTGGCAGAGAGTTAAAGGCCTGCGCCGGAACCAAAGTCGAAGTGCAGGGTCATACCGATCTGCGTGGCTCGGCTGAGGTCAACATGGCGCTTTCGCAGGCCCGGGCTGAATCGGTGATGAAGGCTTTAGTTGACGGCGGCGTTCCAGCTGCGCAGTTGACTGCAAAAGGCTACGGACTAACCCAGCCGCTTGAAAATGCACGTAACCCGGACGCAGATGCTAAAAACCGGCGCACGGTATTTGCAGTAAGCGCCGCCACCGCACCATCAGGAGGACAATAATATGCCATCGATGCTTCATGCAATTTTGCTTATGCTCGTCATTTATCTGGTCGGCCTCGGTATCGGCTGGCTGGTTTTTAACGGCGGAAATGACTGATCGAAAGTTAACCTGGTTCATGCGTTGATCGCAGGAGCCCATTTTTATTGATTTAGGGGAGAGTGCAATGTCGGCACTATTTTGCGGAAATTGGTGGCCATATCTTTTGGCTTTGTTGGTTGGTCTGGGCACTGCCTATTGGGCATGGGGCGGCAGACGTCGTGACGATGACGTAGATACGGGCTACCGTGAAGCTCCCAAGGCTGCTCCTGTAGCTACGCCAAAGGCAAATATAGCCCCTGTTGCCGCGGCCGCAGCAGTAGGTGCGGTTGCGGTGGCAGCCACAAAGAAGAAAGCAGCACCTGTTAAAAAGGCGGTTGTCAAACCAGCCGCAAAGGTGGCTGCAACCCCCGCGAAAAAGGCGGCTGTTGCAAAGCCTGCAGCTAAACCTGTGGTAAAGAAGGTCGCTGCTCCAAAGGCGACCGCGAAGCCTGTTGCCAAGCCAGCAGTCAAGGTTGCAGCGAAACCCGCTGCTGCGAAACCCAAAACTGCAGCGGTTGCAAAACCGAAAGCAGCACCGAAGGCAAAGGCCGCTCCAAAGGTGAAGCCAGTAACCTTCAAGGCGGTTCCGGCGCCGAAGCCCAAAGCAACGCCAAAACCAAAAGCGGCAGCCAAGCCGAAGGCAGCGCCAAAGCCAAAGGTGGTAAAATCAGTGATCCCCGACAATCTTGAATTGTTGAAGGGCGTTGGACCCAAGCTAAATGCATTGCTGAAGTCGCTTGGTGTATCCAGCTTTGAACAAGTCGCCAATTGGTCCGCTCGCGACATTCGCGAGATCGACTCCAAACTGGGTACTTTTGCTGGTCGTATCGGTCGCGACAATTGGGTCGACCAAGCCAAGCTGCTTTCCAAGGGCGACATTGCCGCCTTTGAAAAGAAATACGGCGAGCTGGGTAGCGAGATCAACAAAGGCTGATAGCCGCAGCCATTGCTACAAATTTGCAAGGCCGCGCCGGGAAACCGGTGCGGCCTTTGATTTTGCGGGAACGTACGCCGGCAAATGCGGCGGCCAAATTGTTGCTTGGCCAAGCAGATTGTCGTCTGTCGAAAACCATTTGCCGTTGCTGGCTTTCACAAGGCAGCGATGCGTCATCACCGCAGGCACTGCGGATCAAAACACACCTAAGGGAAATTCCATGCGCTTCGTTCCAACATTGCTTGCCGGCATCGCCGCAATCTCTCCCGTTGCTTTCATACCTGTCGCTGTTGCTCAGACCACAAACACCGAGGCAGCGCCTGCCGCTAAAGAACGCGACCGAATGTTCAAGATTTTCGCCGAAGACGACGAAGCTAATTTAAAGCGCAATCCGCTGAACGCACTATTCCGCGGTGACATGCGCTATGCTGACCGCTTGGGTGACTATATCAGCGACGCGTATCTTGATGCAGAGCGCAAAGCGGCAGAAGAAAACCTGGCCAAGCTTGGTCAAATCGACCGGAACAAGCTCGATGCAACCGACAAGATCGCCTTTGATGTCTACCAGCAGAACCAGAAGGATGCGATCAAGGGGCTTTCCAAAGAGCTGATCGCGCTGACCGCGACCCGACCAGTCAATCACTTCTCGGGCTTTCACACTTTCTACCCAAGCTTTGCGAGTGGACAAGGTGCAGCACCTTTTAAAACCGTGCTCGATTATGAGAATAACCTGAAACGCCACGCTGAATATATAATATTGACCGACGGGGCCATCGGCCGCTTTCGCCAAGGCATGGCGACGGGCGTTTACGAAACCCAGCTGACCATCAAAAACGTCATCGACCAGCTTGACACACAGTTGAAACAGAAAACCGAAGAGTCTCCCTTTTGGGGGCCCGTTAAGGCATTTCCGGCTAGCTTCAGCGAAGCCGACAAAACACGGCTGACGGTCGAATACCGCAAAGCTGTCGAAGGTGGCATTTATCCCGCGCACAAGCGGCTTCGTGACTTTTTGGCGAATGAGTATCTGCCCAAAGCACGCAAGACCGTTGGCCTTTCAAGTATGAAGGGAGGCGCCAAGCTGTATCAATATATGGTCGAGCAAACGACCACGTTGCCGTTAAAAGCCGCGACCATCCACAAGACGGGTCTTTCCGAAGTTGCGCGGATCAAGAAAGGCATGGAAGCGATCCGCAAGGAGGTCGGCTTTGCTGGCACCTTACCGCAGTTTTTTGATCATCTGCGCACTGATCCCAAGTTCAAACCGCAAAGCCGCCAAGGGTTGACCGATGGCTATTATGCGATCGGCAAGAAAGTTGACGAACAGATCAAATCGCAATTTTCGGTGCTGCCCAAGGCTCCGCTTGAAATCAAACCTTATGAAGAATTCCGCGAGAAATATGAAGCTGGCGGTTCGTACCAAGGCGGCACGCCCGACGGATCACGCCCAGGAACATTCTATTTCAACGCATATGACCTGCCCAGCCGGACCACGCCGGGTATGACGACGCTTTACCTGCACGAAGGCGCGCCGGGGCATCATTTCCAGATCAGTTTGGCGCAGGAAAATGACAAGCTGCCCGCCTTCATGCGCTTTGGCGGCAACACCGCTTATGTCGAAGGCTGGGCTCTCTATTCAGAGACCTTGGGCTATGACATGGGCCTGTTCAAAGACCCCTATCAACGCTTTGGAACATTGTCGGACGAAATGCTCCGCGCCATGCGTCTGGTCGTCGATACCGGCTTGCATAGTAAGGGTTGGACCCGCGAGAAAGCTATCGCGTACATGATGGCGAATAGTGACATGGGCAAAACCGATGCCACCGCTGAAGTCGAGCGCTACATTGCGATTCCGAGCCAAGCGCTTGCTTACAAGACGGGTGCGATGACCATCCAGCGGCTCAAGGCCAAGGCGCAAAAGGCGCTCGGCGCAAGATTTGACGTCCGCGCCTTCCACGACCAGATCCTTAACACCGGCGCGTTGCCGCTTGCCGTACTGGAAAAGAAGATCGACGATTGGATCGCAGGACAGAAGTAACCAAGAACATCAGGGTCCGGATGCTCGCGTATTTTTTGCGACGCCGGGCCCTCGCTAAAAGCCAACCGCCACACTGCACTTGCCCGACAAGTTCACAGCATGGAGCGCCGTTTTTACGTTATATGGTGCAATAGGATCGTTGAACCGATTGTATTTATTGCGGTCCACATGCACCAAATGGACAACAAAAACAGCGAAAGCGTCGTGTATTTCTTCGTCGAATTTCGGGGAATATAGTTTTCAAAGAGCACTGGAACGTATAAAGAACATTGCTCCAATTGTCAAGATCATAGCTGTTTCTGGTATATTCGGTAGACTTTGTTGACGCTGCCGCCAACGGCTTCTCCAACCGATCGCATCGGGCCGTTGGACGCCAGCACCCAACCGAAGTCGCCGCGCGTTGCACCGAATTTTTCAACCGAGTCACGCCGGATATATTCAACCAGCATGAACGCCAGTTGGCTCGCCAACCGCGTTGATTGCAGCTTCTGAACCACACCCATCAGCGGCACACGCATCGTCCGCACTTTGGGTGCGCGCAGCCACCAAAGCAGCTTAGCCCAATTGAAGGGCCATAATGATCCGCCAAATTCAGCAATTTTCTCATTGAGATCAGGGATGGTCATCATGAAGGCTACAGGTTCGCCGTCGACCTCGGCCACCCGGATCAGATCTTCATAGACTATTGGCTTCAGCTTTTTGCCAGCATACGCAATCTCGGCATCGGTAAAGGGCACAAATCCCCAATTACCACTCCACGCATCGTTCAGAATCGACAGTATCAAATTGGCCTCTTCATTGAAGCGGCTTTTGTCGACGCGGCGGATTCTTATCCGACCGCTTTTTTCGCCCATAGCGACAATCCGCTGGGCAAGTTCGGGCATACCGTCTGCAATTGGTAAGTCATAGGTGTACAGGTCTTCAACGCCGACATAACCCTGTGCCTCGACCCAAGGTTGATATTCAGCGGCATTATATCCCATCATTACCACAGGCGGTGCATCATGTCCTTCGACCAGCAATCCGGGTTCATCCCACATTGCAAAACTGACCGGGCCAAGCGCTTTCGTCATGCTTTTGCTGCGCAGCCAGCCTTCTGCGGCATCGATCAGAGCCGCGGCTGTTTCTTTGTCTTCCGCTTCCAGGAAACCCCAAAATCCTGTGCCGGGTCCCATGCCTTGTTCGGCGGGCTGTTTGAGCGCGAGATGATCGATATGGGCAGAGACGCGACCCACAACTTTTTCTGCACGTTTGGCGAGAAATAGCTGCGCCTCGCCGTGTTCGAACCACGGGTTCTTTCCCGGAGTGATCAGGCTGTAGACTTCGTCTTTCAGCGGCGGAACCCAATTGGAGTTATTCGCATAAAGGCGGTAAGGTAGTTCAACAAACGCCTTTCGGTCGGCCTTGTCCCTCACCGGCCAAATCACGACGGTAGTGCCATTTCCTTCTTTCGCCACAAACGCCCCCTTATTCTTCTGTTCTGATCAGCACTGTCTCACCGATCAACAAGAACAGCAAGAACGGCGCCCATGCCGCGACGAGCGGCGGATAGACGCCCATATTGCCCATGGCGAGGGCAAAATTATCGACGACAAAATAGGCAAAGCCCAGCGCCATGCCAATCACCGCGCGCAGAAACATTGCGCCCGACCGCGCCAAGCCAAAAGCTGCGACCGCGCCGAGCAAAGGCATGAGCATTGAAGATAAAGGCCCCGATAGCTTGTGCCACAAAATTCCCTCAAGACTATCGGTGCGCTTTCCGGCAGCCTTTAGTTCTGCGATGCTTTTGCGCAGCCCCAAGAATGATTTGGAATCGCCGTCGACCTTTTCAATATGGAAACGTTCGGGCTTGATCGCTTTGCCGACGATTAACCGGCTATGCTGTGCAAGTTCAAGGCGCGAAACATCAAACATGCTGGCATTGTCCAACTGCCAGCCGCCGCCGTCTGCAGGACGCGCTTCCTTTGCCTTGATTACATCGCGCATGCCGCCGCGGTTGCGCAAATAGACTGTGACATCGCTCAGCTTTGTTGTGGCCCCTAGCCCAGTGACCATCCGGGCGTGGAACAGGTCTTGCCCTTCGCGCACCCATACGTTTGTTTTCAGGCCCGGGTCTTTGGGAATCGGCCGGTATTCGACCGACTGCCATTTTTTTAGCTGCGCGGTCGTTGGCGCCACCACCAAATCGTTGAAGACAAAGCTTGCTGCTGCCACCAGCAGACTAGCGCCGATCATCGGGGCAAGAATTTGATGTGCGGAAAGCCCCGCAGCCTTCATCGAAATGACCTCGCTGTTTTGGCTAAGCCCGACAAAGGTGATCAGCGCGCCCAAGAGCACCGAATAAGGCAGGAAACGCGCAACCAGTTGCGGCGCACGCATCCCCATATAGGCAAATATCTGCGCCTGGCCGTTGCCATCGATGGCGAGAATTTTGCCCGATTGGCTCAAAAGATCAAGCGTCTGCAAGATAAGCACCAGCATCAACAACACGGCAAGCGTGCGCACCAGAAACATCTTGCCCAAATAAATTGCCAATTGGCGCGAAGGGAAAAAGTCAAACACGGCCTATCCCTCCTCTGCTGCCAGTTTGGCGCGGTCGCGCCTGCTTTGCGGCAAAAGTTTGCGCAAGATTTTACCGGTCTTTCCGACAATGCGTTCTAGCGCACCAATCGGCTGGCCGCCGGGCACATAGGCGGCAACATAATAGAGCCGCAAGATAATTGCGGCAAACACAGCGAACGGCACCCAAAGCGCAATCACCGGTTCTATCTCACCCCGACGGCCAACGCTTTCGGCAAATTCGTTGACCTTATGATAGGCCACGATCATGATAATCGATAGGAACACCCCGAGCGCCGAGCTCGATCTTTTCGGCGGTACCGCAAGTGCGACAGCAAGAAACGGCAGCAGGAACATCATTGCCACTTCAGCCAGCCGGAAATGGAAGTTCGACAGCATTTCGTTGCGGATCTGTTTGGTTTTGGTCTGGTCGTGACCCAGCCGGTAAAGCTCTGGCAAGGTCTGCTCCCGGTTGAAACCGCCGCGATTGCGGAAAGCCTCTGTCTTTGGAAGCGGAATCGGCACGTCGTAGTTTGAAAAACTGAGCACGCGCGGCTTGATGAAACTTGGATCATTATGGACGAGCGCGCCGTTGGTTAAACGCAGCACAATCGTATCGGGGTCATTGGGCCGCATGAACTGGCCACGCTCCGCGGTTGCCGCAATGGACTGCGCATTCTTGGTTTCCGCGTAAACAAAGAGGCCGGACAAATCCTTGCCCTTATTCTCGCTCTTGTCGATCCGCATCGTCATCTGCTCGCCGATCGAGTTGAACTCGCCGACTTTGATCGATGCGCCAAGCGCGCCAGACCGCAGCTGGAAATCAAGCTCTTGATACAGATATTGCGAATATGGCTGAAGGAAGCCCATATTGACGAAGTTAAGTGCTGTAAAAAACAACGCAAAGGCAAAGGGCACGCGTAGCAACCGCCCGTACCCCTGCCCCACGGCCTTAAAAATATCGAGTTCCGACGACAGCGCCAATTTCCGGAAGGCAAGCAATATGCCCATCATTAGCCCGATGGGTATGCCAAGCGACATGTATTCGGGGATCAAGTTCGCGAGCATCCGCCAGACAATACTTACAGGTCCGCCTTCGGAAGCAACAAAATCAAACAGCCGCAGCATCTTATCAAGCAGCAACAACATCGCGGCGATTGTCAGCGTACTGATCAGCGGCACAAAGATCAGCTTGGCCAAATAGCGGTCGGTTGCGGGTATCAGTTTCACTCTCTATTTTGTCCCGCTTCGTGGTTCACCGTGGTCAGCAGCTGTTCAGCGACCATGGCTATTGTTGCATTGCTAAAACGCGATATAGTGTGAACTACTAATCGGCAAGTTTGCATGTGAGGGAGAGGACCTATGCGCAAATCGTTGATTGTCGGGGGTGCCTTGGCGCTGATCGTCGCATCCGTTCCGGCACAGGCTGGAAAGATCATTTCCAACGACCTGAACCAATGCGGCGCGGGCAAAGGGCCTGCGATATTGGTGACCCTGCGCAACATAAAAAAGGCGACAGGCAATCTCAGGCTACAAAACTACCCCGCAACCAAAGCAGCATGGCTGGAAAAAGGCACGTGGCTGCAGCGCATCGAACTAAAGGCGGTTAAAGGCAGTATGTCGCTGTGCGTTCCAGTGGCCAAGGCCGGCACTTATGCGATTGCGGTCCGGCATGATCTTAACAAAAATAATGACACCGATATTTGGGAAGATGGAGGCGGGTTTTCCAACAATCCGGCGATCTCGCTGACCAACTTGGGAAAACCGTCAGTGGACAAGACGCGATTTTCGGTTGGGACTGGGGTCACCAAGATCACGATAAATATGCAATATCTCAGCGAATAGGTTGCGCCGTCGGTCGTTTCCGGCGATGCACCTGTTCGAGATGTTGATTTGCGATTTGACACAAAGCTGGTCGGCAACCGCTGGGGGCGGGGTAAGCACCTATTTGCGCGAGAAAGAACGGTTTTTCATCGAGAATAGCCCTGCGCGATTGCTGCGTATTGTTCCCGGTGCCGAAGACAAGATTGAGCGCATTGGTGAACATATGTTCGCCACCGTCGCAGCACCACAAGTACCCGGCAGTCCGCATTACCGGTTCATCCTGAACACCAGGAAAGCGCATGCCTTGCTGCGCGATTATATGCCCGATGTGATCGAGTCGCATTGCCCGTGGGTGCTGCCATGGGTGGCGATCAATCACAGGCGCAAATTTCCGCAGACCGCGCTTGTTGCGGCCTATCACACAGACTTCCCCAATGTGCATGTCCACCGGGTATTAAAACCGGTGCTCGGCGACAGCATCGCCAATGCAGGAAGGCGCGTGGCTTATGCGCATATGAAGAAGCTCTACCGAGAATTCGACTGGCTCTATGTTTTGAACAAGGAAACGCAGGACGACTTCGCCGCGCACGGCATGCACCATAACAGCATCATGTCCTTCGGCGTCGACACGCGGATATTTTCTCCTTCTGCGCGTGATGCAAGCCTGCGAGCCGAATATGGCTTGCGCAACAAGGGGCCGCTGTTGGTCTACGCCGGGCGCATAGATCATGAAAAGCGCGCTGATTTGGTCGCCGATGCCTTTGCGATGCTGCCAGCGGAAATGGACGCTTCGTTACTTATGGTGGGTGACGGAAAGCTGCGCGAACCTTTATTGGCGCAGCTTGCCGGCAAAGACGTCGCCTTCCCCGGCTTCGTCCGCGATCGCGCTGCATTGGCGCGCATTCTGGCGTCGGCAGATATCTATGTTTCGGGGATGGCCGATGAGACTTTCGGTATTTCGATCATAGAAGCGCAATCTTCTGGCCTTCCCATAATCGGGGTCGCATCGGGTGCGATGCCCGACCGTGTCGTTGCTGGCACGGGCCTGTTGGGACCTGCCGGAGATGGCAAAGCCATGGCCGCCAATATCGAGAGCGTCTGGCGCCAAGGGCCCGCCAAGATTGGCGCCGCCGCGCGCGCACATGTCGAAAGCCGGTTCAGCTGGGCGCATAGCTTCCAGATTTTATTCGACGATGTCTATCCCAAGGCGATGGCCGCGCGCGACGTTCGGATTCTCGGCAAATGACCAAAAAAAACGGCGGTGGATTCGCTTTGGCAGCCAAGGTCGCACGCTATGCGATATGGATCGTGCCTTTGGTCGCGATCATCCATATTGGCATTTTGGTTAGCGCGCTCGGCGGCAAGATCGGCGCTGTCGCTTCGCAAGCGCCGCATTATTTCGCGCTCGCTGCCTTTATCGCTATCATTCCGATGTCGAGCGACATAACCAGATTGACCATTTGGTCTCGGTTTCTGGGCGTGCCGACGGGTTTCAAGGGCGCGATGCAAATCATTGGCGGCACGATGGTTGGCAATATGATGACCCCGAGCAGCACAGGCAGCCCCGCGATCAAATGGGGGTTGATGCAGGCACGCAAAATTCCGGCGAGCAAAGCCACGACGCTGATCAGCATTCAAATGACCGAAGACATATTGGCGATGTCGAGCCTGCTCACATTGTGCGTTTTCGGCGTGGGGGGGCAGCGTCTTGCGGCACTCATTCGCTCACCCGAATGGCAAGCCATGTCCTGGGGCGATGTCGCACCATATGCGGCTGGACTTGCAGGAGTGATCGGAGCTTTGGGCTTGGTTTTTTGGTTGCTTCGCCGCAGCGGACGATTTCCGGTTTTACTGCAACTCCGCAGGCGCGCCAAGATTGGCATCAAACGAATCGTTCGCGATTGGCGCAAGATTTTGAAACGCGGCAAGCGAACCGCGTTGTTGACGCTTAGCCTTGCATTCATCCAGTGGGCGGCGCGCTTTTCGGTAGTCACTGCGATCATTTTGGCACTGGGCGGTGCCTTCCAGCCCTTGCTCTACGGTGGCCTACAGTGGCTAACGATCAGCTTAGCTGCACTTGTTCCGACACCAGGGGGAGTGGGCGGCGCGGAGGCCGCGTTTCTTGCGCTTTACCGGCCTTTTCTTAGTGGCACAGCATTGCTTGCAGCAATGGCGGCGTGGCGCTTGCTCCTCTATTATTGGCCCGTATCATTGGCCGCTACCGCTATATATATCACGCGATTGATCGAACGCAGACAGTACCGAAACGGCGCATAGGCGCTCTAAATCAGAAGTTTACAATATTGGCCATGGCATGTGCTTGGGCGACAGTCTAATACCAACGCGAAATGATGATGGTACAAATGAAATCCTACCAGCAGCGCATCAGCGCTGAGCTGGATGAACCGGTTTCTCCCAAGCTGCGCGCTTTTGCCGCGCATGCCGCGGCCGGTTTTGGCGACACCGCGCGTGTCGTAATGCAATGCAATCCGGCACCCAACGGCAGCATAGCCGGGACGCTGCAAATCTACGTCATAGTCACTGATTATGACAAGACACATGACAGCGGAATATTGAAGCGCGCCAACCGCCTGATGCCACCGATCCACATACCATTGACGCTATCGAATATCACCGCCGACTTGGCCGTCATTAGCGAAGAGGATCTTTTCCGCCTGTCGCGTGCCAATGAACAGAGCGCGCAAATATGGGCCGATCTTGCCAATCCGGTGCGCATGTTGTGGTGCGTAGACGAGGACGCGCGCAAGCTTGCCGCACGCTCCGTTATGGCCGCTCCGCCCACATTGCTGAACGCCGCGCTTGCCCATGTGGAGCGGGAAGTCGACGTTATCGATCTTTGGCAACTGGGATTTGATCTCGCGCATAGCGTTGAACCGGGCGCCGAGCGCAAATCGACGCGCGCTGATCCTGTGACGGCCAATCCAGCGCGCTACATCGACATAGGGCAAGCCGCGCTTTGCCACACGATGATTGCCAATGAAATGCGGGGGGAATTAGTCCATATTCTGGAAGATCCCGAACAGCGGATCATTACCGAACTGGCACGCTGGCCACTTCTACGCCGCCGTGCCAGCTGGGAAGTTATTGGTCGCCAATTCCTGCCGAGCGGCGCTTAGGCCTCCGCGCCATCAGCGCACCCAATTAGGGAATTTTGCTTTAAGCGCCCTGACCTTTGGCGCATCATTCGTCACAATGTAGCTGTCATTGGGGTTACGCCGCGCATAATCCTGATGATAGGCTTCTGCTGCATAAAATGCCCCGCTTTCGATTTTGGTCACGATCGGTTTTGAAAAGCTGCGCGCTTTCATGAGCTTTGCGATATAATCATTCGCAGTCGTGCGCTGCGCTGCGGTTTGAGGAAAAATCGCGGAGCGATAGCTTGGGCCCTTATCGGGTCCTTGCCGGTTGAGCTGGGTAGGATCATGCGCGACCGAGAAATAGACCTGTAACAACTGCTCAAAAGTGACTTTCGCAGGATCATAAACGATCCGCACCGCCTCAGCATGGCCCGTCGTTTCGCTCGATACCTTGTCATAAGTCGCATCACTGCGTTTGCCACCTGCATAGCCCGAAGTTACGCTGCTGACGCCCTTAAGGCTCTCAAACACAGCCTCCATACCCCAGAAGCAGCCTCCGGCAAGAACCGCGACTTCGCTGCCCTTGGCGGGAGCCAATTGCACCGTAGGCATCGGCAAATCGACAGGCCTTTGCAAAAGCGACTGTCCAGACTGCGCCCAAAAAGCAAACCCGGCAAAAAGGAAAATGGCAAAAACTGAGAATAGACGCATGACATTTCTTTCGCTGAATATCCGAGAAAGGTTACACCCATCATGTCAACTTAGGAAATCCAAATATGGGTAAAGCAACCAGCAAGCATTGTCAGCGACGCATTTTGTGCTTTTTCTTCCCCGCCTCTGCTATCGAAGCCTCAGCAATGGGACGCATCACACGGTAGCCTCCGCCTCCGGATGACCCCGTCCTTGGTGAACTCTGCGCGCAGCTCGCCAACGAGTCCCACCATCGCGCTGATATTATCCTTAATAGGCGCCCTCGCTGCTCGGTCCGGTATTGTCTGCAAAATCATTGGTCCCGACCATGATATGCACATTGCCAGGGTACAGCGCGATTACATCCAGATAGAAACGCAGCAACAACTGCGGGCTGGTCCGCCCGCCCTGACCGCGATCAACAACTCCATCTGTAAAGAAGGCAGGATTGTTCCATAATGCCGATACCTGGCGGAACCGGTTGCGGCGTTTCGGCCTGCACGGGCGCGGCCAGCAGCAGCGTTAGGGCGGCACACCTAAGCAAGGATGCCAACCGTTTTACCGGCACGTTCAAAGCGGCCGAGAATGTCTTGCACTTGTTCAGCCGTGTGTTCCGCGCATAGCGAACAGCGCAGAAGTGTCATCCCCGCAGGGGTCGCCGGGGGCCGGGCGAGATTGACGTAGAGCCCTTCTTTAAGCAGCGCTTCCCACATCATCGCGCCGCGTTCCAGATCGGGCATGATAACCGCGATGATCGCCGACTGAGGTGTTTCGGTGCCAAGCTTAAAGCCCAGATCGCGCAGGCCCTGGTGCAGGGTTTTTGAATTCTCCCACAGATGCGCGCGCTTATTACCGCCGTGCATCAGCTTGCGGATAGATGCCGCGCTCGACGCCATAACGCTTGGTGGTAGCGCTGCGGTAAACACATAGGGGCGGCAGACCAGCCGCAGAATCTCAAACTTGGGATGATTTGAAACGCAGAAACCGCCAACGGTGCCAACAGACTTTGAAAACGTGCCGATGATGAAATCGACGTCATCGATGCAGCCCTGCTCCTCGGCCACGCCGCGGCCATTTTCGCCAATAAAGCCCATGCTATGCGCTTCATCAACCAGCACCATGGCGCCTGCTTCTTTACAGATGCGGATCATCTCTTTCAAAGGCGCGACATCACCCAGCATCGAATAGACACCTTCAAGCACCACCAGCTTGCCAGCGTCGGCGGGGAGCCGTTTCAGCCGCTTTTCCAGCGCTTCGACATCATTGTGACGAAAGGCAACAATTTCGGCATCGCCCATTTTGCAGCCATCATAGATCGACGCATGGCTGTCGATATCCAGGATGATGTAATCGCCCTTGCCAGCAATCGTACTGATGATGCCAAGATTGGCCTGATAGCCGGTTGAAAAGACCATTGCATGGTCCATCGCGTAAAACTCGCGCAACGCGGCCTCGACATCTTTGTGCGGATTGAAGGTGCCGTTCAGCACACGGCTGCCGGTTGTCCCCGCGCCAAAATCGTCAAAGGCTTGCTTGCCCGCGGCAATGACATCTTCGTCGAAGGTCATGCCCATGTAATTATAGGTCCCGAGCAGAATCGTTTCCTTGCCGTTGCAAATCGCAACAGTGGGCGAAAGCACCTTTTCCATCACCAGATTGAACGGATCGGTCAGGCCTGTTGAAAGCAGAGTCTCTCGCTGCTGGATGAGTGGGTCGAATTTCGAGAAAAGATCAGTCATTATCCTGCCTTATCGGTATTCGTCATACTGAACTTGTTTCAGCATCCATCCTTCAACTAAGACCGCCGGTTTTGGCGGAGAGACGGACCCTGAAACAAGTTCTAGGTGACGGTTGCAATTTCCATTCAATCAGTAAGCTTCATTACCGCATCAACAAGATTGCCTACGGTTTCAATCTCGGCCTGCATGTTCATGGTGATGACAATGTCGAATGTGTCCTCAACTTCGGCGACGAAATCCATCACTGTCAGGCTGTCCCATTCGAGATCGCCCGCAAAAGTCGTCGCATCGGAGAGATCGACGCCTTTTTTGTTGAATGGCTCAATCAAGTCTTTGAGCTTTTCAAAAGTTGCATTGCGGTCGGTCATCGGTTTTCCTTTTGAGTAACTATTCGTCACTGCCTTTATGATCGCGCCTTTGGCAAGCGAATACGGCAAAATCGCGGCATAAATACAGCCAAACCAATCAGCCTATCCTATCACAGCCAGCCATTAGTGCGGTACCAGCGAGCCGTATCCTTAAGCGCGGCGCGGGTGACGATTTCTGGCTGCCAGATATTTTGCGGCGGACGCGCTTCTGGATCAATCACCCAGTTACAGTGACGCATATAGCTTGCGCGGTCCGGGGTCAGCTTCGCCCGTTTGCCGCGCAATAGGCGGTCGCCCCACGCGGCCAGCGCGAGAAACGGCCCTGGCGCAGAAAGTGCTGTCACGCGCTTTCCCAACGCCCAACCTATAGCGCGGCCATAGCTTCTGTGGTCCCAGCCCTTTGGTTGGCCATCGTCAGCCTCAAAAACTTGCGCCGTTACTGCCTCGCTTGATGGCAGCAAGGCCACCAGCAAGCGCGCGAGATCATCGACATGGATCCAGGAAGCACGGCCGCGCGGCGGCAACAACATGAAGCCCTTTTTGGCCATTTTGAACATCTCAAGCCCGTCAGCGTCGCCCGGTCCGAAAACCCCCGGCGGCCTGACAATAGTCCAGTCAAGCAAGCTAGTTCCCACCAGCTTTTCGGCTTTGGCTTTGCTGGCACCGTAATTTGAGAGTTTTGGCTCACGCGCCGACAGCGAAGAGACATGAACGAACCGGCTGATGCCTGCTTCTTTCGCAGCAGCAATCAGGTTTTCGGTGGCGGTCACATTGCCGCGCTCAAAATCCTCCCGGCGTGGCACATTCACTACGCCTGCAATATGCAAGACAGCATCAGCACCGCTGCATAGTTGTTTAAGGCTATCGCGGTCTTCCAGACTGCCTGCTACCCAAGTCACACTCTTTCGTGCATTCTGTTCGCGCCGGGCAAGCGCGCGTACTTCATAGCCGCTTTCGATCAAGCGCTCGAGCGTGGCCTTACCGACAAAGCCAGTCGCACCGGTCAGGGCGATTACTTTCGCAGCCCCCATCAGAGCAATACCATATGATCCCGGTGTACCAGAACGTTACGCGGTACTGGCCCCAAAATCGCTTCAAGTTGACTGCTTCGTTTGCCGCAGATGCGTTTGGCGTCCGGCGCTTCATGTTCGGCAAGGCCGCGCGCAATGGCGACGCCCGCTTCGGAACAAATATCGACAACATCGCCGCGCTGAAACGATCCGGCTACCCGAATTGCTCCAGCGGGCAGCAGGCTGCCCCCTTTTTTCAGGGCTTTTGCCGCGCCTGCATCGACGACGATCTGCCCTTTGACGGTTTGCCTACCGCCCAGCCAGCTCTTACGCGCATTCGCGCCATCTTTGGGTACGAACCATGTCATTGCCGCGCCGCCAGCTAGCGACTTAAGCGGATGATCACGAAGGCCAGAAGCGATTGCGAGACCGATGCCCGCACGCGTCGCGATTTCTGCGGCCTCCAGCTTTGAAGCCATACCGCCCGAACCCATACCCGAAGACGATCCCACCTCCACCATCGCGCGGATCCGTGCGTCGATACGCGAAACTTCGGATATAATCGCCGCTCCGGCCTGCTTTGGGTTGCGGTCATAAAGCCCGTCAACGTCGGACAAGAGGACCACGGCGTTGGCGCCCGCGGCTTGCGCAATCCGTGCGGCCAAGCGATCATTGTCGCCAAACCGGATTTCTTCCGTTGCAACGCTGTCATTTTCGTTGATGACGGGGATTGCGCCAGCACCAAGTAAGCGTTCCAATGTCGCGGTGATGTTCAAATAGCGGCGGCGATCTTCAAGATCATCAAGCGTCACTAGCATCTGCGCAGCCGTCAGGCCTTCGGCGCCAAGAAGTTCCGCCCATAGTCCCGCTAGGATAATCTGCCCGACAGAAGCAGCGGCTTGCGCATCAGCAAGGCTGGCTCGCCCGCCTTTTTCCATGTCCAACCGACGCGCGCCGAGCGCGATAGCGCCCGAGCTGACAATGATGACATTTTGGCCTTCAGCTTTGGACACTGCAATGTCAGCAACGAGCGTTTTTAGCCACTTGCGCCTAACGAGGCCGTCCGGCTCGACCAGCAAGGACGAGCCGACTTTGACGACGATCAAAGAGCAAGCTTCGGCAGAAAGTCGGGCCGCGTTCAGATCGGAGACCATGTGCCTTCCTCATTCAAACCGCTGGACGATTCGATACTGCTTTGTGCGGGCAAGGCAGCCAGCACGCGGTCCAGGACAAGGTCAATGCCTTGCCCTGTTGCACCTGATATGGAGATCACATCGACGGCACCCGCCGCCTGTAACTGTGCCGCAATATCGGCCATGATTTCCTCATCGAGCAAATCACCCTTGTTCAAGGCAACAATTTGCGGCTTGTCGGCAAGGCCACCACCATATTCGACCAGTTCTTCACACACCACTTTCCATGCCTCAACCGGATCTTCGCTGGTTGCATCGACCAAGTGAATCAGGATCCGACACCGTTCGATATGGCCAAGAAAACGGTCGCCCACGCCTGCGCCGTCAGCAGCTCCGGCAATCAGGCCAGGAATATCGGCCAGCACAAATTCGCGTGATCTATGCCCGACCACACCCAATTGGGGACGCAATGTGGTAAAGGCATATGCCCCAACCTTTGCCTTGGTATTCGATACCTGATTGATAAATGTTGATTTCCCCGCATTGGGCATGCCGACCAACCCTGCATCTGCCAGCAGTTTCAAACGCAGCCAGACATACATCTCCTCGCCCTCTATGCCGGGCTGATGCTGGCGGGGCGCCCGATTGGTGCTTGTTTTATAACTGGCATTGCCGCGGCCACCCATGCCGCCTTTTAAAAAGACAACCCGTTGTCCTACCTCGGTCAGGTCGGCCATCAGGCTTCGTTCTTCATCATCGGCAAGGATTTGTGTGCCCACCGGTACCTTAATCACTAAATCCGGGCCATAGGCACCGTGCCGGTCGCGACCCATTCCTTGCACTCCGCGCGCCGCCTTGAAATGTTGGGTATACCGGAAATCGATAAGGGTATTGAGTCCAGCCACTGCCTCAAAAATTATGTCACCGCCGCGACCACCATTGCCGCCATCGGGTCCGCCATATTGGACATATTTTTCGCGCCGAAAACTAACAGCGCCCGGGCCACCGGAACCCGCACGAATGAATATCTTGGCTTGATCGAGAAAATGCATGGCATGCCCTTAGGCGAGGCCGTACCATTTTGCCAGCTTTGCTATTATGGCGCGATTTGCGGTTGCGTTTCGGACACGTCTTTTTGGCTACAATCACCAGTGCGCTGCATAGTGACGGAATAGTTATTTCCCATTTGACCGAAAACTTCGCCTTTGGCGGTTAGCTCGATGTGCTCAGCCGCGATGTTTCCTTCCAACCTATCGGTGTAATTTTCCTGCTCGGGATCATCGCCCAGAGCGCAGGAAAGGTTTATCGATAGCTTTCCGTCAGCAAGGTCCAGCGCGGAAAATTTACACCTTTCGCTGCCGGCGAGTTCAACATAGGTATCAAACAGCGATGTCGCGAGTAAAAATTCCCGGTTGGCCTCCGTAATGCAAACCGGCTCGTTTCGTTCGTTCATTATGCCGCCCGTTGCATCAAACATGATGCCTTTGCGCGACCATTGTCCGTTTTTTACGGATGCCAAAGCGGTTGAACGAATGGCTTCGGCCTTAGATTTTTGTGTTTGGGCGTCGACGGGCGCATCGGCATTTGCTGTCATCGTCAAACCAAACAGGACAGAAAGAGCCGCGAGCCTGCGGAATATAGGTGTGTGAGCCATTTTGATTCCCCCAATGCAACTATTTCTTCTGAATGTCCGCCTGCCAAAGCTGCATACTCTGTTCAAGCCGACGCGCGGCAATCTGTCTTCCTGATTCTCGCCTAAGGCCAAGCGACGCCGAGAGTGCGCCGCCAAGTGTTGCATCTCCGAGCGCCAAAAGGACAAGTTCCAACGTCAACAAGTGCAACGGGACATCGGCATGACCATCGACGGCAATATCATCGACAAGCTTATGAATAGCCTCGACCACGGGATCAAGAGCGTCTTCATTCCCCGAAAGCACCATCCAAGACGCCAGGGCGCCTGCACCTTCCGCATCGAATGCATCAAAGATTAAATCAGCAACGGCGCGCGGTGGCAAATCGCCGCCCTGCATCGCAAGAATGGCTGCAGCGATCTTCGCGCAAATCCCTTGCGTCAGATATTCGGCAAGATCGCGCTGCAAGCCCGATGCTGAACCGAAATGGTGAAGCAAGTTCGCATGGGTGCGACCGATACGCGCACCAACCGCTTTCAAAGTAACAGATTGCGGGCCCGCTTCGATAAGCAATAGCCGTGCCGCCTCTAAAGCCGCCATGCGGCTAGCTTCGGGTGTCAATCGCTTCGGGCGCTTTACCCCGTCGCTAAAATCTAACTTCACTATTGATGTCATCGCCCACTTTCATAGACCCTCTGCATCCGCTGGGCAACGGCATACAAGTCGCAGCAGCGTTAACTGGACAAATTGTGAAAATTCAAGGCTATTACTTGGTGGTGCTCGCCGCGTTAACCAAATGACTTAAAGTCATTTTCACAAGCTGCACGCTAAATATACAGTATGGATTTGTGGAATCAGGGGGCAAGATCTGCGCAGCCGCAGGAACAGCGCGATGTTCCTGCGATCATTTTGCGCACGCATACCACGCCGGTATTGACCGATTTGCCGCGCCATTGGTTGCGCGGTGATCCTTTTGCAACCGCATTTCTAAACTCGCTCTCGGCGGTTTTTCCCGTTGGCGAAACGTTCATGATGCGCAGTGTAGCAGCGTGGCGCAGTTCGCTCAGCGGTCAATTGCGCGACGACTGTGACGCCTTCGTCCAACAAGAAGCAGGCCACAGCAGCGAACATGACAGTTTCAACGCTGCGATCACTGGTTCGGGCTATGATCTTACGCCCTTGAAAAAAGTGATTGAAGGCTTTGTCGGCCGTTTTGCCCGAGCAAGCGACCTAACCAAACTGGGTGCAACCATGTGCATCGAGCATTTCACGGCCATGATAGCAGCGGAGATGCTGCACAATGACCATCATTTAGCGGGGTGCGACCCAAAAATTGCTGCGATCTGGCATTGGCACGCCGTCGAGGAGATTGAACATAAAGCTGTTGCTTTTGATATCTGGCAGCACGCGACACGCGACTGGAGTTCAACACGGCGTTATTTAACCCAAACAGCGTTGATGCTTTTGGTAACAGCAAGCTTCTTCATCAACCGTACGCGAGGCCAGCTCACGCTGCTAGAGCAGGATGGCATGAGCCGTAGGCGCGCGTTTTTTGGTGTTATGCGTCACGGCTTTGGCAAAAGCGGCATCGCCCGTAATATCATCGGCCCATGGCTAAAATTCTTGAAACCCGGATTTCATCCTTGGCGTATCGACGACCGGGCTACACTTGCCAAAGGTCGCGCTTTGATGGCACAAAATGAAGCCACCAGCGAGCAAACGGAAGTCGCTGCCGAAGACAGGAGCGAACGCCGGAAATCGCCTCGTTTGGCGAAAGCAGCCTAAGCGGCATTCAACATAGGCATTTCCAATCGCATCGGCATATTCGGCAACGATGCATCTTTGTCTCCGCCATCTTCGCTTTCGTTCGCCAGTGGCAGTTCAAACAGCAGCGAAGGCACATGTTGGCTCCGGCCAGCGCTATATCGCTGTTCGCACCGCCCCAAAGGCCTGAAGCCGATTTTTTGGAGGACCCGGCCTGATGCAGGGTTGTCGGTGAAATGACCTGCAACCAACTTGCGATGTCCTAGAGTCTTAGCAATCCCAACAACCGCTTTTGCAGCTTCGGCAGCATAGCCCTGCCCCCAAAAGGAACGGGCAATCCAATAGCCAAGCTCAACTTCGCCGTTATGTTCGCCTAGACCGCATGATCCTATCAGCCGCGGCGCGCCGTCGGTGCGCAACATCAGCATGAAATTGGGTAAGTTCCATGCGGGCTCGCAGCACACAAAACGAGCGGCGTCCTCTGGTGTATAAGGCCAAGGCGCGTTGGCCAAATTGCGAACAATGCCTTCGTCAGCGACAGCAGCATACAGCGCTGATGCATCTTCGGGCCAACTGGGCCGCAACAACAATCTTTCTGTTCTGGCGAACATCGCTTCACTCCTTAACCCGCGCTGCCAATGCCATTATTAAATGACATTCCAGCGACAATTGGCCTCGAAAGACCGGATTTGCAGGGAGAAAGAGGCAAAAAGAAAGGGAGACCGGTTGACCCGTCTCCCTGTCAGGTGAAGCGCTTCTTGTGCAAGATTAGCTTCCGGGTCATCCAGCTGGACAACCCTTTATTGATTGTCCGATTTTATTCCGCGGCTACTGCCATCATGTCTACCGAGACATATTTGCGGCCGAGTTTGCCAGCGTGGAATCGCACGCGGCCAGCGGTGAGCGCAAACAAGGTGTGATCCTTGCCAAGGCCCACATTGGCGCCCGGGTACACTTTGGTCCCGCGCTGACGAATAATAATATTGCCGCCGATCACTTCCTGACCACCGAACTTTTTCACGCCAAGACGACGGCCTGCTGAATCGCGACCGTTACGGCTAGAACCACCTGCTTTTTTATGTGCCATGGTTGGAAATCCTTACTTATCTTTGCCCGAGGCTTTTTCGGCCTTGTCGGTTTTCGCACGGGGTTCTTTACCAGCAAGCAATTCCTTGGCTTGCTCGACCCACTCTTCTTTAGTCGCGCGACCATTAAGCTTCAACTCTGCATCCCACTTTTGGATGGCAGCATCGTCCCAAGCCGCAATGTCGTTCCAGCTGGTGATGCCCGCAGCGCGCAGCTTTTTCTCGATAGCCGGTCCAACGCCAGAAATCAGCGAGAGGTTCGACGCATCGACAGTCGGCGCAGCAGCCGCAGCTTTTTCAGTTTTCGGCGCAACAGCGGGCTTTTCCGCTTTCGCAGCAACCTTTGGCGCGGCTTTGCTGTTTCCGACGGCCGTGATGTGCAAGAGCGTCAAAGACTGACGGTGGCCTTGCTTACGGCGGTAATTGTGCCGGCGACGCTTTTTGAAAACGATCACCTTTTCACCGCGTTCTTGCGCGATAATTTCAGCTGAAACGGAAAGGCCCTTTGTATCGGCAACCTTACCTTCTTCGCCCGCGAACAGGACATCGTCCAGCTTCACAGTGTCACCAGCATTTCCGGGCAGTTTTTCAACTGCGATTTTGTCTCCGGCGGCTACGCGATATTGCTTGCCGCCCGTGCGCACGATTGCGAACATGGCTTTAACTCATCCGTTTCTTACAGCTTGGCACCCCGAGAGATGCTTGTTGTTGGCGCAGCAAAAGAATCGCAAGGAAACCGATGCCACACGCCAGAAGGGGCGCAGCTAGTCGAAGGCACCCGCTTTGTCAACGACAATGAAGCGCATTTCTGCGGCTCTTGCTTGCGCCGGTGCCGGGGCCTAAAGCGTTGTCAAAATGATCCACAAACCTCTCCTTATCTTATCCACTTTACTGTTGTCGGCATGTTCAACGGCACAAGGCGATTTTCCGTCGCTTGCCAAACGGCCATTTGAGTCCAAAGTGCCCGTTAGCGCGCCCGAACAGACATTGCCTGAGACAGCCGATGCGCTGCCCCCGCAATTGGCGGATCAAATCAACGGCCTGGAAAACAGAGCGCGGCAAGCTGACGTAAAATTTACTGCCAATTTGCCGGCAGCTCAGGCAGCGGTTCAAGCGGCAACGAGCGCGGCAGTTGGCAGCGAGGCTTGGATAAGGGCGCATATGCTGTTGTCGCGACTTGATGCAGGGCGCGGAGAAGGCGTTTCGGCCTTGGCAGAATTAGACACTATTCTCGCGCAAGAAGGCGCACGGGAACAAGTCAGGGCGGCAACGCTTTTGACCCCACTTATCAAGGCGGTTCATGCGAGAGTCGCAGAACGGATCGAATTTCAAAATCAAACAATCGATCGATTATCCAGACAGGTTGGTCAATGAATTTCGAAGTAAAGTCTCCCGTTTCCCAAAATCCCGACATTCGTTTTCTTGGAAAGCTGCTGGGCGAAGTCATTAGTGCGTACGGCGGAGAACGGCTTTACCGTCAGACCGAATATATTCGCAGCGCAAGTGTCGATCGCCACAGGGGCGTCGCAGATGAAGACAGCATTGATTCTGGGCTTGGGTCGCTCAACCTTGGGGACACGCTGGAATTTGTGCGCGGGTTCATGTTGTTTTCGCTTCTCGCCAATTTGGCTGAAGATAGACAGGGCATGGTGCGCGAAGAAGGCGCAAGCCTGGCCGATGCCATCGCAACTCTCGAGGCCAAGGGTATAAAACACGAGACGATAATGTCGGCCTTGGCTGATATGCTGATCGTACCGGTTCTAACCGCGCATCCTACCGAAGTTCGCCGCAAAAGCATTATCGATCACAAGAACCGAATTGCTGATCTGATGCAGCTGCGCGATGCGGGCTTGGAGTTTACGCCAAGCGGCGACAAAATTGATGACGCGATCAAACGCCAAATAGCCTTATTATGGCAAACACGCCCAATCCGGCGCGAAAAGCTGGTTGTTGCGGACGAAATTGAAAATGTCCGCGCTTACATGGAAGATGTTTTTATAAAGGTGCTGCCTAATCTTTATGCGAAATGGCAGCATATCCTGGGCAAGCGACCTGCAACGTTCTTGAAGCTCGGTAGTTGGATAGGTGGCGATCGCGACGGCCATCCGTTTGTAGATGCGGGAATGCTCGAACATGCGTTGCAACGCCAATCAGCAACAATATTAAGTTTTTATCTCGACGAAGTGCATTTTCTGGGTGCCGAACTGTCAATCTCCTCGGATCACGCCAAGGTCCCTAAAGCAATTTTGGACTTGGCGCAGGCAAGCGGTGACGAAGCCCCCAGCCGTCAAGACGAACCATATCGCCGCGCACTGAGCGGCATTTACGCACGCCTCGCCGCGACATATGCGGTTTGTGCGAAGAGCCCGCCTCCGCGTGAAGCCAAGGTTCGCGGAGCACCATATTCGTCGCCGACCGATTTCCGCAATGATTTGTCCGTCATCGCAAGTGCCCTCGCTGAAGACGGTAAAGGCACGCTCGGCAGCAGCGGAGTCCTTGGCAGGTTGATCCGCGCGGTTGATTGCTTTGGCTTTCACTTGGCAACGCTTGATCTGCGCCAGAATAGTGAAGTGCACGAACGGACCGTTGCCGAGATGTTGAAGCACGCGGGGTCATGCCGTAACTACATGGATCTGTCCGAAGCGCAGCGCATTGAATTGCTGACAAAAGAGCTGTCGCACAACCGGCCGCTATGCGCCGTGAATACAGCGCTTTCCGGGGAAACTGCCAAGGAACTGTTGGTGTTCCAGGCCGCTGAGAAAGCGCAAAAGCAATATGGTGCAGACTGCATTACAAATGCCATTATCAGCAAGGCGACCAGCGTGTCTGATCTGCTGGAAGTTTACGTCTTGCTTAAAGAAGCCGGGCTTTACCGCGTGGATGCCGCCGGTTTCGCCACAAGCGACATTTCGGTAGTGCCGCTATTTGAAACCATTTCGGATTTGCAGCAAGCACCTGGCGTCATGGGCGAACTCTTCAACCTGAGCCGTATCGGTTCGATGTGTAAAGAGCGCGGTTTTCAAGAAATCATGATCGGCTATTCCGATAGCAACAAGGACGGCGGATACATTACCTCTACTTGGGAGCTGTATGCAGCAAGCGAAGCGCTGGCCAAAGTCTTCGCCAAAGCCCAAATCACCATGCAATTGTTCCACGGTCGCGGTGGGGCCGTGGGCCGCGGCGGCGGGTCGGCCTTTGGCGCGATATTGGCGCAGCCTGCTGGTACTGTGAACGGCCGTATCCGAATAACTGAACAAGGCGAAGTGATCGCGGCAAAATATGGTTCGATTGAAAATGCGTCTGTGAATTTGGAGGCGATCGTTTCGGCAACGATGCTTTCCTCATTGCGGCAAGAAGCTCGCTCTCGCGCCGTCGACCCTGCTTTCTTAAAGGCAATGCAGGGAATTTCCGACACCGCATTCTCTGCGTATCGCGGACTGGTTTACGAACAGAGCGGTTTTGCAGAATTCTTTCGCCAAATGACGCCCATTTCCGAAATTGCCACGTTGAAGATTGGTTCGCGCCCCTCGAGCCGGACCACGAGCGGCAAGATAGAAGATCTACGCGCCATACCCTGGGTGTTCAGTTGGGCACAGACACGCACCATGCTGCCGGGTTGGTACGGAACCGGACAGGCGCTATCCAAATTTGAAGACCGCGCTTTGCTAAAAGCCATGGCAACGCAATGGCCATTTTTCGGGACTATGTTGGCTAACTGGGAAATGGTTTTGGCGAAATCCAATATGCACATCGCCGCAGAATATGCCGGATTGGTTGAAAATCAGGATTTGGCCAAAGGCTTATTCGGGATGATCAGAGACGGCTGGCAACTGGCGCACGATCAATTGCTGGAAATCACGGACCAGTCTGCTTTGCTGCAAAAACAACCTGCGCTTGCAAATTCTATCAGGTTGCGCTTGCCCTATATCGAGCCTCTCAATCATTTGCAGATTGCTCTGCTAAGGCGGCACCGGAGCGGAGAGACCGATCCTCGCATTGGCGAAGGCATACAGCTAACCATCAACGCGATTGCGACTGCTCTGCGCAACAGCGGATAAGATTATTATAGTGCGGTCAGTGTAACCTGCAAGCCGTCGGTAGGCTTTGGCATCGGCCAGACCTGCCATTTTGGTGCATAATCCTCGGCAACACTAATCCGTACCTGAGTCAGCAAATGGTGGGTGAACAATTTCACCTGCATATGCGCGAAATGCAGCCCAAGGCACATATGCGCGCCGCCGCCAAAGGGTACAAACGCGTATTTATGGCGAGCTTTAGATTGCTCAGCGCTATGACGTAGGGGGTCGAATTTCTCGGGCTCTTCCCAATATTCTGCCATCTTGTGAACATATCCCGGCGAAAGCCCGACCAGTGTTCCCGCCGGAATCTGGTAGCCCATGAATTCAAAATCTCTCAAGCTACGGCGCGGTATGCTGGGGACCGGCGGCAAAAGCCGCATGGTTTCCTTGAACACCATTTCGGTAATTTCGAATTTTTCAAAATCTGCGCCTGTCAAACCCACCCCTGCGGGCGCGATCGAAAGACATTCAGAGCGCAGCTTTTCCTGCCATTCAGGATTTTTTGCCAAGAACCAGATCATGGATGTCAGCGAAGAAGTGATTGTGTCATGCGCGGCCATCATAAGGAAGTTGATGTGATCAACCAATTGGCCGTCGGAAAGATAACCGCCGTCTTCGCGCGTTGCTCGGCAGAATTGGCTGAACATATCTGTCCGATTTTCATTGCGGCGACGTTCGGCAATTTGGGGGCCAAAGAACTCGATCAAATATTTTCGCCCGGCTACGCCCTTGGCCATTTTGGTAAAGGGAACCGGGGCACGAACTACACCGATGGAGGCTTGCACCATATCGACAAAGGCCGCATTCACTTTGTCAGCTTCTGGTCCCAAAGGAACACCCAGAAATGCCTTGGCCGCGACATCAAGTGTGATCTGTTTGATCGCATTATATATAGTCAGCGTCCCGCGCCATTTTCCCATTTGTGCCGAAAAAGTTTCGTGAATGTCTTGTAAATAGCCGCGCATCGGCTCTGGTTTAAACGCAATGCCAAGGGCCTTCCGATCTAAGCGGTGGTGATCAAAATCGAGCAGCATCAACCCGCGCGGAAATAGCAAATTGAGCGTCGGCCCCCAGCCCTGTTCGGATGAGAACAGCTTTTCGCGGTCAAAAAGAATAAGCTCGTTTGCCTCGGCCCCAAACAGCATGACGCCCGGGCTGCCAAAGGTGTTTACCCTCGCAACCTTGCCATATGACCGGAAAAGATGGTCAGTATAAGCAGAGGGATTGCGGAGCGTCCGCAGTGTCGTTCCAAACACCGGTAAGCCGTGCTCACCTGGAATATGTTCCAACTGCGCCTTTCCAGCGCGCGGTGTCCAATGCGGATTTGCTGCTTCGCTGCTGGCCAAGGCCATGTTTGCGGTCCTTTGAGAATTCTATGGTTTGTAGTTGCTCCCTGCCACTACCCGACCGATGCTGCAACTAGCGGCTGCAATCGTAGTTGCAAATCTGAACGGCAGCCAACAAGTCCATTCACAAGCAATTCAACTCCGTGGCCATAATGCGGCAAGTACGATAGACCGTGCCAGCGAATCGATAGAGCGAAATGGGGCCGGATCGAAACGATAGAAGGGGTGCATGATGAGAAAATTGTTTCAATTGCCTTCGGCCAAACTGGCGTTGAGGTTGGCTGCCGTTACCGGCGCAGCATTCAGCGTTTCGGGATGTTACACCGGCTTTGGCTTAGGTTTATATGACGATGGCGGCTATTATGACTGCGATCCCTATAGCCCGTTCGACAATTACTATGATTGTGACCAAGGCTACGGCTTCTACAATATCGGCTATGGTGGCGGCTGGTACCAGGACCTGTTTTATCCTGGCTACGGCTTCTACACATTTGACCGGTTGGGCAAGCGCTTCAACATGAACGATCATCACCGCCATTATTGGGGGCGTCAGCGCCATGATTGGCAGCGCAACAATTATCATGGCAGACGTCATGGCTATAATGGCGGCGGGCGTCATGATGGCGGCGATCGTGGACACGACGGCGGTAGACGCGACGGACATTATGGCCGCTCGCGCGACCGCCAAGTGACACTACCCGATGCCATGGGGCAGTCTGGGAGATATGGCGGCCGCGCTGAAGGCGACAGAGGCAGGTACGGACGTCGCGGCCCTGACCGCAATGGAAGTCCTGTAACAACGACACAAGCCACGCCTCCGGTTCCAGCACCTGACCAGCAATACGGAAGGCGCGGGCGTGCCGACGGCGAGCGTGGCGGATGGAGACGCGGCAATGGTGAAGGCGGCGGACGGGAGCGCGGTCGCAGCTTTGAAGGCAGCGGTGGCAGTCAAGGACCGGTTAGTTATCAAGGTGGTCGCTCGGCAAATGTACCGCAGGCGTCAGCACCGCAAAGTGCGCCTGCTCCAAGGCCTGCTCCGCAGGCACCTCGGGCAACGCCAAGGTCGTTTGAAGACCATAGCGGACGGGGCGCTGGTCATCAGGAAAACAAACGCGAAAATTAAGCAATCTGGCTTCGGCTAAGGCTCAGAAGTTTCATCGCGCGAAAGAAAGGCGGTCGTACCGGGGGGATGGTACGACCGCCAGTGCGCGTTACCCGAGGGTTAGCACCACTTTGGCGGGTGCTTTTTTATGCGACCGCCATTTTTGATTCGGGTTCCGTTACATGCGGGGGGCCGGAACCCGAAACTTGCCTTTCACTATTTAATCGTCACCATTAAACGGCGCGCTTGCCCAATTGACGTGCTTCGATTGCTTCATCAGCAATCCTTGTCATTTCATCAAGTTGGTCAAACCGTGCACGGCGGCGCGCCTGCGGGGTCATGCTGCCGATTGCAGCGGTGACATTTTGCGGATTACCACCCATGCCGATTACCAACGCCAAAAAGACAGATGCAAAACCCAGCGAAGTAAAGGCTACCAGAGCGGAATCAGGCGACATCACTTTTCTCCTTTGTTTTCGTCAATGGCAGTGTTTGGATAATTTTGTTGTTACACACTGCGGTTAGCAATGAATCGCTGATCCCGGTTAATTTGCCCCCAAGACTTGGGGTTAAAGAAAAATTGACTTAAAATTTGCAGAAAAATCATGTTTCTGTGCAATAGATGCGGTCACATGTCTCAGCCACTATTGCGGGAAAATCATGTCGGATAATAATAGCCAGTTTGTACTCTTGTTTTCTTGCGATGACCGCCAAGGCATAGTCGCTGCTGTGGCAAATGCGCTTTTATCGCAGAACTGCAATATCATTGAGGCCGCGCAATTCGGTGATGTCGAAAGCAACCGTTTTTTCATGCGGGTGAAATTTTCTGCGCCCTTCGGCCGCACCCGTGCGCAAATTGCAGATGCCTTCTCGCCACTAGGTGACAGTTGGTCGATGCGTTGGCAATTACATGATCTGGCGATCAAGCCTCGTGCGATCATCATGGTTTCGCAAGGCGGGCATTGTCTCAATGATCTCTTATACCGCACGCAAACTGGACGTTTGCCGATGACGGTCACCAGCGTTGTCTCCAACCACGAAACTTGGCGGGGTCGCGTCGAACATGAAAATATCGCGTTTCACCATTTGCCCGTGACGCCGGACACCAAGTTACGACAGGAAGAAACGCTGCTCGACCTGATTGATACCGAACAGGTCGATCTTGTGATTCTAGCTCGTTATATGCAGGTCCTAAGCGACCAAGTTTGTACAAAACTCGGCGGTAGAGTTATCAATATCCACCACAGCTTCTTGCCCGGCTTCAAAGGAGCAAGGCCCTATCACCGGGCACATGAGCGCGGCGTAAAAATGGTAGGCGCAACTGCGCATTATGTGACGGCTGAACTGGATGAAGGACCGATCATCGCGCAAGACGTTACAATCGTAGATCATGCTGACTCGGTGGAAGACCTTATTGCCCTTGGTCAGGATACTGAAAGCCGCGTGCTTGCTCGCGCTGTCAAAGCACATGTTGAACACCGCATCATTCTAAACGGTAACCGGACGGTATTGTTTCGTTAATTCCGGCGTGCGTCAATTTCGGTCGGCAAAACGCAAAACCAAGTAGCCCGCCAAAGCCGATAGCAACGAACCAGCGAGTACCCCGATCCGCACGGCATCCTTATGCGCCGCATCGCCAAAGGCCAAATCGCCGATGAACAGGCTCATGGTGAAGCCGATACCGCATAATAGCGCCACCCCGTAAACGTGCGTCCAGCTTGCGCCTTTGGGAAGCGTTGCCCACTTTAAATGCACCAAAAGCCAAACCGCTCCGAACACGCCAAATTGCTTGCCGAAGAATAAACCGGCGATGATCGCAAGAACCAACGGATCTGCGATCGCCGTACCGCTTAACGCAACGCCTGCATTGGCAAGGCCGAACAAGGGCAAGACCAACCAAGCCACCGGACGACTGATCAAATTCTCAACCCTGTGCAACACCGAATCGCTGGCATCTGGAGCGGCTGGCGTTGGCTTGACCGGCATCATCATCGCGGCCAATACGCCAGCAACGGTGGCGTGAACGCCCGATGCGTGCACCGCGTACCACAGGGCCGCTGTAGCAATGAGATACGGCGAGATCGCGCGGATGTTCCAACGGTTCATTAGAAACATTGCTGCCATCACCAATATCGCCGTCAGCATTGCGGGTCCGCTAATTGCTTCGGTATAGCCGATGGCAATGATCGCAACAGCTCCCAAATCGTCGACGATGGCAACTGTGGTCAAGAATAGCTTGAGCGATAACGGTACGCGCGGCCCTAACAGCCCAAGTACCGCAAGTGCAAAGGCTATGTCGGTCGCTGCCGGTATCGCCCAGCCGCGCATATGCGCTGGGTCTGCGCCGATGGCCGCAACATATAAAAACGCGGGCGCGGCCATGCCGAATGCTGCTGCAATGATCGGCAGGCGCCTTTGCTCCCACGTCGCCAGTTGCCCATCAGTAAACTCGCGCTTGATCTCCAACCCCACTAGCAAGAAAAATAGCGCCATCAAAAGGTCGTTGATAATCATATGGAGCGACATGCTGCCGATATGCCATTCAAGAACGCTTGCGTAGGAAGCGGCAAAAGGAGAATTACTCAATAGCAAAGCAACTGCCGATGCTGCGATCAGCAGCAATCCACCAGAGGTTTCGCTATCGAGAAATGCCCGCAACGCGCTTTTGGGTTTTTCTTCAATTTCCGTCATTTTATCAGGCAAATTATCCGACCGTTGCGACCATATATCTGGTTACGCGCTTCTCGGACAAAGTTGCAAGCCGAATTGGAAGTCGCTCGCTTTGATTGGAAATGCAGGAATGGTGACGTTTCCGTGAATCGAACCCGTTCTTTGGGGGTGAAAAGGGCGTGGTCAAAAAATTCTTGGGCCGCTTCTCGAACCGGGCTGCACCAAATCCGCCATTCTAGAAATTGAAATCTAACTTGAACTGCGCGAGCGTTGCCCATTTGCCGGCCGCATTGCCAAATGCCTGCCCAGCGCGAAATGCACCGCCGGTGATTTCAAACTCCCAAGCATTGCCTAGCCTTTGCGTGTAAACGAAATCAAATTCATCACCCAAACCCCGGTCAAGGCCAATCGGTTCGATATCCAGGCGCGAGCCGCGAATTCGGTTATCGGCCACTGGTTGCTTGTACCTGTGCCAGATGGTTTCAAGCCAGGCGCTTTCGCTCACTGGTATGCCGAGCGCGACAGTTGAAATGGAGATGTTCGAGAGTTCAGGGCGCAGCACTTCGCCGTAATAACGGAAGCGACTGAGCCCACGATACTTGCCGTTATTATTGTGCAATCCGGTTTGCCGGAAGGCACCGTCGGTGGCGCTGCTGCCGTCGTTGCCAGAACCGCGGGCATAGCCAAGCGTCAAATAGGGCTTGAACTTGAACGGTAATTCAAGGCTAATGCCGACATCATATGCCCAGCCTTTGACATTGGTTCTTGTCGCGGCCGTCACCCGGTCGCGAGTTGCATCAAAGGCCGCGAAATCATATTCCAACACCGAACCCGCTACACGCGCGAGGTCGAACCAATAATAGAATTTTCCCGGGAAATCCGCTTTGACGCGGCCACGCCCGCGAAACCCCATCCAAGTAAGCGACGCCTCGCTTTCGTCGCGCAAATCCGCGTCAGCCAAGTCACCAACGGCGAATTTTGATGAAGTGTCACGGTGATTCAAGAATACCGGACCGATTTCCTGCCGGTCGGACCACTCCCAAGTCGCAGTGCCGAATATGCGAACGATGTTTTTATCTTCGGGGTCCTGGCGTCCCAAGGTTGATTTATACCCAAACTCCCGACCAATCCCAGCAAAGCCGCGCAACTTGTCGCCAAAATAATGTACACGAACAGCATCGAGATCCTCGTCCCACCACCATTCGCGGCGATCCTGCACTTGTTGGCGACCCAGCTGGATCGCAAAATCAGTGCCACCGATTCCGGTCTTCAGTATCCACGCCTCGTCGAGTTCTACGCCGGCTACTTGCTCCTCGCCGCCGCCTTCTTTGTAGATATCAACTTCGCCAAATGCTTTGCCGCTGGCAAAGACCACGGTGCTGTCATCGAGCGGCATAATGGCCTCTAGCTTAAACTCCGGATCAACCGAGATGTCATCGTCCTGGGCTCCTTCGGTCAGTTCATAGTCTCTGCGGTACTGTGCCGATGTGCCGATTTCACCACCGATGACGACCGGCTTGCCAAAAATTTTTATCTCGCGTTGATCTTCGGGACGGACATCGTCGCCGGAAATACCAAGCTCCCGGGCAATTTCAATTGCGGTTTCCGCTCGCTTGTCGTCATCGTCTCTTTGCGCGAAGGCAGGAGACGAAGCCAAAGCAATTGCGAGCGCACCTAAGCTAATCCAATATCTCATAAATTTTCTCCGACCCAGCTGCGCATCGAACGAAAGTTCGCTTTATCGCTGGCAATGATAATATCTAAAATTGCGCCCAATTCTTGGCGTGCAGAACTGTCCATCGTTTCGTGATGCAGCATCAACCCGATAGTGTCGCGTTCAACAATTTGAGTCGACACACTTTCGGCCAAATGCCCTTCGCGCCGCATCCGTTCCCAATCAAGTGTTATCGGCAATTGCGCAATTTGACTGGGTTCAATGCTTGCCGTTGCAGGGTCGCCCGAGAGCAGAGCAAAGCCAGTTTCGCACAACACGTCTAGGGTGCCCGGCACACAGCAATTCCAGGGCGGCGTGAAGATCGGATCAATTTCGCCAAGAAGATCCTCCAATTGCTGCTTCCCCTGTGCAATATCTTGGGCCTGCAATTTTGTAGGACGGCTTGGTCCGAATTCGCACTTCCTTGCGCCTTGCTGTTCGTGATTGCTATGCGAAAAGCCGTGCTGGTGCAGCCCGAGACCCGGGAAAGCAATGCGCCAATGGTGCAACCATTTAGCAGTTGGCTGGTCCAATGCAGCGGGAATGACAGCGACATCGATAGGGCATTGCCGGTCAGCACAGAGCCCAAGCAACAGATCCAGCTCGTCCTGCGCCCATCCGCCATCGTCATTGCGAACAAATATGTCGAGCGGCGTCTGGCGGCGTTCAAGGGCGGTTTCTATGGCCTTCATGCGACGAGCGCCTGTAGTAGCGAAGCGCTATTTTGTGCGCCATCCAGCGCTAATCTTGTGCTTCCAGTCGGAAGCGATAGTTTTTCCAGTCGCTGCGCCAATACGGCACCATCAAGCTGTGTTTCGGGCATCCAGTCGGATAGCCCAATTTGTTCAAACTGCTCAGCACGCACGGTTTGTTCACTTTCTTGTCCGCGTGCGAAGGGAACGAACAGAGCAGGCCGACCGCTCTGTACGATTTCGAGCGCACTATTATACCCGCATTGGCTGACGACGCGTCCGCAGGTGCCGAGCAAGCCTGCAATGCTCGCAACACTGCGGTAAAGCGTCAAACCGGGAACCGACGAGGCCCACGCCTGCAATTCTGTCCAATCGTCGTCAGGAAAGAGCGGTCCGGCGACCAAATTCATGCGCCAACCGTACGCATCGTAAAGTCGCTGTTGCGCTTCAATGGCAGCGAAGTAGAGCGCGTGACCCACTATCCCGCCGCCAGCTGTAACCAGGGTAGGGCCATCAGGTTCATAGCGTGATCGCGCGCCGGAACGCGTAACAAAACCGGTATGATGCACGGGCAAAACCACGGGTAGAGCCGGATGGAAGCTGTCTTCCAGCTTGAATATCCGCGCATCCGAATGGACAAGTACCGTATCGAATAGCCGGTTGAGGCGTTCGGCAGCTCGGTCATCGTGCCGCTGCTGGTCCACACGTCCACTGATCAAGACATCACGGACACTGCAGGCAACGCGTCCGCCAACTTCCTTGACAGCCGCGATGAGCGGATCGATTTCGGTAGCGAACTTCTTCCGGCCAAAGGGATAGAGCTCCACCACCAGCACTGTGGGTCGCGATGCACGCGCAATCGCCAGCATGCAATCACGGCGGTCGATCAAGGACTGATCAACATCGCTTTGGCCCGACAGGCTACCGTCGGCTTCCATGCGTAGCGGCGGCAAATGCACGAAATCGATGCCGGCAGGCAGATCAATCCCTGCAGGCAGCGGACCGCCGTTGAGGAACTTTATCTGAAAATGTTGCGCCATTGCTTCGGCAAGAGCAAGCGAACGGACGAAGTGCCCAAGACCAACCGAATGCTGGCAATAAAGCAGTGCGACGGGCTTCATAGCAAAGCTCTCGCCAAAATTTCAGCGCGTAAAAGAATTTCCAACGCGCGACTTTCTGCGTCTACACGGATTGCAGTAAGGGTTCGTAGCGCCTTTGCGACATGTTTGTGCAGCCGGTAAGCAAGCAGTAGATTGCAATTGAGCTGCACGATATCGCCATATCCGTGGACAAACGCCGCACCTACCGCGCTTGCATTCGGAGCTGACTCGAAGTCGGCTTCTGCGGCAAATGTTGCTGCATCGAGTTCGGGATCGCCCAAAGAAAAGCGATCGAAATCGACCAGCATCGGACCGTTCGGGCCATCCAGCCATTGGTGGGCGTGCGGCGCGCCGTGGATTGGACGGTCTGCGGCTCCGCCTGTAACCTTGGCAAATTGATGCAATAGTTGGTCGACTGACCCGGCAGATTGGGGCAATCTCTTCCGCAGCCGCACTGCGTATTTCTGCGTGCGTTTCATCTGATCGGCGTAGCTGAAACGCAACGACGGCTTGAGTGCCGTCATCGCCAATGTAGCGTTTGCACGACCTAGCTTTTCAGCCAGTATGTCGCCGTCGCCCGCCCATAATCTATCGACTACAGGCGATCCCGGCACAGCATGCTGCGCGATGATCCGGCTGCTTCCTAACCAGCCAGCGGGACGGGCTACTCCGAACCCAAGCAAGCCGTCTTTGGCTGCGTTATAGAGAATTCGCGCGTCATGGTTGATCGCTTCGCCACGGCCATCGGCGACACATTTCAGGAATAGCTGGTTCTGCCCGTCAAGCCGCATCGTGCAGCGTTTGTGCGGACGGTATCGGACAGCATGCAGATTTTCGCGGCTGCATGCGAGTGGCTTCAGCGCCGGCAAAGCTGGGTCCTCTGTCCAACGCATCGCTCGCACCTGCAGAAGCGCTCCGACGTCAATGCCGCCATCGCCCAGTTCGATGCACATTGCACCGTCTGCTCCGGCTTCAGGTTCATAAACCAAAGTAGCGCGATTTTTGCCAGCGCTCCTGCCGTAAACGCGGGTCCATTGCCGTCCGTCACCGAGCCAAGCCGGAATGGGATCATCATGGATCAAGGCTTCGATCATCGCGGTACTCATGCGCCTAAAGCCTTTTGCGGACTGACCCAATTTGCAAGTGTGCCATCGGCCATGAAAAGCCGCATGTCGGCGAAGCCTTCTGGCAGTTTCTGGTGAGAGACAATTAGAATAGTGCGACGGCCTTTTTCACGGCGTAATGCTGCGATCATGATGTCCGCAGAGGCACTGTCGACATTAGCAAAGGGTTCGTCGAGCATGAGTACTGGCCGGTCGGCGATCAGTGCGCGCGCCAGCGAAAGTCGCGCCTGTTCACCACCAGAAAATCCGGCACCACCTTCGCCCAGCAACGCATCAAGACCGCCGCGAGCAAAAACTGTCTCGGCAAGCGCGACCGCGCGCAATCCTGTCCACAGCGCCGCATCGTCGGCACCCGCGTTGCCCAGCAGCAACCAATTGCGGACACTGCCAGCGAGAAGCGGGGGCGCTTGCGGTGCCAGCGCGATTTGTCCGCGCAGGTTGGATATATCCCAATCCGCAAACGCCACGCCGTCCAGCCGGATCACGCCTTTTTCAGGATCAAACAATCGTGACAAAAGAGCGAGCAAAGTCGATTTGCCCGATCCACTTGATCCTTCGACCGACACCAAGGCACGCGCCGGGATTTCAATAGAATCAAATGTGAAACTGCGACCATTTTTATATGCAAAATGTGGCGCATCCAGCGTGATATGGCCTTTGGCGCGATCAATCATGTACGTGCCGCCCAAATCAAGCCTTTGGTCGCGATCAAGCAATTCGGCAAGGCGACCAGCGCGCGACGTTGCTCCCGTCACAGCCGACGCAAGCTCGTTGATTTTCTCGACCGGCTTTAACATCTGGTTGAGATAAATGACCGCAATCGCAAGATCGCCTGAACTCACCATGCCCTTAAGAGCGAGCACACCGCCGCCACCTACCACGAGCGCCACTGCTAGCCCATTTGCGATTTGCATTGCGCGTTCAAGACGAACGGCAGCACGGGTTTCGTTGACACCCGCACCCAGGCTATTGCGATTTGCCAATGCATATTGCGCGCGGATCTCCTCGTCGGTGCCAGATGCCTGAATGAACGAAAGCTGCCGAATATATTCCTGCGATAGGGCCGCGACATGACCTTCTTGTTTCCGCTTGGCTCGTGCCGCCGCAGCAAGTGGTTTGGCAGCAAGGCGGACCGACAGCGTGAGCAAAAGTGCAATCGCCAGCGCGCCGGCACCTAGCAGTGGGTTAATCCACGCCAGAGCGCCCAAGGTGAAGACCAGCGTAAAAGCATAGCGTAGTATGACCGGGAAGGTTTTGGTGAACAGTCTTGCAACTTGCTGCACATCGTCAACCAGCCGCAGACCAAGCTCACCACTACGATCACCATCGCGGCAGAGTGGTGTGAGTAATAGCAACCGATCAAGGCATAAAAGGCGTATGTCGAGCGTTAACCGCTCGCGCGCGCGCGCGCTCACCATTTTTTCCCAAGCAGAAAAAAGCGCAGCCAATGCTGCAACAATGGCCGAGGCAGCAGCAAGACCGATGACTAGCTGCACGGGATCAAGTTGTGGCAAGTCAAATTCAGGCCGCTTGCCGTGCAATATGTCATCGATAATGATCTTGACAGGCAAGGGTGCGAGCACGGCCAGGCCACTGGCGATCAAAGACGCAAAGAAGGCCAAAAACACGTTCTTGCGCTGTGGACGCAGTAGCGGCCAAAAACGGCGAAAGGTCGCGCCAATACCAAAATGACGCTCAGACATGGATACCACCCTGCGACTGCAGTACGCGGTCTGCAATTTCGATGAGACGTGTCCTTGAACGCAGCGCCGGGCTCTTCATCCGTGTGCCACAACGGTAAAGCCGTTCGCCAATCAGGCTGGCTGCAACGAACCATTTGATTGTCAGGCCGTCACCGCTTTCATCCGAAGCTGCATCGCAAAATGCGGCAATCATTGCGTCAATCTTGTTATCACGCGCTTGCGCTTCAACTGCGCCATGGACCAGCGATGCGACTAAGCTACCATAGTCAAGCGCCCGTGGAGCAAGAGCAGCTGTGTCCAAGTCTATCATGGCAAAGCTCACACCGTCCCAGAGCAGATTTGCGGGGTGAAGGTCGCAGTGTGACAGCACCAGTTTTTGCCGATCGGCAGGCTGGTTTGCCATAAGTTTTTTTCCGATCATTTCAATTTCAGTGGCAAGCGCCGGCATTGCTGCCTTGCTGCGTTCGATGCGGCGCGCAAGCGTTTGCGCGATGCTATCGACAGTCAGCTCTTTCAGGCCATCTGGTGGCGTGAACGCATGAAACGCGTTTATCGCGCGGCTTGCCTGGCCAGCCCACCGACCTGCGCGGGCACAGACATCTGCAGCGTTCAATGGTTGACCCGAGACATGGGTTTGCCACAAAATGTGACGTTCTGGGTCATGATCAATGACAGTGGCCAAGCGCAAATCTGGATGCCCTTGATCCAATGCAGCGGCGCTTACCTTTGCCGAGATACTGCCGCGATCATCTGTACGGCATTTGCCGTAGAAGACCTGACCGTCTGTCGTGGTTAAACGGACGGCACAACCTTGTTCGGGCACGTAATGAAGCACTTCACGGGTTACTCCGTCGCTTGGAATACCTGCCGGCGTTTCATCCAGCAGCGCCCCAATGTGATGCACTTTCCTGTCGTTGGGAAACAGCCAAGCATCGCCCATTAGATGATCCACAGCTGCTCGCGATGGCCCGAAATCGGGAAGCTCCAATTTGCCGCCCATGTCCGGCAGGCCGTGCGCTTCGCCATCAGGCCATAAGATCAACATTGCACTTTGATCGAAGGATTCGCCGCTTTCAGTCTCACCTGTCAACCGGTAACCCAACAAAGCTTTACGACCCAATTTCAATCGTGCGCGCTCGATGCTGCAGTTGATTTTGCGGACCGGAAACCCAGCCTCTGACAGCATTATTTTGAATGCATATCCTGCACGGACCGGATCGAGAGCATCGGCTAATTTTGGAAAAAGCGGGTCCTGTTTTTGAACTGGTTGCATCAGCATTGCACACCTCTTTCCAGATCGATGCGGACACCATCCACTTGGACAAAATCACTGCCCACAGCGAATGCGAACGCAGGGGGAATATGGTCAAACGGGCATAGGAGCGTGGCATACCAACCACTCGACGCGTGCTGTTTGGATACTATGCGCGGGGCTGCATGCTTTTTACCGTAACTTGGCGCGATCCAGCCTTGCTCTGTTGTGGCTTCGAAGTCGTGCGATGCGCGAAACAGCATCATCAGATTTGGCGAGATCAACGTCACTGTATCTTGCCAAATTAGCTCGTTTTGCGCTTCAGGGCCAAGCTGAAAAGTCAAAGCATAATCATGAGTTTCATTGCAAACCATGTTATCATGAACCAACCACCAGCCCGCATCATGCGCGATAATCCGCCGTTCAAGCAGGACGAGATATTCCGCGCTTTGGGCTTGTGCATGAATGTAGCGAAATCCCTTTTGCATTTGCGCGGCCACAAGCTTTGCAGCAGGCGCAGGGCCGCCGATCTTCATCCGCTTTGGTCCTTGATAGTAACGCGTCTGTTCGCGACCATCGACGGTCACGAGATTATGCGCGTGGGTCGAACGAAATGCAGCACGCAAATTGGGCAAAGTCGTTTCGTTGTAACTGTAGCGGCCAGGATCGACGATCAAAGAGCGGCCATTGCTGGCAAACTCGATCGACAGGCAATCCATATGTCCATGATTGCCTGCGCCAATATCGCCGAAATCAAAAGCGAGATAGCCACCCATCCGATCACCGTCGACTGCTGCTTGGTCGCGCAGGAACGCATAGCCTGCGGTGGGGAAAATCTCCATTAGTTCGGCCTTAGCGCCGTGCCCGAGAAGCGCGCGATAATCGCCACTATCGGCATCGCTCAATTGCGGGATGTTGCCATCTGGTTTGTGTAAAACACGGCCGAAGTGGCTGGCCTTTGCTACAATGTCACGCAGGCGCGATGGGACAGATATCCCGTTGTCGTCTGAAATTTCCAGTGCTTCGATGAAATTGCGCAGCGCGATGCAGTGATAATGCGAGGAAAGCTCGACATGCACACCATCGGGCAGAAAATCGGCTAACGCATTAAGAGTCAGTTCTTGCAAACCGAAATCGATCCATTCGGTATGCTCCAACGATACGCCGGCAAGGAAAATAGCGAAAAGCTCAAGCGTCCGGTGGTTGCGCGACGGATGTAGATTGCTCCTCAGCCATTCCACCTGCTCGGCGATCGACCTACGGACTTGCGCGACAAACGTTGGTTCTAAACCTTCAAGTAAAGTGATAACATAGATCCAGCTCCGGATGCGACGCCCGGTAACGTCGGCGGCAATGAAGCCCGGAGGGACCGTGTCGATCCAACTTAAAATCTGCGTCTTGCACAGATCAAGGTAGCGCCGATCACTTGTGTCGATCCAACGCTGTACGAGCCCCGGTGCATGCAGAAATTTATGCAGCACAATATGCCATTCGATGTCATCCGATGGGTTGTTCAACCAATCAACATCGCGGCCAATATGATGTGTCTCACCGTGGACCGTAAAGCCCCCATCCAGCAAATCATCGAGCAATGCGGGAGTGGTAAGCTCCGGATCAAGCCTGACCCTAATGCTTGGCGCTGCAGACGTCGAAGCGCGAGCAAGTGAAACGGCAGCGCTCATATTGTTGGTTCCACGTGCATTGCGCCGTCGAACAAGCGCTTAAGATCAAGGATTGTCCGATCGGCATCAAAAATTTCACGAATGCGTTGTGCAGCCGCTACGCCCAACTGCTGACGCAATGCGGGATCGTCGTGCAACCGTGCGATAGCGCCAGCAAGCTCAACGACATTGTCCGGCGGCACAAGTAGGCCATTTTCGCCATCGTTTACTATTTCAGGAATGCCTGAAACATTGGTGCTAATCACAGCGAGCCCGGTTGCCATTGCTTCGGCAAGGACATTGGGGATGCCGTCGCGGTCCCCGCTGTCATCAATACGGCAAGGGAGAACAAAAATATCTGCGCGACCGTAGCTGTCGCGGAGTTTGCTGCGCGGCTCGGGTGGGTCGAGGCGACAGCGACCTTCTAGATTTCGGTCAAGTATCGCCTGTGCCAACTGGCGCGTCGCTGGACCTTCTTCACCCACAATGCGGCAATCAAAATTGATACCAAGATTTTCCAGTTCGGCCAGGGCATCAATCAGCAGTGCAAATCCCTTTTTGTCGACATGGCGGCCGACCGCCAATATCCGCAACGAAATGGATGATAGACGCTCACCCGACGCAAAGAAGTTCGTATCCAGTCCGTGGTAGACGGTGTGGAGTTTTGCGGGGCAATCGACGCGCTCGGCCATATGTTCGTGATTGGCGGCGGTGCAGGTAGTGACAAATTCTGCAGCCTCTACTTTGCGCGCCAACAAATCACGGGGATTGTGTTTGGCCTGATAAATGTCTTTGGCATGGGCAGTGAAGCTGAAGCTCAACCCCGCCATCTTTGCAGCAAGCCAAGTTATCGTCGTGGCGCTGTGGCAGAAATGACCGTGCAGATGGGTGACACCCGCCCGTTCCGCGGCTTCGGCAATGGCACCCGCCTGCGCGAATTGCTTGAAGAATGCCCGCTTGGCACAACGGTCTTTGCTGAAACGGTAGCGGTGTGCGAAGTGTAAAGTTTGCCTTAGCGTAGATAAGTAATTGCCCGGATGCCTTTTCAGCAGTCTCAGGTGTGAAGGTGCATAGGTTGGTGCCACAATCTTCAACCAACCCCAGAAGGTATTTTTGCTTACCGATCCGGCTTGCGGCAGATATGCCAAAGGCGAAGTCATATCCGCGAGCACAGCAGCAGCCATTTCGTCGCCATGCGATGCCGCGAATGTCACAATATCCTTACCCAGCGTTTCGAGCTTGAGAATTTCATTGCTGATGAAGCTTTCCGACAGCCGCGGGAATCCCTTGACGACATAGCCAATTGTTCCTGCACTTTCGCCGGTCGCCGTTAGAAGCAACCGGTCGAGAGCAGCAATGTCTCGGCCTTCACCAAATCGCCGGGCTACCGCCGATCGTCCGGCACTCGCCAGCCGTTCGCGGTGCGCTGAACTGTCGAGCAGATTCGCTAAGGCTTGCGCTAGCTGGCCTGGATCTTCGGGTTCGACCAATATGCCCGAAACACCGTCGTCGACTATTTCGGGCACACCCGAGACAGGGGTTGAGACCACCGGAACACCAATGGCCATGGCTTCAAGGATTACATTGGGGATGCCGTCGCGGTCGCCGTCTGCATCGATGCGGCACGGCAAGGCGAACAAGCTCGCTGCGCGCATCCGCGTGAGTACATCATCATGCGGCAACTTTCCGAGAAGGCGGACATGTGCTTCAAGTGCCAGCTCATCAATCTGGGCCCGAAGCACTTCTTCTTCGGGACCATAACCAATGATCTCACAAACAAATTCGCGCTGTTGGTTGCGTAATTCTGCGCAAGCATCGATCAGCGTGTCTAGGCCTTTTTTGGAACGTAACCGACCCACCGAGAGGATCAGCGGCGGCGATTGAGGTTCATGATCATCGGGGCAGAGCTTGCCGCAATCGATCCCGTGGTAAAGCTTGGCGACAGGTACACCGCGTGCAATTTCACGCAAATGCTGTGCGTTAAAACTGGTGCAAGTGGAAACAAAACGCGCGTTCCGCAGGTTGTTACCCAGATCAACGTCATCGGTCAGGTAGATGTCTTTGGCATGGGCGGAAACGCTATAGCCAATCTTCGCCGTTTTTGCGGCATCGCGCGCAATCGCCGCCGGGTGATTTGCGAAATGGGCGTGAATATGGCGCAATCGCCGTTTTTGCACTTGCCTGGCCAAATCCGCAGCCGGGTTAGCTGAATCAAGCTGAATAATTTCGGCTTTCACTCTCGCCACATCAGCATGAACGATTTCATCCGAAGGGTGCTCTAGGGTAAATATGGTAATCGGCCAGCCTAGAGACTCCAGTGCCAATATCTCTTGTAGGATAAACGTTTCAGAAAGCTTCGGAAAACGCTTGACCAGAATTGCCAGCGCCCCCCGTTTCATCTCGCCACCCCGCGAAAAGCTGGGGTAACTGCGGCATGCACAGGCACAAACCGGGCGCCCAATAAGCGGTCACAGATCTTGTCGAGCCCGTTAAAACCGATGCGCGCGGTACGGCTATTCACAACATTGCATAGAGATAATTCGAGATGGATTTCCTGATTGAGCCGCACTGCCGAAAGTTGCTCTAGCGGCAACATTTTAAGCAAGCCCAGCTTATCCATTGCTTCGGCGCGGATCCGTTGTTCTCGCACAGGATAAGAGCGCGGCACTATGATGGCGCGTTTGCGGTATCCCAGAATCTCGCAGACGCTATTATAGCCACCCATCGAAACTACCAGGTCCGCAGCGGCGATTTCCTGACCCATGCTATCGGTAAAATCCAACCATTCGACATCATGCAAACGACTGGCGGCACTTGATAATTTTTCCCGATCGGCTTCGCCTAGTTCGGGACCGCCGACGATAGTGCAATCAAATCCTCTTGTAATGCCATCGATATTGATCGCACCGATGGCCGCTTCGATTAGAGCAGGGCCATCTTGCCCTCCACCTGCGTGGATCAGGACCTTTGGCCGCGCATTGCGCTGCATTTGCTGGCCAGCCGGGAGCGACTTGGCACGGTTGATATAGCCGCAATAAAACAGCTTCTCGCGGGTTTCAGGCGGGAAAGCATAAGCCTCTCCAACATTGAAAATATCTCGCTCGCCGACGACTAACACGCTGTCATAATATTCAGCTATGGCGTCATGATAGCCATGCGCTTTCCATACAGCTTGCGTCGCTTCTGGAGTGTCGAGGATATCGCGCAGCAAAAGGTGGATCGATGGCGGGTTAGGGAGAGACACCAGCGCGTCCAGCATCGGTGCAAGTTCGCCTGCCACTCCGAGCGGCTTTTTGTCGACGATGACAACGTCGGGAGTGAAACCGATTGCAGATTCGCGGATCAGTTGCGAACGCATTTGTACGGCTGTGTCAAATTCGATGTCGAGATGCTTGACCCCGTAAGAGCCGTCTATGTCCCGCGCAAGACAAGGCAACTTCACATAATCTATGTTTGGAGGTAGCCGGAACGCGTGGAGCATAGGGGAACCGGTCACCACTAATACTGAGACATCTGGATCTCGCTCGACAAGTGCCTCTGAAATGCGGATCATCCGGCGAATATTGCCAAGGCCGAACGTGTCGTGGGAATAGACTAAGATACGGGTCATGGGCCCTCACAATCATTGTTGGACGTTTTCCGCACGGGGGATGAGCGGTATGTCATGACAACGAGTGCAGGTAAGTTTTATTCCAAAACTGTCAAAAAAATGTCACAAAATTGCAATTTGTACAGGTGGCAATCGCCAAAAAGTCTAGTCTTAAGCCAAATATCCAAAGCCGTAGACGGAGTCTGGCCCCGGTTTACCTAAGTCCTTCAAAACCTTTTTCATGCGAATGATACATGTCCGCCTGCCTTCACTGCTGGCGGAGTTCATGCAGCCGGCGAACCAAGCCGCGATGTGGGTAGTAGCAAATGACGTGCCGGAGAATGATGCTGTGCCGCCCTTGATATCCGCGGCGGATATATCGACGCCAAGCGCCGCTACGGTTATGTAACCGCCCTGGTTGGCATAACGGTAGACGTGCATATTGCGGTCAACTGCGGTAACTGCGATTACATCCTTTAGTGCGGCGGGATAGGCTGGCGGTGCACTAGGTCCGCCATTTCCCGCTGCGGCGACCACCACAAAACCCCGCGCAGAGACCCTGCCAATCAGCTTGTCCAAAATGGCATTTCTTGGACCGGCAAGGCTCATATTGATAACGGAAACATTCTTTCCGACTAGCCAGTCAAGCGCGCTCACAATCTTGTCAGCTGAAGTGTAGGGCGCACTCGCTCCGCCGCGGAAAATATTGGCGGCAAAGATATGGCTCGCACCCTTATTGGCGAGAAGTGATGCAATTGCCGTCCCGTGTTCCATAGGACTGGCTGCTTTGCCGGAACCGAAATCATGTTGCTCAACCCGGGTAGCAGCTAGCAGGTTATGGCTTCCTACAGCGGTGTCAACCATGCCGACACGCAAATTGCCCACCTTTGTGTTCCGCATGGCGGACTTGGTAGCGCCACGTGCACCTTGCGGTGTAAATTGCAGGCCGTAATAATGGGTAAAGTCATAGCTGGCATTGGCATCGATTGCTTTCATCCGTTGCAGCGCGGTTTCACCGTCCATGCCTTTTGGCACGCTAAGGCGAACCACTTCACTGTCCAGGCTGTCCAACCGAGTGCGTGCAATAACCTGAAAACCAGCCTTTTCGGCATTGCTTAGGGCTTTGCTGTTCATGTCCATGGCAACAATCTCGCCGCGTCTGACAGGATAGCCACGCCTGTCATATGCGGGGTCCTCGGACTTGGCCAAATCTTGCATTTCTTGAGAAGATCCGCTGCCGCTATGATCGGTTGCGTCTTCGGCAGCTTTGGCAGCATCCTCAGCGGCGTCTTTGGCATCATCTGCAGCATCTTCAGCAGCGTCTTTGGCATCATCTGCAGCATCTTCAGCAGCATCCTCAGCGGCGTCTTTGGCATCATCTGCAGCATCTTCGGCTGCATCCTGTGAATCCTTTGCGGCCCTTTCGGCGGCATCGGTCTGATCTTTAATGGCATCGCGATCGTCGCGTTCCGCGCGCTCAGCGGCCCGCGCGGCGTCGTCGGCAACTCGGTCAGCCCGGTCGCTGGTATCGCCATCACTACCGCGACGGCTATTGACCGGGGCAGTAAGCGTCGTTGCCATCCACAAACCAATAATGCAGGCCCTGAGAGCAGGTTTAAACTTCATTTGATCCACTCGCGTACTTTTTGCAGCAAAAATGGCTTTTGTTACAAAGAGGCTGTCATAGCATCAAAACGGCCCAAATAGACAATTATTCCCTCAATCGCAGATTGCGCGGCAAAATAGTTTTGTGCCAAACCATAGATATAGGCTTATCAGCTTCCATCCGTTGGAATTTTTTCGTCAGCAATTCGTTAGGAGCATTGAACAACATGGTGCGAAACAACGCAGCTCCAGACGGGGACGTGAAAAAGCGCATCGTTGCGTTCTTACCAAGGCTACGGCGGTTTTGTTTCGCTTTAGCCAGGTCTGACGACAAAGGTGATGATTTGATGCAAGCGACGGTTGAAAAGGCGCTTAACAGGCTGGACCAATGGCAAACGGGCACTTCGCTTGAAAGCTGGATGTTCCGTATCGCACAGAACACGCATATCGATGATATTCGTGCTTCAGCACGGCGCGGTCAGCATGTTGATGTCGAATCCGCGATGGAGTTAGTGGGCGATGATGGTCGTCAAATCGTTGAGGGCCGGTCCGAGCTTGCGCGCGCACGCGCAGCGATGGCAACGCTTCCCGAAGAACAGCGCGCTGCATTGGCTCTCGTCGTTCTGGACGGGCAAAGCTACGCCGAAGCCGCGCAGATACTGGAAATACCAATTGGCACAATCATGAGCCGCATAGCCCGGGCAAGGGCAGCAATAGACCGACAGCTAAATGTCGATCCTGCGCAATAGGAAATGGAGTTCAGGGCAATGAACAGGGACGAACAAATCGCAGCCTATATCGACGGTTCGATGACGGCAGATGAACGCGCTGTTTTGGAGGCACAAATGGCTGGAGACGCTGAAATGGCCGATGCAATTGCGAGGCGGCGGAAAAATGACGAACTGTTGCGCGTGGCTTATGCGCCTACAGCCGCAGGTATCGATGCAGCTATGCTAAAGAGGCTTGGTCTCGCAGATGAAGCGCAAGCGCCGGTTGCCGCCAATGACAATGTTTTTGCGTGGCGGCGCTGGCTGCCTGCAGGTGGCGCGATTGCGGCAAGTCTGGCGCTTGCTCTCGTGTTTGTGACCCCGTCGGGCGATGTCGGCGGAGGACTAGCCGGACAGCCGGCGTTCCAGGCCGCACTGGAAAATATGCCTTCGGGCGGCAATATTGCATTGAATGACGGCCGCCAAATCCGTCCAGTGTTGACATTCAAGGCCGGAGACGGCCGCTATTGCCGGGAATTTTCGGTTGGCGGATCGCAAAGCGGCATTGCTTGCCGCGGTCCCAAGAGCTGGAACGTTGAGGCATTTGCTAAGGGATCGGTGGTACTTCCAGGCAACACGGAAATCCGGACTGCAGCTGGGGCAGATACCAAAGCGCTAGATGCGGCTTATGACCGGCTGAAGGCGTCCGATCCGGTGTCTGGTGAAATCGAAAAGCAGATGATTTCAAAAAAATGGCAGAAAAAATCTTCAGAATAAACAGTGGAATGGAATATTATCCTTTTGAGGTCGTTTTGACTATAGAACGACCGAAAAAGGGGCTCATACATGCAAATCCACATTCGAATTCTGGGCGTAATGCTGGGATTGGGAGCAATCTCGTTCGCGCCAAATGCCGTTGAAGCGAAGCGCGGTACTGACGATAGTGCCGACCATGTGCGCCGTTGTCGTGGCTGTGACGATGGCCCCGGACATGTCAGACGTGAAGGTCGTCGTGACCGAGCGGTGGGTGAGGATAATGGCAAGCACCGCGGCCGCCGCGCTCGTGCGGAGGACGCTGAGCATCAGGGTAGAGGCCGGGGCAGAGGCCGCGGACGCGGCGGAGATGGCGATGCAGGCTCGAACCGTGGCAAGCGTAACTCAAGCGGATAACGACTGAACTGATATAAGGTTGCTTTGAGGGCTAACCCATTGGCGCTATCTTGCCATTTGTATGAAATTGTATTTTACTATCGGAAATATTTCCATCATCTGTTTGGGGGGTACTATGAATAAGTTCCAAAAATTCGCATCTTTTGCTGCAGGCGTCTCTGTTTTTGCGATCGCATCTCCCGCCTTTGCTGAGGAGCAAAATAAATCGGATACGGCGTCGAACAGCAGCCTGCGTTTTTCAACTGGGATTAGTTATTCATCAGGCGATTACGGGCTGGTTGCCGACACTAAAGTGGTTTCTGTTCCGGTTGCGCTCAAATATAAAAGCGGAAATTTCTTTTTTCGCGTTTCAACGTCCTTTGTGCATATCGAAGGTCCAGGTTCACTGCTCGATACGCCGCAAGGACGGGACAGCGGCAGCAGCAATTCGGGCTCAGGCGATTCAGATTCCGGTTCTAATTCAGGCAGCGGGTCCAGCGGTTCTGGCAGCTCGGGCTCTGGCAGCTCCGGTGGTTCAAGTGGTTCCGGTTCAAGCGGCTCCGGCTCGGGTGGATCAGGTTCGGTTCAAGTTAACCCGACCACTCCTGCAATCAACCAAAAGCGCGATGGCATTGGCGATGTCGGCGTTTCGCTCGGCTATAGCTTTGATTTGGGGACAGGTTTTTATATCGACGCAGCAGGCAAGGTAAAGCTTCCCACGGCCTCGACCGCAAAGCGGCTGGGCACCGGTGAAGTCGACATTACTACCAGCATTGATTTGGTGAAGGAATTTGGCGATGCGAGCGTATATGTTCACGGCCGGCGCAAATTTGCTGGTAGTTCCGCTGCAAATCCATTGCGCGACACGTGGGGCGCGGGTTTTGGCGCCAGCGTTCGTGCGTCGGACGGCCTCATGATTGGCGCAGATTATGACTGGCAGCAAGGTTCCTTTGCCGGCCGTCCAAGCAGCAGCGAAGCGTCCGCATGGATGAATTTCCGCGTCGGAAAAGGAGCAAGCGTGATAGCCTTTGCTGGAACCGGCTTGAATAGCAGCAGCGCTGCTTTCTCTGGTGGTTTGACACTTAGCATTCGGTTGAAATAGAGCTACGCGCATCCCGTTGCTAACTTAGCACCCGCTGTGATTCGATGAAATTGCACTGGGGCACACCAAATCCCCTGAAAGGGACAGGCCTTAACTGAAGGCCTTAACTGAAGGCCTTAACGATAGAACGGAAACACCATCCAGTTGCAATATGGTGACCCCTACGGAATATCCTTTTCCTAAATTTTACAGCGAGGTAGACAGTTAATTCATCCCAAGATCATCCACGTTGCCACTTGTTGACCGCAGCATTTGGCTAACCACATTGGGCGCGATATTTATGTTAGGAGCGAAAAATATGACCGCCTCACTTCCTTCTTGGTGATGCTTTTAAATCAGACCTATTTTTCGTTTGATAATCATGCGACTGCCGTCATATGCACAAAAATATACTTCTTCCTTTCGCTTTTTTATCGATCATTGGATGCAATAAAAAAGCTCCACAAAATGACTATATATGTGAAGCCCCGCCCAAGGTTGCGGGCGGAACGGCAATGGCTTGTGTGCACAATCGGGCTTACATGGTGTATGACTCCGACGCCCCGATAAATGTGATTGCTTCAGTGGTAACGCAAAAATGCGAAATGAAGGTGGAAGAGGATGTCAGACAACAGATATACGATTCAACAGGCGAAATTTACAACACGGAGCCTAGCGACAAAGAGGAATACCGTCGATTGATACTGGAGTATAAAGCACAAGTATTACGGGAAGCAGCCCGTCGGGTCAGAGAAGCGAGAGTAGGCAAATGTGACAAGCCACTAAACTAATTTGCCGATAAGTGATTAGACTTAGCCTAGGCTTAATACTGTCTGATATGGTTGCCTAAATTTATTGAGAAAACCCCATCACGGTTGGTCTCACGGTCTCGGATGCGAAGTGGGACCAGTCGAGCTTAAGCTTGTCGCCTTTTACCTTCGGCAGAGCTTTTCGATCAACCAGCCTACTTTGCACCTCAAAGTCGGCATCAATCTTCACGATCAGCACTTTGCTAAAGTTGCGTTTGAGGTTCAGCGTGATTGTGTCGTTCTTTTTGAACGGGGTAATGGTCTTCACTTCGACAAAGTGGTTGCCGATTTTTCCATCCGACCCTTGGGCGTAATTGCGGTGCAGTTTGATGCCATGGGTAATCGCACCATAAAGTTCACCGAGATCGCCATAGACCTGTAAATGGCTCCCAGTGAGATCGTGATAATCTTGAGCAACAGCCAGCAGGTCTTGGAAAATGGGCACCAGATTGACGTCAAGGTTCGGGAATCGGTGTTCGAACTCTAACCGTGCAAGGTGCGAATTAATCTCGGTCCAAGTGATCCATTCGCCATCATCATAGATAGCATTGTCGTCGTTCCACATGTCTGTTGGTCCGTGCATCATTATAACGCAACATTAGAGCGGCACCAGTAAACGGACTATTATCGAGTCATCCACCATCTCAATCGTTCATGTGGGGTGCACGGTCAGGGTAGCCACATGCGAAAATGGAAGGCATCGTCGGCGTCTTCGAAATAGAATTCATAAGTTTGTTTGACCTGATCTTTTTGTGCATTCCACTCAGCGCGAAGGTGACCAGACAACTCCAGATAACACTTGGCGTCATAATATTGGTCCACAGGGATGTCGTAGACTGTCGCGGCGACCGTGAACGCCTTCCGAGCCTCATAAGCTTTTATTTGGGCGCGTAGCGGCTTCAGGAAATCGTGCATGGTGCTATTTAGGTTCCGACGTTCCGTAACTACGAAATTGAAATCTGCACGTCTCAGGACATTCTGTTTACGATTGTGCTTATTTCTCGTTTCCACAAGGGAGCTTCACGATTTGCTATAGATCGGCACTCCATTAGCAGCGCGCAAAGTTTCTGGGGCATCTGCCCCATGTCGTTCTGTCCACCGACAAAAAATCTCTTAAAATCTGACAATGTAATTGGCACAATGTCGAGAGAAATTCGGGAATCGTCAGCAAGATACCAAGCCCCCGCGCTAAACGTGTGGGCGGTGTTGCTGTCGATCTGAAGCGCAATGAATAGACCATAGACTTGTTTGTCAGCGTTCATTGCATACTGAGCGACGTGCCGTCTGACGGGCTCATGCACGGGTGCTACCGCCAGAAGGACGGTCCCTAAACGATGCTCGATCAACAGCGCGGTTGTTATTGGTCAAAGCAGCGAGGCGTGTCCGCCGTGCTGGTTATTATTGTCAGTCCATCATGCTGTGGATGCAACGCTATGATGGCAACGCATTCGAGAACCTCACGCTCCCGTCGATTAACGACGACCAAGCGTTGTTGAAGGCGCTCGATGATGTCTGGGGTCGGCTTACTCAAAAGCTGCCGAGCCAGACCAAGGTTATGCGTATCGGCGTCACCTTGGGCAACCTTACGCCCGCCAACCAACGCCAACTGGATTTCCTCTTGGACGATGACAGTGAGCGGCAACGATGGGAGCGGCTTGGGCATGCGCTCGACCGCCTCAACATCAAATATGGCAAGACTGTTGCCAGCGTCGGGTTCTGGCAGCCGCCAGCAGGGGGTAATGTTGGCGGCAAAATCTCTTTCACGCGGATACCAACTGCGGAGGACTTTTGGTGAACTGGCGAACAAACATTCAGATACGTGATCTAGAACCGACAGATCGACTTGAGCTAATTTGCAGAAAGTGCGGTAAGCTTCGGTGGATCACTGGCTCCGAATTACAGGCGCGAAAGGGATTGAATCATTTGGCATTGCGCGAAGTCGAAGCACGGGCTCGCTGTCGCCAAAGGGGTTGCGGTGGCAATATGCGACTTGCCATGCCCGCTCCACAAGACACTGCTGGATTCGTCGGTGGCATTGCTTGACGGCTGTAATCATCGGCTACAAGTTGCAACCAGAGGCTAGGAACCAAGCTGATGTGCAATCACTACCAACTCGATATCGAAGCCATGACGGAATGGGCACGATATGTTGGATGGGATTCAACCCGCAGCCCATTCGACGATCTGCAAGGTGACCTCTATCCACGTTATGAAGCTGCATTGGTTCGTGTCGAAAACGACGAGAAGATCATCGATAAAATGAAGTGGGGCGTTCCGCTAAAGATGAAAGGGAAACGTGAAGGCACCACAGTCACGAAACGGGTAACTAACGTTCGTAAGCTCAGCAGCCCTTTCTGGAAGTCGATGTTGGCGGAACCGACGCAAAGATGTTTAGTGCCATTTTCTCGATTTGCAGAGCCAAAACCGAACGCTGGTAGGGAAGAGTGCTGGTTTCGCGTAAATGATGCTCCAGCAGCCGCGTTTGCGGGAATTTGGCGTAAATCCGAGGAAGGAAATGTCTTTGCTTCCTGACGTGTGAGCCTAACCCGCTGGTTCAGCCAATCCACCCAAAGCAATGCCCGTTATTCTTCACGCCGAAGATTATGAACGCTGGCTGTCTACAACCTTGGATGATGCCTGCGCATTGGTTGTGACATTTCCATCGCAGTTGATGTCTTTAACTGTTTGGTCGCCCAAGCCCGCTACAAAAGATGAGCCGACAAAATCGTCAGTTCTGATCTGTTTCAGAACGGTGAGCAGACGTCAAAAACTATCACATTAGTCATATTAAGCCCCGCATCCGAATCTCACCAAACTTTTTTGTTTGTCGCCTTGCTTGTTTTCAAATGTCAGTTCGGCTTTGTATTCTGAGCTTTCTAACCCCACCGCCACTTTTTCATTTGTCCGAATAGTTAGGACACCATTTTCTGCAATGAAGCGCCTGTCGCCTATATTCTCGTTAAATTGCACAAGGTTCCCACCCAGACGCAGCGACATTAGCCCGCCAAGCTCAAAAAAGAATAATTCTTGTCGCTGAGTATTTATTGCCCAACATCCTGCACCGCCTTCTGAAACCTCACCGCTCTCAACAAAGAAGCTGTTGCTTGACTTGGGATACCATCCGCTGTCGTAGGGGCATACGCCGTAGTCCTCTTTCTCAGGACAAGATTTTGGTGGCGATTTTGGTAAGGCTCCCGCCTCCTGTGACTCGGCAACCCCACTAGGACTGATGTGATTAGAGGATAAGCTCGACTTTGCGTCGCTGACCTCTTTTACAATCGACAATTGCTGAACCGCTTGGACCGATTTGCTTTGGGACGCGACTTCTTGTTCGTTCAATGTATCTGAGCGCTCGCATCCTCCGAGCGCCATTGCCATACCGATCCCAGTCCATGCCCACTTTTGTAGTTTCATATGATGCCCTTCAATCAACAGGGGTCACTTGTAATTAGGGTTTTCTCATTGATAATTTTAACACCGACCGCTTACTGGGACAGCAAGTCGGATCGTTATCACCGTAGCTTAAGGTCGATACCGTCACCGTGCCCGATACAATTGAGACAATTTCAAACTCAAACTTAAGATCCATTTTTTTATTTAGGCTATAAATGTTACTGTCCTTGCGTAATAAAAAAATAGTTTCTTCATTAGAGGTTGGATGACATGAATCTTTTTCACAGATCGAAATCAGCACAACCGCATCAAGGTCGCCATCTCTATCCAAATCTGCTCTTTTACTTTGCGTATTGAGTGGTTGGTAGCGCCATGCTTCCGACAGGCGGATTTTCTCTTTTACTGCATTATCTATTGATCTCTTATTAGCGTCAATTATCAATTGCTTTGTTAGCTGAGCGATTGTCCGCTCTAAAGCTGGGTCAACTGCCTGCTTGACGGATTGCGCTGCAATTCCCTGACTGAATATCAGGGCACCCGCAGAAACGCCCAGAGTTAGGAACTTCGCACCATATTTTTTAAGTGTAATATTTAACATACCGCCCATCCCCCTAGACTGTAGACAATCTAACGAAGTTTTAAAGATAATTATTTCAGACTGCAAGGACCAAGATTTTTCGATAAAGCAATCACTGAGTTTTTAATTTTCAAAAAGGATTTGATACTGTCGATTTAGAGTTCGGGGTCGGGTTCAAGCATATGGACTGCTCGATCAAAAAACGGATGATAGCCAAATCCTGTATTAAGGCTCAGCCCAGTTTCCGCCCATTGATCCGACAACCCAACAGCGGATAAAACCCAACCAGAATTCCGAATGTCGGTGTCGATTTTGCGCAATGCATTGCGCAATGAGTCATAATCTTCGTTATACCAATCATTCCCTTCGGGACCGATCACGGCGACGTAATATCCTAGGAAGGTATGAGTTCGAGTTGAGAACATTGTGCCATTTTTCGATGTGCACGCATAGGCTACTTGCTGGGCGTCAGGTGCGGGATTCATCGGCATTACCGCGCACATCAACTCTTCACCGAAATACTTTTTCCACGATCCTGCATTGCAAATTTGATGATAACGCATGCTGGTATTTAGTCAGCCGCATAAGCGACCGAGGCTGTGTTCACTGAGAACGCGTGCGATTATCTTCCGACCAGATCACGAGTGATTCACTGAGGTCAACGAAGCGTTCGATGCGATCTTTTGGAGCGCCCCAAATGCACATCATCAATGCGAAAGGTGCAGGAGGCAGTTTCGTGCGATGCTCGTCGTAGAAAGATAGTCGGCGAGGAAGCAGCAACACATCTGCTTTACCAAACACTCGATTTCGAAAGGTGGTTGTTTCTGTTCGCGCTGGAAATAGACCAACGACGATTTCGACTTCGTTGTTTTCATACGCATCGGCACATCGTCCAATCCACTGCGTAAGATCGCTGAACGGTGGATTCACAAACGCAAGCCGTCCCGACCATGCGGTAATCAAACCGTCTTCAGTTTCGGTAAGATATGTCTTTGCATCGACAAACCCGTTCGGGTCAGATGCTGGATCAATTGAAATAGGACCGAACGCTTCGACGACTGCATCAACAAGATCAGGAGGTGTAAGTCGCACGTCCTTTTTTATCTGCCAGTGGACACGGGTATGAACAGCGGCAGATGCATTTGGTGCTAGAACTGCGATGATTGCTGCCATTGATTTGATGGAGCCAACATTCCGTTCAACAGCCCTTATGGTGGGAACTGAAACCTTTGCCTTCGAAGCTAATGCAGCTTGCGACATTTTACGGCAAAGTCGTGCAGATCGGATTTGGACCGAAGGGCAATCACCTGTGGCAAGCCCGATGATCCGAAAAGATATGTGCGGTGCAATTTTGGCTATCGAACTCATTCGACCAGCGCCGCGTTCGATACACACAAGCGATTGGCGACTTATTCCTGCAAGCTCAGCCAACTCATGCTGAGTAAGCCCCATCGACTTACGTGTTGATTTCAATGCCAATCCGATATCCATGCAAAGATATCCTTACATAAATGTCAGATTTCTTTGCAAACTTAATTATTGGAAATCTTGGAAAGAAAGATGATGATGGCGCGTTGAAGGCAAGCTTCAACGACACCGTATCCTTCACATCCCCTTCGTGTTCTTCGAACACTTGTGGATGCTCGAATACAAATTATTGAAATCATTTCACAAGCAACAATACCTTTATCCCCCCCCATTTTGGAATCGAACAGAACACATTCGATCCCAAGGAGAGGGACGGTGGTATTTCACGAAGTTTCCGAATACCCAATTCTCGTGTATCGTAAGCTGGTCCTGCGACCCTTACACACGCTCTTTAATCCCCTTGCTAAGGTTGCCCGTAATCATGGTGTTCGCTTCTCATGCTTGGTAGCTGAGCGCCATGCGGGTTCTATTGTCGCACAGGACGGTGCACCGCCAACCAAGAATTGGAGAAGTTGACGGTGGTGCGGCGTGAGCTAAATTGGACAAAGCTCCGCCGCGTCAGTAAATCAGTGCCTTTATGCGGGCTCTGGTAAAAACCATACCGCAGAGAGCCGTTACTCAAGTCGCCACCCAAAGGGAATGATACGCCGATGTCCTACTCTGTGGGCTGCTCACGCCGTGACTAGCTGCTGGTCTGTGTCCCAGAAGATTTCAGCTACCTGTTCAGAAGGATGGCAGTTCATCCTTGAGCAATTTTTCTTTGCCAATGTTTTTGCCTTAGATGACAATTTAGCATAGCTGTAATGCATTGACATTATTTATTATTGTTTATCGAGAGACGTTTCTTAAGCGTGTAATGGGTAGGTGTGATCGCGGGGCGCGGAATTTACCGTCAGGTCGCGTCGGTGCTTTCTTTAGCGGATCATAAAGCAAGCCCGTCGTGCCATCGTAAATGACCCAATGCCAGTCGTCGCCCTTTTCTCCCATGGAACCGCACTTCACGATGGAAAGTGTTTTTATACCTTCCCAAGAACGCTGACGGTGAATGCGATTAGAATACCCAATGTCCAGTTCGATCATAGCAGATCGGAGATCACTCCAATTTGTGTATAGGTCTCTCGACCGACTATCACCGAAAATGATTGTAACTGCTTGCTCGTATGTCTTGCCACTGAGCATGGCAATGCAAGCTGGTCCACAGCCACTAGACTTGTTGCCCTGCTGCACAAGACGAATATCACGCATGACCGTCCCCCAATACGATGCCTAAAGCAGAATAGACTTAGCCCGATTTCGTGACTCATCAATCTTGCGTGAACTTGCAGAACGCTACGTTGATCGTTCGACAGTCGCGGGTCAGTCACGGTTTTGTTCGATGGCGCGAGGCATTGTCAAACCAGATAAATACTGTCCTTATGGGTATACTCTGTCAAATCACTGAAAAACTTCGACAAATGTGTAACATCTGCTATGGATTGGGCACCTTTATTGCACAGCCCAAAAGGGTCTTAAACCTAAAAGGAACATCTATGCTTATCGGATATGCTAGATGTAGTTCAAAGGATCAGGATTTAACTTTGCAGATCGATGCATTGGAAGCAGCGGGCTGTGAACGTATATTCAGCGAGAAAAAGTCAGGTCGCAGTTCGGAAGATCGACATGCGCTTGCTGATGCGATTGTTTTTGCACGTGAGGGCGATACGATTATTGTTACGCGTCTTGACAGGCTCGCTCGTTCTACTCGTGATCTGCATAATCTGCTGGCATCGATGGAGGAAAAGGGGGTCGGCTTTAAATGTCTGGCACAAGACAGCGTAGACACGACGACGACCACTGGGAAATTGACAATGACAATCCTAGGCGCGGTTGCCGTTTTTGAAGCGGATCTTCGCGCTGAAAGACAGGCTGAGGGCATCGCCAAAGCCAAAGCTGACGGGCGATACAGGGGTCGCCGCGCATCCATTGATTATACTCAGGTTAAGAAGATGCACGCTCAGGGTTTGAACCCATCTGAATTATCAAGACTGCTCTCGATTAGCAGGACAAGCGTTTATCGAGCATTGGCAGCGTAATACGGCAAACGCGCATGGTTCAAAATGCCAAACAAAATTGTTTATGATTCGGGTTGCGCTTGGAAGCAAAGATGTGCCTTCAACGGCATCTCATTTCTTGGATAATAATATAACGCATTTGTTATTCATGGAGAAATCTAACGATCTTGACATCAACTATATTAATATAGGTCATTGAAATTTGGCGTTTTTGTTTGACTACTCGATATCACAAACTAGCTGGCGTTGGTGTTGAATAAGAGACCACATATCAAGAAGCGAATAACAATGACTGCAAGATCAACTTTCAAACAATCTGATGTTAGGCGAGTTTTACGCGGAGCCATACAAGCAGGGCTCAACGCTAAATCCGTGCGCGTTGCATCAGATGGATCATTCGAGATAACCCTTTCAGGCGAAATTTCGGTTCCATTGGATGACCAAAATCCTTGGGATGCGGCTGTTGGCTAAAAGGAGACTACTTCCTCGATATGTGTCCAGCTTCCGTGACCGTCATGGCAAGGAGAGATTTCGTTTCAGGAAAGTTGGCAGTGCCAGCTACTATTTCGAACATCCGTTTGGAACCGAAGGTTTTCGAGAAGAGTATCGACGCTGCCTCGATAAAATTCCAATTTCGAAATCTGTTTTGCGCGTTCCAATCATACCCCGCTCAATTGAGGACTTGGTGGTCCGCTATTTACAGAGTGGAGATTTCAAGCGAGATGCTAAGCCCGTCACATTATCCAAAAACCGAGCAATCATCGAGCGATTCAGAAACGCTTATGGGAAGCTGCCAGCGGACCAGATAAAGTTCGAGCATTTGGACAAAATCATTGCACGAGCGCGGGTCAAGCAGGACGATGGAAGTGGCGGCGATTTTGCTGCGCAGAAGCTTCGAAAGGAACTCAAACGGCTTTTCCGTTACGCGGTAAAGTTAGGATGGCTCGCGGCAAACCCTGTCGATTTTGTTGACCCCATCTCGCCACACACTGATGGATTCCACACATGGACCGAGCAAGAAATTGCAACTTATCAAAAATATTGGAAAATCGGGACACGCCAGCGTCTAGCGATGGAGTTAATGTTATGGACGGCAAAACGGGTTGGTGATCTTGCAGGTCTTGGTCCTCAGCACATCAGCGATAACTGGCTGGTCACACGTGATGACAAAACGGGAAAGCACAGCAAGATACCTGTCTCCAGCCAACTCCGTCGCGCAATCGATGCAATTGAGGAGAAAAATCTCTGTTTTATCGTGACATCGTATGGAGCAGGATATTCAAAAAAGGGTCTAAGTCAGGCATTCAGTCAGTGGTGCAATGATGCGGACCTTCCCCAATGTTCAGCCCACGGACTAAGAAAAGCCATGGCGCGCAGGATGGCGGAAAGCCGCGCGACTAATTCTGAAATGAAAGCGATCACCCAGCACTCTGGCGACGCGGAGTTGGCGGTATACACCCGTGGAGCAAACCAGACTGAACTTGCCACAAATATGATTAAAATATTGTCAGAAAAATACAGCCACGCCTGACTGATACGCGATGACGTGCTGAACAGTCTACCGTTGGGTAATCTTCTTCTTAGGCACCTTGCTCTGCCGCTTTTGGTAGTAAGCATCGACTGCCAACACCATCAATGAGCAACTTATCCAGATGAGAAACACACCCTCCCATTTGACTGTCTCGATGTTAGAATCGACATCTTCTTCGAACCAGACGGCTATTATGGGGATCAAGATTGTGCCCATAACCATGGCGAATGCTGCTCGCCGCAAACCTCTGCGCTCGCGCGCTCCGATATATGCGATTATGATGACCGCTAGCGTTGCAGAGATCATCGCTTCGATAGGATGGAATGGTCCATCTTGAGCTAAAATTGTAACCGAAATACTGATGACGCCTGCACCCAATGCGGCAATATCGGTTTGCTCATTAGTTGTCATAAGTCCCCCCAAGAACCATCGCAAAATCTACAATACGCCAAGGTCGATGACTGAACCAATTAAATTTGTGGACATTTTGCACGATTTTAGGCGGTGGGCGTTCGATGCCGAGCACAGGCTTCGATGATGACGATACCATTGGCTGACATTAAACTTTAGGCGCAGCGGCGGTGCGGAGATTGCTCACTGATTAAGCTATCGATTGGCTAACCATGAAACAAAGAATTGTCTAACCAGACGAAAAACCAACAATTTCAACATCTGCGTCAGAGTGTTGGTGACCCCTACGGGAATCGAACCCGTGTTTCAGCCGTGAAAGGGCCGCGTCCTAACCGCTAGACGAAGGGGCCATCGCTTGATGGAGCCGCGCCTTTACGGATTCGCAGCGCTTAGGTCAAGCATAAGTGATGCTGTTTTATCGGGCAAAAATCACCTCGCAATCACCAGGTCTTCGATATGCAGTTCAGCCTTCGCAACCGAACCCCAATCGTCGATTTTCGCGCGACCGGCGAGCCAGTATTTCTGGCTGCGGTCACCGTGGAGCAGCTGCTGGCCAAGCGCACTTTCGCCCTGCCGAAACGCCATCGCCTTGAACGACGCGCCGTCGTCGCCCGCCACAATCGCACGGACATGGTCCTTGCCGACTATGTCGCATTTCACCACGCGCACAGGGCCGGTCACAATGCGCGGCCCGGGCCATCCCATGCCGTAGGGGCCAGCGCCCTCCATTGCTTCGACCAACGCCGGGTTAAGACCGCGTGGGCTAAGCAGCGCATCGACGGCCAGGTCCCGGCTCGTTCCTGCCCTCGCCACATCAGCCCCCAATCGCTCGTCGAGCCAGTCGGCCAGCGCATCGATCTTGCCCGCGTCGACCGTCAGACCCGCCGCCATCGCGTGTCCGCCGCCGGCCACCAGAAGCCCCGCGTCCTTTGCCGCGATGATCGCCGCGCCCAGATCAACCCCGGCAATCGAACGGCCCGATCCCTTGCCCACGCCGTCGGCATCGACCGCGATCACAATCGCGGGCTTTCCGGTCTTTTCTTTCAGCCGTCCCGCCACAATGCCAATGACCCCGGGGTGCCAGCCTTTACCGACAAACAGCGCAACCGCGCGGTTATGCTGCGCACAGACCAGCACCTCGGCCTCTTCCTGTACCGCGGCCTCAATCACCCGGCGCTCTTCGTTGAACCGGTCAAGCTCGGCGGCAATATCGCGCGCCTCGGCCATGTCCGTCGTCGTGAGCAAGCGCACACCGAGGTCGGATTTACCCACTCGGCCGCCTGCGTTGATGCGCGGCCCAAGCGCAAAGCCCAGGTCCGAACATATCGGCGCACGCGTCAGACGGCTTTTCTCGATAAGCGCTGCCATGCCAACGTTGCGCCTTCCGGCCATGACCTTTAATCCCTGCGCCACAAAAGCACGGTTCAGTCCGCGCAGCTGCGCAACGTCTGCCACAGTACCAAGTGCAACCAGATCGAGCAGGTCAAGCAAGCGCGGTTCTGCGCGCTCGGCAAAATGGCCGCGTCCGCGCAAATTACGGATGAGGGCTGCACCTAGCAAAAATGCGACACCGACAGCGGCGAGATGCCCGTGCGACGCGGCTTCGTCGTTCTCATCCAAACGGTTGGGATTAACCAGCGCATATGCGTCGGGCAACGTGACCGCGCATTTATGATGGTCGACAACGATCACCTCGACTCCGGCGTCTTTGGCTTGGCTAAGTGCCTCGTAAGCCATCGCGCCGCAGTCAACAGTGACCACAAGACGGTTGCCTGCTGCGCCCAGCTTAACCAGTGCCTCGCCGCTCGGCCCGTAACCCTCCATCAAGCGGTCGGGGATATAATAGCCAGCGTCCAAACCGAGTTCGCGTAACAAGCGGATCAGCAAGGCGGCACTGGTTGCGCCGTCAACGTCATAATCGCCGTAAACAGTCAGCTTCTCCCCTGTGAGCACAGCATCCGCCAGCCGGTCGGCGGCGCGCTCCATATCCTGAAAAATCGCCGGATCGGGCATGAACCCACGGATCGTCGGGTCGCGCTGCCTTCCCAGATCTTCACGCTCTACTCCGCGCGCCAGCAACAATTGCGTCACCAGATCATCGGGCGCAAAATCGGGGTCGCGCGCGTCGGTCTGCCCGCCGCGCCATTGCCAAGTCTGACCTGTGATTGATGTGCCAATTTCCGGGAAAAGCGTCATGGATACCTCCTATGTCGTCGGGGTGGCGCTGGCAAGCAAAGCGGTTATGGTGCGGGGATGGGAAAAAGCCTGCTCATCATTTGGGACAGCATGACCGGCGGGTCGCATGCGCTGGCGCAGGCGGTTGCGGCAGGCGCAGAAAGCGAAGCCGGTTTGGATACACGCTTGCTTCATGCGGACGACGTCCAGCCTGGGGATATGCTGGGGGCGGACGCATTTATCTTTGTCTTCCCCGAAAATCTCGCCGCGATATCGGGCGTGATGAAGGCCGCATTCGACCGGCTCTATTACCCTTGCCTCGGCCGGATTGAGGGTCGGGCCTACGCCGCGATCATCTGCGCGGGTAGCGACGGCACCAACGCGCTGCGTCAAGCCGAACGGATTGCGACCGGATGGCGACTGAAACAGGTCGCAAAGAGCCAGATTGTCCTCACCCACGCGCAGACACCCGAAGCAATACTCGCGCAAAAGGTGCTCGGCGCGTCAGACGTCTCCGCTGCGCAAGACCTGGGCAAGGCGATGGCCGCGGGCATTGTTCTCGGGGTTTTTTGAAGGCGTCATCCCGCTTGCAAAACCCGCGGATTTCTGCCGAAGTTCACAGTGCTGCGCGGAGTTTGGATGTGCCAGCCCCGCCATGCTTTTAATCTCGTAATCGCGCCCGGTGTCGCGGCCGTAATCGCGCTCGTAGTTGGGCTCGTAGTCGCTCTGCCCGTACTCACTCTGCTCGTAATCGCCAGCGTGCGCCTCCAGCCGTCGGCACGCGTCGCTTTTCTGCCAGGCGAGCTCTTCTTCGAGCTCGGCAATGTCGTCTTCGAGCGCATCTGCCTCCTCGTCGGGGCCCTTGCGCATCAGCTGGAACCGCTCGACCACCCATTCGAGCGGCTCGCGCGCCGCAAACCAGTCGGCCAGCGCCGCGTCGCTGGTCCCGGCCTCGACCAGATCGAAAAACCCGTCAAGCTCTTGGCACGCTATCTGGGCAAAGCCCATGTCGCTCCAGCGCGGCTGGAGAGTATCGGCATATTTGTCGAGGCGCGTGAGCAAGCCAAGCGTCATCCGGTTGTCATAGCTATGCCGCACCGTCCGGTTGCCCTCCACATCGCGGCTGCTGATGCTCTGTTGACCATCGATCGCGCGTTCGAGCAATATGTCCTGCACGATCACCCGTGCGGCCAGCATCGCCGCGTCCCAGCCAATCCGGAAGCCCCTGCCCCCTTTGCGCGTGCGCAGATTATACGCCGCGCGGCGTGATTTTCCGACAACGCGGCACGCCTCGCTGACGCTACCGGTCATGCTGAGTTCCTCGAGAAAGTTGCGCTTGGCAGCGCTGCTCCAATGATAGTCGGCGTCGCAGAGATTGGGTTGGTGGGGCATGTCATGTTCCTTTTGCTCATGTGGAAAGGAACCGACTAACCAATATGGTTACATGTAGGAAAGTGTTTTCTTCACGCTGCCAGGAATAAATTTGAGCAGCGATTGCTCCCAACACAATCACACCGTCACCCCGCACTTGATGCGGGGCTTGGCTTTATTGGCTGGGTCAAAGTCGCCTTCAATCGCTGCGGCGATGCTCGCTCTTGACCCAGCGCACAGTACCCGATGATGCGCGCATCACCACGCTTTCGGTGGTCAGCTTGCCGTTGCGGTCATTCTTTACACCTTCGAGCAAAGACCCGTCGGTCACGCCGGTCGCGGCGAAAATGCAATCACCCTTGGCCAGTTCGGTCAGGTCGTACACCTTGTCGAGATCTTCGATCCCCCATTTGCGCGCGCGCAGCCGTTCGTCATCGTTGCGGAACAGCAAGCGCCCCTTGAACTGGCCGCCAACACATCGAAGTGCGGCGGCTGCCAACACACCTTCGGGTGCGCCGCCGGTGCCCATGTAGATATCGACCGTGGTATCCGGATTTGTCGTGGCAATCACACCAGCCACGTCGCCGTCGGGGATCAGCATGATGCCGCAGCCAATTTCGCGCAGCTCCGCGATCAGCTTTTCATGGCGCGGACGGTCGAGCACGCAGACAATCAACTCAGCCGGGCTGACGCCTTTTTCCTTTCGCAACCGCGGTGACATTTTCGCGGACAGATTTGTTGAGATCGATGATGCCATCCGAATAGCCGGGCCCCACCGCCAGCTTGTCCATATAAACATCGGGCGCGTTCAATAGATTGCCTTCCTCTGCCACGGCGAGCACAGCGAGCGCGTTCGGGCCAGCCTTTGCCGTGATCGTGGTGCCTTCGAGCGGATCGAGCGCAATATCAATTCTGGGGCCCGTCCCTATCGACGATCCAACTTTTTCACCGATATAAAGCATCGGCGCTTCGTCACGCTCGCCCTCACCAATCACCACCGTACCGTCCATCGGCAACTGGTTCAGCGCAGCGCGCATCGCCTCGACCGCGGCAGCGTCGGCGGCTTTTTCATCACCGCGCCCGACGAGCTTTGCCGCAGCAATCGCCGCCGCCTCCGTCACGCGTACCATTTCAAGCACCAGCAGACGGTCGAGAATTTGGCTTGCAACTGTCATATTTCAATCCTAAACATTTGATGTCGCATCACTTCTTCGGGAAAAGTCGTGGGCGGCGGGGGCATCATTATGCGGGGCCGCGCCTCGATAGAAGAGGTGCTGCATATTGTCGAGATCGCTAACCAATTTAATCGCCATTGCAATGCTTTGCACAGGCATGGGCTGGGGTTTGGGCGCGGAAATAGCGCATGCACAGGGACAAAGCGCCGCTGTTCAAAATTCACCTCCCCAAAATCCTCCAATAGTATCTGCGCCTCCAAAAGACATGCCCATGTCCGATGCCGACCGCGAACGTGCCATTGAAAAGCAGCGGCGCGGCGTGGCGCTCGACGAATTTGGTTGCACCAAATATGTCGATGACGGCGAAATCATCGTCTGCGGTCCCGATGCCGAACGCGCACGGCAAAGGGTGGGCCCACCCGTTGGCGAAAAGGGACCCAAGCGCAAAGCCAGTGCCGCGGTGCGCGCCGCTGGCTGCATGCCCGGCGACCGGATTTGCCGCGATCCGCCAACCGGCGGCAAGCCATTTGGCTATGTTCCGCCTTATCCCCCCGATTACAGGGAAGTGATGAAGGGACTGCCCGAACCCGATATGGTGGTGCAGGAAGGCAGCGTTGATAGCGCTGGCAATATCCATAACGACGCGAAAGCAGATGGGAGCGAAACGCCGGTCCCGCCCAAATAGCGACGCTTTATTCGCCCAGGATGCTCATCACCATCGGATCGCCGAGCAGGTTTGACGAACGCGCCAACGTCGCCAGCGTATCGGTGACGGCGTGTTCGGGGCCTTCGTGGGTGACCATCGCGATCAGCGCAGAGCCGTCCTCGATTTCGCGCTGGATCAGGCTTTCTATCGACAACCCGGCATCGCGCATCGCGGCGGTTATCTCGGCGAGAACACCCACCCGGTCGGCAACGATCATCCGCAAATAATGCTTTCCGATCCGGTGCGCGGTCGCTGCGCGCGGCAAGTTTTCAAGCTCTGCTGCTGGCATGGAAAAGGCCGGGCCGGTTTCCTTACGCGCAATATCGACAAGGTCAGCAACCACAGCCGAAGCCGTCGGGCGGTCGCCTGCGCCAGCGCCCTGGAACAGCAAGCGCCCGGAGAAATTTCCTTCGGCAACGACGGCATTGGTCGCGCCCATGACATGGGCGAGCGGATGCGAAACCGGCACCAGACAGGGCTGAACACGCTGGAATAGCTGCGCGTTTCCATTTTCACCGTCGATCTCGGCAAGCCCGATCAGGCGGATACGGTAGCCCAGCGTCTTGGCTTGCGCGATGTCGGCACCGAGCAGCTTACGGATACCGCGCGCTTCTACTCCGCCAAAGTCGATCCGGCTGCCAAAGCTAAGCGACGCAAGGATTGAAAGCTTATGCGCGGCATCAACGCCGTCGATATCGAACGACGGATCGGCCTCGGCAAAGCCCTTTGCCTGCGCATCGGCAAGCACTTCGGCAAAGTCCAAACCTTCACGCTCCATCGTCGACAGGATGAAATTGCACGTGCCGTTCAAAATGCCGTAAACGCGGTCGATCCGGTTTGCGGCGGCACCGTCGCGTAGCCCCTGAATGACCGGGATACCCCCGGCAACGGCGGCTTCAAATTTCAACGCAGCGCCAGTGTCCTCCGAAAGCGCAGCCAGCTCTGCACCATGATGCGCGATCATTGCTTTGTTCGCAGTCACCAAAGGTCGTCCGGCTGACAGCGTTTCTCTTGCCAGCGTAAGCGCTGGGCCATCCGAACCACCGATCAGCTCAACCACGACATCAACGTCGCCAGCAATTGCCAGCTCGCCCATATCGTCGACCCAGCGGTAGCGTGACAGATCCACCCCGCGGTCCTTCGCCCGGTCACGCGCTGTAACCGCGGTAATTTCGATCGCCCGGCCAGCCCGGCGCGCGATGAGTGCGTTATTTTCTTCCACCAGCTGGATCACGCCGGTGCCAACGGTGCCCAAACCGGCAAGACCAATTCTTAAGGGAGAAGACATGTAATACCTGTAAGTGATATGAATTCAGCGAGCATTGCGCCTAGGCATAGTTTGCCGCCATTACCAGCCCCGTTTTGCTCCCGGCCTTTAGCTGATGAACTTTACCTGCGCGCGCCAAGTAGTGATCCAATGCCGCGACCCCCGGCATTCATCAAGCTCGCTAATCCGCACCAGCCGGAACATATTGCCGTCCCAGACAAAGTCCTGCGCCGTACCGCAATCGCCCAGGCCGCGGCCTTTTGAATAGCTGCTGACCGTCTGGTTGCCCGAATCCCAGCTCGCGTTGACAAGCATCGTCACCGCACCGCTATCGGTTTTCCCGCTCCTGCTTTTATCAAAAAGCGCCGGAGAAAACGTCCATTTTCCATCTGCCAACCGGCCGACATAGGCACCGACCGCGCTATTATAAGCGCCATTGCCGCAATAAAGAAGCACCAGCGCCTTTGCCACGCCGCCTACATTGCCAAGGCTATAGGCGGAGTCTGCGGTCGGCCCGACATTACGTTCTTCGGCGCAATCGCTGCTTTCCGACAGCTTCACCAGCGAGATTGTATCGGGCAGGACATTGGTTGCCGCAAATTTCTTTGCCTCAATCACCACAGGCTTACGCACTTTCGGGCGGTCCGGGCGTTTGCCTGTCGCGAACAACGCATTTTGCTGGTTCAGTCTACCCTGCATTTCATCGATATGGATCATCGCGGCTTTTGATCCGGCAAGCGACGCCAAACCGAGCAAAGCCCCATTGCTGTCTTCTAAACGCAGCTGCTTTCCGTTCGCCATAAGCTGGATGATCTTGGCGGCATCGGGGCCGCTCAATTTGATCCTATTGCTGTCTTTTTCGATACGACCGGTATCGACCGTCTTGCCGTCGATCATCAAATTATAGCGATCCGATTTTGTTGCTGCGATGTCGATGTTAAGCTCAACCGGAGCAGACGGCGCAGCACTTCGCGACATGAACAGCGTCAGGTGGCCGTCCGGCCCGGTGCTCGGCAACAAGGCAACGGCTTGGCAAGCCAACAGGTTGTCGCAGCCTACTGCCCAGTCCTTGTACAAACGAATTTTGCCCGGCGCACTCGCGGCGCTTAGCGGGACTGCGGCAAGCAGCGGCGCTGCCAGCAGCATAGCCCCCCCGAAAATGGATAATTTCCGCCCCGTCATGCAGAGCATAGTAGCACTTTTCGCCTTGCTTCGCTAGGGCAGGGACGGTTTTTCGGATTAGGAGCGATTTGATGCGTGCGGTAGCAGTAATTGGAGCAGGGCAAATGGGTGCAGGCATAGCGCAAGTCACTGCTTCTGCTGGATATCATGTTTTGCTTTCCGACATTGATCTCGCCCATGCCGAGGCTGGCAAAGCCAACATCGAAAAGGCCCTTTCCAAGCTTGTCGACCGCGAAAAAATCGGTGCGGATATAGCTGCGACCACGTTGTCACGAATCGAAGCCGTAGCCAATTACGAGCCAATGGCTGACGCGGACTTGATCATTGAAGCAGCAACCGAGCGCGAAGACATCAAGCGCAAGATTTTCGAAAACGTTGGGAAGATACTCGGCGCTAAAGCAGTGCTTGCGTCCAACACGTCTTCTATTCCGATCACACGCATGGCGCAGAGCTCTCCGGATCCGCAGCGCTTCATCGGCATCCATTTCTTCAACCCCGTTCCGGTGATGGGCTTGATTGAGGTTATCACTGGTCTTGCCACTTCAGACGAAACCGTGGCGATTGTCAGGCGCTATTGCGAGGCGTTGGGCAAAGAGGTCGTCTTTGCCGAGGACGAACCCGGCTTTGTCGTCAATCGCATTTTGCTTCCCATGATCAACGAAGCAGTATTTGTTCTGGGGCAAGGGACGGCCAATATCGCCGACATCGACAAAGGGTGCCGGATTGGCCTCAACCACCCGATGGGGCCATTGGAGCTAGCCGATTTCGTCGGTCTGGACACCTGTCTCGACATTGTCCGTGTGCTGTATAACAGCACCGGCGACAGCAAGTACCGCCCAGCGCCCTTATTGATGAAATATGTCGAGGCGGGGTGGCTGGGTCGCAAAACGGGGCGAGGCTTTTACGATTATTCCGGGCCAGTGCCCGTGCCGACACGCTGAACTCGTGAGAATTTTGACTTGAGGGGATTGTCTTGATCAGATCATTAATGAAGGCCGTGATGCCTGGGTTTCTGCTGCACGAATGGCGCAAAAGGAAATTCAATCCCCGGCTGGTCGAAATGGGGATTACGCCGACACCAGCGCGCGGTCCGGTGGAGTTTCTGGGTAGCACCTACGGCGGGCATGCCATCGACTTGGCGAGCCTGAACAAGGATTCTGTTTTTTACTGCCTCGGTGCTGGCCTCGATATCAGCTTTGAAGAGGAGGTCGCAAAACGCACCGGATGCCATGTCGATATTTTCGATCCCACACCGCGTTCGGTTACCTGGCTGCAAGAACGGCTGAAATCGCAAAGCAATCCCAATCCAATCGGCGCACAGTTCACCATTCACCCGATCGGTATTTGGTCCGGCGACAGCAGCCTGAAGTTTTATGCGCCGCAAAATCCCGAAGATGTTTCTTACTCTCTCACCAATTTGCAGGGCACAGAGGAATTTATCGAGGTTGACTGCATCAGCTTGAAAAGCGCGATGCAACGCAACAAACACAGCCATCTCGATGTGCTCAAACTAAATGTGGAAGGCGCGGAATATGAGATATTACATGCCGCATTTGACGCTGGAATTTTTCCCCGCATCCTGATGATCAACTATGATGAAGTGCACACGCAGGGCGATGCAGAAGCGCCGCAAAGGCTGAAAAAACTTTCGCAGCGGATATTTGATAATGGCTACACAGTAGCATTCGCCGAACTCGCACGCGTTACGTATGTCAGGTCATAATACAGGCGCGAGCTAAAGGAGGGGCAGGATGACGCGACTGATATTCCTGCGTTTGATGACAGCAATCCCGACATTGCTGGCAATCATCATCCTCTCGTTCCTGCTGATGCGCTTTGCCCCGGGCGGTCCGTTCGACAGCGAGCGGCCACTTGCTCCTGAAACTAAAGCCGCGCTCGAAACCGCCTACGGCCTCGACAAAAGCATGCCCGAACAAGTCGGCCTTTACCTCTCCCGCTTGGTGCAAGGAGATTTCGGGCCGAGTCTGGTATACCGCGATTTTGATGTGACCGGATTGATAGCCGAGGGCTTGCCGGTGTCGCTAACCATAGGCGGCTTGGCATTACTGCTCGCCACAGCACTAGGGATCGCACTGGGCATTTACGGCGCACTGCGCAGCGACAATTGGCACAGTGAAGCGGTGTCATTGGGTTCGACCATGCTGACCGCATTGCCAACATTTGTCACCGGGCCGCTGCTTGCGATGATCTTCGGGTTGTGGCTGGGCTGGTTACCTGTGTCGGGCAAGAGCGAAGGGATGAGCTGGCTGGTCATGCCCGTCATTGCGCTTGCGCTGCCCATGACGGGAGCCGTCGCCAAGTTGGCGCGCGCGGGCTTGAGCGAAAATATGGCGCAGGATCATATTACAGCCGCGAAGGCGCGTGGACTTGCTCCGGCCAAAATAATCACGCGCCACGCACTTCGGCCAGCCCTTGTGCCTGTTGCTAGCTATTTGGGGCCAGCCGCCGCTGGCATATTGACGGGTGCGGTGGTGATCGAAACCGTTTTCGGCCTGCCGGGACTTGGCCGCTATTTTGTGCAAGGCGCGCTCAACCGCGACTATCCGCTCGTGCTGGGCGTCGTCACGCTTTATGCAACGCTTATCATCCTGTTCAATCTGTTCGCTGACTTGCTGTACGGCTGGCTCGACCCAAGAATGCGGGAGGCTTGAAGGTTGCGGCGCGCGCTCTTCATCGTTGGTTTCATTGCCGCCTGCGCGCTGCTTTTGCCTTTCATCCTGCCATGGGATCATGCCTCGATTGACTGGGACTCGGTCCATGTCGGCGCGTTTACCGACGGTCACTTCCTGGGCACTGACGAGCTAGGCCGCGACCGGTTTGCGCGCTTGCTCGTCGGAACACGCGTTAGCCTTGGCATTGCACTCGCTGCTGCTCTCGTCGCGCTGGTCATCGGCGTTATCTGGGGTGCCGTAGCGGGATGGGTCGGCGGCCGGGTCGATGAGGTCATGATGCGCGTGGTCGATGCGCTTTACGCGCTGCCGTTCATGTTCGTGGTGATCATCTTGATGGTCGTATTTGGACGTTCGATTCTCTTGGTTTTCCTTGGCATAGGTGCGGTCGAATGGCTGACCATGGCGCGCATCGTGCGCGGCCAGGTCATGTCGCTAAAGCAAAGACCCTTTGTTTTGGCCGCCGAAGCCGCGGGATCAAAGGGGCCTGCAATCCTGGCGCGGCATATTTTGCCAAATGTGGCGGGAGTGGCCATTGCCTATCTGATCCTGACGGTTCCGCAGGTGGTAATGATAGAAAGCTTCTTGTCCTTTCTGGGCCTCGGCGTGCAAGAACCGCAAACTTCGCTCGGCATTCTGGTTAATGAAGGTGCCGAAGAAATGGACATGAACCCGCTCGGTTTGCTCCTACCCGGCGGTGTGCTCGTAACGATACTCATCTGCCTGACCATCGCGGGTGAGCAATATCGCGACAGACTGGCGAAAGCGGCGGGTCGCTGATGCTGTACCGTGCAAGCGAACTGTCCGTCTGTATCGGCGATAACATTATCGCAAGAGATGTGAACTTTGCCATCGAGCGCGGCGAAATTGTCGCGCTTGCCGGTGCTTCTGGTGCGGGCAAAAGCATGACCGCTATGACGCCTTTTGGTTTGACCGCGGGAAGGGCGCAGGGTTCGGCCAAGCTCAACGAAATTGAACTTGTAGGGCTAACAGAAGCAGCTTTGCGTCCGGTACGCGCAACGCAGGTCGGCTTCATATTTCAACAGCCGCTAACCGCACTTACCCCGCACCGCAACGTCGCGCAGCATTTGACCGAGGCTGCCATGCAAGCTGGCGGGGCGCGGCCGGATCACGACGCCTTTTTGACGATGCTTGACCGCGTCGAATTGTCGCGTCCAGCCGAACGGTTGCGACAATTTCCGCATCAACTTTCCGGCGGCGAACGACAGCGTGTGTTGATCGCTTGTGCGCTTGCACACGGACCGCAATTGCTGATTGCCGACGAGCCTGTCAGCGCGCTTGATGCTGCGCTGCGCCGCGACGTTATGGCATTGCTGGTCCGCCTGTGCCGGGAAGACGATATGGCGATGCTTCTGGTCAGCCATGATCTCGCCGGTATCGAGCATCATGCCGACCAGCTGCTATTGCTTGATCGCGGCACAGTGGCAGAGGCCGGAAAAGCGACCCAAGTGGCGCTCAAACCGAAATCTTCTTACGGCAAGGCTTTGATGGCTGCGACACCGCGCCTGAACGAAACGCTGACGCCTTTGCCGCAAACCGGATCACCGCTGCTCGAGGCACAAGATGTTGCTGTCCGGTTCCGCAAAAAGGGGTGGGGAGCGGGGTGGTTACAGGCCGTCGACCACGTGTCGCTGCATATTGCACAGGGTGAAACGCTGGCGCTTGTCGGCGGTTCGGGATCGGGCAAATCCACGCTTGGTCGGGCACTTGCCGGGCTGGGTCCGATGCACAGCGGCGAAATCACCTGCAAAGGAGAAATGCTGCCTTTGCGACGTAAAAGAACGTTGTCGCACCGCAGGCTGATCCAGCCTGTGTTTCAAGACCCGCTCGCCAGTTTGGACCCCCGCTGGTCTGTGGCGGACATCATTGCCGAGCCGTTAATACGATTGCGCGGAGAGCTGACCGAAGCACAGCGCACCGACCTGGTGAGCGAAGCGTTGGCGGCGGTCGATTTGCCAACCGAATTTTCCGGGCGAAAACCCGGTGCCCTCTCTGGTGGGCAAGCGCAACGTGTCGCCATTGCCCGCGCGCTTGTGGCGCAACCCGATATGCTGCTGCTTGATGAGGCAACGTCCGCACTCGATCCGTTGGTGGCACATGAAATTGGCGAACTGTTCCTGAAACTGCAAACAGAGCGTGGTCTCTCCATGCTCTTCATCACCCATGATCTCGCTCTTGCCAGGCGGTTGGCGCACAGGATAGCGGTGATGGAGGAAGGCCGGATCGTGGAAACGGCGGACCGCAAGGCACTGTTCGCAAACCCGAAAACCGGTGCAACCAAACGGCTGATCGCGGCAAGTCACTAATGGCGGCTAAACAGCACCAAATCCTTGCTCAAGATCCGCAATCAAATCGCGCGCGTCTTCCAAACCAATTTGTAGCCGAATGACGCCTGAGGCCGTGTCCCAGTCGGTTGCCGAGCGGAATTTTTCGGGATGCACCGGTATCGCAAGGCTCTCAAAACCGCCCCAGCTATAACCAATGCCAAAGAGATCAAGCGCATCGACAAAACGGGCTGCGGCATCCTTCCCGTGGTTCAGCGTGAAAGAAAATAGCCCTGTTGAACCGCCAAAATCGCGCCGCCAAATTTCGTGGCCGGGGCATTCGGGCAATGCGGGATGCAACACACGCGAAACCTCTGGCCGACCGCGCAACCACGTTGCAATTTCCAGCGCAGACGCTTCATGCTGCTTCAACCGGACTGACAATGTCCTAAGCCCGCGTGCGGCGAGATAGGCGTCGTCGGGCGATACAACATGGCCCAATGTATGCGCGGTTTGCCGCAACCGGTTCCAATAGCGGCCATTAGCCGTGACGCTGCCCATCATCACATCGCTATGGCCAACGATATATTTGGTTGCAGCCAGGATGCTGAGGTCGACGCCCTTGCTAAGCGCCGGATAGAAAAGCGGCGTCGCCCAAGTATTGTCCAGCAGCACCGCAATTTCCCGTTTGCCCTTATGCGCCTTAACCGCAGCGGAAATTGCCGGAACATCGCAAATTTCAAACGTCAGGCTTCCGGGGTTCTCAAGCAGGATCGCCGCGCTGTTGTCGTTCAATATCTCGCGGATAGCCCCGCCCATGGCCGGGTCGAAATATCGCGTGCTGACACCAAAACGCTTAAGAAATCCGTCGGCAAAGCTACGGCTTGGATCATAGGCATTGTCGACCATCAACAACTCGTCACCCGGTTGCAACACCGCCAGCAAAGCCCCGGTAATGGCAGCAACACCAGACGGATAAAGCATCGTACCGGCAGCACCCGGCTCCAGATCGGTTAGTGCCTCGGCCAGCGACCACTGCGTCGGGCCGCCGCGACGCCCATAGAAAAACCGGTTATCGTCACCCGCAGACTTACCGGCTTCAAGTGCGGCGACATCAGGATAAAGATGCGTGCTCGCGCGCCATACCGGCGGATTTACGACGTGACCGCAAAACTCGTCGCTGCGTCCGCCAAGCACAAGTTGCGTGGCGGGATGAAGGGGCTTTTCAGGTTTTTTACTCAAGCGGCACCACTTGCTTTGGGCGTGTCGGGATCAATGCCCCATTCCGCCCAGCTGCCATCATATAGCGCCACATCTTCCTTACCCAGCAAGCGTGCGCCAAAAAATACCGCAGCAGCCGTGATACCCGACCCGCATGTTGTTATCATTGGTCGGTTCATGTCGACCCCGGCTTCGGCAAAGGCCTTGGCAAGTGCCGCGCCCTTTTTCCATGTGCCGTCGGAATTGAACAGCTGGCCGTAAGGCAGGTTTTTTGAACCCGGAATATGCCCCGATGCCAAACCGACGCGTGTTTCGGTTTCTTCGCCAGTAAAGCGGGCATGTCCGCGCGCATCAACAACTTCGGCGGCTTTGCTCTCGATATTTTCCAGCATATCCGCTTTTCCGTGAAGATAGCTATCATCTTTCCAAACGGTAAAATGCCGATGGCGAAGTTCGCGTTTACCGCTCTCAAGCGCGCGACCCTCGGCGCGCCACTTGGCCATGCCGCCGTCGAGCAAGGCAACGGCATGCGCTCCAAAAAGATTAAGCATCCACCACGCACGCGCTGAACTGTGAAGCGGACTATTATCGTAAATGACGATCCGGCTGCCATCGCCCAGACCAAGGCTTTGCATTCGGCTCGCGAATTTCTCGGGCGGTGGCAGGGTATTGGGATGGGGGCTTTGCCCATCGACCAGCTCATGCAAGTCCATGAACCGGGCGCCCGGGATATGTTCGGCCTCATATTCGGCGGCAGCATCGCGACCGACCTCTGGCAAAAAATATGTTGCGTCTAAAATCCGGAGATCCGAAGCGTTCATTTCTTTTGAAAGCCACTCTGTGTCGACCAGCAATTGCATGAATCAGGCGCTACTTTCGCATTAATCGAAGCACCAGTTGATAATGATCGATTCCGCGCTAGTCGAGCGAAATAGCGGCAGGACAGGTAATCAGGCGAAAACCGGACGCTGCGCCAAATCTGCAAATTCACGCGGACCCAGGTCGATACGCAGTGCGCCCATTTTCGCGCCGGCGCCGTTGTCGCGGCCGATCAGGCTGGCAAGTTCGGCTTGGCCTTGCGTGCTTTCTTCTGCGCCAAAGCGAAGATTGGCCGCAAATATGGGTACGACAAGTTTTTGCTGACCGACGGGAAACGCGTACAGTTCCGACAGCGGGATCGACAATTCGAGTTCGAGCGAAGCCCGGTCGCCCGCGCCTAGATCAGCGACAACCTCCCCGGCTTGCCCTGCACTTTGGCGGTGAAATGCCGCGATCTCCTCCGATTGCGTACTGCTCGCGGACATTAATGTACTCACCAGCCGCAAACCGGTCGCTGGTGCCTTGCCGATATTGGCGATACGCAGAGTCCCCGAAAGATCCAGCCGCGTGATCCCGAGCCGCGCTTGTCCGGGAACAAATGCCATTTCAATCTCGGGTCGGTCGATAGGCCTGTCGGTTGAAACCGCTGCCGGTATTATTGTTGGCTCTGGCTCTGGTGCTGGCTCTGGTGCTGGCGTTGGTGCTGGTGTTGGTTCTGGGGTTGATAGCGGCGGGGGCTCTACCGGAACAGCTGCGGGCTCGCTTGCGGCGGGAGGCTCTGGTTGATGTTCGAACGTCGTAATTGTTGATGTTTTATCCGCAGCTTTGCTCTCTACCGAGGCGCTTGGCGTCGCCCGCAAAAATTGCGGTTCGCCTTGCGGTTCTTCATAGTCTTCAGCATTTGATGGGTCGAAAGAAGAAACGCCGATCTCGTCATAATCTTTCGCTGGCCGGCGCTTGCGCAAGAATAAAAAGCCGAAAACCAAAATCAGGATAGGTATCGCCAATAGCAATATCGAATAGAGCCAGCCCTTGATGCCGGACGCCGCAGCGGTATCGCTGCTTGCTGCTGGTTCTTCAACCGCACCGGGTGCAGGACCGGCCACAGGTTCTTGAACAACTTCCTCGCGCACGGTCGGCGTTTCAGCCGGTATCTCTGCGGCAACCTCGCCAGCGGCTTCGCTGCCCGACGCAACTGCAGCCGAAGCGGCTGGAGCATTTGATTTGGGGTTGGCAGGCGCTGGAACAGCGGGCTTGCCGGTTTCGACCTTTTTTGTGCTGACACTGGTCGAAACAGATTTTTCGACCTTAACCTTGGCTGGGGCCTTGATAGGGGTTTTGGTTGCAGCGTTGGGCCTCGTTTTCGGTGTCGCTTCCTTGGCCGTCTGCGCCTTTGATTCTGGCACGGGGTCAGCTTTCGGCGGTGTTACCGTCTCCTTAGGCGGATCAAGCTTGAAATCCTGCACATCGGCTGGCGTTTCAGGATTATTTGCCTGCAAGGCAAGTACCGGAGCCGCCGACAGCGTCGCTGAGAGGCAGATCAAGGCTGTGAGGACAATGCGTTTGGGACCCATAGAAATGTAAAGAAGCGTCAAATGAGCTGAATAGCAAGTGAACAATGACATGGGCCGTTCGATTGGCTAGACAGAACGATATGACCGATTCAACTAAACCCCGGTTTTTGGGCCAGAATAGCGAATTACCGCGATCTCCCGAGAGTGCACAGCTGGATTATGTGCCCAATCCTCGTGCCGGAACATTATACCTGACCCGATTCGCCGCACCTGAGTTTACCTCGCTCTGCCCAGTGACCGGTCAGCCCGATTTTGCCCATTTGGTCATCGATTATGCGCCCGACCAGACCATCGTCGAGTCCAAGTCGCTTAAGCTCTTCCTGGGTTCATTCCGTAACCATGCGGCCTTTCATGAGGATTGTACCGTGGGTATCGGGCAGCGGCTATTTGCCGAAATGAAGCCACACTGGCTGCGGATTGGCGGCTATTGGTATCCGCGTGGCGGCATACCGATTGACGTATTTTGGCAATCAGGAACGCCGCCCGAGGGCCTGTGGCTGCCTGACCAAGGCGTTGCGCCCTATCGTGGCAGAGGCTGACCTGGACGCCGCATTATGTCGGTGGCGGCGTGAGTTCCATATTGATCCGCGTCAGCTGGCTTTCAGATATTCGCCATTCGCCGCCTTCGCGCCGGTAATGCTCGTGATAATGGCCAAAGCCCAATAGCTTGCGGCCATTTGGCCAGATGTTGCGGTCCTGCATCGCCCAGATGGCGGTCGCGGTATCGCCGTCAATGGTGATCTCCGGCGCGTGGACGTGATGCGTCGTGATCGTGTCGTGGCTAATTGAAGAGCGCACATAGGCGACGGCCGCGTCGCGTCCCTCCACCCGTGCGCCCCCCGAGGGCGAGGTATCGAGTACCAGATCCTCGGTGAAGCAATCGGTATAGCCCTCCCAATCCTTGGTATCGAGACAACGGCAATAGCGCGCCTTGACGTTGCAGATGGCGAGCCAGTCGGCGAAGTTGGGGGCAGCGGCGCTCACATCCGGAACCCGCGCATTGCATTGCCGCCGTCACACAGGATCACCTGATTGTTGATGAAGCTACCCTCTTCGGACGCGAGGAAAAAACCCAAATTCGCAATGTCCTGTGCTGTGCCCTGCCGCTTAACCGATTGCATAGCCTTGATCCGATCCCAATTGTCGGCTTCGACGCCGCGTTCGGCGGCCTCGGTCGCCATGATCCCGGGCGCAATCGCGACACAGCGAATGTCATCCGCCCCAAATTGTGCGGCCATGGCGTGGGTGAAGATGTTCAAGGAAGCCTTGGTGATGCCATACGCGGTCTGCGGCTGATAGCTCGCCATCGAGCTCTTGTTGATGATCAGACCCTTTGCGGCCTTAAGCGGTTCGCGCAGCGCTTCGGCGAGCAACAAAGGCCCGATCACATTGACCGCGTAATAATGCTGCCACTTCGCTTGCCCCAGACCGAAAAAGCCGCGCGCGATCTCGCCCAGATGGAGCCCCGCGTTGTTGATCAGCACATCGAGCTTGGGATGCGCCGCCGATACTGCCGCGCCCAAGGCGTTGATATCCTCTTCGCTCGACATGTCGCAGCGGTGGCATTCGGCGCTGCCTCCTGCTGCTTCAACCTCTGCCTTGACCGATGCCATCCCGGCTTCGTTTATGTCAGCAAGGATCAGGTGCCCGCCTGCTGCTGCGAAGGTTAGCGCGTAAGCGCGGCCCAAGCCCGCCGCGCCACCGGTGACCAGAATCGTTTTGCCAGCGAATTTTGCCATTAATGCTCTCCTTGGTGTCGCAACGGCGCAAGTGAAATACCTACATGCAATATCCGGCCGGAATAGGCACCGCCTGGCAATTCGTAATTAGTCACCGGAACCCCGGTATCACGCCCGATATCGAGCGTCTCGCCCAAGCCAGCAGGTATAAGGAACGTTTGCCTGACAGTTCCCTTTGCAAGAACGCCACCGCTGTCGCTTAAAATAACGGTCGCGGGTTGACGCGGTCCGCTGGTTTGGAACGAGAGTGTAAGCTTGCGTCCGTGCATTGATTGCGTTGCTGCGATTGTGGCAACATCGCTTGGATGAGTTGACGCCGCATATGAAAAGACCGGTTTGCCCCCATCGAGAAATAGTGACCAACCCGCAAACCTGCTGCCAACCGCGACAAGGACGCCCGAATCGCTCGGGTCATCTTTTTCGAGTTCTACCTCGAGTGTGAAGCTACGCCCCGTGAATTGCGGCGCAACGCCCATTTGCACGCTGACTTCATTGCCCCAGAAGTCGAACTGGTTGCGCTGCGGTTGGCTGCGACGAACCGCACGCGCAAACCCGAAATTGTGATTCAGCGGAAATACGTTGTTCCGGCGAGCCTCGCGGTCCCACAGTGCAATCAGCGCCTCGAGTTTGGCCGGATGACGGCCAGCAATGTCGCGACTCTGGGAAAAATCTCTGGAAAGATCATAAAGCTCCCAAGGATAAGCCGCTGGGTCCTCCGATGGTTTAAGCTGCCATGGTGCCCGTCCGTCGTCCCGGCTCAGCCACCAGCCATTATGCCAAAGGCCGATCTTGCCTCCGATCTCGAAATATTGGGTGCGCTGTGCATCTGGATCGCATTGCTTTAGACTGTTGAGCAGACTGACGCCGTCCATAGGGTCTTGATCTATACCGCCGATTTTAGGCGGGGCTGCCACGCCAGCTGCATCAAGGATAGTGGGAGCGATATCAATCACATGTCCAAATTGCGGGCAGATCGAACCAGGTTTCGTCGTATGGCGATTCCAACGCATAATCATGCCGTTGCGAATTCCACCCAGCATGGAGGTATATTGTTTCGTCCAGCGCAGCGGCGTATTCATCGCCCATGCCCAACCTGCGGGATAACTAGGGTAGGTCAGCGGCCCGCCAAGTTTTTCAACATTAGCATAAAGCCAGTCCTCGTCTTCGCGATTGCCATTAATTTTGCCGAGTTCGTTGACCGTACCTTCGATACCCGCTTCGGCGCTCGCTCCATTGTCACCGATGATGATTATGGTAAGGAGATTTCCGCCCTCTCCTGTACGGTCAAGCTCATCGAGGATCCGCCCGAGCTGGGCATCCTGATAAGCGAGCATGCCGGCGGCCGCTTCCATTGTCCGTGCGCCAAAAGCCTTCATTTTCGGTGAAAAACTCTCCCACGAAGGTATTTCCGACGGGCGCCGAGTCAGCTCCGTGTTTGTCGGTACGATCCCGTTCGCCTTTTGCCGCCGCAGTGTTGCTTCTCGAATTTTGTCCCAACCTGCGTCGAACTTGCCACTAAACCGGTTGATGTATTCGGTAGGGGCTTGATGCGGAGCATGGGTCGATCCTGGTGCATAATAGATAAAGAATGGCTTGTCGGGTGCGGCTGCCTGCTGATTGTGGATCCACGCAATTGTATCGTCGGCCATTCTTTGCTCGAGCATCGGACCACCGGACGGCTGATCAGGCAGGCGCACGGTACCGCGATACAATGCCGGGCGATATTGGTCGGTGTCACCGCCGACCAGCCCGAAAAAATACTCAAACCCCTGTCCCGTCGGCCATTGATCGAAAGGTCCTGCCGCCGAGGTCGCCTCGTGCTTGACGTTATGCGTTTTGCCAAACATCGCAGTGTTGTAGCCTGCGCGCTTGAGCATCTCGGCGACCGAAGTCATATTCGACGGAATCTCTGCATGATAACCGGGATGATCATCCGGAAGATCGGCAAGATAACCAAATCCGGCATGATGATGGTTGCGACCAGTAAGGAGGGCGGCGCGGGTCGGCGAGCAAATGCCAGTGGTGTGAAACCGGTTGTAGCGAACCCCGGCCTTTGCCAGCCGGTCGAAATTAGGCGTGGGTACTGGCCCACCAAATGTGCTGGCCATAGCAAAGCCGACATCGTCGCTCATAAACAGAAAAACATTTGGCGCATCTGGTTTTACCAAGGCCTTAGAAGCGGTAATGCCGTGCCCGACTTGGGCGTGGACAACAGCCGTCGCGAGCAACTGCAATAGGAAGCTCCCCAACGCAAAAACCATAAATCGTATCATACTGCCAGTCTCTCCGTCGCCAATTTCCGCAGGTCAGCGGTTTTGATTTTGGACGTGCCCGTCGTTGCCAATTCATCCTCTGCAAAGAACAGCACGCGGCGCGGCACCTTGAAGCTTGCCAACTTTTCCTTGGCAAAGGCCTTTACCGCCTCTTCATCAATGGCCGCGCCCTGATGCGGCACGATGCAGGCAACAACAAGTTCACCCAGAGTATCGTGCGGCACACCAACCGTCTGGCATATCTTTACTTCAGGATGCGTGCGGAGCAGCGTGTCGACTTCGACCGGAGAGACATTGGCGCCACCTGTCTTGATAATGTCATTCAACCGGCCGTGCCAAAACAGGCGACCTTTCGCATCTACATGACCACCGTCTCCGGTACGCAAAAATCCCTGGTCATCAAGTGTATCGGTTAAGGGAATGTCGATATAGCCAAGCATCAGCGTTGGACCCTTGACGCAAATCTCGCCCTTTTCGCCCATCGGCAATGTTTCATATGTCAGCGGATCGATGATCTTCACGGTCACGCCGTGGCACGGTGGCCCGTGACTACCGTCTACTACATCGTCAGGCGTATTGGCCGGATAAGCCGTGAACAGGGTAAATGTCTCTGTATTGCCGAACGCGGCATAGGGTTCGCGCCATGTTGAAGTGACTGTCGGATGTCCGGCAATGGGGGATTTGCAATCCATGTAGATCAGCGAGGAAAGATCGACATCCAACCAGTTTGGCGCGCCGATCAACTGTTCCCACTGGTGCGGCCATGCATTGAGGAACGTCACCTTTTCGCGCTCCATAAGCGCCAATGCTTCTTCGGCATTAAAGGTCGATTGCAGCACAAGGCTGCCACCACGACTTAGCGCTCCGCCCAGTGCCATGGAAAAATTTCCCGACCAAAAAAAGCCGTTTGCCGACCACATGCGAAGCTCGCCGGGCTTTGCTGCATACCATTTCGGCCAGCGCCACAATTGCAAAGTTACGCCGCGGTGTGCGGACAATATGCCCTTTGGCATCGCGGTCGAACCAGATGAGAAAAACAACACACCCGGATCAGAGGGACAGTTCGATGCAGCCCGTGCATCAACCCTGTCTTGCGAAATGCCGGTTCCGCGCGCGATAAAATCTAACCAGTTTTCAGCAGCGCCGTGGCCTTCGCCAATGGCAGCAACATGGGTCAAGAACGGATATTTGGTTGAGGCAATCTCGCCTGCTTTGTCACGCGCCAATGCGGGATCAATGTCGCCGAGGATTTTGACAAAGTCCTTCTTCAAGATCTGTCGTTCCATGAGCAACACCGAAATGCAGCTGGCACCGACCAGATGTTCCAGCTCGGCAGCTGTCGAAAAGGTGCTGAGTGTGGTCGCGACGCCGCCTGCCAGCGCGGTACCAAATGTTGCCGCCAGATATTCGGGTCGGTTGGTCATCAATATGCCAACCCTTGTGCCTTTACCTACGCCGCAAGTAAGGAGCGAGCGGGCGACTTCATTGGCGCGCGCCCACAAGTCGCGGTAGCTCCAGCTGATCCGCTCTCCGCTTGCAAGTCCGCCGTCATACCAAACCAGCGCTTCGGCATTACCGCCCGCTTCACAGACGTTCTTGAACCAGCCTGACAAAGTCAGGTCACCTATTCCTTCTTCTTCTAAAAGCGGTGGACCATGGATGATCGACAATCTCTTACCAGTCATATTCTTCCTTTGATCATTTCAAGGCGCGATCCAAATGCCGCCATCGACATTGATCGTCTGTCCGCTGATGTAACTGCCGCCGTCGCTTGCCAGAAAAACCGCAGTCGCACCAACGTCATGTTCGCTGCTGCCAAGGCGACCCATGACGGTTTCGCTTGTCAATTGATCGATAAATGCGGGGTCTTTTGCTATCATGTAATCAACGCCCGGCGACTCCGAAAAGGGACAGATGACATTGACGCGTATGCCAAAGCCACCCCATTCGCGCGCCGCAGAGCGGCTGAATGCGCGGATCGCTTCTTTGGCGGCGGCATAAGCCGAAAAGCCCGCATCGCCGCGGATTCCCGAAACGGAACCAAGATTGATCACGCAACCACCCTTGGCCTGCATATGGGGAAGTGCGGCTTGCATGAAGTAGAACGCGCCGTGAAAGCCTTGAAACGCAAGTGCCATGTCCTTGTCGCGCGTGTCCACGATCAAGGTCTGTGGGCGCGAACTGTGGGCATTGTTGACAAGAATGTCGAGCTTGCCGAAGGCTTCGACGGTCGCGGCCACTACAGCATCAGCGCGCTCACGGATCGAGACATCGCACGCCAGCGCCAGCGCTTTCCCACCCGCCGCCTCTATTTCGCCAACCGTCCGTTCGCATTTCTCCAGCGTGCGTCCGGTAACGACAACCGCGGCCCCCGCCTTGCCCAACGCCAACGCAATGCCACGCCCGACGCCCTGACCAGCGCCTGTAACAATTGCAACTTTGCCATCCAGAACGCGCATCAGCCCATCTCTTGGTTCCAGCGAAGAAACTAGCGGTTCACGTCAACGATGATCCGCCCACGGACTTTCCCGTCGATCAGATCGGATGCCGCTGCGATCGCTTCGCTAAGCCCAACTTCGGCGCCGATCACTTCGAGAAGCGCCGGGTCAAGATCGCGCGCCAAGCGGTCCCATGCCGCCATACGCGGCCCCTTTGGTGCCATAACGCTATCAACGCCTAGCAAGCGCACGCCGCGCAAGATGAAGGGCATTACAGTGGCAGGGAAGTCTGCTCCGCCGGCAAGACCGCACGCGGCAACCGCGCCGCAATATTTGGTCGCCGCACAGGCATTGGCAAGCGTTGTGCTACCCACCGAATCGATGACACCGGCCCAGCGTTCGCGCTGAAGCGGCTTGCCACGTTCGGCCAGTTCGGCGCGATCAATGATGGTTTCACAGCCTAACTCACGCAGATAATCAGCTTCTGATGCTTTGCCAGTCGAGCCGGCAACGCTAAAGCCTGCTTTCTTGAGCAGCGCCACTGCGACCGACCCGACGCCGCCGGTCGCGCCCGTCACCAGCACTTCGCCCTGTTCGGGCTTTACGCCCGCATTGACGAGTGCATCAACGCACAGAGCAGCCGTATAACCAGCCGTACCAATGGCCATGGCTTGCTTGCCAGTAAACGCGCTGGGTAGCGGCACAAGCCATTCACCTTTCAATCGCGCGACTTGCGCGAGGCCGCCCCAATGGCCTTCGCCAACACCCCAGCCGTTAAGGACGACCTGGTCGCCAGCCTTCCAATCTGCGCTTTGCGACGAACGCACGGTACCCACCAAATCGATCCCGGGCACCATCGGGAATTTTCGCGCAATGGGTGATTTGCCGGTAATCGCAAGGCCGTCCTTGTAATTGAGTGTCGAGTAAGCGACGTCGATCAGCACGTCGCCTTCGGGTAAGGCACTTTCGTCGAGCTGCTGAAGCGAAACGCTTTGTACGTCTTCGGTCTTGTCGATCACTATTGCTGAAAACATCGGATTTCCTCTTGGGGTTGCATTCTGAATTTAGATTCGTCCGCCAACGGCGCGAATTTTATGCGGTACGCTCCGCCCTAGACGCTCTGCGATTTCAGGATAGGCGGAGGCTTTCAAGCTGCCGTACATGGCAAGCCGCAGCGTTTCATCGGCCATGCGCTTGGCCAGCGTTTTGCGTTCGGAGTCCGATTGGGCATGCGACTGTGCCCAAACAGGCCAAAGAAACGCGCTCGCTAAATTAATCACGGCGAGTGCGGCAGTGTCTATCCCGGGCTCTGCCAAATCGGTTGCGGCGAAGCGCGCCAGCGACTCTTCATATTCTCGCCAGAACGGATCGCGCGATGGATCGGGAGACGCCAATATTTGCAGCAGCCATATCCGGCAGAGCTGGGGATTTTCCATGGCAAATACCGTCAAACGCTCGGTCAGATCGCCGACATCGACAAGCTCGACCCGGCGTTCTCCAACGGTTTCAGGGTCGCCAAATACTGCCCGGAACATCCGGTCGGATACCCAGCCGATAGTAGCCTCCACCAAATTCTCGCGCGTGGCGAAATGTTGGTATGCGGTTCCGCGGTTGACGCCAGCCAACTGCGCCACCGCGGACAGGCTGATCCCTTCGATGCCATCTTTGGCAAGTAAGGTGCGCGCGGACTCCAAAATCAGTTCGCGAGTAGCCACGGGATCGCCCGCTCTTCGTTTGCGTGGTTCCATCACTTCCAATATCCGCCCCCAGTTTGCGTATGTTCCGATGAAACGACCTTATTTTTCAGCTTGAGTGTTGCCGATTATGAACGCGATTAAAAGGGCTAGAGCTACAGTATCGGTTTTTGGAAATATATTACCATCGGGGCGATCAGTTTTCGGCAGATAACGCCTGCTTCAAAATTGCACCAGTGGCCAGAGCTTACAAAAAAACGGTCGGGAAACATTGCTGCCTCCCGACCGTTTGAAGTCTTGGTATTTTCAGATTGCGATCAACGCGATCCGAGAGCAATCCGCAGATTGATGCCGAACTCGCGTGGAGCCGTTGTGCCAATCTGGTAATAATCCGAAGGATATGCAACATTGGCAATCGTCGATGTCGCACGCGTGCCATTGCGTGACAGCACCTTGTGCGTACCGGTCACGTTCTTGCCGTAAACCGACAGGTCCCACATTCCGTCGGCGTCACGGATACCAGCGTAGAGGTTCACGAGAGCGTAAGCCGATACCGAGTCAACCGCATTGACGTCGTCCCCAACTGTCTTGCCATTATAAGTCAGCAAGCCACGCAGATACCCTTCGCCAAAACTGCCAACGGGAGCATTGAATTCGCCGTTTATAGTAGCCGAGAAATCAGGGGCTGAACCAACCCGCGAAATGGCGCAGGTGTCAACTAGGCCAGGGCCAGCCTGATCAATCAACTGCTGCAAATTTGCGGCAGTGACCGGGGCTGCGTCCTGAACATTGTCATTGTTCAAGTCAATGCAAGGAACGCGGCCATTGGTCGCCTTACTCTTGGCATATGCAAAATTGCCGCCAATGCTAAAATTGTCCGACGGACGGAAACCGAATTCCGCTTCAAAACCGGTAACCTTAACATCATTGGCGAGAGCAAGACTGTTGGTACCCGACGCAAGCGCGCCTGTTGCAGGTGTGCCTGCCGTGTAGCTGCCCAAAAACTGGATTGCGACCGGCGAGATTACGGTGAAATTATCAAATTTCTGGCTGAACACCGAGAGGTTAAACGTCGCCCGTCTGTCCATGAAGGTTGATTTGAAACCAGCTTCAATTGATTTGGACGATTCGTTTGCCGGTTTCAGATAACCACCTGCAATCAGAGTCGTGTTTTGCGCTGCTGTGCAGCGAGAGCAGACAATGACGTTGCCGGGGCGGAACGAAGTGCCATAATTGGCGTAAACCATCAGATCATCGGAAAGTTTGTGCCGCGCAGCCAAGGTATAGATGGTTGCATTGATACTATCTTTGACGACGAAAGAGGCGACAGGCGCGCGTGCGCTCAGAACGCTGAAAGGTTCTTTGTCGAACAAAATTTGACCGACGCCGTTCCGGCCCGCCGAGATCAAACCCGAATCACGCTTGAAGTTGATGCTACGTGCACCGCCAGAAATTTCGGTTTTCTCGCCGATATGCACAGTGAGATTTCCGAAAACCGAATTTTCCAAGTCGGTCCGCGTCCGGTAGACACCGGCATAAGTTTGCGATGCCAAACCACCGGCTACACAATTGGCAGCACCGCCGACGCATGACGTACCCGTTGTATATAACAATGTAGGCGTATCCGATTTCAGCTTCATATAGCCAACGACATAGTCGAATACACCGCCAACCGGCTCATCGCTTTGCAGCCGGATTTCGGTAAACTTCTGGTGCTGTTCGGATGAAGTAATCTGGGAAAACGGGTTAAGCGTGCCTGCGGGTGCCGGATTGGCGGCTGCTGGCGGTGCAAATTGGTTCGACAATATACCGCCGAAGTCTTCGGGGGCTAAAGCGTTGGACACCGCATCAAGCTGTCCGCCGACATAAGTCATCGTGTGTGCGCCCAGATCAAGCGCTGCTTGCCAGTTATAGAATTTATACCGGCCATCGAGTGTATTCGGTAAAATCTGGATACCGAGATAATCCTTTGACGAAATTGTCACCGGACCATTTAAGGTGCTGCCTTCTACAAAGCCGCGCGATTCATATTGCTCAAATGACCGGACTTTGCGCTTTGTATCTTCATAGTTGAAATCGAGCGTCAATACGTCGACGAAAGGCACAGCGCGCACGCTGCCGCGGAACGATTCGATCCTGTCCGAAACATCGTTGTCAATCGTTTTGGTGAACAGGTTCACCCGTCCAACGTCATTGCCGCGATCTTTGCTAGTAAAGCCAGCTACACGAATGCCCAAACGATCTTTGAATATCGGAAGGTTTGCAGCACCGGTCGCGTTCCATTCATTGCCTTCTGCAAGTGAACCGCTGACGAAACCGCCATATTCTTGCAAATCAGGCTTTTTCGTTGTGATGGTCAGCGAACCAGATGGCGAAGCACGGCCACGAAGCGTACCTTGCGGTCCGCGCAACACTTCGATCTGCTGGATGTCATACATGGCTTGGAAAATAGCCGCCGAGCTGGTGACAACATCATTCCGGTAAAGCTCAACAGCGGTTTGGGGACCCGCAGCTGTCGGGTTGAAGCTGACACCGCGAAGCGCCACAGTGTTCTGGATACCGTTTGAGGCGCGTGTCAACGAAAGTCCGGGAACGGTCGCAGCGATATCGATGAAGTTTTTGATTTCAAGCTTTTGCAGCTGATCGCCGCTTACGGCCTGAACGCTGACGGGAACTTCCTGAAGCGATTCGTCGCGGCGACGGGCGTTAACGACAATAATGCTTTCGTCTGCACCTTCCTCTTCGGTGGCTGCCGCTGCGTCATCTGTCGTCTGCGCCAGCACGATGCCCGGCGCACTGATGGCGATAAGGCTTGCTCCGGCAAATGCCGTCCTAAATAATGTCTTCATTGAAACGTCCTCCCATTTAAATCGACCCCGGGTCGATTTGCTCTTCTCACTGTGCAGTTGTGCCCAGCGATATGCCTATGGTCAAACGCAAATGCTGCAAGTGGCACCCTGAAGCCACTCAAACCGCCGTTTATCGCTGCTGCGTTGTCGGCCTTTCCCGCCGTTTTGCGGCCGCCTGTGATTTTTCCGCCACAGTCACCTGGAAAAATGACGCGCATTCATTTCGCTCATTTCGGTGGCATCCGTATCGCGCCGTCAAGACGAACGCACTGGCCGTTGAAATAAGTGTTGCGTACCAATTCCATAACCAGACTGCCGAACTCATGGGGTTCGCCCAAACGCCGGGGGAACGGCACTGCGGCTTCCAATCCGGCAAATACTGCGGGTGCGCGCTCCTTCACGCCGAGCATCGGCGGCGTCGCAAAGGTACCCGGAAGGATAGCGTTTACGCGGATTCCCAAATCCATCAGATCGCGCGCCATCGGCAGAACCATAGAATTGACCGCACCCTTGCCGGACCCGTAAGGCACCTGCCCAATCTGCCCGTCTTGCGAGGCAGCCGAAGATGTCAGGATGATCGTGCCACGCTCGCCGTCGTCATTAACGGGTTCCGAGCCCGCCATACCGAGTGCGGCAATCGACGCCATGCGGTAACTCGCAACGGCTATGCCCAACATGCTGCGTTCAAAGCCTTCGGTCGGGGCGCGCTTGAAGCGGTTATTCTCCTTGTCCCAGCCGACGGTCTTGCCGCCGCTAGCAACCATTGCACAGTGAACAAGCACGCGTTCTTGACCATTGGCGGCGCGCGCCTTCTCAAATCCGGCGAGTGCGCTTTCTTCCGACATGATGTCGACATGGCAGTAAGTTGCACCGAGTTCTGTCGCATATTTTTCGCCCGCTTCATCGTTCACATCAAAGATTGCCACTTTTACACCCGCGGCGCGCAGCGCCTTGACACTTGCAAGGCCGAGCCCGGAAGCGCCGCCAGTAACAATGGCGGAAATGGATGAATCGATCTGCATGATGTGGCTCCTGATAAAGGCGTGGACTGGCCACCCTAATGCCATGCCCGTCCTTTCACTCAAGACGAAAAGCGCAATATCGTCGCTGCGGTCCACAACATGCGCCAAATCGTTACCGCGATGCGACCCCACATTGCCTAACGCGGCATTTCAGCGCATTGGCATGGATTGCGCGCATGGACGCGATATGAGAGAGAGTCAGGCAAGACAATGACCCAGGTTATGAAGGGCGTCCGCGTCCTTGAAGTTGCACAATTTACCTTCGTTCCCGCCGCCGGCGCAATCCTCGCCGATTGGGGTGCAGACGTGATCAAGGTCGAACACCCGGTCCGCGGCGATACCCAGCGCGGCTTTGTCAATCTGGGCGGTGTCTCCGTCGAACGTGATCGCAACCCTTTGATTGAACATCCCAACCGAGGCAAGCGTAGCGTCGGCATTGATATCTCAACGCCAGAAGGTCAGGAGCTGCTCTACGAACTCGCCAAAACATGCGACGTGTTTCTGACCAATTACCTTCCCCAGGTTCGCCGCAAGAATAAGATCGACGTCGAGCATATCCGTGCTGCCAATCCCAATATCATCTATGTGCGCGGCAGCGCCTTTGGTGACAAGGGACCCGAGCGGGAAAGCGGCGGATATGACGGGACGGCATTCTGGACGCGCAGCGGCGTCGGCTACACCATGACCCCGGAAGAGCTTGGCGGCATGCTTGGACAGGGTATGCCCGCATTTGGCGATTCCATCGGCGGCATGAACATCGCGGGCGGCATTTCGGCTGCCCTGTTCCACCGTGAACGCACCGGCGAAGCGGCAGAGCTTGATGTTTCTTTGCTTGCCAGCGCCTGGTGGGCGTGCGGCGCGAACATCACGCAAGGGATGGAAACCGGCATTGTCGCGCGTAACGCGATGCCCGGCACCGGCAGCCGCGTAAATCCGCTCAGTGGCAATTATCTGACCAGCGATGGTGGCACGATCAATTTATGCATGCCAAGCCCAACCGGATATATTCGCGACACGTTCGAGCATTTGGGACTTGGCGACCTAGCCGACGACCCTCGCTTTGCCGAACCAAAAGACCTGATCGCCAATGCCGCCGAGGGCAGCAAGCTGTTCGCCGAAGCCTTTGCCAAGCAGACATTTGCCTATTGGAAACAGCATCTCAAAACGATGAAGGGCCAATGGGCACCGTTCCAAAGCTTGCTCGAACTGGTTGAGGACGAACAGGCCGTCGCCAATGATATGATCGTTGAATATGAAGGTGCTGACGGCAAGCCGTACCGCGTCGTACGTAATCCGATCCAGTTCGACCGGACACCAACGCAGACCAGCCGCGCGCCGCAAGCCAGCGAGCACACCGAAATCGTCCTGATGGAAGCGGGGCTTGAATGGGACCGCATCGAAGCACTAAAAGCAGCTGGCGCAATCGCGTAAACACCCTGCCCCAAGGAATTACAAATTATGAAGCCCGGATCAAAGCTGAAAAGTCAGGTATGCGACACCGAAGTCATGGTCATCCGTGCAGGAACCGGACAGATCGAATGCGGCGGCGCGCCAATGGGCGACGACAAACCCGCCGAACTTGGCACCCCCAACCCCGATCATGAAAATGGCTCGCTTATGGGCAAGCGCTATGTCGATACGGGGGGCACGTTTGAACTGCTCTGCGTGAAAGCTGGCAAGGGTTCACTCTCGGTAGACGGCGTCGTGCTCTCGGTAAAAGACGCCAAACCGCTGCCTGCTTCGGATTGATTTAGCGCCACTTCCATGAATATCGCGTTGCTCCTCGAAATGGCGGCTGAGGCTGCTCCCGAGCGTATCGGGCTAGTTTGCGACGGCAAAAGCTGGAGCTATGGACGCCTGCTCACCGCCGCGCGCGGAGCTGCCGAGTTGATCCGACAAAGCGGTGTCCACTATGTTGCGCTGCTTGACGAATCGAGCGAAGCGGCTGTGATCGCGTTGTTCGGCGCGGCGCTCGCCGGAATACCCTATTGCCCGCTCAATTACCGGCTGGCCGACGAGGATTTGTCCGCTTTGCTCGGACGGATTGCGCCGGCATTGGTGATTGGTGACGCAGGCCGTGTTGCGCGCGTCGCCGGATCGCAGGGGCACACTGCGCTCACCCGCGAAGCATTTGTAGCGAAAGCAAATGCGACGCCCGTACCCGACGATGCCGAACATGATTTTGGCGAAGGCATTGCCGTGCAGCTTTTCACCAGCGGCACGACCGCGGCGCCCAAGGCAGCGATTTTGCGCCACGCCAATCTGCTTGGTTATATTTTAGGAGCGGTTGAATTTGCCAGCGCCGACGAAGACGCCGTGGCTCTTGTGGTCGTCCCGCCCTATCATATTGCGGGTATCTCCGCTTTGATGAGCTCAATCTATTCGTTGCGGCGGATCGTGATGCTACCGGCATTCTCGCCCGAGGGGTGGCTGGCGCTCGTTGAGAGCCAGCGGGTGACCAACGCCTTCGTCGTACCGACCATGCTCGGCCGAATTATCGAAGCGATGGAAAAAGGCGCGACCGCGAATGTATCGAGCCTGCGCGCAATTTCTTACGGCGGCGGCAAGATGCCGATTGAGGTAATCCACAAAGCGCTCGAACGCTTTGCCGGAACCGCCTTTACCAACGCCTACGGCCTGACAGAAACCAGCTCGACCGTGGCTTTGCTCGGTCCAGAAGATCACCGCGAAGCGCTGGCTTCCGACGACCCGAAAGTCCGGGCGCGGCTCACCTCGATAGGCAAACCAATTCCTACCGTAGAAGTCGAAATACGCGGGGAAGATGGCCGGGCTTTGCCCACCGGCGAACACGGCGAAATCTATGTGCGCGGCGAGCAGGTATCGGGCGAGTATAAAGAGAAAAGCGCACTCGATTCAGACGGTTGGTTCCCGACCCGCGATGCCGGTTACATGGACGAGCATGGCTATCTATTCCTGTCAGGCCGCGCAGATGATGTGATCGTGCGCGGCGGCGAGAATATGTCACCGGGCGAAATCGAAGACGTACTGCTTACCCACCCGGCAATTGCCGATGCCTGCGCCTGCGCCGTGCCGTCGGTTGAATGGGGCGAAACAGTGGGCGTTGCGCTTGTTACCCGCGAAGGGCACGATCTGCCCCAAGAGGCCGAATTATGCAATTTGGTGCGCGAACGGCTGCGTTCGTCGCGAGTCCCAGAAAAAATCATAGTTGTCAGCGAGCTGCCCTATAATGAAATGGGCAAGTTGCTTCGGCGTGAGGTCCGCAAATATTTTGAAGGCTAAAAGCTGGACCGAGGCGATACCGCTGAGTGGCTGGGCCGACGCACAGCTGGACGCGCTGGCCAAAGCGAGTAGTTCAAAAGCAATAGCCGCGCTTTCCGGCGCGCAGCTGCTGAGCGAACGAGCAGTAATTAACAAATTTGCCAAGCCCGAACGCAAGTCGGCAGGGGGTGGCTGTCAAATCTATGACTGTGCCCACGGTATAATTGCGATCAATCTCTCACGCGACGAAGATATCGACATGCTGCCGGCGCTGTTTGGCGAATATGAAGTGCCCGATGTCGCCGGTGCTATGCGATGTGCAAATAGCTTAGAAATAGTCGCCAGAGGGCGAGCGCTAGGCTTAGCCATCGCGTCAATTAACGAAGCGCCCGCCAGCCCAGCTTGCGCGGTCACCGCCACGGGCAAACCCCTAGCGCGAGGCGAAAAGCCCCCGTGCGTGCTTGATTTATCGGCCCTTTGGGCCGGGCCACTCGCAGCGCGGTTGTTGAAAACTACCGGCGCGCATGTCACTAAACTAGAAAGCGTCTACCGGCCCGATGCGATGCGGCAGGGCGATCCCGAATTTTTCACGCTGCTCAATTCGCGCAAAGAAGAGCGCGCGCTCGACCTGCGCACCACCGAAGGGCACGACACGCTTTTGGCGATGATCGCAACAGCCGATATAGTCATCGAAGCGGCACGCCCGCGCGCACTTTTGCAATTGGGCATTTCTGCGGATGCGCTGGTTAAAACCCACCCCGGTCTTGTCTGGGTAACAATCACGGGGCACGGCATTTCAGGCAACGCCGCACACTGGACCGGATTTGGCGACGATGCCGCTGTCGCAGCAGGACTTTCGGCAGCATATTATAACGCGACGGGAGAGGTTGGCCTTGTCGGCGATGCGATTGCCGATCCGCTTTCGGGCATTTACGCAGCGCGGATGGCCTATGACCAATTTCGTTCGGGTCACGCTGCAAGGATGATATTTTCGATGAGTGCGGTGGTAAAAGAAGCGATGGATTTTGAAAGCGACGCGCTTCCTGGCAGACTGCGGCAATGGGCAGGATCATGCTGATCCGTAACGCCGAGATTTGGAAAATGGGCCGCGCCGATATTCGCGTCGAAGACGGCCGGATTTCCGCCATCGGATCGCTTTCGGCAATGGGCAGTGAAGCGGTTTGCGATGCAAATGGCGGCGCGCTTTTGCCCGGCTTGCACGACCATCACATTCATTTGGCGGCAACGGCGGTGGGGCGGCGATCTGTACAATGCGGTCCTCCCGAGGTCGTGAGCGAAGCGCAATTGGCAGCCGCATTGTCAGCCCCCGGTGAAGGCTGGCTGCGCGGCATCGGTTATCATGAAAGCGTGGCGGGCATGCTTGACGCAGCGCTAATCGACGCATGGGTTCGCGACCGGCCCGTCCGTATCCAGCACCGCTCGGGCCGGATGTGGTTCCTCAATAGCGCCGCGCTGGAGGTTTGTCTGACCAATGCTGCGCCTTCGCCGGGTCTCGAAAAGTCGGGCGGAAAATGGACCGGACGGCTTTTCGATGATGACCCGTGGCTGCGCGTCGCAGCACCGCAAAGCCCGCCGGATTTTACCGCTGTAAGCCGCGAACTGGCAAGGTGCGGTATCACCGGCATCACCGATATGTCAGCGGCGAACGTGCCTTCATCTGCCAGCGAGTTTGATCGCCAAATAGCGGCAGGCCATCTGTTGCAAAAAACCATGATGGCTGGAACGCTTGGCCTTGCCGAGGCGCATTTTGGTAGCCACCTGATACTTGGGCCTGCAAAGCTTCATCTGCACGAATGGGCATTGCCGCCTCTGGAAGAAGCCGTGTCCTTCATCCGCAAAGCGCACGGTCAAGGCCGCGCCATCGCCTCGCATTGCACCACCGAGGTCGAGCTGGTCTTCACCCTCGCTGCGCTGCGCGAAGGTGGCGTTATATCCGGCGATCGCATCGAACACGGCGGTGTTGTGCCCGATCATCTGCTCGCGGACATCGCCGAACTTGGCCTGCACGTCATCAGCCAGCCGCATTTCATTGCCGAACGCGGCGACCAATATCTCGCCGATGTTGAACCACGCGACCATGCGCTTCTGTACCGGCTGGCGGCTTTCAACCGCGCGGGGGTGGTACTGGCAGGCGGCAGCGATGCTCCCTATGGCAGCATTGATCCTTGGGCAGCAATGCGCGCGGCAGTGTCACGGAAAACTGCTTCTGGGGTGACAATCGGCAAAAATGAAAGCCTCACACCCGAAGAAGCACTGGCGCTCTATCTCGCCGATCCCCAAGATCTGCCACGGCAACGTAGCATAGAGATTGGTTCAAAAGCCGACCTATGTATGCTTGACCTGCCTTGGAAAGAGGCGCGGGAAAGGCTCTCGTCTGACGATGTCCGCATGACAATTATTGACGGGTCAATCGTCCATGACTGTGTCAATCAGACCCCAATCTAATGCGGTATTTGCGCTGATCCTTTTGCCCGAGCTAAACAACGACAGGAAACGGTCGACACCGATCCTTTTGGGTATCGACACGCATCCACCCGCGCCCGGAATCAAACCCATTGCCAATTCGGGTAGCTGAAACCACGCGTTTGAAGTCGCGCTAATAGACTTCGCAAATGCCGCCATCTCCAAACCTGCACCGATACACGCACCCTGAATATGAACGGACAGTCTGTCCGCACACGCCGCAATCGCAAAGGCAGGCAGCGTTGCCATACGGATCATATGTGCCTCTTCGGGATTTCGCGTCGTGCCGAACTCACCAAGATCACCGCCAATACAAAAGGCTTTCCCCGCCCCGCGCAGGTTCACAACAGCAATGTCGGGATCAAGCGCAGCAAGCTCAAATGCTTCGCGCAAACCGTCGCGCAAAGACACGTCCAGGGCGTTTAGCGCGTCGGGTCGGTCGAGAGTGATGTCGAGCTGGTCCCCGCAGCGCTCCAGCAATACTTGTCCCGCCAGCTTTGTGGCAACGGATGCGCGCGCTTTTAGCCACTTGTTGTGCGGGTCACTAACTTGCAACCGTGCGTAAGCGAGCGACTCTTGCTCAAGCGCGTCATGCGCTGACATGCCCTCGATCCTGCGCAGTAATGTGCCAAGCTCGTCCAATACCACACCGGTTCCGCTCATTGGTACGCCGCTATATAGGCAAGATCGTCGGGTGTATCACAGTCCGCCATTAAACCTATCCGCTCAATCACGGGCATGTCGGCATGCTGATCGCTATGCGCATTTCTGCTACCTATTCCGAAACGGAAAATCATGTCGCGCCCGTCGGCTAATGCCAGCGCATTGGTGCCTTGTCCGGCGCGGTCGGTGGCAAGGGCAGCGCCAAATTCTTCGCCCTGTGATAGCAAATGGTCAACATCAGCGGCGCTCAGCAAAGGCAAATCCCCGTGAATGATGAGCAGCGGACCAACAGCATGCTCTTTGTGCCACGCGGCAATTTCTGTGTTCAACCCTTTGCCTGTGTCGGGCGACCACGCACCGCTCCACCATTTTGGGCGAGCCTTCGCAAGCACAACGACCCGTTGAAATCGCGCATTGCCCTGCAATACCGACAGCACGTGCCGCGCCATTTCCTCTGCCAAATCTGCGCGAGCCGCATTGTTGAGCGAGGGCGAAAGCCGCGACTTGCCGCTATCGTCTAGCTTCAGCGGAACAAGTGCAGTCCAGTCCGTCATGGTGCAAAATCAAGCACAGCGCGCGCCACGCGGCGTCGATCCGCCGCGTCTCGCATCAGCGTGTTTATTGCTAGGCTCGGCAATCCACGGGGCGCGTCATCGCCGTCATGGATGACAAGAGCGTCGATTACCCCGCTATAATGTTCGGCTATGCTCTGGTTCATAAGCGTCAGGCCCATTTCAGCCATCATTTTTGATGTGGGCCCTTTTACAGCGCTGCCACCGATGAGCGGCGACACAGCAATAACCGGCACCCTGGTATCAATCAGCGCCTGCTTAATCGCGGGTACCGCAAGGATCGGATCAACGCTCAACCACGGGTTCGAAGGCGCAATGAAGATTTTCTCTGCGGCGTGAATTGCCGCAAGCACACCCGGCGCTGCCATAGCGTCTGAGGCACCTTCGAAACGCACCGCTTGCACCACAGGTCGGCATTGTCGCTCGACAAAATAGCGCTGAAAAGGCAGTGCTCCTTCGTCAGTGTCGAGCCATGTAGCAACTGTTTCATCGGACATCGGCAAGATCGACAAGTCCAAGCCCCACGCTTTGCGAAATTCGTCGGTGATCGCTGAAAGCCGCTTGCCCCGTGCCAGCGCATCGCTTCGCAAAACATGTAAGGCGAGATCACCGTCCCCCAGGTTGAACCAATCCGGCCCGTCAAGTTCACGCAGCGCGGCCATGAATGACCAGCTCTCGCCGTCGCGCCCCCAACCTTGCGCGGCATTTGCTTTCCCGGAAAGCGTATAGAGCAAAGTGTCGATGTCTGGCGATACTGCCAGGCCGAAATGGCGAAAATCATCGCCGGTGTTGACGATAGCGGTGAGGCTATTTCGCGCAAGCAAATGGTAAAGCCCATCGACGAGCTTTGCACCGCCGACGCCACCGGTTAGCACAACATATTTACCGCTCACCGGAACAGATCCTCATTTTCAGGGCGGAGCGTTGCGTTGGCGGGCTGGGGTAGCGCGTTCCAATTCAGTCCACGAACAATCACTGCCGGAATGCCCTCTGCACCCTCACCCATTGCCAGTCCCGCTGCTGCTGCGACACTGTCAGCAAAGGCAACCTGCGTCGCTTGCAATATGCGTCCGTCGCGGTCGGTTTCGCCCCGCTGGTCGGAAATCGCGGGAATATTGGCAAGGCCGATGGCGACATTGACAGTGCCGATACGCCACGGCCTGCCAAAGCTATCCGATATGATCACCGGAACATCAAATGCGAATTTCGCTCTCAAGGCGGAGGCAATTTTCTCTGCGCTGGCGTCTGGATTTTCGGGTAAAAGCAAAACTTTACCTGCACCGTCGGGCCCGGCATTGGACGCATCGATCCCGGCATTGGCCATGACATGGCCAAGCCTGTGTTTGGTGATGAGTATATTGGGTGCCTTGCGGACCACCGCAGAGGATTCGCGCAGGACAAGTTCGACCAGCGCCGGGTCCTTGCCCACTTCCGTTGCCAGCAAGGTTGCTTCTTTTGAAGGCGTGACGCTTGCCATTTCGACGAAACGGTTTTCGGCCTTTGATACGATTTTCTGGGTCACCACCAATATGTCGCCGCGCAGAAAATCCTCTACCTTCTCGGCAAGCAAGGACGGCAGATCGCAGCCCGCTGCGATTTCGGCCAAACCGGTGACAGGCAGGATGCTAATCATATGATTTATTCGAGTGTTTTGAATTCGCCGGTTATCTTGATGCCCGCGCCGTCAACCTGATAGTTTTTGTTGATGAAGATCAGCAAGCTGGTCATAGCCTCGGCCGCCGCGACATTGGCCATTCCGGACAGACCATGGCCGAGCTCGGCGGCTTTGCTTTGCGCGCTTTCCGCCGAGCGCGAACCGATCACGGTTTTATGTCTGGCGCGGGCCAACCGCCACGCAAGTGCGCTGCCCAAATGGCCGGTGCCGCCAATGATGGCTACCGTTTTGCTCATGAATTTTCCTTCATTCGGCGGCTTCCAATTCCTGTACGCGTGGTTGGTAGATTGTCGTGCGTTCGGCAAGCGATCTGCCCAGACCCGCCGCAAGTAATTGCATGGACGCAGCATCGAAGAGCTGGCCATTGACGCCGCCAGCAGCGCGGGTGATGGATTCGTCCATCAAAATTCCACCGAGATCGTTTGCGCCCGATTGCAACATCGCAGCAGCGCCGTCGGCACCCAGTTTTACCCAGCTGGTTTGGATGTTGTCGATAGTGCCGTGCAGCGTGATCCGCGAGATAGCATGCATCAGCACCGTTTCACGCCAACTGGGGCCAGACCTCGCCTTTCCGCGTTGCCAGATCGGCGCCTCCATATGCACAAAGGGCAAAGGCACAAACTCGGTAAAGCCGCGCGTTTCGCTTTGCAAATCACGCAGCTGGATGAGGTGTTTGGCCCAGTGGTCATAGCCATCAACATGGCCAAACATGATCGTCGCGCTCGAACGCAGACCGACTTTGTGCGCGGCGCGCATAACGTCCTGCCACTGCGTGCTCGAAAGCTTGTCGGGGCAGATCACAGCGCGCACATCGTCGATCAAAATTTCGGCTGCCGTCCCGGGCAGACTTGCTAGCCCAAGCCCGCGAAGCTCGGCCAGATAATCCTCATACGAAAGACCCAAAGTCGTCGCGCCGTGATGTATCTCCAGCGGCGAAAAGGCGTGAATATGCATCCCCGGTACGGCGCCCTTCACCGCGCGCAGGATGTCGCGGTATGTGTTGCCGTCATAGCTCGGGTGGATGCCACCTTGCAGGCAAACCTCGCTTGCGCCGCGATCCCACGCCTCGACGCTGCGCCGCGCGATCTCGTCAAAGTCGATGCGGTAGGCCGGGCCGCGCTCCTTCTTTGTGCTCCCTTTTGAAAAGGCACAGAACCCGCAGGCATAGAGACATATATTGGTGTAGTTGATGTTGCGGTTTGTGACGTAACTGATCGTATCCCCCACGATCTCACGCCGCAGATCATCGGCAAGCCACCGCACCGCATCAAAATCCCGGCCCTCGGCAGTAAACAGTCGTGCCACCTGCGCAGCGGTCAATGACCTGCCAGCCTGCGCATCCTTGAGAACCGCCGCAACCGCCGGATCGCCACCGATGATTACCGACGGCAGCAAGGCTGGTGCTGTCTGGCCAGTTCCTGGATGCCAGTCTTCCTCGCGCAACAAACCGCGCCCATCGACATGGCGCAAAACTGGCTTGCGCAGAACGGGGTCGACCCAGCGCGTCACATCGCGCGCAAATGCAGGACCAATGGCGAGACGCTGCCGCAAAGTCCGTCCGGCAAGTGCGGTTTGCGTATCAAGTTTGTCAAGATGCGGCCAGGGCGCTTCGGGGTTCACATGATCGGGCGTTACTGGCGAGACCCCGCCCCAATCGTTGACACCGGCCCGCACCACTTGCGCCAAAGACCCCGCCTGCAAATTCGGCGGTGCTTGAATGGTCATGTCGCCGCCGAGTATCAGCCGCGCCGCAGATATCGTCCAGAGATGATCGTCGAGCGGTGGCTCGACCACATTGCCCATTTTCGTGTCCGCCTTGGCGCGGAAATTCTGAATGATCACTTCCTGGATATGGCCGTGGCGCGCATGCAGATTGCGGATCGCCAGCAGCGCTTCTATCCGCTCCAATCGCGTTTCACCGATGCCAATGAGCAAGCCAGTGGTGAACGGTACGGCTGCTTCTCCAGCGAGCGCTATCGAGTTCAGCCGTGCCTCGGGCAGTTTGTCAGGCGAACCGAAATGCGGCATGCCTTTCGCACATAAGCGCTCGGACGTGCTTTCGAGCATCAGCCCCATCGAGGCCGATACGGGGCGCAGCGCGGCATAGTCTTCGGCTGCCATCAGCCCCGCGTTGATATGCGGAAGCAAACCGGTTTCTTCGAGTACCGCTCTCGCCGCAACGCGGACATAATCAAGCGTCGAAGCATATCCGCGCGCCGCCAACCACTGCGCGGCCACATCGTAGCGTGCCTCTGGCCGGTCACCCAAAGTGAAGAGCGCCTCTTTACAGCCCGCAGCTTGTCCCGCGCGCGCTATCGCCAGTACTTCGTCCAGATCGAGATAGGGCGCGGGTAACTCCGATGGCCGCTTGGCGAAGGTGCAATAATGACAAACATCGCGGCATAGCTGCGTCAGCGGGATGAAAACCTTGCGCGAATAGCTGATCACGGTGCCGTGCCCGGTTAGCGTCAATGCCTCAGCCTGCGTCATCATCTCCGATAAAGGCAGCGCTGCTAAGCTTGCGTGCCAGTCAGCGGCTTCTTGAGTGTTCCACCATTTCCGCATCATCTAGGGCCTGATTACCCAGCCGCCATCGACATGTATAGTCTGTCCGGTGATCCACTGACCGGCTTCCGAACAGAGCAAGAGCAAAGTTCCTACCAGCTCGTCGGGCGCGCCTTGCGCCTTGGTGCATACCATAGAGGCGAGATATTGCGCGAACGGCGAATCCGGGGGTACCAGCATGCTGCCTGCTTCGCTGGTTACATTGCCAGGCGCGATGGCATTGGCGGTAATATTGTCCTTGCCCAATTGCTTGGCAAGCGACGTGGTCAGACCAACAAGAGCAAGCTTGCTAATCCCGTAAACCGACGTTGCGGGAAACGCGCCGCCCGATGTTTGGTTGATTATCCGGCCACCACCGCGCGCGCGCATCGACGGGATCACGGCCTGCGCGCAAATCAGTGCACCGGTGGTGTTGACATGCATCACCTTTTCCCATTGCTCGATGGGGATAGTGTCGATTTGAAAGGCCACCGCTTCGATCATGAGAGCGGCATTGTTGACGAGAATGTCGATACCGCCAAAGGCTTCGGTTGCCGCACCCGCCATGATTTCAACCTGTTTGGCATTGGTGATGTCAACGCCGATACCAATGGCTTTGCCGCCGCTGGCCTTTATTTCCTCGGCCACGGCTACCGCACCAACCTCGTTCAGGTCGGCAACGACTACATTTGCCCCTGCAGCCGCCAGACCTTTGGCATAGGCGGCACCAATGCTGTTGCCACGACCGCCCGCACCGGTGATGATTGCCACTTTGCCGTCGAGACGGAATTGATCGAGGTTGAAGCTCATCCTGCGGTAATTCCTTTGTCCATGTTAATATCCGCACCGTGAAAACCCGCCGCTGCAGGTGAAGCAAGATAGGCAATAAAATTTGCCATGTCTTCTACTTCAACCAGTCCTCGAAGCGGCCTGATCCGCCCGAGCAGCGCCATATCTGCGCCTTCGGGCGGGATGAAGCTTGCGCCAATCGGCGTCGCAAGACCGCCGGGCGAAACCGCATTAATCCGGATGGACTGGTGCATATATTCCATCGCCAACGCCTTGGTCAGCTGCGAAAGCCCACCCTTTGACGCGCAGTAGGCGGCGGAATATGCCTCGCCAATATGGGCCGCCAGCGAGCTGACATTGACGATCGCGCCATCGCTTTTCAACAAATGGGGTATTGCTGCCTGACACAGGAAGAACGGTGCAGAGAGGTTGACAGCAATAACGGCGTTCCAGTCCGCCTCTGCCATGTCATGTGCATGCGCGAGCTTTAAGATACCCGCAACATTGCACAAGGCATCGAGCCGACCGAAAGCTGCAACCGCAGCCTCGACCGCAGATTTGCAGTTTTCTATTTTGCTCAAGTCGACTTCTTGGACCAGCGCCTTGCGCCCAAGTGCCACGATGGCCTTGGCGGTTTCCGACAATCCTTCTGCCTTTACATCGACGATGCAGATGTCCGCACCCGCCTTGGCTAGAGCGATTGCCGTCGCCGCGCCGATTCCTCCACCCGCGCCGGTTACCAATGCGGCTTTTCCGTTCATTTCCGAAGGCGCGATCATGGCTGGAAGGGCAATCCCTCTTCGACGCGCTTGGCCTGTTCCATCACCACGTTTTGAAAGGCCGCGCCACGGGGCCAGCCGCCATGCAGCGCAAAGTGCAGGCAGAATTCAAGCAGCTCATCCTTAGTCAAATCTCCGCTGTTGAGCGCCGAATAAGTGTGGCTGCGCATCGGCGTTGGCGCGTTGGAAAATGCCGCGCCGACAAGCGTTACAAACCTGCGCGAACGCTCGTCCAACCCCGGACGACCCCAAAGGTCGCTCATGACAAAGTTCAGCACACCGGTATCGAGATACGGCGTAAATGGTGGCGGTGCATCGGTTTGCGCGACGCGGCGAAAGCCGTCTTGTCCGCGGGCAATACGTTGCGTGCGATCAATGGGGTCCTCTGGTAGCGGTGTGTATTCAGGCTCTGCCAGACCGAGCAATTTGGCCGCAGTTGTCACAGCGCGGTCCAAAACACCACCCGACGCCCAGCCGTCATAAACTGCCAGTTGCAACGCCGCTTCGCGAAGCTCGGTCATATTCAGATGTCCGCTCTTTAACGCGCCAGTCACATAGGCTTCGCACGTTGATGCATCTTTGGTAGCGGCGGTTCCCGCAATCGAGATCAGCAGACGCTCACGCATGTCGAGACCCGGGCGGGTCCACACATCGGCATGAACGAAATCGGTAATTGCAGATTCGTACAGCGTTTTTGGCGCGGGCGCGTCGCTGCGGGTTGCTTCCACAAAATTGGACTGTCCGCGTTCGCGTCTCATTGTCCAACCCCCAAATTCACGAGCACGTTTTTGATACGCAGAAATTCGTGCAGTCCAGCTTCCCCGCCTAACCGGCCATACCCGCTTTGCTTCATCCCGCCAAAGGGCACGCAAGGCGTCATTGCCTCGCCCGATGCGTTGACCTGTATCTGACCGGCATCGAGCGCAGATGCCACGCGGTGCGCGCGCGACAGGCTTTGTGTATGGACATAGCCGCCAAGCCCGTATTCGCTGCTATTGGCTAGAGCGACAGCCTCTTCTTCGCTGTCAAAGGGTGTGACGGCCAGAACGGGACCAAAAACTTCGTGTCGCGCCAGATCGCTATTGGGAGCGACGCCCGCCAAAATGGTCAGCCCCATGAAATAGCCGTCTGAACAGTCTCCGCCAAGCCGCGTACCGCCCGACAGCAGTTGTGCGCCGTCGGATTGGGCTTTGTCGGCGATTCCCAATATCCGCATCAGCGCAGGTTCGGAAATCACCGGGCCAAGCGTCGTGTTAGCATCATATGGGTCGCCAACCTTGATATGCCCCGCCATTGCACCAAGCATCTGCACATATTGGTCATAAACCGGCCGTTCGACAAGCAACCGCGTGCCATTGACGCAACCTTGGCCATTTGCACTCACCCCGCCAGAAAGTCCGCGCTTCGCCGCGTCTTGCAGATCGGCATCGGCAAAGACGATGACCGCTGATTTGCCGCCAAGTTCAAGACCGCATGGTTTGAGCGTGTTTGCAGCGGAGGACAGGACCTTTTTGGCGGTTGCGCCGCTGCCAACAAACTGGATTTTGTCGATACCGGGGTGCTCGACCATCGCAGCGCCAACCTCCGCGCCGCCTGTAACGATGTTGACCACGCCAGCGGGAAAGCCGGCCTCCAGAAACAGCTCGCCCAATCGCATCACCGACCAGGGGGCGAGTTCCGGTGATTTGATAACCACGGTATTGCCTGCAGCGAGAGCCGGCGCAATGACCATAGTGGCCGCGAACAATGGCCCGTTCCACGGGATGATCGCACCAACCACGCCGTAGGGTTCATAGGCGATATAATCATGCGCAGGACCACCCCATGTCGCCACCGTCTTGCCCTGTATCTTGTCCGCCCAACCACCGAAATAGCGGAATTTCTGCGCGGCGTCGATCGCCATATAGGGTGCTGCCATGCTGATCGATCCGTTCTCGGCCACCACCAGCTGGCCGAGCGCTTGCATATTGGCCTCGCAAAGCCCAGCGAGTTTGAAGAACAGGTCGCGGCGCTTGTCACCCGAAAGTGCCCGCCATGCTGGTGCTGCCGCTCGTGCAGCAGCGACAGCGCGGTCTACGTCAGCGGCATTTGCCAGCCTTATCTCACGCGTGACTTTACCTGTACCCGGATAGATATGCGCGTGCGTCTCGCCCGAACCCTGTGCCTCCAGCGCATCACCGATGATCAGCGGATATTGCGGTAGGCCTGCGATATCGGGATGGTGAAATGGCATGATTGGACGTTCCTTACCGCAGCAGGATTGAACAGAATAGAGCTCGCGGCGCAATAGCCGACGCCTACGCCCCTGCGATCAGGTGGGACGAGCCCAAAGCCAAAATGGCTTGCGCTTAAAGTTGACGTATGCCGGTCGCATCCTCTTCGCGGAAAACCGGGATGGACTTGACCGCTTTCATCAGTACCAGCGGGATGACGCGGTCGGTCGAAGCCTGATAGTTTGCGTAAAAGGGAAAGGCATCGATCAGCTGACCCCATAGCTTTTCGCGCTCTGCCCCTTCGGGCTCGCGCCATGTGCCGCGAAAGGCTTGGGTCGCAACCTGAAAATCGACCTCGCTCTGGCTGGTAAGATTGAGATACCAAGCCGGATGGTGGTCTGCCCCGCCTTTTGACGCGCAAATCATCACTTCGCCGCCGCTGGCCACATAACAAAGCGGCGTGATGAAAATTTTTCCGCTCTTGCGTCCGGCATATTTGACCAGACAGTGCGTCGCGAAAGAACGCCCTCCGACCGCAGTCAAATCCATTATATGGCCCTGTGTCCCACCCGATTTCAAATAAGCTTCGCGGTGCTCAACGATCCAGTCCTTGCGGACATCGCGGATTTCAGCAGAACTTTCGTCGCTCATTTCAGATTTTCCCGAAAATGCGCAATTATCGCGGCAAAGGCATCCTGCGTTTCGGGTAATTCCGGAGACATTATGTAGCAATGACTCATGGCTTCCTCCTAGCTTCCCCCAGAAGGTTAGGCCAAGCTTGACACCACCGGCAAGTGCGAACAAAAGTCATTGCCCGGGCGATTGCTAAGCCTGCCTGAATGGAAACGCCTCCCCCGGAAAATGGGGGAGGACTGTAAGATTCCAGCTATCAGTTTTTGCTCGGTAGCTCCGCCACGGCCGTTCCAATCGCCGACATTTCGCCGCGATGCGTTTCTGCACGCTGCTGGATTTCGACGTATTTCTTGCCGTTCTCTTCATATTTGCGCGTCACGCTACCGTCGATGAAGATTACGTCGCCATCAGGATTGTGGCGGCGGATCTGGCTCTTCGATTTATGCAGGAAGCCGTCATCGCCGATCCAGTTAGTGACGTGGTGAGTCAACCAGCTATGGCGCTCTGGCCCATAATCATAAGCACCCGGCGTTCCAACTTCGCGCGCAAAATCATCATCCCAGTGAACACGCTCGGGAACATCGCGGACGCCGAATTTATTCGGAATGCCAAGACCGGGATGCGCATCGATCAGCTGGAAGTGAAGCTTGTTGGTGCGGATATAAAGCCCGCCCCAGCCTTGTGCATAGCCGATAAAGCCGGTGACCGTCATCGGCCCCTTCATCATACGCGGCAGTTCATCGCCTTCGTTCACATCTTCCCAGTAGCGCGGCGTGCTGCCGCGAATTTCCTCGTTACGATAGAGATCGAACCACTCTTGCATCTGCTCATCCGTCAGCTTTTCTACCTTGCCGACTTGGCCGGTATATTTTGTGCCGCGTTCGCGCGCTTCATCGCGGTCGGTGCGGAAGACGTAGCTGTCGCACTCGGCAACCTTGTCGCCATGCTGGTTGAAGAAATCGACATGATAGATTTGCTGATAGGCGAGCCCCGCAAATTTGGTTTGATGGCCGACCAGGTCCTTCAGATAGGCCTCGGTGCTGATCGTATCATTACGCAAAACGGGCTTGTGCCATATCCAGTCCGCACCTGCCCACATCGCATGCACACCGGGCAGTCCGCCGCAATAGCCCGAGACGATCCGGCTTGTTGAAAAGAGGAAGCTGGGCAGTGCGACGACCGAACCATATTTGGTCTTTGCCGCATATTCCGGATCGCACCACAAAGGATTATCATCGCCGATGCCGTGGGCATAATGGCGGATGCCATCGCGCGTGGCTTCGTAGTTCCACGGCTCGACAGTGTTCTCGATCTTCACGCCGATGCGTTTGCGAAGATCGGCAAGGCCTTCCTCGGTGATCTTCGGAAATTTTGCTTCTGACATTCTTACTTCTCCTGAAATTCTAAACTCTAAATTCATTCGGGCTGAGCCTGTCGAAGCCCTGTATTTTTATTTTTACCCGTTCCTTCAAAATGGCAGCCCTTCGACAAGCGCAGGGCGAACGGTGTCGGGTTAAGCTAGACCACCTTTGCCGCCTCCATATCCCTCAATATCTTGCGGTTGACCTTGCCCGCCGGTGTCTTGGGTAGTTCATCGACAAATTCGACGATGCGGGGAAACTCGTGCTGGGCAAGCTTTTCACGGGTGAAGTCTTGCAGCTCTTTGACAAAGGCATCGTTGGGCGAGCGCGAAGATAGGACAAAGGCTTTCACTACCAGCCCGCGTGTTGCATCCGGTGCACCGATTACCGCGCATTCCTGCACATCGGCGTGTTTGAGCATGGTGTTCTCAATCTCAACAGCCGACATGGTCCAACCTGCGGAAATGATGACATCATCGGCACGCCCACAATGATAGAAATAGCCGTCGGCGTCGACCTTCGCCATATCCTTGGTGGTTTCCCATTTGTCGCGCCGCCAAAGCATCAGCTCGCCAACTTCGTCGGGAGCACTGGGGCTGCCATCGGGGCGTTGCACTTGCAGACGTTGCCCGGGCACAGCCTTGCCGAGCGATCCGGGCTTCACCGTAAAATCGGCCGCGCCGGGGTAGTTGACCAGCACAACGCCGATCTCTGTTGTGCCGTACATTGAACAGGCAGGCGTCTTAAAAGTCGCGTCGATAAAATCGAGCGTAGCCGGGTCAATTGGTTCACCCGTGTAGCTGAGCTTGTTGAAATAGAATGCAAAATTTCCCGCCATTCCGCTGTTTTTCATCATGCGGTAGTGCGTGGAAGCCGCCGACATATTGGTAATTTTATAGTCAGATAAAGCCTTCATCAGGCGGACAGGATCGAAGCGGCCAGCAAATGTACCGGTTGTCACGCCAAGCCCTAACGGAGCGAGCGTCCCGTGCCATAAGCCATGCCCCCAGGCGGGGCTAGAGGGGCAGAAAAATTCGTCATCTGGACGGATGCCGGTACCATAGAGCGCTGCAAACATCAGCGTCACAAGACTGCGATGCGTGTGCTTAACCGCTTCGGGCAGCTCGCGTGTGGTGCCGCTGGTATATTGATAACAGGCCATGTCGCTGGCCTTTGTCTTGGGCGTGTAGATCTTTGGAAAGCGTGCAATGTCGTCAAGCAAGCCGTCATCCGCCACGACCACGCGCGGATTTCCGTCGGCGTTTACCGCACTACGCGCTAGCTCCGCTTTTTCATTATTCGTGATCAGGATCGTCGGGGCGCAGTCGCCGATACGTAAACGCAGCGCGTCCGGGCCAAACAGCGTGAACATCGGTACCGATATTGCGCCAGTCTGCATTGCGCCGAACAAGCAGACATAGAATGGCAGGCTGGGTTCGAGCATGAAGGCGATACGCTCGCCGGGTTTAACGCCGTTTTCATCGAGCCAATGCGCAAATTGAGCAGAACCAGCGGCGATCTGGTCAAAGCTCAATATTTCGTCATCACCCTGGCTGTGCGCGATCCGCACGGCGGCACGGCCGTCCCCCTTGGCGTGGCGCGTGATGCATTCATGCGCGATGTTCAGATGCTCGCGATTTCCGTCGAACAGCTCCCACAGGCCATCCATAGAGGCATGCGTCTGCGCATCGGCATAAGAAGTGCGTCCGGTAAGTTTGATCATCGACCCGGCTCTTGCCACAAAGGACTTGTCATTGCAAATATCGAATGATATTCTATATATTGAATGAACAAAGCTCCAGCCGTTTCCCGCGCCGCCGCCATCCTGCGCCTGCTTGGTCGCAGCGAGGCTCCGCTTGGCGTCAATGCCATCGCCCGCGACCTTGGGCTGGTGCCCAGCACATGTCTTTATGTCCTGCGCGCGCTGGCGGCCGAGGAGCTGGTTGCGTTCGACCCTGATACAAAACGCTATCGGCTCGCTGGCGGCGTGCTGACGCTGGCGCGCGGATGGCTGAAGCAGGATCCCTTTGCCAGCCTCGCCCAACCCTATCTCGACAGTCTTGCGCGCGTGCATGGCGTGACCATGCTCGGTGTCGTCATATCCGGCCTTGATCATATCATCGTGATCGCCACCGCGCAGGGTGGTGCGAATTTCCAGCTGTCCGCACAAATGGGCAGCCGCTTCCCCGCACTGATCAGCGCAACCGGTCGCTGCATTGCCGCCTTTGGCGACTATCCCGAAAGCCTGCTAAAAGAACGCTTCGAGCGCCTCCGCTGGGAAGACCCGCCCAGTTTTGACGGGTGGCGAGAGGAAGTCGCTCAAACCCGCGCGCAAGGCTTTGGCGTCGACAATGGCAATTACATTTCCGGCGTTACGGTTCTTGCCGCCCCCGTCTGGCAAGGAAGCGGCAAACCCAGCCACGCGTTGGTCGCTATCGGCCTTCAGGCAGCACTGGCGCGCGCCGACCTGCCGATGCTACAGCAGACACTCGTCAAAGGCGCACAAAGCCTGACCTCGCAACTGACAGGAGGCTGATCATGGCAGAAACCGACATCAAAAACGGCGATAATTGCACCGTCATCGCGGGCACGCATAAAGGCAAATCCGGCTTGGTTGAAGATCGAAACGTCAGCAAGACCGGTCATGTCACTATCACCGTCCGGCAGGCCGACGGAGTGCGCTTCAAGACCTTGGCGCGCAACGTGCGGCGGGATAGTTAGCCCGCCCTTCACTCAAGCCAAAAAGGCTACCCAAGCGAAGACAGCACTGCCTGCAATAGCGCTCAACATCGTTGGCTTGCGGTATGCTGGGCTGAGCAAACCAACCAACAAGCCGCCAATCACAACAAAGAACAGCATCAAACCGGCCAGCGCCCCGAACAGTTTGGAAATACTGGGGCCGTGGCCCTTGTGGATTTCCATCAGCGCATAGATAAAGCTAGGCTCAACCAGTTTAGCAGTCAGCGCGCCGTCCTTCTTTTCGAATGCAACATGCGTCCGCGAGGTTGGTCGCGTTGTGAAGCTATCGCCGCGCGCACGGATATATTCAAAATCCACATCGACCTTCTGTGCCTTTAGAAAGCTGCGGACATCAGCCTCAAATGTAGGACTTTTGCTGTCAAATTGGGTTCCGGCAGGAAGCGCAATCGGTGTATCCTTGGTGGATCCTTCGAAACCAGCGTGGTTAAGGCCGCCAGAAAAGGCAACAAGCAAGAATATTGGCGCAAGCAATGACGCCGCATAGAGATGTATCTTAACAAGCAAGTTGCGCAATTTGATAGTATTCATGTGGCTTTCGCTTCCCGGCCTCTGCCGTTGTAAGGTCCAGCGTTGCTGCCCGAAAAACCGGGTACTTGCAATCGGGTTATATGGATATTTAGCGTTCGTAATTCAGCTGCAGTTTGGCAAACATATCGGACAGCATCATTCGTACATCGACGCTCTTGTAGATGCGAATTTTCCGGCCTGACTCGCGCGGCGAAAACGTGCCATCGGCATTGAGCAACGATGCCGTCACCACATCAAATTAGCTCGAACCTGTCCGCTCATATGTCATTTCGGGGATCGAACCAGACACTGCGAACTGTCAAACATCGCTATTCGCCAGTGACCATCGTCGCAGCGCTCTACATCCATCACAACATCTGCAACCGCGGTAGGATCAGCGGCATCGGCACCCGCCGCAATCATCGCGGTGGTGAAATACACCAAAGTGAAGGTGATCGAGGCTTTGCTTGCGCTGCTGAACTGCACGCGCAAATTTGTCTGCGCGTGGCGCTGCGTCGGTGGCCCGTCGGGAAACTCGGCCAAACGCCCCTTATAGAAAGCAGCAACATCGTCGCGGCTAAGGCGCGGAACACCGCGCACGGTGTAATTGCAGCTCGGGGTAACTAATTCCGCGATATTCAGCCCGTTATTGACGTCAAGCTCGTAGCCCCAGTCGTTGATTAGCTGCTGGATCGCGATCCATGAGGCTGCTTCTTCCAAACTAAATTTAGCCATCTCGACTACCTTTCAATAATTGCTGTGGATCAGCTCGACGCGGGTAGCTTCGCCGTTTTTTCCCATCGGCGAGTCGTATTCGATGACTGTGCAAACCGGGTTGTCGTGCGTTGCAAACAAGTGGAGCTCGTCTTCCTTGATCGCAGGAAGGCGCTCTGGATCAGAGATCACCTTTTGCGAATTTTCAAAATCCTCGCGGCTGTTCCACCAGATTTCCATGATGCAATCAAAGCCGGGATCAATCACCGTGCCGGTTACCGGGTTCGTCTCTGGCACCAGATAGCGTCGGACATATCGCTGCGCGTTGGGCAGCGAAGGCGCGCGCCCCATGCGTTTGGAGAGTTGCGAGTGTTTATTCTCATAATAATCCATGAACGCGTCCATGGTCATGTCAGGACGTTTGCGGAAAAAACAAATCTGCTTGAGCATGCTGTCAGTTCCTAGCTTTTACGCACCGCAAGCACGCTGCCTTCACCGTCGCCCGACACATATAGCGTGCCATCCATGCCAGCGGCTATTCCGGCAAAATTGACCATTGGCCCTGCCATATCACCGATAGGGCCGAGATATTTGGGTGTAACGCCGCTCGGCGCGCCGACGGGCAGGTTGCTAGCAATGACGGCAACTGCGCCGCTCGACGGATCAATTTGGAGCAAGCGTTTGCCAGCCGTATCCACGGCAAAGAGCTTGCCGCCACTTAGACAAAGCCCTTCGGGGTAGCCAAGACCATCCGCTACTTGTTCGGTGGTGCCGCCTGCGGAGATTTTAACGACACGGCCCGCGCCCGCCTCAGCGACATAGGCCGTATCGCCATCAACCGCGACGCCCATCGGCTTGTTCAGTCCTGATGCTAGCTCGCGGATATTCTCCCCTTCGGCAACATGCACTTTGCCAGCGCCATATTCGGCAAAAATAATCGCGCCTTTGTCATTAGTATCTATCCCCATCAGCACGTCATAACCATGCGCGATAAAATCGCTTTCGCCGAGCGCCGGGCGGTAGCGCGCGATGCTGCCAAGACCAGTGGCAACGATCCACTCGCCGATCGCACTTCCCGCAACAACGCCGCGCATATAACCCGGGCATCCGGGGTAGAAAATCATTCCGGCAAGCTGCAACGCATCGACCGAAACGTCACCGCCGAGCTTTACATTATAGCCGTAAACGCCGTCGCTCACAAAGACCGTACCATCGCTATCAACCGCGAGGCCCAACGGCCATTGCAGGCCGCGCTGCACCAAGGGGCGGACTTCTCCGCTCCCTAAAATCTCGGTGATCGAGCTGTTAATGCTCGAAATGAAAATACGGTCACCGACAAAGGCGACATTGTCGAGGCCCGGCCCCAGATTGGCGAGCGTTTCGCGGTTGCCGCTCTGCAGGTCGATCCGCAGCACGTCGCCGCTGGCCACTTGCGTGCTGACAATACGCCCTTTGCTGTCGAACTTGACAGAGTCCGGTACACCCAGATCGCCCGCGACAACGTCATGTGCGCCTGTCGCCAGATCTATTGCCCAAATTTCATTCGCGCCCATGATCGGCGCATAGAGCCTGCCGTCTGGGCCAACGTCAAAGGCATTGGCCATCGGGATGCCGTCTTTTATGACGCGCGGCGCGCCGCCGCCCCGGTCGAGTTCCATGATCCGCGCGTCCATCCGGCATTCACCCGCAATCAACCGCCCTTGATGCAAGGTGATCGGGTTGGCGACGGGCATGTCGCCTTGCAACACCGTTGTTTTGCCGTTTGGTTCGAGCATCGTAACGCGGCCAAGCGTGATCTCGGTTAAATAGAGATTTCCGGCATCGTCAAACACCAGATCATCGGGCGCAACAATATCACCGCCCATGGCGCTGATGACCTCAATCGCGCCAGTATCGGGATTGATCGCTTGCACCGAACTCGATGGAACCGACGCCACATAAATACGGCCATCGGCGCCTGTGCGGATACCGTTCGCGCCAGACAAGCGACTGGGCGGCGTAACGCGGCTTAGGCTCCATCCTTCCGATATAGTGGCGGAAGGCCCGGAATAGCGGCTGGTCAGTTCGTTCATTTTTCTCTCCTCAACCCGCGCAGTTGACCAATGCCAGTGCCGCTCGTCAACCTCTCACGAGCATCGCAGCGGCCTTTTCGGCGATCATCATCACCGGGGCGTTGGTATTGCCCGATGTTATAGTTGGCATGACAGAGGCGTCAGCGATGCGGAGCCGGTTAATGCCAACTACGCACAGCCGTTCGTCGACCACTTTGCCCATCGCAGCCGTGCCGACAGGATGAAAGATCGTGGACGAAATCGCGCCGAGGCTATCAGCTATTTGTGCGTCGCTAGCAGCTTCAGGTCCCGGGCGGAATTCTTGCGGATTGTAGCGCGAAAGCGCCGACTGGCCGACGATTGCGCGGGTAATCTTGACTGCATCGACAGCCACGTCAACATCGGCGGGGTCGGAAAGATAGTTGGGCTGGATTACCGGCGCATCTGCCGCATCGTTTGAAAATATGCGCACATGCCCGCGGCTTTGTGGACGCAAGTTGCACACGCTTGCGGTGAAAGCAGGGAACGGGTCAAGCGCTTCGCCAAAAGCCGGCAAGCTAAGCGGCTGCACATGATATTCGAGATTGGCTGTGACAAAGCGCGAAGAGGAGCGCGCGAACATGCCGAGCTGACTGGGTGCCATCGCCATCGGGCCGGAGCGATTGAGCAGATATTCCAGCCCAATTTTGGCCTTACCGAATAAGGAATTTACGCGCTCGTTGAGCGTCGCGATACCCGATACCCTGTAGGCACAGCGAATCTGCAAATGGTCCTGCAAGTTCGCACCGACGTTCGGGGAGTGCAGCACAGTCGCTATGCCTATGTCTCGCAGTATATTGCCGTCGCCTATTCCGGATCGTTGCAATATTGCGGGGGTGCCGATCGCTCCGGCTGTCAGGATGGTTTCAGCATTCGCATGCGCGACAAAATCCGTATTGCCGAGCGAAAAGCGCACTAAGCGTGCTTCGCTGCCTGCAAGCTCTATGCGGTCAACCAACGCGCCAGTGATGATTTTCAGGTTCTTGCGATTCTGTGCGGGGCGCAAAAATGCGTCTGCTGCGCTCCAGCGCCTGCCGCGCTTCTGCGTCACGTCAAAATAGCTGCTGCCTTCATTGTCGCCGGTATTAAAGTCCGCAATTTTCGGAATGCCATGCTGTGCGGCGGCTTCACGAAAGGCATCAAGGATATTCCAGCGGAGCCGCTGCCGCTCAACCCGTTGCTCGCCACCTTGGCCGTGCCATAAATTGGCGCCATCGACATGGTCTTCGGCGCGCTTGAAAAAGGGCAGGACATCATCCCATCCCCAGCCTGAAAGGCCTGCCCGTCTCCAGCCGTCATAGTCCGCCGCTTGCCCGCGCATATAGATCATGCCGTTGATCGAGGAGCAGCCGCCGATGACTTTGCCGCGCGGATACAGGATGCTGCGTCCGCCAAGGCCGGGTTCAGGCGCGGTTGAATAGCACCAGTCAGTGCGCGGATTGCCAATGCAATATAGATAGCCAACCGGGATCTTGATCCAGTGGTAATTGTCTTTCCCGCCTGCTTCCAACAGTAGGACGCTACGGCGCGGGTCTTCGCTCAAACGGTTCGCAAGAACGCAGCCCGCGGACCCGCCGCCGACGATGATATAGTCAAAGCTGCCGAAGTCCGCTGCCACGCGGTTGGCCTAGCCGATGATCGATTTCAGCTCCAGAAATTCAGCAAAGCCGTGCTCGCCCCATTCGCGACCATTGCCCGACTTCTTGTATCCGCCAAATGCAGCATTCATATCAAAGCCGTCATTGACGCCAATCCAGCCAGCGCGAAGGCCGCGGGCAACCTTCATGCATTCGTCACGGTCGGTGCCTGCGACATAGCCAGCAAGGCCGTATTCGGTATCGTTGGCAATTTCTAATGCGTTGTCGACATCAGAATAGCCAAGGATCGAAAGCACCGGTCCGAAGATTTCCTCGCGTGCGATTGTCATGTCGTTGGTGACATTGGCAAAAACAGTCGGCTTTACATAGTAACCCTTGTCGAGACCTTCTGGCCGTCCTGTGCCTCCAGCGACCAAAGTAGCGCCTTCATCGATGCCCTTTTGGATTAACCCTTGGATTTTTTCGAACTGCGCCTTGGATACGACGGGCCCAATCGCAAAATTGCCATTTGGGTCACCCACAGTTGTTGCTTCTGCTACGCCTTTGGCAACGGCAATGGCCTCTTCCATGCGCGCGCCAGGTACCAACATGCGCGATGGTGCCGAACATGTCTGCCCCGAATTGCCGAACATGCTGCCCGTGCCCTTGCCGACATTTTCAGCAAACGCCGCGTCATCAAGGATGATGTTCGCGCTTTTGCCGCCAAGTTCTTGCGAAACGCGCTTGACTGACGGAGCCGCATTTTGCGCGATCTGCACGCCTGCACGTGTCGATCCGGTAAAGCTCATCATGTCGATATCGGGGTGGCCCGACATCGCACTGCCAACGCCAAGCCCGTCACCCTGGATCATGTTGTAAACGCCCGCCGGCACCCCAGCAGCGGCCATGACTTCGGTGAAAATCTGCGCCGAAAACGGCGCCACTTCCGACGGCTTGAGGATCATCGTGCAACCCGCAGCAAGCGCTGGAAAGACCTTTACCGCAATCTGGTTTAGCGGCCAATTCCACGGTGTGATCAAGCCGCACACGCCAATGGGTTCTTTTACAAAAAGCGTCGGTCCTTTTTGCTCTTCGAACTGATAGTTTTTGAGGATTTCGATGGCGGTGGCAAGATGACCAGCACCCAAGCCAACTTGAAAGCCATTGGAAAGGCTGGCCGGCGCGCCCATTTCTTCGGTAATAGCAGCGGCCAGATCACCGGCACGCTTTTGATATTCTGCCTGAATACCGGTCAGCAGATCGAGCCGCTCCGCGCGCGAGCTTTGCGACCAGCTGGTAAAGGCACGGCGTGCGGCCTTCACCGCTTTGTCGACATCAGCGGCAGAGCCAAAAGAAATTTGCCCGGCTGTGGCCTCGGTCGCCGGATTTTCAACGTCTTGTGTGTTGGGCGTGACCGGATCTACCCACCCGCCGTCGATGTAGAATTGGGTGTAGTTACGCATGTCTCTCTCCTATTAGCCAGTCCGTCCCGAAAAGCGGGTACGCAAGGCCATCACTGTGTCCCTTCGGCATACCACGTACGGAAGCGTTCATACTTTGGCATTTCCTCCGAATTTGCTTTCGGGTCAATCGGTACGTGGATCACTGCCGGGCCGCCGCGCGCATAGGCCCGTGCGATAGCAGGACCGATCTCGTCGGCGGTTTTCACAAATTCGCCGTAAGCACCGAGCCCCTCGGCGATTTTGTCAAAGCGTACCTTGTCGCTCCAATGCGTGCCGGTTTCTGCTGTACCTTGGCCAAAAGTGCGCTTGTACACCCCGACCTCAAGCCCCCATTGGAAATCAACCGCGACCACGCAGACAAGCGGCAGGTTACGACGCACCGCGACTTCGAGTTCGGCAATGTGGAACAAGAAACTGCTATCCGAAGTCACCAGCATGCCCGGACGAGTCTTGCCGGTTTCGGCAATGTCCGCCAACATTGCACCTGTGGCATATGGCAATCCTGTGCCAATATGGCCGTAATTCTGGTTCCAGATCACATCGTTCGGCTTGCATTGGTTATAGGTCCAGCCGAAGATCACCGATGCGCCGCCGTCGCGGATCATGATGCCGCCTTCGGGGAAGGCTTTGGTAGCTTCGACAATGAAACGTGACGTGTGGACAGCAACATTACCCGTGCCGTCGCTCTTTTCGAGCGTTTCGGCGGCGAGTTCGTCGAGCTCGTCCTGTCCGTCCTTCATGAAGCGCGCGAGGCCCTGTGCAGGCGGCAAAGCCTCTCCGATGGCACGGCTAAGCTGCGGCACAACGGCACGCAGATCGCCGACAAGTGGCACATCGATCGGGCGGTTCACACCAATCGCGGTCGGGTCCTGCTGGACGTATATCCATTTGCGGGTGGCTTCGCCTTCGTACCAGTGGCGCCAGCGTCCGTAATGCAGCGGCTCACCCAGTTCGGTGCCAAGCGCAACGACAACATCGCAGGCCTCAACCGCATCGATGGAGGCGTCGGAAAAGACATATTGGAAAGTTCGGTCTTCGATGCCCTTGATGAAGCTCGTGCCGCCCGATGTCTGGATGACAGGGCAGTTCATCTTGAGCGCAAGTTCTTTTACCGCTTCGCCCGACTTGCTGGTGTGAACAGCATGGCCGACAAGCAAAATAGGGTTCTTGGCTTCGCGAATCAGCTTTGCGGCTTCGGCAATCCGGTCACCGTCGGCACCTTGGTTGGTCAGGCGGTAACGGTGCGGCGGAAGTACCGGCGGAACGTCAAGCTCTTCCAAAATCACGTGGCTTGGATATTCAATATAGGCTGGACCCGGTGTACCCGACATAGCGATACGGATTGCCTCACGCACAACCTCGTCCGTCTGGTCGGCATATTCGATAGCGCCAGAGTATTTCACCGAATCTTCGATCATCGGCTCTTGGCGGACAAACTGGATCCGGCCGCGACGAACGCGGCGTTCGGTAACGCGCGCGCGCTGGCCACCAAGGAAAATAACGGGCGAGTTTTCGACTTTACAGCATTGGATTGCGGGCATCATGTTTGCCAGACCCGGGCCAAGCGTGCCAAAGCAGACGGCTGGCTTTCCCGTGATCCGCGAAGCCGCCTCGGCCATGAAGCCTGCTGCTGCCTCATGGTGCGGAGACACAACCGTCCAGCCGCGCGACTCTGCCTCTAGGCACAAATGCACGAAATTTGGATCGGGAATACCGAACAGCGTTTTGATGCCTTCGGCTTCGAACAGATCGAGGATGCGCTTATATACAGGAATGCCGCCCTTGCTTTCGGGCGCGGCGGTATCTTCATAGCTCATTTTGGTTTGCCTTGGCTTATCAGGGAACAAGCTATCGGGTTGCCTATGATGTTGGCAAGCAGCAACGATGAATCGCGCTTGGCGCTATATTATCGCCCCGCTGATGGAGTGCGTTAAGCCTTCGCCGGACTTTGCTCAATGTCCGCACAGCGTTTCACGCTTTCGCCGGACTTTGCCCTATGTCCGCACAGCGTTTCACGCTTTCGCCGGACTTTGTCCAATTTCCGCCAGCAGCTCACGGAACCAGTCTTGTGAATAGTCAAAGGCCTTGCCGCCTCGGATACGCGGGAATTCGATCGCGCGCAGCGGCTTGTCTGCCTTGCCCTCATCATGCCCGATCACGCCCGACACACCGGCAAGCCCGCTTTTCACCGCCATATTGCACATTGCCGAGATCAGCGACAAGTCTTCGTCATTGGCCCTCGCCGAACGGGCGAAATAGCCGCTTTTCTGTACCAATACCTTTTCCGCGCCGATTTTCTCGGCAAAGCGTTTGGCGAACCACGCCCCTGGATTGATCGTGTCGATCCGGACATGGCCAAAGGCATCGAGCTGCGGCTCCTCGCCTTGTTCGCGCATTTCCGCGATGATATCGGCGATGCCAGCACCTTCGGACAAGAAGATCGAGACGCTGTCCTTCTGGTCCATCAGATTACGCAGCCGTTCCGCCTCGCCGTCAAGATCGATAGCAATCTCGGGAATATAAACCGCATCAACATCCATCAGCGCCATCGAGAAATCGGCATCAACCAGAAAATGCCGCTTCTGCAGCCGCTTGCGATACGCCGCTGCGGTCGCTGCGCACAACCAGCCGCAGTCGCGCCCCATCACTTCATGGATCAGCAGCATGCGCGGGTTGGCGCTATGTTCATTGGCGGCATTTTCCCAAAATAATGCGCCTTGCTCGGCCGCCGAAACCGCACCCAAGGTTTGGGCAATCGGTATAACATCATTGTCGACGGTCTTGGGCAGGCCAACAACGGTCAGATTGTAACCGTTTTCTTGCAAATAGGCCGCAAGGTCGGCAGCAGTCGTATTGGTATCGTCACCGCCAATTGTGTGCAAAATAGTGATACCATCGCGCACCAATTGCTGGGCCGCGACATGCAGCGGGTTCTGACCTTCTTGCACCAGCCCGCGTTTCACGCAGTCGCCGACATTGGTCAGCTTCACCCGCGAATTGCCGATGGGCGATCCGCCGTGCTCGGTCAGGGTCAGCGCTTCTTTGCGAATTTCGTCGGTGATCTCTACCGACTGGCCAGTGAGCAACCCCATATAGCCGTTTTTATAGGCAATGATCTCCGCCTCTCGCACCACTTCCGAATAGCCCGAGATCATATAGCCAACAGCAGCCGAAAGGCAGGGCGCAATGCCCCCAGCGGTTAACAGCGCGATTTTGTGGACTGGAGAAGGCGGCACGTCGGTCATAATGAGGTGGTTACGCAAATTTGTTCGCTGACGCCAGACAAGCGTGAGAGAATTACGCCGAGAAAATTGCGCTGCTGCTAAAGGACCTTGGGCGCACCCCGCCCCATGAACTCCGCCAAGTTGCGGTGGGCGTTGATGATCTTTTGCTCCTGATGCGGGTTGGGCAGCGCTCCCTTGAACCCGCGGCTCTTCATACCCTTGTGCACCCATTTCATATTGGCGAAGTCCTGGGAAAGAACCAGGCCCCAATTTTCTTGTGTGGGTTCGGCATTGACCCACTGCGTCGCCGGCTCTTCGCCTTTGGGGAAACGTTCGAGCGCATAAGCCTCAAAAATGCACATGTCAGGATCATCGCCGTAGGGTCGCGCACGGTAAGCCAGAACAAAGGTCACGCCGTGGAGGATATTGGTGTTGGGGAATATCGTCCAGGCTAGCCCGGACTCCGCAACTATCTCCGGGGGGATTTCTGGCCAAATGACACCGCGCACGGCATCGTCGGCCTTCGCGGATTTCATCCAGTGCGCCATCACTTCGCCGATCGGCGTGCCTTCGGGCAGTTCGTCTTTCAGGCGCGATGCGGCATTGATCAGCGTGTCGGTCGACGCCGCATAGTTGATCGTCGTGTAATTTTCGCGCGCCAACTCATAGGTAGAAACACGCGGATCATTACCCTTACCTGCGCGCGCCACACCGCCGCCTTCGGTCGTAGTTTCCGCCGATTTGCGCTGGTCAAAGCCCGAAACGCTGTGGAGACCGTACTGTTTGGAATAGGCATAAAACTCGGCAAAGGCAGTCAACTGGTGATGTGTCGCGGTGGTGTGATACGGCTCCATGAAAGCCTCAATCGAGGTTTTCCAATTGGCGGGATAGATGCAATATTGCCGCCATTTGTAGCGCATCTTGTCTATCTCATAATGGCCAAGAACGCGTCCCGCGTCGCCGAGAAATTCCGTAAGGCTCTCCGCCTCCTCTTCGCGCTGGTCGATATAAATGAAACCGCCCCATATGTCGCAGCGCACCGGCGTTAGCGACGTGCAATCCGTGTTCAGCGCGCCGTGCCAGTCATCTTGGTCAAGTATATAGACATTTTTGCCTTCAATGTCGTACGTCCAGCCGTGAAATCCGCAGACAAAATTGCGCGTGTTTCCGCGCACGCCGTTTGACCCATCGGGCACATCAACGAGCACGCGGCCACGGTGCGCGCAGACATTGTAAAATGCCTTGATCGCGTCCAGCCCGGAACCCTCTTTTGTCCGGATGATGATGACCGAATCGTCGCAAATCTCGTAAGTGAAATAATCGCCGACATTGGGGATATCTTCCAGCCTGCCTGCCTGTTGCCAGACGCGCGGCCATAGCAGTTCTTTTTCTGCTTTCGCATATTCAGCCGACAGAAACGCCTCGGTCCCGTACGTGACGGGTACTTCATCATCGAGCTGCTTGGCAGTGATATTTTCGGGGCTCACTTTGGACATTTCGTTCATGGACTCACTCCAGCATCACTTCATTGTCATTCCAAACTTGATTTGGAATCCAGCAAATATGCCGCGCCGCGTCGCGGCACGTCTTTGCCCAGCTACACCCCGGATCAAGTCCGGGGTGACGGTTGGGTTAGGTCAATTCCATCCCTTCCATATCACCCTTTGCGCGCCACTCCGCAAGCATAGCTTCGAAATGGTCCCAGCCGTAGCCCCAGCCGGGGAACAATGCCCATTTGTTTTCGCCGCCTTCATTATTGAAATATCCCGGAGGACAGCGCGAAGTCATTGCAGAGACGTCCATCTTGATCTCGTTATATGTCTTTACATAGGCATCCTGTGCTTCTTGCGTCGGCTCGACCACTTTGATCCCGCGCTTCAACGCATCGCCAACGATCCACGCGAAATGTGCGCCTTGCCGGCCAAAATGTTCGGTGACCGACGAATTGATGCCGCCCTGGATATAGCCAATGAAGCCCATATTCGGGAAACCATGTGTGGTGATGCCGTGCAGCGTTTGCGGACCGTCACGCCAGTGATCATAAATCGAAACACCGCCGCGACCTGTAAACGGCGCGATACTCCAGCGGCGATCAAGATCGGACGTAACCTCAAATCCGCTGGCAAAGATCATGCAGTCAATTTCATGCTCGACGCCGTTCGCGACAAAGCCCTTTTCTGTCATTTCCTGAAGACCCTGCGTGTCCGAAACATCGACCAGCTTTACGCCTTCGCGGTTAAAAGTCGGGTAGAATTCGTCGCTCGACAGGGGGCGTTTGCACATATGGTGATAATAAGGCTTCAGCGCCTCGGCTGTTGCCGGATCTTTCACCAATTCATCGCAGCGTGCCCGCAATCTCTCCATCACGCGGAAGTCCATCTCCTCACGCTTTGCCATGAATTCTTCCATGGTCACTTCTTGGCCAGCAGCCGCAAGTTCAATCGAAAGGTTGCGGTTGATCTCAGTCCAAATGTCGCAGATCAAATCCTGCTCTCCGGGCTGATAGACCTCCTGCGCACCGCGGTGGAAATTGGCCTGCCGTTCTTTCTGCCAGCCTGGCTGAAGCGAAGCCGCCCAATCGGGGTCGGTCGGCGGATTGGGCCGTTCGTCCACGGTAGAGGGCGTACGCTGGATGACGTAAAGTTCACGCGCATATTTGCCGAGCGGCGGAACCGCCTGAATAGCGGTCGCGCCTGTCCCCAGCAAAGCCACGCGCTTGTCACCAAGTTTGTCGAGCACAGGATTGCCGTAGCTTCCTCCAGTATAGCTATAATCCCAGCGCGAGCTGTGGAACATCTTGCCCTTGAACTTGTCGATCCCTTTTATGCTCGGCAGCTTGGGCATGTTGAGAACGCCGGACGCAACAACCACAAAACGCGCGCGGATGTCATCGCCGCGGTTGGTTCCGACGCGCCAACGCTGGATCGCGTCATCCCATTGCAGGCTGGTGACTTGCGTATGAAACAGCGCCTTATCGGCAAAGCCGAATTTCTGCGCAATGGACTTGGCATAGGCCTGAATTTCAGAGCCATCAGAAAATTTCTTTGTGGGCAAGTAACCCATTTCCTCAAGCAATGGCAGGTAGCAATAAGCATCGTTGTCGCACTGCACATTTGGATATTGGTTCCAATACCAAACACCGCCAAAATCGCCTGCGGTATCGATATTGCGGAAATTGCTGACGCCCTCTTTGGTCAGATAATAGCTTGCCTTTATCCCGCCCCATCCTGCGCCAATTACCAGCGCGTCGATTTCTTCACTGACCGTAGCACGTTCGATCAGCGGCTTATGCGGATCGATTGACGCATCGGGAATTATGTCGCCAGACAGTTTCACATATTGCGCTTGCCCTTCCTGGCGGATGCGCTTGGCCTTTTCGCGCGCATATTTTTCGCGCAAAACCGGAATATCGATCTGGTCTACGCTTGGCGTCTTCGACGGCTGGCAAGTCATGGTCTCTCCCGCATATTGCAAAACAGACAAATAGCTATTGGACTATATCAGGAGTGACTAGCGCAAATGCTTAGCCGAATATAACTGATCGCCTAGGCGTCTTTGCGCGCGCGTAGCTTGTCGATTTTGCGGCCGTCCATGTCGACAACTTCGAAATGCCAGCCTTGATCAATCACCGACTCGCCTTCCACAGGCAAGTGCCGCAGCAAGTACAGGATATGCCCCGCGACCGTTGCATAATCGCGGTCTTCAGGCAGCAAAATGTCAAGCTGGTCGGCCATGGCATCTGCGGCCATCGCCCCGGAAATCAGCAATGATCCGTCATCAAGCGTAATGATATTGGGGGCGCTGCCTTGTTCTTGATCCGACGCAAACTCGCCAGCAATCGCCGCCAGCAGATCATTGGGCGTTACAATGCCTTCGAAATGGCCATATTCGTCGTGCACAAGCAGCATAGGTACGTCGGACGAGCGTAAAATCTCCAGCGCATCCATCGCGTCGAGTTGGTCCGGGACAATCTCCGCCTTGCGCAGTAATTTGCGAATATCGAGCGGCTTTCCAGCCATTTGCGCGGCCACAATGTCGCGCGACTGGACTACACCGATGATGTTGTCGATGCCGTCTTCGGCAACCGGCAGCCGGGTATGCAGCGATTCGACCAGAATTTCGCGCACCTCTTGGACGGTTGCGTCGACGGAAATCCAGTCCACCACCGTGCGCGGCGTCATGACTTCACGTACCGGCCGGTCAGCCAGCCGCACAACGCCGGCTATTACCTTGTGCTCATGTTCCTCGATCAAGCCGACATGGGTTGCTTCGGCAAAAACCATCCGCAGTTCTTCTGCGGTCAGTGCTTCGCGCGAGTCGCGGCGCAAACCCAGTAACCGGAAAATTGTCGCGCTTGATTTGTCGAGCAACCAGACAATTGGTGCGGTTACCCGCGCCAGCATCTCCATTGAGGGTGCCATCGCCCGGGCAATCCGTTCGGGTGCAACAAGTGCGAACTGCTTGGGCACCAGTTCGCCGATAACCAGCGAAGCATAAGTGGTAATCGCAATGACAATGCCAAAACCAATTGTTCCGGCCCATTCTGCATCCACGCCCATTTCTGCCAGCTTTGCTCCAACGGGCTTACCCAGCGTCGAACCCGAATAGGCGCCCGCGATAATTCCGATCAGCGTGATGCCAATTTGAACGGTTGAGAGAAACTTGCCCGGATCACGGGCCAATCGCAAAGCCGCCTTTGCCCCTTTGCTGCCATTTTCCGCCATTGCCTGGAGTTTCGCGGTGCGCGCAGAAACAATCGCCAGTTCGGACATGGCAAAAAGGCCATTGAGGGTAATGAGGGCCAAAATGATGATGGCATCAAACCAAGGGAAAGCTGTCTGGTTCATCGAACTGTCGCAGCCTTACTTCAGGTCACCGGCATTTGGCAATGTGGGTAGGAGATAAAGATCGCAATCAGTTTCCGTTCATGTTGTCACGGCTAAAGCGCAACAGCTTGATAAAAAGGAGTATCTCCCGTGAAAAAGTTTCACATGATTACGTGCGTAACACTTGCTTTGGCGTTGCCGCTTTCTGCTTGCACAACCAACCCGGATACCGGACGCAAACGCATTTCCAAAACTGCTGCTGGCGGCTTGGGCGGCGCGCTTGGTGGATATCTGCTTGGCGATTTGATCGGCGGCAAAAGCGATCGCACCGAGAAAATTTTGGGTGCTGGCATCGGCGCTGTGGCCGGAGCAGGGGCGGGCTATTATATGGACCAGCAGGAAAAAAAGCTGCGCGAGCAAACCAAGGGCACGGGCGTTGCTGTTGTCCGCCAAGGCGACAATCTCGTACTGGAAATGCCTTCCGATGTTACTTTTGATGTGAATAGCTCGACGGTCAATGCCAATTTCCGGAATACTCTGAGCAAAGTCTCTACGACCCTAACCCAATATGAAAAGACCTATGTCGATGTGCTTGGCCATACCGACTCTAGCGGCACGGACGAATATAATCAGGCACTGTCCGAACGGCGCGCCAATGCTGTTGCTGCGATACTGACCAGCCAGGGCGTGCATTCGGCAAGGGTCGCGACAAAAGGCTATGGCGAGAGCACACCGGTCGCCTCCAATACAACGTTAGAGGGGCGCGCAGTAAACCGCCGTGTGGAAATCCGTCTGGTGCCAGTGACCGATAAATCGGCTTAGATTGTCGCGCCTTGTAGCAATTTGGGCAAGTCGCCACTTTCGCCGCGTGCTTCTGCCATGAAGAAGTTTTTGGCAGGCTTGGTGCGCTGCACAAGCCCCATACCGAATCTGCGGATGGCGGACGCGGTCTTGCCGGGCACTGAAAACAGTCGGTTCAAACTGTCGGTGGCCACCGCCACCAACAGCGTATCGACGCTGCGCCAGCGGCTATAGCGGGCGAGAAGTTGTGGATCGGCCAGATCGAGGCCGAGACGCGCACCATCGACTAACACTTCGGTTAGCGCCGCTACATCGCGCAGCCCAAGGTTCAACCCTTGGCCAGCAATCGGGTGGATACCATGCGCACTATCACCAATCAGCGCCATCCGCTGGTCGGTAATCCGGATGCAATGGTGGAAACCAAGCGGGTAGGTTGAAAGCGGTGCAGCAAGTTCGACTTTGCCCAGCAATTGACCCATCGCCTTTTCCAGCTCTGCTGCAAAAGCGCGAGCCGACAGCTTAAGATATGCGGGAGCGTCTTCGCGCGACTGCGACCATACAATGGCCGAGCGGTGGCGGCCGCTGTCGTCATCGAGCATCGGCAATACTGCAAAGGGCCCGCTCGAATAGAATATTTCGTACGCAATATTGTCATGCGGCTTTTCGTGGAAGATCGCGCCGACAATGGCGCTATGGCCGTATTGCCACTGCGCCAAAGCGATCCCGGCAGCGTCACGGCTTTCCGACTTACGGCCCTCTGCTACGATGAACAGGTCGGCAGATAAGCGTGCACCGTTATCCAATGTCAGCTCTACAGCCGCTTCGTCTCGACTAAGGTGCTTCATCGTGCGCGGCATATGCAAAGTAATGAGTGGCTCGGCGACAGCAGCATCGTGCAAAACATTGCGTAGCAGCTTGTTTTCAAACATCTGACCCAAAAAGCCGTCATCTTCGTTGGGCACAAAGTCGAGCGCGCCGCGTTTCAGGCCGTCACTGACCCAGATTTGGCCGATGGGACAGCCTTTGCCTTCAAGAATTGTCCCCAGACCAATCGCATTTAGCATTTTCAAGCTTGAACTCGAAATTGCCGAGGTCCGCCCATCGAAGCCATCGGCTTTCAAAATCTCGGGGTCGAGCCGGTCAATTACGTGGCTCGACAGGCCGTGTGCGGCAAGCGCAAGCGCCTGCGTCAGGCCAATAAGGCCGCCACCCGAAATTATTACATCTGCGCGCTGTGAATCTGCCATGAGCGCACTGCTACGCTCTGTTGCTCGTGCTGAAAAGCTCATAAATTTGGCAGGACTCTTGACGGGGAGTCCCGCGATGCCGCAATACGTGGCTTAACCAAATAAAACAGTCAGGGTATTCAACAATGGCCACACGGTCTCCGAAATTGCGCACCCAGGATTGGCGGCAAATGATGCGGCTTTCAATCCTGCGCAGCGGTGCGCTTATTGCCGCGATAGCGCTTGGTCTGTTCGCCCTTTTCTATGGCCTGTCAGTGCTGAGCTATTCTGCGGCTGATCCCGCGTTCAATAGCGCTGGCCAAGTCGTCGAACATAATTGGATGGGGCAAAGTGGTGCCTATCTTGCCGATGCCAGCCTTTTTGTTTTCGGCCTGCCCGCGATATTGCTCTTGCCAATGATGTTGGTCTTTGCGCGCAGGCTTTGGCGCGATGTGCCGCAGCCAGGCTGGAAACGACAACTGATTTTCTGTGTCCTTGGCATGTTGCTCTTGGGATTTGGCATGACGCACTGGCAGCACGGCAATGACATTAGCCTGCCGGCAAGCTGGGGCGGGATATTCTCGATCCTGCTCGATAACGGAGCAACCTCGCTTACGGCCTTGGCCAGCGGCGGCTGGCGCACCGTAATCCGCGTTGCGCTTATACTTGCCAGCATAGTGGGCGGGTTGGCGCTGGTCATTCGCGCCTTGGAACTTGAACGGCCATTATTCAAGATACCGTTGCCACAAATCAATGTTCCGTTGCCTAGCCTTGGCAAAGGACGAAACGCTGACGAAAATGACGATAGCGCACATGCGCTGGTAGAAAGCGACGCGAAGCCGGTCAAAACGCCACCGCGCAAAATGGTGGAAACCGCCGAACGGGCGCGTCCCGAAATCGCCGAACCGCGTCTTCCGCCAAAGAAAGCAAGCTTTGCGACCGGTGCGCGTCAAGGCGATTTTCTGGGCACCTATGCTTTGCCTTCGGTCGACTTGCTCGATCCGCCACCGCCCAATCCTGCGCCAAAGCTTGATAAAGCAGCTCTGGAGAGCAACGCGCGTTTGCTCGAATCGGTACTCGACGATTTCCATGTGAAGGGCCAAATTACCGCTGTCCGCCCGGGTCCAGTGGTCACCATGTACGAGCTTGAGCCCGCGCCAGGGATAAAATCGAGCCGGGTGATCCAACTGGCCGAAGATATCGCGCGCAACATGTCTGCACTTTCGGCGCGGGTTTCGACGATTCCCGGGCGTACCGTCATGGGGATCGAGCTGCCCAATGCCAATCGCGAATCGGTTGTGCTGCACGAAATGGTCGGATCAAACGCCTTTGCCGAACAGAAAGGCGCGCTGCCGATCATCTTGGGCAAAAATATCTCGGGCGATCCGATGATCGCTGATTTGGCACCTATGCCGCATTTGCTGGTCGCCGGTACCACTGGCTCGGGCAAGTCGGTTGGCCTGAACTGTATGATCCTGTCCTTGCTCTACCGGCTGACGCCCGACCAGTGCCGGATGATCATGATCGATCCCAAGATGCTGGAGCTATCGATCTATGATGATATCCCGCATCTCCTGTCGCCTGTGGTCACCGAACCAGCGAAAGCGATTCGGGCGCTTAAATGGGCGGTCGAGCAGATGGAAGACCGCTACCGGATGATGTCATCATTATCTGTGCGTAATCTCGCCAATTTTAACGAGAAAGTGAAAGCGGCCAAGGCCAAGGGCTCACCGCTCGGGCGGCGCGTGCAAATCGGCTATGACCCGATGACCGGCCAACCACAATATGAAGACGAACAGCTCGAATATGAACCGCTTCCGCAAATCGTGGTGATTGTGGACGAGCTTGCCGACCTGATGATGACAGCAGGCAAGGAAGTCGAGTTCCTGATCCAGCGATTGGCGCAAAAGGCCCGCGCTGCTGGTATTCATCTGATTATGGCAACGCAGCGACCCTCGGTCGATGTTATTACCGGTGTCATCAAAGCAAATCTGCCGACGCGGATATCGTTCCATGTGACCAGTAAGATCGACAGCCGGACGATCCTTGGCGAACAAGGCGCAGAACAGCTGCTCGGCAAAGGCGATATGCTCTATATGGCGGGTGGCAAAGGGCTGACGCGTATTCACGGGCCATTTGTGTCTGATGATGAAGTCCGTCGCGTTGCCGACCACTGGCGAGGCCAAGGCCAGCCTGAATATATTCAGGCCGTTACCGAAGAACCCGAAGGCGGCGGGTTCAGCTTTGACGGAATGCCAAGCGATGATCCCGAAGAAGAGCAATATCGTCAAGCCTGCCAGATTGTCTTCGAAAGCCAAAAGGCGTCAACCAGCAGCATCCAACGTGCGCTGCGTATCGGTTACAATACCGCTGCGCGCCATATCGAGCGGATGGAAAAGGACGGATTGATCTCCGCCCCCAACCATATCGGGCGGCGGGAAGTGTTCCGTGACCCCAATGGCGATCCGATTTAGAGCAAACGCGCTATTGCTCCACTGACTATCTGTTAAGTTGCAGTTCAACACATTTGGGGCAATCGCCCGGGCTGGAAAGCGAGTAGCACCTATGAAGTCTGTTTTGAAATATTCTGTATTTGCCGCCACTGCCTTTGTGGCTGCTGCACTCCCTGCGCAAACCGAGAGTCGTTTGGACAAAGTCGTCGGCCATATGCAGGCGGTGTCAACTATGACTGCGGATTTCACCCAGACCGACCGCAACGGCCAATCGCTGAGCGGTAAGTTGCTTTTGAAGCGCCCTGGCCATGTACGGTTTGAATATCAAAAGGACGTGCCGCTCTTGATCGTCGCCGACGGCAGCGCGCTGACACTCGTCGATTATGAAGTGAAGCAGGTTCAGCGCTGGCCGATCAAGAACAGCCCGCTTGCCGCATTGCTTAGCCCCGGTTCTGACCTTGCCAAATATGGCAAGCTGGTCCCGACATCTTCTGACGCGGTCATCAGCGTCGAGGTCCGCGACAAGAAGCGGCCCGAGTTCGGCATCATTACTATGGTTTTTGTCCAGCAGGCCGGAGCACCCGGCGGCTATACGCTTAATGGCTGGGTTGCACTCGACTCGAAAAACAACCGGACCTCGGTTCGACTCGCCAACATCAAATTCAACGGCCCGATCGCCAATTCGCGCTTTACTTGGAAAGACCCAAGACCAACGAAGCGGAAATAATTTACAATTTGTGACAAACCGGCGACGAACGGAACGTTCCCGTCGATAATCCGAGAAGTTGAACAAGTCTGTTCATGTAACTGTCAGGTTCGCAGGGTATAAGAGGGACATCAGCCGCTGGCAGTATGTGAGGTTTTCCCCCTGTTGCCCACTACAATGGTTCAGCCCTGATATCCGCGTGACGAACGCAAGCTTGGCCCTCATCCCACTTGCCCCCGGGATGAGGGCTTTGGCTTTTTTTGGGTCTAAGCTTGCCGTATTTGAAAGCCCGTTATAGGGCGTCCGCCATGGCAGATAAAATCTCGATTGCTTCGTGGAACATTAACTCGGTGCGCGCACGCATCGATATCGTCGAACGGTTTCTGAAAGAAATAGCCCCCGACATTTTATGTCTGCAAGAAACCAAAGTCGTCGACAAGGATTTCCCGGAAGGGATTTTCCGGCAACTGGGTTACCGTCATTTGATGATTAACGGTCAACCGATGCATCACGGCGTTGCGATAATCAGCCGCATTCCTATCCACAACCGCAGCGTTCTTGACTGGCAAGCAAACGGTGAGGCCCGGCACATTTCGGTAACGCTGGAAAACGGGGTTGAGCTGCACAATGTCTATATACCGGCCGGCGGTGAAATTCCGGACCGTGAGGAAAACCCTAAATTTGGCCAAAAGCTCGATTTTTTGGACCGAATGGCCAATTGGTCAGCGGAGCTTGACAAGCCAACGATCCTGACCGGCGATTTCAACGTCGCACCGCTCGAGCATGATGTGTGGAGCCACAAACAACTGGTCAATGTGGTCAGCCATACGGCGGTTGAAATAGAAAAGCTTGCCGCAATTCAGTCTGCAGGAAAGTGGGTTGATCTTGCCCGGCAATTTGTTGATCCCGCTGAGAAGCTGTACACTTGGTGGAGTTACCGTGCGCATGATTGGGAAGCAGCCAACAAAGGTCGCAGACTTGACCATATGTGGGTTACGCCAGATTTGCAGCCAGCCGCGCTATCGCATATCGTTCACAAGCATTGCCGAGGCTGGGGCAAGCCGTCGGACCATGCACCGCTGATGACGGAATTTAGCTTTTGAACGCTGGCTCGCCGGACCAAAGATCAGACCCGGGTTCGAGCGGAGATCCACGTGCCGCCGCCCGTGCCATTGACGCGCTACGGCGCGGATGGGTCATTGCAGTAACGGTCGATAGGGCGGGGTCGAGTGTCACCCTGTTTCTCCAAGCAATTGAAAACGCGCCCGAGGGCGTTGCAGAACGCGCCGAAGGGCTTTTGCTGTCCGGCAACCGTGCGGCGACGCTGAAACTTGCCAACCAACTACATGCAGCCAGTGCAGGTGATCCGGTACAAATCAGCGCGCCTGCTGATTTAACGTCTGTTCTGGCGTTAGCGATTGCTGATCCTGTCCTTGATATGGCTTATCCGATGAAGGGGCCGTTTGTTGCCTGCGCGCTTACCGACCCTGACGCTGCACGCGCCGCAATCGAACTGGCACGACTTGCCGGCCTTTTGCCGGCTTTTTATGTGCTCGATCAAGAGCCGGAAGATGTGACGTTGGTGACGACTGCCGACGTTGCAGCTTTTGCAGAAGCCGGGCGCTTGCACATTGCTGCTCGTGCGCCACTTCCGGTTTCGGAAGCGCAGGTCGCCGAGATCGTGGCATTCAGGAGCGATGCTGATGCGACCGAGCATGTCGCGCTTGTCATTGGCCAGCGTGATGGCTCGGTACCTGTTGTTCGCCTACACAGTGAATGCTTGACCGGGGACGTGCTGGGTAGTCTAAAATGCGATTGCGGCCCACAGCTTCACGGGGCGCTCGCACGGATCGGTGATGCGAGCTGGGGCGTGTTATTATATTTGCGTCAGGAAGGGCGTGGCATCGGCCTGATTAACAAATTGCGCGCCTATGCGCTTCAGGATCAAGGTTTTGACACTGTCGATGCCAATGTTCGCCTGGGCTTTGCCATTGATGCGCGTGATTTCGGCGTCGCGGCCCGTATGCTTGATTTGCTTGGAATTTCATCAGTCACGCTCCTTACCAACAACCCCCAAAAGGCAGCAGGACTTTCCAAGAGCGGGATCGACGTGGCGGAGATTTTGCCGCTGAAGGTCACAGCAAATTTGCACAACCGGAAATATTTGGATACCAAGCGAGATCGAACGGGGCACAAGCTATAAGATTTTCCGTGGTTTAGTCCTTTGGGTCGCACCGGGGGTCGCCAGTTGAACGAAGAACAGATAGCCATGATTGCTGCCTGCTTTTCCTGTTCGCAGGAGGATGGAAGCCTTTTGGCTGCCCATATGGTTCCGCAAAGTTTTGGACATCAGGAAACGGTCGCGCGCAAGGGCGAACGATCGACTCATATTTATCTGGTTTTGGAAGGTCGCGTTTCAGCCGATCTTTTCGGTTTGGACGGCCAATATGCGCAACTGGCCGGTTACGGCGCAGGTGAGCTTTTTGGCGCTTACCCGCTGGAAACGACGCACCGCGCTGATCTGACTGCGCAGGGAAAAGTTCAGCTCTTGGCGATTGAAGCCGCTCGTCTTTGCGATCTGGCTGCGGACAACAATGGTATTGCAATTGGGTTGAGTCAGCTTTTTTCGCGGCAAATCGACATATTGCTCGACCGAATGGCTGCTCGCATCGGTCTAACGGCGGCTGGAAGATGTTATCACAGCCTGCTCGCGATGGCCGACAAAGATGGTTGGATACGCCCCGCCCCGGTAATCGCGGCGCTAGCGATACGCGTGAATACAAGCCGCGAAACGGCGTCCAGAGCTTTTGCGGTGCTGCAACGACGCGGGATCATCGAGCGCGATCATGACGGGTTGCGAATTGTTTCGAGAAGACTGCTGGAAGAAATGGTGATTTAAGGCGCGATGTTCCTGAAAATAGGGCGGAGAGGACAACTACTTCTTTTCGGCCTTGCCCTGTTGATTAGGCGTCTCGTTAAGAGGCTGTGGATCAAGCCGCTGGGCGTCAAGCTCGGCTGCGGCTTCATCAAGAGCTTTGGCATCCTCTGTGCCCACTCCGCCAGGACCTGTATCTTCTGCTTCGCGTCCACAGGACGCAAGCGACAATAATAATAGGGCTAAAGCAATATTGCGAGAAGCGGCGTCTGACATGATGCGCCTAGAATAGCCCAATTTCGGCCAAAGAAAAAGGCCGCCCTGCATATGCAGGACGGCCCTTCTCTAAATCAGCTGAGCTGTAAGAAGATTACTTCTTAACAACTTCAGCAGCAGCGTCGCCAGCCTTAGCAGCAGCGTCACCAGCCTTAGCGGCCATGTCACCAGCTTTTGCAGCAGCGTCGCCAGCCTTAGCAGCGGCATCGCCAGCTACTTCAGCAGCACCCTTTGCAGCGTCGCCAGCGGCACCAGCAGCAGCTTCACCAGCCTTTGCAGTTGCGTCAGCAGCAGCGGCGCCAGCGGCGTCCGTTGCAGCAGCCGCACCTTCAGCAGCGCCTTCAGCAGCAGCTTCAGCGCCTTCAGCAGCAGCTTCAGCACCTTCAGCAGCAGCTTCGGCACCTTCGCTTGCAGCTTCTTGCGAACCTGAACATGCAGCCAGACCGATTGATGCGGCCAGAATAAGAGATACAGCAATTTTCTTCATTTGGGAAACCCCCTAGCAAAACTTGAAATACAGAATTGAAAACCTGACAGGCAGCATGCGTCACGCACAGCTCTGCCTGCGGGAGCCGTATCTAACGACTTCGCAATATCATGGCAATCGGCTTTTTTTAGCCTAGCGCCGGAGCGCCTTTATTTCACGACTCAATCATAGCTCTGTGGCAAAAACATGGCGCAAATGAGCCAATTGACAAGATATAAAGATTTCTTTATATGTAATACCCATGGACGGTATTTTGAACATAATGCGGGCGCTGGCCGATCCAACCCGCCTTCGAATCAGTCTACTCATTCGCCAATTAGAACTGTCGGTGGGGGAGTTGGTACAGATATTGGGACAAAGCCAGCCGCGGGTTTCACGCCATATCCGCATTTTGGACGAGGCTGGCATTGCCGAGCGTCGCAAAGAAGGTAGCTGGGTGTTCCTAAGGCCGGGGCCGGTGATTTTGTCGGGAAAGTTGGAACCTTTAATCCAGACAAGCGAAGTGGCTGAAAACCGCCGCGCCCTGAGAGATCTTGAGAAATTAGAAGAGGTTCGCGCCACCCGCGCCAAAATGGCAGCTGATTATTTTGCAAAACATGCCGGCGAATGGGATAGCCTGCGTTCGCTCCATGTCGCTGAAAGCGAAGTGGAAAGCGCGATAGCCAGCATCTTGTCGGCAGCGCCGCTTGGTCGCGCGCTTGATATAGGCACAGGCACAGGCCGGATGATCGAACTGTTCGCCGAACAAGCCGACAGTTTCACCGCACTCGATAACAATAGCGAGATGCTGCGACTGGCACGTGCAAAGCTTGCGTCGATGAATCTTTCGGCAAGTGCTGCCGCCCGAACCGAGATCATGCTTGGTGATTTCAACAACTTGCCACTTGGTGAGGCGCAGTTTGACACGATATTTTTCCATCAAGTGTTGCACTATGCGCCCAACCCCGAACGCGCCATTGCCGAAGCGTCGCGGGTACTGGCCCCTGGCGGCCGTTTGTTGATCGTTGATTTCGCAGCGCATGACCGTGAAGAGTTGCGCACTGTTCATGCGCATGCACGTTTGGGTTTTAGTGACGCGATGATCGAACGCGCCTTTCATCAAGTTGGCATATTGATGGCACATCAAACCGCGCTAGATAGCGGCGCGCTTGCCGTAAAAATCTGGCTGGGGCAAAAGGCCGCTAGCTCCGCAAAAACACCACTTGGCGAAAACCCGGCCCCTCACCGGCCCTCTAGACTCAGGATAGTTTCATGATTTTATCGATCGAACAGATGCAAGAAGGTCGGCGCGCGCTTGCCTCCCCGCTATTTGCCGGGCTCCCCGGCGATGCCGAGATCAGTTTCGAATTTTTCCCGCCCAAGACCGACAGGATGGAAGAGCAGCTGTGGGAAGCCGTCATGACGCTTGCGCCGCTTGCGCCGCGCTTCGTTTCTGTCACTTACGGCGCTGGCGGGTCGACCCGCGAACGCACCCACGCAACCGTTGCGCGCATAATCCGCGAAACCGGCATTGCGGCGGCGGCGCACCTTACCTGCGTTGAAGCCAGCAAAGCCGAAATTCGCGAAGTCGCAGAGAGCTATTGGGAGGCTGGCGTGCGCCATATTGTGGCACTTCGCGGTGATCCGCCTGTTGCCGGGCAGGCATTTGTTCCGCATCCAGAAGGTTTTGTGAGCGCGGCCGAGCTGGTAAAGGGCTTGAAAGAAATCGCTCCGTTTGAAATCTCGGTGGCTGCCTATCCCGAAACGCATCCCGACGCTGAGTGCGCGCAAAGCGACATCGACAATCTGAAGCGCAAGCTAGATGCCGGAGCAGACAGAGCAATCACACAGTTCTTTTTCGAACCAGAAGCCTTGTTCCGGTTCCGCGATGCCTGCGCTGCAGCTGGCATAGAGAACGAGATCGTGCCGGGAATTTTGCCCGTCTCCAATGTTGCCCAAGCACGGAAATTTTCGGCCATGTGTGGCGCGCAAATTCCAGGCTGGATGGATGACCTATACGAAGGGCTCGACGATCATCCGGCTGCAAGGCAACTGGTGGCCGCCACATTGACCGCCGAGATGTGCCGCAGACTATATGCAGGCGGCGTGCGGCAGTTCCATTTTTACACGCTCAACAGGGCCGAACTGGCCTATGCGATCTGCCATTTGCTGGGCAAACGCCCCATTGGCGCCGCCAAGGAGCAAGCCGCATGAGTTGCTCCCTGGCCAATACTGAATTCGTCACCCCCGCGAAGGCGGGGGTCCAACTCCTGAACTGTAAATTTAGTCGGCAGGAGTTGGATTCCCGCCTTCGCGGGAATGACGAAGTTTTGAAATTGAAAGGTTGCTGGTTATGATCCCCCGCGAACTCTTCACAAGACGCGCTGCCGAACGCATCCTCGTTTTTGACGGCGGCTATGGCACCGCGATCCAGGCGCATAAGCTGGGCGAGGCCGACTATCGCGGCAGCCTTGATCTCGCCAAGGATCAAAAGGGCAATAATGACCTGCTCTCCATCACCCGACCCGATGTGATCGGCGGTATCCATGATGCCTATCTGGAAGCGGGCGCCGATATGATCGAGACCAACACCTTTTCCTCCACCCGCGTCGCGATGGCGGACTATGGCTGTGAACATCTGGTCAAACAGATCAATGTCGAAAGCGCCTTGCTCGCTCGTGCCTGTGCCGACAAGGCCGAAGCGCGTGACGGCATTAGGCGCTTTGTCGCCGGCTCGGTTGGCCCGACCAACAAGACATTGTCTTTGTCGCCCGATGTAAACGATCCGGGCTTCCGCGAGGTGGATTTCGACACGCTGAAGGCCGATTACCGTGAGCAATGCGACGCCCTGATCGAAGGCGGCGTCGATTTTCTGTTGATCGAGACAATTTTTGATACGCTCAACGCCAAATGCGCGGCGATGGCTGCGCAAGAGGCGGCCGACGCGTGCGGCCGCGATGTGCCGCTCATGATTTCGATGACCATCACCGACATGGCGGGCCGCAATCTGTCTGGCCATACGGTCGAAGGTTTCTGGCACAGCATCCGCCATGTGAAGCCGCTTACCATCGGGCTGAATTGCTCCTTCGGTGCGGACTTACTGCGCCCCTATTTGGTGCCGCTTGCCAAACAAGCCGATACGCTGCTGATGGCCTATCCCAATGCGGGGTTGCCCAATGAGCTTGGCCAATATGACGAGCTGCCCGAGCAAACCGCCGCATTGATCGAGCAATGGCTCGATGACGGGCTTGTGAATGTCGTCGGCGGCTGCTGTGGCACCACGCCTGCCCATATTGCAGCAATCGCCAAAGCTGTTGCAGACCGGGCGCCAAGAACAGTGCCCACTGCGCCGGTCCATACACGGCTTGCGGGGCTTGAGCCCTTCAACATGGCCGCGTGACACAAATCAACGATAGAAAAGCAATATGACCACCAACACCTCCCGTTTCGTCAATATCGGCGAACGCACCAATGTAACCGGCAGCGCCAAGTTCAAGAAACTGATCCTCAGCGGCGATTATGAAGCCGCAGTCGAAGTCGCGCGCGAGCAGGTAGAAAACGGCGCGCAGATTATCGACATCAACATGGATGAAGGCCTGCTCGACGCCGAAGAGGCGATGACCAAGTTCATCAAGCGGATCGGTGCCGAGCCCGATATCGCCCGCGTGCCCATCATGGTCGATTCGTCCAAATGGAGCGTGATCGAGGCCGGGCTGAAATGCGTTTCGGGTAAGCCTGTCGTAAACTCGATCAGTATGAAAGAGGGCGAAGAGGCTTTCTTGCACCACGCAAGGCTATGCATGGCTTACGGCGCCGCAGTCGTTGTGATGGCGTTCGACACGACCGGCCAAGCCGACACCAAAGAACGCAAAGTCGAAATCTGCAAACGCGCCTATGATTTGCTCGTCGGCATTGGCTTCCCGCCTGAAGACATCATCTTCGATCCCAATATCTTTGCGGTGGCGACCGGAATCGAAGAGCATAATAACTACGGCGTCGATTTTATCGAGGCGTTGAAGGAACTGCGCGTCCTGTGCCCCCATGCGCATTATTCGGGTGGGCTTTCCAACCTCAGCTTCTCTTTTCGCGGCAATGAACCCGTCCGCCGGGCGATGCATTCGGTCTTCCTCTATCACGCGATACCCGCGGGTCTCGACATGGCGATTGTCAATGCGGGGCAATTGGATGTCTATGACACTATCGACCCCGAACTGCGCGAAGCCTGTGAGGATGTTGTCCTCAACCGGCGTGAGGATTCGACCGAACGCCTGGTTGCTCTGGCCGAGCGCTACAAAGGCACCGACGCTGCACAGGAAAAGGCAGCGGCTGAATGGCGCGGCTGGAGCGTCGAGCGGCGGATCGAACATGCGCTTGTCAAGGGCATCGACATGCATGTTGTCGAAGATACCGAAGAAGCTCGCCTTGCCATTAAGGAACGTGGCGGCCGCCCCATTGAGGTGATCGAAGGCCCGCTAATGGACGGGATGAATGTCGTTGGCGACCTGTTTGGGTCGGGCAAGATGTTCCTTCCGCAAGTGGTCAAATCCGCGAGAGTCATGAAGAAAGCCGTGGCGCATCTCTTCCCCTATATCGAGGCGGAAAAAGACGAGAACAGCAAGGGCAAGGGCCGCATCATCATGGCCACCGTCAAAGGCGACGTCCATGATATCGGCAAGAATATCGTTGGCGTGGTTCTGCAATGCAACGGCTTTGAAGTCATCGACCTTGGCGTCATGGTGCCATGGCAGGAGATATTGAAATCTGCCGTGGACAATGACGTCGATATGATCGGCTTGTCCGGTTTGATCACGCCGAGCCTGGATGAAATGGTGACAGTGGCCGAGGAAATGGAGCGCGCTGGCATGACGATGCCGCTGCTGATCGGCGGGGCCACGACGTCAAAAACGCACACCGCGCTCCGCATCGAACCCGCTTATTCTGGTCCTACGGTGCATGTGCTCGATGCCAGCCGTGCTGTGGGCGTGGCGTCAACGCTGGTCAGCGACACGCTTGCCACCAAATTCGTGGACGATACCCGCAACGAATATGAACTGGTCCGCGAAGCCCGTGCTGGCAAAACCGCCAAGCCGCTGGCGTCGCTTGAACAGGCGCGCCTTAATGGTTTTGAGATTGACGAAAGCCTGAAGCCCAAACCGCCGCTGCAACCCGGCGTCCATGTCTATGACGATTGGGATCTGAATGACCTGCGGCAATATATCGACTGGACCCCCTTCTTCCGCGCATGGGAACTCCACGGCGTTTATCCTGGCATTTTGACCGACGCAGTTGTCGGCGAAAGCGCGACCAACCTGTTCGCCGATGCACAGGCGATGCTCGACAAGATAATCAGCGAAAAATGGCTGCGCGCAAAGGGTGTCGCGGGGCTGTGGCCGTGCTGGCGTGAAGGCGATGATGTCGTCGTCTATATCGAAGAAACCGAAGAACATGTCCGCCTGCCCTTCCTGCGCCAGCAAATTGCCAAGCGCGAAGGCAAGGCCAATATGTGCCTTGCGGACTTCATCAGCCCCGACGGCGACTGGATCGGCGGCTTTGCCGTAACCACCGGGCACGGCATCGGCACCAAGCTGGCCGAATTCAAAGCGCACATCGATGACTATAGCGACATCATGCTGAAGGCGCTGGCTGACCGTCTGGCCGAGGCCTTTGCCGAACGCATGCATTTGCATGTGCGCAAGGACCTTTGGGGCTATGCGCCCGACGAGCAGCTAACGGGCGAAGCGCTGATCAAGGAGCAATATCGCGGAATCCGCCCTGCGCCGGGCTATCCCGCCTGCCCCGACCACAGCCTGAAGCCCGTCCTGTTCGACCTGCTCGATGCCACCCACAAAACCGGCATCACGCTGACCGAGAGCTTCGCGATGCTGCCGACGGCGGCAGTGTCAGGTTTTTACTTCGGCCACCCGCAATCCGAATATTTCGGCGTGGCGCGGATCGGCGAGGATCAGGTATCCGACTATGCCGCACGGCGCGGGCTGGAGCTGGACAAGGCGCGGCAATATTTAAGGCCGAATTTGAATGAGTGAGGGGGTGGGTAAGACAAGGGGATTGGTGCATTCCTGCCCCTCTCGCCTCTTTTACATCTTCTGATTTGTCAGAGTCGCGAACCCGCTTCAAGACCCGCCGTCACCCTGTGCTTGACGAGGGGTCTAGCTATCTTGCCGACATAGCGATCATGCGCCGCTGGATAAAAGCCAAGCCCCGCATCAGGTGCGGGGTGACGTTTCGCATTTCGCTTGAAATGTAGGATTTCATCTGCCAGCGATTGCCCGACATCGGTAATCGCGCGTCTCGCTGAACCGCGCCACCACAACAGCGATCTTAATATCCCGATCGGGGTAAGGTAACGAAACCGGTCAGACGCCATCAACTTAAGTAAACTTCCAGCGCGACAATTGTTCAATTCACTGTGAACTTGCACGGTTTTCTGCGGGTTTCAGCTTGAACAGTTCGCAGCACGGCGTTAGGGGGCGGTTTCTTTCGGTGCCCCGTTTACTAAGCCTTCGGCGTCAGTTTGACATGCAGCGCACTGAGCCCGCGTATGATAAAGCTTGGGTCGAAATCGAAATTTCTTGCTCCGGCTGGTCCGTGCCTTGCCTCGTCTAGGGTGATATGTGACGTGTGCTCGAAAAACTTCTCCAGGATCATGCGAACCTCGACGCGTGCCAACGGCGCACCCGCGCAGACATGCTTGCCGCGGCCAAAGGCGAGATGCTCCTTTATCCGCGGCCGGCCCAGGCGAAATTCCTGCGGCTCTTCCCAGCGCTGCGGATCGCGGTTGCCACCCGACAGGCCGATCAGTATTTTGGTACCGGCCTTTACCGGCAGTTCACCAATCTTGGTATCGCGCCGTGCCAACCGCGCGAGCTGCTTGGTCGACCCTTCCAGCCGCAGCACTTCTTCGAGCATATCGGGTATCAGGGAATGGTCGGCGCGCAGCTGATCCTGCAAACCCGGAACATCGACGATGTAGCGCATGGCATTACCCAGCAGCTTGGCACTGGTGTCCTGCCCCGCGCCAAAGATGAACACGCCCAAAGTCATAAGGTCCATCATGCTGGGTTTGCTGCCATCGGCATATTCGGCCTGCGCCAGTTCGGAGAGGATATCGTCTTTCGGATTTTCCTGACGTTCGGAGATGTAACGGAAGAAATAGCCAGTCATCGCAACCATCGGATGTGTGTCGCCCGAATGGGTGTTGAGGCTGGCGTCCAGATTGCCGGGCGCAGGCGAAGCTTCGATCATCGCCATGAAGGTATCGCGGTCGTCCTCTGGCACGCCGAGCAGATCGGCGATCACCATCGTCACAAAGGGGGTTGCGACTTCGTTCATCAGGTCACCGCCGCCCCTGCCCACAAAAGCCCGTACGATCTCGTCCGAATAATGCGTGATAAATTCGGCATTGGCCTTGAGTTTTGAGGGCGTGAAAAGCCGGTTCATCAGGCTGCGCAGCTTGGTATGCGGTTCGTCATCGAGCATCACGACCTGATCGCCGCCAAGAATGCTTGGCCGTGCGGCTTCGATCTGCGCGGTGATATCGCTGCCCTCTGGCGTGAATGGCAATGGTGCGCCAGCACCAGCCAACCCAATGATTGCTGAGAAATCCTGATGGTTGTTCAGTATCTCGACCGTCTCGTCAAAACCGGTGACGATCAGATAGTCCTTATCCTCAGGCTTCCAAACAGGGCCGTGGGCCCGCACAGCCTCAAAAAAAGGATATGGGTCTTTGGCAATTTCAAAGTCGGTGAAATAGTCCCGATTTTCTATCGCAGTCATTTCGGCCTCCGTCATGTTCTAGCCCGATGCTCCTGTATGCTCGGCGGCCATGCCCGAAAAACCGATGCAATAGCCGCCGTCGACCGGCAGAACCACACCGGTGATGTAATTGGCTTCATCGCTAGCCAAAAAAAGTGCTGCATTGGCAATGTCCAGTGCCGTTCCCCATCGGTCCATCGGTATGCCTGGCAGGCGAAAGCCGTCAACCGGCGGCTCAAGATTATCTTTCGACATCGGAACGAGGCCCGTCCACATTGTCCCGGGCGCTATAGCGTTAACACGTATGCCTTGTGTCGCGTAATCAAGCGCTGCCGCCTTCGTCATCTGGTGCACGCCGGCTTTGGCCGCTCCGTAAATGCTATGCCCTTTCCAGCCCACAACACCCGACGCCGACCCGGTATTGACGATCGCACCGCCGCCGGTTTTGAGCATGGAATTAATGCCGTGCTTCATGCCAAGGAACACGCCGCGGATGTTGACGCTGTGCACGCGGTCCCAATTTTCCGTGCTTTGTTCGGCAAGCGGCATCAATCCGCCACCAAAGCCGGCATTGTTGCACAATATGTCAATCCGACCGAACCTGGCTTCTGTAGTAGCGATCATGGCAATGATATCCGCTTCTTCGGCAACATTGCATTGGTATGCGATTGCATTGTCGCCAAGGCTTGCTGCTACGCCGTCCTGATCGCCACTGATGTCTGCGCACATGACATTCGCGCCTTCACGCACGAAAAGCTCGGCCATCGCTTTACCCATGCCCGACCCCGCGCCGGTGATGATTGCCACTTTGTCCTGCAAACGCCCCATGACGGCTCTCCCTCTTCGGATACACGCGGTTGAGGCGACCACCGGTATGGCAAGCACGCGCAGGCATCAAGCATTTGCACAGCGTCGGTGCGATATGGGTATGTCGGCTTGGCAAATGTTCCAAGCGCGCATTATTCTAAATCAGCGGCTGTTAGATTTTGACAGCATTTTCCATATCGCCTAAGATGAAAACTGGTAAACATTTCAGATTCGTCAGGATCTGGGGTCGTAAATAGAATTTTCGAATTCCAAAAAGAGGGTGGAGATAGCCAACTATGCGTAAAATGTTTTTCGCATTGGTTCTTTTGTGCTTGGGTCAAATACTGACGGGTTGCGCAAGCGGCCCGAAAGTTGCCGCGCCTGTGCTCCCTAGTAGCTTTGAACAACCCGCCGCCGCAGAAGGCACGGTTGCTGAAACTGCGGCAAACATAGAAACTGCCGACTATAAATTTGCGCCCTTTGATAAGCTCAAGGTCGTTGTCTACCGGGTCCCAGATTTGACGTCCGAGTACAGGATCGAACCTTCCGGCGTGGTTACTTTTCCATTGATCGGTACCATGAACATTGTCGGGCTCTCATCACAAGAGCTGGGTAAAAAGCTTGAACGTGAATATGGCGCAAAATATCTCGAGAGGCCGGATATCTCCGTACAGCTGATCGAAGCAACCGGCAGCGAGGTTACTGTCGAGGGCTCTGTTAAGAACCCGACGGTATTTGCAATTTTCGGCGAAACAAATTTGCTACAGGCGATTGCCCGGGCTGGCGGCCTGGACGACAAGGCCAATGCCAAAAAGATTGTGGTGTTTCGAAAGATTGATGGCGAGACAAAGGCCGCCGCATTCAACCTTTCGGAAATTCGGTCTGGCATTGCCGAAAATCCCACCATCCAAGGCGGGGACATCATTGTGGTCGATGGCTCGGGTTTGAAATCGACTTACCGCGAAATATTGAACGCCATTCCGCTTGTCGCAATTTTCACTGCGTTTTTGCGCTAACATGCCGTCAACAAAAATTCTGTCTTTGGGGAAATGCACGTGTTGAATCGAACATCAGGAGCGGCGATGGGCGGAGATGCAAGCGCAGGCCTAAGCGATTTCCCCCAACAGCACCGTCAAGGTGGTATCGGCGAGGCGCTGCAGCTCCCTTTCTTGCTTGAACTTTGGCAGATCATTGTCCGTCACAAGTGGTGGATCCTGTCTTTTGGCTTGATGGGCCTACTGGCAGGGCTAGCGCTGCTTATGGTCACGGCCCCAACCTACCGTGCAAGTGTCAGGCTAGAGGTAAATCCAGCGCCCAACCAAATCCTGGAAGGGCAGCGTCCTGGCCAAGCCCGCCAGCAAGATGCCACGTTCATCGAAACACAAATTGGATTGCTGCAATCGCGCTCGCTAGCGGACCGCGTCGTGCGCAAGCTTGGCCTTGCCAACAAACCTGCTTTTGCACCGCAAGGCTTGTCGCGCGACAAAAGGCAGCTGATTTCCAGAAACAAGTTGGTCGGATCGCTACAGATTGAACCAAAACGCGGCAGCCGCATTATCGACGTCGGCTTTGTAAGCACAGACCGCATTCAGGCTGCGCAAATCGCAAATAGCTATGCTGACAATTACATGCAAAGCATCCTAGATCGTGCCTTGGACAAGACGGCTTTCGAACGGGAATTTTTGCGCAAACGTCTTGAAACTATCCGGATCAAGCTGGAAGACTCCGAGCAAGCGCTTGTAGACTACGCGCGTGCCAAGGGTCTGGTTACTATCCAGCAGCTTGACAATAAGGGTCAAGGGACATCAACGTCTCTGAATAATAATGTTCTTGCCGGTCTGTCGCAGTCAATAGCCGAAGCCGAACAAAAACGCATTGAGGCAGAACAAAGATATCGCCAAATCCAACGCGTTCCCAATGCCTTTGCAGAATCGAATGATGCGAAAAACGCACAAAACGCGGAATTGATACAGCTGCAGGCACAATATGCCGAAATGCGGCAAATCTACAAACCCGCCTATCCCGACATGCTGAAATTGCAACGGCGCATTGACGTGTTGAAAAATGCTGTGAACAGCGATGGAAGTTCATCGGTTTCCAGGGTGTTGCAGAAAGCTGCGGCTGAATATGGTGCCGCATTGGGCGGAGAGCGAGAGCTGAAAGCACGCTTGACCGAAATCAAAACAAACGTGTTGTCGGAGCGTCAGCAAAACGTTCAAAATACAATATTGCAACGCGAAGTTGATACTAACCGCGCGCTCTACGACTCCTTCTTGCAGCAATTCAAAACGGTGTCGGCGACCGGCGGGGTCGGGGAAAATCCGGTGGCAATAGTCGACCGGGCAGACGTCCCGACATCTCCCGTAGGCCCAAGCGTTCCATTACACTTGCTCCTGGGTTCTTTACTAGGGCTCGGCGCGGGATTGGCACTGGCCTTTGTTCTCGACATGGTGAACAACAATATTTCCAGCCCGTCAGATGTTGAACAGAAAATTGGAATTAAGAGTTTGGGCGCCATTCCGGTTGTTCCCAAAGATGAAAACGTATCCGATCTTCTCGAAGATCCTAAGTCTGCAATCACAGAGGCCTACCTGACGGTTGCCAACAAGCTAAGAATGGCAACTGAAAACGGAATTCCCAGAATCTTGCTTCTGACCAGCACGCTTCCTGGTGAAGGCAAGTCGAGCTCAGCCTATGGCCTTGCGCGAAGTTTGGCGAAGTCCGGCCGTAAAGTGCTCTTGGTTGATGCCGATTTGAGGCGGCCTACGTTTATCGTCGATGGCAAAAAGCGTGATGGAAACGGATTTACCAATGTTTTGACCGGCGAGCGCGAAGCGCGTGACGTCATCACAACCATTCATCCAAATTTGTCGCTGATGCCGGCTGGGGACATCCCACCAAACCCCTCCGAGCTCTTTTCAGGTACAAAATTGGAACCAATGATTCGCCAGTTGGCAGAACATTTCGATATCGTCATACTCGATTGCGCGCCGATTTTGGGATTTGTTGATGCACCAATGCTCGCAACAATCGCTGACGGCACCATCATTGTTTACGAAGCGGGTCGGGTGCGCTCCGCGATGGCCCAATCATCTGCCAAATCTTTGCAAGCCATTGGCGCCTATATCATAGGGGGCTTGGTCACCAAGTTCAGCGACAAGCATGATGAATATGGCTATTCGTACGGTTATGCGTACAACTATAATTATCATTCCGAGCCAAAGAAAAAGGACGGGGCATTTGAAACTAGGTCAATCCGGACTAACAAAATTGATCGCCATTAATTTTCTGAACCTGCTCCATTGAAATGATTTTCTCTAAATATCCCTGGGTTGCGAGACTGATAATCTTGGCAGTTAGCGCATGCCTGCTGCTCTTGGTTGGACGAAACATGTTTGTCCGGTTGGCGGCCGAGACCGGCAGTGCCTTGCCGTTTTCGCCTTTGCCGGACGACTCGCTGCAAATTCTGGCCCGGTCAAAGCTTATGGGGGTCAAGTTAGAAACTCTCGGCCCACAAAATTCGAAAGTAGAAAGGGTCGCTCGTCATGCATCTCGGGCCGATCCGTTGGACTTTAGACCCTTCTTGCTCACGGGCGCATCTGCACAAGCGCAAGGATCATATGGTCAAGCGGCAACGCTATTAGAGGCAGCGCGAAAGCGACAGCCTCGCGATTTCAACACACGGCTTTTGCTGATGCAGGCCTATATCGGTGCGGGTAAATATGAAAAAGGCGTGCAAGAAATTCTTGCCGGGAGCAGGTTTCGTGCAGTCGAGGGGGCGCGCTTGATGCAAGCCCTGGCTTTGATGGGCCAGGAGCCATCGGTAAGAAATGCGCTCATTTCTGCCTTCACAAAACGTCCGGACTGGCGTCGACAGTTTGTCGGCAGTGAGCCCGCCGTTAAGGCTGCGCCCGATCTGGTATATGATGTTGCGGCGAGTTCACGAGCAAACAATGTAGACCGTGATGTGGCCGTGAATGCTCTGGCAGGCGCAGGTAAGCTAGAGTTGGCATACCGTCTTTGGACGTCTTCACGCCAGCAGGGCGAGGGGCAATTGGGCAAGTTTCCAACCGACCCTGACTTTGAAGGTTGGGCTCAGAAATCGGTCTTTGGTTGGAAACTTCTCGAGTCTGGAGAGGCTGTGGCCGAGCTGGTTGACGACAATATCTCAGGGACGGGCAAGTTGCTTGACGTCGAGTATTTCGGTGGCGGCAGTGCAGCTGTCGTCGAGCAGTTCATGTTGTTGAGGCCTGGCCATTTCACTTTGGCTATTTCTGGAAAACACCAAGACGGCCAAAGCGGCGATTCCACGTTCCGCTGGACAATTAACTGCGAAGCAAATCCGCGGCCAATTGCAATTTTGAAAATTGCTTCGGCAGCCAGTAACGAATTTTTAGAGCAGGCAGGCTTCGATATACCTCGTAACAATTGCGCGTTTCAGAAAATTCGACTGATGATTGTTCCCGGAGAAATGGACCGAACAATGCGGACCAGTTTCACATCTGTGAGAGTGAACTAACCATGCGCGGCTTAGGCAATTTGATACGTAATGCGCTGGCTTTGGGCACTTTGCCGTTTTGGCTTTGCTTTTGCGTAATTTTGGGTGGCGCTAGCTCGGCCGGCGTTTTGGCCAATACCGTTTTGCAGATCACCGGCACTGGTTTGATTGCGTTTTCACTATGGCGCCTAACAACTCGGGCCGGCCAAGGAAGATGGGCATTCACCCGGACACAGGATGGGCAAGCAATTTACGGATTGGTTGCCATCACACTCGCATTGATTGCGTGGATCATCATCCAGTTGATTCCACTTCCTTCGTCGGTTTGGCAAAATTTGGCTGGCCGGGGTGCCGTTGTGGCTGGTGACAGGCTGCTCGGTTTGGTCGATGTCTACAGGCCATTTTCGATGCAGCCCGGTTCAACATTGGTCTCCGCAACTTGGCTAATTGTTCCGGTGGCAACATTGTTTTTGACCGTCGCCGCAAGTCCAAAGGTAAGAAAGTACGCCGGATTTTCCATCATAGCGATGGCAGCATTGTCTTCGTTGATAGGTGTAATCCAATTTGGTCAGGGCTCGGATGGCGCGGCCTATTTTTATGCGGTGACCAACAGCAACACATCTGTTGGATTTTTTGCCAATAGCAACCATTTGGCCACATTATATCTCTGCGCACTTGTTTTGTGTCCGTGGCTGTTTTTTGAAGGCAATGGCAATGCACGACAGAAAAATCTGCTGTCGGGGCTCGGGCTGGCTGCAATAGCTTTTCTCGTTCTCAGCATCATCTTAAACCGCTCTTTGGCCGGTTATGTGCTATTGTTGCCCGCACTCGCCTTCGTGGTTTTGCGGCATCCAGCGGGTAAGTTTCTGGCATCAAAATGGCCTTATTCCCGGTGGGCCTTGTTGTCAGGTTTGGCTGCTATTTCGCTGGCTTTGGCTTGGATTGCCTTTAGCTATTTGAGCGACTGGGCAGTTGGCTTTACCGATCCCAACCTGCGGATGAAATATTTTGCGCAATCGTGGGAACTGGCGCGATCGACATTTCCGCTTGGTACAGGTCTTGGCGCATTCCGGTGGGCGTATACAGGCCTTGAAGATACAAGCAATTTGGATTTGGTTTATGTCAACCACGTCCACAATGACTATATCGAATTCATGGTTGAGGCTGGCTTGTTTGCCGCTTTGACAATGCTGGCTTTCGCGATTTGGATGGGTGAGCGGCTATGGAAAATGGCTGCACACAACGCGCATCACTTGCCTCTACTATTGTCTTCAGCGGTCGTTATCTTCGTAATCGCAGGACATAGCCTGGTGGACTACCCCGCGCGAACAGCAACTATTGCCGCGATTGGTGCTTTTGCCATCGGTTGTTTGGCAAGTCCGGCAGGGTCAAGCCCACGTGTTCGCAAAAACTAGGTTTTAAGACACTTTGCCAGTTACTCGAGCGCGCTGTAGCGCGTCCCAGTAGCATCTGTTCACTATGTCTTGTGTGAAATGCCGCGCGACATGGGTCCGTCCGGCGCGCCCCATCGCGGCAAGCTCGGCTGATGACAATCCGATAACATGCTTTATTGCCGCGGCAAGCGAGGCGGGATCGCGGGGTTTGCACAGCAGCCCGCTTTTTCCGTGAATCACGACTTCCCTGCAGCCGGGTACATCGGTCGCAACAATCGTCCGCGCCATCGCGGCGGCTTCAAGCAAAACACGTGATGTTCCTTCGCGATATGACGGCAGGACAACACAGTCCGATGCCTCGACAAAGGGGCGAACATCATCCGTCGGTGGCAAATATTCGATAACACCAGATGCCACCCAGGCATCTACTTGCGACCGCGAAATCGCCGTGCGGTTTTGCACGTCGAGAAATCCCATCAGCTTAAAGGTGACATCCGGCCTTTCCGCTCTGATGATACGCGCAGCCTCGACATATTCCAGCACACCTTTGTCGCGCAAAAGTCTTCCGACCATCAGGAAGTTCTTCGCGGCGGTGGTCGGTGGAGCTGCGGCGTAGAAATGGTCGGTATCTATTCCGGAACCGGGAACGAGATATACCTTGGCCGGATCAATCAAACCCTTTTCCAAAAACAAATCCCGGTCAGATATATTTTGGAAGAAGATGGTCGAAGTTCGTGCCAGACCGATGCGGTATAGACCGCTCACGATCGAAGTGATTATGTTCTGCCGGATGAAGGCAGTGCCCAGCCCCGATATATTGGCGATGTGGGGAATTCCGCATAAGCGAGCGGCAAGTCCGCCGTAAACATTGGGCTTTACCGTGTATCCTAAATAGGCCGCCGGGCGGTATTTCTTCATCAACTTGCAGTACTCAAGCAGGCACTGAATGTCGGCGACGGGCGACAGTCCTTTGGCATCCATCTTTACCGGTTCAAAACCGCATCCCAACGCGCGGAGCTGCGCCTCGGCCAGCGGGTCGGCAGGTGCAACACCGACAACATGAAACCCGCGATCAATAAGAAAGCGGATTAGCCCAGCCCGGAAATTGACAAGGTTCCAGGCAAGATTTGCAGAGATCAGGATGGTGGGGGTAGCGGATGAACAGGCCATTCAGATTACGCATAATCAGCATTAGCGGCACATGCGCAAGGAAAAAGGGCTATTAGGCGACGCAAGCCTACAGAATTTGAATACCCGATGGCATCACATCATAGAAGGTGCTTGCCAATTTCCGACTATGCGACTTAAACAACATGCAACAAGCATATTGGACGCATAGACTGAGCAGCCTTTGCATATCTTCGAGGTGTGGCGGCAGAGACAGGCTTTTAGGATGGGACGCATTTTCCTGTGATTTACCTGACAGTATTTGGCGCGTCCCTTTTGCTATATTTATTGACCGAAGATTCGCTCACGTTCAGAAAAATTGGTTATTTCGGATATCTGCTCTTCCTTTTTGTCTTTACCGCGTATCGCCTTGAGGTTGGTTGCGACTATTACTCCTATCTCAATCAACAAGTGGCGTTTGAGCAAGGTGAATTTTCAGACGCGATAAGCCGCCAGGAACCGCTTTATTGGCTGTTGGTTGTGGCACTAAACAAGCTTGGACTGGCTTTCCCGGTTATTAATGTGGTTTCAGCAGCCATATTTTTCGCAGGCGTGCATATATTGGCTCGAAAGCAGAAAATCCCTCTGCTGTTTCTTGTCTTGATATACCCCATCCTGGTCACCAACCTTGCTATGTCCGCTATCCGGCAAGCGATGGCAGTTGGGGTTTTGTGCCTGGCCTTTGCCAGTGTGCAGGACAAGAAGTTCACTCGCTATGTAATCTGCGTCATTGTTGCTAGCGGATTTCACCAAAGTGCAATAGTCTTCCTACCGCTCGTGTTTCTCTTTTTCGACTTTAACGTGCGGTTGAAGTTTTTTTCGGCCTTATTTCTATTCATCCCATCGTTGTACATTGTGGCAAATATCGATGCGAACCAGAGGTATTTGGACCTTTATGTCGATACCGGCATAGATGCTATCGGGGGCATCTTTCGTGCCTCCTCGTTGGGAATTACGGCGCTTATTTTTCTCTATTTCTATCGAAATGCGTGGCGGCAGGTATACCCCAAAGAGTATCTACTTTTGTTTTATAGCGCGTTGCTGATGATTTTTACCGTACCTTTGACTTTGTACAGCTCGGTGATCGGCGACAGGTTCGGATATTATCTGATGCTTCCACAGGCGATGATGTTCAATCGCTACAAAACATTTTTCCGGTCATGGGAGGGTACGATCCATTTTCTTGCCCCCATCCTTATGCTCGGTGTCATGCTGATTGTTTGGGTAACCCAGTCGGATATTTTTGAAAGCTGCTACGGTACATACAATTTCTGGGTTCCGTTTACAGGATTTGAAGGGTGAATATCTTGTAAACGTTTACGCAGGCAAACCACAAATTATGCGTTTTTATCAATTCGCTTTTGCCCACGTCGCTGAATGCCGACGGAAACTACAATTTCAAAAGGATATTTTGCCTTCTGCTTTCCTTAAAGGCAGTTCGGTTTATGATCTTGGTGGCGGCGTTAAACAGAGCTCTTCCCGAGGCGCTGAAACGCAAAATCCTGTTTGCTTTATGGCCATATGCCGCCGAGGGGCATGATGTTTTCAAGGCCTATTACGGCAATTGCACACCCAAAAAGCTCACTGCCATTGCCAACCAGAATGGTCTCGATGTCGTCCAGCTAAAAACATATTGGCGCAGCAGCTATTTTAACATTTTTCTGCCCGCCTATCTTTTCTGGCGGCTTTACCAGTTTCTGGCGTGGCTGATATTGCGCGAGGATGACTGCGAGTCGTTTACCATAGTATTTGAAAAGAAGGGCGATGCCAGTTCGCAACTGATTTCGACAGAGTCGGGTTTCATGCCTTGCGGGTCGAGAGCATTTTCGCAGCTATGAGTCCTGAAAACAAAATCGGGACATAGCCGAGTAATAGCAACTGCAGCGGAAAATGCATTATGCCGCCAACATGCAGCAGCAAAAAGCAAAGTAGCGAATTGATAATTGCAACGCCCCAAATGATCGAGAACAAATTTTTTGCTCAGAATATCCCTGATATATAAATTGATTGAAACAAGTGTGCATGTATTAATAGCCGCAATAATATGTGCATAGGTATATCCGATACCGCTATATTCTCTGAAGATTAGAAAATATGATAAGGATAGTAGCAGCGCATAAATAACGTTTCCAGCAATATAATTTTTCTGACGCTGTTCGCTATCATGAACGCTAGAATAAGATGAGATATTTGAAAAAATACTCTCCAATCATATAAGATGAAACGATATTTTTGGCCGCAAAAAATTCTTTCGAATAAAATAGGAAAATCGCAAATTTCGAGAAATAAGATATCGATCCACACAGGAACAAAAGTGCGACTGCGGCAAATAATATATTTTTCAAATTCTGCCTTCACTTCGGCGGTTGCGCCTTGGGCAGCGACCTTTGCATGAAGATGCCCCCAAAACCCTGCCATAATGAATGGTAAGTGATATGCCGCAAAGGCGGCCGCAACTTGCAGCTCTCCGTTCACACGTGCACCTACCAATTGCAAAATATCGGCGCGTATTAACGCGGCAATGCATGTCGTCAAGCCAATTGTCGTAAGCATCGTAGTCGAAAAACGCAGCGATTGGGGGACCAATCTCAAATCCCAAACTATGCTCGCAGCCATCGAACGGACATTCTGGTCTTTTCGCACAAAAAGTAGGTAGCAACCCAGCAAGCCAAGCGGCACACACCGAGGCTGATGATCGCAGAGCAAAACAGATTTACTGAATAGAGGCCCCCGCCCAATTTCATACCCAGCCAGCCCACCAACCCAAAACCAGGATCAGTATCTCCCATTGCCTGTCCAAGTGTCATGAAATTGAACAAATAGGTCATTTGTTCATAGGTGTACCAGTCACCAGCGACATTATCGCGGATGACCGAAATAAAGTTATAGAAGAGCCCAAAGCCGATTATGGGCAAAATTATTCGCCGCTGCGAGCTTATTCTGCCGCGCGCCGACAGTAGTGCAAAGATACACGGATAAGCAAGCAACAGAAAATAGGTCAACATGGCAGCATATTATCCATAAATGCCATGTTCACTTCCCGTTTCACAATTCGGCTTTTAGCCAGAATATATTTCCAGCTATATCGGTTTTCGCAGCATAGCGACAAATTTGCCATCACTTTCTGTAATCGCAAAGGGCAAGCTCAGTTTTTCGGCAAAGTCACGAAAGCCAAAATTGTCCTGGATATCATCGCAGATCAACAATCCGCCGGGAACAAGCGCATTCCACAAAAGCGGCAGGGCATACATTCTTCCTGCGTAGCTCTTGTCGCTGTCATAATGCACAAGGTCGATGCGACCACCGTGCAAAGCCAGCGCGTCCTTAATGCCGTTGCGATCGGGCTTTCGGACCAGTGTCCAGCGGTCGCGCCAATCGGCGGGTACAACAACGCCGACAAAGGCTTCATTTCCCGCCTTAGGATAAGGCATGTCGACGCTCACCAGCTTCCCGTCAGTTTCGCGCAGTGCAGCAAGCGCGGCAAGGCTGCTCCAACCATAAGCGACGCCGGTTTCGATGACTGCTTTTGCGCCCGAAAGCAGAATAGCCGCGTGGATCAGGCCAATATCGCCCGGCCCACCCATTTCCACGCCTGAACGCGTGGCGCGCTGTTGTGCTTCATCCAGCAGCGTCTGCGCGATCGGCGTTGGCATATTGGCACCGGAAACAAGCAACCCCATTTTCCGCAACGCCGCTTCAACTGGTTCAGCACGCTGCGCGGCCCATGCCTCTGCCTTCGGATAGTCCGATTCATGCGCATAGGCACCCGTCAACCGGCGGCGCGCCAATTCTGCCATGAACGGCCAGAAAGAAGGGCGCTGCATGAACCAGAATGTAGTTCTGATTTTTTCAATCATATTTTTCCGTTTCGAATCTATTTGCGTCGGGCCAGATAGTCGTGGCCGTCAAGCCGCGAAAGCGAAAAACCGTTTTCTTCCAGAAATTTGAAAATTCGGTCATCCTCGTCATTGGTTTCGAAGATTATCGCATCGATCAAACCAATGGCTTTCTCCGTCCCCTTAAGCGCGAGATATTCGGCCCCTTCCAAATCCATTTTCATCAACGTAACCCGCTGCTCTTTCTTGAGCACATCATCCAGTCGGACTGTAGAAACTTCGTGCCGGATCGTGCGCATACCGATTTGTGCGTTAGTTACTATGCTTGCCTGCCCGAACTTTCCCGGAATAGTATTGGCAACAACGATTTCACCGCCCTTGTCTGACAAGGCGCGGTCAACCATTTCGACATTGGTGGCATTATTCAGCGCGACATTGCTGGCCAAGACACCGTATGTTGGCGGCATCATTTCGACGGCAACAACCTTGCCCTTTTCCCCGACAATATTGGCCGCGGTAATGGTGAAGAAACCGATATTCGCCCCCGCATCGACAAATAGGTCGCCGGGACGCAACAAATTTCGCAGATGTTGAAGGATCAGCGGTTCTCGACCGGGCATGACATGAATGATGTCGTCGGTGCCTCGACGCAGTTTGAATTTGCCAATTCCCTTTACGCTTACTGCAATATCGGCGATCAACACCGGCGATTGAAAGCCGTCGAGCTTAGCCAAGGATGTTAAGGGGCAGATGCACGCAGAGAGCAAAAGGGTAATCTTGTCCCGTAAATGGACGCCAGACATCGCCAGGAAAATCTCTATCCAAGCCACATGGCGGCGCAGATAATGTTCGCCCATTCTCACGCTTTTGCGGATGATCGCAGGAGTCCGGCCAGCGATATTCTGTCGAAGCGAGATGTTCATATGATTACGGCGTCCGTGTCTTTATCGGCTTGGCGGGAGCACCAGCATATTTCCAGGATCCGGCAAGGTCCTTTGTAACCACGGAATTGGCACCAACTATCGAACCGGCTTCAATGGTTACACCCTTTGTAATGGTCGATTTGGCACCAATCCAGACATTATCGCCTATAATGATCGGTGCTTCAACGCGGCCTTGTTGCGCATATGGCTGCCCGCTTCGCTCATGCGCATGGTCTTGATCGCGGATGGTTACATACTCAGCAATCAAGGCATTTTCACCGATTTCAATTTTGCTGGTAGCAAGTAAATAGCAGCCCGCATTGACGAGCCCATTGGCACCGATATGCAAATTACCACCGCGCGCCTCGATGATGCTGTTTCTCCATATATGGGTGTTTTGACCAATGTGGATATTCCCGCCATCGAGCGCCCTGATATACACTCCGCGGTCGATGAGCACGGCTTTTCCGATTTTGATCGCGGGATAATGGAACTGAATGAAACGACACCGATACTCACTCGCCATTGTTTTGGATTTCGCGACCAAGAAGTTACAAATTTTTCCAATCATGCATGCAACCTCGGGTGGACCATAGTTGGCCGGTCGATGTGGTTGCCCCTCTTTTTCTCCACCCAAATTTCTTAGTCTTGCGCATATCAGTCGAAAAGTACCAATAAGGCCATCGCTGTGCTGGAACCAACGCGATAGTATTTGTGCGACGACGTTATGCGCCATGTTGCAATGAATGCAAAGTACAGAATCTGCATTCGGAGACGCATTGGGTCTATTCCGGTTAACAAACTGCGTTCTCACAATGAAGTTTTTGCGAACGGCTTCCATCAGTGGCTCTTCCGCCATCCAAGAAGGGAGGTATCGACACTGTGCCTCATCCAAATGGTGGCCCACAGGTATGCAGAAGACAATGTGCTACTTATCAGAATTGCCATTGCCATTGAAAAACCGGTGAGCGATCCCCCAAAAATTAAAGCCATGATGGATGCCATGGCAGCATTGATTGCCAGTGATTTGGTCACGTAAGATTGCTTCCCTGTCATGGTCGCAAAAACCATGGGCGACCCCAAAGCTCCCCCGATGGAATAAGCAAGGAAAACAACCGGAAACACAACGCTCGCATCAACAAACTCTGGTCCGAAAAGTAGCGGGAACAAATATTCCCCGAACAGCAGGAACGGTAATCCCAATATCAGCGAAGAGCCCACCATAGCCAATGCACCCCATTTTTGTGCGACGCGCAGCGCAGCAATATCGCCGTTCGCCCAGTGGCGCGCGACCACCGGCGATAGCGCGGTTGCAATTACCGAAATGCCCATTGTTGCTGCGGAAGCGACGGCATCGGCGACGCGGTAATTCCCGACCTCGCTCGCGGTTGAAAATATGCCGAGCAAAAGTATCGCGATCTGGCCTTGTAACAGCCGCAGCCCCTCGTTCATCCCCAGCGGAATGCAGTCCTTTACCCAGCCCGCACGCTCGTTGCGATCATAAGTTATCACCGAATTCCGCCAGTCCGCCGGAATGTATCGCCGGAACATGAAAAACACCGCGATCAAGGCAACAAATGCGGCCAACAGCTGAGCCAACATGGCAGTGGCAGCAGTGGCCTTTTGCCCCTTGAAAAAGATCGCAGCGAGGATGAGCGTGAAAAGGCCGTACCGCAATATCAACACCGGGAACTGGCCGGCAAAGGTTTTGCCCAAAGACAACAAGGCAAGCCCGCGCCACTTGGCCAATGCCACCATGGGGATCAGGAAAATTGCCCACAACATCGCGGAGAGAAAAGCCGAGTCCTGTTTCGCGCCGAGCAGCCAATATCCACCAAAAAACAGCACGAATATGGCACAAGAAATCGTCAGTATGACCTTGTCGGCCCAATGCGCGAGCGCCTTGACAGTGCCCCATTTTCCGGTCGCGGTGGCCACTGCAACATCGCGCATTAATAATGTCGGCAAGCCAAATTCGGTAACCATGCCGACAAGAGTGGTCACCGTCATGGCGAGTGCGTAAATGCCGTATTGCGATGCGCCGAGCAACCGCGCGAGCAGCACGCCCGCCGCAAATGTGATTGCCATCGAAGCGACCTGCATCAAACCGAGCGAAGCAACCGACTGCCACAAGCCCTTAACCGGAAAGCCCATAGCGATTTACGCCTTCCCGCACAGCGCGCGCAGCCAATCGAGCGCGCCCGATGCTGCAACTTTCATATGGCGCAGATCGGAAACTTCATTTCGCGGAATGACCTTGTCACCGGATTCACAAAAACCGTGCTCGGTCAGGAATATGCGGGCAAATAATTTGCTAAGCTTTTGCTCTTGTCCGGTAACATGGTAGCCCCATGGGAAAGCGAACAGCCCGACTTCCCGGTTTGTCGCGGCTGCTATCATGCCTTTTGCTGTGGTTCCTTCGGTGAGGATTTGCGTATCATCCATTGCCCTGTGATCGCTGTGTGACAGACTGTGGCAGCCTATCGTCATACCGGCATCTACGAGCATGCGGGCCTGCTTTGCAGTCAAAGTCCGGTACGGAGATCCGTGTTGGTCTTTACCCTCATCCTGGACAAAATGAGGGGCGAGACCATCTTGCATGCAATTCGCGATCAGAAAAAACAGCGCACGGACATTTTGACGTTTGAGTACTGGAAGCGCAAATTCCAGATTGTTGATGAAACCATCGTCGAAGCTGATCAATATGTTGACCCTATCTTCGCGCAGGCCCTGCCACGTGCCGTCTGCGTCCACGGCAATCACATTATATTGGCGCTTCAGATAGATGATCTGTTCTTCAAATTCTTCCGGGCTAATGGCGTTGGCAAAATGCGCCCGCCCCGGTGTGATGTTATGGTAGAGCAAGACCTTTATCTTGCCGCGGTTGTGCCTGCGAAAAATCGCATTGACCCCGAAAAGATCGAGGGCAGCAAAAAGGATTTGCTTGGCGCTCACCCGATGCTACTTTTTAGGGACATGGCGGTTTTCGCCAGTTTGCGCGATGCACTATAGGCCAGTCCGCTCTTGCCATATTCGCGGCCAAGGTCGATAACTTGCCCGCCAAAGCCTTTTTTGAACCGGTATATGCCGTCGGCACTGTCGGTCGACTGGATGCCGCCCATGTCGTACCAGCGTTTGCCAGCGGCCTTGAGCGCACAAATCGTGCCCCATTGCAGCAACTGCCCGGCACCATCATTGTCATGGCCGGTTGCGGCGCCCTGCAGGAATATTCCGGTATCTTCGCTTTCATAAGTCAGCAAGAAATTGCGCCATTTACCTTCGGGTGCGCGGACCGCAAGCAAGCGTGATTTGCCGTCAGCTATCATCTTACGGACAAGCCGGGCGTTGATCGGTTGGAGCGAGCGCTCTTCCGCCATCTTATTGAAAGATAGTATAAATTCTGGAACCGCTGATTCCAGATGCGCAGCCCCTTCGACAACTTGCAACCCCGCATCTTCCGCTTTGCGTAATTTTCGTCTGATGTCGGAAGAAAGATTCGCGCGCAATGCTGCTAGGTCTTCGTCTAGGCTGATTACGATTGTCGCAATGTTCAGCATCCGTTGCTCTTTCGTAAGCGGCAACAACCCCTTGCTTTCCAATAGTTCAGCGATTTCCGGTGAACCTGAAAAATCGTGCAAACACACTTCTTGAGTTATCGAGATATCACCAACATGTTGGTCCCAGTTGGCTTTGAATTTGCCAGGATCCCCAAGTTCGCTCATTACGAAAATTCTTCTGAAAATTCCCCGCTTCTGCTGCATCACCCGAAACCCCGGACACGGCCAGCTGTCTTGCCAGCCAAGATAAGCAACATGTTGCCAATCTTCAGCGAGAAAGATGGAACGATAGCCAACATCTCTCATACTGCTTGCAATACGTAGGTCGTCCAATTGGTCATGAACAGGGGCAAGCGAAGTGGATAATGGGACCCAACGGTTTCCACAATCTTCAATCCGGCTTTCTCACAGTCCTGTGCCATACTCTTTGGAGTAGAGGCGTGGTTAAACAGTCCACCGTGCACTGGATCAGCTATATAGCCGCAGCCTTTGAAATATGCCCCCGAAGTCAAATTGCGCCAAGCAATCCCCGGACTTCGCACCAAAGAATAGGCCAAACGCCAGAGTGACTTTAGCAATCCGGCGCCTCCCAATTGCGGGAAAGAGGCCAGCTGACGGGCGTTATGCGAAGAAACAATTATATGCCCGCCTTTTTTGGTTACGCGCCTCATTTCTCGAAGCGACGCTATCCGCCCTTCATTCGTCGGGATTGAGTCAATCCCATTGAATGAGAATATCGTGAGATCATATTCTCCATCCCCGATATCGGATAAATTGGTTGCGTCCCCCCATGCAAAATGTTGCTCAGGGAACCGGCGTTTGCAGGCATCCACCATGGCTTGCGAATAATCGATACCTAGATAAGCCTTAGCCCCCTTGCACAAAAACGGCGTAGTTCTGCCACCGCCAACGCCAATATCCAAAATATTCATGCCAAGTGTGACGTATTTTGTGAACAGATACTTTTCCGGCGGCATGAGACCGCTGGCATGTTCATAATGCAAGACAACATCGTCCTTACCATATGCTGTCAAATTTTTGTCTGTCAGTGCCGACATTACGCGGAATTCCCCCTGATCGAATCCTGTACACACCACATTGGAGCAGCGCGTTAGAAAGCTTTCTAACCTAGTCTTTTAACGAGACGTCCAGACCTTGCGCGCTGCATTAGACATGATAGAGCGGCGTTTCAACCTTATCTATCCAATGGTCGCGGGATAACATGTCATCTGAAGTAGACGGAAAACTGCGAACTCTATGTGTCATTGATACTGTCGGTCGCGGCGGCGGAGCAGAGCAACTTGTCGCTGACTTAATTCCTGCGATGCACAAACAAGGTCACAAGATTGATGTTTTGGCATTATTTGATTGGCCTGACGATCTTGGCGAAGCCTTGGAAGCACAAGGCATAGTTGTCCACCGCCTACATATAGGGACCAACCGGTCGTTGCCCGCCGGCATATTGGCGTTCCGAAAAATACTGAAAACTGCGAAATACAATCAGTTCTGGGGCCATTTGTTCGCGGGCAACATGTTCGCCCGCTTAGGGCAGTTTCTTACACCTGCCAGCAGTTGTGCCATTACTCTGCACTCCGGAGGCTTTGCACAAAGCGATAACGGTGGTCTGAAACAGCAAATTGAGAAGCTGGCGCATAAATTGGTTTTGGGCCGCGCTGACAAGATTGTAGCTGTTTCCGGCGCAGTCAAAGATGATTTCACGCGAAGTTGTAGCTGGCAAAAGATTGAAATTATCCATAACGGCGTCGACGTTGCGCAACTAAATCGTCTGGCCGATGCCCGAGTGATAGACAAAATAAGACAGGATTTCAATTATGGGCCAAACGAGTTTCTGATAACAACGGTCGGGCGGTATGTCGCAATAAAGGGCTATGTTTATTTGATCGAAGCAGCAGAACTGCTGCGCGATAGATTTGACCTGCAACCGAAATTTGCTTTCTTCGGTGTAGGTAACGAAATGGATGCAATCCAACAGTTAATTTGTGAAAAGAATTTGACGGAGCAGATTTCTGTAAACGGGGTCATTGATCACGGCAGTTTGCTTCCGCTGCTTAAAGCCTCAGATCTGTTTGTCCTGCCTTCGTTGCGAGAGACATTTGGCATCGCCGCAGCTGAAGCCATGGCAATAGGTACGCCAACAATCTTGACTAAGGTGGGCGGATTTCTTGAACTCGTTGGCAACACCCAAGCCGCCAAAATGGTGGAGGCTGCAAGTGGTCCAGCATTAGCTCGTGCAATCGCGAATCTTATCACCGACCCGAATGAACGTATACGTTTGGGGAAGCTAGCACGAAAGCGAATTGCTAACAATTTTGACATTTCAGTTTGCGCGACAAGCTGGCGGGAACTGCTTTCTAAAGCTCATACAGGGCGGAGGGCATAAATCGATATGTGCGGCATCGCAGGACTTTTTTCCGTGAAACTTGACCCGTCGACCATTATTAAATCGATGACAGATGCACTGGTTCACCGCGGTCCGGATGATGAAGGCCACTGGATTTCAAATGACGGGAAGCTTGCTCTAGGGCAGCGCCGCTTGGCAATTATCGATCTTTCGCCCGCAGGGCATCAGCCAATGGTTTCGCCCGGTGGCCGGTACGTAATCACATTTAATGGCGAGATCTATAATTACCGTGAAATCCGCAAGGAGCTTGAAAGCAGAGGACAGGCCCCAGTTTGGCGGGGACATTCCGACACCGAAGTCTTGCTTGCTGCAATAGAGGCGTGGGGCTTGGAAGCGGCGCTTGAGCGCACCGCAGGTATGTTTGCCATTGCGTTATGGGATCAAAAAGAGCGAAGCCTTACTCTTGCGCGAGATCGGTTTGGTGAAAAACCGCTCTATTATGGGAATACAAGAGAGGGCTTCGCCTTTGCCTCAGAACTAAAAGCAATAAGGACTTTACCCGGATTTTCACCTGAAATTGATGGGAAAGCGCTTCGCTGCCTATTGGCGGTCGACTATATCCCCGCGCCATTGAGCATTTATCGGGGCATTGCCAAGCTAAAGCCAGGGCATTTAGTTCGGCCGGTTCATGGCGGTGCAATTGTACGCAACGCGCCACAGATTTGCTGGTATGATTATGCCAAAGTAGTTGCGAAGGGCCAAAGCGATACGTTTCGAACCGCGGCGGAAGCACTTGCGGAGTTAGGACCCGCGCTTGAAACAGCGGTGGGGCGTCAAATGGTCGCTGATGTGCCGGTTGGCGCATTCTTATCTGGCGGAGTGGATTCCTCGCTGATAGCTGCACTCGCTTCGCGGCAATCTCTCGGCAAGTTAAAAACATTTTCAATTGGTTTTGAAGATGCAGCATATGATGAAGCGCCTTATGCAAAGGCGGTCGCGAAACATTTGGGCACCGACCATCACGAGCTTTACATCTCTGCTCGGGATGTGCGTGATGTGATTCCGAAATTGCCGGATATGTATGACGAGCCTTTTGGCGATTCATCCCAAATTCCGACCCATCTGGTCAGCAAATTTGCAAGGCAGCATGTGACCGTTTCGCTATCCGGCGACGCGGGTGATGAGATGTTCGGCGGATATAACCGATACCGGGCGTTGCCGCCGCTCTGGCAGAAATTGGCAAAAGTTCCAAAAAGCTTGCGAAGTCCTCTGCTAGGCGGGGCGGCCGCAATAGGGCCGGGATTTTGGAACGGAGCAGCGCGATTGGCCACGGGCCAAAAACGTCCTGAATTTTTCGGGCGCAAAATTAAGCGCACTTTGGCCGTCGCTGCAGCTAGCGCAGAATTTGGTGATCTTTTCTTCAACTTTCTAGATAGCTGGCATGGCTATGCCTCACCTCTCGCCAACGAAGAAGGCGGATGGCAGGATTTTCTGCCAAAAATTAGGAGCGACCCGAACCGAACACTGGTCAGCCAGTTGATGGAAGCCGATAGTTTGGACTATCTGCCCGGGGATATATTGACCAAGGTTGATCGCGCGGCAATGTCGGTTAGTTTGGAAAGCCGGGTGCCACTACTCGATCCTGATCTGGTGGCGATTGCGGCGCGTATTTCAGCTGATATGAACATTGCGGGTGGCAGGGGAAAGCTACTGCTCCGCGAAATCTTATATAAACAGGTCCCTGCCAATCTCATCGAAAGACCAAAGGCGGGTTTTGCAATTCCGATTGGCGATTGGCTGAAGGGGCCACTACGCGAGTGGGCAGAGGACCTGCTCAGCCAGGAAGCACTGAACGCCGATGGCCTGTTTGATTCTGCGACGATCCGCTCCCGATGGCACGGACACCTGCTGGGGCAGGAAGACGCAACTAAGCCGCTATGGACTGTTCTTATGTTTCAGGCTTGGAAGCGGGCGACGTTCTCGTGAGAAGCCGACCTCTAAGCCAGTAACGAAGCTTTGCCGTATTTTTTTCGGTAATCTGGGCAAAGCACCACGCAAATCCCAATAAAAATGCAATCATTGCCACATAGAGCGTGACAGCAAATCCGTCATTCGCGGCAAAGGCTGATTTGAAACCGGCTATGTCCGTCAGTTGCCCAAGCACTGCCATTACAAATATCAGGACGGGGAAATGCGTCAAATAGAGGCTGTAGCTGAAATCGGCCATGAATTTGTTTGCACGCTGCAGCCGGACGAAAGCCGAGATGTTCCTTCCGCGAAATGTCATGATCAGCCAACCAAACAGCACGGCCAATACATAATGCGCTGACATTTTTAGCTGCTCGCTCGCGTCAAGGCGAGCGTCAAATATCCGAATGACCAATAGCCACGCAGACAGAACAACCGCAGCAACCAGCGGATGGCCAAGCCTTCTCGGCTTGAGGCCGGCGGTGCCCAAGCCCAAGAGCCATAAACCGAAATGCAGGACAAATTGAGCGCCCAGAACCAATGCAATCGCGCCAGCTGTCCCTATCAGCAAAAATCTCCAAAACCGCAGTTTTGTCACGCCTGTCAGTGCCAAGCCAAAGATGGCATAGAACCAGAACTCGAATGACAATGACCACAAGGGAGGGTTGCTCCCGAGCTCAGGAACAAAAAATGTCTGCAGCATCATCAGATTGCCAACGATGATAGGTATGGATATGTTGTTCTCGAATGCGATACCTTGGACCTTTTGCACTATCATCGGGTGCGTGCCGTCATACATGCCGGTCGAATTGAAATAAGCTGAGCCAACCATCGTAAGTACCAAGGTCAGTAATAGCGCTGGTAGGTAAGCGATGAATAATCTGGAAATTCGGTCAATAGCGTAGCTTCCGGAATCAAAGCGGTCCGCGCTTTGTCGCGCCATTGTCAATCCGCCAACCAGAAAACCTGACAGAACAAAAAACACCAGCACCGCTTCGGCATGATAACCGGTAATGAAGAACCATATTGTTACGGCAATTGATCGTGCACCTGCTGGCTGTTCACTGTAGCCGAAAAATATCGGATTTCTTAGGTGGCCGATCATTACCATCGCGGCAGCCATCCATCGCGCCATATCGACAAACGAGATAAGCGTGGGATTGCGCAGATCATTAGCGATTTGTTGTGGCGCAAACCAAGCGTCCATCATTTTGAAAAAGGACAAGCGATTAATCCAAATATCCGTGATATTTATCTGCCAGATATTCATCCAGGCATACCCGCCAATCGCGCATCACATTCACCCCGCGCAGGTCGAGTTTTTTGGTAATCAGCCGTTCGGATGGTGGGCGCGGCGCGAAATATTCTTTGGCAAAATAGTCCGATGAAACCGGGCTTACCGAGACTTCGCCAGCCTTTCCCATCGCCTTAACGAGATATTGCGCAACTTCGAAACGGCTTGTCACACCCTGGCACACCATATTGTACAGCCCCCAAAGCTCCTGCTCTATCAAGACTTTTACTTGCGCGGCGAAATCGCGGGTATAGGTGGGTGTACCCAGCTTATCGTCGACAACCTTAAGTTCGGTCGCACCGTCTTTCAGCTGCCTTGCCAGCTTCTGGATGAACTTTTTGTCCTTTTCAGGTCCTGCGCCCATCATCCAACCAGCACGGCAAACCAAATAGCGGTTGGCATTTTCAACGACGAAACGTTCACCCATATATTTTGACCGCGCATAATGCCCCAGTGGATTAGGTTGGTCCCAGTCATCATAGGTTTCTTGCGCACCGTCATAAATCCCGGCGGTTGAGATATAAAGCAGCGGAATATTCAGTTCGTTGGCAAGCCACACTGCTGTTTCAACCGGCAGCGTGTTGGTGGCATAGGCATCATCAACATTGTCTTCGCAATATTCTAGACTTGTGTAAGCGCCGATGTGGAACAAATAATCCGGCGCAAAATCGCGGACCTGCTTTTGATATTCGGCGCGGTCACGGAAGTCGAGATGGCTAAGCCAAGGCGCGTTAACGTCTTTGTCGGTGCAACGAATATCAAATTCATGCTGGAATACATGTTGAAATGCTTCCCCTAACATGCCGCCAACACCGGCCATGAATATCTTTTTTTTCATTTACTTCCCGCCGATTCGAGCACGTTACGATATTGCCCCGCGATAGCAGCGAGTGCATGTTTAGCAATACACCTCACCAAATTGCTCTAGTTTGATTTTCCACAGCCAAAAAAAATCATCGGGTTATGGGGTTGCCAGAATCTGCATTCCGTTGAGTGCGCAGGTTCAGTTTATTTATCAAAGGCCGTTCGACCGCTAAGTGAAAAATAACTCCTCCAAAGACTGAGATAATTACAGCGATAGGAATAAAAAAGCCAGTCGGAAGGACATTTTGATGCCGCCACAGGGTGCCCAAAACGAAAATCTGTAAGGTGTGAAGCAGATATATCGAGTACGATGCATCGCCGATCAGCAATAGCGCCTTGCCCCAGTAGCGCGTTAATTCAACATTCGACCATATACAGACTACAACTATAATCGTCGCAAAGGGCGCGATGCGTCCTCGTTGGTTATCAATATACACAAAAGCACGTTCGTAATCACTACTTAGTGCTTTCAGCCCGGATACAAAAATGTAAATATTGTAAATAGAAATCACTAGCAAAATTAAGAACAAGATCCATGCAATCTTACCACGCAGGTACCGATGCAAAAAGAATACCCCCCCCCCGGCTACGAAAAGTAAGTTTATACTATTAAATAGGCGATTGCTTTCGCTGACCGGCAACCAAATTGAGGCTATTAGCACTATTGACCAAATGGCGAAAACTGAAAGGCCAATTCTGACATTAATCAACATCAGCAAAAAAATGGCATAAAAAATCATCTCGTGTTCCAGTGACCACCCGACCGCTAGAGCCGGCGATTTTATGTCCGGATACAAAAACAGCGATGACGCCCAGTTCCAGTTATCGTGAGCTAGGGAAGCATTTTGGCTCAAAAAGATAGCAACAGGAACTCCGACGATCAGAAATGGGGGGTAAATGCGGACAAGACGCTTCTTTAAATATCGCGGGATCGCAGAGATTTGACCAAAATCACTTTGGTGTGCGAAGAAAATGATAAATCCAGAGATGAGGAAGAAAAGGTCAACCCCAAAGACGCCCATTTGCATGATAACTCGCACCCAATAAGAGTCTTCGCCAAAATATCCGTTTTTGGTGGCAGAAGCATGGGCCACAGCAACAAGTATGCACGCTATAGCGCGCAACGCTTGAACTGAATCAAGCCTAAGCCGCTGTCCTTGTGTCATTTACCACCTCAAATATTTTACGATACTCTCCAGCGATAGCGGACAGCGAGTATTTCGCAACTGCATCTTTGCGCGCCGCTTGGCCCAGCCTACGCCGCAACGCGGGATCGCGCAAAAGTCGCTCGTGCGAATCCACCCACTTATCGTTGTAACGCTTAGACTAGAAGTCGCTAGCGGAAAGGCCAAAATTTCCTAATGACTCTTCTGGTACAGTCTCTGAATAACGTGTCAGAAACAACGGAATTCGTTTCTTTATGGGCAAGGGAATGAACGAAATTTTCTTAGCTTCAAAATATGGAGGAAAAAATCCGACAGTCAGTTTTTTGACAGAACGCAATGCTAAATGGCAATTTTTCGGTGATACATATTGGTCAATAAGTAGTTGGATTCCCGGCTTGATCTTTTTGAAAAATTGAATTGCAATTTCGCCATCATTGAACTCAAGCGACCAGATTTCATATTTTGTAAAAGGATGGCCGATGTAACGCCAATCAACATACGCAGAATTGGCATCAACTTTCCAGGTGTCGAACGCATTTGGAATAGACTTGAAAAATTCGCCTTTGGCTTGAATTTCATCGGGTAAAGTTTTGATGGTTTTAACGCTCCAACTTGGAGTTCTCAGCAAGAGACAAGGCCGGAGGCTGCCAAAGAAATGCATCTTCTTGCGTTTCCAAAAAGGATATGCCGCGCGGTTGGGATGACCAATCAATGAAACATTTTCAGTATGCGCCAATTCTACTGAGGCCGTGATCATCCGCGAAAATAAATTTTTACCGCGCATTGCCGGATCTACAAGTACATTTACTACATAATAAGCACGCATTTTCTCGGTTTTGCGTCGGAGATTTACCGGGATCAACGCCATTGACCCAGCGAGTACGCCCCCCACAGAAATATTTACAATTTTAGCAATGCCGAACGGATTTTTTAAATAAAGCCATTCTAAATATTTGCTTGAAAGCAGACGGCTGTCATTTTCAAAATGCGTTGAATATAATTTAAGCAATGGTGCCAAAATGCTTTCCGAATATGGAGCGATCTTGATTTGGTATTCCACATTTATCTCCAATAAAATCCTAAGCTTACGCCTCAAGCATCGTTGGATTTATCAATCGACCGTCGCGCAACATTTCGCTTACATCTGCCATAATTTGTGCAAATACTGACCGCATGGCAGGAGCTGTAATCAGATTATGCGGGTGGAACCACATATGAATTGTTTCTCCGGCTTCAGCAGCTGCATGTAACATTGATCGCCACCTTAATATAGTGACATATGGTGGGACTAAGCTGCGCATTCCTCCCGACCAATTCAGAAAAAATCCAGCTGGATAAACACACCAACCATCACGGTTGCTTGGAACAGCGTGTTCACCCCGATCCCAAATTGCAAATTCCCTTGTCACGCCGATAATCCGCCCGAAAAGCTGTGATTCAAAACGACTGTTGCGCTTTGCACGATAAGTAGTGAAGCCAAAGCTGCGCAAAGCCGCTAGGTTCCCGATCATATTCCGAGGAAATACAATTGACTTTGGGCGATACCCCGAAACTTCTGACAGCAAAGACTCAAGATTTAGCTCTTTTGAGATTGCTTCGGCGGACATGCTATCATCTAGCGGCATATGTGTGGTCCCGTGCCACCCCATTTCATGGCCAGCACTAGCAAAAAGCTTCCAATATTTGTGACCTTCCAGTCCATCTATGGATTCGAAATCGCCTTTTCTTATCCGCGGCAGCAAGTATTGGAACCAAGAGGGAACCAATTGCGCTAATTCTTCAAATTCCGGCAACCGGGCGCGAAGCTCATCTCTGGGAGTGGCAAAAGCTGTTACGAATGCAGCAGTACAGCGAATGCTGTTTAAATCCAATGTTTTGTAAATAAACTCATATGCGTCTGACAACGACTGGCTCGTAATAATGCCCGACGACATGACTGAAGGAACGTCTGCAACACCCCAAAGCCCTTCACAATCCAGTGAAAGCGTAAACGCACCGCAGCCTTTGTCATTTGCCATTAGGAAAAACGCATAGTATAGGGTCTTGTCTGCCAATATCAGGGATCAGTCGTTGTGAATTACAACGTCGACCCTCAACATTAATCCAAAGTTTCGAAAAAACATGCCATTCAGACACTAAGATGACCCCAAATCGACAATGCTCCGATATTTTCCCGCGATAGCATCCAACGAATATTTCGCAACTGCATTTTTGCGTGCAGTTTCTCCCAGTTTTCGGCGCAAATCGGGCTCGCGGACAAGTTGCTCGAGCGCATCCACCCATTCGTCTTCACTGCGAACAAGCATGCCGTTCTCTCCGTTTCGAATAAGCAAAGGTGTAGTTCCAACGTCTGTTGCAACACAGGGAAGCGCAAATGCCATGTACTGAATAGCCTTTAAGCCGGATTTCCCCAGAACCCAATCATCTATCGGCAAGGGGTAAACGCCGATGTCAAAACTCTGCAAGTCACGCACTTCATGTTCGGCTGTCCATTGGACAACTTCAAGATCAACGCCGTCCAAGGCATAGTCAAAATCACCTATGACTTTCAACTTGAACGATACGCGCTCTGAAAGCCGGCGGAAAACATCGCGGAGCAAATCGAGATAAATTTTTGTACTGAAAGTTCCGGTCCAGCCGATCACCACCGGCTGGTCATTTGAATAGGGTGTTGCAGGTTGAAAACGATCAGTGTCGATTGACGAGCTGATATAGGTGCAAGCCTTGCGTTCGTTTATCTCCAGGCAAGAATCGTTCAGGAACGGGGAGCTGGTGATGACGTGATCGGCAGTGCGGATCAAAAACTTAGCCTTGCCCGTTCCCCTTATGATTTTAGTAATAGGATTGGGAAGTTTCGCAGCGCCCTTCGTTGGCTCGACCAGAATATTGTCTTCAACGTCATAAATAAGAGACTTCGCCATATGGCGCGTCCAGCGCTCCAGTAGCGAAGTGCCGACAGGCGTTACGTACATGAAAACATAAACAAGATCATATTTGTAAATACGCAACATGTCGCGCATCCGCCGCAAATGGCCTCGACAAATACCCGCGATTTTTTTGAGCATATGGCCGGGTTTGTAGACGACATCCCACATCGGCAAATCCATATAGCTTGAGACAGTAATGTCCCAACCCGCCGCACGCCAGTCTTCAAAATACTGCTCGTACTTAAGGCGTTGGCCGGCCGCCACGCCTTGCGGAAACGGGCAGATGACGAGCATGCGGCGTTTTTCTGGTAAGCTGTTCATGCCAGAAGTTCGCGATAAATTCTGCGGTAACTTTCGACTCCGCCATCTAATGAAAAGTGTTTTTCCGCTACCTCGCGGCAGTGCTGACCCAATCCTGGTCTTTCGAGCAAAGCAAATAATCTTTCCACCGCCGCTTCACGCTCTGTTGGCGTAAACCCGGTAAGGGCAACACCTGCGCCCTCGCCCTCCAAAATGGCTTCCATGTCGCCAACTCCAACATTGCCGAGGCAGGGAACACCGCATCCCAAATATTCCGCCAGCTTTGTCGGGGCACTCGCGATTTTAGAGAATACAGGATCAATTATCGCTGCACCAACGCTCATCCGCGCAATCAATGCGGGCACATCGTTATGCGAAGCACTCGTGAGTTCAAAACATTCCGCCGGCAAGTCATGCGCGGCAATTTTTCCCGCGATCATATCTTGCTCAAGTCTGTTTACTACCAACAGTCTTGCGGCTGGGTCGCGACGTCGAATGATTTTGAAGCACTCAAGCACTTCGTCGAAAAGATACCAAGTTCCAACCGATCCCAAATATCCCAAAGTCAATAATGGGTTCTGCTCTGCGCCCTTGATCGGCTTGAAGCGGTCGAGATTTGCACAAGTTGGGATAACCGAAATCGGAGCCTTTGCAGCAGCCATGAAAGGAAAATTCCGTATAACGCTGACGCTTGAATTCGTAAGCGTTACAATGTGGTCGGATGCCAGAAGCAGGATTTTCTCGATCGCCTTTACCGTTCGGTAAATGCCACTGTCTCGTTGCCAAATACGTCCATCTACTCGCTCGTCCGGCCAAAGACCACGCATATCAAAAAGCAGCTTTTTGCCGCCAAGCCTTTTGCAGAAAAGTCCGATGAGTGCTGGTATGTAGCTTCGGGCATGAATGAAATTGATGCGATACCTAATAATTAGCCACAGCGCGCAAACAATGCCTTGCATGATGTCAAATACCGTCGCCGGTACCGAAGGCGATTTATGATATTTGAGCGGATGCCAGAAAATGCCAGCCGCTTGTAAACGCGAAATCATTGTCGAACGTTTTTGCGCGTCATTACGGTCATCGCGCTTTTCATAACTGATGATGTGAAATTCAAATTCATCAGAGAGCTTTTCAAGATACGCGATTACCTGACTCTGCCCCAAAGGTTCAAGCATGCCATCGTAGCTTATATAAAGGACTTTTGGCTTTACCACGCGAACTGAGTTCAACTTTTGCGCCCGCACGCGACCCAGTAGGGAACCAAAGCGGTCAAGAGCATCGGTCCGCATCGAATAAAAACTTGTCGATCGATAAGGGGCGAGTGGGACGGAATCCACATTAAGTCCCAGCCGTTCCAGCAATCCGGCAAGGCGCGCTAAGGGCCAATACACCAATGCGGCAATCACATTTGTCACGAGTTTGCGCAAGCCAAAGGGCAGTCTACTGATCCCGAAACGGAAAAAATCTGTCGTCTTCCAGATCGCACGAAACCAGAATGGTCGATTGTCAAAAGCATAGTAAAGATAGACTAAAAAAGGCGCGCCGGGCTTTAGCTTTTTAACACAATCCGCCATTGCAGCAGCAGTATCGGGAATATGGTGCAACACGCCCAAGGAATATCCGAAATCTTGGCTGCAATCTTCAAGCGGAATTGAGTCGACACCAGCACAGTGAAATTTTGCGACATTTGTCCCAGCCAACTGTCTTTTGGCAACCGCAAGGGCCTTGTCCGATGGATCAATGCAATTCAATGTACCGACTTTATCGACCACGCCGCGCGCCCAGCGGCCCGAACCGCAACCTAGGTCGAACCCCTCCGCCTTTGGCGGCAATGTGTCGAAGGGGAAAATGGCAAAATAGCGATCAAACAATTCCTGCCATTCGCCATCGGATAGCGCTGTCTGATCGAAACTGTCCCACTCGTCGCCAAATCCTTCTACAGTCAACTTGTCTATATTCTGCGCTGAAGCGGCCATCTTATCCCCGTTTCTCATTCACAAGACGCAGCAGATACTGGCCATATTCTGTTTTTGCCAGCATTTCTCCACGCTTCTGCAATTGGGAGTCGTCGATGAAACCTTGCGCCCAAGCAATTTCCTCCAAACAGGCGATTTGATAGCCTTGCCTTTTTTGCACAGTGCGAACGAATTCTGACGCTTCCAGCAAACTGTCATGCGTTCCGGTGTCAAGCCAAGCAAAGCCTCGGCCCATGCGTTCAACGTGCAGATCGCCCGCTTCCATATACAGCCGATTAAGGTCAGTAATTTCCAACTCTCCGCGTGCTGATGGCTTAACCTGTCGCGCAAGATCTACAACACGGTCGTCATAGAAATAGAGCCCGGTAACCGCCCAATTGGACTTCGGAATAGATGGCTTTTCTTCAATGCTGATGGCGCGACCTTCTGCGTCCAATTCAACAACGCCGTAACTGCGCGCATCGTCAACATGATAGCCGAAGACTGTCGCCGCTCCCTGTTCAGCGCGTTGTCGCGCGTTTGCCAAGAGTTCTTTGAGATAAGCCCCATAAAATATGTTGTCGCCAAGTATCAGCGCCGACGGCCCACCCGCTACAAATTCGGCGCCAATGTGAAATGCCTGAGCAAGGCCCTCCGGCTTTGGTTGCTCAGCATATGCGATCTGCAATCCAATTTCATCTCCCGCACCAAAAAGGCGGCGATAATTTTCTATATATTCCGGCGAAGAAATAATCAGCACTTCTGAAATTCCCGCCAGCATCAGAACTGACAGCGGATAGTAGATCATGGGTTTATCATATACCGGCAACAATTGTTTGTTGACGGCTAGTGTCGCTGGATGAAGCCGGGTCCCAGATCCGCCCGCTAGGATAATGCCTTTCATTTGGTTTGCCCCTTCAAAAGGTCATTAACAATTTCACCTACGGCAACTTGCCATGGCCGTGGCATAATTTGATAATCCGACGCAAATTTTTCCGTCGAAAGCACAGAATTTTGTGGCCGTTTTGCTGGCGTTGGATATTCCGACGTAGTTATCGCGCTGAGCGCAGGTACTACATGCCCCATCGCACCCGCCCGTTGAAAAATAAAATCAGCCAATTGGTACCAACTTGCTTCGCCCGCATTGACGAAGTGATAGACCCCCGTGGGCGCATCATTTTTGGTCATAAGTTTCTCACCCATAGCAATTACAACTTGCGCAATATCTTCAGCACTGGTCGGACAGCCGGTTTGATCCCCTACAATATTTAACTGCGAACGCTCGGTTGCCAACCTCAGCATTGTTTTCACAAAATTGCTTCCACGTTTGCTAACAACCCAAGCCGTTCGCATGATTATGTGACGGGTATTTGACTGTCTCACCGCTTCTTCGCCAGCAAGCTTGGTGCGGCCGTAAGCATTTATCGGTCCCAAAGGGTCGGTTTCAGTCCAAGCGCCCGCTTTGTCGTCGCCAGAAAACACATAGTCTGTCGAAAGGTGGATGATCGGAATGTTGCGCAGGGCAGCCGCTGCAGCAAGCCTGCCGGGCGCCTCTCCATTTACCTTGAAAGCCAGCGCCTCCTCGGTCTCGGCCTTGTCTACTGCTGTATAAGCGGCGCAGTTGATGATGATTTCAACGGCATTGCACTCCAGCAATGCAGCTAGCTGGTCCGGAGCCGGTAAGTTTGCCAAATCAATTTCGGTGCGGTCGGGAAACCAACCTTTTTGGGCAATAAGATCGCGTATGGCGCCGCCGACTTGGCCGCTACCCCCTGTCACCATCCACCGCTTTTCAGACATGGTTTAACCCAAGCCGTTCGCCGCGGTAACTATTATCCAAAATCGCTGTCCACCAGTGCGTGTTGTCCAGATACCAGCGGACTGTTTTTTCCATGCCACTCTTAAAACTCTCAAGGGGTTTCCACCCAAGTTCGCGTTCTAATTTAGAAGCGTCGATAGCATAACGAAAGTCATGGCCCGGGCGGTCCGTTACAAAGTTTATTTGAGAGCGATAACTTTCACCGTCTGAGCGAGGGCGATGCGCGTCCAACAAGTCGCAAATCTTATGCACAACAGCCAAGTTGGTTTGTTCACTGTTTCCACCGATCATGTAGGTTTGCCCCGGCAAACCCCGTTCGGCAACAGCATGCAGAGCTCTCGCGTGATCCTCGACATATAACCAGTCACGCACGTTACTGCCGTCGCCGTATACTGGCAAAGCCTCTCCCGAAAGGCATTTGAGTATCATGAGTGGAATGAGTTTTTCGGGAAAATGATAGGGCCCGTAATTGTTCGAGCAATTGGTTATGAGGACTGGCAGCCCATAGGTATGGTGCCATGCTCTAACCAAATGGTCTGATCCGGCTTTTGACGCTGAATAAGGCGAGCGCGGATCATAAGCGGTATCTTCGTCAAACTTTCCTTCGTCGCCAAGCTCCCCAAAAACTTCATCTGTTGAAACATGTTGAAAGCGAAAATTGGACTGCTCGCTTTCTGGCAAACGCCGCCAAAACGCAATTGCAACGTCAAGCAAAACAGCAGTGCCAACTATGTTGGTGCGAATAAACTCTGCAGGCCCCTCAATGGATCGGTCAACATGACTTTCAGCCGCCAGATGAATGATGCGGTCAGGTTGGAAATCATTGACGGCTTTTTCCATCGCCTCGCGTTCACAAATGTCGGCATGGAGAAAACTGTATCTCTGCGAGCTATCAATTGTTGAGAGCGAAGAGAGGTTCCCGGCATATGTAAGTGCATCTATGTTGAGCAATGTTGCTTCGCTGTTCTGGATCAAATGCCGAACCAATGCAGATCCGATAAACCCGGCACCTCCCGTAATTATGACGCGCTTCATAACACTCAACCCATCTGAAGAGGGAAGTCGTTAAAAGGCTCCCCGTTATACAAAAAGGGACTTTGCCAATGCGAGAGTGGCGGCATCGCACGGTCTTTTTCGGAGACGATAGGTTCGCTTGGGATGGACTTCCATTCAATGCCAATGGTTGGATCGTTCCAAGCTATGCCGCCATCAGCCAATGGATCATAGAAAGCCGACACTTTGTAGACGACTTCACAGTCCGGAACGAGCGTTTGAAAACCGTGCCCAAAACCTATTGGCACATAAAGCTGATATCCGTTCGCCTCGGACAATAGAACACCGCGCCAGTCGCCAAATGTTGGAGATCCGGCGCGCAAATCGACAATAACATCCCAAATTTCGCCCCGCAAACAACGGACAAGTTTGGCTTGTGCCGATGTCGGGCTTTGAAAGTGAATGCCGCGAATAGTGTTTGGGGCTGCAGAATAGCTATGGTTATCTTGCACAAAATCATCTGTGATGCCGAGCGCTTGCAGTCGAGCGGCGCTGTAAGTTTCGCTAAACCAACCGCGGCTATCGCCAAATTTCTTTGTTTCAATGAACTTAGGAGTCATAATCTCAAAGCGTCCAAAGCTGCGTGCCGGTTAACGCCTGACGCAATCCGAATGTGTCCTTTAGGTCAGCAAAAATACCGCCATCGCGTAATGAATGGTGCAATTGCCTAGCGCCCATTTGCACATAAGCGTCGTGCGCGACTGCTACAATAATCACGTCATATTTTGCATCAAAGGGCGAAGGATCAAGCGTGATACCATATTCATGCTTGGCCTCTGCGGCACTGGCTTCTGGATCGTGGCAGGTAACATGATGGCCGCGCTTTTGTAGCTCGGCTATCAGGTCAACAACTTTGCTGTTTCGCAAGTCAGGGACATTTTCCTTGAAAGTGAGCCCTAACATGAGAATTTTGCCTGCTTTGCCGCCTGCAAGATTGTGCAGCTCGGTGGCAACAAACGCCGCCATGCCGTCATTTGTTGATCGCCCCGCCAAGATCAGCGCAGGATTATGGCCAAGGCTTTCGGCCTTGTGGCTCAAATAATAAGGGTCAACGCCGATACAGTGCCCACCGACCAAACCGGGCTGAAATTTGAGGAAATTCCATTTCGTGCCCGCTGCCGCCAAAACATCCCAGACTGAAATGTCGATTTTTGCGAAAATCTGAGCGATTTCGTTCATAAGCGCGATATTCACGTCGCGCTGCGTGTTTTCGATAACTTTCGCAGCCTCTGCTACTTTGATCGAAGCCGCTGCATAGGTGCCGCCGGTTGTGATTGCGCCGTACATGGCGCATAGTTTCTCGGTTACTTCGGGGGTTTGCCCGGCAACAACTTTGGTTATCTTATCAACGGTATGTTCGCGGTCGCCCGGGTTGATACGCTCGGGCGAATAGCCAAGGAAAAACTCTTTTCCGCAAACAAGGCCAGATAACTTTTCCAGTTCAGGACCGCAAACTTCTTCGGTTACACCGGGATAAACGGTGCTTTCATAGACAACCACTGGAGCTTTTGCGCTGTCAAGCAACGGCGCCACAGTGCGTGTTGCCGAAAGCACAGGACGCAAATCAGGCTTGTTCTGCTCATCAACCGGCGTGGGCACAGTGACGATATAAATATCTGCACCCGAGATATCGTCGGTTCGCGACGTCAGCTTGAGCGTTGATGCCGAAAGCCTCTCGTTGTCAATTTCATTGGTGCGGTCATGTCCGCTACGCAATTCATCGATACGACCGTGATCAATATCAAAGCCGTAAACATCAAATTTTTGGGCCAGAGCGACCGCCAAAGGTAGCCCGACATATCCGAGGCCAATGACTGCGATTTTCACAGGAGCAAGTTACCTTTTTCCGTCATGTTTATGTAAAAGCCGGACGGCTTTAGTGGCTGCGACGGGCAAAACCCAAGCGCCATTTGCCTTTAGCCCATAAGATTTTACGGTCAAACACTTACGCGAGTCTAAAAACGCTATGGAAGCATTGGCCATATGCACCTATTGGGTTGGCATAACGATAGGATGGCATTTTCGCTATTCGGGTCCATATAATTACCTAAGGGGAAAATAGTGCATATTTTGGTCACCGGAGCCGCCGGCTTCATTGGTTTCAATTTGGCCACGCGTTTGATGGCGCGCGGTGATCAGGTCACCGGCATTGACAATATCAATGACTATTATGACCCAAGCCTCAAACAAGCACGGCTTGCAGATTTATATGCCAAATTCGGCAATAAATTTGCCTTCGAAAAGGTCGACTTCGCCGATCATGTAGCACTTGAAGCCGCACTTGCTCCGCACAAATTTGATGCGATTGTGCATTTGGGTGCACAAGCTGGCGTCCGCTATTCGATCGATAATCCTCGTGCCTATGTCGAATCAAATCTGGTCGGACATCTCAATATGCTGGAAGTGGCGCGGCACAGCGCAACGCCGATGGTCTATGCGTCGAGCAGTTCGGTCTATGGCGGCAATGACCAACTGCCGTTTAGCGTAGAAGACCGGGTCGATCATCCGATATCGCTATATGCCGCGACCAAGCGAGCCGACGAATTGATGAGCGAGACTTACGCACATTTATACCGCACGCCGCTTACCGGCTTGCGCTTTTTCACGGTTTACGGCCCGTGGGGACGCCCTGACATGGCGATGTGGATGTTCACGCGCGATGTGTTGGCGGGAAAGCCGATAACCGTTTTTAACGAAGGCAATATGCGCCGCGACTTCACCTTCATTGACGACATAGTTTCCGGCGTCGTTGCTTGTGTCGACACACCACCAGCCGACGACGGCAACGTTAAGGCGGGTGGCAGCAAGGCTCCACACCGTTTGTTCAATATCGGCAACAACCAGTCAGAAAATCTGATGGATATGATCGCGGAGATTGAAAAGGCATGTGGCAAAAAGGTCGAATTTGACTTTCAACCTATGCAACCCGGCGATGTCACCGAAACCCACGCCAATATTGACGCGATTGCGTCAGAGCTGGGCTATGCGCCGACAACACCGATTTCCGTGGGTGTACCCAAATTTGTCAATTGGTACCGCGAGTATCACCGGATTTAAACCGCAGCCTGAAGTTTCTCTCCAAGTAAAAACTGGAGCAGGCGAGGATGCCTCCAAATTGCCGCGCAAGCGGGAAAGCGTGATAAGGAAGTCTCATGTTTCCTTGATACGCAGCATCGATATGCCGGCCAGTAACATTACCACGGCAGCAATTGCCATCGTCCAGATGGGTGCAGTCGGGAAAAACGTCCTGATAATAACACCCATGATCGCAGCAGTCAGCAATTGCGGGATTACAATGAAGAAATTGAATATTCCCATGAAAATGCCATATTTCGCCTGCGGCAAATGTTTAGCCAAAATGACATAAGGCATACAGAGGATCGATGCCCAAGCAATACCAATGCCGATCATCGGCAATATCATCGTGTTTGCATCGCGGATGAAAAATATTGATGCGTAGCTTGCCGCGCCAATGAGCAGGCAAGTCATATGGGTTTTGGCTGCACCGATCTGTTTGGTCAAAACCGGCAGTGCAAAGGCCGCAAGTGCAGCCACACCGTTATAAATAGAGAATAGAACACCCACCCAGTCGCCGCCGTCCTGATAGGCTTTTGATGCGGTGTCAGTGGTGCCATACATATACTGCGTAACCACTGGAGTGGTATAAATCCACATAATGAATAGCGCGATCCAGGTGAAGAACTGTGCGAGCGCGAGCTTCTTCATGATGGGCGGCATTTGTGCTAAGTCGCTCAATATATGGTCAAGCGCGCCCGGTTTGGCATCGCTGCCAGCGCGCATTGCTGTAAACAACTGTGCGAGGCCGTATGCCAAGAGCGCGCCGCCCAAAACATAAAGCTGCTTGTCAAGACCCGTTGCCCAGACTGCAGCGATGATCGCTGCGCCCGCAAGTGTCCATGGCAATCCGTTTTTGGGCACAACCAGCGCTTCTTCTCCGGTGATCCCATGCGCCTTTTGCCTTTCAAAGGCGCGCATTTCTTCGGGGCTATATTCTTTGGTGGTTAGAACTGTCCACATGACGGCCGCCATCATTGCAATTGCACCCAAAATGAACGCATAGCGCACCGAATCCGGTACCACGCCAGGCGCCGCAACGTTACTCACGCCCCACGCCGTCATCAAAGCAGGAGCAACCGAACCCAGTACAGCGCCCACGCCGATAAAGGCGGTCTGTATGGCATAGCCTTGCGCCTGTTGGCTTTCAGGCACCATGTCGCCTACAAAGGCGCGAAACGGTTCCATGGCGACGTTAAGCGAGGCATCGATAATCCACAAGAAGACGGCGGCGACAAGCAATATGCTGGCATAAGGCATGCCGAGAAGCGCCGCGCCGCCCAGCAGCGCACCAGCGGCGAAATACGGACGTCTGCGGCCAAATCGTGTCCAGCCCTTGTCGCTGAAATAGCCTATAAGCGGTTGAACGATTAGACCGGTTACCGGGCCGGCGATCCAGAGGTAGGCAAGGTTATCAACCTCTGCGCCCAACGTTTGGAAGATCCGGCTAATATTCGCATTTTGCAACCCAAAGGCTAACTGAATGCCGAAAAAACCGAACGATATGTTCCACAGGCCCCAAAAGCTCTGGCGTGGCTTCTCCATGATTGCTTCCTCCCGAAAAGCGCTTTTGCCGAAGCTGGCACGTGATGGGCTAGTCGGCAATGGAAGAAATGGTGCTCAAGCTGCTCACATACGTATGCGCCGAGCGATTGGTGCAGCGGAGACCGAGCTAATGCGCCCCGCAAGAATTTCGGATAATCAATTTGGCGGGCAGAACGTGTGAACGCGTCTCGACATTTCTAATCCGCTGGATCAGGCTATCGACCAAATATTCGCCCGCACGGCGATAGTCTTGCTGGATCGTCGTTAGCGGCGGGTGCGTCAGACTGGCTGCGGGCAAATCATCAAAGCCAATAATCGCTACATCGCAGGGAATTTCCATACCATTATCGCGCAATGCCTGCATTGCGCCGATCGCAATAGTGTCGCTTGCGGCGAATATAGCGTCGAAGGTTGCTCCGCTCTTTATTAAACGATGTGCCGCCGCATATCCTGCCTCTTGGCTATTTAGCGCGTCATGTTGCATGACGGGATCATGCGGTAACCCTTCGGCTTCTTGCGCCGCCAGATAGCCGCGATAACGGTCTTGAAATTCGGGATAATGGCTGCTGGCATCGCCAAGAAATGCCAGCTTGCGCCTACCATGCGCGAGCAAATGCCGCCCAGCCTCCAAGCCCCCTCGGAAATTATCGCAGCCAATGGTTGGCCATGTCTGCCCTGCTTCTACATAGCCCCAGCGAACGAAATGCGTGCCCTGTTCCAGCAATTGCTCCTGGCGCGCCTGAAATAGTTCATAGTCGCCGTAGCCCAGCAGGATGATCCCGTCCGCCTTGCGGCTGTCTTCATAATCGACATGCCAGTTTGCAGACATTTGCTGGAAGGAAATCAGCAAATCATATCCGCGAAGCGCGCAGGTCCGCGTGATTGATCCCAACATTGAAAGAAAAAACGGGTTGATCATACTTTCGTCGGGCGTTGGATCCTCAAAAAACAGCAGCGCCAAGGTCCTGCTTTCGCGCAGACGCAAATTGGACGCGTTTTTGTCGACTTTATAGTTCAGCTGCTGCGCGATGGCCTCGATACGTTTGCGCGTCTGTTCGGAAACCGTCGGGCTTCCGCGTAGCGCGCGCGACACCGTGGGCTGCGACACACCTGCCAGCTGCGCGATATCAAAGGATGTTGCTTTACCTGCCATACGGCATCGCCAGTCTCTCACTCCCAATCAAGAGCATAGACCGGCATTCGCGGCAGTGCAAATCTGGAAGCCTCAGGAGACGCTTAATTCCCCATCCCGGCAGAAACAGTTTCAAGGCTTTGCCCGCGCGTTTCGACCATGGAGGTAAGCACCCAGAGCAACTGCAACGCCATCATCGCAAAGAACACAAGGAAGATTGTCGCAGGTGCAAGAGCAGCCAGCGCAATCGGCATCAGAAAGGTTAGCGCGGCGGCGAGCACCCAGTGCGTGCTGCTGCCCAGCGCTTGTCCGCGTGCTCGTGCAGCGTTGGGGAAAATTTCGCTGATATAAACCCAAATCACCGTGCCTTGGCCTATCGCGTGAGCGGCTATGAACAGGAAAATAAACGGCGGTACCAGCGCGTAATTTTCGGTCATGAAACAGAACGCAACCATACCGAGCGAAACCAGATAGCCGATGGATCCAATCAGCATCAACGTCTTACGCCCAAGCTTGTCGATCAGCGACACGCCCACTAAAGTGAATAGCAAATTGGTGACGCCAATGCCGACGCCCACGAGTAAGGCCGCACTTGCGCCTAGACCGGTCATCTCGAATATACGCGGTGCATAATAAAGGATCGCGTTGATGCCCGATAGCTGGTTGAAAAACGCGATCAACACCGCGAGCATGATCGGTCTGGAATACTTGCCTGAGAAAAATTCCGACGTGCTGATATTTTGTTCTTCGGCAGTGACCTGCGCGAGCACAGCGTCGGCAGTTGCGGGATCGGATACCGCCAATATGGCTCGGGCTTCTTCGATTCGTCCGCGTTTGACCGCGAGCCAGCGCGGGCTTTCAGGGATCAACATGACGGCCAGGAGATAGGCGATCGAAGGCACGATCATGATGCCGAGCATCCAGCGCCAATCTTGGTCGGAAATCCCTTTGAGCAGATAGTTGGAAGCAAAGGCGACCAAAATCCCGGCAACGATGTTGAATTGGTAAAGTGCCACCAAACGCCCGCGTTTCTCGGGCGGGGCGATCTCGCTGATATAGGCAGGCGCGGCTATTGAACTGACTCCTATACCGACGCCGCCCAGGAAACGCATCAGCATGAACAGATTAGGGTCTTGCGCAAGCGCTGAACCCAGCGACGAAACCGCGTAAAGCACGCCGATGGCAACCAACGTCGGCTTACGCCCGAACCGATCCGAGGGCCAGCTGCCGCCAAGTGCGCCGAGCACCGTTCCCCAAAGCGCTGAGGACATGATCAACCCGTGATGTTGCGGCGACAGGTTCCAAAGCTTTTGTATTGCCTGTTCGCCACCCGAAATGACCACAGTGTCAAAACCAAACAGAAAACCCGCGAGTGCCGCTGTTATCGTCCACAGCCAGATTTGCGTGCCGCGCCCCATATTTTTCCTCCCCTTGAAAATAATCTCTCCAGCCGCGATGCTATTGCAAAGGATTGCACCGGTCAAATGCGGCAAGCACGGTTTCGGGTGGGCCAAAGGGCAACCCATACGTATTCATAATGCAGAAATGGGCGTAACCGGCAAAAGTGGCGCGGTTTTGGAGAGAGGATTTTTGATATGAAAATTTGGCATTTGGCGCTCAGCGCGGCAATCATACTGTCGGCGGCGGGCTGCAAACAATCGGACAGTCGTGGTGAGGGAAGCGTCGACGAAGCCTCGGTTCCTGCGCGCTATCAGCCGCAGCCTTATGTCAAAATCAAGCATCCTGAATGGGTGGAAAAGGGCATTCTTTACCAGATCAATACCCGCCAGTTCACGCCCGAAGGTACCTTTGCTGCTGCGGAAAAACAACTGCCGCGCCTCAAAGAGCTAGGCGTAGACATTCTGTGGATTATGCCGATTCATCCCATTGGCGAAAAGAACCGCAAGGGTACGCTGGGAAGCCCATATTCGGTAAAGGACTATTACGGTGTCAATCCCGAGTTCGGCAAAAAGGAAGACTTCAAGCGCTTCGTCGATGCCGCGCATGCACAAGGTTTCAAGGTCATACTCGACTGGGTGGCAAACCATACCGCTTGGGACAATGCGATGCATGAGAAGCACCCCGACTGGTATGCCAAAGACTGGAAGGGCAATAATATGCCCACGCCGTGGTGGGACTGGTCCGACATTATCGACCTCGATTATTCTAAGGCGGGCCTGCGCCAATATATGACCGATGCGATGAAATACTGGGTCAAGGAATTTGATATCGACGGCTACCGAGCCGATGTTGCGGGGTACATGCCACTCGACTTCTGGGAAAATGCCCGTGCAGAGCTGGACGAAATCAAACCGGTTTTCATGCTCGGTGAATTCGACCAGCGCGACATCCACGCCAAAGCCTTTGACGCCAGCTATGCTTGGAAATGGAACAACGCGATGCACGATATAGCAAAGGGCAAAGCCGACATCGGCGCGCTGTTCGGATATTATTCAGAGCTGGAAAGCGCATGGCCGGCCGAGGCGATCCGCATGCCCTACACCGAAAACCACGACCAGAATGCATGGGAAGGCACTCAGTTTGAGCGCTTCGGTCCTGCGCTGAATAACGCGATTGTGTTGTCCTTCGTGGGAGACGGCTTACCATCTATCCATAACGGTCAGGAAGCAGGCAACACGCGGCGGCTAAAATTTTTCGAAAAGGACCCGATTGTCTGGGGCGAGCATCCCAACGCAGCACTGTTTAAAAAGCTGATAAGTTTCCGCGATGCGCATCCTGCGCTGCATGCTGCCCCATGGGGTGCGCGCATGATCCCGGTGGTCAACGACAGCAAAATGAAGGTGCTGACATTTGTGCGCCAAAAGGGCGAGGACAAAGTATTGGCAATGTTCAATATGTCTGGCGCAGCGCAAAGCTTCAGCATGACAGACGGGCCAACTCCGGGTAGCTACACCGACTTTGCGGATGGAAGTGCAGTGAAATTGGCAGAAGGTGACAAGATCACGCTCGCGCCGTGGAGTTACCGCGTGCTCGCCAGCAGCAAGTAGTGGCAACGATGCAACCTGCAGCGCAGATTTCACGCCAAAGGCACGGCGAAGAAGCGCTTCCGGTTGTCATTGCCGACGATTTTTTCGCGGAGCCAGCGATTTGGGTTGAGCGTGCCTGTGCCCGGCAGTTCGCGCCGATCGGTCCATATTATCCGGGGATCAGAGCAAGTTTGTCCGCCGAAGAGACAGTAGAGTGCGTTTCTGGACTATCCGCCGAATTGGCTTTGGCTTTTGGGGGCCGCAGTTTTCGAGCGGTCGAGAGTTACTTTTCCTTGGTGACAACGGCTCCTGCCGATCTGCAGCCTATCCAACGGCTTCCGCATTTTGACAATTTTAGCGAAAAGCGCATTGCGCTGCTGATCTATCTCAATGGGCGGCCCGACAGCGGGACCGCATTTTACCGACAACGCGAAACTGGTTTTGAGAGCGTAACCGAAGAGCGTTACGCCAGATTTGCCAAAGCGCTTGAGGACGGGGTCAAAGAACATGGCATGCCGCCTCCGGCCTACATCGGCGGTGATACGCCGATCTACCAACAGATAGCGCGGTACGACGGTAGGCCGAACCGGGGCATCCTTTATCGAAGCAACAGTCTTCACTGCGCCGAAATCCCGCCAGATTTGCCGTTGTTGTCCGAGCCAGCGTCGGGTCGCCTGACGATCAACATCTTCCTTGAGGCCCGTTAGTCCGAGGGCGAAAAACTGTTGCTGATTGGCAACAGTTTTTCAATGCATAATTTGAATACGTATGCCTAAAGCTGGTGCAGACAAGTGTTCAAGCGCAGTGATACCTCCGGAAAAGGGAGGAGTCTGTCACCAAGGCAGCATTCCCTTTTTGCACAACGCAAGCGACGCACGCTAGCCAGTGTCGTTGTTTAACGGGAGGTCTCACATGTCCAAATTTAAAGTTCAATCTGCCGCGGCGTTTTCTGGCGCAAGCCGGTTCGCGCTGGGAATGGCTCTGCTGGGCGCCGCGATTTCGCCAGCCTATGCGCAGGACGAAGCTGCCACGGAAACTGAAGAAGACGCAATCGTCGTTACTGGCTACCGCGCTGCTGTTGAAAACGCAATTAACTTAAAGCGCGAAGCGCCGGTGATTGCTGAAGCGTTCTCGGCGGAAGATATTGGAAAGCTGCCCGATGTCTCAATTGCTGAAACACTTGGCCGTCTGCCCGGTCTCGCCACGCAGCGTCTTGATGGACGTAGCCAGGTCCTCTCTATCCGCGGCCTTGGCCCAGATTATTCTTCAACCTTGCTCAACGGGCGCGAACAGGTTTCGTCGGGCGATAACCGCGCGGTGGAATTTGACCAATATCCTTCGGAACTGATCGATTCTGGCGTAGTTTATAAAACGCCTTATGCCGGACTGATCGGTCAAGGCTTGGCGGGCACAGTTGATCTCAAGACGATCCGTCCGCTTTCTAAAAAGGACCGAATTCTCGCATTGAACGCCCGCTTTGAGTTTAACGATGGCGGCTCGCTCAATCCGGATGCGCCGAGCAAAGGCTATCGCGGTACTGCCGTCTATGTTGACCAATTTGCCGACGATACGCTGGGCATTGCTTTGGGTGCAGCCTATCAATCATCGCCAAGCCAGGTCGAGCGTTTCCGCGCATGGGGTTATCCCGACGATTCGGGTCGCGCAGTGCTGGGCGGCATGAAGCCATTTGCCAAATCTGTTGAACTGAACCGCCTCGGCTTGTTTGGTACGCTTCAATGGCAGCCTTCGGAAAACTGGGACACCTCAGTCGATGTTTTCTATGCCGATTATAAAGAACGCCAGCCACAACGCGGCATAGAGTTCCCGCTCAATCCCGGCTGGGGTGCTGGCACAGTCATTACTGCGGCTACGCCAACTCCAGGCTTCGCCGACACGGCACGTTTCACCGGCGTCCAACCTGTCGTTCGCAACGATTTTGATTCAAAGGATACCAAAACCTTTGCAGCCGGTTGGAACACAAAATATGAAAATGAAAATGTCGCGCTGACGGTCGATGCGTCTTATTCGCGGTCAAAACGCGATCTGGAACAGATTGAATCCTACAGCGGCCTGAGCTTTGCAGCCAACGCGACCGCTCCTTCAGATACGGTCTCTTACACCCGCATCACACCTCCGGGCAGCGACTTTCCGTTCCTGTTCACTAACACCGTCAATTATGCCGATACCAATTTGATCCAGCTGACCGACCCACGCGGTTGGGGCGGTGGTAGCACCGGCAGCATCGTTCAAGCTGGCTTTATCAACGATACGGCAACCATCGATGAATTGTGGTCCGTACGCGGTGAAGTTGTGGGCAAGGTAGAATCGGGCCTGGTCAAGAATTTGGTAGCGGGCCTCAGCTATGCAGATCGCTCAAAGAGTCGTGACATCACGCAGAACTTCCTGAGCCTTGCAGGCGGCACGTCGGTGTTTGTCGGACAAGGCGCAGTATTGCGTCGTCCAATTCCGACAAATGCTTTGTTGGCGCCAACGGCCTCGCTCAGCTTTTTGGGCTTTGGCAATCAGGTTACCTACGATCCACGCCAGCTGATCCGCGACGGCGTGTATGTGCTCACAGATGTGCAGAGCTCAAGCCTGCCGTTCCCCGGCGACTGGACCGTGAATGAAAAGGTCACGACCGGCTATGTGCGCGCTGATCTTGATACCGATCTTGGTTCAATCAAGGTGACCGGTAATGTCGGAACGCAGCTGGTGTTTACCGACCAATCATCAAGCGGCTTCGATTCGCCCGGTGGTATTGGCGCAGTGCGTCGGCCTGTTACGGTAGGCGATGAATATGCACACTTTCTGCCAAGCCTGGCGCTCAACTTTGAATTTTCCGATGCGTTCAAGGTTCGCTTTGGTGCAGCGCGCACGCTCGCACGTCCGCGTATGGATCAGCTGAATGCGTCATCCAACGCCTCTATTGGAAACAACCTACAGGGTCCGCTCGGCTCGATATTCTCGGGTGGCGGCGGCAATCCACAGTTGCGGCCTTACCAGGCTGAAGGCCTCGACCTGTCTGCCGAATATTATTTTGGCGGCGGTAAAGGATATGTGTCTGTCGCAGGCTTTTATAAGTGGCTCGACGATTTCGTAAACCCGAATGCTGGCATTGTGCGTGACTTCTCATATCTGCGCCCGGTGTTGACCCCGACACAGCTCGCTTTGGCAAACTCGACGACCTATCTTGGCGTAGTGAGCGGCCCGGATAATGGCGCAAAGGGATATATCCGTGGCATCGAAGCATCGCTTTCGCTTCCCTTTGGAGCCCTGACTTCAGCACTTGATGGCTTTGGTTTCCAAACCAGTGCTTCTTACACCGAAAGCCAGTTGGAAATCGTGGGCACCAATATTCGCCCAACGGTTCCCGGCCTATCGAAATGGGTTGTCAATTCAACAGCCTATTTCGAAAAATCTGGCTTTGAGGCGCGCGTGAGCCACCGTTATCGCTCAAGCTTCCTTGCTGAATTCATCGGCATCTCTGCTGGCCGCGATTTCCGTGAAACCTATCCGGAATCAGTGTTTGACGCACAAATCGGCTATCGCTTCACTTCGGGAATGCTCAACGGATTGTCGATCACAGCACAAGCGTTGAACGTGACAGACGAGCCGTTCATCAACTTCCAGAACGGTGACAGACGTCAAATCATCGATTACGAACGCTATGGCCGCACCTATTTGATTGGGCTTGGTTATAAGTTCTAATGCGATGACGAAGCGGCAGGATTTTGGCCCATCGGGTCGCTGGGCCGGAATCCTGCTCGTTTCAATTGGGTAACGCCACTTTCGGCGTGTTCTGGGCGCTGATCTGCGGCAAAGGCAAACGATGCAGGCTGAACAGACCTTTACCATCACGATCGTCGGCGGAGGCACGGCAGGCTGGATGACAGCTGCGGCACTCGCGCGCTTTGTACCCCAAAATTACCAAATCAATCTGGTTGAATCAGATGATATCGGTACTGTCGGCGTCGGCGAAGCGACAATCCCGCAAATCCATTTGTTTAATGGCGCTCTTGGCATCGACGAGTGGGATTTTGTCCGCAAGACACAAGCTACGTTCAAACTGGGCATCGAATTTGCCGGATGGAAAGAGCCGGGGCATAGCTACATGCATGCCTTTGGCAATATCGGACAAGCGGCCGGATTGCTGCCGTTCCACCAATATTGGGCCAGGGCGCGCAAACTTGGCCTTGCAGGCGATTTGCAGCGCTATTCGCTCAACGAACTTGCCGCGCGCAGCATGCGGATGCACCGTGGACGCTGTTCCCCGAACATGCCCGAAATGCCTTACGCCTATCATTTCGATGCCGGGCTATACGCCGCGTTTTTGCGCCAATATGCCGAGACCCAAGGGGTGGTCCGTCATGAAGGCCGGGTGGCCTCGGTTGAACGAAATGGCGAGAACGGCGACATTGCGGCGGTCACTCTAACCAATGCCCGCAAAGTTGAAGGCGATTTCTTCATCGATTGCTCGGGCTTTCGCGGGTTGCTGATCGAGCAAGAACTCGGCGCTGGCTATGAGGACTGGACGCACTGGCTGCCCTGCGACCGGGCGATGGCAGTACCTTGCGCCCCAGGCGGTGACTTTGCGCCTTATACACGCTCGACTGCGCGCCGGGCTGGTTGGCAGTGGCGCATCCCGCTCCAGCACCGGATTGGTAACGGCTATGTCTATTCGAGCGCGCATATTTCAGACGACGAAGCCGCTTCTGTGTTGCTTGCTAATTTGGACGGCGCTGCGCTCGCCGAACCCAAGCCTCTGCGTTTTACAACGGGAAAGCGCCGCCAGATGTGGAAGGGCAATTGTCTTGCTCTCGGGCTCTCTGGCGGCTTCATGGAGCCACTTGAGTCAACCAGCATCCATTTGATCCAGTCGGGAATTTCGCGTTTCCTTGCGATGTTGCCCAGCGGCCGGGTCAAGCCTGCCGTCATTGCCGAGTTTAACCGGCAGGCGGATTTCGAATATGAGAAGATCCGTGATTTCCTGATCCTGCATTATTATGTGAATGGTCGTGTTGGTGAACCGCTTTGGGATGGTTGCCGCAGTATGGCTATTCCCGATTCTTTGGCGGCAAAAATTGAATTGTTCCGCGAAACGGCGCTGATTTTTCGCGAACATGAAGAGTTATTCACCGACGTCGGCTGGCTTCAGGTTCTTGTTGGGCAAGGAATAGAACCCGATGGTTGGAATGCTTTAGCCGAAAACATTCCAGAAGCGGAACTTGGCGCCATGATGACGAATATCGAAGCTGCTTATGTCGGCGAAGCGCGCAAAATGGCGCGGCATAGCGACTTTGTCGCAGCAAATTGTGCTGCACCGCTACCAAAGGAGTTGGCTGCATGATCAAGGGGAAATATCTGCTCACGCCTTTATTGGCTCTATTGGCCACACCTCTTGCTGCGCAAAGCTTTCGCGACCGCCTACCTGAGCAAGAAGTGGTTTATTTCCTTCTGCCTGACCGCTTTGAAAATGGAGATGCGAAGAACGACAAAGGTGGATTGAAGGGCGACCGGCTGAAAACCGGCTATGACCCGGCTGCAAAAGGATTTTATCACGGCGGCGACCTGAAAGGCTTAATCAAGAGGCTCGATTATCTGCAAGGCCTTGGTGCGACGGCAGTATGGCTCTCGCCGATCTTCAAAAACAAAGTCGTGCAAGGACCAAAAGGCGACGAGAGTGCCGCCTATCACGGTTACTGGGTGACTGATTTTACGACCGTTGATCCGCATATCGGGACGGAGGCTGACTTCCGCGCATTGGTCGATGCTGCACACGCACGCGGAATGAAGGTCTATATGGACATCATCACCAACCATACTGCGGACGTTATCGATTACCGCGAAGGTGTGGCGAACAATTATGTCTATCGCAGCAAGGCTGACTACCCCTACTCTCGGCGCGCAAGTGACGGCGCGGCCATTAACAAAGGCTTCAAAGGCGAGCACATCGGGAGCGCGGAGAATTTTGCAAAACTGACTGACCAGAATTTCGCTTACACACCCTATGTTGCCAAAGGCGACGAGAATATCAAAAAGCCCGACTGGCTCAATGACATCAGCCTCTATCACAACCGTGGAAACTCAACCTTCATGGGCGAAAGCTCGACGATGGGCGATTTTGTGGGGCTCGACGACATTATGACCGAGCATCCCCGCGTGGTGCAGGGTTTCATTAATCTGTATGGCAGCTGGATCGACCGCTATGGTATCGATGGCTTTCGCATCGACACCGCCAAACATGTGAACCCCGAATTTTGGCAGGCTTTTGCTCCCGCGATGCTTGCGCGCGCCAAAGCGAAGGGCATACCCAATTTCCATATCTTTGGCGAGGTGGCGACGGGTGATTTCGACCCCGTGCTAACCGCATCAAGTACGCATATCGCCAAGTTACCTAGCAATCTGGATTTTGCGTTTCGAGCAGCCACGTTATCGATGCTCGCGGGTAATGGCGGAACCGACATGCTGGACCGGCTGTTGATGGCGGATCCGCTTTATGCCGGAGGCGAGGCAACGGCGAACCGTTTGCCAACGTTCACCGGCAATCATGACTTCGGACGATTCGGGCATTTTGTACAAACCGCCTTCCCAAAGGCTAGCGATGACGAGCTACTCAAGCGCGCCATCCTCTCCAACGTCCTGATGTTCACAACGCGCGGCGTACCAGTAGTCTATTCGGGTGACGAGCAGGGTTTTACAGGCGACGGCGGTGACCAGTTGGCACGCGAAGATATGTTCCCGTCCAAGGTTGATTTATATAATGATAACAAACTGATCGGTACGACAGCAACAACGGCCACCAGCAATTTCGACACAAGCCATCCTTTGTACAAGGCCATCGCTGAGCTGTCCAAATTGCGTACGAAAAAACCGCAGCTTATTTCGGGTAAAACCGTGGTGCGTAGCAGTGGGCAGAAGCCCGGCATCCTCGCCTATTCGCGCGTGTCGCCCGGTGCCGGCGAAATGCTGATTGCCATGAACACGTCAACTTCAGCGATTACGACCCGCATATTGGTGGAAACAGATAGCCAGAATTGGGTTGCAGCGGGTGCGTCATGCGCAGTCAAGCCAGTGGCCCCGGGAAGTATTGAAGTTTCGCTGCCTCCGCTCGGCTATGCCATTTGCGAAGCAAGCAAGCCCAAATGAGTATGAACATGAACGCTCCTTTTTCCAGTCATATCCAGCAAGCGGCAAACCCGGCGGTATACAGGCCGTGGTGGAAAGGTGCGGTCATTTACCAGATCTATCCGCGCAGCTTTGCTGACTCTAACGGCGACGGCGTGGGTGACTTGCCCGGTGCCACGGCCAAGCTGGATTATGTCGCGTCATTGGGAGTGGATGCGATTTGGCTCTCGCCTTTCTTTAAATCTCCGATGGCAGATTTTGGTTATGATGTGGCGGATTACTGTGATGTCGATCCGATTTTCGGGACGTTGGCAGACTTTGATGCTTTGGTCGAAAAGGCCCATTCACTCGGCTTGAAAGTTCTCATTGATCAGGTGTACGCACATACTTCGGACCGTCACGACTGGTTTGCCGAAAGCCGGTCTAGCCAAGATAATCCAAAAAGTGATTGGTACGTCTGGGCTGATGCAAAAATCGACGGTACGCCGCCCAACAATTGGGCATCGGTTTTTGGCGGCGCTGCTTGGACATGGGATGCGCGGCGCGGCCAATATTATATGCATAATTTCCTGAAAGAGCAGCCACAGCTCAATGTACATAATCCAGAAGTACAAGATGCGCTTTTGGCAGCTGCCAAATTCTGGATGGACCGCGGGGTCGACGGCTTCCGGGTCGATGCGATCAACTTTGCAATGCACAACCGCGATCTAACGGACAATCCGCCAGCGCCGCCAAGCAACAAGCCACGCACACGCGCTTTTGATTTTCAGTTGAAAGTTCACAACAAATCGCAACCGGAGATTCCAGGCTTTATCGCACGTATCCGGTCGTTGACTGATGAATACACCGATCGCTTCACGCTAGCCGAGGTCGGCGGTGACGATGCTGAAAAGGAAATGCAGGAATATACTGCGGGTGAAAATCATTTCAATTCAGCCTATAATTTCAACTTTCTATATGCCGATCAACTGACGCCCGCATTGGTGCGGGAATCCCTTGAGCATTGGCCCAATGGCGAAGGAATAGGCTGGCCAAGCTGGGCGCTTTCCAACCATGATGCCCCGCGCTGGATAAGCCGTTGGGCCCCCAAAAGTCATGAGAACAGCTTTGCCCGCATGGTAATGCTGCTGTTCATCGCACTTCGCGGCAACATCATATTGTGGCAAGGCGAAGAACTTGGTCTGACACAAGTCGACATTCCGTTCGATCAATTGAAGGATCCAGAAGCGATAGCCAACTGGCCGCATATCCAAAGCCGCGACGGCGCACGGACGCCTATGCCTTGGCAGCATGACTTGCCACAATGCGGATTCTCTAGCGGTGAGACCTGGCTTCCGATTGGCGCAGATCACGCGCAAAAATCGGTTGATGCGCAGGAAACCGACGGCAACTCTTTGTTGCAATTGACGCGGCGGCTGATCGCGCTACGCCAAGCAAGTGTAGCGCTAGTTTCCGGTTCTTTGACGGTCACACAAGCGGATAGCGATTTGCTGGTTTTTGAGCGCCAGTCGGACGATCAGCATATGTTGTGTGTTTATAACTTTTCGGCGGTTGCGCGTGAATGGAAGCCCAGGCAACCAAGCCTCTGGCGCGAGGTCGAAAGCGCCAACGGAGCGAGCATCGGCGAACTTCCGCCGTTCGGAGCAATGATTTTGGAGTGGGTCGCATGATGATGTTTCGTATTTTGACTTTGGCCTTTGCGGCTTTGCTCTGCGCCGTTGGCGCGCGCGCTGAAGTGGTTGCAACGCATGCCTCGCCAAATGGCAAGATAGCCGTTTCGGTCGAAATCAACGGTGAAGGTATGCCGGGTTACCGTATAACCCGCGGTGGTAAGGAGCTGGTCGGCGAGTCCCGCCTCGGCTTTCTGTTTACCGATGCACCAAAAATTCAGCGGAACATGCAGTTTGTAAGCAAATCTACCTCCGGCTTTGATCAAAGTTGGGAGCAACCCTACGGCGAATGGAAGACAATCCGGAACCGCTATAACGAACTAAACGTGATGCTTGGCGAACGTGACGGCTTGCAACGCAAGTTCAATATTGTGTTCCGCATCTATGACGATGGTGTAGGTTTCCGCAGCGAGTTTCCAGAACAGCCGAATCTGAAGACAGCGAACATCGCCGAAGAATTGACGCAGTTCAACATCACGCGTCCGGCAACCGCGTGGTGGAACACGGCAACCGAATTCAACCGAGAAGAATATCTGATCAATAAAACGCCGATTGCCGAGGTCGGCATTTCACAAACCCCTATGACGGTGAAACTCGACGACGGCACCCATATGTCGCTGCACGAAGCAGCTCTTGTCGACTATTCTGCGATGAATATTCAAAAAGTGCAGGACGGCCTGCTAAAGGTGGTGCTGACCCCGTCAGCGGTTGGTCCAAAAGTATCACGCAAGCTTCCTTTTGCAACGCCGTGGCGAACACTACAAATTGCCGATAATGCCGCCGGTCTCTATGCGTCGCAGCTGATCCTAAACCTCAATGAACCCAATAAGCTGGGCGATGTCAGCTGGGTTCGCCCTCGCAAATATATGGGCATCTGGTGGGGCATGCATTTGGATACTCAAAGCTGGGGATCGGGACCGAAGCACGGTGCCACGACAGCCTATACCAAATATATGATGGATTTCGCAGCCAAGCACGGATTCACCGGCGTATTGGTTGAAGGCTGGAACGAGGGCTGGGACGGCGACTGGGTTGCCAATGGCGATAAGTTTAGTTTCACAAAGGCCTATCCCGATTTCGACATCAAGGCTGTCACTGCGTATGGCAATAAAAAGGGTGTGAAGTTCATCGGTCACAACGAAACATCTGCCTTTGCGCCCAATTACGAGGCGCAAATGGACGGTGCCTTTGCGCTGTATCACAGCTTAGGCATGGACGCCGTCAAGACGGGATATGTTGCTGATGCTGGCGGGTTCAAAGTCAACGATGCGGCTGGAAATCTCGTTTATGACTGGCATGAAGGACAAGCCGCGGTCCGCCATCATTTGAAAGTTGTCGAGACTGCGGCCAAACACAAAATTGCGATTAACGCCCATGAGCCCGTAAAAGATACCGGCCTTCGCCGTACTTATCCCAACTGGATTTCGCGTGAGGGACAGCGCGGCCAGGAATATAACGCATGGGGCTGGCCCAAAAACCCGCCCGAGCACGAAGCAAACATGGTTTTCACACGGATGCTATCGGGTCCAATGGATTTCACGCCGGGTGTGCTCAGCCTGAAAGGGCGGGATGACACCGACATACTCTCGACCATCGCGAAACAATTGGCGCTTTATGTAGTGCTTTATTCGCCGATCCAGATGGCAGCGGACCTTCCCGAAAACTACGAAAAGCATATGACAGCTTTCCAGTTCATAAAGGATGTTGCGGTCGATTGGGAGGACAGCAGGGTAATCGCGGGTGAAGTCGGTGATTTTGCTGTGTTGGCGCGCAAGGAACGCGGCGGGAAAGGGCTTTGGTTCTTGGGCGCAGTGGGCGACGAGCAAGCGCGAAATATACCCTTGAAGCTTGATTTTCTTGCCCCGGGAAAAGCCTATACCGCCGAAATTTACCGCGACGGCGACGATGCCGATTACCGCACAGAAAAGCGCTTCTCGATCAAGATTGAGAAGAAAAAGGTAAAAGGTGGCGATGCTATGCTGCTGAAAATCGCGCCCGGCGGAGGACAAGCGATCCGCTTTGTGCCCAACTAAACTACATGGATAAGGACCAAAGCAAGCATTTCGTCATCTTGGGCGGCGGTACCGCTGGATGGATGACGGCGTGCATGCTCGCCAAAAGCTGGCCACATCACAAAATCACCTTAGTTGAATCGCCCGACATTGGCATCATCGGCGTGGGTGAAGGGTCTACCCCACAAATCCGCAGCTTTTTCGATATGCTCGAAGTTTCCGAGGCCGAATGGATGCCGCAGTGCAATGCGACTTACAAGGCTGGGATCAGTTTTCACGGTTGGTCAGAGCGCCCAGGATATGAGCGATACTTTCACCCGTTCCTTACTCAAATCGACGACTTCACCGCACCGCAATTTTACTTTCACACGCGGGCCAGGCGTACTGGCCGTGATGTTTGGGCGCATCCCGACCGCTTCTTCCTTCTCGCCAAATTGGCAGAGCAAAAAAAGGCTCCCATTGCCGCAGATTGCTTTCCGTTCGACATCGGTTACGGTTATCATTTTGACGCCGTGCTTGTCGGTCGGTTCTTGCGCGATCATGCCAAGTCGGCGCTCGGCGTGTCGCATCTGGAGCGGACCATCCGTTCGGTTACGCTCGGTGAAGACGGACATGTTCAAGCATTGGTCGACGATGCGGACAAGTCTATCGCTGCCGATTTCTTTATCGACTGTTCGGGCTTTACAGGAACGATCATCCAGCAGGCTATGAAGGTGCCCTTCCACGGCTTTTCCAACAATCTTTTCAACGATCGCGCTATTGCCATGCCAAGCGCCAATGCAAAGGGCGGCTTGCCCAGCGAAACGCGCGCCACCGCGCTTTCAAACGGCTGGGCTTGGCATATCCCGCTCACCAACCGTGCAGGCAACGGTTATGTTTATAGCTCGGCTTATCTGGAGAAGGATGCCGCAGAGACAGAACTGCGGGCGCATCTAGGGTTACTCGATGCCGACGTCGAAGCGCGACATTTGACGATGAACGTGGGGCGGCTTGAGGACAGCTGGGTGAAAAATTGTCTCGCAGTCGGCCTGAGCCAAAGCTTTATCGAGCCTTTAGAAGCAACCGCGCTCCACATCGTGCAGTCGAGCGTGCTGGGTTTTATCGAAGCCTATGACGAAGGGCGGGGCAGCAACGAATATGCGCCGCGCTTCAATGCGCAGATTGCAGCGCGTATCGAAGGCATCCGCGACTATATCGTCGCGCATTACCGGCTGAGCCAGCGTAGCGACACGCCATATTGGCGCGACAACACCGCAAACCAGAATCTCTCTGACGCGTTGAAAGCGGTGATGACATGTTGGTTTACCGGAGGCGAGCTCGACAAAGAGGTCGAGCTTCTCGACATCGACCGCTATTATTCGGCTTTGTCTTGGCATTGCCTGCTTGCGGGATATGGCAATTTTCCGCCCGAAGCGAAGATGCAACCGCCGGAAGCAGGCCTGCCCTTAGCAGACATGGCGTGGATTGATCGCTTTGTGTCAGGTTGCGCGCAGAATTTCGATGATCATCGGCAAGCGCTTCGCCACACTTGATAATATATCTTAAGCCAATTTAAATTCGTACACATAAAGCTTTAGCCCGCCGTAATCCCGCGATCCGCATTCAGACAGGCGCCGTGGATGGATTTACCGCGCGACCCGGCCAGCATCAGGATCAGGTCGGTCAGATCCTCGGGCTCGGACGATCCGCGCAGCGGCGTATAGCGGCCGACCAGATTGAAATCGATACCCTCGGGGATCGATGTTCCCATTGTCATCGCGGTGTTGATGCCGCCCGGCGCTATGGCGTTGATGCGCACCGGCGAATGAATATATTCCATCGCAAGCGACTTTGTCAGGTTGACCAGCGCCGCTTTGCTCGACGCATAATGTGTTAGATAGGCATGGCCCAGAAAGGCCGAGGCCGAGGCTACATTGACCACGCTGCCTGCGCTTTCAATCAGATGTGGCAAGGCCGACTGGATGACGAAAAACGGCCCGCGCACGTTGACGCTGTGGATGCGGTCCCAAATTTCGGGCGTGATCGCGGTTGCATGGTCAAAACGGAACGCGCCTGCGACGTTGCACACGACATCGAGTTGACCAAAAGCTTCAATTGCTTTGGGCGCGAGCGCCGAGCAGGCCGCTGCATCGGAAAGGTCAGTAGGAACAGCAATGGCTTTCCCGCCCATTTCCTGCACTTTGGCGCTTGTCGCCTCAAGCCCTGCGGCATCGACATCGGCCAAGACCAGCCGTGCACCCTCTGCGGCGAAGGCGAAAGCCGTTGTCCTGCCCAGCCCGGAGGCCGCGCCGGTGACGATCACCACTTTATTGTCAAATTCACCTGCGCTCATGCTACCTCTCCTGTTGTGTTGTGCTTTACATCAACGCCCGCAAGCGTTCCGTCTGCGCGCCAATCGCGCAAAATCTGCACGAAATCCATCAACGGGCCGAAATAGGGGACCATGCGCATGGTCGCGGGGGTAACGTTCATATTGCCCTCGCCGTTGAAATAGCCGGGTGTGCATTGAGCAAAGAACATCGCTTGCGCGCCCAGCCTGGCGATCAGCGTATGGAACCACGCCTCTTGCGCCTCGGCAGTGGGTTCGATTTCGGTGATGCCCTGATTGATGCAATGCACAATCAACCAGCTGGCGTGATTGGCCAGTTCGGTCATCAGATGGGCAAAATTGATCGCGATGCCGCCTTGCAGCTGGTCAAAGATCAACAAATTGGGAAAGCCGCGTGCCAGCATGCCGTGCAACGTGCCGGGGCCATCGACCCAAGCGTCGGTCATTTCGACGCCACCGCGACCGTAAATCTCGATTCCCAATTTGCTTTTATAGCTTGTGCCGGTTTCAAATCCGGATCCGTAGATGATGCAATCGACCGGATATTCGACGCCATCGACCACGACCCCGTTTTCGGTGATGCGTTCAACGCCTTGCTGGCCACTGGTATCGAGCAATTTCACATTCGGGCGGTTGAATGCGGGCAGATATTCGTCATGAAAACACGGTCGTTTGCACATCTGGTTATACCAGGGCTTCAGCGCCTCAGCCGTTGCCGGATCGATGACAATCGATTCTATCCGGGCACGAACGCCCTCCATCGCCTCCAGATCGAGCAGCCGTTCTTCGTCGGTCGAAATCGCCAGCGCATTGGGATTGTTGCCAAAGATTTTGCTGAAACCATCATTGACCATATCCTCGCCCGCAGGTTGCCCCGCGACGATCCGCGTGAAATTCTCCACCCGTTCGGTCTGCCAACCGGGTTGCAGCGATTTTGCCCACTCAGGATCGGTTGGCCGGTTGGCGCGCTCCCCCACAGTCGACGGCGTGCGTTGCAGAACGTAAAGCTGTTTGACGGTTTCAGCGAGGCGCGGAATGATCTGTACCGATGTAGCACCTGTTCCCAGTATAGCGACCTTTTTGTCGGCGAGCCTGTCCATGCGTTCGGATGGGCTGCCGCCGGTGTAGCTATAATCCCAGCGGCTGCTGTGAAAGCTTTTGCCTTTGAAGGTCTCGACGCCGGGGATGGCGGGCAGCTTTGCCTTGTGCAAGATGCCGCCTGCGATAATCAGGAAGCGCGCGCGAACTTTGTCGCCACGGTTAGTGGATACTTCCCACCGTCCGCTATCATCCTGCCAGCGCACATCTTGCACCAATGTCTGGAACAATGCTTTTGGATAGAGGTCAAATTTTTGCGCAATACGTTGACAGTGCGCGAAAATTTCCGGGGCCTTGGCGTATTTTTCGGTTGGAATATACCCGGTCTCTTCGAGCATCGGCATATAGATATAGGATTCGATGTCGCACGCCGCGCCGGGATAGCGGTTCCAATACCAGGTTCCGCCAAAATCGCCCGCCTTGTCGATGATTCGCACATCGGTGACGCCCTGTTGCGCCAGCTTGGCTGCGGCCATCAGGCCGCCAATGCCGGCACCGATGATCGCGACTTCGGTTTCTGCCACAATGGGCGCACGGGTGAAATCGGGATTGGCATAGGGATCGCGGTCAAATTCTTCAAAAATGCCGGAGAAATCGCGATATTGCGCCGTGCCATCGGGGCGCAAACGCCTTTCGCGTTCGGCCTGATATTTTGCCGTTGTCGCGTCCAGCTTTGCGCGAATTGCGCTGGCATCTGTTCCGGTCATTGTCATCTTCTCCAGATATGTCTACAACTGTATACTTAGCTGGACCTATGATTGCAAGCGGTCTATGCAAGGAAACATGGCAGAACAGATGACAACGAAAAACACCGGCCAGCGGGATGCCGCGCGCACCCGGGAAAATATCTTGAAGGCGGCGCAAATCTTGTTCGCGCGCAAGGGATATACCACGGTCGGTGTGCGCGAGGTTGCCGCCGAGGCGGGCGTTAACGCCACGCTGATTCGCCGCTATTTCGGGTCTAAGGAAGGCCTGTTTCGTTCCGCAGTTGAGGATTTTCTGCAGGTTGAGCCGTTTACCGATGGCCCGCGCGCCGAATTCGGCGAACGTGCTGTAACACTGCTCAAATACGGCGAGGAAATCCCGAGCGCCTTGGCGATGATGATGCACGCCACCGCCGATCCCGAGGCCCGCGCCTTGTGCAGCGCGTTGATGCACAGCCATATCGATCAACCGCTGGCGGACTGGCTGGGCGGAGACAATGCGGTGGCGCGGGCGACGCAAATCAACCTGTTGTGGATCGGCTATATGGCCGCACGGCAGGTGCTCCCCCTGCCCGCGCTGACTGGCGCTGTGGTCGATGATACAAGGTGTTGGCTGGCGGTGACGATACAGGCATTGGTGGATGGCGACGGGCTAAAATAGGGGCGGTAATAACCGCAGTTCGACCATGTGGCGTAATTGGACAATCAGCGCGTCAAAGCTATCACGACAAGCGCCAAAGCCCGCCTGCCGCAGCTTGATCGTGCTGAGCAGCACCGGCGGGCGCTCTGCAACGCGGGGGCTTGATAGCAGATCGAGATAATGATGCGATTGGCCCAGAAATGCGGATAAAGATGGTTCGATCAAGTCGTGCCTTGCGGCCAATGCCGCCCAAGCGTGCTGGCTCGCCTCCTCGGCAAAGAAGCTCGCAAAATCGGGCGGAGGCGTGCCGTTGGGTTCCAACCCCATCCGCTGCGCCAAGGCGTTCCAAACGTCGCGCAAGACAAAGGCATCGCCGTTGGTGATGTTGAATGTCTGGCCATGAGCGGCGGGGTTGATCGCGGCCCAAGCCATCGCCTCGGCCAGCAGGCCGGTATCGACCAGCTCCCAGATTGCTGCGCTGTTGCCGGGAAGCGCAAAGGGCAGGCTCCGTTCGCGGCATATCGCGGCATAGGCGGCTATGGGGAGCACCGGGTTCATCGCCGCACCGGGCGCGGTGCCGATCAAGACTTGGGGTCGCCAGATCGTGAACGCAAAGCCTGCCTCTGCTGCGCTCGCCCGCAATGCATCTTCATGCAGCCAGTAGAAATTGGGATGCGGATCGCGGGGGGCATCTTCGCGGAGCGGCGTCGTTACTCGATGGACATGCGCGCCGTAAGCCTTCGCCCCCTGCAACAGGCTGACATGCTGCAAATTTCCCGATGTCGCCAGCGGATGCAGCAGATTTTCAAACATCGCGCCGTTTAGCGCCATCACATCCGGATCACGCCAGCCATCCACCAGCCCCGGCGCTTCGGCGACAGCTGCATAGATCAGGTGCGACACCGGCGGCAGCGCGGCGACCGCATTTGCACAGGCAGCGGCGTCGGTCAGATCAACTGACACATGGGTAAAGCCACAATCACGCGCCACCACCGGAGCGCGCCGCGATAGTGCGATCACATCCCAACCGGGCAACCGCGCAAAATGCTCCACTGCGCCCGCGCCGATAACGCCGCTCGCCCCCGCGATCAGCAGGGTGTTTTGCGGCGCTGCGGTCAACCGTCCTTCTTCGGTGCGCTGGCAAAGCTTGGCAGGTTGCTGGTGTCCATGCCGTAGCCGAATTTGCGGAAATTCTGGTTGTGACACAGATGATGCAGCGAGAAGGCCTGATCAATGGCGTTCGTTTGGCCTTGAATGTCGAGCGTCCTGTTCACCGCTTCCTTGGCGAGTTTCAGCGCAAAGGCAGGCTTGGCGGCAATTTTGATCGCCATGTTGAGCGCAAATGCGTCCATCTCGTCGCGTTCGACAACATGATTGACCATGCCCAGTCGGTGCGCCTCGTCTGCGCTCCACATGTCGGAGGTGAATAGGAATTCCTTTGCTTTGCGCGCGCCCAATTCCCAAGGATGGCCGAGCCATTCGACGCCCGACACGCCAAAGGTGACGACGGGATCGGAGAATTGCGCGTCCTTGGCGGCGATGATGATGTCGCACACCCAGGCAAAGATCAGCGCGCCCGCAATGCATTTTCCCTGCACCGTGCAGATGGTGGGCTTGGACAGATTGCGCCAGCGCTTGGCGGATTCGAGATAGGTTTCCTTTTCCGCCGCGTACCAGCCGTGGGTATATTCCTCGGTGAAGTCGCTCCACGTGCTGACACCGGGACTGTTCGCCTTGGTCGCGGCCTGATAATCGGCGACGGTATCGGCAATGTCATGTCCGGCAGAGAAATTGCGGCCATCTGCGCCGAGGATGATCACTTTCACACTTTCATCTTGTACAGCGCGATCAAACGCGGCGTTCACGTCATAGATCATTTGCGGATTGATCGAGTTGTGCTTTT
>CAVXQH010000002.1:0-488862 GCA_963763915.1 uncultured Alphaproteobacteria bacterium
GCCCAAAGGCCTCGCAATTAGGCTTTTTGCGGTGTCAATGAGATGTTTGCGCACCCGTCGCCGCAATTCATATTTTCTTTAATTTGCCCGTGTAATTTTCAAGGGAGCTCAATGGCATTGACGACCGCACGTGCCTGGTCAATTTTTATTCCCAATAAAGCTGCGATTTCATCCAGTGTGATATCTGGTCGCTCGGTCATCAGGTCTTGTGCACTCCATACTAGCGACGACGATGTTTTGTCTAGAAAACAAACAGTGCCTAGAAAGGGTGCTTCCAATTTTTAGTACGCTTTCGTACGTCAAGAATTGTTCGGGCCAAATGTTTGACTTTACTATTCGATTGGCTTGTTCGCTCGAAAGACGTCCAAGAAAATACTCATCAAAAATTCGTTCTTCCTGCGCTACCAGCCAATCTTGCTGACAAGTTGAACATTTACCGAGATAGAGCCACCATTTCGGCTCCCCATAGTTTTTAACATTCTCTAGAGTAGCAAAGAGTTTTTCGTCCAATCCATCGCCGCCCATTGGCACATTAGCCAAATCAGGCAGTGTGTTACAAATGCACATCAAATTCTCACTTCCGCTCAAACGGTATTACGGGGGCAGGTACCAAAGCCCCTAAAGTAGGCAGGGTGCACTTGCTCGACCTGCGCCGGAGCAGTGGTGACGCCACACTTAACTCAATTTGACATCGATTTAGCGATATGCAAGGCAAAGTCGAAATATGAATATGCTGGGGAATTTTGATGATAGTTAAGGGAACTGCAAATATAACCCGGTTCCGAACGTCAAAATTTAGGAGATTGGCTATGACAACGAGACCAATGGGTTTGATCGCATTCGCTCTTGCAATCATGGTTCAATTGGTATGTGCTGATCAGGCATCGGCGAAAAGCCTTCCACTCAAACAGGTACTTACGAGTGTTTTACCATCACAACGGCAGTCAGTCCTTTGCCGCCTCGGCAAAGAGATGATCCAGTTGTCGTCGCGCGGCGCGGTGCTCGTGTACCCGGACAAATCGATGTGCCCGATGTCAATGTACCCCAAATGCTCTTGGTTCCCGCCGCTTTTGGTCCCGTCGTCCTTGACGGCAAGGGCACCTATCGGCTGCCGGTCATTGGTCAATCAGGCAAATATGGTTTCAACGCTGCAACTGGACGCCCCACGTTCACAGGCGACCTTGGGGCAATGCTGAAAAAAGAATATAATGGCACCGGCACAAGTTTCCATCTTGGTTTAAACGGCCTCAATTTTGACTGCGGACTGCTGGGCGGAAACGCGCCTGCTCTGGCAAAAGTGGCAACGCTCGGGCCGGCGCTTGCCAGTGCAAAAGCAAGTGATTTCACGGGTCATTTTGAAGGAAGCTATATATGCGGCCAAGGCGAGACAAATTTAACTTTGGATACTTTGGCACAAGACACCGGAGAGATCGTTGTGGTATTTTCATTTGGCGGAAACAACAACGCTCCTAAAGGCAGTTATTCGTTGATCGGTAAATGGTCTGGTTCCAAGTTTAGCTTGAAGTCGGACAAATGGATCGAACAACCTAATGGCTATGTCATGGTCGATATTGATGGAGAAATAAGCGAACGCGGTCTTTCTGGAAATATCATAAATTCTTCATGTACGAATTTTTCGGCGTTACGGATTGATCGATAGAAAATGGTTCATTTTATTTCCCGGTGTAGCGGTCGTGCTATTGCTATTGCGGTAATGTTGATTGGCATAGGTATTTAGCTGTCAACGTAGTTCGCCACCGTAATTCCGGCATGCGTTACCCGCTTAACCTATTGGGTTTACTAGAAAATAATTGGTCGGGACGACAGGATTCGAACCTGCGACCCCCACACCCCCAGTGTGATGCGCTACCAGGCTGCGCTACGTCCCGACCGCCAGAATCCGCCAAGGGCGAACAATGGAACGCGGCCTTTACGGCGCTATTCGTGCAATTGCAAGCAAGCTGGAAAACTTCGCACGGCACCCTTGAAAAATGCAATGCTCATGCCCAGCTTTCGGTAGCTTTGGCGTTGCCACTTGCAAGCTTGCATGATAGGCGCGCGCATCTATTTTTCCCGTCATTCCGGCATCCGCTGGTATGTACCCGTTCAAGGACCCGAATATGGCCGTTAATGAGGCTCTACCAATGCTTTCTGCAATCGTCATGCAAGCGCAGCCTGCGGGCGGCGGTGCGGCCTTCGCCGTACAAAATATCTTGCCGCTGTTTCTGATTTTTGGCGTGTTCTATTTCATGCTGATCCGTCCGCAGCAAAAGCGTGCAAAAGAGCATGAGGCGAAGATCAATGCCGTCGCAAAGAACGACGATGTTGTGACTGCTGGCGGTCTGATGGGCAAGGTAACGAAAGTGGCCGACACCCATGTCGAAATCGAAATCGCGCAAGGCGTCCGCGTCAAAGCGGTTAAATCTACACTTGCCGACGTACAGCCACGCGGCACCAAACCGGCAAACGATTAATCGCATGTCGGGAATTGAAGAAATAGCAAAGGTCGCACATGCTTGATTTCCCCAAATGGCGCGTTTGGATGCTCAATGGCCTGATATTGTTCGGCCTGTTATTTGCCATCCCAAGCCTGATGGCACCAAGCATGCGCTCCAAGATCCCTGCGCTGGCTGGTATGCCCGCGATCAACCTAGGGCTCGATCTGGCGGGCGGCAGCCATATCTTGCTTGAGGCAGATACGGTCAAGCTCGCGCAGTCGCGCCTGGAATTGCTTGAAGACAGTGTGCGCGCCGCAATGCGCCGTGCGTCGCCCAAAATTGCCATCGATGGCGTGTCGCGCAGTGGCGGTAACCTTAGCTTTTTGGTGACTGATGCGTCGCGGGTCGACGCCGCGCGTGAGGCTATGCTGCCGATAATCGCCAATGCGACCGGCGGCCGCGATTGGAATATCAATGTGGTTGATGGCAACCGGATTACACTTAGCCCGGCTGGCGTCGGCAATACCAGCGCGCTTAACCAAGCCATGGACACTGCCAAGGATGTTATCGACCGGCGCATCAACTCCGTGGGGACACTCGAACCGACAATCATCCGTCAGGGCGCGGACCGTATCGTGGTTCAGGTTCCTGGCCTTGATGATCCCGAAGCATTGAAGGCTTTGATCGGAAAGACCGCGAAACTTGAATTCAAACTGGTCGACGAAGGAGCAGACCCCGACGAAACCGCCGCTGGCAAGGCGCGCGTCGGTAGCCAGATTGTGCCTTATGCCGAAAACGAAGACGGTGCTGGCGGCTTGGTCGCTGTGCGCCGGTTGGGTGGTATTTCGGGCGACAAGCTGGTGCGCGCCGATGCAACGGTTAATCCGCAAACTAACCAGCCCGCTGTGTCGATCCAGTTCGACAATGAAGGCGGTCAGAAATTTGCCCGCATGTCGCAGCAATTTACTGGCAAACAATTCGCCATCATTCTTGACGGGAAAGTGATTTCTGCCCCAGTGATCGAAGAGCCAATTTTAACCGGATCGTCAATCATCTCGGGCAGCTTTACCACCGATAGCGCGAACCAATTGGCAATTGCGCTACGTTCCGGTGCGCTCCCTGTTGACTTGAAAATCGTTGAAGAACGCTCGGTCGGCCCCGATCTCGGCGCGGATTCGATCCGGCGCGGTATGATAGCCGGTTTGATCGGTACAACGGGTGTGCTTGTCTGGATGCTGCTCGCCTATGGTCGGTTCGGCATGTATGCTTGCTTTGCGCTTATCATCAACGTCGCGATGATCTTGGCTGTGATGGCATTTGCGAACGCTACGCTGACGCTGCCGGGTATAGCTGGCTTTGTGCTGACCATTGGTGCGGCGGTCGACGCCAACGTGATCATCAACGAACGCATAAGAGAAGAGCGGCGACGCGGACGACGGGTCATGGATGCCGTTGAGCATGGCTATTCCGAAGCCAGCCGGGCCATTTTTGACGCGAACATCACCAACGTGATCGCGGCTGTGCTGATGTTCTTCATCGGATCGGGCCCGATAAAGGGATTTGCAGTCGTTTTGATGATCGGGATTGTCACGTCGGTATTTACCGCAGTTACGCTGACCCGGATGTGGGTCGTCGGCTGGCTAAAGCGCAACCGACCACAAGAAATTAACATTTAAGGTAGGGACAGATACCATGAAACTGCTGAAACTTGTCCCCGACAATACCAATATCGGCTTCCTGAAATGGCGGAACATCGCCTTTGGGGTGAGTATGTTGCTGATGGCAGCGTCGTTTGCGCTTTTGCTCACCAAGGGCCTGAACTATGGCGTTGATTTTATTGGCGGCCAAATGATCCGCACGACATTTGTCGGTGAAAAAGTCGCGCCGGTGCAAGAGTTGCGCGAAACCGTCGGATCGTTGGGATACGGTGAACCCACAATCCAGCGTTTCGGTAAGGAAAATCAGGTTTCGATCCGGATGAAGCTGCCGGCAGGGGCGGAAGCCAAGCCTGAAATCGCCAACCAGATGACGCAAAAGATTGTCGCCAAGGTGAAGGAAAAGCACCCGGGAGTGCGCATCGACGGCGTTGACTCGGTTTCGGGCAAGGTATCCGGCGAGCTATTCTCCGACGGCATTTGGGCGTTGATTGCCGCGTCTATTGGCATCGGGCTTTATATCTGGTTCCGGTTTGAATGGCAGTTCGGTGTGGGTGCAATTTGGGCGCTGATACACGACGTAACGCTCACGCTGGGCTTGTTTTCGCTGACGGGAATGGAGTTTGATCTCAACACCATCGCGGCGTTGCTAACGATTATTGGCTATTCGCTGAACGATAACATCATCATCTATGACCGCATTCGCGAGAATTTGAAGAAATACCGGAAGATGGAAATTTCTGCTTTGCTCGATCTGTCGGTCAATGAAACACTGTCGCGTACCGTCATGACCAGCCTTACGATCCTTACTCCGCTTGTCATTTTGGTGTTTTTCGGCCCGGACGTAATCTTTGGTTTCAGCGTCGCAATGGCTTTCGGGATTTTCGTCGGCAGCTATTCGTCTGTCTATCAGGCTGCACCGATCCTGATCTGGTTAAAGGTCGGTCCGGATAGCTTTGTTCCAGAAGGTGGCGCTGGCCAGAAAGGCGACCGCATGACCGAGGGTTACGAGCGATAGTCTCCGCGTTAAGCGGGCTTTTGATCAACACCGAAGTGCAGGACTAAACCAGCAGTCTAAAGCGCGCGAACCAGCTTAACCGCGCGTGCAATCCATACCGGATCGGCAACCACTTGTTGGCGTGAACCGGCCGAGTGCGGCAACAAATGCAGCTTGCCGTCCTCGCGGCCAATCAGCCGGGCGAACATGAACCGGCCAGCCGGGCGGGGGACAAGCACGTCGCGGTTGAGCGCCTTGGCAAAATCCGCCGGCTCCAACTTTTCCAGCCAGATTTCGTCGCTCTGCCGGTACTCGCCGTTGCTGGCGACAACGCGGATGCCGATCATGCTGGACGATATAACCGGAGCTGCAATGCTTTCGGTCTTGGTCGGGGCAAAGACGCCGTCTTCCTTAAGCAATGCAGCCACTGGCAATATTTCTTGTGCGGGCATTTGCACCAACTCGCTCGATTCCACGCCGAGGCCAGCGGCGATGCGGTTTAACCAACCAATGGAGAGCGTACGCGTGCCGGTTTCAAGCCGCCCGATGGTTTGTGCAGTTGTCGGCGGAATGCAGCGTGCGGCCACATCGGCAAGCGTTAGTTTTTTTGCACGGCGAACATCGCGAATACGGCTTTGCATCATTAGTTCCTAAACCAAATAGGAAAACACTTTCCTACATTATATCCATAATGGCAAGTATGATTCGTTCAAATATTTTGGAGGAAACATGGCTAGTTCGCAACCCAAACATCACGATCCGCGACCGCTTGTCGAACGCGAAATAAGTAAGCCGCAAAGTCAACTTGCCCAGAAATCAACCGCTTCTCGCGCACGCAATGATCGGCCCCGTCGTACGGTGACTGTCAACTTGGCCGAATCTCCTCTCGCGTGGTTGCATGCGCGGTCGATGATCAGCGACCGGCAGCTGCTTGCCGGGGAAAAGCTGCGCGGTGATTATGAGCGGGCGAAATTGGGGCCGCGGGTTACAATGCAATGGGACGCGGCACCGATTGGGCGAACGAAGCGCGCTTCTCCTCCGGTTTTGCAGCAAGGCGAAGCGGTGCTGAGCGCGAAACGCCGGTTCGACGATGCGATGTTTGTGCTGGGCAGAGACCTTAACGATATTTCGTGGCGGGTGATTTGTGCGGGAGAGGGGGTTCCGGCGGCGGAAAAGGCAATGGGCTGGCCCAATCGGTCTGGCAAACTGGTGTTGCGAATTGCGCTCGATCGCCTTGCCGACCATTACAGGTTTCCCGGGTGATGGGGCGCTAGCCCTCGACCATCATGGCTAGTTCCAACCAGCGCTCTTCGGCGGTGTCCTTTTCCGTGCGCAGGCTATCACAAAGCGCCGTCAGCTCGGCAAAGCGCGCGGGATCTTTAGTATAGAGCGATGCGTCGGACATCTCGGTTTCGGCCTTGGCGATTTCCGCCTCGATTGCGGAAATACGTCCCGGGAGCAGGTCGTAATCGCGCTGGTCCTTGTAACTCAATTTGGCGGGTTTGGCCGGGGCAATCGGCTTTGCAGCGGATATCGATTCTACTGTAAACTTGTCTGCTTTTCTGCGGGTTTCGGACGTTTGCGGTCGATCGCGCTTTGCTTCCCAATCGGCATAGCCTCCCGCGATGATATCGACCTTGCCACTGCCGGTCAGACCAAGGGTCAGGTTGACCGTACGGTCCAAAAAGTCCCGATCGTGGCTAACAATCAGAACTGTACCGTCATAATCGGCGATGACTTCTTGCAGAAGGTCGAGCGTTTCGAGATCTAGATCGTTGGTTGGCTCGTCAAGCACAAGCAAATTGGCTTCACGCGCAAATTCGCGCGCCAAAAGTATCCGCGACCGCTCACCGCCCGAAAGCGTGCCGATCTTCGCTTCAATAAGCGACGGATCAAACAGGAATTCCTTCAAATATCCCTGTACGTGCTTTTTGATTCCGCGCACCATGATCCAGTCACTGCCGTCGGCAAGCACGTCGCGTACCTGTTTTTCGGGGGCCAGAAGTTTGCGCTGCTGATCGATGACGATTCCGGTCAGCGTCTTTGCACGCGTCACTTTGCCGCTATCGGGCTGGATTTCTCCGGTAAGAAGCCGGATCAGAGTGGTCTTACCGGTGCCGTTCGAACCGACAATGCCGATCCGGTCGCCACGCTGGATACGCAGGGTAAAGTCCTTGATGATCGCGCGATCGCCAAAAGAGAGATTGACTGCTTCCGCGTTGATAACGGTCTTGGTCTTGGCATCGTCGCTCGCTGCTGCAAGTTTCGCTGTCCCCGCTGGCCCCAGCATCGCAGCACGCTGGGCCCGCATTTCCCAGAGTTTCGCCAAACGACCCTGGTTACGCTTCCGACGCGCAGTAACCCCGCGCTCGAGCCAATGGGCCTCGATCTTCAGCCGCGCATCCAGCCGCTCGGTGGCGCGGGCTTCCTCGGCATATACGCGCTCTTCCCAAGCTTCATATCCGCCAAAACCGATTTCATTGCGCCGCAAATTGCTCCGGTCGAGCCAGAATGTCTGCTTGGTCAACCGCGTCAGGAACGTGCGGTCGTGGCTGATGACGACGAACGCGCCTTTGTACCGAGTCAACCATGCCTCAAGCCATTCAATCGCCGCGAGGTCGAGATGGTTGGTTGGTTCGTCGAGCAGCAGCAGATCAGGCTCACTCGCTAACGTGCGGCACAGCGCTGTCCGGCGGCGCTCTCCGCCCGATGCAGTCGCGGCGGTACGGTCAAGGTCGATGCCTATCTGATCGGCTATTGCCCGGATAGAATGTTCGGGTGGTGCGCTGTCTCCAGCCAAGGCAAAGTCGATCAGCCGTACAAAATTGCCGAAATCGGGGTCCTGCTCAAGCATCACGATATTCGCGCCGGGTACCACAGTGCGTTTGCCCTTGTCCGCCTCTACGCTACCCGCGATCAGCTTCATCAAGGTGGTCTTGCCTGCACCATTGCGTCCGATCAGCGCGAGACGGTCGCGCGGACCTATCGCAAGATCAATATCGCGGAACAGCCAGCCCGAGCCTTGCTGCAACGCGAGACCTTCAAATGCGAGGATTGGGGGTGCGGCCATGATCGCGGCGCGATAGGGGGCAGCTTGACGCTTGGCAAGTCATCGCGCAAAGCGTGGCCATGCGCACTGTACATTTAAACGGCGACTATCTGCCCGAGAGCGACGCGAATGTTTCAGTATTCGACCGCGGATTTCTCTTTGCCGATGCGGTGTATGAAGTGGTGTCGGTATTGGATGGCAAGCTTGTCGACTTTCCCGGACATATCACGCGGCTTGGCCGGTCGCTTGGCGAACTGGGAATAAAAGGCGCGCCACACACTGATGAGTGGCTGGCGATTTGCCGGGAGCTTGTGATACGCAATGCGCTTACCGAAGGAATGATCTATTGGCAGGTAACACGCGGCAATCCCGGCGACCGGAGCTTTTTCTTCCCGCCGCCTGCCACGAAGCCAACGGTGCTGGCTTTCACGCAAGAAATCGCTCTGACCGCCAATCCTTCTGCCGAAACGGGTATTAAGATCGTAACTTTGCCCGATCTGCGCTGGGGCAGGGTGGACATCAAGACGACGCAGCTTCTCTATGCCTCTATGGCGAAGGAAGAAGCAAAGGCGCACGGTGGTGATGACGCATGGTTGGTGCGCGGCGATATGGTCACAGAGGGAACCTCGCAGAACGCGCATATCATCACGCAGGAAGGTGTTCTGGTGACGCATCCGCTCAACCGCAATATCCTGCATGGGATTACCCGTGCTGCGATGCTGGAACTGGTGGGCGGGCTGATTACCGGCGTTGAAGAACGCGCGTTCAGCGTATCCGAAGCGCAAGCTGCGCGCGAAGCCTATGTTTCTGCGGCAACGGCATTGATTTTACCCGTGGTGCAGATTGACGGTGTTCATGTCGGCAATGGTAAACCCGGATCAGTGACGAGGGCGCTGCGCGAAGCATATATTGCGTGGGCGCGTGAAACCGCTATCTAGGAGTATAAAATTTCCTTGGGGGCACTGGAGACCAACATGCAAAAAGCTATCACCAAATTAATCGCTTCGGTTGCGTTTGCGACCATTGCTGTAAGTGCCCAAGCGCAGGAGAATGCGGTTTCCATGACAGAGATAAAGGCCGACGCAGCAAATCCGATAATTGAACTTTCGCTGACCGAAAGCGTGGCCAGCGCACCTGACGTTGCAACGTTCAGCACGGGCGTTCAGACCAAAGCCGCGAAAGCGCGCGATGCCATTCGCCAGAATGCGGAAAAAATGAAAGCCGTTGTCGCCCAGCTAAAGGGCATGGGAATTGCCGAAAAGGATATCCAGACGAGCGCCCTGAGTATGCAGCGCGATATTGAATATTTGCCGACGGGAAAGCAGCGGTTCAAGGGCTATATCGTTGGCAATCAGGTTACCGCGAAACTGCGCGACCTTTCGCGCCTAGGCGATGTGCTGGACGCGCTGGCGACAAGCGGCGCGACCGAGTTTAATGGCCCGAATTTCAGCCTTGAAAATGCTGACGCTGCAAAAGCTTCGGCGCGCGACAAAGCATGGGCGCGCGCGATGGAGCTGGGAACCTATCATGCCCGCAAAGCCGGTTTTTCCGGCGTGCGCGTGGTGCGCGTTGCGGAAACGCTCCGTAGCTATGGCCGAGAGCAAATGAGAAGCTACGCGGTAATGGATGCGGCAGGTGCTGCCGCGGAAGCAGTATCTACCCCCGTCGAAGCTGGCGAAGTGACTACAGAAGCCACCATTGCTGTCTCTTTCGCGATGGTGAAATAGCTTTCGCGCCGCTGACATTTTCATTCAGATTGCGTTCAAAGCGAGAGCATTAGTTCACGTGTCATGAAAACACTTTCAGCCTCTCTCTCATTGCTTCTGTTGGCAGGCGTTGCAGTTACTGCGCCCGCAGAAGCGCGGCGCGGCGAACAAACGGACGCCCGTACCGACATGCAATCCGGGCGTGTTATGTCGCTTCGAGAGATTGAGGGCAGAGTGGTGCCGCGTATGCGCGGAATGCAGTATCTGGGCCCTGAATATGACTCGGTCGTCCAAGTTTACCGGTTGAAATTCATCAACAAAGACCGCGTTATTTTTGTCGATGTCGATGGGCGCACGGGTGACATTTTGCGTCAACGCTGAAAATTGCAGAATTGCGCTAAGCATTTGCCGATTGCTTCCTGATCGGTTATCCCGTTCATATTCGTAAACTTGTACCAGATTAAGGGGAAAGCATGCGCGTCCTGATCGTTGAAGATGAACCCACATTGGGCCAGCAGCTTAAAAATACCTTGGAAAGCGTTGGCTATGCCGTCGATCTTTCGGTGGACGGTGAAGATGGCCATTATATGGGCTCCAGCGAGAATTATGACGCAGTTGTCCTGGATCTGGGCCTACCCGAGATTGACGGTCTGACGGTGCTTGATCGTTGGCGTAAAGAAGGCCGGAAGTTTCCGGTTCTGGTGTTGACAGCGCGTGACAGCTGGTCGGATAAGGTCGCAGGACTGGATGCAGGCGCGGATGATTATCTTGCCAAACCGTTCCAGACAGAAGAGCTGATCGCTCGTTTGCGTGCACTTATCCGCCGTGCGTCGGGCAATGCCTCGTCGGAGCTCAACGCGGGCGATGTACGCCTCGACACGCGTTCGGGCCGCGTTACGCTTGATGGAGAACCGGTCAAACTGACCGCGCAGGAATATAAGCTCCTGTCTTACCTCATGCATCACAAGGGCAAGGTTGTGTCACGCACCGAGCTGATCGAGCATATTTACGATCAAGATTTTGATCGTGATTCCAATACGATAGAAGTATTTGTTACGCGCATTCGTAAGAAGTTGGGGCAGGATGTTATCTCGACAATTCGCGGCCTAGGGTATAGTCTTGAGGAACCGCGGCTCTGAAAAACGAGGTAATCGTCGGTGCGGCCGGTGCCGTAGATACTGCCGAACGAAATGTCGAGCTTGGTACCGGTTCGCTCAGCCGACGGATGATCATCATTGCGGCTGCGTGGATTACGATCTTGTTGATCGGTGGCGGCTTTGCCCTCGACCGCGTGCTCACTACCACCGTCTCGCGCAATTTTGATAATCAGCTCGAATATGTGCTGACGGCGATGATCGCGTCGGCTGAAATTGGCCCCGACGGGGAGGTTCGCATGAACCGGCCTCTTGGTGACCAACGCTTTTTGGAACCCAATAGCGGACTTTATTACCAGATTACGGGTGACGGTGCGATACCCTGGCCCTCGCGCTCGCTTTGGGACAGGGAGCTAAAGCTTCACAAGCATAAAGACGGTGAGGCGGTCCATTTCTATAACAGCGCTGAGTTCGTCAAAGAGCCGCTGCGCGTTGTAGATCGCAGCATAGTGCTGCCCAACTCCCCGGTGCGCTGGACATTCATGGCCGCGCAAAGCCGCAAGAGCCTCGATGCGGAAATCCTGCGACTGCGGTCGGTATTGTTTTTTAGCTTTCTGGTGCTGGGTATCGGCCTCATCATCATGGCCGCGTTGCAGACATTCTACGGCCTTTGGCCGCTGCGTTCGGTACGCAAGGCTATTTCGATGATGCGCAGCGGCCAGCAAAGCCGCGTAACCGAGACATTGCCTGATGAGGTTATGCCGATGGTTAGCGAGCTTAATGCTTTGCTTGACCACAATGAGCGCCAGGCCGAAGAAGCCCGCCGTCATGCAGGCAATCTTGCGCATGCGCTCAAAACCCCGCTGACCGTTATTATGAACAGCGCGACGGCCAAGGCGGCTGATTTGGATGAGACGGTAATCCGCGAAGCAACGACGATGCGTCGCCAAGTCGATCACCATTTGGCCCGTGCCCGTGCCGTTGGTCGACGGGGACATGCGCACAGCCGCGCCAATGTCTGGGATAGTCTTGAATCTGTCGAACGCGCGGTCAGTCGCCTTTACAGCCATGTCCGGCTCGATATGGACGGTGACAAAACGCTGGTTGCCCATGTCGAACGGCAGGATCTGGACGAGATGCTTGGTAATTTGGTTGAAAACGCCGCGAAATATGGCGGAGGAAGCGTGTTTGTGACCGTGCAGGAGGCCGACGGCTTTGTGGAAATGCTCGTCGAAGATGATGGTCGCGGCATACCCGAAAGCGAACGCGTACGCATTTTTGATCGCGGTGCTCGGCTCGACACGGGTAAGCCCGGTACAGGTCTGGGCCTAGCCATTGTGCGCGACGTAGCCGAGATTTATGACGGCAAGGTGATGCTGGAGGAAAGCGAAGACCTAGGCGGGTTGCTGGTCAGATTGTGCTTGCCCAAGGCAGAATAGAGCTTGACTTTTTGAAAATGTTCTTGTAATGTTCGCATTCGGTTTGTTGCGGTTCGCGCAAGCAGTGCCCAATCCCTTTTTGGAATATGAACAAATTACAGAAAAAGCCGTTTTCGTGTCAAAAGTGTCAAAAGTGGTTTGGGTCGGCAAAAAGTCCTAACCGCCGCTTTCCCGGATTTGTTCGTGATGCCGGATCACTTCGTCGATAATGAAGCGCAGGAATTTTTCGGTAAAGTCCGGATCAAGCTTGGCATCGTGGGCAAGCTGACGAAGCCGTTCGATCTGCCGCTCTTCGCGGTCGGGATCGGCCGGAGCAAGGCTGGACCTGGCTTTATGCTCCCCTACCGCTTGGGTAATCTTAAAGCGCTCGGCTAACATGAAAACAAGCGCGGCATCGATGTTATCGATACTGTCGCGAAAACGGGTTAAGACGGGATCGTCGGTCATTCCGTCGCTTTGGCCTGTTGTTGCGTCAGAAACAAGGGCTTTTGCGCCATTTGCACTTGCCATGTTTTCAGGCTCTTGTCAGAGCGGAGTTACGATGACTGCACAAATTCTCCCCATCAAGCACAAGGCTCAGCCTTCGCTCGAACCATTGCTCAATCTGGTCGCACCCGAGCTTAACCGGGTGAATGCCATTATTCTGGACCGGATGCAGTCTGAAATTCCGCTGATCCCCAAACTTGCGGGACATTTGATCGCGGGTGGCGGCAAGCGCCTGCGTCCGTTACTTACGCTGGCGAGTGCGCGCTTGCTCGATTATCCCGGCGACCGGCATCATAAACTGGCCGCCGCAGTGGAGTTCATCCACACCGCCACATTGCTGCACGATGATGTCGTTGACGGGTCGGACATGCGACGCGGAAAAACTGCGGCGAACCTGATTTTTGGCAACCCTGCGGCCGTATTGGTCGGAGACTTCTTGTTCAGCCGTTCGTTCGAGTTGATGGTCGAAGACGGGTCGCTCAAAGTGCTAAAAATCCTGTCTAACGCGTCAGCAGTCATTGCCGAGGGAGAAGTCAATCAATTGACGGCGCAGCGGCAGATCGAAACCAATGAAGAGCGCTATCTGGACATTATCGGAGCCAAGACCGCTGCGCTTTTTGCAGCCGCATGCCGAATTTCCGCAGTTGTTGCCGAACGCCCGGAAACCGAAGAGCTTGCGCTTGATAGCTACGGCAGGAACTTAGGTATCGCTTTTCAGCTGATCGACGATGCCTTGGACTATGCGTCGGATGCACAGACCATGGGCAAAGATAAGGGCGATGACTTTCGCGACGGCAAGATCACCTTGCCCGTTATCATGGCATATGCCCGCGGTGACGGCACGGAAAAGGCGTTTTGGCGCGAGGCAATGCTGGGTAACAGAAGCTCTGACGCCGATCTCGCCTATGCAGTTGAACTGATCGCGAAACACGATGCAATCAGCGACACGACAGAACGTGCACGACATTACGGGCAAAGGGCAATCGACGCACTTGGTCCTTTCCATAATAGCGAAGCAAAGGCAGCCATGGCAGAGGCGGTAGAGTTCGCAATCTCGCGTGCCTATTGAGAGCTATCCCGTTCAGCATGTTTTGGGCGATTTGCTCAGTGCGCTTGAACGGCACAGCAATGCCGTTCTGATTGCACCACCCGGAGCAGGCAAAACGACACTCGTTGCGCCTGCACTGCTCCCTCAAACATGGTGCAGCGGCAAGATTCTCCTGCTCAGCCCCCGCCGTTTGGCCGCACGGATGGCGGCTGAATATATGTCGGCGCAGTTGGGTCAACCTGTTGGCGAGACCGTAGGCTATGCCACGCGCATGGACAGTAAGCTGAGTAATGCATCGCGTATAATCGTGATGACCGAGGGGATATTTCGTAACCGGATCATAAGCGATCCCGAACTGGACGGAATTTCAGCGGTGCTTTTTGACGAAGTCCACGAACGCAGCCTCGACAGCGATTTCGGACTCGCGTTGGCGCTTGAGGCGCAATCGGCGTTCCGTCCCGATCTCCGGCTGATTGCCATGTCTGCTACGCTCGACGGAGATCGTTTCTCTAAACTTATGGATGACGCGCCGGTAATCGAGAGCGAAGGAAAGAACTGGCCGTTGCAGATGCATTATGCTGGCCGCGATGCCACCAAGACTGTCGAACAAGAGGTTGCTCGCGTTATCAAACTGGCTTTGCTCGAGGCTGAGGGCGATATCTTGGCATTTTTGCCCGGCGTGCGGGAGATAGATCGCACTATCGAGCTTTTGGCTTTGCCCGAAGACAGGTTCGCAGTTCATGCCCTGCACGGGCAAATCGAAAAACATGCACAGCAATCGGCGGTAAAGCCCGACAAAGAGGGACGCCGCAAAATTATATTGGCGACCAACATCGCCGAAACTAGCCTGACCATCGACGGCGTTCGGATCGTCGTGGATAGCGGCTTAACCCGCCGTTCGCGATTTGACGCGGCGGTTGGCGTGAACCGGCTGGTAACCGAGAAGGCCAGTTTATCCGCCGTGACGCAGCGTAGTGGGCGCGCTGCCCGTCAAGCACCGGGAACATGCTACCGCTTGTGGCAAGATGCAGGCAATGGTGGGCTTCCGGCGTTTGATCCTCCGGAAATACTGGAGAGTGACCTTATGCCGTTGTTGCTCGATTGTGCATCATGGGGCGAGGGCGATCCTTCCAAACTGCGCTGGCTTGACCCGCCTCCGTTGCCTGGGGTTGAGACTGCGCGACGGCGATTGCGCGAATGCTGGGCAATTGCGGCGAATGGCGCGATCACCGACTACGGCAAGCGATTGGCAAAACTGCCCTTGCCACCCGAATTGGCGCACATGGTGCTGCAAGCCGCCGAGCGGGGGCAGGCACATCAAGGGGCGTTGCTCGCTATTATGCTGCAAGAAAGAGGTTTGGGCGGTGGCCACGAGGATTTGACGCTCCGTTTTGAGCGCTTGCACAGCGATAATGGCAAGAAGGCAAGCGCAGCGAAAAGCCTGGCTGCGCGCATATCGGCTATTGCAGGCAAAGGAGCGCAAAACGACGCGCCATATACAATTGCTCAATTGGTAGCGATCGCTTTTCCTTCGCGTGTCGCCAGGCGCCGTGACAATAAAGGGGAGGACTGGATCAGTGTCATGGGCAGGGGGCTTCGACTTGATCCCACGTCGGGCTTTACCAAAGAAAAATGGCTCGCCGTTGCAGATATGCAAGGGGCAGCATCCGGCGCAAAGATTTTTTCGGCGGCGGCGCTCGAGGAAAACGATGTACTGGAACTGTTTGCCGACCGGGTAACCGACGAAACACTGCTTCGCTACGATCGCAGCGAAGACCGCGTATTGGCGCGCAATTTGCGGCGGTTGGGTGGCGTCGCGCTCTCCGACAAGCCAGACACGAATGCCGGTGATGAGGCAATTGCGGAAAAACTATGCGAAGCTGTGACCGAACATGGCTTAGAAATACTGCCTTGGACAAGAGCGTCGCTGGCGTTGCTCGAGCGCGCAAGGTTCGCGGGCGTCGAGGCGCTTTCAGAGGGCAAACTGGCCAGCAAAATCGTCGATTGGCTCGTTCCGTTATGTCTCGGCGTTACCCGTATCAGGCAAATCGATGGTGATAAATTGCATGAGGCAATTCGGCAGTTTGCAGGTTGGAATGCCATTAGGCAAATCGACGAAGTAGCCCCCGAAAGCTTCCATAGCGCCGACGGTGGGCGTTACACGATAGACTACTCCGCATCCGGCGGACCGACTGTCGAACTGCGCGTGCAGGCAATTTTTGGCTTGGACCAACATCCCGTTGTTGGTGCAAACAGAACGCCGCTTTTGCTTAGCCTGACTTCACCCGCGGGACGCCCTATACAAACTACCCGCGATTTGCCTGCTTTTTGGCGCGGCAGCTGGCACGATGTTGCAAAAGAAATGCGGGGTCGCTACCCCAAGCATGTCTGGCCAGATGAGCCTTGGGCTGCAACGGCTAGCCTGAAAACAAAAAATGCGCTCAATCGCAATGCCTAACGAGGCGCTTGACGGAGCAATGCGAACTAATGCAAAGCGCGGCACATGACCAAAATACGCATCATTGAGAAAGCCAAAAACGCTATGCAATCGGGTAAAGCCGGAACGGGTGTATGGTATCTGGAGTTTGAAACGAATGATGGCCAACGTGCCGATCCGTTGATGGGCTGGGCAGGGTCTAGCGATACCAACCGGCAGCTTAATTTGAAATTTCCGACGCTGGAAGCGGCACAAGCCTATGCGAAAAAGCGTGGTTTCGATTGTGTCGTTGTACCTTCGGCACCAAAAAGGCTCAAACTACAGGCCTATGCCGATAACTTCCGCTAGAGCGGGATCAGCCCCAGCATAAGCAGTTTGGAATCAATCGCGCACCCTCCAGAGCGCTTCTCCGCGACAAATTTTGCAAGATCCACAAGCGCAATCCGGTGTGGCGTAATGTTCTCGCCGTCGACGCCGCCGCCTTTGCTCACTTTTTGAAGGTCGGTAGCGCGGACGAGGAAAAAGCTCTCGCTCACCATCCCGGGTGACGAATGAAATTCACCGACCATTTCGATATGGCCGGCACGGTATCCGGTTTCTTCTTCCAACTCCCGCGATGCCGCAAGCAGCGTATCTTCGCCCGCATCATGGTCGCCGATTAAACCCGCTGGAAGCTCGATGCATAAAGCTCCCAGTGGTGTTCTAAATTGCTCGACCAGCAAGACGTGGCCGTCATCGATGGCCAGAATAACCGCCGCCTTTATGCCGCGGCTGCGCGCAACATATTCCCATTTACCGCGCCGCTTTGCGGTAAGGAAGCGGCCTTCCCACATGACTTCTTCGGGCATGGCCATGTCATGATGATCGCTCAAATCTCGATCAACCGGTCGGGTAGCTCGTTTGGATTTTCGGGATCGGGCGGGAAATGTTCATTTAGCACCGTGCCGACAAGCTTTACCGCCTCTGCCATGCCCTTGCCAGCGTTCCCTGCTCTCACGCCGCGCAACAGTGCTGCCATCGCATCGCCCCAAGTTTCTGGTGCCACGATATCAGAAATTGCGCGATCTGCCACGATTTCAGCGCGATGCTCGAGCATCGACAGATAGATCAACACGCCCGAACGCCCTTTTGTCCGCGCCTGTGTTCCGACCTTGAACAGCTCGATAGCGCGTTCCCGTACCCGGCGTTCTTTGACATATTTGGGGATCAGCAAAAACCGCAATGGCCGCCACTCCATCAGCAAGCGCATGCCAGCCCATTTCAGGGCCATCGCAAAGAAAATCATCGCGACATATTCGCCCGCACTAAATTCTAATTCCCATCCGCCCAATAGCTGTTGGATCAGGTTCAGATAAAATGCCGGAAACAGCGCATAAACCGCGAGTGCCAGAAATGCGACGATTGTTGCCCACATGTTTGCCATATCGCGATAATGGTCAGATTGTTGGGCAACTATGGTAACAATCTCGCCGCTGGTGCTTTCCTCGGCCGATGCAACTGCATCGGTAACGAGCATGTGCTCCTCCGCGTTCATGTGCACCGTTGCATGCAATTCTATGGGCAGACCTTCACCAGCCACCGGACGCGCCTCCGCCACCAAAGCTTCCACCTCCGCCAGAGAAACCGCCGCCACCCCATGAAGAGCTGCCTCCGCCGCCCCAAGAAGAACCTCCACCGGAACCACCGCCCCAGATGATGATTGGGCCAAGCCCGTCGTTGTCGCGGCCGCGATGTCGCCGACCGGCGCTACCAAATGCTCGGATTATTGGCAAAATCACAAAGAAGAATATGAACAGCCAGAAAATGATTGCGCTTATTTCGCCGCCATTAGACGACTGACGCTTCTTCTTTTCAGCTGCAGCAGCAACCTTGGCGGCTTCTTCGGGTGGTAGCCGCAACTGGGCTGATGCCCGGTCCACGCCAGCATTTATGCCGCCCGGGAAATCTCCGCTTTTGAAGCGCGGCAATATGTCGTCTTGGATCACCCGATACGCAAATATATCGGGCATGACGGGTTCGAGGCCGTAACCAACGGCAAAGTGCACTTTGCGTTCATTTGGTGCCACCAAAAGGACGATACCATCGTTTCGGACCTTATCTCCAATGCCCCAATGTCTACCAAGCTTATAGCCGTAATCGGCAATGTCATTGCCTTCGAGGCTTGCGACTGTTGCCACGACCATTTGTCGCTGCGTGGTATTCTCCAGATTTTGCAATTTCGCAGCAAGGCCGACCTCTTGCGCTGGGTCAAGCAGATCGGCTTGGTCAACAACTCGGCCAGTCAGCTTTGGAAAATTCTGCGCGTCAGCAGGTTGGCTCCAGCCAAAAACCAGAGCCAAAGCCAATAAGAGCAAAATGCGGGGCATGGCGATTACGCCTTATCCTTGCGTAACTGCTTAGCTGGTCATGTCGATTTTGGGTGCTTCTGCGGCTCCCTTGGTCGTTGCCTTAAACGGAACCATGGGTTTGGCACCGTGGATGATTTTCGCGCCGATTATATCGGGAAAGGTGCGTATCGTTGTGTTATAATTTTGCACCGCAGCGTTGTAGTCGCGACGCGCGATATCGATACGGTTCTCGGTGCTTTCAAGCGATTGCATCAGCTCTCCGTAGCGCGCTTGGCTTTGCAGTTGCGGGTAGTTTTCTACCACGCTTCGAAGTTGTCCGAGCGCCTGTGTCAGTTGGTTTTGTGCGGCATTGAACTTTTCAAAGGTCGCAGGATCAGAGAGATCATCGGTTGTGATGTTGATTGCGGTTGCCTTTGCGCGTGCTTCGGTGACCTGCGTCAAAATTTGTGTTTCTGACTTTGCGGCACCTTTGACGCTTTCCACCAAGTTCGGGATCAGGTCCGAACGGCGTTGATAGCTATTTTCCACGTCGGCCCATTTTGCTTTCGCGGCTTCTTCCGCAGTGGGTACGCTATTTATACCACAAGACGCCAGCGTGGCCGCTGCCAAAGGTATGATTAGGAACTTTGAATAGGTCTTGCGCATCCGTCTTTCTCCTTCTTCCCTCACTCGGGTTACGTCGGAACATAAGCAGCAGATGGAGATTATACAATCGCAACTATCGACAAACAACATTTTCGAACGCATAAACAACGTCCTCAGTCGTTAATGGGAGAGAAAGCATGAGTGGATTTAAGGATTTTATCATGCGGGGCAACGTGCTTGACCTCGCGGTTGGTGTCATCATTGGGGCAGGCTTTGGCAAAATTGTATCGTCGTTGACCGACGATATCATCATGCCAATTGTTGGTGCGATTACTGGTGGCGTCGATTTTTCTAGCAAATATTTCGTATTGGGTGGAGCAGACAAGGTAACCGACGGCATGTCGCTTGCGGCGGCGCGCGCAGCTGGCGCAAATGTTTGGGCATATGGTAGCTTTGTAACTGCTATTGTGAACTTCCTGATCTTGGCTTTCATAATTTACATGATCGTAAAGCAAGCCAATAAATATTTCGCAATGTCCAGCGCAACTGCGGGTCCATCGGAAGTCGATCTGCTTACGGAAATCCGTGACTCGCTAAAGAAGTAAATAAAATTGGCCATTGCGTGCGAGCGTGATTGCCAAAATTTTCTGGCCTGCGCATATCGTCATTCTTGATGAACGCGCCTGAAAATTTTTCTGACCGCCGAGTGCGTCGTTCCCTTAATGGAAATGGCGGGCTTGGCGGTCATTTATTTTCGAAAGTATGGCAATGCAATTTGGGCTATTTGTTCGCGCCTTGGATGCGCAAGTTGGATGCAAGCTTAGCGCTTGGATCGGTTGAAGGCACACTGCCGGACGGCTCACCGTATTTTTTGGGAGGGCGCAAGCCCGGCCCTGTCGCGCGAATTGATTTGCACAGCTGGAAAGCGTTGTTGCGCATTTCGCTTCGTGGGGCTTCTGGTTGGTATGAGGCTTGGGCAAATAAAGAATGGTCTAGCCCGGACCCGATCCAATTTTTCATCATAGTAATGCGCAATCGGCAGCAAATGGGATTTATTGCACGAACCAATCCGCTGTTCGCTTTGCCTGCGCGTTTTACGCATTGGCTTCATCGCAATAGCAAGAAAGGATCTCGCCGGAACATCGAAGTGCATTACGATCTGGGCAATGAATTCTACCAACCGTGGCTGGACCAAAGCCTGACCTATTCGAGCGCCATGTTTGCCCCCTCGAAAGGCACCGCCGAAAGCCTTGAAGATGCGCAAGCGAGAAAGATTGATGCGTTATTGGATCGGTTGGAAATGCGCGACGGACAAAGCTTGCTGGAAATTGGCTGTGGTTGGGGCAGTCTGGCGGATCGGGTACTCGCACAAACCGCGATCAAGTATCATGGGATTACCTTGTCAAAAGAACAGCTAAGCTATGCAAAAGCGCGCTTGGCCGATTATAAGCAAGCGCAAGTTTCATTGACGGATTACCGCGACGTCGACGGCCAATATGACGCGATTGCGAGCGTTGAAATGGTTGAGGCCGTGGGGCAATCCTATTGGCCGATCTACTTAGATACTTTGACAAGGCTCCTCAAACCCGGCGGTAGAGCCGCGCTTCAATACATCAGCATTAGCGATGACGCGTTTGAACGCTATGCTAAGGGGACCGATTTCATTCAGGATTATATTTTTCCAGGGGGACTCTTATTGTCCGAAAGCCGTTTTAAAGCATTGGCAGAGGAGCGCGGCTTCTCTTGGACCAGGCAAGTCGATTTCGGTATCGATTATGCGGAAACTTTGCGGCAATGGCGTGGCCGGTTTGACAAGGCGGTCACCGATGGCGCGTTGCCCAAAAAGTTTGACGAAAAATTCATTGGCCTTTGGCGATATTACCTGATGTATTGTGAAGGCGGCTTTCGCGGTGGCGGAATAAATGTTTCGCAAGTGACTTTGATAAAGCAGCATTAGGGGAGGCAATTCATGCGGAAATGGTTGGTAGGCATCTTGGTTTTGCTGGTGGCTCTTTTTGGGCTTTTTTGGTTCAGCACTGACAAGGACACCCGTAATTTACTTGCAAATCTACCTACCAATCGGGACGTCTTGTTTTGGTCAGTTCCCCAACGCGATGCAGCGTTTCGGGCGATGGATCGGCTTCCTGCACTTGCAAAATCGAACATTATCGAAGCGGGGGATGACGTAATGCCTTTGCCAAAGGGCGCGCCGCTAAAGTGGAATTTTGATCTTGATGGATATTTCAAGACGCAGCGCACGGCGGGACTAGTGATAGTTCAAGACGGCAAAATCCGTTTGGAGCGATATGGTCTGGATTTTACAGGCAATGGCCGCTGGACAAGCTTTTCAGTTGCGAAAAGTTATACATCGACGCTAGTCGGAGCTGCAATCAAGGACGGCTATATCAATAGCATTGACGATAAAGTGACAGCGTACATCCCGGACCTGAAGGGTTCGGCTTATGATGATGTATCGATCAAGCAACTGCTGACGATGACGTCGGGAATCCGCTGGAACGAAGACTATACCGACCGCAATTCCGATGTCGCAAAATTTAACGAGCACAAGGCTGCTCCTGGCGTTGACGTAACCGTCAGCTATATGCGGACATTACCGCGCGAAGCGCTCGCCGGGACGAAATGGGTCTATAAGACGGGCGAAACTAATTTGATCGGCGTACTTGTTACGTCCGCGACCAAAAAGACGCTTGCCACATATCTATCTGAAAAAATCTGGTCGCCGTACGGCATGGAACAAGACGCGAGCTGGCTCTTAGGCGCCACAGGTACTGAAATTGGCGGTTGCTGCTTACAGGCATCTACACGGGATTTCGCGCGTTTTGGACAATTTATATTGGACGGCGGAATTGCGAAAGGAAAACCCGTGCTTCCCGAAGGCTGGTTGGATCAGGCCACGAAAGCTAATGTACAAACTGACCGGCCAGGCCAGGGCTATGGCTACCAATGGTGGACCGAGAGCGACGGCTCCTTTGCTGCACAAGGAATTTTTGGGCAGGGTATTTTTATCGACCCCAAGCGCCGGCTTGTTATTGCATCAAACAGCAATTGGCCAACCGCAACCGATCCTGAGGGTGTTGGTCGCCAACGGGCAGAGTTTTATCGCGCTGTTCAGGCCGCTATAGATTCAGAGGCGAGCACAGCGCGATAGATTAGGCGCGCTTAGCCATAAGCGAATTCGGCACTGTGCTGACGAACCAACAATTCCAAAACCGCTCTGTTGAGCAAATTCTGGAACGAGCACCCAATCAACGTACCGTCGTTCCATTCAATCACAGATTGCAACGGCGCAAGACCCGGGACCGTCAACCAGACACGCGTGCCTGCCTTCATGCCGGTCAATGCTTCGGCGCTAAACCCCGAAAGCGAGATATCCTTTACTATTACGCTAAACCCCGGGAAACCGGATGGGCGCAAAATCGCCGGAATTCGAAGTCGAACCCGCGGCGCGCTGCGATCTTCCATCGCGGCTTGTGAATATGATACCAAGTTCGGATTTGGTATCGGTGTTAATGTGAAGTAATCGGACATCTTTAGACCTCCTTGCAGTGGTAAGTTCGGACTAACCAAACAGGGTGTCAAAGAGGTGTAGGAGTATCTTTAATCAAAAATTCACTAGATTATCCGGCATAACGTTCACTACATTTCACAACTTGCAAATCTGTTAAATCGATGTAGACGCACGTCCGGGAGTCGGGCGGACGTGACTGTCGCCAACCCGGTCAGATCCTGACGGAAGCAGCCGTAACGAATTTGCTGCGGGTCGCTCGGCTCCTACTTTAGCGCAAAACTAAGTTTTCTTTTTCGTTTTGCTGGCTTCGGCCTTGCGGGCTTTCAATGCCTCGGGGCTGGGAATAACATCTTCCAATTCCGCGATCACATCGTTCACATTGAGCGCCAAAAGCTCTGGGATGCCCGGGTCGCCGATTTTGCCAAAGCGGATCGATGCGAATTGGATATCCTTGTCGATATTGGGCGAGAACATGATGTGGGTTTCGCCTTTCTCGCGCGCGGTTAACGCGGCGTGCAGCAATATCGCATCCAGCTGCGCGTAAAAATTATAATATCCGTTGTATATCCACGCAGGGATCAGGCCATTTTTCTCGTTTGGCTTCTGAAGGATCTTCGACTTCTTGGTGTTCCAAACGGTTTTGGACATCAACTCCCAACCATTCGCTTTGTTGTAGCCATCAATTTTACCAAACAGCGTTTTGTTATCGGTGTCCTTCGCCATTAGTTCAGCAATGTCCGTGTCGCGTCTTTCCTGCCACAAAGCATCATGATCTTTTGCAAGCATGTTGATGAGCTCGTCCGGGTTGGCGCTAGCCCGAAGACGTTTGTTGGCTTCGCGAACAGCACCATTTGACGGTGCTAGCCATGTCGATCGGCCTGTAAACATACGCCGGGCCCCAACGCCGTTGCCTTCATGATGAAGTTTCAAAACCTCATAAAGGTCGAGCACTTCATTGTTTTCACTGCGATCGGTGTCGGGCTTGCCATCGGTCATCCGCTTTTTGTCGTTGTCGCGCGCTTCCTGCGCCCGTGCTGCAGCTCTTGCCCAGTCGCCAGCCAAAGCGTGTGAAAGGGCGGCGTTTGCCAAAACCGACGTATGCAAATGATCTGGCTTACCGCTGGAATGCCAATCAATAATGGCCTCCCGAAGAGCGGCTGCTTTGGCAAACTGGCCTTGGTTTTCGTAATATGATGCAACGCCGGGCGATCCCGCCGGGTAAATGCGCGCTTGCTGGTCATAATGGCGATCTAGCAGAGCGTGGTTTTGCTTAATGTAGTTAGCATATGTCGGCTGGGTCAAAAACCGCCAGAATTGATGTTTAACTTTATCCAAATCTTGCAGCGACGCTTGCATGGCTTCTGCAGAGCGGCCAGCGCGGATCAAGGCTGCGCCTTCCAAATCTGCCATAGAAATGCCCATCGAACGCTGAAAATAGGGATCCTTCGTATAGCCAGCTTCGTTGGCAATGTTTCTGGCAAGGGCAACATCGCCGACCGCGCCGTCATAGTCCTTCGCCTCGATCTTGTGGATGGCGCGTGCCATCATCAGCTGCATTTTCCGGAATTGATTGCCCTCTGCTTTCTCGCCATCGAGTAATTGATTGCAAACGGTTACTCCGTCCGCTCCCAATTTGCGCGCTTCGGGTTTGGCGGCTTCCGGAGGAGGCGCAAATAGCCCCAAAAGGGTAATCGCGCCGATTATACGGGCCGCGGTTTCTCCGGCGCCCATATCATCGGGATAGCCATCGCATTGTACGTGCAGCGAGGAGGCCTTTGGTTCTTTTTTCTTGGCGTCCTTACCGGTTTTTTTTGTGGTACTTTTGTCGGCATCGACTTTCGATGCTTCGGTTTCTGCTTTTGCATCCGTGCCCGCCGCTGCAGTCGTTGTTTGTTCTTCAGTTTCGAACGCCGCTAAAGCTGGCGCCGCTACTGAAGTTGCAAGCGAGATCAAGGCGATCGAAAGCGCAGAGCGTCGAATTGTCATGTGAAGTCCCCCAAAATAAGTGCCCTGCCACCAAACTGCCAAAAATTTTACGGACTGCAACATAAATTTGATTTGGGCGCGAGCTTTTTTTGTCGACAGGGTTACTATGGCTTCGACAAAAGCGGTCGGGATCGTATAACGTTTTTGCAATGGACGATTCACCCGACGAAATCTCGCTGGAACGCGAACTTGATATGCCCGACGACGCATTGGGATTGGGGTTGGCTGAGGGCAAAGTCGAGGTTGCCAAAGGTAGCGCGTATCGTGTGCTGGCGCGAAAGTATAGGCCTCAAACATTTCAACAACTTATCGGTCAAGAGGCGATGGTGCAAACGTTGGGCAATGCGATCCAGCGCGGGCGGCTGGCGCATGCATTTCTGATGACCGGTGTGCGCGGTGTCGGTAAGACATCGACCGCGCGGCTGATCGCTAAAGCATTGAACTGCATCGGCCCGGACGGGCAGGGCGGGCCGACCATTTCGCCGTGCGGTATTTGCGAACCATGCACGGCGATCGCCGAAGGCCGACACATTGACGTAAGGGAAATGGACGCCGCGAGCCACACAGGTGTCGACGATGTCCGAGAAATTATCGAGGCAGTGCGCTATTCTGCGGTTTCTGCCCGCTTCAAAATTTTCATCATCGACGAAGTTCACATGCTGTCGAAAAACGCGTTCAATGCGCTGTTAAAGACTCTCGAAGAACCACCCGCGCATGTAAAATTCCTGTTTGCAACCACCGAAGTTAACAAAGTGCCAATCACGGTTCTGTCGCGCTGCCAGCGTTTTGACCTTAAGCGGATCACGCCCGAGTTGCTTGTCGATAATTTCCGCATGATTTGCAAAGCGGAAGGTGTCGAAGCCGATGAAGAAGCGCTCGCCATCATCGCCAATGCGGCCGAAGGTTCGGCGCGCGATGGGCAATCAATTCTGGATCAGGCTATGGCGCATGCCGATATGGACGGCGGCGGCCGCATTGTTGCGGCGCAGGTACGCGAGATGCTGGGCCTGTCCGACCGGGATACCATCCGGCGGCTTTTCGGGCATATCCTTGCTGGCAATGTCCAGGAAACCATTGGCGAAGCGCGTGAGCAATATCGGTTGGGCATCGAACCGCTAGCGCTGATCGGCGGCCTGATGACCGAGGTCCACAGGATCACACTCACCAAAATCGGTGCGCCGGTCGGCGATGATCTTGACGAGGCAAGCGTTACTTTCCTTGAGGCACAGGCCGAAAAGCTGACTTTTCCGGTGCTGCACCGTCTGTGGCAAATGCTGATGAAGGGGCATGAGGAGGTCGGGCGCGCGTCGGAACCTATGGATGCGGCCGAAATGGCGCTACTGCGTATCCTGCATGGTGCAAGCTTGCCGGACCCAGGCGAGCTGATGCGTATCATCGCAGAGGGTGGCCCCGCATTAGCGGCTGCAGCCAACGCGAAAGGTGCCGCCGGGCCAGTTGGAAGCGACAGCGCTCCTGCAAGCACAGCAACCGAAGCGCAAATCCTGCCTACCGATTTCCCGGCGCTAATCCGGCATTTGGGCCAAAAAGGCTTTCTGACTATCGAGGAGCGGTTGCATGACCAGTTCCGTATTGTCAGTTATTTGCCGCCAAAGATTGAATTTCAGGCTGTCGGTACGGTCGAAACCGATTTCCTGAACGAGTTGCGACAGGCCTTGCTGAACACAACCGGCACACGGTGGGAAATTACCGAGGCAGCGGGTGATGCCGCGCCGACATTGCGCGAGATTGAGAATAAGGAGCGTGCCGGTCGGCATCAGGCGATGATGAATAGCCCACTGGTCAAGGCGGCGTTAGAGGCATTTCCCGACGCGGAAGTGCATGCAGAAGAACACGAGACAAGCGTTTGGAGTAAAAGCGCATGAAGAATATCGAAGAAATGATCAAGGCAGCTCAAGAAGCCGCGCAGAATATCCAGAAACAGATGGATGAGGCGCAAACCACACTCGACGGGATCGAGGTAGAAGGCGTTTCCGGCGGCGGCTTGGTCAAGGTACGCGCGACCGCAAAGGGACGGATTTTATCGCTCGCGCTCGACGACAGCATAATCGTACCTGACGACAAACAAATGCTCGAAGACCTAATCGTCGCTGCGTTCAATGATGCGCGTGAGAAAGCCGATGCGGCCAGCAACGCCGAAATGGGCAAGATGTCTCAAGGCATGGGGCTTCCCGCAGGGTTCAAGCTGCCGTTTTGAGGGCAGGGCAGGGCAGAACCACTGCGTCGAACATACGAACAGGCAGGCTGAAATTAACTTTGTCACCCCTTGTCAAGCTCAGGGGAACTGCGCTTTCAAGTCAGGTCAGCCAGTGTTGAAAACCTTCTCCCTTGAAAGGGAGAAGGTTCGCGTTTTTACTTCGCAGCAGCGGCGGCCTTGAAGCCGCACTGGCCCTGCTCCATCTCGATCTGTTTGGTGATGCGCGTTGCATTTTGCGCATAGGCCTCGGTCACCGTTCCGCTATTTACTGTCTTGTTACGTAATGTGCTAACACCTGCGCAGAGGTGGAAAACGTGCGGTGTGCTGGATTTCTTTGCGCCGTTTTCAGGGGCGATCCAGTAAACCGTATCCAATCCGTTGGGGTTCGCATCGCTTTTTGTGGCCTGTGTGACAGCTTCGGAATCCTCGGCAATCGCTTGTGCCTGCGTAGCGACCTCAGGTGAGCAAGCTGTTGTAGGCTGCTTCGCCTTGATCTGCGCGGCGCAGGCATTCATGTCTTCGCTATACTGCTCGACCGAAGGCGGCTTGAAATCGATGCCGACCACAGTCGCTAACATGGCCAGAGCAACGCCGACGCCGCCGGCAATTTTCTTGTTTTTCGGGTCGATATCCTTGTCGAGAAATATCAGCGCGATGAGCGGAAGGAAGGCAATTACCGTGATGATCGCGCCCAACTGATTTTGAACGAAAAAGCGGAAGCCATCCGCGCGGCTGGCGGGATCATGTTTATTTGCGGCCTTCCACATCAGGCTGCCGGCGATCGCGAACACCGCAATGACAACCAAAAGTCCGATGAGGAGCGCAAGATTACCGTCGTTAAACATGCCCTTTTTAAGCATGACGATCCCGGTAATTTCGGTGCCAATGGCAACGACCCAAGACAAACCCGCAAACAAGCGCAGCTTTCCAGCCTTACCCTTTTGGTCCTGTGTTGCTTGCCACGCCTGTGTGACGTCGATCTTGTCGTTGTTGTTTTCGTCAGACATCTTGAAACTCCCCATTGTTGTTGCGCTGTTATTAGGTTCGCGCAGCCAGTTTGGCAATAATGCCAAATCCGATAATCATGGGGATGTTGTAAACAAAGGTATCGTCGTTTAGCGATGGCTAACGACACGCCCGCAGGATGGGATCACCCACCCTGCGTTTGTTCATTCTTTCGATAGCGCGCGGGGCATTAAAGACCATCAAGGCCCTTGCTTACCAAAATATTCACCGAAACGCGACGGTTCTGGGCCTTGCCCTCGGCAGTGTCGTTACTTGCGAGCGGGTCGGACTCGGCCATGCCTGTTGGGGTGAGCATGCGGTACGGTTTCCAGCGGCACTGTTGTTGCAGATAGTTGATGACGCTGCTGGCACGTTTCTCGCTAAGCGTCTGGTTATAATCTTCGCTGCCGACCGAGTCAGTATAGCCCACAACCAGCATCAGCGCATTGTTCGTGCTGTCAGCCTGCGCTGCAGTGGCGCAAAGGTCTTGCTTCGCTTGAGCTGACAACGCCCATTTGCCGGTATTGAAATAGACGTTGGTGGTGCCTTTCACGTTGTATTTGTCTATATCACCCATGCGACCCCGAAGGGCCTCTGTTGCCGCAGTTTGTTCATCAAATTGCTGGGCTGTGCCGTTGCGGATCATGTTCGCGGTTTTCAAATCACCCTTACGTAGGCTGATCTGACTGGCGACAAGGCCGTCTGCTGATTGTAATGTTTTGACCGTTACGGGCAGGCCGTTGAGCAACGCTTCGGAGCCCATCTTGCTGCGCCCCCCAAATAGCCCGCCACCAGCCTTTATCTTGGTGTTTTCGGCGATGGCGATGATGTTACTGGTGCCGTCTGGCGACACGATCTTCATCTTGTCTCCGCCGCGCGCGGAAATAATGCCCTTAATTTCGGGGCCTTTGGTCATCGTCGCTGGGTCGAGCACTACGGGCACTGGCTGGCCAGTGACAACGATATTCGGATCGACAGGATCTGCCTGTTGCGCGGACAACGCGCCCCAAGCCGGAGCGGTGAGCAGTGTCAGCAGGGCAAGACCCCCTGACCGCATGTAATTGGTTCGGTTGGAAATATTTGGCATAGAGCGACTCCTTCAAGTGCCCCCGCTGCGCGCAGATGTTCCGATCAACCTTGCTGCCTGATGAACATTTGCCGGTAAGATGTCCAAAGCGCGGTTGGCACGTGCGCCGCGTAAGGTGAAACGATGTTCACTGGCAAAGGGAATGGACGAGTTGAGCTATTGCCAATCAATTGGCCGACCCGAAACGGCTGTTTTGCACAGCTAAATCTTTCCTTTGGCCGCAATACCATTGAAACTCCCGAGTTTGCCCACATATGCTGCGGGAAAGGGCAATCCTGCGCCCTGAATCGGAGTATTTATGGAACAATTGATCCCGCTTCTTCCGCTGCGCGATATCGTGGTCTTTCCCGGCATGATTGTTCCCCTGTTCGTCGGACGCGATAAATCGGTTGCGGCGCTGGAAAAGGCGATGGCTGCCAACAAGGAGGTTTTCCTGGTCGCGCAACTTGATCCGGCCGAGGATGATCCCGATAAAGATGACCTATATACTATAGGTGTGACTGCGCAGATAATGCAGCTGCTCAAGCTGCCAGACGGAACTGTTCGCGTGCTGGTGGAAGGCAAGTCGCGCGGTGAGCTGGTCGAAGTAATAGACGGTGGTGCGAGCTTTGCCGAGGCCAAGATAACTCTGATTGAAGAAAAAGATGCAGAGGGGACCGAGGCGACCGCGCTGATGCGTTCAGTGCTCGAGCAGTTTGAGCAATATGCCAAGCTCAACAAGAAGCTGCCGGCGGAAACATCGGTGCAACTCGCAGAAATCGAGAGCGCGGCGAAACTTGCAGATGCGATTGCCGCCAATATCCAGCTGAAAGTATCGGACAAGCAATCGATCCTGACCGAGCACGAACCATTGCGCCGGTTGGAAATGGCCTTTGCTTTCATGGAGGGCGAGCTTGGCGTGCTGCAGGTCGAGAAGAAAATTCGCGGTCGTGTGAAGCGCCAGATGGAGAAGTCGCAACGCGAATATTATTTAAACGAGCAAATGAAGGCGATCCAGCGCGAGCTTGGCAATGACGAAGGCGACGGCGGCGATGAAATTGCCGAGTTGCAAGCCAAGATTGAAAAAACCAAGCTGTCGAAAGAAGCGCGAACCAAGGCCAATGCCGAACTGAAAAAGCTGCGCGGTATGGCACCGATGTCGGCCGAGGCTACAGTTGTGCGGAATTTTCTTGATGCATTGCTTGGCATTCCTTGGGGAAAGCGCAGCAAGCTGAAGCGCGACATAGCCAAAGCGCAAGAGGTGCTTGATGCAGATCACTTCGCGCTCGAAAAGGTTAAGGACCGGATCATCGAATATCTGGCGGTGCAGGCGCGCACCAACAAGTTGAAGGGCCCCATATTGTGTCTTGTTGGCCCCCCCGGTGTTGGCAAGACCTCGCTTGGCAAGTCGATTGCCAAGGCGTGCGGACGCGAATTTGTAAGGCAATCGCTTGGCGGTGTGCGCGATGAAGCCGAAATCCGTGGGCACAGGCGGACATATATCGGTTCTATGCCTGGCAAAGTCGCGCACAACCTTCGCAAAGCAGGGACCATGAACCCGCTGTTCCTGCTCGACGAAATCGACAAGCTGGGACAGGATTTCCGCGGCGATCCTGCATCTGCTCTGCTTGAGGTGCTCGATCCCGAACAGAACAACAAGTTCAACGACCATTATCTCGAAATTGATCTTGATCTGTCCGATGTCATGTTTGTTACGACAGCAAACAGCATGAACTTGCCACAGCCTTTGCTTGACCGGATGGAGATCATCCGTCTGGAGGGCTATACCGAGGACGAAAAACTGGAGATTGCGAAGCGGCATTTGCTGGAAAAGCAAATCAAGGCGCATGGGCTTGCACCCGGTGAGTTTTCGCTGAGCGAAGACGGGCTGCGCGACTTGATCCGTTATTATACGCGCGAGGCCGGTGTGCGGACTCTGGAACGCGAAATCGCCAAGCTGGCGCGCAAGGCGCTGCGCCAGATACTAGAAGGTAAGAAGAAGAAGGTCGACATCACTCCCGAAAATCTTGCCGAATATGCGGGTGTGCGCAAATTTCGCCATGGCATCGGGGAAGATGAAAACCAGATTGGCTCGGTCACGGGTCTTGCCTGGACCGAAGTCGGCGGCGAGCTGCTGACGATTGAGGCGGTTACTGTTCCCGGCAAGGGCCAAATCAGGACCACAGGTAAGCTCGGTGAAGTCATGGGCGAGTTTATCCAGGCCGCACTTAGTTATGTGAAGTCGCGCGCACCGACCTATGGTATCAAGCCCAGCCTGTTCGCACGCAAAGACGTGCATATCCACTTGCCCGAGGGGGCGGTGCCCAAGGACGGTCCGTCTGCTGGTATTGGTATGGTTACAACAATCGTGTCAGCGTTGACCGGCATCGCGGTACACAAGGATGTTGCAATGACCGGTGAAGTCACTTTGCGCGGCCGTGTGCTTCCCATCGGTGGCTTGAAAGAAAAGCTGCTGGCTGCACTGCGCGGGGGAATTAAGACCGTGCTGATCCCGCAAGAAAATGAAAAGGACTTAGCTGAGATCCCGGCTAATATAAAAAAGGGTCTGAAAATCATTCCAGTGTCACATGTCGACGAAGTGTTGAAACGGGCCCTTGTCAAACCTTTGGTGCCAGTTGAGTGGTCGGAAGAAGAAGAAATTGCGGCCCATAATGGCCAACAACCGAGTAATGAACCGGCTGCACCGGTCACACATTGACCGATTTTTTCCGGAAATGGTAAGTTGCAGGCAATAATTGTGGAAAAACGGCGGTTTTGCAGGGATTTTTCTTTGACACCGCTGTTTTTCTCTCCGATGAAGAGGTCACCGGCTAAGGCCGCGAGTCATGGATGGTTGATTTCATACATGATTTTGAAAGTCACTTTAGAGGGGGTTCCCGCAACATGAATAAGTCCGATCTTACAAACGCCGTTGCCGACGCAGCTGGCATCAGCAAAACCGATGCAGGCAAGGCCGTTGAAGCGACCTTTGACGCAATTACCAAGACATTGAAGTCGGGCGGCGAAGTTCGTTTGGTTGGCTTTGGAACATTTGCTGTCGCTAAGCGTAAGGCATCAACCGGTCGTAACCCACGGACCGGCGAAACGATGACCATTAAGGCTTCAAACCAGCCAAAATTCAAAGCAGGCAAAGCGCTCAAAGACGCTGTCAACTGACTTTAAGTCCCAATCAGGACTAAAAAATCAGGGTCGTCGGGGTCAAACCGGCGGCCCTAAATTTTTGTTCAGAACATTTTCCTGTCGGATGTCGCAATTTAAGCGAAAAATTCAGAAATCAACTCGCGAAAGGCTGCTAGTAAGCAGTGATAAGTTCATCAGCTTGTTTTAAGAAATTGAGACCGCTCGCGAACATTGAGAGCTGCTCTTGCGGAGATGTTACCGTGCTACGCAGGGCACAATCGCGAAACGTCGCCCGTTATGGTCAACATCTCCGCAGGGGCAGGGTTTAACCCTAAAAAATATTAGGCCGCCAAGCGGTCCTGCATTGCCAAAGGCGCTGTCGACACGACAGAAGGAAAGGCAATGATGCGTGCGCCCTGAAACGGCTGCGCCTTAAGAACGCGCACTGCGCCCACTTTTACTGTTCTAACCTTGCGGTCATTGGCATGGCGCGCACTTATAGCGCGCAGGATTTGCGTTTTGGAGGCGATCAATGTTCCCGCAATAGCCATGACAGCAAGTGCCAAAGTAGCGGTGAACAGGATCGAAGCGATGATCGACATGGTATCTCCTTAGCCGTTTGTCTGGCTGATGGAGTCTATATGTTCGGTTTATGTTCCAACGTCAACCAGAAAAGAACAAAAGTGGATCAATGATACACAAGTAATTGATATAAATCTAATAAAACTTCGCGCTATCCACAAGATGCGTACCGCGACGCAGCAAAAAAGCCATCAATCCTAGCGGCAATATCCACGCGATCCACGCATCGATCGCATATACAGTCTCGAACTGCTGGACCTCTCCAAACCGTGCCCACAACCCCAGTAACACCCTAAAGACAATCGCACCCGTTGTGGTCGCAGCCATTAGTAGCATGCACGCCTTATGCGCAGCTACATTTTTGCGGCTGATGTGATAGATGCCCATTGCGAGCAGGGTCAGCCAAGTGGCGGCCTGCATACTGAACCCAGCGGTTGACCAGAAGGTCACGGGTAGGACCAATGCTACCGGAAAGGCCGTCACGCCTGACACCAGGACATCAAGCGCGGTTATCCGGCCAAGCGGCCTGTGCCATTTGGGTCGGTCGCGGAAGTGATATGTCAACGGTATCAGCGCCAGCGCTAGTGCACCGGTTATCATATGCAGCGGGAAGATGATGGGCAGGGCCTCGACCTTAACCAGTAGGCTGTCGGGGAAATCATCATAGGAAAATGCAGATAAAAACGCGACCGAAGCAACATAGGTTACAAATGCAAAAATCGCTGATAACGATAGCCACTTGACGACCCGACTGACCGGACCGTCAACAAACCGATTTTGCCAGAAGGAATTAGCCATGAAGGTCCTTTCCCATGTATTTTCTCGCTTGTCGATATGTGCGGTGGCGGTCGTCGCCGCTGCGCCATTTGCGACGCCCGTTACTCCGGCAGGCGCAGCCGCTGCTGCTGCAGACACCAGATCATATCTTGGACGCTGGGTGAGTGACGAGGGTAAGGCTGCCTTTTCTGCGCGCGGGCTACCGTATAGAAGCGTAGACATATCACGCTGCGGCAAGGATTTCTGCGGCACTAGCGTCGATGCACAAGGGAAATGCGGTACGTCATTGTTCCGTGTTTCGTCAGCAAAGAGCAATGGCGGTAGGCTGCTCGGCAAGGGCAATTGGGGCAAAGCCAAGAAAAATGTAGTGATCTATGGTTACGGCGAGTTTGAGGCGAAGACCTATGAGAATTTGGACATCTATGTCGGTGATGGATATGACATGGGTGGCCGTTCGGGCAATATGCCTAAGATGAACACGTTGTATAAGCGCACGGGAGTGGCAAAATGTGGGGCAAAATGATCGCCATATTATGTCATATTTTTAAGTAATTTATCAGGGGGAATTGGAATTGCGCCTTAAGTTTCCACTCGCATCGGCATGTGCGGTCGCTGCATCGGTGATTGCCACAACGGCCGGTGCTGAACCGCTAACCAGCAACGCTTTTCGCAATGGCGATATGGCGTTTCAGTCAGTGCTGATCACCAAGCAATCGATCCGCGTCAATGTCAGCTTCACTAATAAGTCGGAAAAGCCTGTATATTTGTGGAGCAGCAATTATGACGCGAAATGTGCCACTGTTTCCTTGATCGACGATGCCGGAAACGAGTTCAAATGCATTGGCGAGTCGTTGTTCACGATGACGCCTTATTCAAGGCCATTACAGGGCATTACTGTCACTCCGGGCAATTCGGTCGGTTTGCAGTACCAATTTGAACGCGGCACCGCCGAACCAGGAAAGAATTTTGAATTTTCGGCCGCTCCTTTGCTCTATGTCGAGCGAGATGTACGTAACGCAAACGCATTATCGGGGTCGCATCTCGAATATCATGATAGCGAAACGCTCGGCGTGAATTTCAGCGAGCTCCCCGCAAAGGTTCGCGCGGCGGGGACAGCGGTTCCCGCGGCGAAGTAAGCCTGGGCGCGCAGGGCGCTTGATTTGGAGTGAGTGGCAGTCGCTTTTCTCTGCGGCCGCATAAACCCGCTTGACGAATCCGGAACCTCGCCGTAATGGCGCGCACTCAAACCACATGGGAAGCGCACATACCGGTGCTTGATCCCGCTCTAAACAGCGGTTCAGGTTCTTTGCTTTCCAGAGGCTCAACCGGAAGGAGAAAGACTATGGCGGCACCTGTCGTCACCATGCAGCAATTGCTTGAAGCCGGAGCACATTTCGGCCACCAAACCCACCGTTGGAACCCCCGCATGAAGCCGTATATTTTCGGCGCACGCAACGGAATCCACATCCTCGATCTTTCACAGTCGGTGCCGCTCTTTGCGCGTGCTCTCGATTTCGTGGCGCAAAGCGTTGCAAGCGGCGGCAAAGTGTTGTTCGTTGGCACCAAGCGTCAGGCGCAAGGCCCGATTGCCGATGCTGCGCGTGCTTCTGGCCAGCATTTCGTCAACCACCGCTGGTTGGGCGGCATGCTCACCAACTGGAAGACGATTTCAAACTCGATCAAAAAGCTGAAGACGCTGGAAGAACAGCTTTCAGGTGACACCCACGGTTTCACCAAGAAAGAAATCCTGCAAATGACGCGCGAGCGCGACAAGCTGGAGCTTTCTTTGGGCGGTATTCGCGACATGGGCGGCATTCCTGACGTGATGTTCGTCATTGACGCGAACAAAGAAGAACTCGCGATCAAGGAAGCCAATGTTCTGGGTATTCCCGTAATCGGTATTCTCGATTCCAACGTTGATCCAAGCGGCATCGCGTTTCCAGTACCAGCCAATGATGACGCGGCACGCGCGATCCGCCTGTACTGCGATGCGGTTGCTACCGCTGCTTCAAAGGGCAACCAAGGTGCTGCACAAAAACGCGGCGAAGACCTTGGTGCTGCTGTTGAACCGGCTGCTGAGCCTGCTTTGGCTGACGTTGTTGAACCAGCTGCGGACGCTCCGGCAACTATGGAAGAAGCTGTTGGTGCTGAACCTGTCGCAGAAGAAGCACCTGTTGTTGAAGCTGTAGCTGAAGAAGCGCCAGCCGCAGAAGTAGTCGAAGCCGAAGTAGCCGAAGAGGCCGCTCCGGAAGCATAAGCTCGGTTCGGGCTGAGCCTGTCGAAGCCCTGCCATTTATCCGTTCGGTCCTTTACCAGGACAGCCCTTCGACAAGCTCAGGGTGAACGGATTAAATGGTTGAATTAGACATGAAAGGACACTGATATGTCTGCAATTACTGCATCGGCTGTCAAGGAATTGCGTGAGCGTTCCGGCGCCGGAATGATGGACGCCAAAAAGGCGCTTGAAGAAACCAATGGCGATATGGAAGCGGCAGTAGATCTGCTGCGTTCAAAGGGCCTTGCGACCGCAGCCAAGAAATCGAGCCGTACAGCGGCCGAAGGTCTTGTGGGTGTAGCGGTTGAAGGCACAAAAGGCACCGCTGTTGAAGTCAACAGCCAAACCGACTTTGTCGCCAAGAACGAACAGTTTCAGGACTTTGTTCGCAAGGTATCGGGCGTTGCGCTTGGCCTTGGAGCCAATGACGCGGTTACAATCCTAAGCGCTGCCTATCCCGACGGTGGATCAGTGCAAGAAGTGCTGACCAACAATATCGCCACCATCGGCGAGAATCAGGTGATCCGCCGCGCCAAGTCTCTTGCGGTTTCGCAAGGTCGCGTTGTTTCTTATGTGCACAATGCGGCGGCCCCTGGCATGGGTGGTATCGGCGTATTGGTTGCGCTGGAAAGCGATGCTGACGCCGCAACGCTGGATGGCCTTGGTAAGCAACTTGCGATGCATATTGCAGCCGCTTTCCCGCTTGCGCTCGACGAAAGTGGACTTGACGCTGACACGCTGGAGCGTGAACGCGGCATTGCACGCGAAAAGGCTTCGGAAAGCGGCAAGCCCGCCGACATCGTTGAAAAAATGGTTGAAGGCGCAGTGAAGAAATTCGCCAAGGAAAACGCACTGCTCAGCCAGCTGTTCGTGATGGACGGCAAGACCGCGATTGCTGACGTTGTTGCACAAGCAGCGAAGGCTGCTGGCAAGGATATCAAACTTGCTGATTTCGTTCGCTTTCAGCTCGGCGAAGGCATCGAAAAGGAAGTTTCTGACTTCGCTGCCGAAGTGGCTGCTGCCGTCGGCGGATAACGTTCATTGCCCCCTTAAAAGCGGGGGAATAGGCTTGCGATATGGCGTGCGGCTCTTATAGCTGTGCGCCATCATTGCTTTAGGGGTGAGGACTTATGGCCAAAGCGAATTATAAGCGCATCCTGCTGAAATTGTCGGGCGAAGTCCTCATGGGGGATCAAGCCTTTGGCATCGATCCTGACACTGTCGCGCGCGTCGCGGCCGAGGTAAAAGCCGCCAAGGATACCGGACTTGAGCTGTGCCTTGTCATCGGCGGCGGGAACATCTTTCGTGGCATGGCAGGTGCCGCGAAAGGCATGGATAGGGCGCAGGCCGATTATATGGGTATGCTGGCGACGGTCATGAACGCGCTTGCGATGCAAAACGCACTCGAACAGCTGGGCGTACATACTCGCGTGCAATCGGCAGTCGAGATGGACAAAGTGTGCGAGCCGGTAATTCGCAGGCGCGCCGAACGCCATTTGGAAAAAGGCCGTGTGGTAATCTTTGCCGCTGGTGTCGGCGCACCCTATTTTACAACCGATTCAGGTGCGGCACTGCGCGCGGCTGAAATGAAGTGCGATGCGCTGCTCAAAGGGACTTCGGTGGACGGCGTATATGATGCCGATCCAAAGAAAGTTCCAACAGCAAAACGTTATGAAACACTGACTTATGACCGTGTTTTGGCGGATAATCTGAAAGTCATGGACGCCAGCGCCGTTGCGCTCTGCCGCGATAACAATATTCCGATTGTTGTGTTCTCGATCCGCGAACAGGGCAATATCCTGAAGGTGCTTGATGGAACCGGCACCTCGACAGTAGTAAAGAATGAGGGGGATTGAGCGATGCCGCAATATGACAAAGCCGATGTAGAACGCCGCATGAAGGGGGCCGTTGAGTCGTTGAAAGGCGATTTGTCAGGACTTCGCACGGGCCGCGCCAATGTAACTTTGCTCGATCCGGTAATGGTTGAGGTTTACGGCAACAACACGCCGCTCAATCAGGTTGCAACCGTCAGCGCGCCAGAACCTCGCATGCTTTCGGTGCAGGTATGGGACCGGTCAAATGTGACACCGGTTGAAAAAGCTATCCGTTCGGCGGGTTTGGGGCTTAATCCGATCACTGACGGGCAGATGCTTCGCCTGCCAATCCCCGATTTGACCGAGGAACGTCGCAAGGAACTGGCAAAGCTCGCTGGGCAATATGCCGAAAAGGCAAAGATTGCGGCGCGTAACGTACGCCGCGACGCCAATGACGCCTTAAAGGCCGACGAGAATAAAAAGGAAATCGGCGAGGACGACCGCAAGCGCCTTGAAACCGAGGTTCAAAAGATGACCGATGAGACCATCAAGGCCATCGATGACGCTGCGACGCATAAAGAAAAGGAAATCATGAGCCAGTGAGCTCTGTCACGACCCTAACCCTTCCTTTCGTCACCCCCGCGCAGGCGGGGGGCCATCACCAGCGGTGTAAATTTCAACGGCAGGTGTTGGATTCCCGCCTTCGCGGGAATGACGAAATTGGGCTGTTTGCTTGATGCTTGGCCTGGCCAAAAAGCCTGCAAAAACTAGCGATGGCGAGCAAACCGCCCCGCGCCATGTCGCCATCATCATGGACGGTAACGGCCGGTGGGCCAAGAAAAAGCACTTGCCCCGCGCACTCGGTCATAAAAAGGGCGTCGAAACTGTCCGCGAAATTGTGCGTTATGCCGGGAAAACCGGGCTGGAGGCTCTCTCACTTTATGCCTTTTCAAGTGAAAACTGGAAACGCCCCGAGGAAGAGATCAGCGATTTGATGGGGTTGTTGCGCGCGTTTATCAAAAACGACATAGACGAATTTGTTGCCAATGATGTGCGGTTGAAAATACTCGGTGATTATCACGCGCTGGCCCCCGATATTGTGTCGCTGATCGATGACGCGATGGCGCGAACGGCGCATAACACGCGGACGACACTGGCTGTCGCGCTGAACTATGGATCGCAGGACGAGATTGTGCGTGCTGCCAACGCAGCAGCAGCGGACGGCGTTATCACTGCCGAGGCGATTGCCGCGCGTCTCGATACGGCGGATATGCCGCCGCTTGATCTGGTCATCCGGACGTCGGGCGAACAGCGGCTGTCGAACTTTCTACTTTGGCAGGCCGCGTACGCCGAATTTTGGTTCACCGACACGTTATGGCCCGACTTTACGCCGAAAGAATTCAGCCAAGCCTTAGCCGAATTTGGTACGCGCGAAAGGCGCTATGGCGGGCGATGAGTTTTGATATGGCACGTCCGTTCAATGACCACCGTCACCCTGAACTTGTTTCAGGGTCCATTTCGCCGTCGTGCCCGCGTTTGCCTCATAAAGCAAAACTTCGCCGCCGCGCCGCCCAAAAACCATCGGGTCAAACCGCCCGATGGACCCTGAAACAAGTTCAGGGTGACGGTGTTTTAGGGGTGGTTTTGTGACTGAAGGGCAGGCGAGAGCGAAGTCCGACCTTGGCGTGCGGACGTTATCGGCGATTGTGATGGTAGCTGTTGCTGGCGGCGCATTGTGGCTCGGCGGCTGGATATTTGACCTGTTCATGCTAGTAATCGGTTTGGGTCTGTTGCTTGAATTTTGGGGGCTTTTGACTGCATTTGTCCAGAACCCGTTGCAGCGTTTCGTTTTTCTAACCGCAGGCGTGGGCTATATTGGGTTAGCAGTGTTGACGTTGCGCGGCCTTCGGCAGGATGCAATTTATGCGGCGATATTACCAATTGCGACGGTCGTCGCCATCGACATTGGTGCTTATTTCGCTGGACGAACGATAGGCGGCCCGAAGATTGCGCCAGCCATAAGCCCTTCTAAAACTTGGTCAGGTTTAGCCGGCGGCGCCATTGCCGCGATGGGCGTGCTGATAGTGGATGACCTTTGGCATCCCGTTGACCCGAACTTACCTTTTCCCCCTTCGCTTGCGCATGACTGGGCGTTTAATTTGCCGCTTTTTTTGGGGCTGGCCATTTTGCTTGCGGTAATTGCGCAATCAGGCGATTTTCTCGAAAGCTGGATGAAGCGCAGGGCAGGCGTGAAAGATAGCGGCAAGCTTATACCCGGTCATGGAGGATTATTTGACCGCTTGGATGGGCTTTTGGCCTTGTTGTGTGCGCTCGGTTTGTTGGACTATTTCACACGGACATGACCCGCACTATCTCCATCTTCGGTGCAACCGGTTCTGTTGGGCTTTCGACGCTTGATCTCGTCCGGCAACACCGCGAAAAATATCGAGTTGTGGCGCTTACTGCTAATGACAACGCGGCGGATTTGGCAGCACTTGCCAAGGAGTTTGAAGCAGAGGTCGCCGTAGTCGCCGATCAAGCTGCTTACCCCGCACTCAAGGCCGCGCTGGCTGGCACCAGCATCCGAGCTGCCGCTGGCCCTGCCGCCCTAATCGAGGCGGCGCGCATGGGCGCTGACTGGACAATGGCCGCCATCGTCGGATGTGCCGGCTTGCCACCGACGATGGCCGCGATTGAGGCCGGGAAAACCGTTGCGCTCGCGAACAAGGAGGCCTTGGTATCCGCAGGCGAACTGATGATGGCCGCAGTTGCCCGGTCCGGCGCGACGCTGTTGCCGGTGGATTCGGAGCATAACGCGATCTTCCAATGCTTGGCTGGCGGGAAGATCAATCAGGTCCGCAAAATCACGCTGACCGCGAGCGGCGGACCCTTCCGTACCTATAGCCTCGACCAGATGCGCGCCGTCACCCCTGCACAGGCTGTGGCACACCCCAATTGGGATATGGGCGCGAAGATCAGCGTCGATAGTGCGACGATGATGAACAAGGGGTTGGAGCTGATTGAGGCGCATCATCTCTTTCCCGTGGGCCTCGATAACATCGACATTCTTGTCCACCCGCAATCGGTGATCCATTCGATGGTTGAATATCATGATCGCTCGACGTTGGCGCAGCTCGGTTCGCCCGACATGCGCATTCCGATTGCCAGCGCGTTAGCTTGGCCGGAGCGGCTGGAAACGAACAGTGCTCCGCTTGATTTGGCGAACATCAGCCGTCTCGATTTCGAAGCGCCTGATTTGGACCGTTTTCCCGCGCTTCGTTTGACCAGGTCAGCCATTTTGGCTGGCGGCAACGCGCCAGCCATATTGAACGCCGCAAACGAGATTGCGGTGGCTTCGTTCCTCGCCGGGAAAATTGGCTTCCTAGATATAGCTGACATTGTCGAAGCCACTGTTGACGGCTATGCGCCCAGCACCGCGCACAGCCTAGATGATTTGTTCAGCATAGATGCAGCCGCACGGCAATATGCGCAGGAAAAGATGAGAGGTCGCGCCGCATGATAGAATCACCGGGTATTTTGGTTACGCTACTTGCTTTCCTGATCGTGATCGGGACGTTGGTGATCATTCACGAACTGGGTCATTACTGGGTCGGTCGCTGGTTCGGCGTGAAGGCCGAGAAATTCTCCATTGGCTTTGGCCCGCAGCTTTGGGGTCGGGTGGATAAACGCGGAACGCTGTGGCGTGTGGGCGCATTGCCACTGGGCGGCTACGTCCAATTTGCCGGAGATATGAGCCCCGCCGGGCAAACCGACGCGACATGGACGCAATTGCCCGAAGAAGAGCGCAACAAGACATTTCAGTCGAAGACTTTGTGGCAGCGGGCGCTCATAGTGTTCGCCGGGCCAGCAATTAACTTCTTGCTCGCCATTGGCATTTTGTCAGGCTTTTTGATGATCTATGGCCAAGCAATTATCCCGGCTAAAGTGGCAGAAGTTCAAGCCGGAAGCGCGGCGGCAAAAGCAGGTGTGTTAGTCGGCGACCGGATCATTTCGGTCAACGGTGTCGAAACCGATAGCTTCCAGCGGCTTGCAACCGAAATTGCTATCATCCCGAATGAAAAGGCCGTTCTGAATATTGACCGAAATGGCCAGAGGCAAGAAATTACTGCCATGGTCGGCGAATCCGTCGAACGCGATAATTTTGGCAATGAATACAAGCGCGGTTTGCTTGGACTGTCGCCGGTTGATGCAGTTTTGCGGGCAGTGCCATGGTATGAAGCTCCACTGATCGCGACACGGGAAACCGGCAATATCATTCGCCTTACCGTAAAAACGCTGGGGCAAGTGATAACCGGCAGGCGTTCGGTGAAAGAATTAGGCGGGCCTCTGAAAATCGCGAAAGTGTCGGGTGAACAGTTCACATTGGGATTGGCAGCGTTTGTTTGGCTTATCGCAATGATCTCGATTAACTTGGGGTTCATGAACTTGCTGCCAATTCCGATGCTCGATGGCGGTCATTTGCTCCTTTACGGTATTGAGGCACTCCGGCGCAGGCCCGTCACACCAGCTATTCAGGAATGGGCGTTTCGGGCGGGATTTTTGCTGCTCGTTGGTTTCATGCTGATGGTAACCTTCAACGACTTGGCGTCTTTTGGATTGTTTGGGGCTCTTGCAGGCAATTGAACCTTGATTGCTACGACCTGATCGGGCAGGGACGCCGCAGAGACTTAACCGCCCGAAAGCCGGGTCGCTAAACACAGCAGATCGGACAAAAATGAAAATCAGATCGCTTAGAAATTTGATGCTTGGTTCAACTGCTCTAGCAGCTGCGTTGAGCATAGGTTTTGCGCCTGCTCACGCGCAAGTTACAGCCGCACCAGTTTTGGCACCGGTTCCTGCCGCAGGTGACATTATCCAGTCGATAACAGTTGTTGGCACCCAGCGATTGGAGCCTGATACTGTTCGTTCGTATATTCGGCTTCGCACTGGTCAGACTTGGAGTCAAAGCTTGGGCGATCAGGCGTTAAAGGATCTGTACGCGACCGAGTTATTTGCTGACGTTGGTATCCGTAACAATGGCGGTGCTGTCGTAATCGAAGTCAAAGAAAATCCAGTGGTCAACCGGATCATTCTTGAAGGCAACAAGCGGATCAAAAACGAGAAGATTGAGCCAGAGATTAAACTCGCGCCTCGGCAAATCTATTCGCGTTCAAAAGTGCGTGCGGACGTTGCCCGCATTATTGAACTGTACAAGCGCCAAGGCCGTTTTGCAGCCACCGTGGAACCAAAGTTGGTTCAGCTTGATCAAAACCGGGTCGATATTGTCTTTGAAATTGCCGAAGGTGCAAAGTCAAAAGTTCGTCAGATCAACATATTGGGCAACGAGAATTTCTCTGACGGTAAATTGCGTGGAGAAATGATAACCAAGCAGTCGCGTTTTTACCGGTTTTTCAGCTCGGGAACGAGCTACGATCCTGATCGGCTTGCATTTGACCAGCAGAAGCTCCGTCAATTCTACCTGACGCAGGGTTTTGCCGATTTCCGCGTCGTTTCTGCAGTCGCAGAACTTACACCTGACAAACAGGACTTCATCATCACTTATGTGGTTGAGGAAGGCCAGCGATATAAATTTGGCGATGTAAAAGTCGAAAGCCAAATCCGTGACTTTAAGGCGGAAGCGTTACAGAAATCTCTGCCTATGGCCAAGGGCGATTGGTATGATGCCAAAAAAGTAGAAGACACTGTCGAAAGCCTCTCGGAAACAGCCGGTTTGTTTGGTTATGCCTTTGCAGACGTAAGTCCGGACTTTAACCGAGACAAAGACACGCTTACCATGGGCATTACGTTCAAGGTCGCGGAAACACCGCGCGTGTTTGTTGAACGGATCGATATCAACGGGAATACACTTACGCAGGACAAGGTTGTTCGCCGCGAGTTCCGGTTAAACGAAGGTGATGCGTTTAACAGTTTTCAAGTGAAACGTACCGCAGACCGGATTAAATCGCTGGGATACTTTCAGGAAGACCTCGAAGTGGAACAGTCCGAAGGCAGTGGTCCGGACCGGATCATCCTGACAACCAATGTCGAAGAAAAGGCCACTGGCGAACTTTCTTTATCGGCGGGCTTTTCATCGATTGAAAGCTTCATCTTCCAAGGCGGTATCACCCAACGCAATTTCCGCGGCAAGGGTCAGGAACTGCGCGCAAACGTCTCATATTCCAGCTATTCCAAGTCGGCTGAGCTTGGGTTTACCGAGCCTTATCTGTTCGATAAATCGATTGCTCTCTCAGGTGAGCTTTTCCGCCGCGATTTGAACAGTTTCAACTTTCTGAATAGCCAGCGCAATACTACATATGGACAAGTAACGACGGGTATGTCGGTACGTCTTGGTGTGCCAGTGAACGAGTATCTCTTCTTCCAAGGCCGTTATTCGCTCAGCCGTGATGACGTAACGCTCGATCAAAATCAATTTTTCAATGATTTGGATGGTAATGGTACGAGAGAATGTGATCCAGCGCTTGCTGGTCGCTTCTTGTGCGATGCGTTGGGAGAGCGCTTAACATCGGCATTGGGATATACATTCCTGTACGATACACGCGATAGCAGGCTGCGCCCAACCAGGGGCCATAGCATCAGCATGAGCCAGGATTTTGCAGGTCTTGGAGGATCAGTAAAATATATCCGTACCGCGCTCAACGCGAACAAATACTGGAAACTCTCGGATGGAGGTTTCGTCTTTTCGCTCCAGGCCGAGGGCGGGTATATCCGTTCGCTGGAAAATCGCACGACTGCTACAAACGGTATCGACAATGTCCGTTTGACCGATCGCTTCTATCTGGGCGAGCCGCAAATCCGCGGATTTGATATCCGCGGCGTTGGACCACGCGTACAGCGCGTATTCTTCAACGGTGAAGTACAAAACGGCGCTGCCGTCAATGTGCCCGTCGTTGATCAAAACCGTATTCAAGACGATGCGCTGGGTGGTCGTGCATATTATCTGGGCCGTGCTGAGCTGGAGTTACCTTTGGGTAATGGCGCAAAAGAGCTGGGTCTGCGTCCTTCGATTTACATTGATGCTGGCGCAGTCTTCGGCGTTACCCGCCCAATCCTGCAAACAGTGCAACAGCGCAGCGTTGCCATACCGGCTACGACAACAACGCCTGCATTGCCTAGCATGCCGCTGTATTATTTTGTCGACACCGCAGGTGCCCTTCAAACATCGACAGATGCCCTAAATCTCGATGGATCCGCGCGCATAGCCGCGCTTAGTTTTGAAGAACGCTTTTTTGGCGACAGCTGGAAACCACGGGTATCGATCGGCATTGGCGTGAATTGGAAGTCACCCTTTGGTCCGTTCAGGATAGATTTAGCTCGGGCGATTATTAAGCAACCCGGCGATGACACCAAATTATTCAGCTTCAACGTAGGAACTCAATTCTAATGTCTAAATTTCTTAAGTCCGCCGCTGCGATTGCCGCAGTAGCAACCGGCTTTGCGCTGAGTCCCGCTGCTTCGGCACAGGTACAGGGAATTGCATCGGCCGATCCCTCCGCAGCTATTTTGAGCGCGAAGGCAATTCAGGCCGGATACAAACAGATCAACACAGCGTACAACGCATATTTTGCGCAGATCGACGCAAAAAGTAATGAAATTACTGCGCTGCAAAAGCAGCTCGATGCGAACAAAGACAATAAGCTGGATGATGCCGAATGGGGCAACGCCGTGAAAGCGAAAAACCCAGTTGTCACGTCGGTGCAAGCCAAGCAGCAGGAATTGAACAAACTGCAAGAGCCAATTATTCTGGCGCAGCTTTTCGTGATCGAAAATGTCAGCTTGCAATATGAAACAGCGCTGCAGACGGTGACCGCGGCCAAGAAGGTAAATCTTGTCCTTTCACCTGATGTGATTGTTTGGCCAGCCCAACAGACTGATATTACCAAGGCGATTGCCGATGCTCTTGATGCTCGCGTGCCAACAGTAGCGTCGCAGCCTCCTGCGAATTGGCGTCCGACCCTGCAGACAACTGGCGCTCTACACCGGCAATTTGCCGAAGCTTTGCAGGCAAGCGCCTATCGTCAGGCAGCTGCAGAACAGGCTCAAAAGCCTGGTACAGCTCCGGCAACGCCAGCGAAGCCGAAGACGCAGCCTGACGGGCGCTAAATTAAATTATGGGTGACTTTGCCAATTACGACGTGACGCGGGTGATGGCGGTGCTGCCGCATCGCTATCCCATGCTGCTCGTCGACCGTGTTGAAGAACTTGTCGTTGATGAGCGTATTCGCGCTGTCAAGGCAGTCACCATGAACGAGGGCTTTTTTCAGGGCCATTTCCCCGGGCGCCCGATAATGCCCGGCGTTATGATCATTGAGGCACTGGCGCAGGCTGCTGGCGTTCTGGCCATGGAAAGCTTGGGCCTCGCCGGGTCAGGGAAGCTTGTATATTTCATGGCCATCGACAACGCGAAGTTTCGCACACCGGTGGAGCCTGGCTGTTTGCTGCATTTAAATGTCGAGTTCACGCAAAAGCGCGCACGCGTCTGCAGGTTTGCTGGCAAGGCTATGGTAGGAGAGCAGCTTGCGGCCGAGGCTGAATTCATGGCGATGATCGCCGATCCGCCGTCGTAGTTAAAAGTTAAAACCGAAACTTGCCAATTTGGATTTGCGCGGCTAATGGCGGCGCTTCGCATTCAGGCGCTGGTCGGAAACCAGTGCCAAACTGGAGCTTTGAAATGAAAAACGACATCCATCCCGATTATCACATGATCAAGGTTCAAATGACCGACGGAACGGTTTTTGAAACGCGTTCGACTTGGGGCAAAGAGGGCGATACACTCGCGCTTGACATCGACCCAACGTCGCATCCGGCATGGACAGGCGGACGTGGCTCTATGCTTGACGCAGGTGGCCGTGTAGCCCAGTTTAACAAGCGTTTCGGTGGGCTCAGCCTGAAGAAATAATTGCTTCTGCAGTGTGAACTTCGGCAGAATTCTGCGGTTTTTGCACAGGCTGGCAATTGGTTGGCGTCTACCCAGTGGCGCGTATGGCGATCGTAGCTCAGTTGGTTAGAGCGCTGGTTTGTGGTACCAGAGGTCGGGGGTTCGGATCCCCTCGGTCGCCCCATTTTCCTAAGAATAATGCATTCTCGCTTTTTTGGAGTGACAGTCGTGCTTTGTAATTATATTGCAAATGCACGTAATGATTGTGCGCGTCAATTTGAGAAGGAAATGACCTATGCCCGGAATTTGGGACTATCCCGATTATGATGCCCACGAATTGGTTCATTTTTTTGATGACCGCGTCTCCAGTTTGCGCGCGGTAATCGCTGTTCATTCGACCCATTTAGGACCGGCAGCTGGAGGAACGCGCTTTTGGCATTACGCCGATAGTCAATCCGCAGTAACGGATGCGCTGCGCCTTTCGCGCGGCATGAGCTACAAAAACGCAATGGCGGGCCTTCCGTTGGGTGGTGGCAAGGGCGTGGTTCTTGCAGACGCAAAGCGCACCAAATCGCCTGAAATGATGGCTGCTTTGGGTCGCGCGATTGAATCGCTTGGCGGGCGATATGTTACTGCCGAGGATGTCGGCATGACCGTGGCCGATATGGTCACCATTGGCAAAGAGACCCGGCATGTATCCGGCCTTCCGATAACCGATAGCAATTTGGCGGGTGGCGATCCCGGGCCATTTACAGCCAAGGGTGTATTTCTGGGCATCAAGGCTGCGATCAAGCAGCAATTGGGTGCGGACGGCGCAGCAGGAGTTCACATAGCAATCCAGGGAGTCGGAAGCGTCGGCGGCGGTGTAGCAAAGCTGCTGGCCGGTGAGGGCGCAAAGCTCACCATCGCCGACATTGATAATGAACGTGCTGCTAATCTGGCTGCAGAGCTCGGCGCGCAGCAAGTTGCCTTTGATGAAATCATGACTGTTCCTGCCGACGTTTTTAGCCCGAATGCCTTGGGTGCAATCCTGACGCAGAGCAGCATTGACGCTTTGAACGTGGCGGTAGTGGCGGGCGGTGCAAATAACCAACTCGCTACCATCGCTGATGCACAACGGATTTTCGATCGCAAAATTCTCTATGCCCCTGATTATGTCATCAATGCGGGCGGCATCATCAATGTCGGCATGGAATATCTCGGTGAAGCGACAGTGCAGGATGTTTTGACAAAGATCGATGAAATTCCGGCGCGGCTTTCAGATATATGGCAGCGTAGCAAGGCTGAAGCGCAGCCGTCTGCGATAATTGCCGACCAAATGGCACGCGAGCTAATCGGCCGTTAAAAGAGCGGTGGAATCTGCCATCATTTGCGTTGGCGACGGCTACGCCCCCTGCTAGACGCGAACCCGAGTCTATATGCATCGTTTCGCTAATCCTGCCCGCTTTTTACGCATAGCCAAGCCGCTAACCAGCGCGCTATTTTGGCCAGGTTTAGTGCTGGCCATTGGTGGCTGCGTTTGGGCATTGTTCTTTGCACCATCCGAGCGGCTGATGGGCCAAACGGTCAAGATCATGATGGTGCATGTGCCCGCTGCTTGGCTCGGTATGGCCGGCTGGATGGGAATTGCTGTCGCTAGTCTGGCACAGCTCGTCTGGCGGCATCCGTTGGCCGGTATAGCGGCAAAGGCGATCGCGGTCCCGGGGGCAGCCTTCGCTGGACTTTGCCTTGCCACGGGCTCAATTTGGGGCAGGCCGACTTGGGGAACTTGGTGGGTGTGGGACGGCAGGCTTACATCGATGCTCGTATTGTTCTTTCTGTATCTGGGCTACATAGCGCTTGCAAATGCGACAGCCGCGAAAGGCGAAACCAGCAGAAGTGCGGCAGTTTTCGGGATAATTGGCGCAATCAACATTCCAATCATCAACCGTTCGGTTATCTGGTGGGAAAGCCAGCATCAAAAGGCCAGTATAACGCTTTCGGGCTCAAGCATCGACAGCAGTTATCTTTGGCCCCTGTTTGCGACCGTTTTGGGCTTTTCGCTTTTATTCGGGGCAATAATATTGATGCGGATGCGGACAACATTGGCAGATGTCCGGATTGATGCGCGTATGCGCAGACTTGCACAGGACTGAAATGGCAAACCAAGCGACATATGTCATTGCTGCTTTCGCAATTTCGGCAGTGGTTCTTGGTTGGTTGCTGGCCACTAGTTTCCTGGCGATGCGAAGGTCAGAAGCCTTGGCGCGCGACCTGTCCGTCAAAGACTAGGCATAGCAGACATGCAGCAGTTAAAAGCCAAGAACCAGCGATTGATACTTGCGCTTGTTGCACTTGCTGCGCTCTTTGGCGCGGGCTTACTCGCCGCGAATGCACTGCGCGAAGAGGCCAGCTATTTCTACACGCCCTCAACACTAGCCAATGCCAACGTGGCGTCCGGCAAGGCTATAAGACTAGGCGGGATGGTAAAACCGGGTTCGGTCGCACAACAGGCCGATGGCAGCACAACAATTTTCAGGGTGCAAGACGCGAAGAGCGAAGTGCAAGTCAGGTTTCGCGGTATAACGCCTGATTTGTTCAGAGAGGGCTCTGGCGTGGTTGCTGATGGTCACTTGGGCAAAGGCGGTGTTTTCATCGCGGATAGTCTGCTTGCCAAACATGACGAAAATTACGTGCCGCGTGAATTAAAAGATATCGACATGACAGCTGCCACCAAAAGCAAAGACAGCATTGTCGAATGATTGCGGAGCTTGGCCTGTTTCTGCTTTGGCTCGCGGCAGCAATGTCGTTGCTTCAGGTTTTTGCCACTTATGCAGCCTATGTCGGCGGTAAAAAGGAACTTACAGCCCTTATTTTGCCGGCGGCAGTTACCCAAGCAGTTTTAAGCGTTGCTTCCTTTGCCGCATTGACGTGGGTCTTCATTATCAGCGACTTTTCAGTGCGACTGGTGGCGGCAAATAGCCATATCGAGAAGCCTTTGGTGTTTAAGGTAGCGGCGACCTGGGGCAATCATGAAGGTTCGATGCTTTTGTGGGTAACGATATTGTCGATCTGTGGGGGTGCAATAGCCTTGCTGCCAAAGCGAATGGAAGAACGGACCACGCATGCTAGCATAGCGATGCAGGGGCTCTTGGCACTGGGCTTTTTTTCTTTTCTGCTCTTCGCCTCAAACCCGTTTGAGCGTTTGGTGCCGGCAGCAAATTCCGGTTTGGGGCTAAACCCGTTGCTACAAGACCTTGGCTTGGCGTTTCATCCGCCAACGCTATACTTGGGCTATGTCGGGCTTTCTGTGGCGTTCTCGTTCGCGGTAGGTGCGCTAATCACCGGTGAGATCGGTCCAAAATTTGCGAGAGCCATGCGGCCCTGGGTGCTGGGTGCTTGGATATTCCTTACGCTTGGCATAACCGCGGGAAGTTACTGGGCCTATTATGAATTGGGCTGGGGCGGCTGGTGGTTTTGGGACCCAGTCGAAAACGCTTCGTTAATGCCTTGGCTCGCTGCGACGGCATTGCTCCACAGCGTGACGGTGCTTGCGACGCGTGACGCGCTTCGTGCGTGGACGATCATGCTGGCACTGTTGGCATTTGCCATGTCGATGGCAGGAACATTTTTGGTCCGTTCAGGGATACTCACCAGCGTTCATGCCTTTGCCGTCGATCCCAAGCGCGGCGCGTTTATCTTGGCGCTAATGCTGCTCTATGTAGGTGCTGCCTTCGTCCTTTTCGCACTTCGCATCGGCAAGGTGCAAGAAGGAAAGGCTTTCAAACTGGTAAGCCGTGAAGGCGGTATCGTGCTCAACAACCTTCTCATCAGCTCGATTTTGGGCATAGTTCTGGTCGGTACTCTGTTTCCTTTGGTGGCCGAAGCTATGGGGGATAAAATCTCAGTTGGTCCGCCTTACTACGTGAAAACAACATTGCCATTAATGCTGATTTTGCTTGTTGGTATGGCAACTGGTCCGCTTTTGAAATGGAGAGAAAATGAAGGTAAGGCCTGGGCGAAACCGCTGATTGTGCCAGCAATTGTTGCAGCTAGTTTCGGGTTGTTTCTCGTGGCACAATCGGGGGCCTCACAAATTGTGTCAATATTGGCGATAGCGCTTTCTATTGGCCTTGTCGTTGCATCATTCCTACCGCTTTTGCGTCGTAATCTACGGCGCACCCCGCTTGCCATTTGGGGTATGGCGATAGCTCATGCGGGTATCGGTATTAGCGGCATCGGAATGGCTAGCGAAGCCGGATTTTCAAAGGAACAGCTTGGCGCGATTCCAGTCGGCGGGACCACAAACGTCGGCGATTGGACTGTAACGGTGCAGGCAGTGCGACCAACGGTCGGTGCAAACTGGACCGCGATTGAAGGCGAACTTGTGGTCATTCGCGGTGCAGACAAGGCAATAATTTTGCCGCAAATCCGTTATTTTCAGCAACCTGTGCAAACCACGAACGAAAGCGCGATCCTTACGCGCTGGAACGGTCAACTTTATGCCGTCATTGCACCGGTAGAAGGCGCAAATGCCGGTAAACTCTGGCAAGTGCGTCTATGGTGGAAGCCATTTGTGACGCTCATTTGGGCAGGCGGCACGCTAATTGCGCTTGGTGGATTTTTGGCATTGGTCGGGCGATTGTGGCGCCGCAAACCGAAAGTAGAAAAAAACCCATGGGCGGCGATATGAAGATGCGGTTGATCATTTGGGTGCCCTTTGCACTGTTGGCTGCGATTGCGATTGTGGCGATATATGGCCTATCAGGGCAGAAAGAGGATTTCGTCCGTTCTCATATGGTTGGGCAAAAGCTTCCCGCATTTTCGCTTCCGGCTGCTTTACCGGGCGGGCATGGCATTAATGATGCTGCCTTGGCGAAAGGCCAGCCAATGCTGGTGAACTTTTTTGCGAGCTGGTGCATTCCTTGCCGGGCGGAAGCGCCGCATTTACTGGCATTGCAGAAGTCAGGGGTAAAGATTGTCGGCATCGCTGTGCGCGACAAGCCGGAAGATATCAGCAGTTTTTTAATTGAGGGCGGAAATCCGTTTAGCGTGATCGCTGCGGGTGATGAAAGCACACAGCTGCTGTTTGGTTCTTCTGCAGTTCCCGAAAGTTTCGTGATTTCAGGTGATGGGCGCGTCACCTATCAACATATCGGCGATGTGCGCGCGGACGATGTGGCGTTGATCCTGTCTAAGCTGAATGAAGCCAAATGAGAGCTTTGCTGTTCTCTCTGTTTATTTTTTGCATCGTCTTTTCCGACGGGAATGCATCAGCACAAGATCTGGCCAATCAGCATTTGCCAAACGCGGCGCAAGAAGCCGAAGCGTCAAAGCTGATGCACCGGCTGCGCTGTATACAATGCCAGGGCCAGTCAATTGCGGACAGCGATGCTCCGATTGCAGGCGCTATGCGGCGCGAGGTCCGCGCCCGTATCGCAAAGGGTAAAAGTGCCGCGGAGATCGAAAGCTGGCTGGTACAGCGCTACGGGGACTATGTAAGCTTTGATCCGCCTATGCGCGGCTTGGGTTTGTGGCTTTGGTTGCTTCCAGCGGTGATTTTTGGTTTCGGAGTTTGGAGCGCTGGCAAAATGTTCCGGGCGTCAAAATCATGATGAGCTGGATATTCATTGTTCCCATTACTGTGGGCTTGGGCGTATTTCTCTGGCGGTTTTGTAAATTGTCGCAACGTGCTGCGTTGCCAATGTGTGCTGCGTTGACATTGGCGCTTGCTGGCTATGCATGGCAGGGACAGCCGTTGTTACAGGACGCGCCGGGAGAGAAATCATCTGAACGCTTGGCAGGCATAGATGAATTGCTTTTGTTGCGTAAGAAAATGGAACGAAATTTCACTGCATCCACCGCGTGGCTTACTCTGTCTGACTCATACTCGCGCAAAGGCGATTTTGCGACGGCGACACAGTTCATCAATATCGGACTGTTGAAAAATCCCAAAGATGGCGATTTATGGGCAGCGCTTGGATTACAGCTGATGTTGGCAAATGGCGGTAGCATCGGTGAACCGGCCAAACTGGCTTTCGAAAAGGCTAAAACGCATCGTCCCGAAGGTGTCGCAGTTGCCTACTTTGAAGGGCTTAATCTTGTGCTCAAGGGCGAATTTCTGGAGGCTCAAGTCAAGTGGAAAAGCATCATGGGCCTAGCAAATGATGACGAAATGTGGAAGCCGACCGTCGATGCGCAGCTTAACAAGCTCGATCAACTCATTGCGTTACAAAATGCAGAGAAAAGAGCGACCGAGAACGCCAAAAAATAAAGCTTTCTGCATGGGCAAGCTACATGCTATCGACGCGTCCAATTTGATCCAAATTCATCCCCTATTTCTTTGTTTTTGAAGGGGGCTTCGGGGGAAACATGAGCGATAACGCTACCCAATCTGTAACCGGACAACCAGAAGGTGCACATGGTCACCACAGCGGACCAATGCACAAGATGGTCATCGGCGCGATTGGAATTGTTTTTGGCGATATTGGTACCAGCCCGATTTACGCTTTCCGCGAAACTTTTGCAGGACATCACAAAATTGATGTCGATCCTGTCCATGTCCACGGCGTTCTGAGCTTAGTCTTCTGGTCAATGATGATCGTTGTGACTTTTAAATACGCCTTCACGATTTTGAAGGCGGACAACAAGGGCGAAGGTGGAAGCCTTGCGCTCTTGGCCTTGATCAATCGGAACACACAAGGGGCCAGATGGACAGCGCCATTCATCATGCTTGGGGTGTTTGCAACGGCACTATTCTACGGTGACTCGATGATTACGCCTGCCATGTCGATATTGTCGGCGGCAGAGGGTCTTCAGTATATTAGCCCTAGCTTTAAAAGCTGGACGCTGCTGATCGCTGTCGCCATTCTGCTGGGTCTGTTTGCTATTCAATCGCATGGCACGGCGAAAGTGGGGGCACTTTTTGGACCCATCATGATCACTTATTTTGCAGTGCTCGGCGGATTGGGTTTGCTGTATCTGGTCAATGATCCTTCGATCATCTTGCATACGCTTAATCCTCTTAATGCGATAAATTTCTTCTATGTCGACGGATTTAGAGCCTTTGTTGCGCTCGGTTCTGTTGTTCTCGCGGTGACGGGCGCAGAAGCGTTATACGCTGATATGGGGCATTTTGGTCGCAGGCCAATCACGATCGCGTGGGTTTGGTTCGTCCTGCCATGTTTGATGCTGAACTATATGGGGCAGGGGGCAATGATCCTCGCCATGGCACCGGCGGAAGCGGCGCAGGCAATTAAGGACCCGTTCTTCCTGATGCTCCCGGATTTGCTCCGCACGCCAATCATCATACTCGTAATCTTGGCCGCCATCATTGCCAGCCAAGCAGTAATTTCGGGTGCATTCTCTTTAACCCAGCAAGCAATCCAGCTTGGCTTTATCCCGCGCTTGCGCATTTTGCATACCAGTGAAAGTGCAGCAGGTCAGATTTATATCCCTGCGATCAACTGGGCACTCATGTTCATGGTGCTAGCGCTGGTCTTGTTCTTCCGTTCGTCGAGCAACTTGGCGGCTGCGTACGGCATCGCGGTTACTGGCGCGATGACGATTGATACGATCTTACTCGGGGTTGTGCTGTTCAGTCTTTGGAAATGGCCGGCTTGGAGAGCTATCCCGTTGCTGGCGGTCTTCTTTGTCACCGATATGGCGTATCTAGGAGCAAATCTGCTCAAAGTTCCCGAAGGCGGATATTTCCCGCTGTTAATCGGCTTGGTAATTTTCATCATGCTGACGACTTGGTCACGTGGCCGGACGTTGATGCGTGAACGTATGGCCGAGAGCACAATGCCCGCTGAGGTATTTATCAAGTCGGCGAGCAAGAGCGCGCAACGAGTGCCAGGAACTGCAATTTTCATGGCTTCGTCATCGGCCGGAATTCCTTCTGCCCTCCTGCACAATATCAAGCACAACAAAATTCTGCACGACCGAGTGGTAATACTGACCGTGCAAATTGAAGACGTGCCTTACGCAAATCCTGACAAGCGAGCAGAATGCCAGGACCTCGGCAATGGGTTCTACCGATTAACGATGCGGTTTGGGTTTCTTGAAGAAACCGATGTACCTGCCACGCTAGCGACGGTCGATATGTGCGGAACGCCGTTTGACATGATGCAAACCAGCTTCTTCCTGTCGCGACAAACGTTGATTGCATCAAAACTGCCCGGCATGGCGATTTGGCGCGAAAAGATGTTTGCCTGGATGCTCCGTAATGCTGCAAACGCGATGGAGTTTTTCCGCTTGCCTTCCAACCGTGTAGTGGAGCTAGGCAGTCAGGTCGAAATTTAGCATCCTTACGCCTACATTTGTGATGATTACTTGCCAATTGGGCAAAGTCGCGTACAGAACATAAAAAGAACATGACTGCTTTTGGAGTGTCTGGCGTGCCAGAACAATTCGTATTTTTGTTTGAAACGGCTGCAAAGGGAGACGCCCTTTTCGCTGCCGTGAAGAACTTTTCCCAAGAGACCGGCGATTTTCATATAGTCGAAATTGCGGGCACTTCCGAAAAGTGCCTGCAGATCCAGTCGAGTGGCATTCGGTTCCAATTGTATCAATCGGAGTATAGTTTACCCCGTTCCGACTTACACTATTTTGGAACGGATCGATTGGACGAGCACTTTAAGTCCAGCCTAGGATTGCGACTGGATGAAACGTCAATCGCTGGACAGCAATCGCCATCTATTTGGGGCGAGTTATTGAATCTTGGCGCAAAAATTGCGAGAATTGTGGCGGCAGAGACTGTGCTTTGGACTGATACAAAATTGCTTTCAAACGCGAGCAGTTTTGTTGCTGCTGTCCAAGCATTCGATGGGGGCGGTGGGTTCCCGGCGCTCAATTTGATAAAATTTGGTCGGATGGCTGGAGGCGCAATCAAATCAAATGGGTTGGCCTGGTTCTGCAACACTGAAATCTTGGTTATTTGCGATCATCTGTCCGAAGAACAAGCCATGCGACGAGTGATCCGTTTATGCCATGACTTTGCTATTAACGGTACTGTTTTGGAGGCATCAACCGTGGATGGCATTGAGGCAAATGAGCTGTGGCATTTCGATGCGCAAAAAGGTTCAAATGCGGTTCTTGTAACTATTACATCCAAAACGGAGTAATCTCCGGTTTGCGAAATCCTGCGTACTGATAACTGTTCCATAAGGTGGCCGTCACTTTGGACGGGGTGGAATAATGGGTCGTTTTAAGGGGAATGCAGAGTTTATAGGAGTTGAAGATTGCCAGTTACACCATTTGATCCCGCTAGAGGTTTTTAGAAGCGGACGGTTTCGCAGCTTCTTTGAAATAGTTGGTCGGAATAATTTCAAAATCAATGACTTTGTTACGAATGGCGTAATGCTGCCTGCTACCGAACGATGCGCTGCTATCATGAAAATGCCCATGCATAGGGGCCCTCACCCACGATACAGCAAGATAGTAGCGGCACGTGTTTCTGCCATCGCGCGCGACATGCCGGTCTTGGAACCGCAACTAATGCAAATCCATGCCGGCCTGACACGGCTGCGCTTGTTGCAACGGGCTTTGCGCACGAGCCTGCTCAGGTCCAAACCCGCCTTTTGCTTGAACAAGCGTGACCCGAGGCATTTGGGTGTCGATTTTTCTCAGATCGAAGGCGACTTAAGAGACAATTTGGCAAATGGCCTTCTCGACTAACCCACCTTTGCCGCGATGTTGGCCAGTGCTTTGGAAACCTGCAGTGCACCGCTTAAGCGCCCCTGCGGATCGGGCCAGACGCGATTGATAACCAGTTTACTGTCTGGACGGAGTTTGGCTAGCGCACCCAATTTTTCCACGTAGCGCAGCAAGCCAGAGACGTTTGGAGGAGTATCGTTGCGGAAACTTATTAGCGCACCTCTCGCGCCAACCTCCAGCTTTGCAACATTCGCAAGCAACGCATTTCGCTTGATCTCGATAATCCGGATCAGGTTGAGTGTTGGTTCGGGAATGGGACCAAAGCGGTCGGCTATTTCAGCGGTGAGTTCGTCAATTTGCGCACTATCCTCAGCATCGTTGAGACGTCGGTACAGCGCCATCCGCACTGCGAGGTCAGGAACATAGTCCTCGGGTATCAAGATAGGTGCATCAATGGTGATCTGCGGGCTAAAGCGTTCCGGTGCTCGGTCAAAGCCGCTTTGGTCAGCGCGCAGTTCCAAAATCGCATCTTCGAGCATCGATTGATACAGTTCAAAGCCAACTTCGCGGATATGTCCGGACTGTTCATCACCAACAAGGTTGCCAGCTCCCCTGATATCTAGATCGTGGCTGGCAAGCTGGAAGCCCGCACCCAGGGTATCGAGATCGTTCAGAACTTTTAGACGCTTTTCGGCAATTTCGCTAAGAACTCGGTCAGCCGGTGAGGTCAAATAAGCATAAGCGCGTAATTTTGAACGGCCAACTCGACCCCGCAGCTGATAGAGCTGCGCCAAGCCAAAGCGATCGGCGCGATGAATGATCATAGTATTTGCGCTTGGTATATCGAGACCGCTTTCCACAATTGTCGTCGACAAGAGGACATCATATCTTCTGTCGTAAAACGCACTCATACGTTCTTCAACTTGGCTAGGTGACATTTGACCGTGCGCAGAAACGAAACTTATTTCTGGCACTGCTTCGCGCAGGAACTCCTCGATCTCGTCCAAATCGGCGATCCTAGGCACAATGAAGAAGCTTTGGCCGCCCCGGTAATGCTCACGCAGCAAAGCTTCCCGCAAAATCACGGGATCCCATGGCATAACAAATGTGCGTACGGCCAGGCGGTCCACCGGCGGGGTTTGGATGACCGAGAGATCGCGCAAGCCTGACATCGCCATTTGTAACGTGCGCGGAATAGGTGTCGCCGTGAGCGTCAACATATGAACATCGGCTTTGAGCTCTTTGAGCCGTTCTTTGTGCGTCACACCAAAACGCTGCTCTTCATCAACTATGACGAGGCCAAGCCGCATGAACTTTGTTGCTTGCGCAAGAATGGCATGCGTCCCGACAACAATGTCGATCTTGCCTTCTGCAAGGTCTTCACGGCATTTTGCCGCTTCAGCCGCAGGAACAAGTCGCGATAATCGGCCGATACGCAGCGGTGCATCGCGGAAACGTTCGACAAAATTGGAATAGTGTTGCCTTGCAAGCAATGTCGTCGGTGCAACGATAGCAACTTGATAACCAGACATGGCAGCAACAAAGGCAGCGCGCATAGCGACTTCGGTTTTGCCAAAGCCAACATCGCCGCAAACAAGCCGGTCCATTGGTTTGCCAGAAGACATGTCTTCCAAGACATCAGAGATTGCGCGGTCTTGGTCATCGGTTTCGGCATAAGGAAATCGATCAACAAACGCGCCATAAGACGTAGGGTCAGCTTCCATGACTATGCCGGCGCGCAGTGCCCGCATTGCCGCTGTTCTTAGTAATACTCCCGCGATTTCGCGTATGCGTTCTTTCAGTTTCGCTTTGCGCCGTTGCCATGCTTCTCCGCCTAAACGGTCCAAGACGGCATTTTCGTTGTCGCTGCCGTAGCGGGAAAGGACATCGATATTTTCAACTGGAACATAGAGTTTGTCGCCACCGGCATAGGTCAGCGCGACGCAGTCATGCGGGCTATTGCCCACAGGTATCGACAACAGGCCTTCGTAGCGCCCGATGCCGTGGTCCTGATGCACCACCAGATCGCCCAGATGCATGGCGGATAGTTCAGCGAGAAACGCATCCGCGCTTTTCCGCTTTTTTTGCCGCCTGACGAGACGATCACCGAGCATATCCTGTTCGGTCAGGACAATTAACTCGCCAGTTTCAAATCCGTGGTCGAGCGGAAGAACGATCATTGCGGCCTGATTTTTTGTGGCCAAACCCAAAGCACTTTGCCAACTTTCGGCTTCTGCCAAGTCTTTGCAGCCATTCTCGATCAAAAGATTCTTCAATCGGTCGCGGCCACCGACAGAATAGTTGGCCAATATGATTTTCTTTTTGGAGGATTCTAGCTTAATATAGCTCGCCAAACTACTATATACATTTGCTTTATTCGCGCGGTCTGGAGTGAAGTCGCGTCCTGCACTTACACCAAATGCATAATTCTCCGGACCTTCTGGTTGTTGAAACGCGGTGACATTGTGAACAGCGCGCTCGACCAATATCCTGCCCAACTCCTCGCTGGAAAGATACAGCATTTCAGGCGGTAACGGTCGGTAACTGGCTGTCTGCATCGCAGCGGTTTCCGAGCGGTTACGAAAATAGTCGTTTATGCTGTCAAAGCGTGCGGAGGCGGCTGGGCCAATCGATGCATCGCTGAGCAAAAGCGCATCACCAATATGGTCGAAAAAGGTGCTGAGTTTTTCTTCAAATAGCGGGAGCCAATGATCCATGCCCGAAAGTCTTCGACCGTCCGAAATGGTCTGGTAGAGCGGGTCGCCGGTGGCCGTGGCCCCAAATCTATCGCGATACTCGCTTCTAAACCTACGAATACTGTCTTCGGACAGCATTGCTTCTACCGCAGGCAGCAAGTTGTAATGCGCTACGTTAGCGATTGTGCGCTGGCTTACGGTGTCAAAGCTACGCATAGATTCGATTTCGTCGCCGAAGAAATCAAGTCGCAGTCCAAATTCAGAGCCTGCAGGAAAAAGATCAACGAGGCTGCCACGAATGGCAAACTCGCCGGGCTCCGCAACTGTATCGACGCGGAAATAACCATTATCGATCAATAATTTACTAAGCCGCTCACGGCTTATGCTGGCGCCGGGTTTCAGCAAAGCACCAGTTTGTCTAACCCGAAAAGGGGTAAGCAACCGCTGCGTGACCGCACCTATAGTACTAACGACTAACTGCGGCTTGCTGATTGGTTGCTGCAATGCCTGCAGCGTTGTCATCCGTCGCGAAGTGATAGCAATCGACGGAGAGGCCCTGTCATAGGGCAAGCAATCCCAAGCGGGGAATTGAAGTATCTCAATTTCGGGCGCAAAAAACGGTATTGTATCGGCAAGCGCGCGCATGGCGGCATCGTCGCTTGTTATGAATACAGTTCGTTTCGCTTGGGCTCGGGATAGATCAGCAAGCAAGAGCGGAGTGAAGCCGCCCGCTACCGACGATAAAGTCAGAGCATTCTTGCTTCGCAATATGGCTTGTAAATCAATCATTGGGTAATGCTGTCACTTGATGCCTTTCGGCAGGTCAATGAAATCCAGCGCCTGAAAATGATCCATTTGTTGTCCAGCCAATGCAGCTGGCACTTCTTGCGTCCGCAATCCCCAAGCCATGATGTCCACATCTTGCTCTGCCAAAATGCGTTCGAACCAAGCGATGTCCGCTTCATTCCATTCGGCATGATAGGCGTCAAAAAAGCCACCGATCATTGCGTCAGCTTCACGTGTGCCGCGGTGCCAAGCACGGTAGTGCAGCTTGCGAAAGCGGCTATCGCTATGCATAACAACATCCTTTTCTTGCTCTGGCGGAAATGCGCGCGGTGGCTATAAGGGCCGTTAGAGATGCGACCCGATTTACTCAATCCATTATTTACCGAAACTGCGGCACTGAAGGGCGTCGGGCCTGCCATTGCGAAGCCGCTAGCCAAGCTGGACCTCGTCCGCATCAAAGACGTTCTGTACCATTTTCCAACCAGCTGGGTTTATCGTAAACTCGTTCCGGTTCTTGATGAGGCCGATGCGGGATTACATATCATTGCCAGTTTGCAGATTGTTGATCATCGCAGCGGTCGGTCGCCACGCAGCCCAACACGCATCTTCGGCGTCGATAGTCAGGGTAATTATCTGGCGATGGTGTTCTTTGGAAAGAACGGGGCTTGGGCTCGCAAACAGCTACCTATTGGCGAAACGCGCGTCATTTCAGGGAAGCTGGAGCGCTTTGGCGATGAGCTGCAAATGGTTCATCCCGAAAGCGAAAAGCCCGCCAACGACAAGCATTTTGCTGCCGTAGAGCCCGTTTATCCATTATCGGAGGGCCTGACGAACCGCCGGATGGGACAATTGGCTCAGCAATGTCTGGAACGCACACCGGCTCTGCCTGAATGGACAGATTCGGGACTTCTGGCAAAAAACAAATGGCCTTCCTGGCAACAATCGCTAGCAATTGTGCATAACCGTGACGAGAGCAATGCGCGCGATAGGCTGGCTTATGACGAACTTCTTGCCAACCAACTCGCGATGCGGTTGGTGCGCCAATCCCTCGACAAGCGGATTAGCGAAGCCGTGCGCGGCGACGGACGCTTGGTGTCGGCATTACGACTGCCATTTGCCCTCACCAACGCACAGAAACGCACTATAAGCGAGATAGAAGGAGATTTGGAGCAATCGAGACCCATGCTCAGGTTGCTGCAGGGTGACGTGGGCTCAGGTAAGACCGCGGTCGCAATGGTAACTTTGCTGCGCGCGGTTGAGGCCGGAAAGCAGGGAGCTTTGCTGGCTCCGACGGAAATTTTGGCGAGGCAGCATTATGCCAATTTGCAGAACATGTTTGCCGGGCTGCCCGTTAACGTGGCGATCCTGACCGGTCGAGACAAGGGAAAAGTCCGTGAGTCCACTCTAATGGGGTTAGCAGACGGCAGCATTGACATTTTAATTGGTACGCATGCAATTTTTCAAGAAGCCGTGAGCTATAAAGCTTTGGCAGTAGCGGTTATAGACGAACAGCACCGCTTCGGTGTGAGCCAGCGCCTGATGCTCTCGCGAAAAGGCAAGACCGTACCACATTTGTTGGCCATGACTGCGACCCCAATACCTCGCTCCTTGGCGCTTGCTTGTTACGGTGAGATGGACAGTTCGCGACTCGATGAGTTGCCACCCGGTCGTTCGCCCGTTGAAACACTGGTCATGGCAGAACATAAACTTGCCGACCTGATTGACGGCGTTGCGCGTCATTTAGCGGCAGGAAAGCAAGCCTATTGGGTGTGCCCGTTGGTGGAGGAGTCAGAAAAAAGTGACTTAGCGGCCGCCGAACAACGCGCCGCGCAACTCCGGTTGCGGTTTGGCGATCAAGTTGCCGTCATCCATGGCCGCATGAAAGGGCCAGAGAAGGACGCGGTAATGGCACGCTTTTCTTCAGGAGAGACACGTTTGCTTGTCGCGACAACCGTTATTGAGGTCGGCGTTGATGTTCCCAACGCCAGCCTGATGATTGTTGAGGCTGCTGACCGGTTCGGATTGGCACAATTGCACCAATTGCGTGGTCGGGTTGGCCGTGGCAGCGAGAAATCAACCTGCATTTTGGTAAGACCTGACCAAATTGGCGAAAGTGGGCGTGCCCGACTCGCGTTGATGCGATCGACTAATGACGGTTTCGAAATTGCAGAGGAAGATTTGCGCTTGCGCGGAGCTGGGGAAGTGCTTGGGACCCGGCAATCCGGGGATAAGCCGTTCAGGGTAGCGACCGCTGAACAGGTACAACGTTTGATCGCAATTGCGGCTGATGATGCCAAGCTATTGCTAGATCGGGATGGCGGACTCTCCGGGTCGCGAGGAGACGCCGCTCGGCATTTGCTCTATTTGTTTGAGCGTGACGCCGGTATCAACACCTTGCGAAGTGGTTAGCGAACTTTTACGCCAACTTCTTCTAAAAGCGCGAGAAATTCCGGAAGCCGGATGACGCGTTCGAACTGGAATCCTGCGCGATCCTCTACCGCCCAGATCATATGCGCTTCGATCCGCCCAACTGCAGGCAAACGAAGTTCAACGCGGTCACCACGTTCAAATGCCGTGTTGCATTCGATCATGAAGCCATGCGCCGAGATGTTGACGATATGAACTTCTTTGTCGCCGTGCCTGCGGCTCTCGACGATGGCTTTGTGACTGGCCCGGTGACGCGCTGCGCGCCTCAGATCCATCTCACTATTAGTAGCTACTTGCCCCATATTTACGACCCCTGTTTCCAATAGGAACATCGGTTTTACACAAATAAGAAAATAATTTGTAAAATGGAAAAAATTTTATTTGCCGGCAAACTCGACCAAGCCGTGCTTCTTTTTTCCAGCGGAGACTTTTAAGGGTGCTGGTCCTGCCGAGAGGATCAAATTTTCGTCGGTAACAGGTTCGCCATCTACTTTTGCACCACCGCCTGCGATTAAGCGCCTAGCGTCTTTGCGCGAGGTGGCCATGCTAAGTGCGATCAAAGCGTCTACGATGGAGATTTCGACTTCTTCGCAAGAAAAACGAGGCAAATCAGCGCCTGCAGAACCTTCTTGAAAGGTTTTGCGTGCGGTTTCCGCGGCAGCATTCGCCGCTTCGACACCGCGGCACATGGCGGTCGCTTCATTGGCGAGGATTATTTTCGCTTCGTTGATTGCACTGCCTTCGAGCGCTTCAAGCTTCGCAATTTCGTCCATTGGCAGGTCGGTGAATAGCCGCAAGAATTTGCCAACATCTCGGTCATCGGTGCTGCGCCAGAACTGCCAATAATCGTAAGCAGACAAGAAATCTTCGTGCAACCACACAGCGCCGTTAACGGTTTTGCCCATTTTTGCACCATCCGCCGTCGTGACCAATGGACTGGTTATGCCGAAAAGTTCGCTGCCTTCCATCCGCCTTGCGAGGTCAATGCCGTTGACGATATTCGACCATTGCTCTGATCCGCCGCATTGCAGTCGGCAGCCATAACGCCGGTTAAGCTCCAAAAAGTCATAGGCCTGAAGGATCATGTAGTTGAATTCGAGAAAGCTGAGCGATTGCTCTCTGTCCAGCCGCTGTTTGACTGAATCCAGCGTCAGCATACGATTGATCGAGAAATGTCGCCCTGCATCGCGCAAGAATTCGATATATCCCAACCTGTCTAGCCACTCCGCATTGTCGACCATAATCGCATCAGTGGGACCATCACCGAATTGCATGAAGCGCTTAAAAATCCGGATAATCGATTGCTTATTGTGCTCGATTGCGGCTTCGTCGAGCATAGGACGCGCTTCAGTTTTATCCGAAGGATCGCCAATCTTTGTCGTTCCACCGCCCATGATGACGATCGGCTTATGCCCTGTCTGCTGCAAACGGCGCAACGTCATGATTTGGACAAGGCTGCCGACGTGGAGCGACGGCCCGGTGCAATCAAATCCGATATAGGCGATGATGCTCTCCTTGCCTGCAAGCGCATCCAGTCCGTTCGCATCGGTTTGCTGGTAGATATGGCCGCGTTCGTCGAGTAAGCGGAGGAGATCGGATGAAAAGCTCGTCATGATGAGCGCGCGCCTAGCATGGAGGATGGCAATTGGACAATATGTTACGACTGATTGCACATCCTGACTTGCCGCCTCGATCTGTGGAATATGTTGGGGTAACGGCAAGCTTGGAAAGCGGCGGTGCATTTTGGATCCGCTACTATGTTGAAATTCCCGAATATGAGTTGGAAATTGGCCATCCTGGCTCGCCAGTGCGCACAGATGGGTTGTGGCAAAGCACCTGTTTTGAAGCGTTTGTGGCCATTCCGAGGCAAGACAAATATTTTGAGTTTAACTTTGCTCCGTCAAGCCAGTGGGCGGCCTATAGTTTTGACAATTACCGCAGTGCAATGGCCGATCTTGAAACCGTCCATGCGCCGGAAATTAGCCTGGACGCTAGCACTTCACATTTTGCATTGGAGGCTTCGCTAATTCTCCCGGATGAATTGGCCGGTGTAGAAATGGAAATCGCGTTGACCGCAGTCATCGAAGAAGCAAGTGGTGCCAAAAGCTATTGGTCTCTGAAACATCCCCCGGGTAGGCCGGATTTTCATCATCGGGATTGCTTTGCGCTGCGTCTCGGGGCAGGGAAGGCGCCATGAAATTCGGATTAGAACGGCTGCTCGCCGACCCAAAATTACGAACACCGCTTGAAGGGAAGCGCGTTGGGCTGCTTGCGCATCCTGCGTCGGTTACAGATGATTTGGCGCACGCCTTAGACGCACTTTCGGACATCCCCGGGATTCGGATCAGCGCCGCTTTCGGTCCTCAGCATGGCCTACGGGGCGACAAGCAGGACAATATGGTCGAAAGTCCCGACTTTAATGATCCTGTGCACGGGATGCCGGTTTTCAGCCTTTACGGCGAAGTTCGTCGTCCGACCGGTCAAATGATGTCGACGTTCGACGTGATACTCATTGATTTACAGGATCTTGGTTGCCGTATTTATACCTTTATCACAACACTGCTTTATGTGCTCGAAGAAGCGGCAAAACACGGCAAAGCAGTGTGGGTGCTCGACCGGCCCAATCCGGCGGGAAGGCCGATCGAAGGCCTGACGCTGCTGCCAGGTTACGAGAGCTTTGTTGGCGCGGGACCTATCCCGATGCGCCACGGATTGACGATGGGAGAGCTTGGCAATTGGTTCATTGACCATTTCAAACTCGACGTCGAATACCGCGTGATCGAAATGGAGGACTATGAGCCCAATGTTGCGCCGGGCTTTGGTTGGCCTGCCGAGCGCATCTGGATCAACCCCAGTCCTAACGCTGCCAATCTCAATATGGCGCGTGCCTATGCTGGTACCGTAATGCTCGAAGGTGCTACGCTGAGTGAAGGCAGGGGCACGACGCGGCCGCTTGAGATATTTGGCGCGCCCGATATCGACGCGCGCGCTGTTATCGCGGAAATGCATGCGTTTGCGCCGCAATGGCTCAAGGGATGCACATTGCGCGAGATATGGTTTGAGCCGACATTCCACAAGCATGTTCACAGCCTTTGCCACGGTGTCCATATCCACGCCGAGGGTGCGAGATATGATGAAAGCGCTTTCCAGCCTTGGCGCGTGCAAGCGCTTGCATTCAAGGCGATCCGGCGGCTGTATCCTGACTATTTGATCTGGCGCGGTACCGATTTCAAATATGAATATACCAGCGATATGCTCGCGATTGACGTCATCAACGGCGGTCCCGGCTTGCGAGAGTGGGTAGATGACGCGGCGAGTACAGCGGCTGATCTTGACGCATTGACCAAGCCGGACGAAGCGGCGTGGGCTGAAGAGCGGCAGGCGTTTTTGCTATACTGAATGCTGCGCCTAATCTCCCGGATTTCTGCCGAAGTTCACACCGTGGCGCATCTAAAATCAGAGATATGCTGATGCCGTTTCCGGCATTTGGTTTTTAGAGCGGGTACAACATATGTGCTGTCGTCTATAGTGGAAAAGCCGCAGAAAACCTAACAAGTTCACACTATGGAGCGGCTTTGCATGATCGGAAGTTTACTAAAGTTGACTGCGTCTGTAAGGATTTTTTGTCCGTAAGTTGACAAGCTTCCACATGATATGTTGGCCAATCCGTTTCTTTTGGTGCCACCAGATATTAGGTAGGGAGTTCGCTGTTTAGGTTGCGCATCCAGCGTTAACGCATTTACCGATTTTGCATATGCAGCGTTAACAGGAAAATTCCTATTTTGCAATCGGAATGTTGTGGTGCCGTTTATTTTTTCAACTTGTCGACAAGCAGCAGAGCTAGTTGGTGCATCGTCGCACGCAACTCATCTGGCGCGATGACTTCGATTTCAGGTCCCACTCCCAGCAGCATTGGTGCAGCCTGTTCAATTGTTTCAATTGGTAGGAAAAGGCGAACCCAACCTTCTTCATCCGGCGTATCCGCTTTTGCCACCGCTTCAGCAGCAAAAGTGCCCAGCAAGCGCAGCCTTTGAAGTCCCAGCGGTGAAACACGAAGTTCAGCCTTACTTGGACGAAGGCGCTTTTCGAACTCGCGGTTGGAATGGGTCCACCATGAAGCCAACTCGAAGCCTTTTGGACGTGCAAAGGCCATATCGGTAGGCTGTACTGACTTGATGTCGGCAACATTGAAGGTTCGAATCTTGTTTTGGCCGCAGGCAACCAAATACCAATTACCGGCCTTTTGCACGATACCCAATGGTTCAACCAACCATTGCCGCGTTGTCGACCAGCTTTGATATGTCATCGAGAGGGTTTTCTGATCGAGAACTGCCCGAGCAACTGCTTGCAACTGTGGGACAGGACGGGCTGATCGATACCAATCAACCGTATCGAGATGAAATCGGCCCGCGATCCGGTTTGCTTCATCACTGTTCGATCGCGGCATGGCAGCGAGTAGCTTGTTGCGTGCACGTTTTGTTGTGTCACCCAGTCCCATGGCGATGGCTTGCTCGGACAGACCAAAGAACATCATCGCTCCCGCCTCTTGTACTGTCAGCCCGGTTAGCTGCGTGCGGTATCCTTCGTGCAGCTGAAACCCTCCGCCCGGCCCCGTGTCGCCGTAGACGGGGACGCCCGCAGCACTGAGAGCGTCAATATCGCGGTATATGGTGCGTGCCGAAACTTCGAATTCGGCAGCCAGTGCATCAGCGGTCATTTGTCCACGGAGCTGTAACAAGATCATGATGGAGAGAAGACGGCTGGCGCGCATACATTCTCATTAGCAGAAATATACTGACATACACTGTCAGTATTAGTGGCGTAATGCTTGCCATGGCCAAATCGCAAAAGGCAACACAATGCAAACAGTCATCGATCGAAGAAGCGCGCTTGTGGGGGCAACTGGTTTGGTTGCCGCTACTATTTTTCCGGCTGCTATCTCTGCCAAAACACCACGCAAAAGAAGGAAAAAAGCTAAGATGGATATGACTTATTCTCTCCCTGGAACTGGCGTCGTCACAGGCAAAGGCGTCGGGGATTTTGACTTCTTGGCTGGCGAATGGTCAATCCGGCACAACCGGCTGAAGAAAGCCGGAACCGACGAATGGAACGCATTTGAGAGCGGCGCGACCGTTATCCGTGTTCTAAACGGGATGGGCAGTATCGAGGAATTGCGCGGCGCGGACGGAAAAGACATGGGGATGGGCGTCCGTGTCTGGCATCCTGAAGAGAAGCTATGGGCAGATCACTGGACAAGTGCTGCCAATGGCATCGTCAATGCGCCGCAAATGGGCCAGTTCATCGACGGCGAAGGAATTTTCATCACCAAAGAAACTGTAGACGGCGTCAATTGGCAATATCGCGGCGTTTGGGACAAAATCACTGCCAATAGCTGCCGTTGGCATCAATCAAGTTCGAAGGATGGCGGCGAGACGTGGCAGTGGGACTGGTGGATGGAGTGGACACGCAAGCGTTGATTTGCAGCGTCGGTTCTTCAAGCTCCGTGTTTCCTCACCAATTCGCGCATTGCTTCATCGAGGCCATCGAGAGTTAAGGGATACATACGGTCATTCATCAGTTCGCGCATGATCTTCGTCGACTGAGAATAGTTCCACTGTGTTTCGGGTACAGGGTTGAGCCATACGGCAGCGGGATAAGTATTGGTCAGGCGGTGCATCCAAGCTGAGCCGGCCTCTTCGTTGAAGTGTTCGACGCTGCCGCCAGGATGCGTGATTTCATACGGGCTCATTGCCGCATCGCCAACAAAGATTAGCTTATAATCATGCGGAAATTTATGCAGAAGCTCCCACGTTGGGGTGCGTTCGGAAAAGCGGCGGCGGTTATCCTTCCATAGGCCTTCATAGGGGCAATTGTGGAAATAGAAGAATTCAAGATGCTTGAACTCGGCGGTGGCGGCGCTGAATAGTTCCTCGCAAAGCTTGATGAACGGGTCCATCGATCCGCCGACGTCAAGCATCAACAGAACTTTGATAGCGTTGCGCCGCTCCGGACGCATTTGAATATCGAGCCAGCCTTGCCGCGCTGTGCCGTCGATTGTCGCTTTGATGTCCAGCTCTTCAGCGGCTCCTTCGCGGGCGAATTTGCGCAAGCGTCGCATGGCGATCTTGATGTTTCTGGTGCCAAGTTCGCGGGTATGGTCAAGATTGGCGAATTCTCGCTTTTCCCACACTTTCACCGCACGCTTGTGCTTGCTTTCGCCGCCGATCCGAACGCCTTCGGGGTTGTAACCTGAATTGCCGTAAGGGGAGGTGCCGCCGGTACCGATCCACTTGTTACCGCCTTGATGGCGCTTTTCCTGTTCTTCGAGCCGCTTTTTGAGCGTCTCCATTATCTCATCCCACGAACCTAGCGATTTGATCGCCTCCATTTCCTCAGGGGAGAGGAATTTTTCGGCCACGGCCTTCAGCCAGTCCTCGGGCACTTCTTGCGGATTGGCGCCGTAATCAGTCAGGATGCCCTTGAATACTTTGCCAAATACCTGATCGAACCGATCAAGCATTGACTCGTCTTTCACCAGTGTGGCGCGGGCGAGATAGTAGAATTCTTCGGGGCTTTGATCGATTGCATCGGCATCCAGTGCCTCCAAAAGTGCCAGGTGTTCCTTGATTGAGGCGGGGATGCCAGCACTGCGCAATTCATCGAGAAAAGAAAAAAACACCTGAAATGAAACCTTTGAGTTCATGCGGACAATTCAATGAACAAGATGACCGCAAAGCAACGTTATAATTAACCTGCTGGTAACCATAAAAGCCTAGTTTTTCCGCACAAGTTCTTAAATGATGAAACTTTGGGGTCGCAACCAGTGAAATTCGAAAAAATAGAAATTCAAGACGATCATTGGGTAGAGGAAACCGCAAAAATTTGCGGCGAAGTTGCTGTCGGCAGCTCACAAGCCGCCGGCGAAATGGAGCTTGCGCTTGGCTCCGCGATTGCTCTTCAAAACAAATGTGATGATCTGACCAATCTTTCAGTTCTGCTGGTTCGAGATACAGCCGATGTCGCTGAAGCAACGACGGCAGCCAAGCAGCTATCCGAGACTGCGCGTGAAACGCTAGAATCGAGTAAAGAAACCATTGAGCAGTCCGTGGGCAGCGTTGCTGACTTGATCGGTTTAGCCAACGATATGGGCGCGCGCATTACCGGGTTTGCAGCCGCTTTGGCTCAGGTACAGCGTGTTTCCCAGTCGATTGATGCAATTGCTCGAACGACAAAAATGCTTGCTCTCAACGCTGCGATCGAGGCTGAAAAAGCAGGTGATGCTGGAAAGACGTTTGCGGTTGTTGCAGCAGAAGTTAAGGCGCTTGCCCATAATAGTCGCAACGCAGCCGTTGAAATCAGCACCACTATGAACTCGCTGACAGAAGAGGCCGGGAAGTTTATCGGCCGCATAGAAAGCGGTTTGGCAACAAGCGATGTTGCACAGTCGCGTCTGGTTCAGATGCAGCAAATGCTGGATGAAGTGGCGAACACCGTATCAATGGTAAGTTCGCACAGCCAGGCCATTGCGAACAAAGCAACTACATTGCATGGAAACTTAAACGCTTCTAATGCCGCGCGCGACCAAGTTATTGCCGCCAATTTAGCGATGCAGGAGAGCCTGTCCGCCGCGCACAAGGGAAATGAGTTGGTCGAGCTAAGCGCGTCGCGGATGTTCGACAAGATCGTGCACAGCGGCAAATCAAGCGATGACAATCCCTTTGTCGAACTAGCGTTGGAAGTCGCGCAAGACGCGAAGCGGACGATCGAACACGCACTAGCCGCTGGCGAAATTTCCTTGGCAGAAATTTTCGACGAGCAACTGGTCTTGATCGAAGGCAGCAATCCCCCGCGCTACACCAATCGCTTAACCAACTGGGCTGACAGGCACTGGAGACCGATTTTTGACCAGACGAGCGATTTGCGCAGCGAAATCCTGACTGTGGTGTGCACCAGCGCAAAGGGATATTTGCCCACGCATATGAGCAAATTTTCTGCGATGCCGACAGGCGTTTTTGCCCATGACAATCGCTATTGCCGCAATGGCCGCGTATTTTTCGGCGCCGTTGATGATATCGCGAAAGCCAGCGAACAAGAATATATGATGGCTGTTTATCGTCATACCGGCGCCGCAAGCCGGACCACGAATAAGGCTGAAACGGTTGTTCGTAACGTTTATGTGCCGCTGTACGTGCAAGGCATGAGATGGGGCGACCTCGAAATCGCCTATATCATCTAGTTAGGACGCCAACATTTGGCGGCACGATTATCCGTTACGCCGCGCCATAAACGCCAAACGCTCAAACAGCATCACATCCTGCTCGTTCTTGAGTAACGCACCGTGCAGCGGTGGGATTGCCTTGGTCGGGTCCTTGTTTTGAAGCACATCTAGCGGCATGTCTTCGTGTAAGAGCAGCTTCAACCAATCGAGCAATTCACTGGTGCTGGGCTTTTTCTTCAGGCCTGGAACGTCACGCACGTCGTAGAAGATATCCATCGCCTTGCTGACCAGGATTTTCTGGATGCCCGGAAAATGCACATCGATAATCGCTTGCATCGTCTCGCGGTCGGGGAACTTGATATAGTGGAAGAAGCAGCGGCGCAGGAATGCGTCAGGCAGTTCTTTTTCATTGTTCGACGTGATGATTATGATCGGACGTTCTTTTGCGGTGATCGTCTGATGCGTTTCGTAAACGTCAAAGCTCATCCGGTCGAGTTCTTGCAGCAAGTCGTTTGGAAATTCTATGTCGGCCTTGTCGATCTCATCGATCAAAAGAACCGGAAGTTGTGGGCTTTCAAACGCTTCCCAGAGCTTGCCCTTTTTAATGTAGTTTGCAATGTCATGGACACGCTCATCGCCGAGCTGACCGTCGCGTAAGCGCGCCACAGCGTCATACTCATAAAGCCCCTGATGTGCCTTTGTGGTCGATTTAATGTTCCATGTGATCAGCGGCGCGCCAAGAGCTTTGGCGATTTCTTCGGCCAACACGGTCTTACCCGTGCCCGGCTCACCCTTTACCAGCAAAGGTCGACGCAACAAAGTCGCGGCGTTGACTGCTACTTTAAGGTCGTCTGTCGCGACGTAATTATCAGTACCTTCAAAACGCATGCTTTTGCCCCGGGCTCATTTTGTAATTTGGGCATGCGATAAGGGGAGGGGGCTCGCTTTGCAAGCATGGACGTTGCAGTTTGATAGTGCGGATTGGTAAGCTTGCGCGATTGGGGAAATCGAATAGCTCTTCCCCAAGGCGGCTCATACAGCTTCACGCCAGAGCGAGAAACTCCGCGTGGCGTGCAGATAGTATCTGCCAAAGGCCGCGTTGTTGTCCCAGCAATTGCTCAGCTCCGAACATCATGGCGCGACGTGCAGCTTCGTCAGCACCGAGCAAGTCGGAAAGATCGAGGCAGGCGGGGCGCTTGGGCAGGTTGCATACGCCGGGTTCGACACCCAATATAACGCCGGCCATCTCCAGTATGGGGCGGCTCTGCTGCCAATCGAGAACGAAAGCAATGGCGGCACCGGCGGCGCAGCCGCGGCGATCCGAAGTGGCGAGCATTTGAAAGTTCTTGGCTTGAGTTGCCAGCAAGCTTGTTACTTTGTCTTGCCCAGCGCGGCTGCGTACGGGGCCCGCAGCAACGGTCAAGCGGTTCAGTAGCCCGCGTTCGGCGGCAAAGCCATTGATCGCATCAACCAGCCATGCGCGTGCTCCGTCGTCGAGGATCTTGGAGGCGGCATGGTCGACGACACCGGGGTGCAACCCGTGCGAAATGCACATAAAATGCGCAATATCGGCAACAAGGGCAGGGCGGGCATCCTTTGCAATGCTACGCAAAGCGACCGGATCGGAGCTTTGTTCGAGGAATTTGCCGAGCGGAGCAATTGCCGCGCTGCTGCCGTGCTGATCGACATAATCGAGCAGTCGGGCACCAAAGTCATTTTGCAATTCCGGGCGCGCCAAATTGTCCATTATCTTCTCCGAAGCCATCCGCCCATCGGTGGCATTCAAAGGGAACTAGCAAATGTTCCTAAATGACTGGTTTACGCTGGTGCAAATAAGTGCGGAAAAACGCACAATATTCCTGTCTCGAAAAAGCCGGCTAGCGTGACGATTTTGGTCGATAGCAGCAGCGCAATCGGAGCAATGTTTCGACCCAACCGGTTAGATATTACTGATCCAGAAAGCTCCGCATTTTGCGGCTACGGGACGGATGTTTCAATTTTCTCAATGCCTTGGCTTCGATTTGTCGGATACGTTCTCTGGTAACGCTGAACTGCTGGCCCACTTCTTCAAGCGTGTGATCGGTGTTCATACCGATGCCGAAGCGCATACGCAGTACGCGTTCTTCACGCGGTGTCAGAGACGCCAAAACGCGGGTCACTGTTTCTTTGAGATTGGCTTGAATCGCTGCATCAACAGGGATGATCGCGTTCTTATCCTCGATGAAATCGCCGAGATGCGAATCTTCTTCATCGCCAATCGGGGTCTCGAGCGAAATCGGTTCTTTAGCGATTTTCATCACCTTGCGCACTTTTTCCAGCGGCATCGACAGACGTTCTGCCATTTCCTCTGGCGTCGGTTCGCGGCCTTGTTCGTGCAAGAACTGACGCGAAGTGCGCACGAGCTTGTTAATCGTTTCGATCATATGCACCGGAATACGGATCGTTCTCGCCTGATCGGCAATCGACCGCGTGATCGCTTGCCGAATCCACCAAGTGGCATAAGTCGAAAACTTGTAGCCTCGGCGATATTCGAATTTATCGACTGCCTTCATCAGGCCGATGTTACCTTCTTGAATTAGATCAAGAAATTGCAGGCCGCGGTTGGTATATTTCTTTGCGATAGAAATAACGAGGCGCAGATTAGCCTCTACCATTTCTTTCTTAGCAATCCGCGCCTCGCGTTCGCCTTTTTGCACCATATTAACGATGCGGCGGAACTCACCTAAACTCATCCCGGTTGCAGAAGAAATTTCCGAAACTTCGCTACGAATGCGCTCAACGGCGTCCACTTCGTTGGTAGCGAAAGCCGCCCATTTCTTGTCGATGCCAGCGACATCGTTCAACCAATTTTCGTCAAGCTCGTGATCGACATAGCTGTCGAGAAATGCTTTGCGCGGTACTTTGTGACGTTCTGCCAAACGCAGCATCTGCCCACCAAGCGCGGTCAAACGGCGGTTGAACGAATAAAGCTGATCGACCAAATATTCGATCTTATTCGCGTGAAACTGCACGCTTTCGACTTCGGCGGTCAAGTCTTCGCGCAGCTTGTGATATTTGTTTTCCTGCGCCTTGCTGAACTCTTCGCCCAACCCGAGAGCCTTCATGCGCTCGTTTTGGATGTTAGAGAATTTCTTGAAAAGGCTTGCGATTGTCGCAAATTTTTCGAGTGCACCGGGTTTCAGCGTCTCTTCCATTTGCGCAAGGCTAAGGGTATTATCTTCTTCTTCTTCCTCGACCGGACGCGCGCGGCGTTCGGTATAATCTTCTTCTTCTTCGTCACCCGATTTGGCTTCGGGTTCGTCTTCGACGTCGTCTTCTTCCTTATAAGTAGGCCCAGCGTTCTTCTCGCTGATTTCGCCGTCGTCTTCTTCCTCGCCGTCTTCGGTCAGGCTTTCGGGGGCAGGCTCTTTCGAGAGCATTGCATCGAGATCGAGGATCTCGCGCAGCTGCATTTCGCCGTCATTAAGCGCTTTGGACCATTCAATGATTGCATGGAAGGTGATCGGGCTTTCGCATAGGCCCAAAATCATGGTGTCGCGGCCCGCTTCGATACGCTTGGCAATCGCAATTTCGCCTTCACGGCTGAGCAGCTCGACCGCACCCATTTCGCGCAGGTACATCCGCACCGGATCGTCTGTCCGCTCGCCTGTGCCGGTCTTCTTTACGGTGTTGGTCAGCGAACGGGGATCATTTTCCCCGATGTTGTCGATTGTTTCGACTTCTTCCTCATTCTCGTCGATTGCGTCTTCATCGCTTTCGACGATATTCACACCCATTTCTGAAATAGAGGACATAACATCTTCTATTTGTTCGGAACTCATTTGATCCTGCGGGAGTGCATTGTTCAGTTCATCATAGGTGATGAAACCGCGCTTTTTGGCCTTTGCCAACAGCTTCTTGACCGATGCATCGTTCAGGTCGATGAGCGGAGCATCGCCATTTTCAACTGCATCATCTTCTTCGTTTGCGCGCGTAGCCAAAACCATTCCCTTTGTTCAATTTTCACCGAGTTCGCGTTGCACCAATTCGGCAACACGCCGGTCAAAAGCTTCTTTTTCCTGCCGCAGCCGTTGCTGTTCAGCGTAATTTTCTTCGGTCAGGTCGTCCGCAGCCCTTTGTGTTGCTTTGGCAAGTGCCGCTTCCAATGCGGGTCGCAGCTTTAACAAGCGGAGTGCCTCAACGAATTCCTTTGCGATTTCCGGCGAGAGGCCGGTTCCCCTGTCTATTTTACCTTGCTTGCTGCCTGCAAAATGCTGACTGCCAAATGGCTTCACGCCCCCGCGAAACATTTCTCTCGCGCGATTATACACGTCTTGGCCTAATATGGTAGGGAGATGCTCTCGATCAAGCATTTCTTTGCCATTTTCTGCAGATATTATTGCACCGAGCAAATCCGCTTGGAATGCATCCCGCGGAGATAGCTCGATCAGAGCCTCGCGCTGGGTAGCAGCGAGCGAGGGATATTCCATCAAAGTAGCGAGTATTTGCAAGATCAAAAGCTCCGGCCCAACCCGGCCTATTGCCTTTGCCTCGGCCGACGGTCTCGGGTTTGGCGGCGACCAATTCCGTCGTTTCTGGCCGTGTAGCGGGTTTTCTTGCTTGGGCTTAGACGCAAAGAGCTGGTCAAATCTCTCACGAAAATCATCCGCATAGTGACGTCGAATTTCTCCGTCGGCAATGTTGGCTAAATGCACGCCTAGCCTTTGCTTCAACCCGGCTCTGTCTTCGGGTGTGGCTAAGGGCTCTGCAGCCACTTCGGATGCCCATAAGGTTTCAACCAACGATTTCGCCTTCGCCAGCTCAGAACTAAACGCTCTTGCCCCACCGGTGCGGACGATATCATCGGGGTCCTGACCTTGCGGCAACGTGGCAAATTGCAAGCTATAGCCAGGCTTGAGCAGCGGTAAAGCACGCAAAGCTGCGCGCAATGCGGCTTTTTGTCCGGCATTATCGCCGTCAAAGCACAGAACCGGTTTATTCACCATTCGCCACAACATCATGATTTGTTGCTCGGTTAGGGCAGTACCGAGCGGCGCGACGCTTTCGCCGAAACCGGCCTGTGCCAAAGCAATAGCGTCCATATAGCCTTCGACGACAATGACCTGTTTACTCGTTCTCGATGCCGGAGAGGCAAGATCAAGGTTATAGAGTGTACGTCCCTTGTCAAAAAGCGGCGTGTCGGGCGAATTGAGATATTTCGGTTCGCCAGCGCCCAATATTCGTCCGCCAAAAGCAATGACGCGGCCACGCGGATCGCGGATTGGTATCATCAGGCGACCGCGAAACCGGTCATATGGTTCCTTGTCATCGACCTTGATCAACAGCCCTGCTGTAACAAGCATATCGTCACCAAAATGCTTGAGTGCGGCACGCAGGCTTGTCTTGCTATCAGGCGCAAATCCAAAGCCAAATTGAGTTATTGTTGATGACTTGATGCCGCGCTGGGTCAGATAATCGCGTGCTAATGTGCCATCTATCCCCTGTAATTGCTCGATAAAATAGCTTTGCGCTGCCGCCATGGCGTCATGAAGCCCCGATGCTTGTTCGGCCTTCTTTGCTGCGCGTGGATCTGCTGCGGGAACCTCCATTCCGGCCTCTGCAGCAAGCTCCTTGATCGCGTCCATGAACGATAGGCCGCGCTGATCGGTCATCCACCGGATCGCATCTCCGTGTGCGCTACAGCCAAAGCAGTGATAAAAGCCCTTTTCGTCGTTGATCGTGAAGCTGGGGGTCTTTTCGTTATGGAACGGACAGCATGCCTTATACTCCCGCCCTGCTTTGGTTATCTTGGTCGAACGCCCAATCAGCGCGGACAACGTCGTCCGACTGCGCAGTTCGTCAAGCCATTGCGGGGATAGGGTCACGCTCGGTTATCTCAGCTTAGCGCTGCCTTTACCAGCGCGCTGGCCTTGCTCATGTCTAACTCACTGGCGTGGCGCTCTTTAAGGGCTGCCATTACGCGGCCCATATCCTTGACCGATGACGCGCCAAGTTCGGCCTTGATCGCTTCGATGGCGGCGGCGGTTGCCGCTTCGTCCATTTGCGCGGGCAGGAACTCCTCGATCACGGACAGCTCGGCGGCCTCGACAGCGGCTAGCTCGGAACGGCCACCCTGTTCATATAGTGCAATTGATTCCCTGCGCTGTTTGACCATTTTCTGAAGCACTTCGACAACAAGCGCATCATCGTCGGGTTGGTTGGTCGCAGTGCGTAGTTCGATGTCACGGTCTTTGATCTTCGCGAGGATCAAGCGAACGGCGGCAAGCCGGTCCTTTTCGCCGGCTTTCATCGAGGATATCTGCGCGGCTTTTATGGTGTCACGAATCATGAAGGGCTCTCTACTACTGCTGAAAATATTGTGGATAGACGGAAGTTCGCGACTTTAATAGATTGACGCTGCGCTGTGCCGTCTCTACGCGAAATATCTTAGCGACATCGTTAGAAAACCAATTCAAGGAGCGCCCATATCATGGCCGATGCCACATTTACGCCTGCGCCAAAGGGAGCGACGGGCGTATTGGTTTTGGCCAGCGGAGAGGTGATTTGGGGCAGGGGGTTTGGCGCAGAGGGCGCGGCGGTCGGCGAAATCTGTTTCCACACCGCAATGACCGGATATCAGGAAATCATGACTGACCCCAGCTTTGCCGGGCAGATCATCAATTTCGCCTTTCCCCATATCGGCAATGTCGGAACGAATATCGAGGATTTGGAAGCGGTGAACCCGCATGCGCTCGGCGCAATAGTGCGCGAGGATGTGACCGCGCCTTCCAATTTCCGCAGCACACAGCATTTTAGCGAGTGGATGCGCGCGAATGGCCGGATCGGCATTTCGGGTGTGGATACCCGGGCGCTGACACGTCTGATTAGGCAGCGCGGCGCACCCAACGGCGTTATCGCGCATAATGTCGAGGGGAAGTTCGATGTTTCGGCGCTACTGGCGCAGGCCCAGGCTTGGCCGGGGTTGGAGGGGATGGATCTCGCCAAGGACGTGACCTGCTTGCAAAGCTATGGCTGGGATCAGGGCGTTTGGAAGCTGGGGCAAGGATATGCGACGTCAGGTAAGCACGGCAAAAAGGTTGTCGCCATAGATTATGGCACGAAACATAATATCTTACGCAGTCTTGTTGATGTTGGCTGTGAAGTTACCATTGTCCCCGCGACGGCAACCTTTGACGAGATTATGGCCCATAAGCCCGACGGGCTTTTCCTGTCGAACGGCCCCGGGGACCCGGCGGCAACCGGCGCCTATGCCGTCCCGGTCATCCAGCAGTGGCTGGCAACCAAGAAGCCACTGTTTGGGATTTGCCTTGGGCATCAGATGTTGGCGCTCGCCGTAGGGGCAAAGACTGAAAAGATGCACCAAGGCCACCGCGGCGCGAACCACCCAGTCAAGCGACTATCCGACGGCGCGGTGGAGATTACATCGATGAACCACGGATTTGCCGTGGATGCGCAGACGCTGCCCGAAGGGACAAAAGCGACCCATATCAGCTTGTTTGACGGATCGAACTGCGGGTTTGAATTGGCCGATCAGCCTGCATTTTCGGTGCAATATCATCCCGAGGCGTCACCCGGCCCGATGGACAGCCATTATCTTTTTGAAAAATTCGCAGGGATGATGGGGTGAGATGTCTGACATAAACAGTTACATCCGTGATGTTCTATTCAACCATAACGATGGCTCGACCATCACAGCTTTCGGTTTCGTTCGGAAAGCGGATCTTGTTGAAAAGATTGCCTCAGAAGCAGCGGCAGCTACAAATCACTACGATCCAGAATTTTCGTTTGATATGAGTTCATTTGCTGATTCTCTTTTCCGAGAATTGCTGGATGCTGAAGTTATAGTTCAGGAAGGTGACTTTTTTGCTGGTGAGTTTTACAAACTAGACCAACAGAGTTTCCTTAGTTTTCGGAACGGATCGCTTGGATCAAGCTCGACATTCGCTCAAGCGCAGCGGGTCGGGAGTAGCTTTTATCCTGCTGTATTTTCTAACTTTCGAACCTTGAGAACTGACGCTGACATAGCACCTAATTTTGGGATTCCTTTGCCAGCGTCTGACAGAGTGGTCACTTTAGGGCATAATGCGATTGGTGATCTCGATGGTGCGTCGACGGATTTGATCGACTTGGTGGCTGCCGAGACCGACGTAGATGGAGACCCCAGCCTTAGAGATCAATTCTTGGGGCAGCTTAAGGCTGGCAGAGAATTGATTCGAGAGAAGACCTTGAGCGCTTATCTACTCCACCAGACTGTAATGAGCTTGTTAGGCAGATTGATTGAAAAGTACAAAGGCAAGGCAATTGGAGAGTCTGCAAGAGCCTTGTTTGCTCTTCTTGTTCAGCACATTTTTTCGGATAGCTAATGCCCAAACGCACTAACATATCTTCCCCCGTCGTTGCGAGCGAAGCGCGGCAAACTAGCGCGGTTGCGCGCGGCTCTGGATTGCAGCGTCGCCTTTCGGCTCCTCGCGATGACGGGCAGCTGTTGTCGCATTTTATTTTCCACCCCCAGCAGCAGGCCCAACTGATATGACCGAACTCACCCCGCTGGAGGCCCATGTAATGGCCTATTATCTCTCCGATGCGGCAAATACGCTCGATATTTCAGGGCGGTTCTACCCCCACGGTGAGCTGGTGATGATTATCGCCGACAAGATGCAGGTCGCCACGCGCAAGTTCGGGCGAAAGGCCGGTGCGGCAACGCGCGGGGCTGCCACTGCCTTCGTCGATCATATGATCGCAGAGGGAGCTTGGACCACCAAGCAGAATGATTTTGGCGGGACGATGCACCAATTTCAAGGCGAGGCGTACCGCGCCGCGCTTAAAGCCATGCAGGCAAGCGATCCCGTGCTGGCATCGGTCAATGACGACTGGGAAGGCGCATTCGCCGCGCTCACCGGCGGGTAATGGGGGAGTAAATGTTTATGAAACGATCAATTCTTGCCTTTGGCATCTGTGCGCTCGGGCTCTGCAGCGCGCTCTATGCCGGCGCGGAAACACAAAGAGCGAAGTCCTTCGGACCGTGGTTTGTAATAGCCGACAACGCAAAGGGCAGCGCGCCTAAATATGCATGGGTACGCTTGGGCCAGTCGCAAAATGAAGATTCCGCCGGGATCGGCGATAATGTCGGTGCGGAATGGGCGGCCGATAGCCAAGAAATCAAGGTCTCCATCGAAATTCAAAACTGCGAAGGTGAAGAACAGGCCTTTGACCGATCGAGCTCGCTTCCGGTTACGCAGTGGAGCAGCAAAGGCGCCAAGTCGGCTGCGACACAAATGCGCGCGTTAATGGCTGGTTGGGTGAAAGAGGCAACGGCGCAATGCACTGCGCGCAAGCCGGCGACAATGTTTAAAATGGCAAAGCTCGATTTGGCGATGCAGGATTTTCTCGTCAAGGGCAGAAAACTTGCGGCTGCAGCAAAGGGGGGGAAATGAAAAAGCAAGGAACCTTGGCGGTTATTGGCCTCGCACTCGTTGCTGCCGTGGTAACAGCGCCGCTCTCTGCTGAAGTCGTTCGCAAGGAAGATGGACCGCCGGGTTATTACAGCGTCGGCAATTGGACCGGGCGGTGTGTTCGCGACGGATGGTTGGGCGGAGCAGCGCATGAAAGCTGCGGCGCGCGGCTTGAGGCCTTTGTGTCGATCAACATGAGCCGAACGGTAAAAGGGCTTACAGTGACGTTGGAAAAGCGCGGGTGCAAACTTCCTGTAACTGCAAAGATTGGTCGGAAAGCACTAGGATCCAAGGACCGCGCTGAAAAACTGGAAAAGCAAATCGCCCGAATGGCGGTGCGCTTGCAAAAACGATGCGGCCCTGATGGCGAGATGTATCCCGCAACTAAAGAGGATTTGGCCGACATTTTGACCGAAACCGACGGGCTGGAATTTTGAGTATGGTGCGGACACTCAATTCTCTGGTGTTATTGTCGCTGCTGACTGCGTCAGCGGTGGTGCCGGCAAAAGCCGCGCCAAAAGACGGCGAAGGCATTTATCTCGCTGCGAAGGCCAAACTTCTAGAGCATATGAAGACATGCGAATTTGCTGACCCGCAGGTCAAAGTTGAGAATTTCAGCACACCAACCAATATTGGCGCGATTGTTAGTGGCGACCGGAAAACCAACAGCGAACAGGCCGTCGCATGTCTCGCGGACAAATTCGCCAGCAATAACGGATATATTGATTTTCTTTATGCCGATATCGACCGCGAGTTTGATATACTGCGCAACGCGGCCGATTTGCGCCAACGACGCGCTGCGCTTGACAAAATGTTCGACGAAACGGTCTCATGCGGCATTGATAAAGCTGACTTGGCGAGGGACGTTGGTGACATCGAACAAAGTGTGTCGCTAATTGTCGCAACAATTCCTGCTGCGATTGGCGAAGATGTTATGCGGTGCATCGCGATCAAGAGTTTGGACCAGCCGCTAGTTGTGGATTTCAAATCTGCGGATGCACAGTCGGCTTATTATGTTGCGCGCGGTAAATTGTGGGCGCAGCGCGACTTGGCAAAGGCGCTAGAGATATTTGCCACGCTTAAACTGCGCGGAAAATTTAAACCATTTGATCCCAAACAAATGAAGCTCGCGGCTTATGGCAAAAAGACGGAAACGCTGTGCGGTGCGAAGTCAGGTCAATTTCTGAAGCTCTTCGAGCGCGACACGCTCGCTTGGAAGGCCACGCCATCGGGGTTAGAGGAGTTTCCCGAACTCGCGGGGAAAGCGGGCTGCGTATGGACGTTGCTCACCTTGGCAAAGTTAGAAGAGCACGGTGCGAGCTTTGGCAGACTTATGCAAGTATCCGTCCAGACCCCAACGCCTATGAAAAATGAAACGGAAAATCCGAAATAATGCCCAAAAGAACTGACATAGATTCCATCCTGATCATCGGGGCAGGGCCGATTATCATCGGGCAAGCGTGTGAATTTGACTATTCGGGGACGCAAGCGGTGAAGGCATTGCGCGAAGAGGGCTACCGCATCATCCTCGTCAACAGCAATCCGGCGACGATCATGACTGATCCAGATCTGGTCGGTGAAAATGGTGCGACCTATGTCGAGCCAATTGTGCCTGAGATTGTCGCCAAAATTATCGCAAAGGAGCGCGGTAAGTATCCGGACGAAAAAATGGCGCTTCTTCCCACAATGGGCGGTCAAACTGCGCTCAACACAGCGCTGGCGCTTGACGCGGACGGTACACTCTCCAAATATGGAGTCGAGATGATCGGTGCGACCGCCGAAGCCATTGATAAGGCCGAGGATCGGATCAAGTTCCGTAACGCTATGGACAAAATCGGGCTGGAATCGGCGCGTTCGGGCATCGCACATTCAATGGAAGCGGCGCTTACCGTGTTGGAACGCACGGGATTGCCGGCGATCATCCGTCCTAGCTTCACGATGGGCGGCACGGGCGGCGGCATTGCTTATAATCGTGAAGAATTCATCCACATCGTGACCGGTGGCCTTGATGCCTCGCCGACAACTGAAGTGCTGATAGAGGAATCGCTGCTTGGTTGGAAAGAGTTCGAGATGGAGGTTGTTCGCGATAAGGCCGACAATGCCATCATTATCTGTTCAATCGAAAATATTGATCCAATGGGCGTGCATACCGGTGACTCGATCACGGTGGCGCCTGCGTTAACGCTGACCGACAAAGAGTATCAAATCATGCGCAATGCAAGCATTGCATGCTTGCGTGAAATTGGCGTTGAAACAGGTGGTTCTAACGTACAGTTCGCAGTGAATCCAACAGATGGCAGATTGATTGTTATCGAGATGAATCCTCGTGTTTCGCGCTCGTCGGCGCTGGCATCCAAGGCGACCGGCTTCCCCATTGCCAAAGTTGCGGCGAAGCTGGCAGTGGGCTATACGCTCGACGAGATAACCAACGACATTACCGGAGCGACACCAGCTGCGTTTGAGCCGACAATTGACTATGTTGTCACCAAAATCCCCCGATTTGCGTTCGAAAAGTTCAAGGGTGCCGAGCCGCTGCTCCACACCGCGATGAAGTCCGTGGGTGAGGTCATGGCGATTGGCCGCAATATCCACGAAAGCATGCAGAAGGCGCTGCGTGGCCTGGAAACTGGGCTAGTCGGGTTCAACTATGTCGATGAGCTGAAAGGCTCGACAAAGGACGATTTGGCTGCTGCACTATCGCGCGCTACTCCCGACAGATTGCTTGTAGCTGCACAAGCACTTCGTGAAGGGATGAGCATTTCCGAAATTCACGCGATTGCAAAATTTGATCCATGGTTCCTCGAACGCCTCAGCGAGATCGTTGACGCTGAAAACGAAGTGAAAGCCAACGGCTTGCCGCAGGATGCAGAAAGGTTACGTCGCCTGAAAAGCATGGGATTTTCAGACAAACGCCTTGCTTTTCTGGCGCTTGAGTCGGTTAATATCCGCCCGGGCATGGAGACTGCTGTACGTTACGGCTCTGGCATCGCGATGGAAGCCGCACGCGCAATGGCTGGCGGGGTAACTGAAACTGAAGTCCGCAATTTGCGCCATAAGCTTGGCGTGCGCCCCGTGTTCAAGCGTATCGACACTTGTGCCGCCGAATTTGAAGCCAAGACGCCATATATGTATTCGACATATGAAGCGCCCATATTTGGTGCTCCAGAATGCGAAGCACAGCCGAGTAACCGCGAAAAGGTTGTTATACTGGGTGGCGGTCCAAACCGTATCGGTCAGGGTATCGAGTTTGACTATTGCTGCGTCCATGCTTGTTTTGCGCTTGCCGAAGCGGGTTATGAGACGATCATGGTCAATTGTAATCCGGAGACGGTGTCGACTGACTATGACACGTCAGACCGCCTCTATTTCGAACCACTCACCGCAGAGGATGTGCTAGAAATCTTGCATGTCGAGCAGCAAAACGGGACGCTAAAAGGCGTTATTGTCCAATTTGGCGGGCAAACGCCGTTAAATCTGGCGAAGGCTCTCGAAGAAGCGGGTATCCCAATACTCGGCACCTCGCCTGACGCAATCGATCTCGCCGAGGACCGAGAAAGGTTTGCGGCTCTGGTTAATAAGTTGAAGTTGAAACAACCAGCGAATGGCATAGCGCGTAGCCGCGAGGAAGCGATCACTGTAGCCGAAACTATTGGTTATCCCGTGCTGATGCGGCCTAGCTATGTTTTGGGTGGCAGGGCGATGGAAATCGTCGACACTGTTTTGCAACTGGAAAATTACATACAGACTGCGGTGCAGGTTTCTGGCGACTCGCCTGTCTTGATTGACCGTTATTTGCGCGACGCAATTGAGGTCGATGTCGATGCGATTTGTGACGGCGACGATGTTGTTGTTGCTGGCATCCTTCAGCATATTGAGGAAGCCGGGGTACATAGCGGCGACAGCGCATGCACTTTACCCCCCTATAGCCTGCCCGCAGACATCATCGCCGAAATCCGCCGTCAAGCAGAGGTATTGGCGCGCAATTTGAACGTTCGCGGTTTGATGAATGTGCAGTTTGCGGTGAAAGAAGGGGCAGTTTACCTGATCGAAGTCAATCCGCGTGCTTCGCGCACTGTGCCCTTTGTCGCAAAAGCCATCGGCGCACCTATTGCCAAAATTGCGGCGCGGGTAATGGCCGGAGAAAAGCTGAAAGACTTACCGCCAATCAATCTCGATATCGACTATATAGCAGTTAAAGAGGCCGTTTTTCCCTTTAACCGTTTCCCCGGTGTTGATCCGGTGCTTTCGCCGGAAATGAAGTCCACTGGCGAAGTCATGGGCATTGACCGCGACTTTGCCACTGCCTTTGCCAAATCGCAAATCGGTGCAGGTGCCGCCTTGCCCGACGGCGGTAAAGTATTTGTTTCGGTTAAAGATACTGACAAACCGATCATCTTGCCAGCTGTGCGCCAGATTTTGGAGCTGGGCTTTTCAGTTTGTGCAACGGGCGGAACCGCCGATTACTTGCAAAGCGAAGGCCTGAGCGTTGAACGCGTAAACAAAGTGGCGCAGGGACGTCCGCATATTGTCGATAAGATCAAAGACGGGGATATTGCATTGATCTTCAACACGACCGAGGGCTGGCAGAGTTTGAAAGACTCTGAAGAAATACGGCGTTCGGCTCTTACCAACAAGATCACGCAGTATACCACAGCCTCGGCAGCTAACGCCGCTGTTTTGGCGATTGCGGCGTTGCGTGACAGGAAACTTGAAGTTTGTCCGCTTCAAGACTATTATTGAACTAACAGTATCCCCCACACTGTGAAAAAGGCCCGGTTGGTGCTTCCAGCCGGTGGGGACGGTTTTTTGAATTGAAGGGCAGGCCGCACATGGCGAGCGTAGATAAATTTCCGATGTTGGCAGAGGGTTTTGAGAAGCTGACCTCTGATCTAAAAAAGCTCCGTATTGAGCGACCACAGGTGGTGGAAGCCATTGAAGAAGCGCGCGCGCACGGCGACCTTTCGGAAAATGCCGAGTATCACGCGGCTAAAGAACGTCAGGGTCAGATCGAAGCCACTATCTCCGATCTTGAGGACAAGATTAGCCGTGCGCAGATCATCGATCCGACAAGCTTGTCCGGCGACAAAGTTGTTTTTGGCGCAACCGTGACGCTGCTGGACGAGGACGATAAGCCCATTCGTTATCAGCTTGTCGGCGAAACCGAAGCTGACGCCAAAGCTGGCCGTATATCATACAATTCTCCGCTCGGGCGAGCTTTGATCGGCCGACAGGCTGAGGACGAAGTGGAAGTCACCGTTCCGGCAGGCGACAAATATTTTCTAGTGAAGAAAATCGAATTCGTCTGACGCATCAGGGGCTAGCGGGTGTCAGTGCATATCATCAGATCTGGTCCGCTAACCAACGCACTATGCGTAGTGAATTTGGCTATTGCGGTCGCATTCATGATTCTGCCCGTTAGCTGGTGGGAACAACTGGTGATGGCAGGATCAGTCATACCCTCGCGCATGGCGGGAGAATTCCCCGGTTTCGCCGGTCAGAATTTCTCGGTTCCAGTTTTTCTGACCCCTTTTACGGCTGCATTCTTACACGGCGGGATAGCGCATGCAGCAATGAATGTGCTAATGCTGTTTCTGGTTGGTCGAATGGTAGAGCCTGTGCTCGGTTGGCCACGATTGCTTTTACTCTACGTCATTGGGGCTTACGCTGCCGCCTTGGCGGAATATCTAGCGGCACCTGCTTCTAACATGCCCGTTGTTGGCGCTAGTGGCGCCATGTCAGCGGTTATTGCGGCCTATGTAATGCTTTTTCCGAACAAACCGGCGAAGCCGTGGGGGCCGATCCCTGCAAAAATTGCCAGGCCACTGCACTTAATCATAGGTTGGGTTGCGATTAACCTGATGCTGGCCTTTGCTGGCGGGGACCTTGGCGTGAATATCGCCATCTGGTCGCATGTTGGCGGTTTTGTCGCAGGCGTGTTCCTCGCGTGGCCACTTTTACGTTGGAAGTACCGCAAGGCTTAGTTTTTTTTGATTTAGTCCAGCTTGTCTGGATCGAGCAGTCGGTGCAAATGCACCACAACATATTTCATTTCAGCATCATCTACTGTGCGCTGTGCGGCACCGCGCCAAGCTTCCTCGGCACTGTCATAATCGGGATAAAGCCCAACAAAATCGATTTTCTCTAAGTCTGTAAAATTCAGTGTTTGCGGGTCTGAAACCCGACCCCCGAATACAAGATGCAGCTTGGCGTTACTCATGTGTTTCCCCGTTTAATCGCGGTTGCGTGCCGCGTCGCCAGCAGCTTTCCCCGCCGCCTTTACCGTTTCAGCAGCCTTGCTAACCAAATCGCGAAATTGCTCCCGAACTGCGTCTTGATTTAACCCCAATTCGTCAATTTTTCCTTTGCCGGCGGTCTTGGCAGCGTCGCTAGCCTGTTTGATCCGGTCATTAATCTTGCGGCCTTGTTTGCCAAGTAGCTTCTTTTCCCGGCCTGTCTTTGGGATGAGAGCTCCAACAATGGCGCCTAAGGCCAGCCCGCCTAACACTATTGCAAGCGGGTTTTTGTCTATAGTATCGCCGGTTTTTGCTGCGGCCTTGCTAGCAAGTTGTTTTGACGAGTTAACCCCGCGGGCAGCAGCATCGCGGCTTTTGCCCAGTGCCTGCGTGGCTTTTGCCTTAGCGGCTTTTCCGGTTTGGACTGATTTCGCCTTTGCAGACTTCAGTTCGTCGGTCAGTTTATTCATGATCATCCTTTTGATGCGAAAACCGGGTTCTTAATTTCGATAAGGCAGCACCACCGCCCTTTGCCACACGCCAAATAGGCTGACGTGCAACAATCAGCAAGGCTCCAAGTCCAACAGCGCCAACCACGGGCGCAGCCTTTCTCGCACCGCGAGCGGCGTGCGCTGCCAAATCGTCGACTTTGTCGAGACTCCTGTCCACTGCGCGTTCAAACAAGCGACGGGGGTGCAGTTCTGTTTTGGCCTCTCGGTAGGTACGGCGCAGTTCAGCACGGGCAGCAATGCGTTCGGCATGACCATCCAATATTTCGGATCGACGACGGTCAGTCATGTGGCTCGCCTCCTGTGTCGCTTTCACTTAACTCGCCAAATTTAAGCTTACGCACATTGCGCCGTGCCGCCCACGCAAAGCAAAAGGTTGCGCCAGCGAAGCACGTGACAATAATGATCGTCGCAAGCAGGAAGCCGACCAATGCACCTAGAGAAAGAAGCAGCCCGAGGATGAGCGCGACGATTGCGCCAAAAAGGCTAAACAAACCCAAAGCCACCATCAGGCTGGTGGATTTTGCCACACCTGCACTGTAGGTCAGTCGCGCACGGTAATAATCATATTCCGCGTTTGCCATTGTCTGAAAGTCGTCGAACAAACGGAAGACTTGCTCGTGTGGATAGAGCGTAGGCACGTCAGCGGTGGTTTCCTCCGCATCATCCTCAATTTTCTGTTTGGTCATAAAGCTGGCATTAAACGAGTGCCGGATTTTTTCAATCCGGCACCGAGGCCATTTGCATTCAACCTTCGTCTTTGCCCGAACGGATCATACGAGCGAGTACAAACCCGATTGCAGCCGCTGCTCCGATTGCAACTGCGGGCTTACTACGGACAAAATCGCGCGCGTCTGTGACCAGTTCGTCGACGTCTTTGGCTTCGATTTTGCCAGCAAACTTCTCAACGGCATCGGCGGCAGAGCGCGCATAATCGCCATATTGTGTGCCAACATTGTCGTCGATGGTTGGCGCGCTATCGCGGATAAGCTGGCCAATGCCTGTGACCGCTTCGGTTGCCTTATCCTTGCCTTTCTCAGCTGCAGTGCGTGCTTTATCCGTGGCTTTTTCCTTAAAAGCCTGGAAGTCTTCCTTAATCTTGCCCTGGCCATGCGTTTTGCCATTACCGTTGGCACCGGCACGCTTCACGATTTCTTTCGCCGTGGGTGCTTTGCGGGGAGGTACTTTGCCGCGCGGTGTTGCGGGCTCTTTTGCAAATTCTGGCATTTATTTTCTCCTCAGGGGGTAGGGAGTGATGGAACGAACTTAAGTTCGAGTCATGATGTGGGGAACAGGATGACAATTTCAAGTGTAGCAGAAAAATGCGATTTCCTATGTATCGCTCGGAGTTTTTTGGGTCGAGTTTGCCAAAAGTTGCGACAAACGGTAGACGCGCATCGATTCTCGTTAATAGCCAGCAATGAAAGCTCCCCATGACAGCAATTATCAATATCCACGCCCGTGAAATTCTTGATAGTCGGGGTAATCCCACAGTGGAGGTTGATGTGCTGCTTGAAGATGGCAGCTTTGGACGTGCGGCGGTTCCGTCGGGCGCGTCAACAGGTGCGTATGAAGCAGTCGAAAAGCGCGACGGAGACAAATCGCGCTACGGCGGCAAGGGCGTTCAGCAAGCTGTTGCGGCGATTAACGGCGAGATACTGGAAGAGCTTTTCGATCATGATGCAGAGGATCAGGAAGAAATCGATAGCGCCATGATCTCGCTGGACGGGACTGAGAATAAGTCACGTCTCGGTGCCAACGCCATTTTGGGCGTAAGCTTGGCTGTTGCAAAGGCAGCTGCTGACGCGCGCGGGCTTCCGCTTTACCGTTATGTTGGTGGCGCACACGCCCATGTGCTTCCGGTTCCGATGATGAATATCATCAATGGCGGAGAACATGCCGATAACCCAATTGATTTTCAGGAATTCATGGTTGTTCCAGTAGGCGCGGGATCGATTGCCGAGGCGGTACGTTGGGGTTCGGAGATTTTCCATACGCTGAAAAAAGGCTTGCACGAAAAAGGTATGGCCACAGCGGTTGGTGACGAAGGTGGCTTTGCCCCTGATTTGGCTTCAAGCAGAGCCGCGCTTGATTTCATCATGGCGTCCATCGAAAAGGCCGGGTTCAAGCCTGGAACCGATGTCACCCTTGCCCTCGACCCCGCTTCAACTGAATTCTTCAAGAACGGCAAATATGAAATTTCGGGAGAAGGCCTCTCGCTCACGCCATTGGAAATGGTTGAATATTATGCTGCACTTTGCGCTGACTACCCGATCAAGTCGATTGAAGACGGCATGGCCGAAGATGATTTTGAAGGGTGGAAGGCAATAACTGAAAGGCTCGGCGCAACCGTTCAGCTTGTTGGCGACGATCTTTTTGTTACCAATCCCAAGCGCTTGGCGATGGGTCTTGAAAAAGGACTTGCGAATTCCATCTTGGTGAAAGTCAACCAGATCGGAACCTTGACTGAGACGTTGGCGGCCGTTTCGCTCGCCCAACGTTCGGCTTATACTGCGGTTATGTCGCACCGTTCGGGTGAAACAGAAGATTTTACGATCGCTGACCTCGCAGTTGCCACTAATTGCGGCCAGATTAAAACCGGAAGCCTTGCGCGGTCGGACCGGTTGGCGAAGTATAACCAGCTGATCCGTATCGAAGAAGAACTCGGTAATGCAGCTGTCTACGCGGGCAAACAGGTTTTGCGCTCTTAACATTTTCAAAAACTTGCTCGACTCGGTTAGTTGTGGTCCAATCAAGAAATGAAGCGCAGAAACCGGACAAAGCAAAATAGTTTGAAAGCCATAATTGGCCCGGCCTTTGGTTTGCTGGCATTGCTGGCGATTGCAACATATGCGCTGCTGGGGCCCACAGGCATCATTGCGTGGACCGATTATCGTTCCGCAATTTCAGAGCGAAAAATTGAGCTCGACAAACTGGAGAAGGAGCGTGATGCATTGCGCAATAGGCAAAAACTCCTGCGCCGCGACAATGTCGATCCCGACTTAGCCGGAGAATTGATGCGCCGCGATTTGAACGTTGTTGCCCCGGACGAAGTGGTTGTGCCGTTAAAGTAGCATATTCTCGCAAATCTAGACGAAAAATTTGGAAAAGCGGCTTTTCACAGACAGTAAATTTTACTAGGCGCAGTGCGTCATTTCGTTCCGTGAAAAGGACATGTAATTGCCCAAGGCACCGCCCAAAAAAGCAGCATCCGATGCCAAGGCATCAAAAGCATCCTTATCGACAGATCCCAGTACAACGAACCGCGATCGCCCAGCATTGCCAGGCATGTATGAGCCGAGCAAAGAGGAGATGGTAAAATTTTACCGCGACATGTTGCTTATTCGTCGTTTCGAAGAAAAGGCCGGTCAACTTTACGGTCTTGGACTGATTGGCGGCTTTTGCCATTTATACATCGGGCAAGAAGCAGTCGCTATAGGCCTGCAATCAGCACTTACTCCCGGAAAAGACAGTGTGATCACCGGATACCGCGATCACGGCCATATGCTGGCTTATGGCATAGATCCCAATATCATTATGGCTGAGCTGACCGGCCGCGCCGCGGGTATTTCGCGCGGAAAAGGCGGATCGATGCACATGTTTTCGACCGAGCATAAGTTTTACGGCGGTCACGGTATCGTTGGGGCCCAGGTTTCTCTCGGCGCTGGCTTGGCTTTCGGTCACAAATATTCCAACGACGGCGGGGTGTGCCTTGCCTATTTCGGTGATGGTGCCTCAAATCAGGGACAAGTCTACGAAAGCTTCAACATGGCGGAGCTTTGGAAGCTGCCGATCATCTTTGTGATCGAAAACAACCAATATGCCATGGGAACCAGCGTTAATCGCGCTTCTGCGGAAGACCAGCTATATCGGCGCGGGGAGAGCTTTCGCATTCCAGGCATCCAAGTCGACGGGATGGATGTGCTCGCCGTACGCGGCGCAGCAGAAGTCGCTCTGGAATGGGTTCGCAGCGGTAAAGGCCCGATCTTGCTTGAAATGAAAACTTACCGTTACCGAGGGCACTCGATGTCCGACCCGGCAAAGTACCGCAGTCGTGACGAAGTGCAGGCTGTAAAAGAAAATAGTGATCCCATCGATGGTGCGAAAGAGCAGCTAGCGGCATTGGGCGTAAGCGAAGACGAAATGAAATCTATCGAAAAAGAAATTCGTGCCATCGTGAATGCCGCCGCCGAATTTGCCGAAAACGCGCCGGAACCTTCGCTGAACGAGCTTTTCACTGATATTTTGGTGGAGAGCTACTGATGGCTATCGAGATCAAAATGCCCGCGCTTTCGCCAACGATGGAGGAAGGTACGCTGGCCAAATGGCTAGTCAAAGAAGGCGATAGCGTCTCGTCGGGTGACATTCTCGCTGAAATCGAAACCGACAAGGCAACGATGGAATTTGAAGCCGTTGATGAAGGGATCATTGCTTCGATAAACGTCTCTGAAGGATCTGAAGGCGTGAAAGTCGGGACAGTAATTGCTACTATCGCTGGCGAAGGCGACGAAGCCATTACTACAGCGCCGCGGCCTGCTGCCGCATTGCCTGTTCCTGCGCCTGAGACAACACCAGCGGAAACCAAAGCGCCAGACGCACCCAAGCCAATTGCGCCGCCGAAGGTGGCGTCCGACCCGGCGCTGCCTGCGGGAACTGAAATGGTCACGTTGACATTGCGCGAGGCGCTGCGCGATGCAATGGCCGAGGAAATGCGCGTGGATCCGCGCGTATTTGTGATGGGTGAGGAAGTCGCCGAGTATCAAGGGGCGTATAAGGTCACGCAAGGACTGCTTGACGAATTTGGCGCACAACGCGTTATCGACACGCCGATTACCGAATATGGTTTTGCCGGTATTGGTACCGGAGCTGCGATGGGCGGACTGCGTCCCGTAATCGAGTTCATGACGTTTAACTTTGCCATGCAAGCCATTGATCATATTATTAATTCGGCGGCAAAGACTAATTACATGTCGGGTGGTCAGATGCGCTGTCCTATTGTGTTCCGGGGTCCCAATGGCGCCGCCGCGCGCGTCGGTGCCCAGCACAGCCAGAATTACGCACCTTGGTATGCCAGTGTTCCCGGATTGGTGGTGATTGCTCCCTATGATGCGGCCGATGCCAAGGGGCTTTTAAAAGCCGCGATCCGTTGTGAAGATCCGGTCGTGTTCCTTGAAAACGAGTTGCTTTACGGGCGCAGTTTTGAAGTGCCTTCGGTTGAAGATTACGTCTTGCCGATCGGCAAGGCACGGATCATGCGCGAAGGCAGCGACATTACGATCGTCAGCTACTCCATCGGGGTTGGAATGGCATTGGATGCTGCGGAAACGCTAGCAGGTGAGGGGGTCAGCGCAGAAGTTCTCGACCTACGGACAATCCGGCCGTTGGACAAGGCGGCGGTACTAGCCAGCCTTGCAAAAACTAACCGGCTTTTGATAGCTGAAGAAGGCTGGCCGGTATGTTCTGTTGGTAGTGAAATCATTGCGATCTGTATGGAAGAAGGTTTTGACGACCTCGATGCCCCCGTCATGCGCGTGACCAACGAAGACGTGCCAATGCCTTATGCTGCAAATCTGGAAAAGGCGACGCTAATCAATGCAGCGAAGATCGCCGAAGCAGCGCGGACGCTGGTTGGGCGATAAGTCCGATTAAGCGCAGGTCGCGACCGGATCGCTTCCTGTGCGATCGTACAGACCAGCAAGGTCGCGCGTGTCGCGCACGGCAAACGCACCTTTTTGAATTATTTCTTTTTCCGTGAATGGCGAAAGGCCGAAAAGCGGCTGAAAATCATGGGCAACTTCGACCACGATCAAAGCGTCGCCTGCTACCGGTTTAACACGCGCACCACCTACTTTTACGCCATTGGCAAGGGCATCGCTGCCGGCACCAAATCCTTGAGGACCGATGGCTGAATCAAAATCCTTTTCGCCGGTGCAGCGTTGCCAGTGAACATAAATTTTGCTGCCAGCATCATATTCGATACTCGACATAATTACGCGCGAATTTTGCAGAAATTTGGCATCCTGCATTTGCAATTCGATCCCGGCGAATATGTCGTTTATGTCGGATTCGTAGACGACAAGTTTTTGCAGCGCGCCTTCTGAACCCACCCGCGATCCATTATCGGCAGCATTAAGTGCGAGCTGACTGACCTGTTGATATTGCTGTACGAAATAGACAGTTTCTGTGCCGGTCAAGCAGATGGTCAGCATGAAAGGCATGGCGAGAGCAAATTCCATTGCTGCTACGCCGCTCTGGTCCTTATGCAATCGCATCATCCGGGCGCGAATTTTGCTTGTGAATTTCTTCAGCATCATTTGTCCTCCGGTGCACAGTTAAGAACGACAATCGCATTGTCGGTATCAGTTACGTCGTAAGGCTGGTTACGGAGCACTGTGGTCGCGGATATTGTCATCATCCTATCGCCACCGATGAATGTGTAGAGCGGGAACACGCGTTGGAAACGGGCGGCAATCGAATATAGTACCACTGCGCGTGCGCCGCCCTGACCGGCGGCACCGCGGTCGTCCCATACGCCAGAGCCGTTCGCATCTTCAAACGGTTCGCCGCGATCACAAATTTGATCGCCATCTGAATCGGTGAAATCTTCCAATTCTCCGACGTCTGCAAAGTTGACGTAATTCCGCCTGATGAAAAGGATCGAGTTGTCATTTGCCTTTGCCTGATTGCGCAACGTCAATTTTTGCGCATCGGTTAGCGCACAATATTGGGCCATTGTCAGACTGCTGAAATTCTTGTCGACATTGAACAAGTCAGACAGGTTTTGGATCACGCGATAATCAATTTCGCAAGATTTTCCGACGCCGGTTTGCAAACCGGAATCGCGCGCCGCCTTTTGAACAGCACCCTGCAACATGCCGCGCGCATATAGCGAATAGCCAACATCAAACGCGCCGAGCAACAGCACCATGAAGGCTGGCATAATGAGCGCAAACTCAATCACTGCCATGCCTTCTTGGTTAAGGCCAAGCCTTTTACCGAACCGGCGGAACCTTGGCGCGATTTGCAGTTTTGAGAGTATCACATCATTTCTCCAGCCGCAGTTCAGCGATATTCGCCGCGATTTGCGTGAATTTTTCGGCCAATTCAGCGTTGGTGGTCGCCGCAAATGTGTGCTTTGCATTTGTCGGGTCGGCGGGGTCATCGCCAGCGCATGTGTAAAAATCATCGGTCAGGCCTGTACCAAAACCGACAAACCATATTGTGATGTTCAAATCGCGTACTTCTTGGCACGCAGCAAGCAGGCGCGCGGCATGGCGGTTAAATTGGCTGCTGCCACCAAAACCGGCAGAGCCGACGACGCGTTCTTCCATCCGTTCTACACCGTACATCCCATAAACAGTTTCAGATGGGGCAAGCTCACCATCGGTCATGAATACCAGGTGGCGGGTGATAGGTTGTCCCGAAGCTGTTAACGCATTTTCATCGGCAAAAAGACCAATCGGGGACAACAACCGACCACCCCAAATCATGCCAATATCATGATAAGTGTTTCCTGTCGGAGTAAGCGCATTCACATAGGCTTCAACAGCATCGCGCGCGTCATCTGCTGAAGAAAACCCGCTTTCGGGGCTGACATTATACAACGCGAGATTTTTGGCTGCACTGGGGCAGGGGGCTCCTGACTGTGACGAAATTTGGCTGCTGCCAATCGCTCTGGTCGTCTCAGCTGTGCCACCGCGATCATAAGTGATCGCTCCCCATGCAGGAGCCCATTTCTCGGCTTCAGTTGATGGCACGGTGATCAAATCGAGGTCGAGCGCGCCATCTGGAATTGGCGAAAATGATGCAGCTGCAACGGTCTGTCGCTCATGCATGCAACCATTCCAGCGCGATGTCACAGCGACATTGGTGGTACCCGACTGGCCCGTCATCGTCGAAGCCGCCGAACTTGATGGATCGATCGATGCCAGATAAGTCGTCGTGTCAAATGCAACCGGCTCATATCTCCAAACCGTTGAAGTCGCGCTAGGCCCCCATGTTGTGGGTTGTTGCGTGAGTGTGACCCCGGTATCGGTTTCCCATTGATAGGTGCGACGTTGCAACCGGCATTTGTTTCCTGTCGGGTTGTTGCCTCCGGTCCAGCGATACCGATATTGGTATTTCTGATAATAGCGAGTGGTTGTGTAAGTCGTCGTTTTTACCCCCGTGGTCGCATTTACTCGAACGGTCGGGCTTGAGTTATCAGGAGTGTCATATTCCGAGGTTGTGCCGTCGGGCGGAACTGATGTCGATGTGCAGCCAGAGCTGGATAGGACTAGTAGCTTAACCGCGGGATAAGCGCCCACAGCGGTCGTAATCGTATTATAGCTACTGGCATTTGTATCGGCTACAATTTCACTGCCATAACTTGTAGTGGCCGGTCCCCATGCGATAGGCACATCTACCGTGCTCGTTTCCCAACTGCGCGATTGATAAACCGCGTTCGTTTTGAACCAGGACGGGTCTTTGTCGTATAGCAATTTGCCGACATTGACGTTGGCCGAAAATGGCACGAAGCCGTAACGTAGCGCGCTGTCGGCTGAAACGGTTGGCTCCAGCGTGTCATAAAATGCCATAACCGCGGTTTGTAATCCATCGATCCGCCGGTTGGGCGCGTCACAATCATTATCGCCATTCGGACACCAGTTCATCGAACCTGTGGTATCGAGCACGAACATGATATCGGTATTGCTTAGGTTCAGCGCCGCATCGCAATTGACGGTGATCGTTTTTTCTTTCTGATTGAACAGCTGCATAACGGTCATCGGCAGCGTGGCTGTAGCCGATCCGGTAACTTTCCCGCCTGCTACAGTGCCATAAGTCGCAGAAACGTCTTTGGTGCCATAAAGGCCTTGGTCAAAGTTGGCTTTGAAATAGCTTTGCGCTTGTGCGTTGGAACTGTTCGCGCCAGACGTTGTCCACGCGTCGCTGCCCATGACCTTTCTACCCGCCAGGGCGCCAGAGTCGCAAGCCTGTTGCAAGCGCGTTTTTGTCATATAGATACGCGCCACGTCTGCGCCGCCACCGATCAAGCCTGCCAACGGGATTATTGCCGCCGCCAAAATCGGCAGAACGTTACCCGCCTGGCTGTGCAGCAAGCTTGATAATACGCCGCGGCTATCGTTGGCTTGGTTCGCATCGAACATGATAATTGCCCCTGAAATTCCACAAAATTCAACCTTCCGAATAGCGGAACTTAGTAAGCGACCTGCGAATGGGATTGGTTACCGGTTGGTTTACCTTGATTTTCGGCAATATTCCGTCAGTCAGGAAGCCACACATATGAACGAAACACTCAAACCACCGATAAAATTGGCGCTTGCATATGCCCCGAATGCTGTTCGGGAGGCGAGTTTGCATCTATTTACCTTCGACGCGCGGTGGGCAGGGATCGTTATCGAAGCCAAAGAGCCGATGATCGCAGGAATGAAGCTCGCATGGTGGTTTGATGCTTTATCCAAACCTGTTGAACAGCGCCCCAAGGGCGAACCGCTTTTGGCGGGTTTGGCGGGTATCGCGCATGCAGACCAGAGGGAAGTATTGACCCAACAGTTGTTATCACTTCTTGATGCCTGGCGTGACGTCATCGCCGTCGGGCCAGAAGATGAGCTGGCACTGCACCTAGCCTTTGCCGCGCGAGGCAGGGCGCTATTCGGCGGATATCATGCGCTGACGCGTTCTGACGCAGCAACATTACACGCCGCAAGCGAGCTCGGCGCAATTTGGTCGCAACTGGAATTTGGAATACCCTTGGAGCTTCATGACGTCAGGCGGCAAATGAACGTTTTTCTGCCCAAGTGCCGCGACCGTTCCTTAAGACCGCTGTCCATTTTGTTCAGATCCGCAATGCTTCGGGGCTTGGCAGGCGAACAAAGGCGCGTTAGGTCTATCTTCTCGGTACTCCGGCTGTTCTTTCATGCCATGACGGGACGCTGACCACCGCTTGCACTCGGGTGACCAAAACCGTTTCGCAGGAAGACATATGAAAAAATTTCTCACTGGCGGCCTTGCCGCAATCGCCATGGTCGGCGGGGGCCTGTTCTTTTGGCAGAGTAATGCCGCTCAGAATGTTGAGATACCCCCGCCACCGCCCGAAGATAGCCAAGCAAAAGGTGACGCCCCGCCCGAGATTCCTATCGCGGGTTCTGGCGCGCCGCGCTACGGCAAGGCCCCACCAAATGCGCCCACGCCGCCCAAAGCACCAAAGGCCAGCCGCGAAGAAAAACGCTTTGACCGCTATGACAAGAACCGCGACGATTTAATTTCTCGACTTGAAATGATGGCAAGCAGGACGAAGGCGTTCAAACAGCTCGACAAAGACAATAACAACCTCTTGAGCTTTGAAGAATGGGCATCTGCTACGTCAGAGCGATTTGCCAAGGCAGATAATGACCGTGACAAGTTGCTGACGCGCACCGAATTCGCCACGACCCGGCCCAAACCGTCGAAAAAGCCGAAATGTAGCTGTTAGTCTGCGATCATCGCTTTGGCGCTTTTGGCGCTGCATCAGTTGACTTGCCCGCGACCATGACGGACTTGAAAACTATGATAGATGCAGACAGATTGATCGCCGATGCGCGACTTCAAACCGGATTAACTGACCTTGGCCCTGATGATCCGTCGGCCAATGTGCACCGGCTCGTAAACGCGCTGAACGAAGAGGCGAAGCTAACAGCCGCGGGTGAACAACGGCTGTCGATGCAGATGACCGCGACGCTCGCCAACCGGCTGAAGGTGCAGGATTGGCTGGCAAAGCATCCTGAGATACTTGAGGTACCGATCAGGAAGCCGCTTTTTGTGTTCGGACTGCCGCGTACGGGCACGACTTTGTCGATCAATTTACTTAGCGTCGATCCTGCACGCCGCTGTTTCTTGCGCTGGGAAGCATTTGACTCGGTCCCGCCGCCTTTGCCGCAAGAGTTGCATGCAGGGCCACGTTACCAAGTTGCGCAGGACCAAATGGCAGCCGCACTGCGATATATGCCGCATATTGCCGCGATTCACTATGAAGAAGGCGACAGCCCGACCGAATGCCAGTTTTCAATGACGCCAAGCTTTTGCGCGCAAGTGTACGAGTTAAACGCCCACGTCCCCAGTTACCGACACTGGTTCCTGCATGAGGCCGACTACGGTCCGGCTTTCCGATATCACAAGCGACTTTTGCAATTGCTGCAGTCACAGACGCCCGGGCGTTGGACACTCAAAAACCCTTGGCACCCGCTGTTCCTCGATACACTTACCGAAGTCTATCCTGACGCACAGCTGGTTATGAACCACCGCGATCCCGTCGATGTATTAGGCAGCGCATGCAGCCTGATTAAGGCGGTTCGTATGATGTTCAGCGATAATGTCGACCTGCTGCAAATCGGCAGCAGCTTTATGGATACCTTCGAGATCATGATCGCACGCGCCGATGCTTACCGCGCAAAACACGGTGCGGAGTTGATATATGACCTCGATTATGACGAGCAAGTTCGCGATCCAATTGGTGCAATGAAGAAGCTGTACGCCAATTTTGACGAGCCATATACCCCAGAAGCAGAAACCGCGATGCGCGCTTACCTCGCCGAAAACCCTAAGGGTAAGTTCGGCAAGCACGAATATTCGCTCGAGGAATTTGGTCTGTCTGCCGACATGGTGCGCGAACGATTTGCGGATTATGGTAATCGATATGGTTTTGACTAGGCTCTAAGCGAGCACAGCCATGGACGCGTTGACGTCATGCTCGGCAATCCACCGCGCATAATCCGCGCGTGCGCGTGCGACCACGGCTTGTTTGCGCGCTTTTTTGTGTACCTTTTCCTCAAGAGGCGCGAACAGGCCAAAGTTCACATTCATCGGCTGGTAAAGGCTGCTGTCGGGATGCGCGGTGATATGGCCGTGGAGCGCACCAAGCGCGGTTGTCGTCGGTGGCGGCGGTAGGTTTCGCCCCTCTAGTTGATATGCCGTCATGACCGCAGCGAGCATGCCGGTCGCGGCACTTTCGACATAGCCCTCGCATCCCGTTATCTGCCCGGCAAAGCGAACAAACGGTGCGGATTTCAAGCGGAATGATGCGTCGAGCAGTTCTGGCGATTTTATGAACGTATTGCGGTGAATGCCGCCCAGTCGCGCAAATTCTGCCCTTTCCAATCCCGGTATAGTGCGCAGGAGTTCCACCTGCGCGCCGTGCTTCATCTTGGTCTGGAACCCGACCATATTCCAAAGCGTGCCTTGCTTATTGTCTTGCCGTAATTGCACTACAGCGTGGGGCCAGCGCCCGGTCTTCGGGTTGTCGAGGCCAACGGGCTTCATTGGCCCGAAACGCAGTGTATCAAGCCCACGTTCCGCCATGACTTCAATCGGCATACAACCCTCGAAATAAGGCGTGTCCCGCTCCCATTCTTTGAATTCGGTCTTTTCCGCAGCAATCAACCCTGCGTGAAAGGCGCGGTACTGAGCCTCATCCATTGGGCAGTTAATGTAATCCTTGCCTTCTCCTTTGTCCCAACGGCTTGCATACCAAGCGATGTCGAGGTCGATGCTGTCATGGTGGATGATTGGCGCAATGGCGTCAAAAAAGGCCAGACGGTGCTGACCGGTTGCGGCAATGATGCTATCGGCAAGCGCTTGTGCGGTGAGGGGGCCGGTGGCGACGATTGTCGGGATTTGCGCGTCCAAATGATCAATGCGTTCGCGGATAATTTCTATATTATCATTTGATTGTAGTAGTTTGGTAACACTTTCTGAGAATACATCTCGGTCAACAGCAAGTGCGCTTCCCGCAGGAACTTTGGCGACTTCGGCTGCGCGCATAATGACAGAGTCGAGATCGCGCATTTCCTGATGGAGTAAACCAACCGCGTTGTTTTCGGCATCATCCGAACGGAAACTGTTCGAACACACCATTTCAGCCAAACCATCTGTCTGATGGGCCGGTGTCATTTCGCCACCTTTATCCGCCGGGGCACCACGCATTTCCGACAGTCGTACGCGAAAGCCGCGCTTCGCCAGCTGCCACGCAGCTTCGCTGCCCGCAAGGCCACCCCCGATGATATGAACGTGATGCTTCATAAGGGAGCGCGACTAGCAAATTGGCTTGCGGATGCACAGACAAAAGGCAAGAAGGGCCAATATGGGACAAGACCTTGCGCATAAACGACCGTGGCTGCTCGCCAGTCTTTTTTTCGGACTGACATATTATTTCCGGCATAGTGCGCCCATTGGCGAGATATGGATCATGGCGTGGAAGGCGGCGGCGTGCCTGTGCCTTGCGGCTTACGCTCTGCACCATCACAACAAAGGCGATTTCCGGCATTTCGCAGCGATCATGGCGATAAGCGGTATCGCCGATGCTGTGGTCAATATCGATTTGATTCAGGGCGGTACGATCTTCGCTTTGGCGCATATTGTAGCCATCGCCTTTTACGCAAAGCATAGGCGGCCAAAATTGACACCGAGCCAAAGTGCGCTTGGCATCATGCTGCCTGTGGCGAACGTGGTGATTACCTACAGCGTCACGCAGGATCCACTGCATGCGGCCTATGGCCTGGTTTCCGGGATAATGGCGGGAATGGCTTGGACCAGCAGCTTCCCGCGTTACCGCGTCGGCGTGGGGGTAGTCTTATTCCTTATTTCCGACTTGATGATCTTCACTGGCATCGGCAGCAGCGAAGAAAGCGCTTTGCCACGAATGACGATCTGGTTGGTCTATTATTTTGCGCAGTTCCTTATCGCGATAGGCGTTGTCCAGACTTTGGTGAAGCGCAGCCATATGCGCACGGAATGAAAGCCGCAGAATTCTGCCGAAATTGACTCTGTGATGCACAAATTTCGTGCCTATTTAATCCGGACAATCCAGTAAGAATACCCAAGATTACGGCGATCGCGGCCTCGTAAGTTTAATTAAGTTGATTGCGTCTGCGGTATTTTCTGAACCTCGTATCGCCAATAGAAACAGGGCTGGTGGCGGATCACAGCAAAATAGCTCCCCGAGCAGGTTCGCGCTGCAATGTGACTCTCAGCGCATAGCGAATCTTGCGCGAATTGGATGCGTACTAACGTTTTCAAAGAGCAATGGTCTCAGCTGGTGGGCAAGAACATTATGTGAACATTGTATTTGAAGTCCGACATTGCAAGAAGTTTTCTAACGCTCCGATACAGCCTCAGCTAACGGTAAAGGGGACAAATAAATCCGGGGCGACAATTGAACGCAAGTGTCTGGGTCATGCCCCTCGGCAAACATGCTGGGAGTCCCCCATGATCCATGTTTTTCCTGTGCGCAGATTTCTGGTCCGATAGGCGATTCCGCGAAGATCGTGCCCGGGACAATCTTGTGGTAATTCAAGCACGCACGTCTGCACACGGTCTCCCACTTTGCTCCGGGCGGCATTTCGGACAAGGCCATAGTCGATCAGATAAAGATGGTTTGTGAACAAAACCGCAGTTCCGTCATTATGACTTGGTTTGCTGTCACCCCACCGTGTGCCGATCATGGAAATTTGGGTCGAATAACATGTGCCGATTTTGGGAAAGCTAAGTGCCGAAGCAAGTCGTTTTTTGCCACCATCGCGGCGCGCTTCGGCCAGAAGGCATTGGGCATATTTCTCAAATTCCGGCGGCCTTGGATAGCCATAAAACTCTGGCTTGACCTGCTGATCTGGGTAATATTCTGCCGCAGAGCATTCTGTCTTTAGGTTGCTTTCTGGAAGCTGGAAAAGTGCCTCTAATGTTGGGGAAACCTCAGCCAAATTCGGCACGGTCTCCGATTCTGGCGCTGGCACGTCGCTGGCTGCCGCAAGCGCACTTTCGTTATCCAACGCAGGCGAATGAGATTGCACGGCGCTTGCGGTGTAAGGAACGCAGAACGCTGTCAACGCTAATCGCTTGATTGCATCCCGAAAAACGGGGAGCTTTAGGTCATTCCGATTGACTGTTTTCCGGGCTTGGGGCTTCTGTTTCATCACCTTCTCCCGCTCCGGCAGCGTCGCCGTCAATCAGGTCAGGATCATCACCTTGACCCTCCGCGATTAGCGCTGCGCTGACTACATGTTCGTTGTCATCGACGTTGAACAGCTTCACACCAGCAGAATTCCGACCTATCACGCGAAGATTATCCAGACTAATCCGGATCAACTTGGCTTGATCGGTTACCAGCATCAACTGGTCAGCCTTTGTTGCAGCGAAGCTGGCCACCACAGGGCCGTTACGTTCCAGATTGTCTATATTGGTGATGCCTTGGCCGCCGCGGCCAGAACGGCGATATTCATAAGCGCTCGACATCTTGCCGTATCCATTGGCGCAGACTGTAAGGATGAACTGTTCCTTTTCGGTTAGCTCGGCCATGCGCTCTGACGGTAAAGTTGGTTCGTTTTCATTATCCTTCCACGGTGCAGCGCGCAGATATTCTTCACGTTCTTCAGGAGAAGTGCCTACGCGGCGCAGGATAGACAGCGAAATGACGTTGTCATTGCCGTGGCCTCCAAGCAGCTTCATCGCGCGCACGCCTGTCGAAGCGCGGCTCTGGAACTCACGGATATCATCGGCAGCAAATCGGATTGCTTTACCGCCCCGGCTCGCAAGCAGGACATCGTCATCGGCGGTGAGCAGCTCGACACCGATCAAGCGATCGTCGGCGTCCTCTCCTTCAAATTTCATCGCAATCTTGCCGTTTGACGGTATGTTAGCGAAGGCATCCATGCTGTTGCGACGTGCGTAACCTTTTGCGGTCGCAAATACGACGGAAAGCCCACCCCATTCGGCTTCATCTTCGGGGAGGGGAAGAACGTTGGAAATGACTTCACCTTCCGCCAGAGGCAGCAAGTTAATCATCGGGCGGCCTTTGGTCGACGGGCCGCCTTCAGGCAGTTTCCAGACCTTGAGACGGTACACTTTGCCGACATTTGAGAAGAACAGAACCGGCGTATGCGTGCTGGTCACGAATAATTCGGTAACAGCGTCTTCGTCCTTTGTCGCCATCCCTGCACGGCCCTTGCCGCCGCGAGCCTGTGCGCGGAAAGTATCAAGCGAAGTGCGCTTGATATAGCCGCCGTGAGTGACTGTGACGACCATTTCCTCGCGTTCCATGAGGTCTTCGTCGTCTAGGCCGTCCCAACTTGGCGCGATTTCACACAATCTCGGTGTGGCGAATTCGTGCATAATCGCTTCAAGCTCACCGCGCATCACGCCGTATAGCTTAACACGGTCGCCCAGGATCGAGAGATATTCTTCGATATGGCTTGCAAGCTCTTTTAATTCATCAGCAATTTCTTCTCGACCAAGCGCAGTCAAGCGGTTGAGCCGCAGCTCGAGTATCGCGCGAACCTGCGTTTCAGACAGCTGATAGCTATCGCCTGTAACCTCGGCCTCGATCGCCTCGACAAGGCGAATATAAGGCGCGATCTCGGCAATTGGCCATTCGCGGTCCATAAGCGCAACACGCGCCATAGCTGGCGTTGACGAGCCACGGATGATTGCGACAACTTCATCGAGATTGGTGACCGCGACAACCAAGCCCAGCAAAATATGCGCGCGGTCGCGTGCCTTGTTAAGCTCGAACTTCGTCCGCCGTGTGATAACCTCTTCTCGGAATGTGATGAAAGCGCTGATAAACTCGCGCAGGTTGAGCACTTCTGGCCGTCCGCCACGAATGGCGAGCATGTTGGCAGGAAAGCTCGACTGCGCAGGGGTATGGCGCCACAATTGGTTGAGCACGACATCTGGCGTCGCATCACGTTTCAGATCAATGACGACGCGCACGCCCTTGCGGCTTGATTCGTCGCGGATGTCGGAAACGCCCTCTATCCTCTTGTCCTTGGCGGCTTCGGCGATTTTTTCCACTAAGCCGGATTTGCCCACCTGATAGGGGATAGAGGTAAGAACGATCGAGCGGCGGTCGCCGCGCCCTTCCTCTATCTCATGGCGCGCGCGCATGATGATCGAACCACGACCTTCGCGATAAGCGTTCTTAGCACCCGACTGGCCGAGGATTAACGGCCCGGTGGGGAAATCTGGGGCAGGGACAATCTCGATCAGCTCGTCAACAGTGATCCCGGGATTATCGATATAGGCAAGGCAGGCGCGGATAACCTCGCCCAGATTGTGAGGCGGGATGTTAGTCGCCATGCCCACTGCGATACCACCGGCGCCGTTGACCAGCAGGTTGGGGAAGCGCGCGGGCAAAACTTGGGGTTCATCGCGCGAACCGTCGTAGTTGGGCTGGAAATCGACAGTATCCTTGTCGAGATCATCGAGCAGACTGTTAGCGACCTTTGCCAAACGCGCTTCAGTATAACGCATTGAAGCCGGAGGATCGGGGTCCATCGACCCGAAATTCCCCTGACCATCGATCAGCGGCACGCGCATCGACCAATCCTGCGTCATCCGCGCCAGCGCATCGTAAATAGCGCTATCGCCATGTGGGTGGTAGTTACCCATAACATCGCCGACGATCTTCGCCGACTTACGGTAAGGCTTACCCGCGACCATGCCGCCTTCTTGACTGGCGTACAATATCCGGCGGTGAACTGGTTTCAGGCCGTCACGCACGTCGGGAAGTGCACGGCTGACGATAACCGACATCGCGTAATCAAGGTAGCTTGCCTTCATTTCGTCGGCAATATCGATGGGTTGGATATCGGATTTTTCAGGCGTTTTTTCGTCTTCGCTCACGCGGAGTATTCCCTTTGTCGATTGTATGATTATTGCCTAGCCGATGCCCGTTCGAAACGCCATGCGACGAGGCTCAAAAACCGCACTTTTTATCAACTTATCCACAGATTCGGGATTTGGCCTGCGGAGCAAGCTAGGGCGCGATTAAATTATGGTCGTAGGCGAAAAGCTGTCCCGAATTCGAAGGCGTTAAACTGTTCAAAACGTTAAGCATCTGGGTCGCTGATTCAGCTGCGGTCATCTTGGTTCTAGCTTGTCCGAAGGGCTTACTCAGCTCGCTTTCGACAGTACCCGGTTGTAAACCAACGATGATGTTTTCAGGAGCGCGGCGATTGCGCTCAATAGCCAAGTTTCTAACAATCATGTTAAGTGCGGCCTTCGAGGCGCGGTAGCTGTGCCAACCCCCGAGCTGATTATCGGAAATACTTCCAACCCGAGCCGAGAGTACTGCAAACACCGAGCGTCCTTTATTTGGCATCAGCGGCAGAAAATGCTTGGCGACGAGTGCAGGGCCAAGCGTATTGACTCGGAAATTCTCAATCATCCAGTCTGGGTCAAGCTGTTGGATAGATTTTTCGGGTTGATTATCCCCTGAGTGCAGCAACCCGGTTGCGACAATGATCATGCTGATTTCGCTATCGTTGTTTTTGGCCAACTCTTTTGCGCGATGAGCAGCTTCAGCGATGGAGCCTTCGTCAGTTATGTCGATAAAGCGATCCGCATTGCCGGAGCGAGATAGCCCGATGACATGATCTAACGTTGGGTTCGCTTCCAAAAGTGAGCAAAATGCTCCACCAATTGCCCCCGAACTCCCGATAACGATGGCCGTTTTTGTCCGCATGGCTGTTTGCATAGCCCAATTTTGTTCAACTGCAATTCAGTCTGATGCACTATCCTGATTGCATGCTGTCATTCGGCTGTTTATGGGGCAGCCATATTGACTTTTGCGGCACCAATTTTGGAGATAAAAATGAAAGTCGTTTCGAAATTTGCTCTTTACCTCTCTGCGGCGTCGTTGGTGTGCGCACCTGCTGTTTATGCTCAGAAAGCGCCCAAGGCCAACGCGAAAGCCGAACAAGGCAAAGCGGCGCTAACAAAACAGCTGAAATTCAGCAAAGGCTTTATTAAGGCATATGCGCCTGCTGTCGACGCCTTGAATAAGAAGAAAGATTATGCTGCAGCTCAAGCTCTTTGGCCTTCGGTTAAAGCGGCTGTTGCGGGGGAAGACGACAAGAGCGAAGCCGGTGTCTACGGCTTCGCACTCGGACGCCAGTTGAAAAACAACGCGTTGATGCTTGAAGGCTTGGATCTTGTTATTGCGTCAACATCGACATCGGCTCAGCTGCGTCCTGTTTATATGTTCCAACGCGGCGCGATACATTTCGATGCACAAGATCATGCAAAAGCAGTTGTAGGAATGCAGGAAGCTTATAACGCGGGCTACCGTGAAGGCGAAATCGAGCGGTTGATTGCATTTAGTTTCAATAAGACCAATAAAAGCGCAGAATCTCTTAGTTGGTATCGCAAATTCATTGATGCACAGCGGGCTGCCGGAAAAGTTGCGGAACCTTCCATATACGGAACTGCGGCCAACATGGCGCTGAAAGCAAACGACAATGCGACTGCCAATTCCATACTTCGCGATTTGATCCGTACACACTCTACCAAGGGTGCATGGTATGATGCGCTCAACGTCTTTAACCGGACTACGGATCTAGAGGCGTTGGAACAATTGGATCTGTTGCGCTTGATGCGCCTTACCGGTGCAATGAAGTTCGAGACTGATTACGCGCTTTATGCTGAATTGGTGGACAAGCGTCGTTATCCGACAGAGGCGATGACAGTCATTAATGAAGGACTGAGCGCTGGCATTATCAGCAAGACTAACCGATCAATGGCAGAAAACCTGACTGATGCTCAGCTTTTGGCAAAGCAGGATGCGGCCAACGCAGCACTTTCAGAGGCTGACGCCAAGAAAACCGCCAACCCTTATGATGCGCTGTTGACCGGCGACGCATATTTTGCTCTCGCGAATTATGCCAAAGCGGAATCGATGTACCGGACCGCGCTAGCAAAGGGTATCATCGCTAACAGGGAAGGCAAAGACCAATTGGCACGTGCCCAACTGCACCTCGGCATGGCATTAGCGCATAAGGGCGATTATGCCGCTGCCAAGAGCGAATTTGCCAAAGTGCCAGCCGGAAATCGGCAAAAAATTGCTGAATACTGGTCTATCTTCATGGACCAGAAGTTGGCACCGCCAAAGCCTGCGGTGGCTGCCGCTACGCCTAAAACTTGAACGCAGTTTGGGAAGCTACCATTTGGAGCTTCCCATCAATCCGCACCGTTGGGTGCTATATCGATAGGCACGCCAGGCTCGTCCTTGGCAGTGCGTATCGTTAATGACGTCTTCACTGAAATTACATTTGGCGCTGCAGTTAGTTGTGACGTGAGTAGCTCTTGAAATGCCTGAAGGTCGCGTGCCACAATTTTCAGAATGAAATCAATTTCACCGTTAAGCATGTGGCATTCGCGTACGTTGGGGATTGAACGGACATGTGCTTCAAAAGCGCGTAAGTCCTCCTCGGCCTGGCTTTTTAAGCTGACCATCGCAAAAACTGTGATTGTGTAACCCAAGGTGGCTGGGTCTACTTCGGCATGATAGGATTTGATGATTCCTTCCTGCTCAAGTGTGCGCATACGTCGGAGGCAAGGAGGGGCCGTCAATCCGACGCGGTTTGCGAGCTCTACGTTGGTAATTCGACCGTTCGCCTGCAATTCTGCCAGTAGCCGCATATCAATGTCATCCAAATTCAAGCTTGCCATTTTTGATATTTCCCACTCCGATTCTGTGCATAACGTATAATTAAATTATAATTCTTTGCAATTTTGAATCGAAGCCAGCATTTCCAACGACGCAATTTTGATACAAACGACGGCAAGGCTGTGCCATAGTGTGACGCACCGATTTTGCCCCTTTTGTCCGTTACCTATTGGGTATAACGCTGCTGAATAATAAAATTTTAACTTAACTGCCGGGCAGGATGCAAATTGCGCTTCGATGATCGTCTTGAAACTGCTTTGGTTGATCGTAACAACGAGCCGGTTGCACAATTGGGACAATGGCGGCAGTTAATTGACCTGTTGGCGCAGGATCCTAATAAATTTCCGCAAGCGAAAATTGCCGAAGCATTGGCAACTGCACATCATTTGTCCCGCAGTCTTTCAGTTGAGGACCGCTTACACGGCGTGAATAACTTAAGTGGTCGGATTAAATCTCCTCCTCTCGTCCATTTGCTGTCTAACGATGATCCGCGCATTGCAATAGCGGCGATCAGGGGCGCTCGGCTTAGCGATGCCCAATGGAGCGATTTGGTTCCGCATCTACCAGTCAGGGCACGCGGGTTTCTTCGAAATCGTGATAATTTGGGACCGAAAACGTTGAATGCTCTGCGGAATTGGTCGGGCGCAGACTTCGTTTTACCCAACCCGCACTTGAGTGATGCCGGGACGGAAGCTTTGATTGTGGACAGGGAAGGCCCCGGAGCAAAACCAAATGATCTTGAAAACCAGCTTGATCGGCAAAATATTTCCGACATCGTTGCCCGGATTGAAAGTTTGCGACGATCCCGCGAAACGTCGGAAGCGCCATTTTTGCCATTTGATGGTGGAGAGATTGAGCAAGTATTTGATGATATTAATGAAATACGTTTCGAAACCGACGATGCCGGCATTGTAAACTGGGTTGAGGGAGCGCCGCGCGGTGCGCTAGTTGGTGTTGCTATTTCAGAGCCTGGCTACGGCGATGGGCCAGGCCCCGATGCTTTTGGCGCCGCCGCATTTCGTCAACGTATGCCGCTTGAAAATGCAAGGATGCGGTTATGCGGTGCGCCGACCATCGAAGGCGATTGGCGGATCAATGCCACACCTTTCTTCGACCATCTGAGCGGTCGTTTCAAAGGCTACCGCGGTATTATGCGTCGTCCAAATCTGGCGGAAAGTCCCCGTTTGGAGCCTAATGAGGACCGCAACCAAGAATATGACCAGCTGCAGCAATTGCTTCACGAATTGCGCACGCCGCTTGGCGCAATAATAGGCTTTGCCGAGATTATCGAGCAGCAGCTTTTCGGTCCAGTTTCTAGCGAGTATCGCACGCTGGCAAGAACCATCCACAATGATGCCGAACGCCTTCTCGCCGGTTTTGATGACCTTGCGATGACCGCACGGCTTGAAAACGGACGGTTCGAGGCTGGAAATGGTACAACACCATGTGGTTGGTTGGTGCGCCGTTTGGCCGAACGCCTGCACAGCCTGAGCGATGCAATGCAGGTTAATCTGAACCTGTCCACGGCCGATCCGGTGCGCGCCTTTGCAGTCGATAGTGCGTTGACCGAGCGGATTTTTTCGCGGTTGCTGTCTGCTGTGATGATGGCTTGTGAACCGAGCGAGTCGCTCGATGGCCGGTTTCGTACTGAAATCGGTCATGAAGCTACCAATCGATTTATTCTGACCCTGCCGTCAAAGTTGCTGGCCATGGATCAGGAGGCGCTATTTGGCTCGGGCATTGGGGCGAATTCGCCCAATGATGACGCGCCGCTCCTTGGGCTTGGCTTCTCTCTCCGGCTCGTGCGTAGCTTGGCGCAAAATGTTGGAGGAAATTTACGTTTTTACAACGATAGCCTTATATTATCGCTTCCTGCTGCTCGAGAAGGGCAAATGTCACCGCGGCTTGAGGATTTCGAATAATCAGCGCGGGACTGGATTTAATAAGCGGGGCGCGTCGTGGTAAAACCTGTAGGCAAACAGCAAAACTATGATTTTGCAGAATTGTCGATGCTTGGCGGCCCACGTTTTGTGGTGACAATTGATACCGAAGAAGAGTTTGAGTGGAGCAAGCCGTTTTCGCGTGAACAGCAGAGCGTCAAGCATATAGGCGGCGTCCATCGTTTTCAGAAAATGTGCACTGAATACGGCGTTAGACCTGCGTATTTGATAGATCATCCGATAGCAAATGACGACAATGCAGTGGATATTTTGGGCAATTATGCCAGGAAGGGTGAGGCGAGCATTGGTGTGCACTTGCATCCATGGGTGACACCGCCCTTTGTCGAGGAAGTCAGCACTGCAAATAGCTATTCGTGCAATTTACCTGCTGCGCTCGAGCGTAAAAAATTAGAGTCTATCCACGGACTTATTGTAGAAAAATTCGGCTTCAAGCCCGACATGTACCGCGCCGGACGATACGGCATTGGACCGAATACGCCCGCCATATTGCGCGATCTTGGTATCCGTATCGACAGTTCGATCCGCGCAAATTTTGACTATACCGCCGACAGTGGTCCCAATCATGCGATGGAAACGGTTCATCCCCACTGGTTGCAACGCGAGGAACTAATCGAGCTACCAGTAACAACGGTTTTCCGGGGTGCTTTGCAAAATGTCGGACCAACGATGTTTGCCAAGATGTTCGAGTCCTCCACCGCGCGTTCGTTACTCTCCAGAACCGGGATGCTGGAACGCATAGCCCTAACACCCGAAGGCATTTCGATAGCAAAAGCCAAGGAAGGTATCGATGCTGCATTGGAGCAAGGTATCGGTTTGCTGACATTTTCGTTCCATTCGCCTTCTTTGGCCGTGGGCTACACGCCTTATGTGAAGACAGCGGCAGACCTTGAAGAATTCTATGTCTGGTGGACCGAGATTTTTAGCTACCTTGCAAAGAAGAATGTTCGACCGGCATCTGTGGAAGAGCTGGTTACCGGATTTTTTGGTGAAAGTCAGGCAATCCAGACGCAATCACACCGCGCAAGTGCGTAATCCCGTTTTATCCTATGGACGATGGTGCGATGTTGGGCTATCCGCGCCGCCAACCGGTTACCAAAGGGATCGGGCCTGTAGCTCAGTTGGTTAGAGCTGGCCGCTCATAACGGCTAGGTCGGGGGTTCGAGTCCCTCCGGGCCCACCATTTTCACATTGCTTGCTATTTCTGGACAATCTTCGTTCCACACGTCACATTAGCCTAAGGCGTAATTGGTAGGGCGGGTTTCATGAAAAAGCGCATATGGGGTATAGCGGTGATGGCGGTGGCGACGGCGATTGCGTTCTCGACGGTGCGTGCATTGACCTTCACGCCGCAGGATGTCGCGGGGCCGCTGCCGGTAAAACTGCCGGTCGTTCCTGCGTTTGATATCAACACCTCTGCGACGAACTTGTCGGCCGCGATCCGTTTCCAAACGGTTTCGAACCAGGATGCCGCGCAGAACCAGATTGCCGAGTGGGACAAGTTGCATGCTTGGTTGCGCACGACTTATCCGCTGTTGCACACCAAGATGTCGCGCGAGGTAACCGCCGGTCATTCGTTACTTTATAAATGGGAAGGCAGCGATGCTTCGCTGGCACCGATAATATTGATGGCGCATCAAGACGTTGTACCCGTGACCCCAGGGACCGAGAAGGATTGGTCGCATCCGCCCTTTTCAGGCACAGTAGAGGACGGCAAAGTCTGGGGCAGGGGCGCGATTGACGACAAAGGTTCGCTGATCGCTTTGTTTGAGGCAATTGAAGCGCTGCGCCGCGCGGGTTTCTCGCCGAAACGCAGCATCTACCTGTTTTCGGGACATGACGAGGAGGTTGGCGGCACGGGCGCAAATGCAACAGCGGCATTGTTGAAAGCGCGCGGCGTTAAGGCGGAGTTTACGCTCGACGAAGGGAGCGCGATTATTGAGGATGAACCGCTGACTGGCGGGGCAGTGGCGCTTATCGGCATCGCGGAAAAGGGCTTTGCCACTTTGCGCGTAACCGCTCCGCATGTGGGCGGGCATAGTAGCATGCCCCCCAAAAAGACCGGTGTTGTTACGTTGGCGAGCGCGATCACCGCGATATCGGGCAAGCCGTTCCCGCTAGCGATACAGGGGCCAGTCGACAAAATGCTTTCTTCGCTTGCTGCAAAAAAGGGCGGTGTGACCAAATTTGCGATGGCCAATCAGTGGCTTTTTGGGCCGTATCTGAAGGGTAAGATCGCCGCGACACCAGCCGGTGCGGCGATGCTGCACACGACAATTGCGCCGACGATGCTTCAGGGGAGCCCAAAGGAAAATGTGCTGCCGCAATCAGCAAATGTGCTGATCAATTACCGCATGTCGCCCGGGCATAGTTCCGCGCAAGTGCTCGAACACGCCAAGAAGGCGGCGAACAACCCTGAATTGAAATATGAATGGGTGAAGCCGCCGCGCGAAGCTTCACCAGTTTCATCGACAAATTCGAACGCTTGGCGGCAAATCGTTACGGCTGCACAAGCGGACGACCCGGGCCTGGCCTTCGCGCCTTATTTGGTGGTTGGCGGCACCGACAGCCGAAATTTCGTTCCTATTTCAAAGGATGTTTATCGGTTCATCGGCGCGCGCGTGAAGCAATCAGAGGTGAAAGTGATCCACGGGACCAACGAACATATCAGTATCGACAATCTAAAACGGTCAATTTCTTTCTACGCACAGCTGATTCAGTTATCTGCGGGATAGACAAGCGCGAAAACCGAGTCTAATGACGCGCCTGACTCGGGGAGTGGCGCAGCCTGGTAGCGCATCTGTTTTGGGAACAGAGGGTCGCAGGTTCGAATCCTGTCTCCCCGACCATCAAGCCTTCAAGGCTATGGCGAGTCGATCAGCCTTTTAAGAAGTCCACTATCATGGGCGCTAGCAGAGGCCAGCGCTCAAAGCGACCGCGTCCCGACTGATTGGGAATTCTTGAACATTCGTTCCACTCCTGATCACCCCAGGGTGGATCAAGCAGCTGGCAATTGGGCAAAAGCGCCGCAACCTCTTCACTGGTAGCACGCGGGTGGCTGACATCGCTTTTGCCGCTGCGCAGAACGACAACTGGCATATCCAGATTGGCATATTGCTCTGCGGTCACTCCGGGAACAGGGACGCCGGGTTGCCAAGCGTAAGCAGCCGCCCATAGTTGCATCCGCTCGACAAAAGCATCGGCATCCCACGACAAAATTATATTCCGGTTTCGCGGGTTTCTTTCGATTTGCTGTGCAAAACTTGGATGGTTGGCTACGGCATCCATGCCCCCGGATGCAGCCGCGATGGCTTGTTCACCGGTATAATAGGCCGCGAGTTGCGCCATGCTGATCTGCCCGCCGCTAATCCACCAAAGGAACATCTTGCTGACACGGTCAGGATGTCGAGCAGCAACCTGCAGCGAAATGCGCGATCCTGCCGACCCTCCTAGCAAAATGTAACGGTGCAGACCCAATGCATCGGCCAATCCAACCAGCGTATCGGCATGAAGCGCTGATTCGCTCTCGCCGTCAAAACTGATGTCGGACGCGCCGCAATTGGGCCGGTCCCATGAAAGGACACGGTATCCATCTTCAGCAACCGCGCGCGCCAATTCCAATAATCCAGGATAATCCCGGGGATATCGTCCACCCGGGGTCAGGACCGCGACGGGTGCGCCTTCATCGCCAATAAACTCATGATCGATTTCTACACCGTTTACTGCGACACGCGCCATCAAACAGTCATTTCGAGCATTTGGTCGCCATTCGCGCCGCTTTCGAAGCGGCCAAGTCCGTAATCACCCTTGATCGTTGTGCGCTGCATCGTGCGGCCAAGCGAAGGATCATGGCCAGAAACGCAGTGCAACATCCGCCAATTGTCCCAAATTACCATTTGGTCGGGCTGCCATTTGTGATGGTAGCTCCGCATTTCTGCGAGCGCCTGTATCGCGGTACAGATTTCGGCAAGCAGCGCGTCGCCTTCTGCATTTTCGGCACCTTCAATCCCTTCGGACATCCAAGGCGATACATGCAGCACTTTCTCACCTGTGGCGCGTGTCCAGACCGCAGGATGGATAGAGCGCGGCATTGACTGGGTCTTGGCGAGCATAGCTCGCGCGCCGGGTTTCTCTTGTACTTCGACGAAACCCTCGGGCATGCCGAAGCGGCACATGCTGTAGACCAGATTGAGCGTATAAAGGATATTCTGCCCCTCAATACGGTCGCGCAGACCCGGGTCAAGCGCACCGTAAAGCGCGATACCGTCGGCAAAGCCAGTGATACCGCCCTCCAACACGATCTCGGTGGCGCGCAAAACACCCGCGCGGTTAAGCTCGTCATTATAGCAATGGTCGAAGTGCCAAGGCAGCCAGTGCGACAGACGCTTGCCACCAAACTCGACTATGCCGCCTGTTTCAGGCGGACTCTTGATTTCGATAACGCCTGGTTCTTCTCCCATTGGGGTCACAACCGGATGCGGCTTTAACTCTCCAAAAACCTTACTGAGCGCGATTTGCATCTCGTCAGTTGGTTCTATCCCTTCAAAGACGAGCAAGCCTTTGGTTTCGAACACTGCATTGATTTGAGCGCGTGTTGCGGTGTCAAGCACATTATCGCGGTTCACGCCCTTGATACGCACACCAAAATCGAGATGATCAGATAACGGCGCGATTTGGATATGCTGCATAAGTCTCGACCTTAACGGGCCGCTTCGCCCTTTAGCACTTCTTGCGAGGCATCGGCCTCAACCATCTGCGCTGCCTTATTCGCGGCTTCCTCAATATTTTCGGCGGCGGTTTCTGTTTGCGGATCGAGCTTAGCCAATTTACCGTTGTTCGTTTCGTCAGGCGCGGTCGGGACAGGGGTTTGTTGCCCGCATGCCGTCAGCGTGACCAGCGAAACAAACGCGAAAGTCCGTATCATGGTGTTGCCCCCTCAAGTTTCGGCGTAATCGCCAAATTTCCTTCATAATTTGCGACAGACTTCAAAACGAGCGCCCACGCCAATACATTCTGCTTCAGATCGTCCTTGTCAATCTTATCGAGCGTATCATCGGGGGTGTGATGCAAGTCGAAATAGTGCGTTCCGTCCTGCTGAAGGTCAATCACGCTCGGTTTTTGGGCCGCGATGATCGGGCCGACGTCTGCACCGCCACCGGCAATGTCACCGCCGGGAGCGATCCCCAGCAACCGCAGATTTTTCTCGATTTCGGTGCGAAGAGGCTTGGCGCTATCGGGCAAACGGAAATCGGCTTTCCAAATGCGGCCCGCGCCGAAATCTGATTCCATGGCAAGTCCGTGTGGTACTTTGCCGTGTGTCTTGGAATAGCTTTCTCCGCCCCACACGCCGACTTCCTCCGCTCCTGCCCAAAGCAGACGGATCGTGCGTTTGCGCCCCACGCCGTTGGCATGCAGATGTTTGACAGCGCCGGTAATAATGGCGCAACCAGATGCATCATCAATGGCCCCGGTCCCCAGATCCCAACTATCGAGGTGACACGCCACAACGATAATCGGCAGGCTTGGATCACTTCCAGGAAGTTCGGCTATGACATTGCCCGATTTCTGCATACCGATATTTTTGGGAGTGAGTGTCAGTTTCAACTTGATTGGCAAATTAGGTCCATTGTTGACCATCCGCACCAAATTATCAGCATCGGGGTTGGAAAGCGCGCCTGCTGGTATCGGTTTTACACCTTTATTGAAATTGGTGTTGCCGGTATGAGGATTGCGGTGGCTGTCCGTCCCTATCGAGCGGATCACAACCGCTGAAGCGCCCTTTTGTGAGGCAATGTTGGGGCCAACAAAGCGCGCTTGCCCGAATTGGCCGTAACTTGATCCGTCCTGCGTGCGACGCATGGCGTGGTCAATAAAGGCAATTTTGCCGATCAAGCTACCATCAGGAACGGCGCGTAAATCATCAAGCGTTTTGAAATACACGATTTCAGCGGTGAGTCCCGCTTCGCCCGTACTGGCGCTATTGCCTAGTGCAGTGATCGCCAGCTTTTGCGGAAAGGGAACAACCACTTCAGCGCGTTCGTCTCCGCGGACCCATGTTGGCATATCAAATTCTTCGCTGCGGACATTGGAGAAGCCCATTTCCTTGAGCCGTGCCACCGACCACACCCTTGCCCGCGCTTCGGCTTCTGTTCCGCCTTGTCGCGCACCAACCTCTGTCGTTAGGCCTTCGGCAATTTGCCACGCATATCGGTAGCCAGCTTCCGACGCGAGGATATATTCCAAGCTCGGATTGGGCGGGGGAGGCGGCGTTGCCATCGATTGTTGGGATATTGCGGCGAGCGCGGCTGCGGTGGTTAAGCGATAAAAATTTGTTTTCATGCGGCCTGACTTAACGAGGCTTTTTGCCTTTGCCAATCTCCCGTCTTGCGGGACAGCCCGTGCTTGGCTACGGACGGCTTCAATTCCGCAATTGCAGACCAGAAAGTGACCGCACATGGCCGCCCAATATAGCTTTGTCATGAAGAACATGACCAAAACCTTCCCCGGCGCTCAAAAGCCGGTGCTGAGCAATATCAATCTACAATTCTATCAGGATGCAAAAATTGGCATCGTAGGGCCAAATGGTACGGGTAAATCGACGCTGATGAAGATCATGGCGGGCATCGATACAGAATTTACCGGCGAGGCATGGCCCGGCGAATATATACGCGTTGGCTATCTGGCGCAGGAACCGGAGCTCGACACGACCAAAACGGTTAAAGAAAATGTCATGGACGGCGTCCGCGAAGTTGCCGACCTGGTTGCAAGGTTCAATGAAATCTCGATGATAATGGGTGATCCACCCGAAGACGTCGATTTCGACGCGCTGATGGAGGAAATGGGTACGCTGCAAGAAAAAATCGATGCGGTTGATGGCTGGACGCTCGATAACCAGCTGGAAATCGCGATGGATGCGCTGCGGTGCCCACCCGGCGACTGGTCGGTAGAAAATCTCTCTGGCGGTGAAAAGCGCCGTGTGGCCTTAACGCGGCTGCTGCTGGAAAAGCCCGATATCTTGCTGCTCGACGAACCAACGAACCACTTGGACGCAGAGAGCGTGGCGTGGCTGGAAAAGCATCTTTCCGACTATAAAGGGAACGTCATCCTCGTCACCCACGATCGCTACTTCCTCGATAATGTTGTGAATTGGATACTTGAGCTCGATCGTGGTCGCTATTTTGTCTACGAAGGCAATTACTCGACATATCTCGATAAGAAGGCGAAGCGGCTTGAACAGGAATCGCGAGAGGACAGCGGCCGCCAGAAAGCAATCAAAGACGAGCTTGAATGGATCAGGCAGAGCCCCAAAGCCCGTCAGACTAAGTCTAAAGCGCGTATAAAGAGCTTTGAACAGTTGGTTGAGGCGTCGGAAAACCGGGCGCCTGGTAAAGCGCAAATCGTCATTCAGGTACCAGAGCGGCTGGGAAGCAAAGTCATTGAAGTTAAGAATGTTTCCAAGGCGTATGACGACAAAATATTGTTTGAAAATCTTTCTTTCACTATTCCACCGGGTGGTATTGTGGGAGTAATCGGTCCCAATGGTGCGGGTAAATCAACGCTTTTCCGCCTGATCACTGGGCAAGAAACCCCTGATAGCGGCGAAGTTGTTCTGGGCGAAACGGTGCATTTGGGCTTTGTTGACCAGAGCCGTGATGCTCTTGATCCCAACAAGAATGTTTGGGAAGAAATCTCCGGTGGCGCCGACTTTATGAAAGTCGGAAAGCACGAAACTCCGACGCGCGCCTATGTGGGCGCGTTCAATTTCAAGGGCACCGACCAACAGAAAAAGGTCGGCCTGCTATCGGGCGGTGAACGCAACCGTGTACATATGGCCAAGATGCTGAAAGAAGGCGGCAATGTGCTGCTGCTCGACGAACCTACAAACGATCTGGATACGGAAACGCTTGCTGCGCTTGAAGAGGCGCTAGAAAGCTTCGCCGGTTGCGCGGTGGTCATAAGCCATGACCGCTTCTTCCTTGACAGATTGGCAACTCATATCCTTGCATTCGAAGGCGATAGTCATGTCGAATGGTTTGAGGGCAATTTCGAAAGCTATGAAGAGGATAAAATTGCGCGCCTCGGCGAAGAGGCGACAAGGCCCCACCGCACCAGCTATAAGAAAATGACGCGGTAGTCGTTGTTTTCTTTCTAACCTGATGATATTCCGTCGCATATATATCGATGGGAGAGAAATCTGTGCCCAATTTCGCCAAGGCTATGTCGGCAACGGTATTTTTGTCTCTCTGGATTGCGGCAGTTCCGGGTCACACAGCCAATGCACCACAGAAATGTTCGATAACATATTCGGCGCATGACGATGTTATTGCCGCTGTTCGGGAGTATGGCTTCAAAATAGAAAATTATAACGATGTTTGTACTTGGCTTACTGCCAATAACTTGGAAATCGAAATTATATCTTTCGATAGCGGCGTGTTGAGCGACCGTGGTTTTGGATGGGCCGCCATTAAACCGTTCAAAAAAGGAAGCGACGTCCGAATTTCAAAGCATTCATACGCAACGACAATAACTAAAAACGCCTCATCGCCGGGAGCGAAAGAGGCTCTGGCGGATTCGATCAGCAATGCGATTGCATCTATCTACCTAAACCGGAAAGACTTTCTTCTTCTGTTAGAAGCTAAGTGATTATGGCTCAGGTATAGCTTGTGGCTGGCTTGCCAAACTCACCGCCACAATCGCAACCATCGCGGCGACAAAGCCCGGGACTATCTCGTACATCGCTTCGCTCAAACCCTGGCTGATCCAGAAGATTACCGTGAATGCGCCCGCGATCATCCCCGCGATTGCGCCTTCTAGGGTCATACGCTGCCATGTGAGTGCCAAAATGATCACAGGCCCGAATGCTGCGCCAAAGCCTGCCCAAGCGTTGCTGACGAGCTTTAAAACGCTGCCATCAGGATTTTGCGCTAGGATCATTGCAACGGCTGCCACCGCGACGACAGAAAGACGTCCAACTGTGACTATTTCTTTTTCGCTCGCCTGACGGCGGATGAACAGGCGGTAAATGTCTTCGGTCAACGACGAACCCGTTACCAATAATTGCGCGCTGATCGTGCTCATGATCGCGGCCAAAATTGCGGCAAGCAGAAAGCCCGTGATAAACGGAGGGAACAGAACATTGGCCAAGATGATGAAGATGGTTTCGGGGTCAAATACCGGTACCGATGCTTTGAGTGCATAGGCGCGCCCAATCATTCCAACAGCTATTGCCCCGAGCAAACATGCTGCCATCCAGACCATGGCAATGTTACGCGCGGTTGGAATATCCTTGGCCGATCGGATCGCCATGAAACGCACAATGATATGTGGTTGGCCAAAATAGCCCAAGCCCCATGCCGCAGCCGAAACTATTCCAACGAGTGTCGTGCCTGCGAACAGGTCTGTCAGCTTGGGATCGACACGTTGCAAAATCTCCCATGCTCCCATTTCACCTGGGATGGCACCTGCAGCAACAAACGGCAATATTATCAGGGCGATGACCATTATTGTGCCTTGAACAAAGTCGGTAAGGCTGACGGCGAGAAATCCGCCGAGTACAACATAAGCGACCACCACAGTGGCAGTGATCCACAGGCCGGTTTGATATTCGGCGCCAAATGCGCTCTGGAACAGCTTTCCACCCGCGACAAGACCCGATGCGCTGTAAAGCGCGAAGAAGACTATAATGACCAAGCTGGCGATCAGGCGCAATATGTGGCGTTGGTCATTGAACCGGTTGCCTAGAAATTCGGGGATGGTGAGAGCATCTCCGCAGCTTTCGGTTTGTTCGCGTAGCCTTGGCGCTACGATGATCCAGTTGAGAAATGCGCCGATAAATAGGCCAATTGCAATCCACGCCTCAGCAAGCCCACTGGCATAAAGCGCGCCGGGCAGCCCCATCATCAACCAGCCAGACATATCCGAAGCCCCCGCAGCGAGCGCGGTAACGGCAGGACCAAGCTGTCGGCCGGAAAGCAGATATTCACGGCTGTTTGCCGATGATTTGTGCCACGCGTAAACCCCGATGGCGAGCATCATCGCAAAATAAATCGAAATGCTGATGATCGTGCCGGTTTGCATTGCTGCGTTTCCCCTATTTATCGTTTTGGGTAATCTGGCATGCGTGCGATAACTGTCAAGCATCCGGCGCTGACATTCGGGTGATAATTTGTTATTCGCGTATGATGCGACCTGCTTTCGTTATCCAGCTCATGTTGCCGTTACTGGCATTAAGTAGTGCCAGCCCGTCTTTGGCGCAGGCTTTACCTGCGAAATCTGAAAAGGTTGAAATTGCAGCACCCGTATCTTTTTGGACACAATTGACGCCAGAAAAATACGCCGAACTGGGTGACGATGACATAGTTCGGCATCTTGCCACACCTGACTATTTTGGCGGTCTGTCAGTGGGTGAACAGCGCATTTCTGAGAACGGCTTTAACTGGCAATTGGTAAGGTTCGAAAACACCGCGAAACCGACTGGTCCTTTGTGGGTTGTCCCTCATGATAGCGAAAATGCAGCATTTGACTCTATGGTTCATTCCATACGCAAATATGGTGGCCGAGCGATTGCCGTAAACACTGCTAACTCCAAGCGGAAACAAGAAGGGCACGGTACTTGTGGCCATTTGCAGGATATTGAGGACCGGTGTGATCCCAACAGGAATTTCTCGGAACAGTCCCCGAAATACACGGCGGCTTTTCTAAATGAACGGATACCCGGTCAGCCTGTGATAGCCATTCATACCAACCACGCAGGTTTCGAAGGCGATGGAAACGGCGGTGATGGCGAGATTACTCTGCTTGATACCAGTGCACCGGCATCGCTTGTCATGAAAGCGCGCCCCGATGCATTTTTTGGCAACGGGAGTTTTGGCACATTGGCCAACCCTGACAGTTTTGGTTTGCAAGCGTATTCAGCCGCGAATGAGGGACCCGACCCAAAATCAGTGGCTTGCAGAAATGCGCTCAATGCAAAGGGAGTGAACTTTTGGCACGAACGTGTTGAGCAGAGCGATTCCTCAATGTCGCAATATCTGCTTAAATACTTCCCGGAAGTCCTATATTTCAACGCAGAAGGGCGCGAAGAACAGGAGATAGGCGTCGCTTCTGCGCGACACATTGCAATTATCGACGCTTTCATGTCCAATTGCGTTAAATGATGCTCAGGCCTGTGCTTGAAATTCGCCGGTTGTTTCATCCAGAACGTGCAAGATGCCGTCCGTAATTGCGAAGACCGCGCCGTGTAAAGTTAGCTGACCGTTTGCTTCCTTTTCCTGAACGCACGGGAACGTACGAAGGTTTGCCAAGCTTACACATACAGCAGCCTTTTCCATGGCGCGTTCGGCATCTTCTCCGCTCTCGCCATGAGTACTTACAACCGCTTCGCGAACTTCTGCCAGCATGCTGATCCAATTGGCAATGAAACCGCCTTCACCGGGGCGTGTCCCGGCCATTTGCTGGGTTAAGCTTGCCTTGCAGCCGCCGCACAAACCGTGGCCCATTACCACGATTTCTTCCACTTTCAGGAACTGAACTGCGAATTCAAGTGCCGCTGAAACCCCGTGGAAACCCGGCGCGGTTTCAAACGGAGGCACAAGCGCCGCGACATTGCGGACGACGAATATCTCGCCAGGAACAGTGTCGAAAATTTGCTCGGGATCCACGCGGCTGTCAGAGCAGGAAATCACCATGACTTTCGGGCTTTGCCCAGTGCCCACTTCTTCCCAGCGTTCCCGCTGTTCGACCCATTCATTTTTGCGGAAGCGGCTATAACCATCGAGCATATCGGTAAAGAGTGTCATGGCGCGTAGCTAGTCTGTGAAAAACGCACTGGCAAGAAGGCTATGATATGACTATCTGGGCGGCATGAACGAAATCTCCCCCATAAATGCAAATGGCGACGCCCAACCACGCGTTCGTAAGCCCGACTGGATCCGCGTAAAGGCACCGACAAGCGCGGGCTTTAACGAAACGCGTAAGCTGATGCGTGATCTCAACCTGAATACTGTCTGCGAGGAAGCGGCTTGCCCAAACATAGGGGAATGTTGGACGAAGAAACATGCCACGGTGATGATCCTGGGCGACGTTTGCACCCGGGCGTGTGCCTTTTGCAACGTTAAGACCGGTATGCCTCGTGCGGTTGATCCATTGGAGCCAGAGCATGTTGCAATTGCAGCGGCCAAGATGGGGCTTGAGCATATCGTTATTACATCTGTAGACCGCGATGACCTGCCCGATGGCGGTGCAAGCCAGTTCGTAAAGGTTATCGAAGCGCTACGCCGCAATACTCCGCAAACCACTATCGAAATTTTGACACCGGATTTCCGCAACAAAGTGGAAAGCGCTGTTGAAGCTATTATTAATGCAAAACCAGATGTTTATAATCATAACCTTGAAACAGTTCCCAGATTGTACCCCACGATCCGGCCAGGCGCGCGTTATTATGCATCGTTGCGCTTGCTGGAGAGCGTAAAGCGCCACGATCCTTCAATCTTCACTAAGTCGGGCGTGATGCTGGGATTGGGTGAGGAACGAATGGAGGTGCATCAGGTGATGGACGACATGCGCAGCGCGGACATCGACTTCCTGACCATGGGGCAATATCTGCAGCCTACGCCTAAGCATACTAAAGTGATGGATTTTGTAACCCCGCAGGCATTTGACGCTTATGCTGCTATTGCGCGCGCAAAGGGCTTTTTGCTGGTGGCCTCGAGTCCGCTCACACGATCAAGCTATCATGCGGGCGACGATTTCGCCAAAATGCGTTCGGCGCGCGAGGCACAATTGGCTAAGGCGCGCTAGGCAAACGGGGGCAGGGGGCTATGCCGCACCATCACGAACGGCGTGAACTGCCTTATTCGGCGACGCAGATGTTTGATCTGGTGGCTGATGTTCGCAAGTACAGCGAATTCTTGCCTTGGGTGACGGGAATGCGGGTTCGTGCGGAAACGGAGCAAGAGTTACTTGCTGACATGATTGTTGGTTTCAAATCGCTGCGTAAATCGTTCAGCTGCCGTGTTAACTTGACGCCAAAGACCAAAATCACCGTCGACTATTTAGATGGACCGATGAAGCATCTAACGAACTTATGGTCATTCGAAGACCACGCGGGTGGCGGCTGCACCGTCGAATTCACCGTCGATTTTGCCTTTCGAAATGCTATATTCGAGGCGATAGCAGGGCAGTTTTTCGAAAGCGCTCTACGCAAAATGACCAGCGCATTCATAGACCGCGCTGACAATCTCTACGGCTAGGCTGCCAACAACAGCCCAAGTGCATGTTCGGCCGCCAATTCGCGAATTTCAGATCGGCTCTTTTCAGCGCCGAACGATTTGAGTTCACAGTGGCATTTCGTCGCATTGCCTGAACCTTTAGCTAAGCCAAAGGCTACGGTTCCGACGGGCTTTTCTTCAGTGCCGCCGCCGGGGCCAGCGACGCCCGTTACCGCGACCGCAACATCAGCGCCGCTGCGTTGCAAAGCGCCTGACGCCATGGCTGAAGCGACTTCAACAGAGACCGCGCCATATTGCTCGACCAATGCGGCATCGACGCCAAGATCGCGAATTTTGGCCTCGTTCGAATAGGTCACGTAACCGCACAGCAATACAGCGCTGCTGCCAGCGACTTCGGTCAGCGCGGCGCTGATCAAACCGCCGGTGCAGCTTTCAGCGGTGGCAATCAATCGTCCCGACGCAACATATTGCCTTATAACGTCACCCGCGATGCCCGACAATTTTGCGGGCAGGATAGTATTCGTCATTTGACGGGAGGCATTGTGGCCACATAGGGGCAGATGCTGATATCGCTGATCGGCGTTTTCTTCTTGGTGCCTTTAGCATCTTGATTGTTCATGAAAGCCGATAGCAAGGAAGCCACCATGCCGCCAATTCCTTGAGGAGAGAGTTCCGCAAGAGTTGGCCATAAATTATTGACAATCATACAAGTGTTTTTGTCCATTTCTTCGGCCATTGTCGCGATAGCAAGGCCTTCTATCATGGGCAGCATCGCGCTTCCTGGCAGCGCGGCGGGCAAGTCCTTGCCCATTGCCTTTTTGACTGCTTCGCCGGCAGCGGGCTTTGCGGGCTCTGCCGCAGCCTTGAACTTCGCAATCCGTTCCGGCGTGATTCCGTTAATCGCGGAATTTGCAGGGAGCAGCGGCGCGCAAGTCTTTACGGCTTGTTCGGATGCCGCAGGAAGCATAGCCACGACCAATGCGCTTGCTTCTGCATGGGTAATGCAATTGCCGGCCTGTGCTGCGATCGCCTGTCCTGGTAATGCAATTGCGGCAGTAGCGAGAGAAACTGAAGCCAGGATTTTTGTGAATTTCATGGTGTGACCCCTTTAAAAAACGAGATTAAGAAAGACAAAAACTCAATTTAAGCCCAAAAATGTCGCGACGGCTTGTGCCGCGATACCCTCATTGCGGCCCGTAAAACCGAGCCTTTCCGTAGTGGTTGCCTTGACGGAGATGTTTTCAATGTCAGTTTGCATGATCTCGGCCAGTCTTGCCCGCATTGCTGTTTTATGCGGGCCGATTTTGGGCGCCTCGCAGATGATCGTGACGTCTGCATGGCTAAGCTCAAGGCCTTTGGCGCGTGCGATCTGCATGGCATGTGCCAGAAACGTGTCAGATGCAGCACCCCGCCACTGAGGATCACTGGGCGGAAAATGGTCCCCTATGTCGCCGGCACTTGCCGCCCCTAAAACGGCATCGACAAGCGCGTGTATAGCAACATCGGCATCGCTATGCCCTGCAAGGCCGTAGGTATGTTCGACATGAACACCGCACAGCCACAGATCCTCGCCTGCCTCAAGCCGGTGAACATCGTAACCGCTGCCGGTTCGCACGCGCAAATTATGTTGTGTTTGCCCCATCCGCGCTAATTCATCGGCAAATGTGATTTTGGCAAGTGCTTCGTCACCCGGTACCAGTCCGACCGTGCCTCCATTGGCTGTGACCATCCGCGCATCATCGGTTGGCTCCATAATGTCTGCCCAAACATCATGCGCGGCAAGGAGATCACCGTAACGAAAGGCTTGCGGTGTCTGGATGCGCCACAAATCAGCGCGATCTACGGTCTGCCCCATGCTGCCCTCTCCACGTGCCAAGCTGTCCACCACCGGTAGGGCAGGGACAGCACCCTCGTTGTCATCTAATTTGGCTGTTAGCGCCTGAACAATCGATGAAGGAACGAATGGCCGGGCGGCATCATGGATTATGACGTGGATCGGCGCGGTGCTCGCCAAGGCCAACAAACCGTTGCGAACGCTTTCGCGGCGGGTTGCGCCCCCATGGACATATTGTGATGCCGGAAATGCAGGGATCGCGGCTTTCGCGTAATCGATGTGCTCGGGAGCAATCACAACCAAGACATTCTGTGCCCCTAGCTCTTTGGAAAGCCGCTCTACACTATGCGCCAACATAGGCTTTCCGGCGACAATGCAATATTGCTTGGGGATTGCGCCACCAACGCGTGTTCCGCTGCCAGCAGCAACGATGATAGCAACAGTACGCCCCGGTTGGTTCATACCATGGCCAATAGTAGCTCTGCACTTGCGAGCCAAGCGATTTGGCGCTATTGGCCTGCCTAAATTTTAGGCAAATTGGTGCATGAAGCTTCAACCGATCAATATTGGACCGATCCGTATAAACTCACCGGTGATACTGGCGCCGATGACCGGTGTTACCGACTTGCCTTTTCGAAAGATGGTTCGCCGGTTTGGCTCAGGCCTTAACGTGACCGAGATGATCGCCAGCCAAGCGATGATCCGGGAGACAAAGCAATCCATCCAGAAGGCATCGTGGGACGCAGCTGAGGAGCCTGTCTCGATGCAGCTGGCCGGTTGTGGGCCAATTGAAATGGCTGAAGCTGCCAAGCTGAACGAAGACCGCGGTGCTGCAATCATCGACATCAACATGGGATGTCCGGTGAAAAAAGTCGTAAACGGCGACGCTGGTTCGGCTTTGATGCGCGATTTGCCGCTCGCGGCGCAGTTGATCGAAGCAACCGTCAAGGCAGTCAAAGTGCCTGTCACAGTTAAGATGCGCATGGGTTGGGATCATAGCAGCCTGAATGCGCCGGAACTCGCCCATATCGCCGAGGATTTGGGTGCACAGTTGATCACTGTGCATGGCCGCACGCGAAACCAAATGTATAAGGGTTCGGCTGACTGGGCCTTCATTCGCAAGGTAAAGAACGCCGTAACCGTGCCGGTCATCGTAAATGGTGATATTTGCTCGATCGAAGATGCAGAATCGGCGCTCGAACAAAGCGGTGCGGACGGTATCATGGTTGGGCGCGGTGCATACGGTAAACCATGGTTGCTGGAGCAGATGATGCAGTGGTTTGCCACAGGACGCAGGCTGGCGGACCCGACCATCGACCAACAATATCAGGTCATAGTTGAGCATTATCGCGGGATGATGGAGCTTTACGGCGAACAAGTCGGTGTTTGTTGCGCTCGCAAGCATATTGGTTGGTACACAAAGGGATTGCCTGGTTCGGCGGAGTTCCGAAATCACGTCAACCGGATTGAGAGTGCAGCCGAGGTTTTGGGCGAGCTGGAACGCTTTTACGCGCCATTTCTCGCGCGCGAAGCGGCATAATCGCTATTTCAATGCCCGAAACCTTAGTAAGGCCAGACCTCGAAGCAATATTGGCGCATATTCCCGCTTCTGTGTTGTTGGTCGATGCGGAAAACAATGTCATTTTTGCCAATCAGGCTTGCGAAGATTTCTTTGGAAAGGCATTGCGTCGCATATTGGGTAGCCCGATTGACGGCCTTTTGCGCTTGGAAAGTGGACGATTGGCGGCTGCGATAAATTCGGGCGAGGGTGACATTACCGCGCAATCTTTGGCGATACACACGCCAACAGGCTTGCAGATCGCAGATATCTCAATTTCTGTCATGCCAGATACTGATGGCATTAGGTTGTTCAGCATTTTCCCGCGCCACGGCGACCGCTCTCATATCGTTGAAACAGACGAGGCGGGTGATCAACAAGCTGTCGCTGTGCCTGCCATATTGAGCCACGAAATCAAAAACCCGCTGGCCGGGATACGGGGAGCTGCACAGCTACTCGCCAAGCAAAGCGGTGAAAATAGGAAGCCACTTACCGACTTGATTATCAACGAGGTCGACCGGATTGCGAGGTTGCTCGACCAAATGCAAAATCTGGGTGGACAAACTCTTGGCGAAATAAAGCCTCATAATGTCCATGTTCTTATAGAACAGGCGATCCGATCAGTCCGTGCCGCCAACGGCAACTTGCCAAGCCTTTCTATAAATTATGACCCGTCGCTACCAGATGTGTTCATAAACGATGATGCTCTGATACAAATACTTATCAATCTGTTTCAAAATGCGGTTGATGCACTTGGCGGACGCGAAGGTGCGACGATTGGGGTTTCGACCCGTTTCGTGCTTTCCGGGTCGCTCAGAGAAACGGGAAGCCGCAGCGAAGAAGGCAAAACAACGCGTTTGCCTGTTGAAGTCAATATTTCGGACAATGGCGACGGCGTTCCAGCGCATATCTCAAGCGAGATATTCTCACCGTTTGTTACAACAAAGCGCGAAGGGCAGGGGTTGGGCCTCGCTATCGTTCGGAAGCTTGCCCGCCAAATGCATGCACGCGTTATGTATGAGCGCGATGACCGTAAGGGTCTGTCGCATTTCAAACTCTATTTGCCAGTGGCTGAGCCAGGATCGATATGAGCGCCGCGGCAAAAATCTTGATCGTTGAAGATGACGTTTCGATTGGTGTTGTCGTCCGGGCAGCACTCGCTGCGGAAAATATAGACGCAGAAATATGCGATAGTATTTCGGCGCGCGATGCTCTTTTGGCTACCCATCAATTTGATCTATTGCTGACAGATGTGATGCTGCTTGATAGTGACGGTATCGCGACATTGAAATCGGTGACGGAACACTATCCCGATTTGCCGGTCATTGTGATGTCAGCGCAGAATACGCTTGATACCGCCGTGCGTGCTAGTGAAGCAAACGCGTTCGAGTATTTTCCCAAGCCATTTGATTTGGATGAACTCGTCAAGGCAGTCGTGCAGGGCATTGCGCAACATCGCCATGGCAGCGGCAGTCGCGATGAACCGCAGGCGCTCCCCAATATGCCCATGGTTGGACGCAGCGCAGCGATGCAGGACGTCTACCGCATGGTCGCGCGATTGCTAAAGAACGATCTATCCGTTTTGATTTTGGGAGAGTCCGGGACAGGCAAAGAACTGGTGGCCGAAGCGGTGCATAATTTGGGTCATCGTCAAACAGGGCCATTTGTAGCGGTCAACATGGCAGCTATCCCCGCAGAACTGATCGAGGCAGAGCTTTTTGGTCATGAAAAGGGGGCGTTTACAGGCGCCGTCGGGCAATCAATCGGGCGGTTCGAACAAGCGCAAGGCGGGACCCTGTTTCTAGATGAAATTGGTGACATGCCTAGGCATGCGCAGACGCGGCTTTTGCGCGCCCTGCAAAGCGGCACTATCAGCCGAGTTGGGGGTAAAGCCAGTATCAAACTTGATGTGCGGATAATTGCCGCGACCAACCAAAATCTTGAAAACTTGATTGCGGAGGGCAAATTCCGCGAGGATCTTTATTACCGTTTGAATGTTGTACCGATCGCAATCCCACCGCTCAGGGATCGGCCTGAGGATATACCTTTGCTTGCCAAGCATTTCTTGCAAATGGCACAGCAAGAAGGCCTGCCAGCCAAAGGCATAGACGATGACGCGCTAGACCGCCTTGCCAGCCTGACCTGGAAAGGCAATGTTCGCGAACTGAAAAATGTTATCTACCGGCTTTCTCTGTTGTGCCGTGAGCAGTCGATTGGTGTTGAAACCATGGGCCAGCTGGGTGAGATGCTTAATGATAACGAAGCAGTACCCTTGGCAAATGTCAGCTTCGATGCAGCGGTGAGCCATTTCCTTCGTAGCACCGGGCAATCGCGTTATAACGACGGCGATCTTTATTTTCGCGCTCTCGCGGCCTTTGAGCTGCCATTACTAACACAAGTTATGCGGATCGCCCGTGGGAACCAGTTACGCGCCGCGGCGATGCTAGGGATAAACCGCAATACACTTCGCAAGAAGCTTGCTGAACATGGGTTGGCACAAAAGCAATCGGGATAAAGCGACGCTAGCATGCGATGATTGGTTACCACCGCGCTAATTGTGCTTTTTCTGCAACAGAGGGCGTGCGATAGTGTCCCAATGGCGACAGCTTATGACAATAGCAGATACGGGCAGGACGATGTGCTGCAATCCCGATTGTCAAAAATTGCTGCAAAAGTGGGCAGTGATAGCACAGTGCGCTGGCTGGAAATTGCAGCCTTTATGGCGTTTTTTGCCATCTCTTTGTTTACCTATCTTTATTTTGACGGCCAAGACAACAGGAGCGCACCGCTTTCTCCTGCCTTCGCAGCCATATTGCTATTAGCAAATCTAATTCCGGCAACTGCAATACTAGTTCTTTTTGGCAGACGTATCGCACTGTCCCGGGCCCGTATTGGCGGTATCGAGAGCAAACAGCGTTTGCATGTCCGCTTGGTAATAATTTTCTCACTGATAGCCGCCATCCCCACAATGCTGCTGGTTATTTTTGCGTCGGTGCTTTTCCAAAGCGGCGTGCAATTCTGGTTTTCAGGATCGGCGCGCGGCATGCTCGAAAATGCCGGCTCACTTGCCAAGGGTTATTATGAAGAAAAGCTTCGTGATGTTAGCGACGAAACAAGCAAAATGGCGGACGATTTTCGTTATATGCTGGGACAGACAACGCCAGATGATCCAGCGTTTTTAGAAGCCTATGTTCAACACATGCTCAATCGAAAACTGAGCGAGTCAGCTATAGTAACTTTTGCCGAAGATGGCTCAGAACAGACTGCTGCCGTGATTTCACCCAACGACAAGAGAAAGCGCGCTTGGATTTCGCCGGTGACCCTTACGCGCCTGAAACATGGCGAGAAACTGGTGGTGACGGCCGCGCCAGACAAGATTGAGGCGACAACTTTGCTTTTTGATCAGCCGCTGACTTATCTCTATACAAATCGATCGGAAAGCGTGCCTTCATACTTGTTGGGGTCAAAGGCGCAAGCTGTGCTCGATAACTATAGAGAGATGGCCGAGCGATCGCGAAGATTGCAGCTCAATTTTAACATCACGCTCTATCTTGTTTCATTGGCAATCATCGGCTTCACAATTTGGATCGCGCTTTTAGTTGCGGACAGGTTGGTACGGCCAGTGACCAATTTAGTTGAGGCCGCACAGCAAATTGCTGACGGAGATTTGACTGCCCGCGTTGTCGAAGATCCCGCAAGGTCGGATGAAGTCGCTTTTCTATCGATCAATTTTAACCTCATGACGCAGCGTCTCCAAAGCCAGACCGAAACACTGCTGAATGCCAATCGCCAGCTTGATGACCGTCGCGCATTTATTGAGGCGATCCTTGAATCCGTTTCGGCAGCCGTCGTTAGCATCGGGCCTGATGATGAAGTTCGAATGGCAAATAGCACAGCTGAAAATCTGCTCGCTAAAGGTGGCGCTTCTATTGTCGGCAAATGTTTTTTCGATGTTGCTCCTGCGATCGCAGAACTTGTTAAGAGCGGCAAAGAATATTCCGTGATGCAATTGGGGGATGGTCCAGAGCCAATGACCGTTGCTGTCAAAGTTGCAAAGCGTGAGGCTGGCACCGTTGTGACGTTCGAAGATATCAGCCAGCAATTGGCTGACCAACGTAGCGCAGCCTGGGCTGATGTCGCGCGCCGGATTGCGCACGAGATCAAGAACCCGCTTACGCCTATTCAATTGGCTGCCGAGAGATTAAAACGACGCTTTGGTAAGCAAGTGTCCGAAGACGAAGCTGTTTTTGGCCAACTAACCGACACGATTATTCGCCAAGTCGGAGATTTGCGTAACATCGTTGATGAATTCTCGTCATTTGCACGCATGCCGAAGCCGGTTTTCCGGTCAGAGAACCTTCATGATATTGTCGGTCATGCCGTGTTCCTATTTGAAGTTGCCCATAGTGATATTCGTTTTGAATTTGATCAGAAGGACGAAGCAGTAATCCAGCTGTGTGATCGACGTCAATTGGGGCAGGCGATTACCAATATCCTCAAAAATGCTGTTGAGTCTGTCCAAGAAAAAGGCAGTGCCTCGCATCGCAAATCGAAGCATTTCGGCGTGATTTCGACCAAGATAGAGTCGATCGACGGTGCCGTTTTGATCAAGATTACGGACAATGGCATGGGCCTTCCCGAGGATCGCGCTCGACTGCTCGAACCCTATGTCACGACGCGACAAAAGGGCTCGGGACTGGGGCTCGCAATTGTTAAAAAAATCATGGAAGAACATTTCGGCGAAATACGTTTTGAAGATGTGGCCGGAGGCGGCGCAGTTGTAACGTTACAACTTCCAACTTTATCCAATGAAGCAATAGCGGTCGGCGCTTCGGGCAAAGCGCCCGCCATCCAAACAGAAAAGGTGTAGGCAAGATGGCGCTCGACATCCTAATCGTTGACGACGAGCAAGACATAAGAGAGCTTGTGGCAGGCGTATTGCAGGATGAAGGGTACGGTACGCGCGTTGCGGCCAATGCCAACGACGCTCTTGCGGCTCTGGATGACCGTCTGCCGTCGCTAATATTACTGGATGTTTGGTTGCGCGGTTCATCGATGGATGGCTTGGAATTGCTTGAAGCCATTAAGAAGCGCGACCGGGACATTCCGGTTATCGTTTTTTCCGGTCACGGCAATATTGATACCGCCGTTGCCGCTATTTCAAAAGGCGCGGTTGATTTCATCGAAAAGCCTTTTGAGGCCGAGAAACTGATCCTTCTCGTTGCACGCGCGACCGAAACATTACGTCTACGATTGGAGAATGAAACTCTGAAAGCCCTAGTCGGGCCAGCTATGGAACTGACGGGGTCATCAAGCGCCATCAACCATGTCCGCGCCACTTTGAAAAAAGTCGCTGCTACCGGTAGCAGGCTGCTAATCGTTGGACCCGCGGGGGTAGGCAAGGAAGTAGCGGCAAGATTATTGCACAGCTGGAGCCAGCGCGGAGACGCGCCTTTTATAACTGTAAGCTCTGCACGACTATCCCCTGAACGATTTGAAGAAGAGCTTTTTGGGGTCGAGGAAGAGGGGCGGCTCGTTCAAGCAGGCATGTTGGAGCGTGCGCACGGCGGTACGCTTTTTCTTGACGAAGTAGCTGACATGCCAATGACAACGCAGGGCAAGATCTTGCGCGTTTTGACAGACCAAAGTTTTGTTCGCGTCGGAGGTGACCGTCAGATTCGGATCGATGTACGCTTCGTTTCGGCTACTGCGCGCAATTTACCTGAGGAAATCGAAGCAGGGCGCTTTCGGGAAGATTTATATTATCGGCTTAACGTCGTACCCATCGAAATTCCGCCGCTTCACCTGCGCCGTGAGGATGTACCGGCATTAGCAGATCATTATGCGGCCCGGTTTGCCGCCGAACAGCGCATTCCGCCCCCGGTCTTTAGCGATGACGCGCTTATTGCTTTGCAAGCATGCGAATGGCCCGGCAACGTTCGACAGCTCCGCAACATAATCGAGCGCACAATCATACTTGCACCAGCTGATCGGTTGAACATGATCGAAGCAGATATGCTTCCAAAAGAAATTGCCAACGATTTTGCAGAGCAAGAACAGAGCGTTGCATCGTTGATGACCGCGCCTCTTCGCGAAGCGAGGGAAGCATTCGAACGAGAATATCTAAATGCGCAGATAAAGAGATTTTCTGGAAATATATCAAAAACTGCACATTTTGTGGGGATGGAGCGGTCCGCTTTGCACCGGAAACTCAAGCTTTTAGGCATAGCCTTTCGCAAATCATCTGACATGGCGGATGACAATTATGATTGATGCCAAATCCTGTATTTGCTTGTATCATAATTTTGCTGTATAAAAAGAAAGAGTTGGCCTGAAGGGAATGTCGCCAGCGCGGTAACGGCCGCGCCGAGCAGGTCCGTGTAACGACAAGATAATCGGATAATGATAATGACTGACAAAAATAACGGCCTTCAAGACCTTTTCCTCAATTCTGTTCGTAAATCCAAAACACCTGTCACCATGTTTCTTGTAAAAGGTGTCAAATTACAAGGCGTTGTGACTTGGTTTGACAATTTCTCGGTGCTGCTGCGCCGCGACGGTCAATCACAGTTGGTGTATAAGCACTCGATCTCTACGATCATGCCAAGCCAATCACCAGATCGCGCCCTATTCGATGAAATGATGGGGCGCGGGAAGAAGAAGCAAGTCGGATTGCAGGATGTTTTCCTGTATGCAATGCTTGACCAGGCAGACCCTGTCACAACTTTTCTAGTGAACGGCGTTATGCTGCAGGGCAAGATTGCGGCTTATGATTTATTCTCGCTCTTATTGGAGCGAGACGGCACGACGCAGCTTGTTTACAAGCACGCGGTATCGACAATTCAACCTTCTCGGCCTATCAATCTGTCTGAGTATAACGAAAGCGTTGATGAGAATATCGATTGAGTGTCTTTAACCGTTCCGAAGCCGATGAGTTTTCACGCGGTACAAAAACGCTGGTCGTATATCCCGAGGTAAGAAACCAAGCCTCAAGCAGTCCAGAGCAGCGCTTGGAAGAAGCAGAGGGCCTTGCTCTAGCAATCGGTCTACAGGTTTGCCTCAAAGTCCATTTTAAGGTGCGGACACCTCGTGCTTCAACTTTACTCGGTTCAGGGCAGCTTGAGCAGATAATGCAGCACATCGCGGAGACCGGAGCGGAGCTTTTGGTTATAGACACCGCGCTCACGGCTATTCAGCAGCGCAATCTTGAAGACAAAACCGGTATAAAGACGATTGATCGTACCGGGTTAATTTTGGAGATCTTTGGCGAACGAGCAGCGACAGCCGAAGGGCGCTTACAGGTTGAACTTGCGCACCTCGACTATCAATCGGGACGTTTGGTGCGCAGTTGGACGCACTTGGAACGCCAACGCGGCGGCTTTGGCTTTCTAGGTGGCCCGGGCGAAACGCAGATTGAGGCTGACCGCCGGATGATCCGTACGCGCATGGCAAAGCTACGTCGCGAGTTAGAAGAAGTGAAACGCACGCGAGCATTGCACCGTGATCGAAGGAAACGGGCTCCATGGCCAGTTATAGCGCTTGTGGGATATACTAACGCTGGCAAATCGACATTGTTCAATCGACTGACCGGTGCGTCGATTTTTGCTGAAAATATGCTTTTTGCAACGCTCGATCCGACAATGCGTGAAATCTCGATTGCTGGCTATGACAAAGCCATTTTGTCCGACACGGTTGGATTTGTCTCTGATTTGCCCACGCAATTGGTGGCGGCATTTCGTGCCACTCTAGAAGAAGTGCTGTCTTCTGACGTTATCCTCCATGTCCGTGACATTTCTCATCCTGCTACCGAAGCGCAAAAGACGGATGTTTTGAGCATTTTAGGTGATCTTGGCCTAGCTAGCGCCGATACAGAAGGCGGGGAAGGGGGCATTCCAATTATTGAGATTTGGAACAAAATGGACTTGCTCGCCGGTGACGAGCGTCAAAGCGCTTTAGAACAATCCGAGTTGACCCAAGACATCGCCAGCATTTCCGCCGTAACGGGTGAGGGCATTAGCGGACTGTTGGAAAAGTTGAGCCAGTCGATTACGGCGAATCATCGCTCTTACCGTTTGCGTTTTGCTGATAGTACCGGTGAAATGCTTGCCTGGCTTCATGCCCACGCAAAAGTCGAAAGAGTTAGAGAAAGCGGTGAGGGCACTGTCGTCCATGCCATGCTAAATCAACAGCAATTTGGACAATTTAACAAGCGCTTCTTGGGTAAGTTTGATATCTTATAGAGCTATGTAACAGTTTTCTCAGCCTGTTTGACAGACTGCCAAAGCTGCTCCATTTCGTCCAAACTCATGCCGTCAATGGTGCTTCCAGCCAATGCTTCCATTCCTGCAAATCGTCGTTCAAATTTGGCATTACCGGCTTTCAATGCCAGTTCAGCATCGATGTCATGAAAACGGCACAAGTTTACCACCGCAAAGAGCAGATCACCCATCTCTTCAAAACGCGCGGCTTGGTCGTTAGCTGTGGTAAATTCCAGAAGTTCCTCGGTTATCTTATCGCATGCACCGGATGCATCAGGCCAATCGAAGCCAACAACTGCGGCCCGCTTTTGTAATTTTTGCGCGCGCATCAATGCCGGTAGGCCCAGCGCAACACCCGCCAACACGCCGGTCAATTGCGGTTTCTTATTGCGTTCTTGCGCTTTGATTTGTTCCCAATTTTGACGAATTTCTTCGACGGTGTTTGATGCATCATTGGCAAAAATATGTGGATGTCGGCGCGTCATTTTGTCGCAAATGGCATCAATGACATTTTGAAGGTTAAATGCTTTCTCTTCCTCCGCCATCTGAGCATGGAACACGACTTGCAAGAGTAGGTCGCCGAGTTCGTCCTTTAGGTCTTCCATGTCGCAACGTTCGACAGCGTCGGCTACTTCATAGGCTTCCTCAACCGTATAGGGTGCGATTGATTTGAAACTTTGCTCTTTATCCCATTCACAGCCGGTTTCGCGATCACGGAGCTTGCGCATGATTTCTGCTAGGGGGGTTATGTCAGGAGCAATCTGCGTCACGCGTATATAAGTCCGATAATATATATTATGTTAAATTAAATCATCAACATATTTAGGGTTGCAGCGTCATTACGTTCCCCTCAACCTTCCAGCTGTTGAGTTTCTCAAGGAAATTCATACCCAATACGCTGGTTTCGCCAAAGCTATCAGATACCACCATCTTGTGATCTTTGATTTCAAATTCTCCAACACGAAGCGATTTGGCAACAGCGCGCCTAGCGCTAACTTCCCCATTGGCAGTGCTTATCACGACGGGAAAACCGTTCGCGTCTATATCCACACCTACCGTCTTGGCGTCTGCTGTACTCATAGAAGTGTATGACGCGCCAGAATCGATCAAGAAACTTATTTGCTTGCCATTGACCGTCGCTGACAACCAATAATGACCGTCATCTTGACGGTTTAGGACAATTGCGCTTCCTGATACGGTTTGCCCCGAAGTACCAGAAACCTCAGCCTTCACACGCTTCCAAACGGTTGCAAAATCGTGCCGAAAGCTGAACAATACAAAGAGCAAGGCAAAAATTGCAATCCAACCGAGCAGCATCTTCGCCATTTGCCCCATCGGAAGACGCCGTGCACCCAAGGAAGCCAAGAGCATGACCAGAGCAACGATGCCCCAGACCATTGATGGGCCGTCTATCCCGTTCATAAGCTTGCCTTTGAAAACAACCGCAAGAAATTATCCGAAGTCTGCGTTGCAAGTACAGCGCAGTCAACACCGCGAAGACCAGCGATAAACGCGCAAGTGTCCGCGACAAAAGCCGGCTCCGCAACTTTACCCCTGTGCGGTACAGGAGCCAAAAACGGTGCATCGGTCTCAACCAGGATGCGATCAATTGGCAACCGTCGTGCAGTTTCCTGCAAATCCTTCGCATTTTTGAATGTAACGATACCTGAAAGTGACACATAAAGACCAAGCTTGAGTGCAATATCAGCAAATGCTTGACTGGCAGTGAAGCAGTGAATGACGCCCGTGAATTCGCCCTTTGCCATTTCTTCGGACAATATCTGCGCTGTGTCGTCTTCTGCGTCGCGCGTATGCACAATTATAGGCAGTCGTGTCTCTCGCGCGGCAGCGATATGCGCACGAAAACTAAGCCTTTGCTGTTCACGGTCGCTATGGTCGTAATAATAATCAAGACCTGTTTCACCGATGGCCACGACACGCGGATGCGCCGCACGCGAAATGAGCTTCTCCGTATCGATATGCGCATGATGGTCAGCTTCATGCGGATGAATACCAACAGAAGCCCAAACATCAGGGGCCATGCTGGTTAGGCCAATGACATCGTCCCACTCGCTCTCGCGCGTAGAGATATTAAGCATCCCCCTCACCCCGGCCGCCCGCGCACGCTCAAGCACTGCGGCCTGATCCTCGACGAGGCCCTTATAATTCAGATGGCAGTGTGAATCGATTAGCATCAGGCTGCTTCTTCAACAGGCATTTCAAGGCGCGGGAAAATGCCCACGGGAGCGGCAAGAACAAATGCGCGTTCGTGTACTGCACGCCAAAGCCATTCTACATCGAGAAGCGCTTTCATATCGCGTTCGTCTTTTGGCACGCCCATTTGATCGAGCAAATTACCCGCTGCTTCAGGAACTACTGGTTGGATGTAGATTGCCAGTTCCCGAATGGCCCGAAAAAGCGTCATCAGCACCGCTTGCATGCGTTCCGGATCAGTCTTTTTGAGCGTCCAAGGTGCTTGTTCGTCGATATATTGATTGCACGCAGACACCGCTTGCGACCAATATTCTATCGCCTGAGAAATTTGCAAGTCTTTAAAACAATTTACGAACTCGCGTTCAAGCAAGCTACTTATTTTGGTCAGAAAATCAATGTCCTCTGCGAGCATCTTATCAATGACCAGCTTTCCATTCATGTTCTTGAAAATCTGGCTCAACGTGCGTTGCGCCAGATTGCCAAAGCTGTTTGCAAGCTCTGCGTTACAGCGCAACACAATGGCTTCCGGCGAATAACTCCCATCCTGACCAAAGCTGACTTCGCGCAGAAAGAAATAACGCAGCTGATCAACACCAAAACGTTCGACCAAATCCATGGGATCGACTACATTTCCAAGTGACTTTGACATTTTCTCACCGCCACGCGCCAAAAGGAACCCGTGACCAAATATCTGCTTCGGCAATGGCAATCCTGCTGACATCAGAAAGGCTGGCCAATAAACAGCATGAAAGCGCACGATATCCTTGCCGATGATATGCACATCGGCTGGCCAGAAACGGCTAAAATCGCCGTTCTCGTCGGGATAGCCCAATCCAGAAAGATACGTGGTCAACGCATCCACCCAGACATACATCACATGCCCTGGCGAACCTGGCACAGGGACGCCCCAATCAAAGCTAGTGCGCGAAACACTTAAGTCCTTCAGGCCGCCTTCGACAAACCGCAGCACCTCATTCTTTCGGCTTTCGGGTCGGATGAAGTCAGGATTTTCCGTATAAAGCGCGAGCAGCTTGTCCTGATATTTTGACAGTCTAAAAAACCAGCTTTCCTCAACGGTCCATTCGACAGGCGTTCTTTGTGGAGAGAGCTTTTCACCACCCTCCCCCACCACTAGCTCGTCTTCACCGTAATAAGCCTCATCACGGACTGAATACCAACCTTCGTAACGGTCGAGATATAGATCGCCACTGGCCTCCATAGCTTTCCAAAGCGCTTGGCTCGCGGCATGATGGCTTTTTTCGGAGGTACGCTTAAATACATCATAAGAAATATTCAGTTTCTCGCACATCGCACGGAAATAAGATGACATTTCGTCTGCAAACTCTAGCGTCTCGCGCCCTGCTCCACGCGCCGTTTGGGCCATTTTCAAACCATGCTCGTCAGTACCCGTTACAAAACGCACATCGCGGCCCATAAGGCGCTGAAAACGCGCAATCGCATCGGTGGCCACGGCTTCATAAGCATGGCCAATGTGCGGCTTGCCATTGGGGTAAGCGATTGCTGTCGTGATGTAAAAAGGCTCGGACATAATTTCCCGGCTAAATTGAAAGCTAATTCAGCGGTGCTTATGCGGTTGCACCGCTGCCAGCAAGCTTCCCATGTGAAAAACAACGCTTTGTTTGTCCAGATTGAGCGTGATTGCTCGTTTGGCCAGACTATTGGCTTGCTGCCAAGCGTCTACGGTGCCTTCTAGATGGGCAACCTCGGTTTGACGTGCTTGTGCCGCAATCATTTGCGGTGCGCGGCGCAAGAAAGCCTCATAACGACCCTGCGCTGCCTTCAAAGCAAGCTTTTCCGAGAGGTTTGATCGAAGCTTGTTGTTTTTGTCGCCAGTCTGGATGATTGCGGACATAAGGTTGTCCAACTCAGCCAGATCAAGTCCGGCAAATTCCATTGCCTGACCTGGCGCCCCCGCTCCTGCCGCAACCAATGAGGCTAGATCAAGTCCTGATACGTCGGGCAAGGCTTGTTTGAGCGCCTCGCGCATTTCCAGTTCTGTTAGCGGTTCAAACCGCAATATCTGGCATCGCGAACGTATCGTTGGAAGCAATCGGTCGCTGGCATGGCTGATAAGGAAAAAATGCGTGCCTTGCGAAGGTTCTTCTAAAGATTTTAGCAAGGCATTGGCCGCATTTCGCTCAAGATCGTCAGCAGAATCGATGATAATCGCGCGCTTATCTCCGATGCCCGGCCTGGTGGTAAGTTGCCCTTGCAGTGTTCGGATCTGATCAACACTGATGCTCCGTTTCAGTTCCGTTTGCGGAGTTACAACCTCACCTTCTTTGAGCGCTTCTTTAGGTAGGCGGCTGATCGTTATGATGTCAGGATGCGTACCTTGCTCAACCAGCCTCTCGAATTTGCCTTCCGGGTCGACTAGTTTCGCCGCCACTTGCTTTGCAAAATGCGCTTTTCCTATTCCCCGGGGGCCACCCAATATCCAGCCATGATGCAGCTTTCCTAAGGCAATGCGCGTATCAATCTGTCGGCGATTGCCTTCGTGTCCGAAAAATACTGTCATTTCAGCAGGTCTTCGACTTCGGCAATTATCCGCGCGGCTACCTGCTCAACGCTACCTCGCGCATCAACACGGCGGATTCGGGCAGGATCCTGTTCGGCAAAACGAATGAACGCAGATTCGACGTCGCGGTGAAAGTCTAGACTACGGCCGCCAATACGATCTGTAATTGATCCGTCACGGGCAGCTGCACGGTGTATGCCTTCTCCATTGGGTAGAGCCAGCAATATTGTTCTGTCGGGCAGAAAACCTCTGCTGCCAAAGGTATGTAACGCCATGACCGCTTCGTCGCCTAACCCAAGTCCAATTCCTTGATAGGCTCTGCTACTTTCAATGAAGCGATCCGATATTACCCATTTCCCAGCCGCCAATGCCGGACAGATTAGGCTTTCAATATGATCGCTGCGCGCAGCCGCAAATAGCAACGCCTCTGCGCGAGGGTTCCACCGGTTATCACTTCCAGATAACAACAGCTCCCTGATGGCTTCTGCACCCTGGGTGCCGCCAGGTTCACGAGTTACAACGACTTCTTTGCCTAACGTCCGGAGATAAGCAGACAGCGCCGTGATTTGCGTTGATTTACCGACGCCCTCTCCGCCTTCGATTGAGATGAAACGTCCTTGTGTCATATCAAGAGCCAAAGACCGATTTCAGGCCGTTCCAGGCACGCCCCAAAAACCCAGCACGGTTGACCGTTTGACTTGCCAATAGGGGTGTGACCTGTTCGCTTCCGTCTTTCAATTTGACCACTAAATCCGCAATATGGCTTCCCTTTGCAAAAGGGGCCTTCACGGGTCCTTTATAACGTATTTTAGCCGAATATCTCGTTGTTTCCGTCGTTGGTAAAGTTACGGCGACCGCTGATGGATTGCTTACAATAATGGTAGATACATCACCCATTTGAACGCGAACTTGGCCCTTAAATGCGCCAGCTTTGTATAGTGGCACGCTCCGCCACTCGGAAAAGCCCCATTTCATTAGGCGATTGGATTCAGTAATCCTCAATTCATATGTCGGCAAACCCGCAACTATCATCAATAGTCTTCGTCCATCTTGCTGGGCCGTTCCCGCAAAGCAATAACCTGCATCGCTGGTGTGACCGGTCTTTAGGCCGTCTGCCCCTTTGATGCTGCCCAAAATTGGATTGCGGTCTGCTTGCGTCACACCGTTCCAACGAAATTCCGGCTTGCCGTAAAATTCGCGGTAAAGTTTGGGGTGATCCCATAAAGTGCGGCGTGCGACAATCGAGAGGTCTTGCGCAGTGGTTAGCGTTTTATTGCCATCTGGCCAGCCATTAGCAGTGGCAAAGAGACTATCTTTCATACCCAATGTAAGCGCCTTGGCATTCATAAGCTTTACGAATGCTTGTTCGCTCCCTGCCAAACCTTCTGCAAGTGCAATCGCTGCATCATTCCCAGATAGCGTTATCATGCCTTGCAGCAACGCCCTAACTTCGGTCGGCTCGTTTGGTTGCAGGAACATAGTAGATCCCACTCCTCGCCATTTTTCCCAGCTTTCTTTTTTCAGGGTCAGTTTTCGGTCAAGCGAAAGTTCGCCCGATTTCACCATGTCAAAAATGACATAAGTACTCAGCATTTTGGCCATTGATGCAGGCGGAATGCGTTTTTTTGATTGTTTGTCGACCAACACAGCTCCCGACGACAGGTCGACCATGTAAGCTATTGGTGCAGCACTATCAAAAGTTGGCTTCGTTTCTAAAGCATCGGGCAGAACCAGATATACAAGAACCGGCAGTATATAGCGCTTTTGCATGCAAATTCCGTCATCTGCGGTCGATCATTGCCGATCGCAAATGACAGATCATTCGCGGAACAGCTTCGCATCGCGATAGCCGCGTTTTACCGCCGTTGCCAATACGGTTTTCGCATCGGCCTCGTTATCAAATGGACCATAGCGGACGCGGAACAATTTGCCGTTGCTACTGGCGTCCACTGTGGCACCAGCATATTTGGCCAACTGATCAGCGCGCAAACGTGACGAATAGGAAGCGATCTGTACAACATATTGCACATTTGCGCTGCGGCTTGAGACCGGCGACTGGCTCGCAACGCCCCCGCCCTCACGGACGAATTCATCGCCGCCGCCATTTTCTTTAATTGGAGCGCGAGCTGGAGAGCGCTTGACCGGATTAGTTGTCGCCTTTGCAGTGACAACTCTTCCACTTCCATTGCCTTCCCGCACAAAGCGTCCATCGGTATCAACCACAGTTTCGCTCTCAGCAGCACTGGAAGCATCGTAAGGGGCGCCAGGTGCATCATAACGGACGGGTTGGCGATCATCATAAGTCGGGCTGCTGGTTACAACTTTTGTTGGGCGGGGTGTTATTACAGCCGGCGCACCGTTGGGACGAGGCATTTTGGATAGCTTGTCGCGTAAAACGCGCAGAAGTGACTCGGGTGTATCAACGCGTACAGCTGCAGGTTGCCCCGCACGCAAAACGGATCGATCCTGCTCTGGCGGATTAACTTTGCGGACACGGACCCCCGCGATTCCCTGATCCGCGATGCCCAACTGGCGCGCTGCGCCTTCCGACAAATCGATCAACCGGTCATTAGCCAAAGGGCCACGGTCATTGACGCGAACCAAAATTGTACGTCCGGTGTCGAGTGCTGTTACTTCAACATATGTTGGCAAGGGCAGCGTCTTGTGCGCGGCACTCACGCCACTTGCGAGGAAAATCTCGCCATTTGCCGTCATATTGCCTCCAGAACCAACACTTGAGATGCTGGCATAGCCGACATCGTCATATTGGGCGCCGTCCGCAGGCTTGTAGGTGATTGAACCGACTTTGAAGGCTTCCCCTAGCTTGGCAGGCAAATCGGGGTTCCCCATAGGATCAGCAAATGAACCGCTGGTTTGCGGTGTATTTCCGGAGCCGCGAGAACCGCTGCCACAAGAAGACAGGACAGCAATTGCGCCCAGCATCAGAATTTTCTTAGTTACGGATAGCATCAGCTAACAACCCCACAGAAAGTGCGTAAAAATTGGAACAATTATAGTCCAATATCACACGGTAGTTGCTACCAAGTAAATATCCGGTCTTTCCCACGCCATCTGGTTCAATTAGCGCAGCAAGCATCGAGTCTTTGGGCCAATAGCCGCGCTTTGGCGCGATACCAAGCTTGCGCCACTCGGATATGGTCTTCCATTGGCTATGCCGAGCAAACACGCGCGGGCATCGGACTGCCACTGTTCGAGACTTGATGCTCTCCCGGCTAAGCTCTGCCGGAACTGTTACAGCAAAACCCCACTCTTCGCCTCGCCGCCAACCAGCATTGACAAAATAGTTCGCGATAGAGGTCATCGCGTCGACTTCGCTGCGCCAGATATCAGCATAACCGTCTCCGTCCCCGTCCTTGGCCAAGCGAAGATAGACAGAAGGCAGGAACTGAGGCTTACCAAGCGCACCTGCATAGCTGCCGGTAATTGCATATTGCGGAACGCCGCGATCGATCATCCTCAGCACTGCAATGAACTCTGCCTCGAACAGCGCGCGACGGCGTCCTTCATAGGCCAGAGAAGCCAGGACTTCTGGCGCATTGAAATTCCCTGTGACCACACCGTAGTTGGTTTCATGGCCGTAGATGGCGAGCATCATTTCTTCGGGAACACCCAATTCGTCTTCAATTTTCCGGAGTACAGGCCTCAATTCGGTATATTTTGCCCTGCCCCGGTTAATCCGGGCAGCATCCACGTGGCGCGCTTTATACGGCGCAAAATCCGGTGCGGGCTTGTTGGGTTGCGTTTCGGGTTGACCACGATCAAGCTGGATAGCGCGTTCGTTAAGGTTTAGCGTTGGGATAACCCGGTCAAGCGTTGCGACCTTGATGCCTTGCGCAAGCGCCCGACCGCGCACCTCCTGCAGATACTGACGAAAACCTGCTTCGGTCACAGGTTGCGACGAAGAAACCGTCTGCGCCGATCCAGACTGGAATGCTACTAGACCACCAACGATTAACGATGCGCCAAGGATCAAATTTCTAATCATTTAAGCGCGCACCTTTTGAACAAATTTCAATGACCTTCAGGCGCTATGCCACAATGACGTCAGATTGTGAATCCCCCAAATTTTTGCTGCCCCTCCCCCTTGTAATCGTCACACGAAAAGGTTAGGCGCGCCAGCAGTGCGGACAGGTGGCCGAGTGGTTTAAGGCAACGGTCTTGAAAACCGTCGTAGGTGCAAGCTTACCGTGGGTTCGAATCCCACCCTGTCCGCCACTATGTTATTTAAAAAAAACGCGATTTCGGATTAGTCTGCCAAATGCGCACATGATTTGAGAGAAAATTTACTTCTCCAAACCGGGGCGCGTTTTGTCCTTAAGATAATCACCGTAAGCACCAGTTTGCACATCAACCATCATCTGCAGTTCTTCGTCCGCATATTTCTCAGCTTCAGAACGTTTCGAACCGTAACGGATTTCCGAAGCGACCAAAAATTCGCGATATTTGACCTTTTCTGTGGGACATGCGGCTATGATAGCTGGGTTGAAATCGCTCTGCGATGCTGACTTTTCGAGATGTTCAATCGTTGTTTTGATAATACAATTGTTGAACGCCTTGCGCGCGTTATCCTGCGCATCTGCTTTGGCAGCGGTCATCGCCAAGGCCATAGTGACCAAAGTTGTAATCATTGTTCAAACCCCCAAAATTCAAACTATATCGCTATATACCACAAAAGGGCCTTAGGCTTCAATCCTTGGAAAGGGCGTTTTAGGCGAGTTTACAACACCTATTTTGTCACGAATTTTCGAGAAGACTGGTCCCATATTAAAGCGTAGCGCTTGCAAGCTTTCTGTTCTTTTTCAGTAGCATATATGGCGCATTCGGCAGTTTGCAGAATACCGAGAACCTGTGCGGGCTTCTTCAAAATCGATAATTCGATCTGATTACCAGAATAGGCCAATTCCATGCCTGTGGTGTTTCCGGCAGTCACCAGCAAGTGGCTTTGAATGTCGCTGGACTCTGGACTGGCATCTGCCGAGCATTTCGGGGTGCTAACTATCCAGTCGCGTCTGCCGTCGCCATCAATGTCGGGCGTTTCCGTTACGGAACCAAGTGCGCCGGCATCTTCACCTTTTTCTCCTCCTTTGGCCATACAGTCGTTATGAAGCTTAGCCAGCAAATCAGTTACAGCCTTCGGCCGTTTTAATCTTACATCATCCAGCGGATCAATCATTCGCAATATGCCATTTCCGTCGGGCGTTATTCTCTCGTCAAAGCGCCCAATTTTCTGGTCAAAAGCAAAGCTAACCGGGCAGTCTTGACTACCGAAACCGCCGCATGATCCGCCGTGAAATTGAAAATCAAATATGGTTTCCTTGCCCGATTTTCGGATTGAAGTGCTGCGAACTTGCTGATCAAACACGCGACGAGGCTTGCCGGAGGTACCACTCAACCACAATTGATAGCGGCATCCACCAGTCCCGCACCACGCAGCCGAACCCAGATCATCCCAATTGACCTGATAATCCATTATGCCGTCGCTGTTTATATCTATTGGGCGGATCGCTTTGCGGGCCTTAATTCTTGACGGCTTGGTCGGATCATCTCGCAAATCAGGCTGCATCGCTGCATAAATAAAATTGCGCGCCATTTTATCAGCCGATGCGGCTTTTTTGCCATTGCTCGTCGCGCCTATTGCATCGCTGGCCGGAAATGACACGGCACAAATTATCAAAAATCGCATGGCCAATGAAATAGAACGCATTATATCAATCCTTCTTATTATCAAATTCTTACTTGACTTCTTTTACTATATTTCCACCCTTGATGACAACATCAACGCTTTCGAGAATTCTGACATTTTTGGTGGGATCTCCCTGTATAGCGATGATGTCCGCATAACGACCGATGGCAATTGCGCCGACATCCTTTTCACGGCCCAATGCCTGTGCACCGTTGGTCGTCGCGGCCTGTATCGCTTGCAGCGGCGTCATGCCGTATGTGACCATAGTATTCAGCTGCCTAGCGGCGGTCCCGTGCGGCATGATTCCGGCGTCCGAACTAAAAATCATCCGGACGCCTGATTTTACTGCCTTGCGAAAATTATCGCGTTGGATCTGGGCGATTTCGCGGTCCTTACGAAGATTATCTTCTAAAACGCCGTTCTTCTTGCCCTCCGCCTGCGTATAGTCGGTATTGTAGATATCCATCCCGAACCATGTACCCTTTTGCACAGCTAACTTAATGCCTTCATCATCAACAAGGCTGGCATGTTCGATGGTATCGATCCCGGCACGTATTGCTGCCTTTATTCCTGATGCACCATGCGCATGTGCTGCAGTTTTCAAACCCCATTGCCGTGCTTCATCGACGATTGCAGAAAGTTCCGTTTCAGATAGCTGTTGCTGGCCTGGCTCCGTATTGCGAGAGAATACGCCGCCAGTCGCGCAAACCTTGATGGTTTCGGCACCGTACTTACGCTGCTCCCGCACCTTGTTACGCAATTCCTGCGGCCCGTCACCCACAGCTACGCCTTTCCGCTGGAACGACGGGGGATAAAATGTTTCGTCGCAGTGCCCGCCGGTCGCGCCAAGGGCATTTGCAGCCGGTACAATCCGTGGGCCAACCGCATAGCCATTTTCTATCGCCTGTTTGAGCGCAACGTCATTATAGTTTTGCGAGCCAACATTGCGAACGGTGGTAAAGCCAGCCATCAGCATGTCGTGGGCGTTACCTACCGAAGCAACAGCCCAAAAACTATCGGTAAATTCAAGGCCGCGGTAGCCGCCAATATCAGCAGGACTATCGAGATGAACATGCATATCGATCATTCCGGGAAGCATCGTTTTGTCGCCCAAATCGATATGTTTCACATCAGAACCCCAACGGATTATTCTTGAATCCGCAATATTTGTAATGCGGCCTGCCCCGTCGACGAAAACAGCTGGAAATTCAACCATTTTTCCAGTTTGGACGTCGAGCATACGGGCGGCGGTGATGACCGTGTTTTGAGCAATGGCGCTACCCGCAAACAGGCCACAGGTCACGATCGCCGCGCCTGCAATTTTTCCCAGTTTTCCAACGAAGTTTACACCGTGGCGCATGTTTTTCATCCTTCAAAAAATCCGATGTGTCATGCATGCCAAATTTGCCGGATGTAGGACAGAGAAATCAACCGCTCACGGGGCGAACGTAAAGCCGGGTGATGATCGGAAAATCCTTAGCAACCCTCGTTTCGATATCGAACACGATCCGTTCAACTTCGGCGGCAGTAATAGTGTCGTTAAAATCTGCATCAATTATCGCCACAATTTGCTCAGGCGCGTGGTGAACCGTTAGAACATCGACAATCTTGTCGATGCCGTCATGCGCTTCTGCGCAGACACGCAACGCCTCAACCAGTGCTGGATCGGCACTTTCCCCAATCAGCAAACCTTTTGCACGGAGCGGGGAAAACAACCTTCAAGTTTTTCAAAACCCAGACCTTTCCAACATTCGCTATCAAATATGCAGCGCCTTTCCGTACGCGCCCAGCACACTCTCATGCATCATTTCGCTGAGCGTCGGATGCGGGAAGACGGTGTGCATGAAGTCGGCTTCGACCAGTTCGGCGGTTTTGCCAACAGTATAGCCTTGGATCAGTTCGGTGACTTCCGCGCCAACCATATGCGCGCCCAGCAATTCGCCGGTTTTCGCGTCAAACACTGTCTTGATAAAGCCTTCCACCTCGCCCAGCGCAATTGCCTTGCCGTTCCCAATGAACGGGAAATTGCCGACTTTGACAGTATAGCCCTCTTCCTTAGCCTTAGCTTCGGTTAGTCCGACGCTTGCGACCTGCGGGTGGCAATAGGTGCAGCCCGGTATGTTGCGCGGGTCCATAGGGTGCGGGTGGACATCTTTGTTGCCCAGCGACTGCGCGATGGTCTCGGCGGCGATCACGCCTTCATGGCTCGCTTTATGTGCCAACCACGGCCCCTGCGTCACATCGCCAATGGCATAGACGCCAGCAACATTGGTACGGCAGTAAGGATCAGTTTTAATATGGTACCGCTGGTCGGGCTCAATATTGAGTGCCTCAAGCCCGATATTCTCGACATTGGGGACGATGCCGATAGCGACAATGACATGGCTGAAGTCGTGCCTGGTTTCCTTGCCGTCCTTATCTTTGATCGTCGCTTTGACACCGTTGTCGCTAGCCTGGATGTCGCCGACACCCGCCTTGGTCAGGATTTTCATGCCCTGTTTAGTCAGCGACTTTTCGAGGAAAGTGGAGATATCGGCGTCCTCAACCGGTACGATACGGTCCATCATTTCAACAACGGTTACATCGCAGCCCATATCATTGTAGAAACTAGCAAATTCTATCCCGATTGCTCCTGAACCGATAACCAACAACTTGGTCGGCAGTTCGGTCGGAACCATTGCATGGCGATAAGTCCATATCCGTTTCCCGTCGGCCTTCGCTTTTGGTAGGTCGCGTGCACGCGCTCCAGTAGCGATGATGATGTTTTTGGTGGAAAGCTCGGTTGCTTTCCCATCTTTGGTGACCACTACCGAAGTCGGCGATTTCATCACGCCATCGCCCATATGCACGTCGATCTTGTTCTTCTTCATCAGATGTCCAATGCCCTGATTAAGCTGCTTGGCCACGCCACGAGAGCGTTTGACGATGGCATCGAGATCGGCAGTGATCTTCTCCGCTTTCAGGCCGTAATCTCCGGCATGCTGCATATAGTGCATGATTTCAGCAGAACGCAGCAACGCCTTTGTCGGGATGCAGCCCCAGTTGAGACAAATGCCGCCGAGATTTTCGCGCTCGACAATCGCGGCTTTCAGGCCGAGTTGCGCCGCACGGATCGCGGCGACATAGCCACCAGGGCCACTACCAAGTACGATCAGGTCATATGTGTCAGTCATGTATTTTTCCGTATGGGCGAATGAGTCAAAATGGCTGTAAACCGCTGATCTCGCGTTAACAACTGCTCGCAATCACCCTTTGGAAAAAAAGAGCAAAAAAATAGGGCCGCAGCAGCCCGGGATTATCCCGAAACTGCTGCGGCCCGCCTAAGCAAAATTGCTTTTTGTTGGATTAGAAGCGTACGCCGATCGTGGCATGACCCTGAAAACGTTGTAGGTTCCAGTCCGTGGCCTCAAAATTACCCATTTCTGAAACGCGCATTCCAACACCCGCGTAAACATTTTTGCCCAGCATATGGTTGTAGCCAAAGCCGATGCCTATGCCGTCGTCGCCTTTGTCATTTGCATAGGTGCCCAAGATAGTATTGGCAGGAACAGCGCGCAAAACTTCGCGGTAGTCATAGCTGTATTTGTCGTATCCGACGGACATATAAATCTCGCCTTTGCCGCCGGCAGCAAAAGCGCCGCGCAAGCCAACAGATAGGTCGGATTTCCCTTTGAAGCAAACTTCCAAATTTTGGCCAGGTGCTACCGAAGCGGATTCGCAAATGTCGCTGCTGGCAAGATCGAATGCAACATATGGTCCGACCGTTGCATTGCTGGACACGGGGATGTCGTAACCTACTTCGCCGCCATAGGCAAAGCTGGAACCAAGTTTTGCGACATAGTTTGTGCCGTTACTGGTTTCATTCAGGTTCGGGCGTTCGATCCCGGCGTGCAGTTCTGCGCGAAAGCCGCCAATTTTTGCAGTTTCTGTTTCAGCTTCGTCCTGCGCAAATGCGGTGGTTGAACTCAAAATGGCCATCGCGGCGATAAGATATTTCATAAGTACCCCCATCTGGAGCAATAAGCAATTTTATTGCGCCGCGGCGATTACCTGCGAATGATTTAAATTCAAGTAAATTTCAATAAGATCGAGGACATTTTTGATCTATGCGATCCAGCGATGGGGTATCTTCAGATCGTTGAGTGATATTTCGGCCGTACAGACATGACGCAATCAGACACCAATCCCTCGCAATCTACCCATAAATTCAAATTGATCTTTTTTGAGCCGATCATAATTGAGCAAACAACATGATAACGCCATAATTCCTCCAGAAGGCGGAGCAAATATTGCATAAGGACCGAGAACCACGATACCTAACAGGAAAATTACAAGCGCTCCAGCTATTGTCAAAATTGCGGTCCGTTTCCAAAATCCGCTAACGTGAGAAACCACATTCAGCGATATCGGGAATCCGATAATCAAAGCTCCAATCCAAAGCGCGAACGACCACATAAGTATCACCGAAGGTGACCAACTAAGGTACTGCTGATAGTGGTTGTTCCAAAGCAATCTAATCGTGCAATAATATGCAACCGGCGCGGAAAAGAGAGCCGCGACATAACAACGCGATGTAACACTCAGAAAAGTCGAAATTCTGGAGTTCTTTGGCATAAGACGTCGAGAACTAAACAACCAACCCCAACGGCTTCTCCACGAGTGTCTTGAACGCCGCCATCAGCTGCGCGCCATCCGCACCGTCGATTGCACGGTGATCAAACGATCCTGTGCAGCTCATCACCGTTGCCACGCCAAGCGTGCCATCCTCCAGCACATGCGGTCGTTTTTCCCCTGCCCCCACGGCCATAATCATCGCTTGCGGCGGATTGATCACGGCAGTGAATTGCTTGATGCCCATCATCCCCATATTGGAAATACTCGCGGTGCCGCCCTGATATTCGTTTGGCGCAAGCTTGCCCTCTTTTGCGCGCGCCGCCAGATCGTTCATTTTGGAGGCGATAGTGGCAAGCGATTTGCCCGCGGCATCCGTGACAATCGGGGTGATCAGACCGCCGGGGATGCTGACCGCAACCGATACATCGGCACGCGAGTAGCTGCGAAGCACGTCGCCAGCGAAACTAACATTGCAGGATGGCACTTTCATCAAAGCCAGACCCAGCGCCTTGATCAGCATATCATTGACTGACAGCTTTACCCCACGATCCGCCAATGATTCGTTCAATTCGCCGCGCAGTTTGAGCAGCGCATCGAGGCGGATATCGACAGTGAGGTAGATATGAGGCGCTTCCTGCATCGACTGCGTCAAGCGCTTGGCGATGGTTTTGCGCATACCGGACAATTTTGCGTCCTCGAACGGGATACCGAAATCGGGGATGGCGGTGGTGAGAGGCGCGGACGAACCAGATGTTGCGGTTGGTATGGCAGCGCTTGCCGCGATGGGGGCCGCAGATGTTCCCGCCGGTGCCCCTTCAATATCCGCCTTCACAATGCGTCCGCCCGGGCCTGTTCCGGCTATCGCGGCCAGATCGACGCCTTTTTCTTCCGCCAACCGCCTTGCTAGCGGACTGGCTTTGATGCGTTCGTTGCCCGAGGCAGGCATAGTAGCGGGTGCCGCCGCCACCGGACCCGCTCCAGGTGCAACATTGGGGGGCAAGTCTTCGACATCGCTCTTAACAATGCGCCCACCCGGCCCGGTTCCCGTGATATTAGAGAGATCAATGCCCTTTTCCGCCGCTATGCGTTTGGCAATCGGGCTGGCGAGAATTCCGTCAGGAGGAGCAGTAGCGGCCTGTGCAGGAGCAGTAGCGGTCTGTTCTGGCGAAGCTGGTACCGGTGCAGGCGCTTCTTCGATCTTTGCCGGTGCCACCGGTGCTGCAGCCTCGTCATCTTCGCCCTGTATAAGGGCTATAATAGTGCCCACTTTCACGCCCTCTGTGCCTTCGGCGACCATCAACTTTGCGATTGTGCCCTCGTCTACGGCTTCAAATTCCATTGTCGCCTTGTCGGTTTCAATCTCCGCAAGCAAATCACCAGAGGCCACTTTATCGCCCTCTTTCACCAGCCAGCGTGCCAGAGTCCCTTCCTCCATCGTTGGAGAAAGAGCGGGCATTTTCAATTCGATGGGCATGTTTTTGGGCCTTCTAAACTGACAGTTGGGAGTTTTTTTAGAATGATCGCCGAATAGAGGCGAGAGTTCCCCAGCGTCAAGCGATGAATGGTTGCACCAACGACAGTTTTGGCGCACTCTAAACGCAGTTTATGGGGTTGAATCTTTGGGGGAGCCATGCGGACTTATCTGGTCGTAATAGACGATACCGCCGAGGCAAGGCTGGCTCTGCGTTTTGCGGCACGCCGCGCATCCAAGACTGGCGGTGCAGTGCACATATTGGCGTTGGTCGAACAAGCTGACTTTGTTGCCTGGGGCGGCGTTCAGGCTACAATTGAACAGGAAGCCCTGATCCACGCTGAAGAGCTTGTTACCGAAGCTGCTGGTGCCATTTTTCAGGAGCTCGGATCTCGTCCCGCTATCACAGTGAAAAGCGGTGAAGCCATTTCAATTGTAACTACCATGCTAGAGGAGCGCCCAGAAATAGCCGCCCTCGTTTTGGGTGCCGCAGCAGGCGCAGCACCCGGGCCCTTAGTAACCTTTTTCACAAATAATGCAGGATCATTGCGCTGTCCGGTGATGGTAGTACCCGGATCGCTCACCGAAGAAGCGCTGGATGAATTGAGCTAAGTTTCTCCTTAGCGCCTTTTCCCCTGATGCCTGATGTTGGAAGGTCGACCACGCTTTTGGGTTGGCCTGGGTCCTCGCCGGTCTTGCGGTCGTCCCCTTCCTTGACTGCCACCTTCGGGAAGTTCGAAACGCAGCGCGCCCGAAACTGGGTTGGCTTCCGCCAAGCGCAATGGAATTCGCATCCCGGGACGATATTCAACGCGGCTTTTTTCGCCGATAAGGGTCTGGCTATCCTGATCATAGTGAAAATAATCACTGCCAAGCGTTGAAACTGGAACCAGGCCATCGCCGCCAATTTCCTCTACCGTTGCAAAGAATCCAAAATTCTGCACCCCGGTAATCCGCGCATTGACAATTTCACCGACATGATCCGATAAATAAGCCGCGACATATCGGTCCGTCGTTTCACGCTCCGCTTCCATCGCGCGGCGTTCAGTTCGGCTAATCGTTTCGGAAGTTACATCCAACCGTTCGAAATCGCGTGAGCTCAAACCCGTAACTGTCTTTATTTCCTTGTTTTTTGGTACGGGCATTTCCAATCCGTATGCGCTGACAAGCGCCCGATGCACAACCAGATCGGAATAGCGACGGATCGGCGACGTGAAATGTGCATAGCTGCCAAGCGAGAGCCCGAAATGACCAACATTTTGCGGTGTATAATAGGCCTGTGTTTGGCTGCGCAATACTGACTCCATCACTTGCGGACGGATCTCGTCACCATTTTCATGACATTCTATCTTGGAGAGTATTGCATTGAACGTAGACGGTTTTATCACCTGCCCCAACGCGAATTCCATATCAAAAGTTTTTAGATATTCTTTGAGCGCGATTAGCTTCTCACGGCTCGGCGGCTCATGAGCACGGTAAATGAGCGGGGATTTCTTTGCCTCAAGCGCCTTTGCTGCAGCCACGTTAGCCGCAATCATGTAGTCCTCGACCAAACGGTGCGCATCGAGGACCTCGCGCAGTGCAACCCCCGTGACCTTTCCTTGGTCATTAAGCGTTATCCGGCGCTCGGGCAGGTCGAGAGCCAATGGCTCCCGCTTTTTTCGTGCTTTGTACAGTAACGACCAACATGCCCAAAGCGGCCTAAGCGCCGTTTGAAGCAAGGGGTTCTCCATCTTTCCATCGATAGCGGCTTGCGCGTCGGGATAGGGAATATTGGCGGAAATCCGTGCTATTGCCCGCGTGAAACGCCATGACGTCACAACCCCGGTCTTGGAAATCACCATGTGGCAAGCAATGACTGCGCGGTCCTCCCCTGCCCGCAGAGAGCATTTGTCGGACGATAGGCTATGCGGCAGCATTGGGACGACAAGATCGGGAAAATAGACGCTATTGCCGCGCTTCAACGCTTCCCGGTCGAGCGCGCTGCCGGGGCGGACATAATAAGCGACATCGGCTATTGCGACGATGGCGCGAAATCCTCCGGTATTTGCAGGATCTTCGTCAGGCGCCGCCCAAATGGCATCGTCAAAATCGCGGGCATCGCGCGGATCAATCGCGATAATGGGTAAATGGCGGAGGTCCTCGCGTCCTTCTTGCGTAACCGGCAATGCGCTGACCAACGCGGCTTCGTCTTCGGCTTCCTCGGGCATTTCAAAAGGTATGCCGAGCTTGTGGATCGCAATTAGGCTGAACGATTTCGGCGCGAAAGGATCTCCCAAAACCGTATTCACTTTGGCGGACCGTCGCGGACCATTGCCTGTAAGATCGGCCAACACCAAGTCACCCGGTTCCGCTCCACCGATCTCGCTGATCGCGGTATCAAAACGCGCCTTTTTATCAATCGATTTGAGCCAGAAACGCCCATTTTCACCGATTTCAATAACACCAAGTAGCTGCTCGCTCGCTTTAGGCAAGCGCTTCATTGGATGCGCCAGCCATCCACGCCCCGCTTCTTCGGTGCGCGCTAAAATGCGGTCGCCAATGCCAAGCGCGGCGCGCTTTCCGCGCTCAACAACGCGCAATTTGGGCAGCGGAATCCCCTCTGGCTCCCAGTGTTCGGGTACAGCAATGGCAGTTGCGCCTTCTATCTCAACGATTTTCAGGACGGTAACTTTCGGGACGCCGCCCATTTTGTGGAAAGCACGGCCCGGTGCCAGATCAACCAAGCCCTCGTCGGTCATATCCTTCAAAAGCGCCTTTAGAGCAATCTTCTCATGCCCTTTAAGGCCGAATTCCCGTGCAATTTCACGTTTACCCGCGGGTTGGTCGCTTTCTTGAATGAAGGCGAGGATTTGATCACGGGTTGGAAGGCCGGGTTGCAACTGTTTCGGCTTTTTGGCCAAATCAATATGTCCGGCCAATTAGTATCCGCTCGACGGCTGGCTCACCCGTAAAAAAGCATTTTCCGTCTGCTGGCTCCGCTGCAAGCGGCACGTTACGCATGGTTAGTTTAAGCGCTTTCAATTGTTCGACAATTTTGTCGAGCGCTGTGCCTGTCGGCCGTGCCCATTGTACTTCTACCCAACCCGCAAACTTGGCTTCGTCACCCTTATAATGCGACGCTAGGTCGGTCACATTGCGTGCAATGTTATTCTGCAAACGACCGCGTGCCTCGGCATATAGGTTATGCTGAATTGATTCCAAAGCGGCAGCAACCCACCCGACAAAATCGGCGCGAAGTTGAAAGTCTGTCGCTAGCTTTCCGCTATCTTGATAAAGTCGGTCACGGCGGATTACTGCGGCCTTCGCGTCGGCAACATCGCGCGGCCCGATTTCAACGATGATTGGTGCGCCTTTTTTGACCCAGCCCCAACGTTTGGTTTGCGCTTTAGTGGCTTTGGTGTCGAGCAACACTCGCACTGGTTCGCCAAATGCACTTTGCATGCGCAGTTCGCTTGCCAACGAATGGCAATAATCAAGCACAGAAGCATCGCCTTCGTCATCACGAAGCATGGGGATTATGATAACCTGATGCGGCGCGATCTGCGGGGGACAGCGCAGGCCATCATCATCACCGTGGGTCATGATAACGCCGCCGATCATGCGCGTCGATGTCCCCCAGCTTGTCGTATGTGCCAAGCTATGGTTGCCGTCCTTATCCTGATATCGGATGCCAGAAGCCTCTGCAAAGCTCGTACCCAGATAATGCGACGTTCCGGCTTGTAGCGCTTTGCCGTCCTGCATCATCGCTTCGATACTATACGTGGCGTCGGCCCCAGGAAAACGTTCGTTCTCTGGCTTTTCGCCGGCAACCACCGGCATCGCGAGCGGCCCTTCGGCGAAAGCACGGTACATTTCCAGCGCGCGCAGGGTTTCGGCCATAGCATCTGCTTTATCCGCGTGCGCTGTATGTCCTTCCTGCCATAAAAATTCGCTTGTTCTTAAGAACATTCGCGTGCGCATCTCCCAGCGAACAACATTTGCCCATTGGTTGACCATTAAGGGTAAATCCCGCCAGCTTTGCACCCAACGCGCCATGGCGGCACCAATCACCGTTTCGGAAGTTGGCCGCACGACGAGTGGTTCTTCCAGCTTGGCCTCGGGATCTGGCATAAGCCCACCCTTGCCGTCCGCAATCAACCTGTGGTGCGTGACAACCGCCATTTCCTTCGCAAATCCGTCGACATGGTCCGCTTCCTTCTCAAAATACGACAGCGGGATAAAAAGAGGGAAATAGCAATTTTCAACGCCAGCCAGCTTGATCTGCGCGTCCATCAGCTTTTGGATTCGTTCCCAGATGCCGTATCCCCAAGGACGGATTACCATGCATCCGCGGACGCCGGATTCCTCTGCCAAGTCAGCCTCGGAAACAACCTCTTGGTACCATTTTGCAAAATTTTCGGAACGGGTAACTGATAACGCGTGTTTCATAGCGTGGCGTTAGCGAAGGCAAACGCGCGCGGCAAGCACGCTCGACTAATTTGCTGGCTTTGGTTCGGTCGGCGCTTCTGCAGGAGTCTGTTGTGCGGCCAAATATTCTGCACGCGTTACAAAGTCTAAAAGCTCAACTTGAAATACCAGATTGGAATTGGCTGGTATTCCTTCTGTGCCCTTCTCACCGTATCCGAGGCCAGAAGGAATGCAAAACCGGCTAATATCTCCGCGCCGCATTGTCACGACCGCCGAACTAAAACCGGGAATAAGCGAATCCAGCTGAAATACAGCTTGGGCATTTTGGTCAAAAACTTCGCCAGTTTTTTCCAAATATCCGATATATTTGACCAGGGCAAAGTCATCGGGTTTTGGGCTTGCTCCCAACCCTTTTTTTAGCCGCGTCACTCCCACGCCGTTGGTCATTGGCGCATTGCACATCCGCTTCGCTGCAGGAATAATTGGATTTAGCGGAATTGCGATTGGCACCTCAGGCGCGGGCGCAATAACAGTTTTTGCACTAGTAGCCCGTTTAGTTTGCGCCGTCGGTTTGGACGGCGCTGCCATTACAGAATTTTGCAACAACACTGCGGCCCCCAGGAACGAGAGCATCTTGAATTTGCGTAAAATCATTTCTTCGCCAGTCGGTCAATTTTTGCTTGCAGAGCAGCCATTTGCCTTTGCAGATCTTCAATGGTTTCTTCGTTTTTTTCCTTGGGTGCAAGGCCAGGGATCAACGCGTCCCGGGCAGCCTTCATCATGTCGATGTTTTGTTTGGCAAGGTCACCAAAGGGTCCTGATGTAAGCGCTGTTTCCAGCGCGCTTTCGACCTTTTTGTGCCCTTCACGAAACGCATCGAGAGCGTTTTCCAGAAACTGGGGTACATTGGCCCGCATGTCGCCACCATATAAGGCAATCAACTGCCGTAAAAACGCCGTAGGCAGCATATTTTCGCCGCTATTTTCTTCGTCCATGATGATCTGTGTCAGAACATTATGTGTAATGTCTTCGCCAGTTTTGGCGTCAAGCACCTGAAATTCGATTTCCTTGCGGGTCAAATCTGCCAGAAAATCGAGAGTAATGTACTTGGAATCACGTGTGTTATAAAGCCTGCGATTAGCATATTTCTTTATGATTATCGGACCGTCAGTACCTGTCTTGTCCGCGCTACGCGCCATAATCGATCCCCTGAATTCAATCGTGTTCAAATCTAGCACCAATTAAGAGTGCACTGCAACAAATTCAGCGCCAAGACCTTTGGGAACGCAATCCTATCCCGGTCAGCAGCTCATATTGCGACATGCCCGATGTCTTGGCGCTAGCGGCAAGATCAAATTCAATGTCGATATAATCGCCTTCTTGTAGGTTGCGCGCTGCATTAGCGTCGATCGTAACCAGATCCATTGAGACGCGTCCAATTATCGGCAGTGCTTTTGCTTCAAAGTGGCAATTTCCTTTGCCTGAAAATCCCCGAAAATAGCCATCAGCATATCCAATTGCGGCGGTTGCAACGCGGGTTTCGCGCACGCAAATATGCGTCGCGTTGTAACCAACAGTTGCGCCAGCAGGCAATGTACGAACTTGTAATATCTGCGCCTTCGGAAATACTACCTGACGGATAAACCCACGCATTTCGGGTCGCGCAATGCCGCCATAGAGTGAAATGCCGGGGCGGCAGAGGTCAAAATGATAATCATTACCCAGCATGATCCCCGCGCTATTGGCAAGGCTGCGGCGTTTGGCATTAGTGACATCCGCTATTTCCGAAAAGACGGATAGCTGCGCGGCATTTTGCGCCACATCTTCATCAGCCGAAGCCAAATGCGACAGCAGGATATCGATTTCCAAGCCGTCCAGCAAATTGCCACCGACTTGTTCTGGACCTATGCCGAGCCGGTTAATCCCGCTATCGATCATTACATGGCAGCGACCGCCACCACTGGCTTTCCAGTCGCCGACCTGTCCTGGCGTATTCAACACAGGTACCGCGCCCAGCGCACGTATCGCAGCCAAATCGTTGCCGGTGGTGCCGTTGAGTACGGAAATCTGTGACGTGGCTATGGTCCCTTTTAGAGCCAGTGCTTCGCTCCAATGGGCGACGAAGAAATCCGCGCAACCGGCTTTACTCAGCCGCGAAACCACTTCATGTGCGCCGACACCATATGCATCGGCTTTTACCGCTGCGCCAATCGTAGCACCGGTTACTTGCCGGCCGAGTGCATGCCAATTCGACACCAGCGCATCGCTGTCAATTTCAAGAATAAGCGGTGGCGTCAGTTCGTTCACGGCATCGCCGATAGGACAGTCGGGCTATCTAGTCGAGTTCCTTGTCCTTGTTTTCCTCAAGCCAGATGGCACTGACGATAAAAGCCATCACCACGACACCCACGGTATACCACAGGCCCATGAACGCCCCGCCGGTTTTCACGACGATCCACTGCGAAATCGCGGGCAGGAAACCTCCGAAATAACCCGTGCCAAAATGATAGGGGATCGACATGGAGGTATAGCGGATCCGAGCCGGAAACATTTCGACAAGGATCGCCGCAACTTGCCCGTATGTCAGTGCCGATAATATAACTAGCGAGGCGATGCACAAAACGATCAACCACGGTTTGCGCTGAGCCGGTTCTGATTTGTCGGGATAGCCTGCCGCCTGCAATGCGGCGACGTAGGCTTTCTCGTCAAAACCCTGAATGCTCGCCGAGCCGACTTTCAGGACCACGTCGCGACCGGTGATCTTTGAATAGCTGATTCCGCGTTTCGACAGGAAATTCAGCGCCTTGCCGCACACCGTTGTCTGGGTTGGAGCGAGCGGATTGAATGCGCATTCGGGCAAAGCCAGCGTTACCGGCGATTGCGCGGTAGCCTTTGCCAGCGCCGGATTTGCTGCATCGGCCATTGTCCAAAACAGCGGGAAGGTCAAAGCGATGGTCAACGCGTAACCGGTGAGCAAAATCTTCTTGCGCCCGACCTTGTCCGAAAGCCAGCCTGCACCGACGTAAAACGGAGCGGCAATCGCCGCGCCCATCGCCATATACAGCAAGGCATCGGTCTCCGGAATCCGTGCCGTTCCGGTCAGGAAGTAGAGCGTGTAGAATTGCGAGTTGTAGTAAATCACCGTAAGGCCAGCAGCAACGCCGAACATCGCAACCAATATCCGCTTGATATTTCCGGGATATTTAAAGCTATCGACAAACGGGTTTTTCGAGGTTGTGCCCGCCTCCTTCATCGCCTTAAACACCGGACTTTCGGAAAGTTTAAGCCGGATCCACAGAGAAACGGCGAGCAGCAGGATCGAAATCAAAAAGGGTATGCGCCAACCCCAAGCCTCAAAATCCGCAGGATCGCTGACGAGTGTGCGCGTGGTCAGCACAACAAGCACTGCGAGAAGGAATCCGCCCGCCACCGATGCCTGTATCCAGCTGGTATACTGCCCGCGCTTTCCTTTTGGCGCGTGTTCGGCGACGTAAATCGCGGCACCTCCATATTCGCCGCCCAGCGCCAATCCTTGCAGACATCGTAAAACGAGCAGCAAGATAATCGCCCATATACCGGCAGTCGCATAGGTTGGGAGGAACCCGATGGCAGCCGTCGCACCGCCCATCAAGGTGATAGTCACCAGAAACGTGTATTTGCGCCCAATCTTGTCACCGAAATATCCGAACAGAATGGCACCAAGGGGCCGCACACCAAAGCCGACGCCAAAGGCTACAAGGCTTGCCAATGTGGAAAGTGCCGGATTGTCGGCAGGGAAAAACAGTTTCCCGATTGTCGCCGCCAAAATGCCGTAGACGAAAAAGTCATACCATTCGAATATCGTGCCCAACGACGAGGCGACAATGACAAGCCTGTCGCGTTTAGGATCTATCGATAGTTCATCTGCCATGTGATTTTCCCCTCGCCTCACCGACCACTTGATCGCTATGCAATAGTTGCTTGGGATATGCGATCAAGCCGGAATATGCATGCGTCCTATTCCATTTCCAGGATGACAGCATCCACTGCAAGACTTTCGCCTTGCGCGGCGCTTACCAACTTCACCACGCCCGATTTTTCAGCGCGTAATATGTTCTCCATCTTCATCGCTTCGACAATTGCGAGCGGTTGTCCCGCCTCCACCTTGTCACCGGCCTTCACATGGATTGCTGTGATAAGGCCGGGCATGGGACAGATCAGATATTTGGAAAGATCGGGCGGGATTTTCGCGATCATATAGTCAGCGAGATGCGAAACATGCGCCGGCAAACAAATGGCATTGTAGCTTGCACCGCGCGACGTAAGTCTGAAACCCGTGCGAGTCTTTGCAAACTTTACAGCCAGTTCCTTTCCTTCAATTTCGGCGACAACAAGCCGGTCGCCCGGCGTATATTCAACCTCAAGATCAACGGCATAGCCGTCAACGAGCAGTGCGTCCTCTTCGAGCGAAACCTGGTGCGTTTTGTCGCCGATCTTGATCGACCAGGCATATGGTGGGTCAAGCTCGTCACCCAATTGACCGTCAACTTGTAATGCGCGGTCAGCATTTGCGGTGGCGACAAAACCTGCGATGGCGGCAAGATTGCGGATCAATTCCTCCGAAGCAGGCGCGCCGTGAAAGCCGTCGGGATATTCCTCGGCGATAAAGCCGGTGGTCAGTTCGCCCGAGCGGAAACGCGGATGCTGCATGATGGCGCTGACGAAATCGATATTGTGGCCCAGGCCTTCGATTTCGAAACGATCAAGTGCCGCGATTTGCAAGTCGGCGGCTTCGTCGCGCGGTGTGCCCAGGTGATCAGCTTGGCGATCATCGGATCGTAGAACATGGAAACTTCGCCGCCATCATAGACGCCGTCATCCACGCGGATGCCTTCGACACCGCGGCGCCCATTTGCTGCGCCGTCATCGGTCCAGCCTGCGACAGGCGGTTTGTAGCGCGTCAGGCGACCTGTTGAAGGCAGAAACCCGCGATAAGGGTCTTCGGCATAGACACGGTTTTCGATGGCCCAACCGTCGATTTTGATGTCGTCCTGCGTCATGGAGAGCTTCTCACCAGCGGCGACGCGGATCATCTGTTCGACCAGATCGATGCCCGTGATGCGCTTCTGTGACAGGATGCTCGACCTGCAACCGCGTGTTCATTTCCAGGAAGTAGAAGCTCTCGCCGCTGGGGTCCGCGCCGGAAACGATCAATTCGACCGTGCCTGCGGAATAATAGCCCACCGCGCGTGACAGAGCGACGCATTGCTCGCCCATCGCTTTGCGCATTTTGGGCGTGACGAAGGGCGAAGGCGCTTCCTCGACAACCTTTTGGTGCCGCCGCTGGATCGAGCATTCGCGCTCATTCAGGTACAGGATATTGCCGTGCTGATCGCCCAATATCTGGATTTCGATATGGCGCGGGTTGAGGATGAATTTCTCGATAAACACGCGGTCGTCGCCGAAACGAATTCAGCCCCTCGCGCTTGGTCGCCTCAAACCCTTCGCGCACGTCGGCCTCATTATAGGCAAGCCGCATCCCCTTGCCGCCGCCGCCAGCGCTGGCCTTCATCATCACCGGATAGCCGATTTCCGCCGAAATCCGCACCGCATGTTCGGTATCGTCAATCTCGCCGACAAAGCCGGGGACGACATTGACTCCCGCCGCCATCGCGAGTTTCTTGGACTCGATTTTGTCCCCCATCGCGGCAATCGCGTTTACCGGCGGGCCGATAAAGGCGATGTTTTCCTTGGCCAGCGCCTCGGCAAAGCTGGTGCGCTCGGACAGGAAACCATAGCCCGGATGCACCGCCTCCGCGCCGGTTTGCTTGCACGCGGCGATGATCTTCTCGGCCAGCAAATAAGACTGCGCAGCAGGCGAAGGCCCGATATGCACCGCCTCATCCGCCATCGCCACAAACGGCGCGCGCGCATCGGCATCGGAATAGACCGCGACGGTGGCGATGCCCATGCGGCGAGCGGTCTTGATGATGCGGCAAGCGATTTCGCCACGGTTTGCGATTAGGATTTTTTTGAACATTGATCGAGTCTCGTTTCTTCGTGTTGCGTTATATATTCTTGGTTGCGGCGGCTCATCGCTGTCCCATTCACTGTTCCACGATTTACTATCCAACATGCCAGTCTCGAGACAATAGTGTCTCCAACAACCGAGCATTGCTGGCTTCGATATCTAAGGTCGCTGGCGAATCCTCGTCAGTTAATGTTCCAATATTTTTCTGACGACGACCGTCTTCGAAGCCGCTAATCGAGCGCATTCAAAATAAGCTACCTATGCAAAAGTCAAGAATGAGCAGTACGATTCATGCCAAGTCATTTCACTCCGCCGCCTCCAACGCCTTGCACGCCCTAAGCGGCTCCTCCGCCTCCATCGGCACCAGCCCCAGCTTCGCCAGCATCGCCGCGTCCTTGTCGTCGCCTGCATTGGCTGCGGTCAACAGCTTGTCGCCGGTAAAGATGCTGTTCGCGCCCACCATAAAGCACAAAGCCTGCGTCGACCTCGGACATTGACTCGCGTTCCGCAGTCAATCGCACCTTGCTCATCGGCATGGTGATCCAGCCCTTGGTGGTGGGATCAGGCTCGCAGCCTGCGTGGACGGTGAGGGTTTCAAGGTGGTGGGTCAATTGGACGTTCCTGTGATCAAGTGTTAGCAAAAGCGCTTTTTGCTATTTAAATAGAGTTTGTAGGGCGGGTCCTCGCCAGCCAGCGGCTCAAAATCTTTTTTCGCCCAGCTTGACTGCTGATTTGAACGCACGATGACCACTTGCTTATCGTCCTCAGCGCCATATTGCCCCCAATTGTACAGCACCAAACCGATATCTGCATTCGGGTTAGAGCAGTTGAAGCTCAGAATGCCTTTGTTCACATATTTGTCGCGCGTTTCAAAATAGACATCACGCCAAGCGCCATCACGCTTTTCCAATCGGCCCCACCAGATGGTCCAGTAGACACCTTCAAGAGGTTGCTTGTAAATATACTCTACTGCCACTCCCGGCCTAAACTCGCTCATTTCTTTTCTTTGGGCAGCATAAACCGAATGAGCCAGGGGCGCCAGAACCGCCAAAGTCACTAATAAGCGCATCATGCAGCAGCTTCCCCCACCGGCGGCATATTATGCCCCAGCAGCCGCAGCACATCCGCCGCGCATTCGACGACATTGCTCCCAGGCCCGTAAATGCCCTGCACCCCGGCATCGCGGAGGAAATCATAGTCCTGCGGGGGGATGACACCGCCGGCGATGACTTTGATGTCGCTACGCCCTGCTTCGCGGAGGCCTTTGATGAGTTCGGGGATCAGGGTTTTATGCCCCGCAGCGAGGCTGGATGCGCCGACCACGTCGCTGCGCTTTCCAGCGCGAGGACGACGGTTTCCTCCGGCGTCTGGAACAAGGGGCCGGAAACAATCTCAAAGCCCATATCGCCAAACGCGCTCGCGATTACATTGGCACCGCGATCATGCCCGTCCTGCCCCATTTTGGCGACGAGCAGCTTGGGCTTGCGGCCCAGACGGCGCTCGACGGCTGCACGCCCTCCACCACTTGCGCCCAGCGCGTGTCGAATTCATGCGCGCTGCCGTAGATGCCCTTCACCGGGGTCGGCGTGGTGCCATAGCGGCCAAAGGCGACCTCCATCGCGTCAGAGATTTCGCCGAGGCTGGCACGGGCGCGGGCGGCGTTGACGGCAAGGGCGAGGAGGTTTCCGCCGCCCTTTGCACCCTCAGTCAAAGCTGCCAAAGCTGCCTGACACGCGGCTTCACCCCGGCTTGCCCGCATCTTCGCCAACCGCACGATCTGGCCTTGGCGGACCATGTCGTTATCGACTTCCAGCGTCTCAAGCTGATCCTCTGTGCCGAGCCGGTATTTATTCACCCCGACGATCACATCCTCGCCCTTATCCACCCGCGCCTGACGCGCGGCGGCGGCTTCTTCGATCAGGCGTTTGGGCATTCCGGAAGCGACTGCCTTGGTCATGCCGCCGAGCGCATCGACCTCGCCAATGATTTTCCACGCCTGATCGACCAATTCTGACGTCAAGGCTTCAACATAATAGCTGCCGCCGAGCGGATCGACGACCTTGGTGATGCCGCTCTCCTCGGCCAACACAATCTGCGTGTTGCGCGCGATCCGGGCGCTGAAATCGGTAGGGAGCGCAATGGCTTCATCGAGCGCATTGGTGTGGAGCGATTGCGTGCCGCCCAAAGTTGCGGCCATCGCCTCGACAGTGGTGCGGATGACGTTGTTATAGGGGTCTTGCTCCTGCAACGACACGCCCGACGTCTGGCAATGGGTGCGGAGCATTTTCGAGCGTTCGTCCTTGGCGCCCAGCCCGTCCATGACGCGGTGCCACAATGTCCGCGCGGCACGGAGCTTGGAAACCTCCATGAAAAAGTTCATGCCAATGCCGAAGAAGAAACTGAGCCGTCCCGCGAACGCGTCAATATCCAAGCCCGAAGCCATCGCGCGCTGCACATATTCCTTGCCGTCGGCGATAGTGAAGGCGAGCTCCTGCACCGCCGTCGCGCCTGCCTCATGCATATGATAGCCAGAAATCGAGATACTGTTAAATTTCGGCATGTTGGCACTGGTATATGCGATAATATCTGAAACAATCCGCATCGATGGTTCGGGCGGATAGATATAGGTGTTGCGGACCATGAACTCTTTGAGAATGTCGTTCTGGATGGTGCCATCGAGAGCCGCGAGCGGAACGCCCTGCTCTTCCCCCGCGACGATAAAGAAAGCGAGGATCGGGATGACCGCGCCGTTCATTGTCATCGAAACCGACATCTGATCAAGCGGGATGCCGTCGAACAGGATTTTCATGTCCTCAACGCTGTCGATGGCCACACCCGCCTTGCCGACATCACCAACGACGCGGGGATGGTCACTGTCATAACCGCGGTGGGTGGCAAGATCGAACGCGACGCTCAGCCCCTTTTGCCCGGCGGCCAGATTGCGGCGGTAGAACGCGTTACTCTCCTCAGCAGTCGAAAAGCCCGCATATTGCCGGATCGTCCACGGGCGGCCCGCATACATGCTGGCCCGGACCCCGCGCGTAAAAGGCGCGAAACCGGGAAGGCCCGGATCGCCAGCATCTTCTGCAGTATAAAGCGGTTTGACGCAATGCCTTCAGGCGTGTTCCAGGTCAGGTCCCTGCCCTTGACTTCTTTGGTTGCGGCGGCTTCCCAGTTTTATCATCGATTTTGGCCATCCTATTTGCCCTGAAACTGCGCTTTGCGCTTTTCCATGAAGGCCATTCCACCTTCCATCGCATCTGCCGTGTTCGCAGCGATCCGCTGCCCTTCGGCTTCGGCCAGCAAAGCCTCCGCATAGCTGTTTTCGAGCGCTGTCAGGATGTTCTTGCGCATTGTGGCGTAAGCGACCGTCGGGCCATTGGCCAAACGCACAGCCAGTGCGCGCGCTTCGTCTTGCAAGTCTGCATCCTCAACACATTTGTAGATCATGTTCCAAGCCTCGGCCTGCTCGCCAAACACCTTTTCGCCGAGCATCATCATCTGCGTCGCCCGCGCCTTGCCGACGAGACGCGGCAGCATCCAGCTCGCGCCGCCATCGGGAACAAGGCCGATGTTGACGAAAGCTTGAAGGAAATAGCCAGATTTGCCGGCGAGAACGAAATCCCCCGCCAAGCCAATGGAACAACCAATGCCGGCTGCAGCCCCATTAACCGCTGTAATGATCGGCATATTGAGCCGTGCGAGGTTCATCATCAGCGGGTTATAATGGCGGGTAAGCGCGATATAGCTGCCCTCTCCGCCTGTGATTGATCGTTCTCCGCGCGCTGACAAATCAGCCCCCGAGCAGAAGCCTCGTCCAGCGCCAGTGATGATCAAGCAGCGCGCATCGCCCAAATCACTCGCCAGCGCGTCGTTGATCTCGCCTGCCATATCAAGACTGCACGCATTCATCCGATCTGGCCGGTTGAGCGTGATGGTGGCGATTTTGTCGGCTAGCTCGACTGTGATTGTTTCGTAAGTCATCAATGCCCCTCTTTAGGCGTTTCCATAATTTCGGTCAGCACCCCCCCCATATCCTTGGGGTGGAGAAAGAATATGGGCGTCCCATGCGCGCCAATGCGGGGTTCGCCAAGCACGCGTTTGTTTAGGGCCTCAAACTCCGCCTTTGCCGCATAGATATCAGGCACTTCATAACACATATGATGTTGCCCCCCGAGCGGGTTCTTCTCAAGGAAGGACGCGATGGAGGTGTTGCCCGGCAGTGGCTCGATCAGTTCGATCTGCGTGCCATTGAGGCCGGTATCTGTAGGCGTATCGACAAAGCACACCTTTACGCCCTGATCCGGGAGGTCAAAGGGTTCGTGAATCTTCGTCGCCCCCATCACATCGCGGTAAAAGACGATGCTGTCCGCAATGGAACGCGTCGCGACGCCGATATGGTTTAATCTTCCGAGTTTCATGAGCAGGCCGCCTCTTCCCCTAATTCGTCATTCCCGCGAAGGCGGGGAGTCGAAGACGTCCGTGGACAATCCAACTCCTGTCGTTTAAATTTAACCTGCCGGTGATGGACCCCCGCCTTCGCGGGGGTGACAAAAAGAGGGCTGGAAGGCGTCGCGACGCCGATATGGTTTAGACGGCCTAGTTTCATCAACATGTCTCCAACGAACGCTTGCCAATGATCTGGAAGGCCTTGCCGTTCCATTTGTATCGATCAATCGCGGACCAGTTGCGCCCCTTTTTTCGGCCCGTGAATTGGACCGAAAATCCTTTGCCCTTTTGTATGGCGGTGATTTTTCCTTTGGCAGACCGCAAGTCGCTTGCGGGACCACCATAATCGAAGAAAATCGGAATATCGGTTTCCGTCCCCAAACCTTCGGGCAGCAACGGCAGCACGCTGGCCATGGATGACGTGCATCCCTGCCATGTCCCGCCGCCTTCGGAATAGAGCACCGGGCTGGATAGCAGAGCGGTCGATACGCTCCATTCGGATGCTGGGACACCAAATGATCCGCCGCCCGCCTTATCGAGCCATTCGCGCTTCACCACCCATTTGCCATTTTGCAGTTCAAGATAATGGATCGACAGCGCCCCGCTGCAGGCATGGCATTCGTCCTGGTTGGTTCCTTCCGAAATCAGAATTTGATATTTGCCAACTGGTACCAGTTTTTTGGCTTCATATGCGAGCGTTCCGCGTTCGGTTTCGCGGGTAAGCGAGCCTTTAAACGCAACACGCGCTGCTTCGTCGAGAGTTAGAGAGGGTTGTGCAGCGGCTGTTGTGCTGCAAGCGAGCAGCATTGCGATGGCGATTTGGGGCCATGTTGTGCATCTCATAACATCAAGTTCCCTTCAAAACATTCGTCATTCCAGCGAAAGCGGGAAGTCGAAGACTTCCTTGGACAATCCATCACCCGCCGTTGCAATTTAACCCACCGGTGATGGACCCCCGCCTTCGCGGGGGTGACAAAAAGAGGGCTGGAAGGCTGTGCGACGCCGATATGGTTGAGACGACCTAGTTTCATTTTGTGTCACCCGGAATGCTCGCTAGAACCAGAAGATATTCATCAAAATCTCCGGTCTTCAATGTATCGCCATCGAACCAAACGCATCTATATTCTCGCCAGAGAACCTCCTTCAGCCCCTTCCACGACAGTTTGAAATGGCCGCTTTCTTCACCGGGATATCTATCGACCGTCATAACGGGACCGCCGGATTTGAGTCGAACTAGATCACCCTTTTCAAACTTTGGCATCGACCTCGAACTCCTCACAACGGAATATTGTCATGCTTCTTCCAAGGGTTTTCCAACGCCTTGTTCCGCAATTTCCTGAGGCCCAAGGCAATCCGCTTCCGCGTTGAATGCGGATAAATCACCTCATCGATAAACCCCTTGCTAGCCGCCACGAACGGGTTCGCAAACCGCTCCTCATATTCCGCCGTCTTCACCGCCTGCTCCTCCGCGCTCAATCCGCGGAAGATGATCTCCACCGCGCCTTTCGCGCCCATCACCGCGATTTCGGCGGTCGGCCAGGCATAGTTTAGGTCGCCGCGCAGATGCTTTGATGCCATGACGTCATAGGCGCCGCCATAAGCTTTCCGCGTGATTACGGTGATTTTGGGCACGGTCGCCTCGGCATAGGCGAACAGCAGTTTTGCGCCATGCTTGATGATGCCATTATGCTCCTGCGCGGTGCCGGGCAGGAAGCCGGGGACATCGACGAAGGTGATGATCGGGATTTCAAAGGCATCGCAAAACCGCACAAAGCGCGCGGCTTTCCGCGAAGAGTTGATGTCGAGCACGCCCGCCAGCACCATCGGCTGATTGGCGACGATGCCCACAGTGCGGCCCTCTATCCGGCCAAAGCCGATCAGGATATTGCCCGCATGGCCGGGCTGCACCTCAAAGAAATCACCTTCATCGACCGTTTTCCGGATTACCTCATGCATATCATAAGGCTGATTGGCGGATGGCGGGATGATGGTGTCCAGGCTTGGCTCTGCGCGGTCCCACGCGTCATCGGTGGGCCGTTCGGGCACGCCCGTACGGTTGTTCTCGGGCAGATAATCAAAGAAGTCGCGCGCCGCGAGCAATGCCTCGATATCGTTCTCGAACGCATTGTCCGCCACGCCGGACTTGGTGGTGTGCGATACCGCCCCGCCCAGTTCTTCTTGCGTCACCACTTCATTGGTAACGGTTTTGACAACATCTGGCCCCGTTACAAACATATAGCTGCGAATCCTTCACCATGAAGATGAAGTCGGTCATGGCAGGCGAATAGACCGCGCCGCCTGCACAAGGCCCCATGATGAGCGAAATCTGCGGCACTACGCCCGATGCCAGCACATTGCGCTGAAACACCTCGGCATAGCCACCGAGCGATGCCACGCCTTCTTGAATCCGCGCGCCACCGCTGTCGTTCAGGCCAATAACCGGCGCGCCGACCTTCATGGCATTGTCCATCACCTTGCAGATTTTCATCGCATGCGCTTCGGACAGCGAGCCGCCAAATACCGTGAAATCCTGGCTGTAAACATAGACCAGACGGCCGTTTATCGTGCCGCTGCCCGTCACCACCCCGTCGCCCGGGATTTTCTGCGCGTCCATGCCGAAATCAACGCAATTATGTTCGACATAGGCGTCCAGCTCTTCGAAGCTGCCCTCATCAAGTAAGATCAGGAGGCGTTCACGTGCGGTAAGCCGACCCTTGGCATGCTGTGCATCGATACGTTTCTGTCCTCCACCCATTTGGGCGGCGGCGCGGCGCTTTTCCATTTCAGCGATATTGGCAGACAATGTTAAATCCCTATTTTGGCCTTTTGCTTGTTCGCCATGGCAAATTGCCTGCGACATTGCAAATTGCGGCAGCGCACAACGCATATGCGATTTACGAAATATGCTGGAAAGCATCGTCGTTGCTCGGCTATAGGCCACCCATGACCGAAGTTTCGCCCATCAAAGTTGCAGCGCTTTACCGCTTTGCACCCGTTGACGATGTAGAGACCACTCGCATCAGCTTACTGAGAGCCTGCAACGCCGCAAAAGTCAAAGGCACAATTTTAACAGCAAGCGAAGGCATTAACGGCACGATTGCTGGACATCCGGCTGGTATCGATGCTGTTGTCAATTATATTCGCGCGATTCCTGGCTTTGCTGAACTTGACGTCAAATATTCCCATGCAGACAAGATGCCGTTCATCCGGCTGAAGGTGCGCACCAAAAATGAGATTGTGACTATGGGAGTGGCGGGGATCGATCCGCGCCGTGAAGTTGGCACATATGTTGATGCACATGACTGGAATGCGCTGCTCACTGACCCCGACACGATTTTGATTGATACGCGCAACGATTATGAGGTCGCAATCGGTAGCTTCACCGGCGCAATCGACCCGAGAACCAAGACATTCCGCGATTTTCCAGCTTGGTTCCGTGAAAACCGCGCAGATCTTACCGCTGCAACCAACAAGCCGAAATTTGCAATGTTCTGCACGGGCGGCATTCGCTGCGAAAAGTCCACCGCGTTCTTAAAGGCCGAAGGCATCGAAGACGTCTACCATTTGGAGGGCGGTATTTTACGTTATCTGGAGGAAGTGCCTGAGACCGAAAGCAAATGGCACGGCGAATGCTTTGTCTTTGACGACCGCGTTTCGGTAAAGCACGGGCTGGAACTGGGCAGCATGGAGTTATGCCGTGCGTGTCGCCGCCCGATTGATGCAGTAGCCAAGGCGCATTCGGCCTTTGTGGAAGGGGTCTCCTGCCCCGGATGCATCGACGAACGCGATGATGAAGCGCGATCGCGTTACGCCGAACGGCAGCGCCAGATTGCGTTGGCCAAAAATCGCGGTGAGAAGCATTTGGGGGCGGACCCGCGTGGCGGGAAATAACTTGCCTATACTCTACAGCTTTCGCCGGTGCCCCTATGCGATGCGTGCGCGGATGGCGATTTGGCAATCGGGGATTGCGGTGGAGTTGCGCGAGATTAAGCTGCGCGACAAACCGGCGGAAATGCTCGCAGCGTCTCCAAAGGGAACCGTGCCTGTTTTGGTGCTGGATGAAGCAGAAATTGTCGACGAAAGCCTCGATATTATGCGCTGGGCGTTGGCACAGAGCGATCCCGACGATTGGATGGCCGGAGAGAATGCGGCGCTGATCGCGACGAATGACGGGCCTTTCAAGGATGCGCTCGACCGCTATAAATATCCACATCGATTTGGGCTTGAGGACGGCATGGCACACCGCAGAGACGGGGGACATCAGCTTTTGGATCTGGAAGAGAGGCTATCAAAGACGGCGTTTCTTTCGGGCGCCAAGATGGGCTTCACCGATGTCGCCATAGCGCCCTTCATTCGGCAGTTTGCTGCAACCGATCCCGCGTGGTTCGATGCGCACGAGGAATTCGCGCATCTGCGCCATTGGCTTAAGGCGTTCCTGCAATTGCCAATGTTAGGGGCGGTAATGGAGAAATATCCGGTGTGGATGCCGGGCCATCCTCCAAGCCTATTTCAGCAGAACTAGTTCCTCGGCCATGCTCGGGTGCAGCGCGACGGTATCGTCAAATGCCTGTTTGGTCAGCCCTGCTTTGACCGCGACTGCGGCCGCTTGCAGAATTTCGGCGCTGTCGGGGCCTATCATGTGGAGCCCGAGCACCTGGTCCGTGTTGGCATCGACTACCATTTTGTAAAGCGCGCGTTCGGCCCGCCCAGCGAGCACATTTTTCATCGCGCGGAAATCGCTACGGTATATCGCGACCTCGCCGTATTTCGTGCGCGCTTCTTCCTCAGTCAAACCGACCGACGCAATCGGCGGATTGCTGAACACCGCAGTTGGGATCGCGGAATAGTCGAGCGTGCGCGGGTTTCCACCAAAAACGCTGTCGGCAAAGGCATGTCCTTCGCGGATCGCCACAGGTGTCAATTGCACGCGGTTAGTGACGTCACCCACGGCGTAGATGCTAGGGATATTAGTTCGGTTATATTCGTCGACAATGACCGCGCTGTCCGTGTCTTGCATAACGCCAAGTTCTGCAAGACCGAGACCATCGACCTTGGGCTCGCGGCCAATAGCCATCAAAACCATATCGGTTTCGATTGATCCGAGATCGCCGCCATCGATCAGCAGGCTGCCATCGGCTTGCTTGGTGATCCCCTTGAACGGGAAGTGGAAGCGGATGTCGATGCCCTTTTCTCGGCTGATATCCACAAGTCTGTCCACAATCTCCTGGTCGTAGCTGCGCAGCATTTTATCACCGCGCGTTACAAGCTTAACTTCGACTCCCAATTCATTGAATATACCTGCAAATTCGTTTGCGATATAGCCTGCCCCTGCAATGACTACACGCTTAGGCAGTACCGACAGTCCAAACACTTCATTCGAAGTGATTGCATGTTCAAAACCAGGGATTTTGGGAATTGTTGGCCAAGCACCAGTCGCTATCAAGATATACTTCGCACTGATTTCCTTGCCGCTAGAAAGTCGCACCAAATGCGGCCCGGCCAAAACCGCACGTTCGGCAAATAGCTCGACCTTGTTGTTGCCAAGCGTCTGGCAATACAACCCTTCAAGCCGGTCAACTTCGGCCGCGACATTATCGCGCAGCGTCGCCCAGTCAAAACTCGCGCTATCGGTATTCCAGCCAAAGCGCTTTGCGTCTGCAAGATCCTCTGCAAAATGCGAGCCATATACGAGGAGCTTCTTGGGCACGCAGCCACGGATGACGCAGGTGCCTCCGACGCGGTATTCCTCTGCCACTGCAACCTTTGCACCGTGGCTAGCAGCAATACGAGAAGCGCGGACTCCGCCCGAACCTGCCCCAATTACAAACAGATCAAAGTCATATTCGGCCATTTTAAGCGCCTTCGCCCATCGCCATTTCGATAAGTGCGCTGGTCGAAGGATCGAATCCTTTTGCGCCGTTCTGCGCGATAGACTTGGCGATTTCCTTGCCTAGTTCAACGCCGAATTGGTCAAACGGGTTAATGCCAAGCAACACCGCGTTGGCAAAGGTCCTGTGCTCGTAAAAAGCAATCAAGGCACCGAGCACCGACGGCGTGACGTCATCAATCAAAATCGTGGTAGAAGGCCGATTTCCTGGGTAGTTGCGTGCCAAGTCGTCGCTTGCTTTGCCTGCCATCAACGCAGCACCTTGCGCAAAACAGTTGATCAGCAGTGCCTCGTGATGTTCAGGACCGAAATCATGTCCGGGCGTTTTGCTGACGATAAACTCTACCGGGATAAGGCGCGTGCCTTGGTGCAACAATTGGAACACTGCGTGTTGCGCGTCTGTCCCTACCCCACCCCATGTCACTGGCGCACTATGGCGGCTAAGCGACGCGCCCGAGGCGGTAACCGATTTGCCGTTCGATTCCATCTCAAGCTGTTGCAAATAGTCTGGCAGCAAGCGCAGCCGTTCATCATAAGCAAACACCGCACGGGTTTCGCAAGCCTTGGCCTGTGCATAAAGCAGGTCGGCAAAGGCCGCCAAAACGGGAGCGTTTTCATTCGGCGCGCAATTACGGAAATGCCGGTCCATAGCAGCAGCCCCTTCGAGCATTTCTTCAAAAGCTGCCCAGCCAAGCCCAATGGCCGCAGGAAAACCGATCGAGCACCATAAAGAGTAACGCCCACCGACGGCATCGTTAAAGGGCAAGATGCGGCTCTCGTCGACGCCCCAAGCAAGTGCAGCGTCGGGATTTGCTGTAAGGGCCACGACATGGCCTTCAGGGTCGGAAACGCCACCTTCGCGCAGCCACTCCAGCGCGCTCGTCGCGTTCATGAGCGTTTCTGTCGTTGTGAAGGTCTTTGAAGCAATCGCGACGATCGTTTTTTGGGGATCAAAGCCCGCAACAGCTTCTGCTAACGCCGAACCATCGACATTGGACACCACCTTGACGTCATATCGCATCTCATCGCGACCGAGCGCGTCCAAGAGCAATTTAGGACCAAGCGCCGAACCGCCAATACCAATATGCAGGACATGCTTGATCTCACCCAACACGCCCGCATCTATGGCCTCAATCAATCCACGCATCCGTTGGTGCAGCATTTTCGCGTTAGCAACGCTTTGTGCACTGCCATTGCCACGCTCTGCGGCATGTTCAGCAGCGCGCCTTTCAGTCGGATTAACGATCTCCCCGTTGAAGAGTGCCTCTTTTGCGGCCTTCAAATTCGACGCATCCGCCAACGTCGTAAAGCCGCCAAGCAGAACATCATCGAGATGCGTTTTCGAAAAGTCGAAATGCAATCCTGCTAAGGATACTGATAGCGCCCTTTCGCGCCCGGGCTGAGCTGCGAATAATTCTGTCAGCTCCGCGGGCTTATGCGCCAGGATTTCGTCCCACGCCGATTGTGTCATGGATTTGGTCTTTCGTAGAAAATGCGTATCTCGCCACTGGCTATTAGCGCGGGGGGCCGATAAAAGGCCAGAAATATCACCGTCGCGAATGGAAAAAATACGTGGAAATCAAATCCAGTCTGACTGAACCGGAAAATGCGGTTCAATCCGATGTTACCAAGACCAGCGCTGGGCAAGAGCTGCGTGAATATGGCGTATTCCTGCTCAAGCTCGCGGCGTTTATGTTCGTGCTGCGCGCTTTCATCGTTTCGCCGTTCAATATCCCATCAGAGTCGATGCACCCACGTTTGTTGATTGGCGACTATTTGCTTGTTGCGAAATGGCCGTATGGCTATTCCAACAACAGTATCCCTTTTGGCCTGCCGATCATTCCCGGGCGATTGTTTGCCAGCCAGCCTGAGCGCGGCGATGTGGTAGTGTTTAAGGCCCCTCCGACCGAACGCGATGATTATATCAAACGCGTCATTGGCTTGCCCGGTGATGTTATTCAAATGCGTAACGGGATACTTGAAATCAACGGTGTTGCAGTGAAGAAGGAACGCGTTGCGGACCTTGTGCTGCCAGTAACACCCAACATGCGCGAAGCCGCCGATTTGGAGGGTACACCGTTCGCATGCTGGCGGCCCGAGTTTGAAAAGCCCGCAAAAACTGGCGGTACGCAATGCGTGTATCCGCGCTACCGAGAGACGTTACCCAATGGTCGGCAATATTTAATCCTCGATCTCGACAATAATCAGGCAGGCGACAACACAGAAGCTTTTGTCGTTGGCGAAGAAGACATGTTCCTGATGGGTGATAACCGCGATCGTAGCGCCGACAGCCGGTTTCCCGCCGAAGAAGGCAAGGCCATCGGCATAGTGCCACAAAAAAATCTTGTTGGCCGTGCCTTGGTTACGGTATTCTCCACCGATGGCTCTGCACGCTGGTTATTGCCGTGGACTTGGTTTTCAGCAGCACGGCCTACACGTATCGGGGAGGGTTTTTGACCTCCTCTGCGCTGAACAACTGGCTGGCGTCGCTTTTTGGCGGCAACATAGCTGACACCGCGCCCTTTGAACGCGCGTTAACTCACGGCAGTACGGGCAAGGCGGATTACCAACGGCTCGAATTCCTCGGTGACCGTGTGCTCGGTCTGACTATTGCAGAGATGCTCTATCATCGTTTTCCTGACGAGCCTGAGGGGCGTCTTTCACACCGGCTTAACAACTTGGTCTCGGGTCAAGTGTGCGCCTATGTCGCGCGCGAAGTTGGCGTGCAAAACCACATGGAACTCGGCAAGCAAGCCCGCGATGACGGCGCGCGTGAAAGCGACAATGTCCTCGGTGACGTCATGGAGGCGCTGATCGGAGCTTACTATCTCGAAAAGGGTCTAGAAGCCGCGCAAGCCTTCATAAAATCGCTTTGGACCGACCGTATGGAAAATGCCGGAGCAGCCGAAAAGCACCCCAAATCGCGATTGCAAGAATGGTGCGCCGCCAATGCCAAGAAGACCCCTGTTTACGCCATCATCAAAAAAGAAGGACCTCCCCACGCCATGATATTCGAGGTGTCGGTTACCGTGAAAGGCTTTGACCCTGTCACCGCCGCAGCGTCGAACAAGCAAAGCGCGGAAACGGCTGCCGCGGCTGCATTTCTGGAGAAGCATTCATGACGCGGCGTTGCGGCCATGTCGCGGTAATCGGCGCGCCTAATGCGGGCAAATCGACTTTGGTCAACGCGCTCGTCGGGCAGAAGGTCGCGATTGTCAGTCCGAAAGCGCAAACGACGCGCGCGCGCCTGATGGGAATTGCGCTGCACGGCGATGTACAGATGATCTTAGTCGATACGCCGGGCATTTTTGCTGCAGAGCGCAGGCTTGACCGCGCGATGGTGGCCGCAGCATGGGACGGCGCCGGCGACGCGGATTTGATTGCTTTCATCGTTGATGGTCGTGCGGGAGCCGGACCAAAGGTTGAAAAAATACTTGAAGGATTAAAGGGAAGAACTGAACGTAAGTGGCTAATTCTAAACAAGGTTGATATAGCTGCAAAAGACAAGCTCCTGAGTTTGACGAGCAAATTGACAGCGGATTGTAACTTCGACGAGATTTATTATGTCAGCGCCGCAACCGGCGATGGCCTCGACGAGCTAAAGGACGCAATCGCCAAGACTATGCCCGAAGGTGAATGGCATTTCCCCGAGGATCAGGTGTCCGATGCTACGGACCGGGTAATGGCAGCCGAGGTGACCCGCGAACAGCTATACCTGCAACTGCACGAAGAATTGCCTTATGCCAGCGCGGTCGAAACCGAGCAGTATAAGGAACGCGAAGATGGCTCGGTCGAGATCCATCAACAGATTTTGGTCGCGCGGCCGACGCAGCGCGCCATTGTACTGGGTAAAGGTGGCAGCAGGATCAAGGCCATTGGCGAAGCAGCGCGTACCGAACTTTCGAGGATCATGGGGATCAAGGTTCATTTATATTTGCACGTGAAGGTTAACTCCAAATGGGATGAGGACCGCAGCCTTTACCGTGACATCGGTCTCGAATGGGTGGAGTAGGCTAGCTTTTTAGCATTCGTTCTAATGTCGCTGAAAGCCTCAGAAATCCTTACAAGTTTACAGTGAAATGCCGGCTTAATGTGCAGAAGCTCTTTGCGGATTTGCAGCGTGACTTGGTGCAGTCCAATCTCGCCCCGCGAATGGTCTTTCCCTGATGCTCCTGGTGGTTCGTGTGCTTAACAACCGTGCATTATAGAGAAATGCTGTTGTGGTGGCGCGGTTCAGCGAGACGCGCGGTTAATGATGTCCCCAAGACTTAGAGCATATTAGAGCGCGTGTAGGAAAACAGTTTTCTGCCCGACAAGAACAATATCAGCGCAGGACTGCCCCAAGAAGGTTACCGTTGGTCGCTAATCCTTCTACTATTCTACTATTCTGCTTTTTTCTTTGGGGCGGCCTTTTTCTTTACCGGGGCTTTTTTTGCCTTTGGCTTTGCCTTCGATTTGCCTTTGCCCTTTGCAGGGCCTTTCGCAGCGCGCTCGTCAATCAACTGCGCGGCTTCCTCCAACGTCAGCGCGTCTGGTGAAATGCTTTTGGGCAAAGTCGCGTTAGTGATGCCATCGGTGACATAGGCGCCGTAGCGGCCTTCCATCAGCTTGATTTCCGCCTCTGTGCGCGGATGCGCGCCTAGCACTTTCAGCGGTTCACGCGCGGCACCGCGTCCACGCCCTGCGCCGTTCGCCGCCTCGGCCAATTTCACTACCGCTGCATTCATACCAGTTTCAAATACATCCACTGTAGACTGCAGCTTCGCATATTTGCCTGCGTGCGCCAGATACGGCCCGTAACGCCCGATACTGGCCGTAACAGGCTCTCCGCTCTCCGGATGCGTGCCAACCGTGCGTGGCAGCGACAGCAACCTCACTGCCCAATCGAGGTCAAGATCCGGGATATCCTTCGGTATGGAAGCGCGTTTGAGTGCATTTGGCCCTTCCTTGCCTTCTCCCATCTCCACATATGGTCCGAAACGCCCGACTTTCTTGGTGACATCCTGATCGGTCTCCGGGTGCTTCCCAAGCACCTCATCTCCGCCTCCCGCATCGCTGCCGCCAGGCTGACCAAATTTGCGGGTGAATTTACACTCGGGATAGTCCGAACAGGCGACAAAAGCCCCGAAGCGACCGCCGCGTAGTGCCAGCTTACCAACGCCGCATTTCGGGCAGAGACGCGGATCACTACCGTCCTCCTTTTCAGGGAAGAGGTAGGGCGCGAGGAATTTGTCGAGCTCAGCAGTCACTTCGGACGGCTTTTGCTCCATTACCTCAGCAGTTTTGGGCTTGAAGTCACTCCAGAAGCCTTCAAGAAATTTCTGCCACTGGGCGCGACCGCCGCTAATTTCATCGAGCTGGTCTTCGAGGCCTGCAGTGTAATCATATGCAACATAGCGCTCAAAAAAACGTTCAAGAAATGCTGTCAAAAGTCTACCCGATTCTTCTGCAAAGAAACGGTTTTTCTCTACACGAACGTAAGAACGGTCTTTTAGCACCTGGATGGTTGACGCATATGTCGATGGACGACCGATGCCGAGTTCCTCGAGACGCTTAACCAGACTTGCTTCGGAAAAACGCGGTGGCGGCTGGGTGAAATGCTGGGATTTCTCAACCGTCCTCTTGGCAGGGGCATCACCCTGCGCCATCGGCGGCAGGATGGCGCCGTCTTCGCTGTCATTGTCGTCGAGGCTTTCTTCATAAACCGCAAGAAAGCCAGGAAATTTCATAACCTGGCCGGTAGCACGCAGCCCTGTCTCGCCGGTACCATCAAGCAAATCGACCGTTGTCCGTTCCATACGCGCCGATGCCATTTGACTGGCCAGAGCACGTTTATAAATCAGGTCATAAAGGCGACCGTGATCACCAGATCCAGCTTTGTCCTTGTTGAAGTCCGTCGGGCGGATCGCTTCATGCGCTTCCTGCGCGTTTTTCGCCTTGGTTTGATATATGCGTGGTTTTTCGGGCAGGTATCCGCCGTCGAAACGTTGACTGACCACACGGCGCGCTTCCGAAATTGCACTTCCGTCCATCTGCACACCGTCCGTACGCATATAGGTGATCGCACCGTCTTCATACAGGCCTTGGGCAACGCGCATTGTGTGGCTCGCCGAAAAGCCTAGCTTTCTCGCGGCTTCTTGCTGCAAAGTTGACGTTGTAAATGGTGGTTGCGGGTTGCGGGTAACAGGCTTTGTCTCGACCGAAGTAACCGTGAAATGGCCGGTTTGGACCGCGAGGCGTGCTGCTTCGGCATCAGCCTCATTTTTCAGGTCCATCTTATCAAGCTTTGCGCCCTGGTGGCGGGTCAGGCGCGCATCAAAGCCCTGCCCCTTATGCTCCATAGCAGCCTTTACCGACCAATATTCCTGTGGCCGAAACGCCTCAATCTCACGCTCCCGTTCTACGATCAGGCGCAGCGCCACCGATTGCACCCGACCAGCAGATTTCGCGCCGGGCAATTTACGCCAAAGCACGGGCGAAAGTGTGAAGCCGACTAGATAATCGAGCGCACGGCGCGCACGGTATGCATCGATCAAGTCGATGTCTAAATCGCGTGGGTTGGCCATCGCCTCGGTTACTGCAGCCTTCGTGATCGCATTGAAGGTTACGCGTCTAACATCCTTTGGAATAACCTTTTTCTTTTCAAGAACCTCTTGAATGTGCCAGCTGATTGCTTCGCCTTCACGATCAGGGTCAGTCGCAAGGATCAACGTGTCGGCTTTCTTCGCTTCGTCGGATATCGCCTTTAGCTGACGCGCTTTGTCGGGATAATTGTCCCAAAGCATCGCAAAGCCGTTTTCAGGATCAACCGAGCCGTCCTTCGGCGGTAAATCGCGGACATGGCCGTATGATGCCAAGACCTTGTATCCACTGCCGAGATATTTCTCGATTGTCTTGGCTTTTGCCGGCAATTCAACGATAACTAACTGCATGATATTAAATCTTTTTCCTAAATCTCTCGCGTACGCGCACATGCTGGAGCCGTAATTCGGGGGTCGTCAAGCAGGAAAATGCGGGTGCATTTGCTAAGCGCTCAGCCTTACTTTGCCGCCTGCACCGCGTTCAAGTCGGCCCGAAAGTTCAAGCTCCAGCAAAGCCATTTGCAAAACGGGCACGCTATGGCGGCTTTGTCGGGCAAGTTCATCGACCGAAACATAGTCCATGCCGAGCAGCTGCAATACCGTGCTGCTGTCGACCTCGTTTGCCGACGCGTTGGGCAGTATCGCTTGGGTCATTGCGGTATGTCGCTCCGCACGATGATCAAACGGGGCAATCTGATCATTAACATCGTTGGAATTCTGCACAAGGATCGCGCCTTCGCGGATCAGCTGGTTGCAGCCTTGCGCTCTAGGGTCGAGCGGTGAACCGGGCACCGCCATGACTTCGCGCCCCATTTCGCCAGCAAGACGCGCTGTGATGAGCGAACCGGAGCGCGGTGCGGCCTCGATCACAACAGTCCCCAAAGTCAAACCCGCAATAATACGGTTGCGGAATGGAAAATGCCGCGCCTTTGGAGAAAGCCCAGGAGGTTGTTCGGCGAGAAGCAGACCCTTTTCGGCAATCTCATCCTGCAATCTCGCGTTTTCCGGTGGATAGGCAATGTCAATTCCGCCTGCGATCACGCCTACAGTGCCAGAGCCTATTGATCCAACGTGCGCGGCTGTATCGATACCGCGTGCCAGCCCTGAAACGGTCACATATCCGCTTTCGCCCAGATCAAAGGCTAGTTGCCGTGCGAACCGGCACGCGCCCGCAGACGCATTACGCGCGCCTACGATTGCAACCATCGACCTGTCGAATAACACGACATTCCCTTTGGCGAAAAGCACAGGGGGCGCATTTTCCACGTCGGCCAGAGCGACGGGATAACTACTATCACCCAAGAACAACATTCTCGCACCCAAACGGTCCGCCGCTTCCAGCTCACCTTCAACCGTTTCGGAAGAGGCAATGGTGAAGCCTCGCTTACCGCCGCGTGCTGCCAGATCGGGAAGTGCGTCTAGAGCAGCTTTTGCCGAACCGAAACGCGCGAGCAGCTGCCGGTATGTGACAGGGCCGATATTCGGCGTCCGGATCAGCCGCAGGCGATCAAACCGGTCCTGCGCATGTGACATCGAAATCAATTACCGCTTTTGCCAATGCGCGGTTCGGTACCATTCATAAGCCGCTCGATATTGGTCCGATGTTTCCAGAAAACCAGCAAAGCGCAAGTAATAAGCATCGCCAACAAGTCCATACGCCCGAACCAATACGCCGCGAGAGGCGCAGCAGCAGCAGCAAGCAATCCCGCCACAGCCGATATTCGGAATATCACCAGCGCACCAATCCATGCGACTGCGTACACCACACCGCCTTGCCAAAATAACCCGAACATTATTCCGGCAAGCGTCGCAACGCCTTTGCCGCCAATGAAATTTAGCCAAACGGGGTAGAGATGACCGAAAAATGCGCCCGCAGCCGCGATTGGCTCGCTGCCGGGTAGAAAATGCTTGGCCAGCGCAACGGCGGCAAAACCCTTGACCAGATCAAGCAGCAATGTGGCCGCAGCCAAGCCCTTTCGACCTGTACGCAAAACATTGGTCGCGCCGATATTGCCCGAACCGATTGTTCGAAGATCACCAGCCCCCGCCCATCTGGTCAGTAAAACTCCAAAGGGTATCGATCCGAAAATATAGCCCAAAATCATGGCCATCAGGGTATTCATCCAAAATACGGTCATCTGCGAATCCTGCTCTAATTTGGGGACGCTAACCGTATTACACCTGCAGCTCAAGGCGTTATGTTCTTGCTTCGTCCCAAGGCGGGGGGTACGGACAGCTATGGCCACGCAATGCCCCGACGTCCCTCTGCTCTTTTTCGACTCCGGTATCGGTGGCCTCTCAGTACTTTCTGCAGTCCGGCGCGAATTGCCCGCTGCACCTATAGTGTACGCTGCGGACTATGCCGGGCTGCCTTACGGCACCAAAAGCGAAATGGAAGTCGCCACACGCGTTTGTGCACTGCTTGGCAGGCTGTCTGAGCGTTTTGCGCCAAGGCTAGCTGTCATTGCATGCAACACTGCTTCGACAATCGCACTTGCTCATGTTCGCGCCGTTCTGGGCATCCCAATTGTTGGTACAGTACCAGCAATCAAGCCGGCCTCGGAGCAAAGTAAAACCGGAGTTATCGGCCTATTAGGAACCGCCGCAACCATCCGCCAAAAATATGTTGACCAGCTAGAGGCGGAATTTGCGTCGGATAAGATATTGCTTAGATTTGCAGCGCCGGAGCTGGTCGCGGCGGCAGAATCGAAGATGCGCGGAGAACCAATCGAGGCGGACATATTCGTTCGGGCGATGCGAGGGTTAAAATCGCAACCAAATGGTGAGAAGATTGATGCTGTGGTATTGGGCTGCACGCATTTTCCGCTGGTTGAGGCCGAGTTGCGACATGCAGCCGTGGTTGAGCTTGGAATGTCCCCCGAAATTGGCTTTATCGATGGCTCGGCGGGTATTGCACGACGCATCAAATATTTGACGGCAGATCAAAGCTGGCAGCGAGCAAAAAGCGGAGACGTGTTCGTAACAACGGGTGAGTTATCCTCTCTATCGCTCTACGAAAATTCATTGCGGAATGAGGGCTTTGATAACTTTGTTTCGCTTTGACGCATATTCGTGCGCTTCTTGCTGGATTTTAGCAGAAATCCGTTTTAATGGCGCAGAAATTCCGGCCAAGTGGCTTCCCCCGGGGCGTGACGTATCGTGAACTACGACCAGATTTTTGACAAAGCGATTGACCGGCTCCATGCCGAAGGGCGCTACCGCGTTTTCATCGATATTCTGCGCAATAAGGGCAAGTATCCTAATGCGCGCTGCTTTGCAGGACATAACGGCCCCAAAGACATTACGGTTTGGTGTTCGAACGATTATCTCTGCATGGGGCAGCATCCCAAGGTCATAGCCGCTATGGAAGAAGCGCTCCATGATGTTGGCGCTGGCTCTGGCGGCACGCGCAACATCGGCGGCAACACCCATTACCATGTCGAGCTTGAGTCGGAATTGGCCGACCTGCATGATAAGTCTGCGGCGCTTTTGTTTACTTCGGGCTATGTTTCGAACGAAGCGACGCTGTCGACACTGGCCAAGATACTGCCAAGCTGCATCATATATTCCGACGAGCTAAACCACGCGTCGATGATCGCGGGCATCCGCAGCTCGGGCTGTGAAAAGCGCGTATGGCGGCACAATGATCTGGCGCATTTGGAGGATCTGCTCGCTGCAGATGACCCTGAGGCACCCAAGCTAATCGCATTTGAGAGCGTCTATTCGATGGATGGTGACGTGGCCCCGATTGCTGCAATTTGCGATCTGGCCGACAAATACAACGCGCTGACCTATTGCGATGAAGTACACGCCGTAGGTATGTACGGTGCGCGCGGCGGCGGCATTACTGAGCGTGAGGGAGTGGCCGACCGCGTGACCATCATCGAAGGCACACTGGGTAAGGCTTTCGGCGTTATGGGCGGGTATATCGCGGCCGAACAGAAGATTGTTGATGTTATCCGCTCATATGCGCCAGGTTTCATTTTCACGACCAGCCTCTCACCCGTTTTAGTGTCAGGCGTGCTAGCTGCCGTGAAGCACCTCAAATCCTCAAACGAAGAACGCGACGCACAGCAAGCCAATGCAGCGCTATTGAAGGCGATGTTTGCCGAAGCAGGCCTTCCCGTAATGATCAGCGAAACGCACATTGTGCCGCTAATGGTTGGCGATCCCGTGAAGGCCAAGAAGATCAGTGATACATTGTTGGCAGAATATGGTGCTTATGTGCAGCCAATCAATTATCCTACCGTCCCGCGCGGTACAGAGCGGTTACGCTTTACTCCAGGCCCGCAACATGACGAAGCGATGATGCGGTCACTGACCGATGCTTTGGTCGAGATTTGGGGTCGGATGGAACTGCAGTTCGCCGAAGCTGCCTAAAAGGGAAAACTAAAACGGGGAGAGAACAATTCAGTCCCCTCCCCCACGTCCCACATGTGCGACTTGGGTCGTTAGGTGATAATCTTAATTTTAAGGCATCACGACGCTATCAATGGCGTGGATAACGCCATTTGAAGCCTTCACATCAGTGGCGATAATTTTCGACTTGTTTCCTTGGGCATCAGTAAGGAAAAGCGAACCGTCGGCCCCTTTACTGATCTTCAGCTTTCCGCCTTGCACAGTGGTTACTGATGCATTGCCGCCGTGCTTTTTCAGCAGCGCCATAACATTTGCTGCAGTCACTTTACCCGGAATCACGTGGTAAGTCAGAATCGAGGTGAGTGTTGCCTTGTTCTCTGGCTTAACAAGTTCGCCAACAGTACCTTCGGGAAGCTTTTCGAAGGCTGCGTCTGTGGGAGCAAATACTGTAAAGGGCCCTTTGCTGTTCAGCGTATCGACAAGTCCAGCGGCTTTGACTGCCGCCACGAGCGTTTCAAAATCCTTATTGCCCGCAGCTACGCCAACAATAGTCGGCGCGGAATGATGCTTTGTCGCCATCGACTTCTTCTTGCCATAGCTCCCGGCGCTCACTGTTGTCCCAGACATAAGCAATGCCGCAGATGCGCCGACCAACGCGAGTGTTTTAAGTTTCTTGGAAAATTGCATTTTCATTCCTTTCGATATTCTCAACGAGCAAGATTTGAACGCTCAGGAATAAGAACGAAAAGGATCGTGAAATGGATGCAAAAAATTTAAGATGCCAGATTAATGCACCGAAAATACTAGGTGATTAGCGCCGCTCGACCCAAAGCAACAGCATCTCCGCTGGGCTTGCTATGCGGCAATTTTGACGGCGGTTCCATTGTCAATATAAGGATAGAACCATCTTTCAAATGAGCGCGTAAATCGACGGGCACAGTCATCCGGCTGATGCCACTACGACCAATTTGCCCTAACGAAACAGTGTTTTGATCGCTGGTCTTTACCCAGATTTCTGGTTCGGTGTCGGTCTCTGGCATGCCTTCGACGTCAATTTTCATATCGCCGTCTGCGGGTGAATAGGTTGCGGTTAGCAACAATCCGTCTATGTCGCCTTGCAGCTGCGCGACCAGCGCGGATTTTGGCGCTGTGACAGCAGTAGGTGCATTTGCTTGGCGCAGTTCTGTCACTACGAATAGTCCGAGCAAGCTTGCCGCCGCAACCGAAGCAAAGGTCGCAAATTTCCAGCGACGTAGAGACGCAGCCATATTGTCGTTTGCAGCTGCATCTCCTGCACCGCCAATCTCGCGCGATATGCTTGCCCAGATATCATCCTTTGGCGCAACCTCGGAAAATTCATCATCCATGGCGGAAAATTCAGCTTGCCAAAAAGAAACCGCGTCAGACAGCTTCTTGTCATTTGCCATTGAGGCTTCGAATTCCGCTCGATCTGAAGCAGAGAGTGTGCCCAAGACATATTCCGCCGCCGCACTATCAAAATCTTTTATCATCGCACTTGCCCTCCCCGGCGGCGATCAATGCACTCCTTAAGCTGGGCGAGACCTCTACGTATCCAGCTCTTTACTGTGCCGATAGGTTTTCCTGATGCTGCCGCTAGTTCGGCATGGCTTAAGCCATCCAGATATGCCGCGCGAATGACAGGCGAGTATCTTTTGTCTATCAGTCGCAGACAATGCCGCATGTCGGATAGCTCGCTATTCAACTCAGCCTTTTGTGCGGTGTCCGCATGTTCATCTTTCATAGACAGTAAAATGTCGTCACTCACCTGCGCCATCTGCGGTTGGGCACGCCGCCAATCGATAGCGCTGTTGCGGGCAATTGTAATCAGCCAGCTCATCGGGCTCGCACGACCAGTTGCATAGCTATCTGCGCGACGCCAAATTTTGACGTATGTTTCCTGCAAAAGTTCTTGCGCGACCTGATCATTCCCACAGATACGTAAACAAACGCCAAATAGTTTCGCGTGTGTTTTGCCATAAAGGATTTCCAAAGCGCGCTTATCACCCTTAGCTGTACCAGCAAGCAACTTCTCAAGTTGCTTTTGTTCAAAGGAAGGAATGGCTTCAGGCATGTTCCGCTAGCATTCGCACAAAAGTTTCCTTGTCAACATTTCCGCCCGATAGTGTGACCGCTGCAGTTCCCACAGGTTCAATTTTCCCCGCGAGAATCGCCGCAAGTGCGGCGGCGCCGCCGGGCTCCACCACCAAATGCAGCCTTTCGAAAGCCAGTAGCATCGCTGCGCCAATTTCTTTTGGGGTTACCGCGGCACAGCTATGAACACGGCCATTTAAGATATCAAAGTTGATCGGAAAGGTACTCGGCGTTTGCAGCGCGTCGCAGGGAGTCGGAAAGCTCTGATCAACGACCGGGACAATCTCGCCAGCGTCCAACGATCGGATGACGTCGTCCCATCCTTCGGGCTCCGCAATGGAAAGCATCGCTTCTGGGCAAGCTAGCGCAATTCCCGCTGACATCCCTCCACCGCCGCAGCAAGCAATGAAGTGCAGCGGCCCATCGATGCCACGCGCCGCCAATTGCGCTTCTGTTTCGATCGCCAGACTCCCTTGCCCTTCAATTACCCAAGGATTGGCAAAAGCATGTACCAAAGTTCCACCGGTTTTTTCGACTAGCGCAGCAGCCACTGCATCGCGGTCTTCACCCGGGCGCTGATAGAGAACAACATCGGCACCCAGCGCACGGGTGGCATCAAGCTTTGCCTTGGGCGCGTTGGCTGGCATTACAATAATGGCAGAAACACCCAGCTTCTTGGCCGCCCAAGCGACGCCCTGTGCGTGATTTCCGCTGGAAACGCCGATCACACCCTTCGATTTCTCCGTCGCGCTTAGGTCGGTCAATCGGTGCCAGGCACCACGTATCTTAAAGGCGCCAATCGGCTGGAGGTTTTCCGCCTTGCACCAGATCGTGCGACCATCAACTTCAAGTGGAAGAAGCGGCGTGGGCGCCAATATGGCTGCGACCTTCTCAGCTGCACGCAGCACGCCTTCGCGGCTCGGTGCACGATTTGGGTCCAGCAGATGTTGTTCGCGCACAAAACTCCCCTATATGCTGGCATCATAACGAATCTATTTTCAAGGACTTAACAGATGAGCAGGGTTTTGGTAATCGGCGCTGGTGGAGTTGGCTCGGTCGCGGTGCACAAAATGGCAATGAATGCCGATATTTTCAGCCAAATCAGCCTCGCGAGCCGCACAAAACGCAAATGCGATGCCATTGCAGCTTCAGTCAAAGAACGCACTGGCGTGGATGTCGATACCTATGAGATCGACGCAGAAGAAATTCCCGCACTCACTCGGCTGATCCAGAAGATCGAACCCGCGCTGGTCGTGAACCTTGCGCTGCCTTACCAAGATCTCGCGATCATGGACGCCTGCCTTGCCGCTGGCGTGCATTACATGGACACCGCGAACTATGAACCCAAGGACGAGGCCAAGTTCGAATATCACTGGCAATGGGCTTATCAGGATCGTTTCAAGGAGGCAGGGCTAACTGCGCTACTCGGTTCGGGCTTTGACCCAGGCGTGACGTCCGTGTTCACCACTTGGTTGAGGAAGCATCATTTCGATCGTATCGACACGCTCGACATTCTCGATTGTAATGGCGGCGATCATGGGCAGGCCTTTGCCACCAACTTCAACCCCGAAATCAACATCCGTGAAGTGACCGCGGTTGCGCGTCACTGGGAAAATGGCGACTGGGTCGAAACCCCGCCAATGTCTGTGAAACAGCAATTCGATTTCGAGGCAGTCGGTCCGAAGAACATGTACCTGATGTATCATGAGGAAATCGAAAGCCTGAAAACGCACCTGCCCGAAATTAAACGCATCCGTTTTTGGATGACCTTTGGCGATGCCTATATCACGCACCTGAATGTACTCCAGGCGGTCGGCATGACGCGGATTGATCCAGTGATTTACAACGGCGTAGAGATTGTTCCGTTGCAGTTCCTGAAGGCTGTGTTGCCTGAGCCTGCCTCGCTTGGGGCAACGACGAAGGGCAAGACCAATATCGGCTGCATTGCTACCGGATTGGGCAAGGATGGCCGCGAAAAGACGCTCTACATCTATAACATCTGCGACCATGAAGAATGTTACGAGGAAACCGGCAACCAAGCTGTAAGCTACACCACCGGCGTTCCCGCCATGATTGGCGCGGCGATGGTGGTGACGGGTGTGTGGAGCGGTGCTGGTGTGTGGAATATGGAGCAGTTTGATCCTGATCCCTTCATGGATATGTTGAACCAGCATGGCCTACCGTGGCAAGTGAAGGAATTGGATGGGGAGCTGGCATTTTGATCAAACGAAGCACCTTGATATTCGGTTTTGCGATGATCTTGGTCGCGGCCAAAAAGCCGCCGCAGATACCTTTTGAATATCAGGGAAGTTGGAGCATAGATCCAGCATATTGCAATTTTGAAGGCGATACGCTGGATAATGAACTTTATATCACTGCCGACACTGTCGGTTTCCATGCTGAGCATCACCGCGTCAAATCCGTAAGATTAAGAGATGGCAATCTGGTACTGCGCTATTTCAAGATGAAAGATGCATATCGAGTTGCGCCAAAGACTCTTAGACTGTCCAAAAATAAGACCATGTTGAACGACGCATGGCACAAATGTCCCAATATCCAGCAGGAGCTGAAAGCCAAGTAAATGGAAACCAAAGCTGGCGATCCCGGAGCATTTGCGCATTTTGACTTAAACCGCGTCCCCTCGCCCGCCTATGTGGTGGATGAGGTCGCGATTCGGCGGAATTTGGCTATCCTTGCCGATGTGAAGGACCGGTCAGGTGCCAAGGTACTGTGCGCGATGAAAGCCTTTTCGATGTGGTCGTTGGCCCCGGTGATCGGCGAATATCTCGATGGCGTATGCAGTTCTGGCTTGTGGGAATCGCGGTTGGCGCGGGACCATTATTCGGGCGAGATCGCGACCTATTGCGCGGGTTATAAGGCCGCGGACATGGCGGAGATTGTGGAAATATCCGACCATGTCATTTTCAATTCGCCGATGCAGCATGCGCGGTTTGCGGAGTTTCTAAGCGAGAGCACTGATGTCGGCCTGCGCATTAATCCAGAACATGCCGAGGGTGAAGTCGCCAAATATGACCCCTGCTCGCCGCACTCGCGGCTAGGCTTCCCGGTTAGCCAACTAAAAGAAGAGCATCTAAAGGGTGTATCTGGCCTACATTTGCACACTCTCTGCGAACAGGATTTCCTGCCTCTGCAGCGCACGTGGGCCGCGCTGGAACCACACATCGCCCCCTATTTCGGCCAGCTCAAATGGCTCAATTTCGGCGGAGGCCACCATATCACCCGCGCCGATTACCAGCGTGAGGAGCTGATTGAGTTTATTAAGGCCGTCCGCGCGGACACCGGATGTGAAGTCTATCTCGAACCTGGCGAAGCCGTGGCGCTCGACGCGGGCATATTGATCGGCGAAATCCTCGATGTGTTCGACAATGGTATGCCCGTCGGCATCACAGATATCAGCGCCACATGCCACATGCCCGATGTGATCGAAGCCCCCTATCGCCCCGCGATGTTACGCGAACGGACAGAAGGCCCCGCCATCCGCATGGGCGGACCTTCGTGCCTCGCAGGCGACATCATCGGCGATTACTGCTTGCCAGTCCCTGCAGAAGCCGGCGAACGCTTCGCTTTCCTAGATCAGGCGCATTATTCGATGGTGAAGACCACCACCTTCAATGGCGTCCCCCTTCCCTCTATCTGGCTTTGGAACAGCGAGAATGATTCGCTGCGTTGCGTGCGAGAATTTGGGTGGGAAGAATTTCGAGATCGGTTGAGTTGAATTTGACCCGATGAAATATTGCAGGGTGTAATTCTGATCGCTATTCCTCCTGAAAGGGAGAGAACATGCTAATAAACAGACGTGCATGGTTGCAGGGCAGTGCGGGTTTGGCATTCGCGCCACTGATTGGCGGTTGCACAAGTGAGGCTTTGCGCGGGGCAGCGACGATAGATGGCTATGAAATGCCAATGGAATCCGCTCCGCACGAGCGCACTTTCATGCAATGGCCGGTCAGTGTCGATGTTTATGGCCGTAAACTTCTCAGCCGCGTTCAGGCGAACATTGCGTTGATTGCCAATACCATCGCAAAGTACGAACCGGTCATAATGCTGGTCGCCGATGCACAGGCAGCAGCAGCGCGTAAGGCATTGTCTGCAGATGTCGAGCTGTGGAACATACCGACCGACGATCTGTGGTGCCGCGATTCAGGGCCGACTTTTGTGAAGGATGCCTCAGGGGCACTGGCGGTGGCGCATATCCAATTCAATGGCTGGGGCGATAAACAACCACATGCAAACGATGCACTTGTTGCCGAGCGTGTGGCCGAACGGCTTGGTTTGCCTTTGCTCGATACCGGATTGGTTGGCGAGCAAGGCGGCATCGAACATGACGGCGCGGGAACGTTGCTCGCCCATGCCAGTTGCTGGATCAATCCGAACCGTAACGAAGGCAGCGAGGCCGAAATTGGCGACAAATTGCTGAAAGCACTTGGCGGCGAAAAAATGATATGGGCCCCGGGTATCGCAGGCAAGGACATCACCGATTACCACATCGATGCACTTGCGCGTTTTGTCGCGCCCGGAAAAGTGCTGATCCAGCTTGGCGAAGCGATTGATCCAAATGACCCTTGGTCGGTTTCTGGGCATGAGACTTTGAAAATTCTGCAATCGGTAACTGATGCGCGCGGCAAAAAGCTGGAGATTATTCGCCTACCCGATCCGATCAATATCCGTTCGCGCAAAGCTGACTTTGTCGCCAGCTATGTGAACTATTATATCTGCAACGGCGCGGTGATTTGCGCAGAATTTGGCGATACAGCAGCGGACGGCAAAGCCAAAGAATTGCTGCAATCGCTTTATCCGGGGCGCAAGGTCGAAATGCTCAATATCGATCCGATCGGCGAATCGGGCGGCGGCATTCACTGCGCGACGCAGCAACAGCCAAAGGCAGGCGCAACATGAAAAATTGGCTCGAGACATACGCCAAAGCTCTGCAAGCAGCGGCTGCAATTGTCACAATGGTCGCTGCCTTCGCCGCGCTTGTCGGAGTAAAGGTGCAAATTGACGCCAATGCTCGCCAACAGCGCGAGCAATCTGCACGTGACATTTACCGTGAATATCTAAACCTTTCGATTGCCAAGCCCGAGTTCGCGCACCCCGATTATTGTGCGCTGCGGGGAACGCCCGGCGAGGACGCATATGAGGATTATGTCGAATATATGCTCTATACCGACGAGCAGATATTAAAAGCGCTGCCGGGCTGGCAGGCAACATTGCAGGACCGCTTGATACCGCATAAGGAATTGCTGTGCAGCGAGAATGACTGGTCCGGTGATGCTCAGGAGGTAAAAGCGCTGATTTCGGATTTCAAAGAAAAGCAGTGCAAAGCATTTGTTTCTGCATGCCATGAGTAGCGTTCGAATCGCTCAATTCCATCACATGGTGCGGTGTGCCCGATTTCGCGATCATTCAGGCTGATTTTTGTTGCATGTCGGCGCTGCCCATCGCGTCAATTTTTTCCAATAACCCGCAGAAAATCGCCATTGTTCTGCCTTCATTCACTCTGCTGAAAGCATTGAAAAATCTGCGTCAAACGCCCCGTTTTTTCTTTACTTATTAACCACCCGACCATATACGCCTCCTTCGCTGCCCCAGGGGGACTTCCAATAACCGCAAGGCAGCTCTTTTTTCGCATTATATCGGTTTAACAGACTATTGGGGGTCCCTTGAATTGTACGAGTATCCTGACGCACTGGCTGTAGTCCGCGCCCTCCGCCCGGACGATCCTGTAACGCTCCTTCGCCCGCATGCTGCAATGCGCGCTGCTCGCTTCTTTACCGAGAAGTTTCCGGGCCGCTCGCTCTATGCCGTAAAAGCAAATCCTTCGCCCGATTTGTTGAAGCTGCTATGGGCATCTGGCATCACCCATTATGACGTTGCGTCGATTGGGGAAGTCCGTTTGGTGCGTGAACTTTTGCCCGAAGCAACTTTGTGCTTCATGCACCCCGTTAAGGCAGAAAACGCCATAGCCGAGGCCTATCACGAACACGGCGTTCGTACATTTTCCTTAGATAGCCGCGAAGAGCTCGCCAAAATTGCCCGTGCAACTGGCAATGCGCCCGATCTTGAGCTGTGCGTCCGCATTCGCGTCTCATCCGAACATGCAAAACTGAGCCTAGCCGCGAAATTTGGCGCGCAGCCTGATGAAGTTGCCGATTTACTGGTTGCGACACGGCAGCTGGCCGATAGCCTTGGCATTTGCTTCCATGTCGGAAGTCAAGCGATGACCCCCGCTGCTTATGTACAAGCGATGGAGCAAGTTCGCGCAGCTATTGTGGAGGCATCAGTTACCGTTGATATTGTTGATGTTGGCGGCGGATTTCCGTCGGTTTATCCCGGAATGGAGCCACCTGTGCTTGGGGCCTATTTCGACGCAATCCACAAGAGCTTTGAAGATCTGCCGATAAGCTATTCTGCAGAACTATGGTGTGAACCAGGCCGCGCGCTCTGTGCTGAATATGCTTCGCTTATAGTCCGCGTAGAAAAACGCCGCGGCGACGAGCTATATATCAATGATGGAGCCTATGGTGCGCTATTCGATGCCGCGCATGTTGGCTGGCGCTTCCCTGTAAAGCGCATTTCTGTCGATACTGATTGTGACACCAGCGACACACATGCTTTTTCCTTTTATGGGCCAACCTGCGACGATTTGGACCATATGGCCGGACCGTTTTACCTGCCAGCAGACATTAAGCCCGGTGACTATATCGAGATCGGCATGCTCGGGGCCTACGGCTGCGCGATGCGAACTGGCTTCAACGGCTTTGGTGCCGTAAAGCAGCTGCCCGTCTTCGATGAACCGATGGCATCGCTTTATGTTCAGTTTGCAGCAAACGACGCGGGAGTGATCGACTTGGCTGCTCACAGGCGTTCTCGCCAAAAATAATCCGACGGTTGAGCAGCTTTAAGTTGCATTTGACAATCTAATTATCCTGACGCACCCTTGCTCCTCAATAAACTGGAGTGAGGGTTCGTTTTATGGATAGTGCGATTTTGGCACCAGCAGCCGTTTTGGTCGCATGGTCGCTCGTTATGCTGCTTTGGATGGCTGCAACGCGTTTCCCAGCTATGGCAAAGTCAGATTTGCGTACCAGCGGCAAAGGTAAACCTGGTGGACGTGGACAGGACCTTGAGGGCGTGATCCCCGATCACATCAATTGGAAATCGCATAATTACACGCATTTAATGGAGCAACCGACGATTTTTTATGCGGCGGTATTCATCCTCGCACTTTCTGGTGCGGGAACTGGACTTAATGTGCAACTGGCATGGGCCTATACGATCTTGCGTATTTTGCATTCGATCTGGCAAGCGACCGTAAATACAATCATGCCGGTCAGATTTGGTCTATTTCTACTTTCTACAATTTGCCTAATCATTCTTGCGGTAAACGCAGTGATTGCAACGATCTGAGAGGAAAAGACTAATGCACAGTGCAATTTTGCAGCCAGTTATCGCGCTGACCGTTTGGACAATGATAATCTGGCTATGGATGTACGTGACGCGGTTGCCCGCTATGTCCCGTGCAGGCATCGACGGCAAAAATATGGTTGGATCCAATGGCCCCAGCTTGAGAGACGATTTGATTGCCAAAGGTGAACATAAAGCATCGTGGGTTGCCGATAATTACAATCACTTACACGAAGCACCTACTGTGTTTTATGCAGTATCTCTGGTGCTGGCGATGATCGGCCAAGGCGATAACCTTAACGCCACAATCGCTTGGGCCTATGTTGGCCTTCGCGTCGTGCACAGTTTGGTACAGATTTTCAGTAACCGGGTAGTTTTACGTTTTGTTTTGTTCATTTTATCATCGATCGCGTTGGTGATGCTTGTCACGCACGCGGGCATATCAGTATTCAGTCAACATTCCGCGCCGCCAATAATGAATGAAGTCTGTGACACTGCGACAGGGCCTTGTTGACCGAATTAGGTGCGGATGAACTCGCCAACAAGCTCGATATGCGTTGACCAACGAAATTGTCCGACGGGCCAAAGCCTGTCGAGCTTGTAACCAGCTTGGACCAATGCCTTTGCGTCGCGCGCAAAACTCGCGGGATTGCAGCTGACATAGCCGATCTTTGCTACTTCTGATGCGGCCAACTGGGCGATTTGTTCTTTAGCGCCCGCACGCGGAGGATCGAGAATGACCACTGGGAACTTGTTCAGTTCGTCCGGTGCCAGCGGTCGCCTAAACAAATCACGATGCTCGGTGAAAACGGATGTGCCAGCGCGCCCGGCAGCGGCTTGCAAAAAGGCGGTGGCATCACGGTCAGCCTCAGCAGCATAGACCTTGCGAGATCTAGCCAAACGAACGGCAAACGTACCTAAGCCACAAAATAGATCAGCCACAAATGCTGCGTCCCCAACTATGTCGGTTACTGCAGCCGCCAATGCCGTTTCCCCGTCCTCAGTGGCTTGCAAGAAGCCGTAAGGAGGGTATGCAACAGCAATTCCGTCAAAACTCACTGTAACGGGCTCTGGCTCCCAAAATGGCACCGGGCCATAGCCCTCATCGAGGGATATCCGGGCCAAACCATGCAATTGCGCGAACTCCGAAATCGCTTCATGCCGCGATAAGCTATTGGCGACCCAATTCTCGATCAGGACGTCAATCCCCTGATCGACTTTGGCCAGCTTGATTTGAATCTGCCGGTTTCGGTCGAGAAATGGCGTCAAAAACATCCGCAAGGGTTGAAGCAAAGCAAAAAGCTCGGGCGCCATGACGTCGCACTGCATGACATCAACAATTCTGTGGCTCTTTTCCGTGCTAAATCCTAGTTGGAAGTTCTTACCAGCGAAGGCCGATCGCAGCGCCACACGGCGACGTGTGCCACCAGGTGATATATGTGTCGGCATAATTTGCGAAGCGGTAACACCTTGCGTCGCCAAAGCATGCGTAATTCGCTCTGCAACAAAGGTGGCTAGAGCTTCTTCGTCCAAATGCTGCAACTGACAGCCGCCACACAGCATGAAATGCGGACAAGGTGGCGACACGTGCCGCTCACCGTGGAACAGACCTCCCGCGGGGTCAATGCGGTCTCCGGGTGCGGCATAAGCCACATAGCGGCCGTCGGCGGTTACACCGTCTCCGCGCGCTGCCACGCGCAAAATTACATCCATATCGTCAGTCATCCCGCGCCCCTAGCAGTATAGGCGGCACCAACCTAGTGAGAAGCTTACTGGGCGGGCACCTTTGGCGCACCATCGACAGGCGCGGTGATTTCCGTTGGCGCCTTTTTCTTGACCATGGCGGGGAGCAAATAACGATCTCCGCCCGATGCTACCTCGATAAGGCCGTCATCAACGATGCTAATTTTCGGCACATCGAAACCGTCGGCAGGAGCTAAACCCCGTCCATCCTGCAAAACTTTAAAACGCCGAAAACCACCGTCGGCATGACGAATAACGAGCATTTCTTCTTTTTCACTCTTGATGCGCTCGGTCTGACAGGTTCGTGCATAGGTCTTCGCCCCGGCAAGAGCACATTCAACTTTGCCATCGCTTTGTGCGGCAACTTCGGCTTCTTTCTCCGCCGCAGCCAAGTTTCGCTCATTGTCTTCGTTGCTGGTACAGGCGGCAAGCGCAAACATCGACAGCAATGCTAATGGCTTAAATATCTGCATAGACATGGCTTTCCGCGCTCGCTCCTGGATGCGTAACTGCACCTTTATAAGCAGGTCCGACATTCTGTGCATAGCGCCACAACGCACCCGACCCATAATCAGACATTCGCGGCTGCCAATCTTTCTTTCTATTTTGAAGAATTTCGGGTGAAACATTCAACTCGATAGTTCCCGAAACCGCATCAATACTGATCTCGTCACCATCTTCGACAAGCGCTATCGGGCCGCATTCGGCGGCTTCAGGGCCAACATGACCAATGCAGAAACCACGCGTTGCCCCGGAAAAACGGCCATCGGTAATCAGGGCGACCTTTTCGCCCATGCCCTGTCCGTAGAGTGCTGCGGTAGTCGATAGCATCTCGCGCATGCCCGGCCCCCCTTTGGGCCCTTCGTAGCGGATCACAACCACTGAGCCTTCGCGGATCTCGCGGCGCTCAACGGCTGCGAATGCATCTTCCTCGCAGTCGAAGACTTGCGCCGTGCCAGTAAACTGCAAGCGTTCCATACCCGCGACTTTCACGATCGCACCATTGGGCGCCAAGCTACCGCGCAAACCAACAACGCCGCCCGTGGGTGTTATCGGCGCTGTTGCAGGATAGATGACCTTTTGGTCAGGATTCCACGTGATCTCATCGATGTTTTCGCCCAACGTTTTGCCGGTAACGGTCAAACAATTGCCGTGAAGCAAACCTTCGCCGAGCATGGATTTCATCAACATGTAGACGCCGCCGGCTTCGTACATGTCTTTCGCGACATATTTCCCGCCAGGTTTCAAATCAGCCATGTAAGGCGTTGATTTGAAAAACTCCGCAACATCAAACAGGTCGAGTTCTATGCCTGCTTCGTGAGCCATAGCAGGCAGATGCAGCGCGCCGTTGGTACTTCCGCCAGTCGCCGCAACAACACGGGCAGCATTTTCGAAAGCTTCGCGGGTGCAAATGTCACGTGGTCGGATGTTTCTTTCGAGTAGGTCCATGACCTGGAAACCTGCGGCATGGGCAATTTGGTCGCGCGTGCTGTAAGGCGCGGGCGTCATATTGCTGTTGGGCAATGACAGACCGATGGCTTCGGCGACACAGGCCATAGTATTTGCCGTATACTGGCCGCCGCATGCGCCGTGCCCCGGGCATGCTGCTTTTTCAAGTGCATGCACTTCTTCAATTGGGCAGTTACCCGCTGAATAGCGGCCTACTACCTCGAATACGTCTACAACCGTCACGTCGCGATCCTGATAACGGCCCGGCAAAATCGAGCCACCGTAAACAAAGATGCTTGGCACGTTGAGCCGCAACATCGCCATCATCATGCCTGGCAAAGACTTATCGCAACCTGCGAACCCTAAAAGTGCATCATAACAATGCCCTCTGACCGATAGCTCGACAGAATCCGCGATAACTTCCCGACTAACCAACGAGGATTTCATCCCTTGATGGCCCATGGCAATCCCGTCAGTCACGGTGATGGTATTAAACCGGCGCGGCATTCCGCCACCTGCCTCCACACCGGCGCGTGCAACGTCGGCTTGATGATCCAGCGTGGTATTACAAGGTGCGCTGTCGTTTCCGGCGCTCGCAATCCCTACAAAAGGCCGTGCGATCTCTTCTTCGGTCAACCCCATGGCATAATAATAGCTCCGATGCGGCGCACGCTCTGGCCCAACAGAAACATGGCGGCTGGGTAATTTGGATTTATCAAAACGGCTCGTCATTTTGCCTCGCTTTCGAAGAGGCGGCTCTATTCAATTACCGCGAGGCAACGCAAGCCTTTCTGCAACATGTTGGCACATATCGTCCAGAATTTGAGCAAATCTTGCTTGTCCGGAGAGTTCGGACACCAAATCTTGCCGCATCTCGATACCAATATAAGGAATGCTGCGTGCTTCCGCATGGCGATTCATAGTCGCATTGAGCATCTTACCTGAATAGGGCAGCTGATCTCCCACACGCATCCCCTGCCCTTCAAGGAAGCCGATCGCCAATTCGCTCGCCGCCGCTTGTTCGTTATAAAGAACGCCAATTTGCCACGGGCGCTGCTCGCCGCTATTCCGGAGCGCTGGAGTAAAGCTATGCAAGGACAGGATCAAACTAGGATGCATCGCGCTTATCTGCTGCGTCAATGCAGCATGATACGGGTGATGGAAGTCTGCCAATCGGTCAATGCGACCGGTGTCATCCAACCTGTTGCCAATGATCATGTGGCCGTCGCTATGTTCTGGAATGACAGCTTGATCATCGGGATCGCGGTTTAAATCCACGACAAGACGCGACTGCGCGCCAAGGAAAGCAGCGTAGCTGCCGCTACTCGTCATGATTTGCGTTACACCAGCTACGCCAATGTCCCAAGCGACATGCTCCTGCATGACGTCGAGCGTTAGGCCCAAGTCAATCCAGGGCGGGACTGCGTTACTGGCATGATCGCCTACTATCAGAACGCCATTGGGCTTGCCTTCCCCAAGCAATTGCCAAGGTTGCCAAAGCTTGCTCACCGTAGATGCCCCGAAAGAGTCCACCAATTTGGACGCGTTTGCGCCATTTTCCTCTGAGCTGCCGTCATGGCGTCATCATTATCATAAAGTGCGAAACAAGTCGCTCCCGAACCTGACATCCTCACCAACCACGCGCCTGTTTGGGTCAAAGCATAGATGACGTCAGATATTGGCGGGCAAAGACCAATGGCAGGAATTTGCAGATCGTTGCGCCCCGCAAGCGCAATCTCTTTGGCCGTTCCGTCATGCAGCCCCCCCAAATCCTCCCCACCCCATAAACCGAATACAGTCCCCGTGGAGAGCGGCTGGCGCGGATTTACGAGCAGAACTGGCGCGCCACACAAATCATTCCGGACGGGCCGCATTTCGGATCCAGTACCGGTGCCAATATGCGTCTCTGAACGCAGGCAGGCAGGGACGTCTGCGCCAAGAGACATAGCAGAATCAAACAAAGCCTGATTGAGTTCTATGCCTTGAATGCGCGCCATCAGTCGGATCGCTGCTGCTGCATCTGCACTGCCGCCGCCAATTCCCGAGGCAACTGGTAAGGCCTTATCAAGACAAACCGCGAGTTTTGGAGCGCTGCTAGCGCCAAACAGCCCAAGTGCTCTATTAACAAGATTGTCGGCGCCATTGCTCAACCCATCGGCAAACGCACCGGAAACATCCAAACTGTTCGTTGCCGCTATTTCTGCAGTCAGCACATCGCCGACATCGAGAAACGCGAACAAAGTCTCGATCGCGTGATAACCGTCGTCGCGCCGTGCTCTAACGTGGAGCGCGAGGTTTATTTTGGCATAAGCTATTTCGGTTTGAACATCATTCACGACTTTTTCGGCTGCCGCAAAATGCCATAATCAATTTTATGCTTCAAACGCGCGGCATCAGCCGCAGAAGCCAAAAGTTCAGCTCTGCGCCAACTGTAACGGGCATCAACATTTCTACCGATTTGCCAATAACTATCACCCAAATGCTCATAAACTGTCATATCTTCTCCGGATTTCCTTGCTGCTTTTTCCAGCAGTTCAACCGCTTGGACATATTCTCCTGAATGATAATGCGCCCATGCCAACGAGTCGGAAATCGCCCAGGATTGCGGCGCTAGCTGACTTGCAGCCTTCAAGTGCGCCTTTGCCTCAGCGACATTTTCACCCTTTTCCAGCATGGAATAGCCGAGATAGTTAAGCAAATAAGGATTGCGCGCGTCGAGTTTCAGGCCATTTTGAAGAACTTGACGAGCTTCCGCCCAATTGCCAGCCTTGTCCATCGCTGTGGCCAGTTCAAGCATGATACCTGCGCGATGTTCAACTGATAGTTGGCGTGCTTCTGCGACCAGCAAGGAAATTTCGAAAAGCGGACACGGCTTCACCAAAGGCCTGCGATTCCATTAAAACACGCGCCTCTGTTTGCGCGAAAGCAAGTGAATCGGGCGAACGCAACCGTGCTTTTGCCAAAAGACTGCGTGCCGCTACCTTTTGCCCGCTGTCTACCAAAATTTGTGCTTGTTCGATGACTGCCTTAGACCAATATGGTGAGCTCGTTTTCATGGTTTGCAGTATTTTTAGCGCTTTTTGTGGCTGCCCCAGCTTTCGTTCTGCTGCCGCCAGCGCCAATGTAGCTTGTTCAAACCCTGGAACATACCATTCGGCCAGTCTTGCCTGCACAATCGCTTGTTCAGGAACATTCTGTTCCAGCAAGTCGTTGGCAAAGCGCACGTGCAATATCGCAATTGCTTTTGCTGGAATGATTTCTCGGGTCGATTTAGCATTCTGCTGGACTAATGCGTCAATTTCCGTCGGCTCAAGTATGCCAGAAAGCAAATTGCGCGCGACAGCTCCCCGCCCTTTCGACGCCAACACCATTGCGCTTTCAATCAACATGTTATCTGAATAATTTGCACCAATGGATTGAAATAATGTTAAACTTTTTTCCGCACCGTCAAAATTGACATTTGCCAATTGAGAGTAAACTTGCTGATCGAGTGCGTAGAAATTGTAGAACTTGTCTGCTTCTGCATCGCCTAGCGTAATGTTTACCGCCTTGCCCTGGGCACGATTGGCCCATGCCTGCAAAATCGGAACCGCAAAGGCAAATTGGCTTTTCGAAGACAGTTCAGCCAAAGCGATATCTGCCATTTTCCAATCATTCCGACGGAAAGCATCGGCAAATAGCAAAAGCGGCGCGTCGCCACCTGCCCGGTTACTTAACTCCTGCGCACGAACGGCACGCAAAGCTGCAGGCATGTTTCCGCTCCTGACCGCAGTAACAAACAGACGGTCGGCCAAAACCTCGCTAGTTGGTCGCAATGTCAATAATGAACCAAATGCCAGGGAGGCCTGTTCGTTCTGGTTTGCAATTTCTGCGACCCGCGCATTCATATAGGCATCGGCAAGCTGCTCATCAGTTTTTGCCAACGCACCCACCGGCATTGCCGAAAGCATCAAGAACCAAATAGCCTTTGTCGGTCGCATAAACGCGCCCTCGCGATCACATATTGGGATAATTTGGACCGCCGCCACCTTCTGGCGTGACCCAATTGATATTCTGGTTAGGATCTTTGATGTCACATGTCTTGCAGTGCACGCAGTTCTGAGAATTGATCTGGAAGCGCGGATCCTTGCCGTCTTCTTCGATCCACTCATAAACGCCTGCAGGGCAATAACGCGTCGATGGTCCGCCAAATTCGCCCCATTCACTCCGCAGTTGCAAATCCATATCCTTAACTTGCAAATGCACGGGCTGGTCTTCGGCATGGTTTGTATTCGATAGAAAAACCGATGACAGCCGGTCAAAACTAAAAACACCGTCAGGTTTCGGATATGTGATTGCAGAAGCCGTACTCTTGGCTTTCAAAGCCTTATAGTCGGGATGATGTTTCATTGTAATTGGCCAGCGCAGGCCAATTGTCTCGCACCACATAGCGATGCCACTTAGCAAAGTTCCCAGCGTGTTTCCGTATTTCTCAACGAGTGGAAGGACATTACGCACCTTACGTAGCTCTTCGTAGACCCAGCTATTTTCATAAGCGGTTTGATATGCAGAAAGGGCATCATGCTCGCGCCCCGCAGCCAATGCTTCAACCGCTGCGTCTGCGGCCATCATACCCGATTTCATTGCTGTGTGGCTGCCCTTCAGGCGTGGCACGTTCAAGAACCCGGCAGCACAGCCGATCAAAGCGCCGCCGTAAAAAGCGAGCCTGGGAACTGACTGCCAGCCACCGTCGTTTATGGCTCTGGCGCCGTAAGATACCCTTTTTCCGCCGTCCAATATGGCCCGGATCGCCGGATGGGTTTTCCAGCGTTGAAATTCTTCAAAAGGCGAGAGGTTGGGATTGTTATAGTTCAGCCACACGGAAAAGCCCAAGGCAACTTGTCCGTTCGCCTGATGGTAAAGGAAGCTGCCGCCATTTGCGTCAGAAAGAGGCCAGCCCTGCGTGTGAATGACCCGCCCAGGGACGTGATTTTCTGGTTTTATGTCCCACAATTCCTTAAGACCAATCCCGTAGACTTGCGGTTGGCAATCCGTGTCCAAACCGAATTGTGATTTCAATTGCTTCGTCAAATGACCGCGAACGCCTTCGGCAAAAAACGTGTATTTCGCGTGCAGTTCCATTCCCGGCATGTAGTCAGCCTTATGGCTGCCATCGCGCGCGACGCCCATGTCGCCAGTAGCAACGCCTTTTACTGAGCCATTTGCATTGAATAGAACTTCTGCCGCAGCAAAACCGGGAAATATCTCTACGCCGAGATCCTCCGCTTTTCCTGCAAGCCATCGGCATAGGTTTCCAAGAGATCCGGTGTACGTTCCCTTGTTGTTCATAAAGGGCGGCATGAAAATATGGGGGAAATTGAATTTGCCTTTGGTCGACAAAATCCAATGCTGATTATCAGTAACCGGCACCTCTGCCATCGGGCAACCCTGTTCACGCCAATCCGGAATTAGCTCATCGATTGCTTTGGGATCAAAAACCGCGCCGGAAAGAATATGAGCGCCAACTTCCGAACCCTTTTCCAAAATGCAGACGCTAGTGTCGGGTGATTTCTGTTTGATCCGGATTGCAGCGGCAAGGCCCGATGGCCCAGCGCCCACAATCACCACATCATAGGGCATCGATTCCCGTTCACTCATCATTCTCATCCTTTGACTGGCGGCATTTTCCGCAGTAGCACTATCGCATTGACGCGTAAAATCATCGTTTGACGGATTTTGCCATGCCAAGCAATTGACCATTCCGTCAACAAGTGACTTTGAGGTGTTATGCAGCTTTCAGGGGATTCGCAGCTGCTGGCTGTGGTCGCGTCTTATCATAGTTGGTGGCAATCGCTCGGCGTCGATTGCGTTGTAGAAGAACAAGCCATCGACTGGCTTGCCACTCCTATTGTTGTACCTACGGCAGTCTTATCAGAACGTGCCGCTGTTCAAAACGCCACAAAAGCGGAACGAGAACCAAAACCGCAAACCGACGTTTTTGAAGTGAGCGACGAGACAAATTGGCCATCGAGCTTGCAACAACTAATAGAATGCTTGCAGCATGACCGATCCTTGCCTGGAACGCAGTTCGGTCGAAATGTTGCGTTGCCAGTTGGCAAGGCCAATCCTGACATCATGGTCATCGGCGATATTCCCGATGAAGCCGATATTAACGCAGGACATCTCGCAAGTGGCACACAAGGCAACTTGCTGCGCGCAATGCTGCGGGCAATCGGCTTGGAAGAAGACAATATATTCGTGACGTCATTGGCGCTAACGCGACCCGCGAGCGGTGAAATACCAGAGGCTGCACTGCCTTCGATCATCCGCCTTGCGTTGCATCAAATAAAACTCGTTCAACCAAAAGCGATTTTGCTCCTCGGTTCGACCGTTTCCAAAGCGCTTCTCGGCGCAGAAATTGCCGAAACGCGGGGAAGTTTACAGAAAATTAACCATGATGGTCAAAAGGTGGCGGTGATATCGACATATCATCCGCGTACGGTTTTAGCTGGCCCATCATTGAAACGTGAGGTTTGGCAAGATTTGCAGATGATTCTAAAAAGGGACTTAGTGTGAAATCTGCTTACATGGTTGTCGCTGCTGCTGTTTCTGCAGCTATTCTCCCCGGCAGTGCATATGCTTTAACAAGCGAAAATTTCCGGGTTGTCGCGCCGCAAGCAGCAGTTCCTGCCGGCCTTAATGCGCAAGAGAAGCAACTCTATGCTAACATATTTGCGGCCATTTCGGCAAAGCGTTGGGATGAAGCATTTCAACTGATTGAGCGCGCACCGCGATCACCAATGGCATCGATGGCACGCGCCGAACTTTACCTCGCCCCGGGTAGCCCGGAGATACCAGCAGAAAAACTAGAAGCGCTGCTCAATGCAGCACCTTATTTGCCACAAGCCGAGCGCCTCGAAAATTTAGCGTTGCGACGTGGCGTAACGGCAGTCCCACTGCGTCCTACTACCCAAAGGATGGGGTATTTGGGTGAAGCCCCGCGCCGCAACCTTCCAGAACCGACACGCAGCGAAGACATAAGCAATTTGCGAGAACAAATCCAAGTTTTCATCAGGAACGACAATTCCGCCGCGGCCGAAGCCGCCTATCTTGGTTCGGCGGCATCTTTGAGCTCCGGCGCAAAGGCAGAACTTCAAGCCCGGATCGCTTGGTCCTATTATACGGAAAACGACGATGGCAATGCGCGTCGTCTTGCCTCATCCGCTGCGCGAGAAAGCAGCGACTGGGCTGTTCAGGGACACTGGATTTCCGGTTTGGCATCTTGGCGCCTCCGCGATTTCGCAAACGCTTTGACATCTTTTGATTATGTCGCACAGCGCGGCTGGAACGATGACATGCGCGCCACTGGTCTTTATTGGGCAAGTCGCGCAGCTACCGCGAGCCGGCAACCACAACGGGCACAAAAATATCTCCAACTCGCGACGAAAATCCCCGAGAGTTTTTATGGCTTGATGGCAAGTGAAGCGCTCGGCCTTGAGTTTTTGGCCGCGAAACAAATTCGCGCACGCAAGACCGACTGGAATGCCATCGACGGCGAGAAAAACGTCCAAATTGCTATTGGCTTGTCTGAAATCGGTCAATTCAAACTAGCCGACGAAACTCTACGTTTTCAAGCTCGGATCGGAGCGTCCGAAATGCACGCCGATATCGCCAAATTGGCAGGTGCGCTTAACTTGCCCGGCACGCAATTCTGGTTGGCGCATTACGGGCCGTCGCGCAACTTCACCAATGCTACCACCCGTTATCCTTTACCAAGTTGGAAACCGCAAGGCGGTTGGCGTGTTGAACCCGCATTGGTTTTTGCCCATACACTACAGGAAAGTTCTTTCCGCACCGATGTTATCAGCTCTGCAGGAGCGCGCGGTTTGATGCAGGTCAAGCCCACTACCGCGAAAGAAATGGCGCGCAAACGCGGCGAGAACCTCAACTCTTCCGATCTTGATCAACCTTCGGTCAATCTCGAATATGGGCAGTCCTATCTCGAAAAACTAAAAGAACTACCGACAACCGGGGGTTTACTCCCCAAAGTCATCGCGGCGTATAATGCCGGACCAACCCCCGTTAGCCGTTGGAATACAGAAGTTCGCGACAATGGCGATCCGCTTTTATTCATTGAGTCTATTCCTTATTGGGAGACGCGTGGGTATGTCTCAACTATACTCCGTAACCTTTGGATATATGAGTTTTTTCAAAACAAGACAGGCATCAGTAGACCTGGCCTAGTGCAATATCTTTGGCCCAGTTTTCCGGACCAAAATGGAAAGATGACTCTCACAAAGGGTTAATCTGTTCTTTTTTTGTTCTTGCCCACATCAATTCCTAGCACTAACATGCATCAATGCAAGTTACACAAAAAACATCGATCAAGGGCAGAGGCATTGCAAGTGACAACCGTTCAACACGCTTCAAACTGCCAGAGAAACTCGCTGACGGTGATTGGCTTGACGAAGTCATTGCCATAGACGGCGAACCGAACAGTATCTGCACCACAGTAATCAAGGAATTTCCAAAGTCGGTTCTCACATTTAATCGGTCTCCCGACATTCCATTTGACCGTTCAGTCAATGCATATAGAGGATGCGAGCATGGCTGCTCATATTGCTATGCTAGGCCAAGTCACGCGTTTCATGATCTCTCCCCAGGGCTGGATTTCGAAACAAAGCTATTTGCGAAGCCAGAGGCTGCGCAATTCCTGCGCGCTACACTTGCCAAGCCCAATTACAAGGTCGCACCCATAGCCATCGGGACGAATACCGATCCGTACCAACCAATTGAAGCTCGGTACCGCATCACGCGACAAATATTGGCGCTAATGGAAGAAACGGGTCATCCCGTCGCCATTACAACCAAATCGGCGCGTATTCTGGACGATCTTACTATCTTGCGACGTTTGGCAGAACATGATCTGGTGGCGATAGCCATTTCGGTAACAACGCTTGATCCAGGTTTAGCGCGCATTTTGGAACCGCGTGCATCATCGCCGGCAAAAAGACTATCGACGGTAAAAGCTCTAAAGGCTGCAGGCGTGCCGGTTCATGTCAGCATGGCACCAGTTATCCCGGCGATTACCGACCATGAAATAGAGAATTTGGTTGCGGCTGCTGCAGAAGCAGGAGCCGACAGCCTTTCATGGATACCCATACGATTGCCACACGAGCTCGCACCTCTTTTCCGCGAATGGCTGGAAACGCATTTTCCCGAACGAGCGGACAAAGTGGTGCATATCATTCAGTCAATGCGTGACGGCAAAAACAATGACCCTGCCTTTTTCGGTCGGATGCGCGGCAGTGGCCCATGGGCAGAGCTCATCCGTACGCGCGTCAATATTGCCAAACGTCGTTATGGCTTGGGCGTAAGCAAATGGGGATTAAGGTTAGACCGGTTCGTGCCGCCAAATCTGGACGGTCAGATGACCTTGTTTTAGGAAAGTGCGGGATCGCCTATTCCAGAACCAAGTCCTTGAATTGTTCTCTCAACGAAACCTTGTGAATTTTGCCAGTGCTTCCATGCGGTAAGGCATCGACGAAAAGCACACGATCGGGCATCCACCACTTGGCGATACGATCAGCCAGATATGCTTTCATGCTTTCTTCGGTTATGTCTGCTCCTTCCTTTTTGACGACAACCAGCACTGGACGCTCGTCCCATTTAGGGTGCGCAATGCCTATTGCTCCTGCCTCGGCTACGCCGGGACAACCAACTGCTATGTTCTCGAGCTCAACCGAGCTAATCCATTCCCCGCCCGATTTGATCACGTCCTTAACACGGTCGGTAATCTGCATGGTTCCGTCGGGATGCAAGATCGCGACATCGCCGGTATCGAACCACTGCCCGTCAATCGTCGCTTCAACCTCTGCCTTAAAATAGCGCTTGATAATCCATGGGCCGCGGATTTGCAGCTGACCGGAAGAAACGCCGTCTCGCGGTAGGAGCTTGCCTTCGGGATCAACTGTGCGCAGTTCAACACCAAATGGCGGACGTCCTTGCTTGGTCACCACCGCGATCTGTTGCTCAAGGTCAAGTTCTGCCCAGTCGAAGGTAGGTGCCCCCATCGTTCCGATCGGGGAGGTTTCGGTCATGCCCCACGCATGGGAAACGCGTACGCCTTGCCTCATTAGGCGCTCGATCATAGCGCGTGGCGCAGCTGAGCCGCCAATGGTTACGAGCCGTAGGCGCCCTAGACCGGCTTCGTTGCCCGCATCGGCCTGAGCATCGAGATGCGTAAACATCGCCAACCAAACAGTTGGAACACCGGCGCTATGTGTCACTTTCTCATCGAGCATCAGTTGATGCAGGATGGGCGCTTCGTTGGTTGTGCTGAAGATGAACTTTACGCCCGCAAGAGCCCCTGCAAACGGCAATCCCCAGCTTGCCGCATGAAACATCGGGACGATAGGAAGCAATACGGAGTTTGCTCCCAAATCGAACACTCCCGGTGCCACTTCGGACATCGCATGAAGTACATGTGAACGATGCTCGTAAAGCACCCCTTTGGGATGGCCCGTAGTGCCGCTGGTATAACACAGCATACACGGGTCGCGTTCGTCACCTTCAAACCAAGAATAATTTCCGTCTTGCGCGGCCACTAGCGCTGGGTATCCCGCATCGTCGTCATACACGACAAAATGCTCAACGGTTTTGAGATGAGGTTTCAGCCGTTCGATGATTGGTGCAAACGCTTTATCGTAGAGGAGCACGCGATCTTCGGCATGGTTGATGATGTAGATCAGATCCTCATCAAACAAGCGAATGTTGATTGTATGAATGATACCGCCAAAACCTATCGCCCCGTACCACGTTGACAGATGGCGGTGATGATTTATGGCGAAAGTCGCAATTCGGTCGCCGGGCTTGCACCCCATGGAGACAAACGCCTGTGCCAGCCTGCGCGCGTCGTTGGCCACCCCTGCCCAGTTAGTGCGTTCAATCTTACCATCGGACCAACGCGTCAAGATTTCGCGGTTTCCACACTCTCGCTCTGCATGGTCAATCAAATGGGTCACACGCAGCGACCAGTCTTGCATTCCGCCCATCATGCGAATTTCTCTCCTCTAAATCTGACTAGCGAACCAGTTCCAGTTGTGGCGGTCCCAATGGAGAAAACTCGACATTGGCTATGCCGTCAATCAGTTTAACGCTCGCCACAATATCCGCGTCTAGCTGATAACGCTTTTTCAGCTCTATGCGAACCGGAGTATTTTGGTGGCCTCGGGTTTTTATAACCACCTGGCTGCGACCGCCTTCTTGTGGCGCGAGTAGCGCCGAAAATTTGTCATACGCAGCGGGATCCTCGACTTCGAGTTGCAGCTTCAATCTGGTGTTCGCGGTTAGAGAATTGAGCGGTTTCGCGCTCTTTATCGTAAATCCGGGAACTTCGTCACCGGCACGCATGTCCATTTCAACGCCCAGCAACAAACATGCAGAATCTTGAGCCCAAGTGGCAAGCTGTGCTGCTAAATCCTCTTCGAAACAGCGAGCGCTAAATTGACCGCCAGTGTCCGATAACTCGGCCACTACGAAGCGCTTTCCTTTACGCGATTCTCGCCAACGCACCGATTCCACCATCGCTGCAATATTGCCCATTTTGCGCACACCTTCAGGGATCGGACCACTATTCAACCATTCAGCGTGGCTCTTGGCACCATGCGAAGTTGCAAGAGCTGTGAATTGTGAAACCGGGTGTTCCGAAAAATAAAAGCCAAAGGCTTCTTTTTCAGCGGCCATGCGTTCGCCAGTTGCCCAGATCGCAGATGTCTCCAACCGTATGGGAGCGATATCGCCATTGCCGCCTTCACCAAATAGACCGCCTTGTCCGCTTTCGCGCATTTCACGTGCAGATTGCGCAGTTGCGAGAATGGTCTCTGCTGCTGCTGATATTGCAGCGCGGTTAAGGTCGAACCCATCGAATGCCCCCGAGGCGGCAAGGTTTTCCAAGCTCCGCCGGTTCACCAATGTCGGATCAATCCGGTTGGCAAAGTCGGCCAAATCGACGAACTCACCGTTTATTCTACGCTCGTCGACCAGAAATTCCATGGCTTTTTCGCCGACATTTTTGACGCCGGCAAGCGCATAACGGACGGCAAGACCGCTCTCACCGTCTTCTTCCACGATGAATTCAGCTTCGCTGCGATTAATGCTGGGGGGAAGGCATTTTATTCCCAATCGCTGCATATCGTCGCAGAAAATTGCAAGCTTGTCGGTTTGGTGCATATCGAAACACATGGATGCTGCAAAAAACTCCTCAGGATGATGCACTTTCATCCATGCGGTTTGGTAAGCGAGCACGGCATAAGCAGCAGCGTGGCTCTTATTGAAGCCGTAGCCGGCAAACTTGTCAATCAAGTCAAACAACTCGTTGGCCCGCGCTTCACCAATTTGATGTTGCGCGCAACCCGAAACGAAGCGGTCGCGCTGTGCGTCCATTTCGGACTGGATCTTCTTGCCCATCGCACGCCGCAGCAGATCTGCTTCGCCCAGACTATAGCCCGCGAGTATTTGCGCGGCCTGCATCACCTGTTCTTGGTACACAAAGATGCCGTAAGTTTCATTCAGCACGGGTTCGAGCAAATGATGAGGATATTCTATTGCTTCCTCACCATTTTTGCGACGGCCAAACATCGGGATATTATCCATCGGACCTGGCCGGTACAGCGAAACGAGCGCAATAATGTCGCCGAAATTGGTGGGTCGCACAGCAGACAATGTGCGCCGCATCCCTTCTGATTCCAACTGGAACACGCCGACGGTCTCGCCGCGTTGAAGTAAATCATATACCGCCGGATCGGCATTACCAAGCCTGCCAAGGTCGACGATCACGCCGCGTCTTGCCAACAAATTCTCACATTTTTGTAAAACCGAAAGCGTTTTCAATCCCAGAAAGTCGAACTTCACTAGCCCCGCCGCCTCGACATATTTCATGTCAAATTGGGTGACGGGAATATCTGACCGTGGGTCGCGGTATAACGGCGCTAACTCGGACAAATCACGGTCGCCAATAACCACGCCAGCAGCATGGGTCGAGCTATGCCGCGGCAGACCCTCTAGTTTCATTGCCAAATCGAATAATCGCTTCACCTGTTCGTCGCGCCGATACTCCTCCCGCAATTCGGCTACCCCGGCAAGCGACCGCTCCAAATCCCACGGATCGGTGGGCTGATTGGGAACAAGCTTGCACAAGCGGTCAACCTGTCCATAGCTCATTTGCAGCACCCGACCGGTATCCCGCAGCACGGCGCGCGCCTTCAGCTTCCCAAAAGTGATGATCTGAGCAACTTGTCGATTGCCATATTTCTGCTGGACATAGCGAATGACTTCGCCGCGCCGCGTTTCGCAAAAATCGATATCGAAGTCCGGCATGGAAACACGATCGGGGTTAAGAAACCGTTCGAACAGCAGGCCCAACTCGATCGGGTCCAAGTCGGTGATCGTTAGCACCCATGCGACTAGCGAGCCTGCGCCCGATCCGCGCCCTGGCCCTACCGCAATCCCTTGATCCTTGGCCCATTTTATGAAGTCGGCAACGATCAAGAAATAGCCCGAGAAACCCATCTTGGTGATGACATCAATTTCGAACGCCAGTCGCTCAAAATAGGGTTTGCGCGCTTCATCCTCGACAATCCCGGCAGCCCCGAGGCGCGTCAAGAGGCCGTTATGCGCGTCGGTTGCCAGCTGCTTGTTCTCCGCTTCTGGATCACCAGCAAGGCTGGGCAGAATTTCTTTACGCTTGGGTGCAAGTGCCGTGCAGCGCTGCGCGACAACAAGCGTGTTGGCGATAGCTTCGGGTAGATCGGCAAATAGCTCAGCAATTTGTTTGCCGTTCTTAATCCACGTCTGGCGGGAGGATTTTGGGCGATCATCGCTTTCAACATATGCACCGTGTGCGATACACAGCATCGCATCATGCGCGTCAAAGAAGCCGGGTTCGGCGTAAAAAGCCGGATTGGTCGCTACAAGAGGCAAATTGCGTGCATATGCCAAATCGATCAGAGCAGCTTCGGCGGCTTCCTCGGCTTGATCGCCGCGCCGGGAAAGCTCGATATATAGCCGGTCAGGGAAAATCGCTTGCAAGCTGTCGACATACACCTCGGCAGCTTCGCTCTGTTCAGCTGCCATCAAGCGAGCCAATCCGCCCTCTCCCCCTGCTGTCAGCGCAAGCAACCCGTCGGCATAGCCAGCCAGCTGATCGAGCGTGACATGTGCCTCGAGCCCTTCTGGCCGGTCCAAGTGCGACATAGAGGCCAAGCGGCACAAGTTCACATAGCCTACCTCATTCTGGGCATAGACCGCGATCCAATCACGGATGAAGGCACCACCGTTGCAATTTTCCGGTCGAGCAACGCCCAGCATCATCCCAACAACGGGCTGTACACCTTCTGCGCGTGCCGCGTCTTGAAACGGCATTACCCCATAAAGCCCGTTGCGATCCGTGATCGCAATCGCCGGGAATCCCAGCTTCTTGGCCTGTTTTCCGATTGCTTTGGGCTCAATCGCTCCCTCCAGCATCGTATATGCCGAAAAGACACGTAGCGGAACAAAGGGAACGAATGGCATGGTTCAAAGGCTAGTCCAGCGGACTGCATTTTGCAAAGCTAGCTGTGTTAATTTTGTGGAGAAATGCAAATTTGTTTAAAGCAGCTAACTGGCCAGTGAATTCCATATTGAATTCGGCTGAACAGTTGGAATGCCAATTCCCCGAAAACCCGCAGAAAACTGCCAAAGTTTACAATGAAATCTGCTTGAAAATTTACATCAATTCGCTGTTGTGGTTCCTCGGATCAGCGACGCACGCGTTTACCGATTTAGCCCAGTGTAAAGCATAAGCAGAGGAATGTGGGACAGTGATTTGTAAGCGGTCCCTACCCCAGCAGCCGCTCGATATCCTTTGCCAGTGCCTCTGGCTTAACTTGCGGGCCGTGCCGGGCGACAACATTGCCCTGGCGATCAATCAGGAATTTGGTGAAGTTCCACTTAATCCCGCGCATACCTAGCAAACCCGATTGTTGTTGCTTCAAATGGTGCCAAAGCGGGTCTTCGTTGGTACCGTTCACATCGACCTTTGCCGCCAATGGAAAAGATACGTCGTAAGTCAGCGAGCAGAAATTCTTGATCTCGTTCTCGTCGCCTGGTTCCTGTGCACCAAATTGGTTGCATGGGAATGCCAGCACTTCAAAGCCTTGATCTTTGTATTTGCGGTATAGCGCCTCAAGCCCCTCATATTGCGGGGTGAAGCCGCATTTGGACGCGGTGTTGACCACAAGCAGCACCTTACCGGCATGTGCAGCCATAGCTTCTTCGCGACCGCCGGGCATTTTGATTTGAAAGTCATAGAGAGACATTTTCGTTCGCCTTTACGTGGTTGTTCTAGCCAAGTACGCCGTCGTGTAACCTTACCACCCGGTCCATCTTCGCGGCAAGGCGCTCATTATGCGTGGCAACGACCGCCGCGCTGCCTTCCCCGCGGACGAGCGCCATAAATTCGCCCAGCACAATATCAGCGGTGTGTTCGTCAAGATTACCGGTGGGTTCATCGGCCAAAACAAGTTTGGGCTTGTTGGCAAGTGCGCGCGCAACTGCAACACGCTGCTGCTCACCGCCGGAGAGCTTCGACGGGCGATGCTCCAATCGTTGGGCCAAGCCAAGACTCGACAGGAGAGCAGTCGCCCTTTCGGTCGCTACGTCAGGCTCCGCACCTGCGATCAGCTGCGGCAGGACAACATTCTCTAGTGCATTAAAGTCCGGCAGCAAGTGATGGAATTGATAAACAAACCCTAGCTTTTCACGGCGCACATCGGTCAGGTGATCGGCGTTCATGTTGCGCGCTTCTTCGCCATCAATTTTGATCGAGCCGGTAAAACCGCCCTCTAACAGCCCCAGCGCTTGCAGCAGGGTTGACTTGCCTGTGCCAGAAGGCCCGAGCAACGCGACCAACTCTCCCTGACGGATATTCAGGTCCACACCGCGCAACACATCGATAGTAACATCACCCTGCACGAAGCTGCGGCGTACGCCAGTCAGACTGGCTATGATCGGTGCGTCATTACTCATAACGAAGCACCTGAACCGGATCGGTACTCGCGGCCTTGAAAGCCGGATAGAGCGTCGCGAGGAAGCTGAACAATAGCGCCAAAGCAACTATTGCCGCCACTTCGAACGGATCGGTACGCGATGGCAGCTCGGTCAGGAACCGGATCGAGGGATCCCAAAGATTTTGTCCGGTTACCAGCTGGATGAAGTTAATCACTCCCTGCCTGAAAAACAGGAAAACAAATCCAAGGATCAGGCCGGCAATAATCCCTGCAACACCAATCGAGACACCGACCGTCATGAAGATGCGGAGCAAAGACCGCCGTGAAGCCCCCATTGTGCGCAATATCGCTATATCACGAGTCTTCGCGCGAACGAGCATGATCAACGACGACAGAATATTGAAGACAGCGACGAGCACAATGATTGAGAGCACAACGAACATGGCCACGCGCTCAATTGCCAGGGTTTCGAACAAGGAAGCGTTCATTGTTTTCCAGTCGACGATCAAACCGCTGGTGCCAATTTTGGGCAACAGTGGCTTGAGGATCGCATTGACATTCTCAGGATCATTGGTCTTGATCTCGATCATCCCGATTTGATCGCCCAAGAGCATCAATATCTGCGCATCTTCGATAGGCATGATGACAAAAGCCTTGTCATAATCATAAACGCCAACCTCAAATATCGCGGCAACCTCATACGAAATTTCGCGCGGAACCGTACCGAATGGGGTCGTGCGCCCTGCCGGATTGATGATCGTAATATTCTTGCCGACATAAATGCCAAGGCTTTGAGCAAGGCGTGAACCAATAGCAATCTTGCCACTCTCGGGGACGACATCACGCAATTTGCCCGAAACGACTTTGTCCTTCAACGTCCCGTTAGCTAGGATATCTTCCATACGCATGCCGCGCGCGAGAATGGCCTCCACGCGGCCCTCCGCAGTTGCAAGCAACGGTTGTTCAATAAGCGGATTGGCCTCGGTAACACCGGGCGTTTTCTTGGTGGCATCCAGAATGGCCTGCCAATTGGATAGCCTGCCACCGTATCCCTGAATCACCGCATGCCCATTGAGGCCTACGATTTTATCGAACAATTCTGCGCGAAAACCATTCATGACGCTCATGACAATGATGAGGGCAGCAACGCCAAGCATAACCGCAGTCAAGCTAATCCCGGCAACAAGGAAGATAAATCCCTCTCCTTTGCCAGGCAGCAAATAGCGCTTGGCAATCATTCGTTCATAGCGCGAAAGCAGCATATTGAGGGAGATTTTCCAAATGAATTGATAACAGCACGGTGTTTAGGCGGCAGAGCGTGGCCATGCAAGCACCAAGCCCAAACGCCGCATCCATATGTTGCATTCCGGCAACAGCGGCAAGGAAATGCGTTCACTCGATCCAACTATTGATTGAACGCGGTTCATCCAAGGCGCAAGAGAGAAAATCCATTTTGACCGTCACGCGGCCAATGGTTCAGGGGGAGTGGTTTGATCTGGCAGAACGTCAAGACGAACCATCTGAAAAGCAGAAGCTTGAGCAAAACCGTCCGCATTCCGGGCGGTTTTGTTTTTTTGCCCTTGAAGTTTTTTGGACAATTCCCATGTTTCGAGTTGAGGAGCCATGTGGTCCTCAAAAAACTATGAAATCGAAGCGCTGCGCATGTGGGCTTCAAAACCAAATTGCTCACGAAGGAGAATTTGTATGAACCGTTTAGACTTTACCCCTTACCGCCGCACAACCGTCGGCTTTGACCGCTTATTCGACATTTTGGAAAATGCCGGGCGTGCCGCTCAGAATGAAAATTACCCCCCTTTCAATATTGAGCGCATCGCTGAAAATGATTACCGGATCACCATTGCTGTGGCCGGATTCAAGCCCGGTGAGATTGATATTACTGCCCAGCAAAATATGCTGATTGTTGCCGGATCTAAGGAAATTGACGGCAATGACAATCGTGACTTCTTGCACATGGGCATCGCCAATCGCAATTTTGAACGCCGCTTCCAGCTGGCCGATCATATTTTTGTTACAGGTGCTGATTTGGCAGATGGACTTTTGACTGTGTCGCTCGTTCGTGAAATTCCCGAAGCGTTAAAGCCCCGTAAAATCCAGATCGGTGGTTTGATCGATCACGTCGAAAACGATCTCGCGACAACAAATAAGAAAGCCGCAAAACGGGCCTGATCAAGCACTAACTCCTATGATCGGGTTTCAACAGCAAATTTAGGGCGGTCGGTAATCAAACCAACCGCCCTAGGTGCAAAGCACCTGTTTTTCATGTCCTCCCGGCCCGGGTCGCAAAAGGGTCGGAAGAAACATGAACTCAAAAAAATTTCGAAACCCGAGCCCACTTTCCAGAGCCTTACGCTGGAAATTACATTAGTTCGCCGATTCTTCCAAAATAAAAATGAATGCGCGAATTTGGCTTACCTGAATATTACATTACTGCGATTAAACTAAACGGCTTTGCAGCAAGGCGGCGCCCACAAAACTTGCAAAAAGCGGGTGCGGATCAAAAGGTTTGCTCTTTAACTCCGGGTGAAATTGCACGCCAATAAACCAAGGATGGTCGGGTCGTTCCACGATTTCGGGAAGCTCCCCGTCGGGTGACATTCCTGAGAACATCAGGCCATTTGATTCGAGTGCTTCGCGGTACCCAGCATTGACTTCGTATCGGTGCCTATGACGTTCGGAGATATTCGCACACCCATAGATACTTGCGACATGGCTATTTCCTTTTAGCGCGGCGTCATAAGCACCCAAGCGCATCGTTCCGCCCAGATCGCCACCCTCTTCACGTTTTTGGATGCCCTCTTCGCTCATCCATTCGGTTATGAGTCCCACTAGTGGCTCGTTTGTATCGCCAAATTCGGTCGATGATGCGTCTTCAATTCCTGCCAAATGCCGCGCAGTTTCGACGCAGGCCATTTGCATCCCGAAACAAATCCCGAAAAAGGGAATTTTACGTTCGCGCGCAAAACGGATGCTTTCAATCTTTCCGGCTGCACCACGTTGTCCAAAAGCGCCCGGCACCAGGATAGCGTGCATTGGCTCCAATTGGGCTGCAATATCACCGGGATCGCCCTCGAAGAGCTCGGCATCAATCCAGTTGATATTCACCTTGACGCGGTTGGCGATTCCACCGTGAACAAGTGCCTCATTCAAAGACTTATATGCGTCCTGGAGCCCAACATACTTGCCGACAACCGCAATATTCACTTCACCTTCGGGGTTGCGCAGCCGTTCGCGAATTTCGGTCCAGCGCGAAAGGTTCGGGTTTACCCCGGGCTCTATTCCGAATGCACGCAAGACCTCTTCATCTAAGCCTTCGCCGTGATAATTGAGCGGCACTTCATATATGCTTTGCGCGTCAAGTGCGGGGATGACAGCCTCTTTACGCACGTTGCAGAACGCCGCGATCTTGGCACGTTCTCCATCAGGCAATGGATGTTCACAGCGACAAACCAGCACATCGGGCTGCACGCCAAGTGCGGTCAGCTCTTTTACGCTATGTTGGGTCGGCTTGGTCTTCAACTCTCCGGCAGCTGCAATATAGGGCACCAGAGTAACGTGGATAAACACGGTCATGTCCCGGCCAAGATCATTGCGCATCTGGCGAATTGCTTCAATGAAGGGTAGTGACTCGATATCACCCACCGTGCCGCCAATTTCGCAAAGCACGAAATCAAGATCATCGATGTCGGTTTGTGCGAATTCCTTAATCGCGTTGGTGACATGCGGGATGACCTGCACGGTCGCACCAAGATAGTCGCCGCGGCGTTCCTTGGTTATTATCGTATGATAGATCCGCCCAGAGGTCACATTGTCAGATTGCCGTGAGGGCACACCGGTAAACCGCTCATAATGGCCAAGATCGAGATCGGTCTCCGCGCCGTCATCGGTTACATAAACTTCGCCGTGTTGATAAGGCGACATAGTACCGGGATCGACATTTAAGTACGGATCAAATTTCCGGATGCGGACCTTATAACCGCGCGCCTGCAGAAGAGCAGCAAGCGATGCTGCCATGAGACCTTTGCCAAGCGAGGAGACCACGCCGCCGGTGATAAAAATGAACCGCGCCATGGGAGAAAAGGCCTAAACCAGTCAGGCAGGATTCGGCAAGGGTGCGAATCCCTTTTTTAAATTAATTCTGTGCAAAAATTCTGACCGGCAGCAATTTACCGATCGAGTGGCACTTCCGTCGATGGTTGCGTTGCAGGCGCTGGTGTCCCTGAAACTGCTGGAGCGGCTCCAGTCGCGGCAGGTGCTCCCGCAGCAGGAGCTCCGGCCGGTGTGCCTGGATTAATCGGCGCAGTCGCCGGTGCCTGTACACGCTTCAAGCTGGTATCAATCGTGGAGTTGTTACCTTTTTTGGCCGCGACAAAGGCTAGAGCAATCGAAAGTCCAATGAATGTCGTTGCCAAGATTGTTGTAGTCCGCGTCATAAAATCAGCAGCGGTGCGTGCCGACATCAGGCCTGATGGACTTCCGCCCATGCCTAGCCCACCGCCTTCCGAACGCTGCATCAAGATAACAGCGACAAGTGCAGCTGCAATAATGCCTTGCACAACAATCAAAAAATCGAACAAACCCATGAAAATATTCCTGAAGCATATAGCGGCCTGGGGCCAGTGTTGAGGCCCACATAGCGACGACTTCCCGGTTCTTCAATGGCTATCAGCTGACCGACGCCCCTGCCGCAACCAATATTGGTATGAATTTCTGTGCCGACAGACTTGCTCCACCGATTAGGCCGCCATCAACGTTGCGGATAGCCAACAATTCTGCCGCATTTTCGCCGTTCATTGATCCGCCGTATAAAATTCGAAAATTTTTGCCTGACGCGCCAAACCGCGACGTCAATGCGGCGCGAATAGCTGCGTGCATAGCTTCAACATCGGAATTTGTCGGAACGCGTCCGGTTCCAATTGCCCAAACCGGTTCATAGGCGATAGCCAACCAATCGGGAGTTGCGCCATCAGGAACCGAACCAGCCAGCTGGGACAGAACAATGTTTTCAGCCGCACCTGCATCGCGCTCAGCTTCGGTTTCGCCCACGCAGACGATAACATTTAAGCCGGCACCGCGCGCGCCTTGTGCCTTTGCGGCGACTTCGGCGTCGTTTTCATTTTGCGCGGCACGGCGTTCGCTGTGCCCCACAATGGTTAGAGTCGCTCCGGCATCCGTCAGCATCGCTCCCGATACGCATCCGGTATGCGCGCCTGACACTGCTGCATGACAATCCTGCGCTCCTATAACGAAATGAGGCAACTGCGCCGACGCCCGCGCAATCAACGTTGCGGGGAGACACAAAGCGCTATCCACCAATGCAAAGGCTTTTGCTGCGTCCGCTATCAAAGCGATATCAGTAAGTTCGGCAGAAGTGCCGTTCATCTTCCAATTTCCAACGATATATTTACGCACGGCAACGCCACTCCCGAAAGCTTTAAAAACAAACTCTCGCTAGCATCGACGAGTGCTTTTGCCAAATTGACTTTCGCCGCTTGATCGTTCGCTTTTTGCCGCCTAAAGCGGCCAAAATTTTCAGACGTCTTTTGTTGTCAGGACCACATATGATCAGTCTTTTGCGTAAGCTAATAGATTCAAAAGTCGGTGCCGTTATTGCGATCATTTTTTTGGGCATCATCGCGGTTTCCTTCGCTCTGGGCGATGTAACCGGTTCGGGCAGTTTCGGTGGTCTGGGTCAAGGACATGTTGCAAAGGTTGGCAATCGCAGCATTCCGCTGGGTGAGTTCAACCAGGCAATGGATGTCCGGTTGAAAGCCGAACGTAAGAACAATCCAACTATAGATCAGGCAAGTTTTGTAGCTGCAGGCGGTCTCGATTCCACACTTACTTCGCTCATCAACCGCTATGCGCTTGCAGTTTTTGGAGATCAGTTTGGAATCGCAGTCAGCAAACGTTTAGTTGACTCTGAAATTATGAAAGTGCCCGGGGCACGAGGCCTTGATGGTCAATTCAGTGCAGAGGCATTTCGAGCCTTTGCCCGGCAATTGGGTGTATCGGAGCAGATGATCCGCGACGACATCACACAAAATTTCTATGCACAGCAAATTTTCCCAACCGCGGCAGCGGGGCCTCAGGCTCCAGCCTCTTTGGTACTGCCTTATGCTTCGCTGCTACTCGAAAAGCGCGCAGGTAACGTTGGCCTAGTGCCTTCTGCTGCTTTTTTGCCCAAAGCGCCACCTTCCGATGCACAATTGGCCCAATTTTATAAGTCCAATGCAATCAAGTTCACGATCCCTGAAAAACGGGCCATCAGCTATGCAATTTTTGATAACTCGACTTTAGGTGACCGCGCAAAGCCCACCGATGCCGACATAGCGCAATATTATAAGGACAATGCGGCAACCTATGCCGCCAGTGAAAACCGCGACTTCAGCCAGATCGTTCTGGCCACGGATACTGCAGCGAAGGCGGCCGCGGCCAAGCTTGCTGGCGGGGCTTCGATGGATGCTGTTGCCAAAGAACTTGGACTTTCGGTCACCAACAACAAAGATGTCGCCAAGTCTGCATTGACAACTTCGGCATCCAAAGCGGTTGCGGATGCAGTCTTCTCAGCCCCCTCGGGCAGCGTGGCCGCTCCAGCAAAAGGCGGATTGGGTTGGTACGTTGTAAAGGTGAACGCGGTCAGGAACATCGCAGCCAGACCATTGGCGTCAGTCGCTGGTGAAATTGGCAAAAAACTTGCCGCGGAAAAAGAAGCAAATGCGATGGCCGATTTGACCGCAGAATTGGAAGACAGCTTTGCCGACGGCGCAACGCTTGCCGATGTTGCCAAAGCGCAGAAGCTGACGTTAGAAACAACGCCTAAGCTTTTAGCAAATGGCCAAGATCCCGCAAACCCAGGCTATCGCCCGATAGCCGACATGCAAAAAATCATTCCCGCGGCTTTTGAAATGGAAAAAGACGGCGACCCGCAATTGGTAGAGTTGGAACCCGGCAAGAAATTCGCGATGATTGCGGTGGCCGATTTTGAAGAAGCAGCACCGCCACCGCTTGCAAAGGTCAAGGATGTCGTAATCCAGCAATGGGCGGTTTCCGAAGGCGCCAAGGGAGCGAAAATTGCCGCAGACAAGGTCGCAAAAGCGGTAAGCGGAGGCAAGTCTCTGGGCGAAGCCATTGCTGCTCTCGGCATCAAAGCACCAGCTCCTCAACGCGTTGCTGGCGCACGCGCAGACCTCAACCAAGACGGAAAGCCCTTGTCTCCCCCGCTCGCAATGTTGTTCGCAATGAAAAAAGGCACTGCAAAGACCCTAGCAGCTCCTTCGGGCCAGGGCTGGTTCATTGTCGCGCTCGACGAAGTCACCAAAGGCGATGCCAGCGCAAATGCAGAAATGCTGAAAGCACGCCGCGCCGAAATGTCGCGGATGTTGAACGACGAATATGTCGCACAGCTGGTGGCAGCTGCAGGCAAGCAAGCTGGTGTTCAGAAAAACGATGAAGTCATTGCGCAATTGAAGAAGCAAATGACATCGCGTGACAGTCAGTAAAGTTTGATTAATGTCCGCATCGCTTGATAACAGCCTTGCGGGGGCGCGTGACTTAATATCCAAAGGCCAGAATGCACTGGTCTGGGATAGCGTCATTGCCGACACCGAAACCCCAGTTTCCGCTTTCCTCAAGCTATACCTAGAAGGCCGCGGCGACTATGTGCTCGAATCGGTCGAGGGCGGCGCAATTCGTGGCCGTTATAGCCTGATCGGCCTTGCTCCTGACCTTATGTTCCGTGCTGTTGGAGACGTACCACAGACCAACCGCCACTGGTTAACCGAGCGCGCGAATTTTGCTACGATAGAAGGCGGCAGCATGGCTGCACTACGCGCATTGGTAGAGGAATGCCGCATAGAAGTTCCCGCCGGTCTACCCTCGGCGCTCGCGTGCCTTGTGGGATATTTCGGATACGAAACCATCGGCCTCGTCGAAAAGCTACCGCGTCCTCCCGCCAATCCGCTTGAATTGCCCGACATGCTGTTTGTCCGGCCAACTGTTCTCTTGGTTTTCGACCGTTTGGCGGACCGTTTATTCATTGCCTCTCCCATTTGGGCCGAGGGCGGTGAGACCGAGCGCAAGTTGCAGTTGGCCAAAGACAGAATACAGGAAACAGCAGCGCGCTTGTCTCAGCCATTGCCTGCCTCGATTTCCAACGCTCAATCGGCACTGCTTGCAGAACCAGAGCCCATCTTGCCGTCGGGTAAATATGCGCAAATGGTCCTAAAAGCGAAAGACTATATTGCAGCAGGCGACATATTTCAGGTCGTGCTCGCGCAGCGCTTCACCCTGCCCTTCACGTTACCACCGTTTGACCTTTACCGCGCGCTTAGGCGGATCAACCCCTCGCCCTTTCTCTATCATCTCGATTTTCCGGGCTTTGCGCTAACGGGATCGAGCCCAGAGATCCTCGTACGCGCACGTGACGGCGAAGTCACCATACGCCCAATTGCGGGAACCCGTCCACGCGGCAAAACCGCGCTGGAGGATGCCGAGAACCGCGCGTCCTTGCTCGCCGATCCAAAGGAACGCGCCGAGCATTTGATGTTGCTCGACCTAGGTCGCAACGATGTTGGCCGCGTGACCGATGGCGGCAGTGTGACCGTGACCGACAGCTATATGGTCGAATTTTACAGCCATGTGATGCATATCGTCTCCAATGTGGTGGGGCGATTGGCCAAGGGCAAAGACGCGCTGGATGCGCTGTTCGCGGGCTTTCCCGCTGGAACAGTCAGCGGCGCGCCGAAGGTGCGCGCCTGCGAAATTATCGCAGAGCTAGAACCAGAAACACGCGGGGCCTATGCAGGCGGTGTTGGCTATTTCAGCCCCGACGGCAATATGGACAGCTGCATCGTCCTTCGCACCGGCATCGTCAAAGACGGCGTGTTGCACGTACAAGCCGGCGCGGGCATCGTCGCCGACAGTGATCCCGAATATGAACTTCGCGAGTGTGAGGCGAAAGCTGGAGCATTAATCGCAGCCGCTCGCGAGGCGGTGCGGGTATCTGGAGAGGCGGGGTTTGGGCAGTGAATAGCAACCGCATCCTCGTCATCGACAATTATGACAGCTTCACATGGAACCTTGTCCATTACCTTATGGAACTCGGCGCGGAAGTCGAAGTTGTTCGCAACGATGCGATTACCGCTGAAGAAGCCCTGTCTTCTGGTGCGCAGGCCTTTCTGCTCTCGCCCGGCCCGTGCACGCCCAATGAGGCGGGTATTTGTCTTGATCTGGTTGCAGCGTGTGCCGAGGCGAAAAAACCGCTGCTTGGCGTCTGCCTTGGCCACCAAACGATCGGCCAGCATTTCGGAGGCAACGTGGTGCGCGGCGGCTTGATGCATGGGAAGACCTCGCCGGTAAGCCATGATGATAGCGGGCTGTTTACAGGCCTGCCCTCACCCTTCACCGCGACGCGTTACCACTCACTGATTGTTGAGGATATTCCCGCCGATCTGATCGTCAACGCCACCAGCGACGACGGCCATGTCATGGGCTTCCGCCACGTAACCCTCCCCATCCACGGCGTGCAATTCCACCCCGAAAGCATCGCAACCGAACATGGCCATGCGATGCTCGCCAACTTCATGGCGCTGGCCGGGATGAAAGTGAAGGCGCGGGCATGACCGGTTCATTCAGCTATACCCCCAAGCAAACGGATTTACTGACCGCTTTCAAACTGCATTATCCACCGATTCAGCCAAAAAGGATCGCAAGATTTTTGGCATTTTGCGCGTTTATCGGTCTGGCAGTCGCAATCATGGCGGGAGACACCAAAGGGATTGAATGGTTTCAGGTCATCGGCGGCATGATGGTGTTTGGCCTGATAATCATGAGTTTAATTCAAATATTGGTACAGCTTTTGTGGATGCCGCGCTACACCCGCCGCATTTTTGCACAACAGGTCGAACTGCAACAGCAAGTCGAAGTAATATGGAATGAAGCAGGCTTTTCGACCACTACTGCCAAATCCCATGCCCAATTGGATTGGAAAGATTTTTTCGGCTGGGCGCGCAATGGCAAAGTGATGATGCTTTATCGTTCAGAAGCGATGTTTAATTACTTTCCCACCGATACTGCCGAAAAAATTGCCGCAGCCGACGCCATCGAAGCACATCTGATCAAAGCCGGTGTAAAGCGCCGGGCATGAGCCTTTCCTTGTCTCAATCCGAAACCCTGTTCGGCCAAATCCTCGACGGCCAAATGTCGGCTGAGGAAATCGCCGCTCTCCTGATAGAAATGGCCGACCGAGGTGAAAGCGCGCAGGAAATCGCAGGCGCAGCCCTCGCGATGCGGGCGCGGATGATCCGCATAAATGCACGCGAAAATGCCATCGACGTTTGCGGCACCGGTGGCGATGGCAGCCATAGCTTGAATGTCTCAACTGCCGTTGCTTTGGTGGTGGCGGCTTGCGAAGTACCCGTCGCCAAGCATGGCAACCGCGCGGCTTCCTCCAAAGCCGGGGCCGCAGATACGCTTGAGGCGCTGGGCCTCAACCTCGACCGCGCGATGGAAACGGCGGAAGCAACGCTCTCCGACCTCGGCATTTGTTTCCTCTTCGCACAAAAGCACCATCCAGCACTTGGTCCAATTATGCCAATCAGGCGCGCTATCGGGCGGCGGACAATTTTCAACCTGCTTGGTCCACTCTGCAATCCAGCGGGCGTCACGCGGCAATTGGTGGGTGTTGCCACTCCCGCACTCATCGAAACCTATGCGCAGGCCATCGCCTTGCTTGGCCTCGACCGGGCAATGGTGGTGTCGGGCGACGAAGGCTTGGATGAGATTTCAGTATCCGGCAGCAGCACCCTTGGACAAGTATCAGGCCATAATCAGCCGATGTTCGCTAACCGCGACAAATTCGCGACCGTTGCGATTAAGACTGATTCCGCTGTCGCCCAGACCGTGCACCTGACCCATCAATTCAAGCCCGAATATGTCGGCATGACCAGCCATCCAACAGACGCGCTAAAAGGTGGCGACCCGGCCTTTAACGCCGCAGCGCTTCACCGCTTGATCGCTGGCGAACGCGAAACCCCTCAGGACCGCGCATATCGTGACGCGGTGCTGCTCAACGCAGCAGGTGCTCTGATCGTTGCGGGCGAAGTGCAGAGCTGGGAAGCCGGAATAGAAGAAGCTGCCGAAGCCATCGACAAGGGCCTGGCCAAGGCACTGCTCGATTGCTGGGTGGCCTTTTGATGGAAATCCTGTTCCGCCCCGAATGCGCCGATGACTATGACGCCATTTATGACGTCACCAAACGCGCCTTTGCCCCGATGCCGTTTGCCGCGGGCGATGAGCAGGAACTGATTGAGAAACTGCGCGAAGCCGACGCGCTGGCGCTTTCGCTGGTGGCGGAAAGAGACGGGGTGGTCGTCGGACAAATCACCTTCACCCTGGCCTTTGCGGCGGATCACTCCCCCGGATGGTACGCGCTGGGGCCAGTTTCGGTTGAGCCTACGCTCAAACATCAGGGCATAGGCTGCCAGCTGATCCACGCGGGGATTGCGTGGCTGCGCCTCCAAGGTGCGGCCGGGTGCATTCTGGTTGGCAATCCCGCCTATTACAGCCGCTTTGGTTTCAAGCCTTTTCCAACGTTGGCGCCAGTGGGTGAGCCTGCCGAATATTTTCAAATCTTACCATTACTGGTAGAGGAACCAGATGTTGTGGTGAGTTTTCATCACCTATTCCATGCTTAGGCTATACACACCAATATGATCGACAAACTTGCAGAAATTTGCGCGACCAAGCGCGCAGAAGTGGTTGAACGCAAGCAGCAGGGCTTGGCCCATTGGCCAGCCCCCTCCCCCGTACGAGGGTTCGAAGCCGCGCTGCGGGCCACGGCTGCCACCGGCTTCGCCCTGATCGCCGAAATCAAAAAGGCCAGCCCGTCCAAAGGCCTGATCCGCGCCGATTTTGACCCGGCATCCCATGCGCGTGCCTATGAAGTAGGCGGAGCGGCTTGCCTATCCGTGCTCACCGATGCGCCCTATTTCCAGGGGTCATGAGGATTATCTGGTCGCCGCCCGTGCGGCGTGCTGCCTGCCCGTCATTCGTAAAGATTTCATGGTCGATCCATGGCAATGTGCCGAGGCACGGGCGATGGGTGCGGATGCCATCCTCATCATCGTGGCAGCGCTTGAAGACGCGGCGATGGTGGAAATTGAGGATGCGGCTCGCGCCGAAGGGCTCGACGTGCTGGTCGAGGTGCACGACGAGGTCGAAATGGAACGCGCGCTCACTCGGCTGCGATCGCGGTTGATCGGGTTAAATAACCGCAATCTGAAGACCTTTGAGGTTGATCTGGGCACGACGGAACGATTGGCGGGGATGGCGCCAGACGATGCTTTGCTGGTTTGCGAAAGCGGGATATCGACCCACGCCGATTGTGCCCGCATGGCCAAAAGCGGGGTGCGCACCTTCCTCGTCGGCGAAAGCCTGATGCGCCAGAACGACGTTGAGGCTGCGACGGGGGCTTTGTTGACCGGGGCTGCCGGTGTAATTTTATAAACGCGAAATTCCCGATTGAATCTGCAATTGTTCTTCTTTTGATTTGACAATTACCAGCATGTTCGCTAATCGTTCCAATGTAATTAACGACTCGAGGACAAGACATGCTGACTTCCAAACAACATGAATTGCTGATTTTCATCCACGCACGACTGGAATCCAGCGGGGTATCGCCTTCGTTTGAAGAGATGAAAGAGGCGCTCGACCTGAAAAGTAAATCGGGCGTTCACCGGCTGATTGGCGCACTTGAAGAGCGTGGCTTCATTCGGCGTTTGGCCAATCGTGCGCGCGCTTTGGAAGTGTTAAAAATGCCAGAGGGAGGCGGCTCGCGTCCAGCCAATGTTGTGTCGTTAAAGGTCGCTGCTGAGCGCAAATTTGCGGCACCCGCAGCGCCCGTCGCGGCCAATGATGTGATTGAGATACCCTTGCACGGGAAAATCGCGGCGGGTGTACCCATCGAAGCGTTGGAAGGACAGACCTCGCTTTCGGTGCCAATGGCTCTTTTGGGCGCGGGCGAGCATTATGCGCTTGAAGTGTCTGGCGATTCAATGGTTGAGGCCGGCATATTTGACGGCGACTTTGCCTTGATCCGCAAGACCGAAACCGCACGCGATGGCGAAATCGTTGTGGCCTTGGTGCGCGGCGAAGAAGCTACGCTCAAATATCTGCGCAAAGAAGGCGGTCAGGTTCGGCTTGATCCGGCCAATGCTGCTTATGATCCGCAATATTATGCGCCCAATGAAGTGGCGATTTAGGGCCGCTTGGCGGGGCTGCTGCGTCGTTATCATTGAGACTTTGGGTCACAGTGCTTTGGCTTGGCGAGCCTTTTCATATTGCGGGGCAGCGCGGGCTACGGGCTTGATACTAGGGGACTGCCGCAGCGATTTTCGTTCGGCATCTTCTTTCATTGCGGCTGCGGCAATGGCCCACGGACTAGTGCCGCTTTGGCTTTGAACAGTTGTGACATTCTGGTCCGCTAAGCGGATTGCGACACCGCCGGTCTTCTCAAGCATCCTTCGGTCGAGTTTTAACCAACGCGGCTGACATTTGCTGGGCAACCAACGGTCACTGACTAGGATATCGACGCGGCTACAGGCTGCGACCATTTCTAACGTCGGAACAAAATGGCCACTTCTACTCGCCAGTAATGTCCAGCTTCGGGCACCGTTGACAATTGTGACTATGCAACTGTCGGCATTACACTGTGTGCCGGGCCAATCTTCTATTTCAATTGGTTCAATGTCAATTCCTGCGCTTTCGGAGAGACTGCGCTTGACAAAATCACCTGCCCCACTTCGAAGCAGAGCAAGCCTCCCCTGCCCATCGATGACAGCCAAATGCTTGCCGTCACCGGTTACAAGCAAGTCCGCACGCGGTGCTGTTGCCAGCCCCAACGCACCGATCAGGTAGAAGCCCAACAGCCATTTTGCGCGCTTTACTGGAAAGATCGCAATCACCAACAGCGGTGTAAGCATGCACCAAAATGCCCAGAGCGGCATTGCCGGTCGGACAAGTTGCGCTCCCGGAGCTGCTGCAACGCCGTGCGCCAGATCGAGAATAAACGTCGCACCTGTTTGCGCCACATACCAAAACGGCTTTCCTGCCCCCACAAGGTCAAAGGCCAACCCAAGAAGCGTGCTCGGCATCACAACAAAGGTGGTGAGCGGTATTGCCAATATGTTTGCAAATGCACCGTACAAACCCGCGCGATGAAAGTGAAATAGTGCGATAGGCGCTATTACAAATTCGATCGCAAGGCCCATGATCAGTAATCCTGCTAAACCCTTAGCCATTCTCCGCATCACGCCGTCTTCTGGCTTGGTCAGAATTCGGCTTTGCCAAAATTTAGTCTCGATCAGTGCTACGATCGTTGTAATTGCCGCAAAACTAAGCTGAAAACTTGGACCAACAACGGCTTCAGGAACGAAGATCATGATGATGAGCGCACCTGTTGCAATTGCCCGCATAGTAAGAGGATCGCGCCCCATAGCCATGGCGACAAGCACCACGAGCGCAGCAATGCACGAACGGATCGTCGGTATTTCTGCCCCTGTAAAAAGTGTATAGCCGATGGCGACAATTGCTCCAGTTGCTGCCGCTACCAACGGCAATCTAACGCGCAACGCCAACCACGGGATGAGCGCCAAGACGCGGATGACGAGGAGAAAGGCGCCCCCGACAACTGCGGTCACGTGCAATCCGCTAACCGATATTAAATGGGCGAGCCCGCTAGAACGCAAGTCATCGATTTGTTCTTGCGACAGCGAGCGGCCGTCGCCAACCAACAGAGCCGAGGCCAATGGTCCACTGCGCTGATCCAGCGATTGTTTGATCTCTTCACTGACTACATCACGTGATTGCGCCAATGAAAACCCTCGCTGTGAAGCTTGGTGTAATACAACATCACCCAGCGCAGTTCCTGTTGCGCCAATCCCGGAAAACCAAGCACGTCGAGCAAAATCATAACCACTGGGCAGTGACGGCGGTGCTGGCGGCATCAATCGCGCACGCAACCGAATAGTAGCTCCAATGCTAAAAACGTGAACATATTGTTCGGTGCGGAGATTGACGCGGATTTTCTTGGGTAACCCTGCATGACCGCCCGTCGCCAAGGTCAATCGAACCGCATCGCGCGCGGCCATTTTCTCTACCGCCAATATCTCTGCATAAAAGGAGCGTATTTCGATTTTGCCGAGCGGCGCATCCGCTACCGAAGCAGACCGAAGTGTAATAGCTGAAAATCCTAACGCGAATGCAAACCCTATAATTATGAAAACGCGGCGAAGTCTCCCGCCAGAAGGCAAGACCAATCCTGTGAGCAGCAATGCAGCGCTCAAACTCAGCACCAGCCAACACTGCCCTTGCCAGTGCAACTCCCAAAAGCATATTCCCAGCGCCATGATGCAAGGAATCGCCAAAGGCAACCGCTCTCGCTGATCATGAAGCCCGCTTTCGATAGCGGCCAACGGCAATTGGAAGTTAGAATTGGCGCGCATCTGTGCTCTTGGTCAAAGCCAGATCACCCAACTAATTCCTTAGCGTAAGCCAAAGACAAAACAAGCGCTTGATGACGCGTGCTTTGTCTTGACGGCGTCGATATTTCCTCGCATGGCAACGGCGAAATGGCGCTTTTCTGCGTTTGTTTTGAATTTCAGGAGCAAGATGATGAGTGACGGCACGGCGAAGCTGGACATTGCTGGAAAAGACTATGAATTTGCAGTGTCAAAGGGAACAATGGGTCCTGACGTTGTCGATATCCGTAAGCTCTATGCCGAAACTGGATGCTTTACTTTTGATCCCGGATTTACGTCGACTGCGAGTTGCGAATCTGCTCTGACGTTCATTGACGGCGACGAAGGCGTATTATTACACCGAGGTTATTCGATCGAAGAACTCTCGGAAGACTCCAGCTTTATGGAAGTCTCCTATCTGCTTCTGAATGGCGAATTGCCCTCAAAAAAAGAACTGGCCGATTTTAGCCACACGATATCGCGGCACACGATGCTGCATGAACAGCTCGCTACCTTTTACCGGGGATTCCGGCGCGATGCCCACCCGATGGCCATTATGTGCGGTGTTGTAGGTGCGCTTTCTGCATTTTATCACAACTCAACCGACATAGCAGACCCTGAACAGCGCAAGATCGCTAGCCATCGCTTGATCGCAAAAATGCCGACAATTGCGGCAATGGCATATAAATATTCGGTCGGTCAGCCATTCATGTACCCCGACAATAATCTCTCCTACACGGGCAACTTCTTGCGCATGACATTTGGTGTTCCTGCTGAGGAATATGTCGTCAATCCGGCGGTAGAACGCGCAATGGACCGCATTTTCATTTTGCACGCGGATCACGAACAAAACGCTTCAACTTCAACAGTTCGCCTGGCCGGATCATCGGGCGCGAACCCCTTTGCTTGCATCGCCGCGGGTATAGCCTGTCTTTGGGGACCAGCACATGGCGGTGCCAATGAGGCCGCACTTAATATGCTGCGTGAAATCGGCACGCCGGATCAAATTCCTCACTATATTGCGCGCGCCAAGGACAAGAATGATCCGTTCCGTTTAATGGGTTTCGGTCACCGCGTTTACAAAAACTACGATCCGCGCGCGACAGTAATGCAAAAGACCGTACGCGAAGTGCTTGATGCGCTCCAGGTCAAGGATCCTGTCTTTGACGTTGCGCTGCAACTGGAAGAAATGGCGCTTAACGACCCATATTTCATCGAGAAAAAGCTGTTTCCCAATGTTGATTTCTATTCCGGTATCATTTTGTCAGCGATCGGTTTCCCGACCGAAATGTTTACGGTGTTGTTCGCACTGGCTAGAACGGTCGGCTGGGTCGCGCAGTGGAATGAAATGATTTCTGATCCTGGTCAGAAAATCGGCCGTCCACGTCAGCTTTATACCGGTCCGACAACGCGGCCCTATGTGCCAGTGGACAAACGCTGATCCAATTTTCTCATCGCAAATGGGCTTAGGCTTTTGGGACTCGCAGTATGAAGCGCGCACCGTCTTCATATTGTGGGTCCACAAACAGTTCGCCACCCATTGCTCGGGCTAATCTTCGCGAAATGTAAAGCCCGAGGCCGCTTCCGCCATCTCCCGAACGACCAAGTCTCTCAAACTTGTCAAAGATTTTCTCCCTGTTTTCCGCCGTGATTCCCGGACCCAGATCGGAAATGGAAAGTTCGGCAAAATCATCAGTGTCATATACGAGTATTGTGACGCAACTACCCGCGGGTGAATAGCGAATGGCATTCGAAAGCAAGTTAATCGCGATTTGTAAAACACGGCGAAATTCGGCGCACGCATAAACGGCGCCGCTTGTTTCATCCACAACCATATTTATGTGCTGGTCTGCTGCCTTTAAAGCAAGTAACCCCGTCACACGGCGCGCGATGTCTCCAAGTTCGATCTTGTCTTTCGCAGTTTCAAACCCTGACTTCTCAATTGCGCTGAGATCTCCCAAATCGTCGAGAAGCTCAACGAGATGCTTTGCCGCCGACGCAATGTCCTTTGCATAAACCGCATAATGGTCGCGCAATGGCCCCTCTAACTTGCTACCAATACTCTCGGCATTCGCAATAATCCGGCCCAATGGCTGCCGGAATGAATCGCCCAAACCTTGGTCCAGAGCCTTTGTGTGGATCTCTGAAACTTCAGGCGGCTCCACAACAGTTAAACTTGGGGTACGCTGTATGTGCTGTATACCTAACTCAAAGCCCGTAACGTTTCCGCCTGCATCGTTCTTTGGAACAATTGTACAACGGCAATTTTTCGAAGGCTCTCCGATCTGTGCCTCAATCTCAATCTGTTCCTTTTGAACTGCCAAATCAAAGCCCGCAGGAAAAGACAATAGCCCTTTGTCCACTGGAGCACCGAAGTGCCCAATATCAATGCTTCCGGCCAAAGTGCCATAAGCATTCAGCAAAACCCCTCTTTGGTCGCAATGCAAAACCAGGTCAGAATTGACACCAAATGGCGCGCGCTCGGAAGCTGAGGCTTCTCGGGAACCTAAGCCATAAATTTCTAGGTGAGCAGCGCCGTCTGTAAACTGGCTCTCGACCAACAAGTCTAAGTCTGCAGATACATCTGCCACACGAACAACTCGGCTGACGCGCATCTGCAGTCTGCAAGTCAACTCTGCGATCTCTAGCAGTGCGGGCATTGCAACCACGCCGTCAGCACTACCTTGCGCGCGCAGTTGCATATCTAGTAGAGGCTGATCTGCGCTCACCAGTCGGCCACCTGGTGCAACGACAGCGCGCACTGCCCGTGAGCTTTGACCGCCGACGATCACAACGAAAACTCTTCGAACTGTAAAGATGTAATGCGATCTTGCCGCCAAATATCGATCTGCGCTTGAACTTCTTCATTGCTCAAAAGCGGCAGGCATTGTTCGATCATCGACATTTGTGCAGGACGCAATCCGAAACCGCGCAATGCGAAAATTGCTTCCATTGTCTCTTGCAATGTTAGTCCCGCCTGGTGGGCCAGAATCGCCAACGGCAAAACCGAATGTGCATTTGCTAGCAGCATGACATGGTCAAAATCGAGTTTATTTATTTGGGCAAGTTTTGCTACGAATAGGTGCAATCCTGCAAGCTTGGGATTGCTCCAAGCAAAGTCAGTTTTGCCAGACGCGAAAAACAGTAGGCGTTCACTCAGATAGCCAGTTCTGGCGGCTTCATCATGCTGCCGCAGCATCGACTTTGCGGCGTCAACAAGCGCCAAGTCGTCCGCGCCTTGTATGATTTGGAGTGACCCCACTATTCGCCAGCAAAGGCGGTGAAGGACCGGCGCACTTAGCTGTCGATATGAAATCGAAACTCCGTCGTTCATTGCCATCGATTGTAAAAGTAACTTTGCTGTGTGGGATATTTCAGCATCCTCGCTACTGATCAACTTCGCAGGCGCAATCTGCTGAATGGAGAAATCATAGGAATTGCTTAGTGAACGACTTAGACAGCTCTCGGCATGCGCGGCCAAAACCCGCTCCAACAATTCAGGATCGGCAAGAAACCCAGCTTGCAACATTAGTTTCCAAGTTTTTGCAACGCCAGATGTCTCGTGGTCCAATGCATGGGGATCAAGTGCACATTCAATTTCAGCTACTAATCCGTGCAACATCTGCCTAACAGCAGAAATGGAAGCTTCGCTAGGTGATTGCTCCGCTTTCAGTTGCAGAATCGTCGCTGCATCAGAACACGACAAAAGGGTTTCGCGCGCTCCATGTGCGGCGACCGATAGCAACTGCGTTGCCATTAACTTCGGGTCAGTTGCTGGTTCCAATTTCTCATTTTCCAAGCGAAAACCTAGATTTTCCTTAGCATTCGAGGGTTAATGACCCTTTAAGAACAAATGACATTGAGCATCATTTGCGTCGGTATGAATCCGCAAACAAAGCTGCAATTTGGACAATTGGCACAATCATAAATGCAAAATGCGGAACGCTGGCCAAAAAAGCCGCCAAATAGAGGCAACTCATCAGGGCAGACGATCGAGAATAGGATCCAATGCTATTCGAAACGGGCAATTTTTGTGCCAACATAAGGGAGAGCACAGACACTATCGCCAAGCTGGCAACCGGCCCTTCACCAATGGCAAACCCGAACAAAATCAAAGCTAGCGCGATTATGACATAAGCAAATGTCGAGAGAACTTGTCCGCGAGGTGCAAAAATCCCAGAAGTCTTCTTTGAAATCTTTGACGCTTGAAGCGCAAAAAGTGACAAAAAACAGGCTATAAATGCGGGCAGGAAATGCAGGCTAGCCACCCCCAAAAGCGAAAAAGAAGCTGCCCCTAGCCCCAAATAATCTCCGTATCGGCCTATTCGCGCCAAATTTGGTTGACGGTTCAAAAGTGCGGCGATGGCTGGACCAAAAATGCTGCGTTCAATGAACCCGCTCTCGCCAGCAACTTCATTGGCAAAATGTGTCTTTGAAATCGCTCCAAGCGCAGCGTGATTCTGAAATCAGTCCGATCTTGTTCTCGGCGATTACCGCTTGGGGCAGTTCAAGCATTGATACGCCAGCTTGTACGGCGCGCCGAAGCAACGCAGATTGCATATCCCAGTCCGAAGGTATCTCTTCCACGTTTTGCAATAGCGACGCATCATAAATCGAGACACCAGCCCATTTTCTGTGCAAATCGATGGTTTCATAGGCTTGGTTTTCTTTTCGCGCATCAATCGTCAGAATTCCCACTTGCCCCTCTTGCAGATATCCGTGCAGAAACTCATTTTCGAGCAAAGTGGATTGCGCCAATACAAATAGCTTTTTCTTTTCACCAAATTGTGCGGCAAGTTCGTTAAAACTCCTCACAAAGCTTAGCTCTATACCAAGCTTCTTCGCTTTTTCGGGTAAGTCGATGATCGCGCCGGGTATGGCTTCAACAAAAATCAAAAAATGACCGATCCCTGCCGTTGCCAACTGCCCTATTTGATGTTCAATTATGGTTTGGCCCGCAAAAGGCGACAAAGACGTCACCGTCGCAAGTGAAGCATCGTGATCGCCCGCTACAGATAGAAAAGCGACAATTTCATCAAGAGCAGGGGTAGATGTAGACAGCATGCTCGAGCTATGCCGTTTGATACTGGTTGTTCAAGCAGTAATTGACTGTCGGCAGCCCATGCACACGTCAGTTCGAGAAATATTCCTCGATTTCCACGATAGCTCGCTCCAGTTTGCGCAAAACAACTGGATCACCGGGGGCGCCTTCCGTTGCTTCATCTGCCAACTCAATCAACCGAACCGCCCCAAAGCTGGCAGCCAGTCCTTTTAAACGCCAACCTGTGTATAGCCAATTGGCATCGCAACGGGACCGTCCAAGCAAGCTTATCTGGCGCCGGACGCTCTCAACAAAGGATGCGCGTAATTCGAGCATCAAAGCCGGATCGTCACCGGCGGCAGCCGTGAGGGCAGTATCGAAAGATCCATAATCTGCTGACATATTCTTGCCTTAATCTCGCCATGGTTAACTTTACGTTTCAACGAGCTAAAAATATGGTAAATAGTCGCTATGGTGTCTGTATCAAAAATTATTGGGATGAAGCGCGCGAGCGCGGATGAGGATTTTGTCGAGCACATCGACGGTGATCAGGCATTCGCTTTTGGTGAGACAATAGAGGCCTCAGCCACTGAAAATGCTGAGTCACAATTGCTCGATCAGTCTTGGGAATATACCGAAGATCACGAGCCTGCCGAAAGCACGATCACTTGGACAAGTTGGATTGCGCCGACGCTGCTTACTATGCTTTTTTTGGGCTGGGCTGCTTTCTATGGCTGGACTTATCGCTTTGAAATAACGCCAAATATATCGGCAGAAAGGGCGACGGCTTTATTGGTCAATTGGGCCATCCCTGCGATATTGATCGGCATTGTCTGGCTGCTCCTGCAGCGAAGCAGTCGCGCAGAAGCCAAGCGTTTTGGTCAAACCGCTACTTTGTTAAGAAACGAGAGCGAAGCCCTAGAAACGCGTATGCGTACGGTGAATGAAGAGATTTCACTTGCCCGAGAATTTTTAGCGCAAAACGCATTGGAGTTGGAAAATATCGGCAGGCATTCAGCCGCAAGGCTGAATGACTCCGCGAACCAACTGTCTGCTGCTTTGGCAGACAGCGACGAAAAAGCCAAAAAGCTTGAGCAAGTAAGCAGTGCAGCAGCCAGCAATCTCGAAAATCTGCGTAAGCATTTGCCCGTGGTAACCAGTGCTGCGAAAGATGTGACTAATCAGATTGGAAACGCCGGAAATACGGCGCAGGTTCACGCAAAATCACTAATTGCCGCACTGCAAAGGGTAAGTGCAGCTGGCGATCAAGTGCGCTCAAACATAGATGACATGCACGATCATGCAGCCAATGCAGCGATCAACATCAATGAAATCATTGGCCAGAATGCTGCGGCTTTGTCAGACCAATTGCAACGAAGTGAAGCAACCACCAATGCGATTACGACCCAGCTTTCAACTGTCACGGAAAACGCAATGTCAACCGTTGCCAATACTACTGCGCAGTTGTCGGCGACATTGCTAGACAGTGGCCAACAACTGGTCTCACAATCGGAGTTGGCAACGCAAAAGATCGACACGTTGATCAAGGACAGCAACGCGCAAATGGAAGCCCAGACTAACGTTTTAGTAGAAAAAATTGAGACGATTGTTGGCGAAAGCGGCCAAAGGCTCTCACAACATTCCGCAGAAATTGGTGCGGCAATTTCTAGCATGCGTACAGAGACAGAAGCGCAAGACCTCTTTATAGAATTTATGATCCGCAGGGTACGCGAGCATATCGAAACTGTTGGTTCGAAAATTGAAGAAATCGATCAAAATGCGACGGATCGCTCCACTACCCTTGCGTTCTCGTTCCAAGCGCTCGCTGCCAGCAGTGCTGATCTGGACACGAGATTTGCGGAAAACGGCAGCAACGTAGAGCATTTGATTGAACGGTCGGAACGTCTGCTTCTCGCATTGGATTCAGCGGCACGCGAAATTGACGAGACACTACCGGCGGCATTTGGTCGGGTTGAAGCATTATACGGCAAGAGCCTTCAAATTTTGGAAGCCGCACGTCAGCAATCGGCAGATTTCGAACAACAGAGCGATGATCTGTTAGCAAAGACATCAACGATCAGCGACCTGGTTGCCAAGCAAGGTGCTGCAATAGAATTGCTGCTCAGTTCCAAAGATGGCTTGTTTGATGAAAAACAAAAGCAGTTTGAAAGCCTTTCTGAGGCTTTGAGCACAACGCGCGATATGCTTAATCGTGTGGAAGAAAGCGCCAATGGTGAGTTGTTACAATCGCTGGAAAATATTAAGGTCAATGCTCAGCAGGCAGCACTTGAAAGTCGCGAAATCGTGGACAATGAGCTCGCAAGCGTGTCCGAACGCCTTTCCGAGCAAAACAGGCAGTTGCTAGCCAGAGCTGTCGATGACCAAGTCAAATCGCTGAACGGCATCATACAGGAATCGATTGGACGTAGCCTACGTGTTTCAGACTCGACCACCGCTCAGCTGGCGCAGCAATTGGCGCAGATCAACGAAATGACGGGGCATCTTGAGCAGCGCCTTTCCTTAGCGCACGAGAGTTTCGGCGGCATAGATGAGGGCAGCTTTGCGCGGCAAATGGCTCTCCTGACCGAGTCATTAAATTCGACAGCAATTGACGTTGCCAAAATCCTTTCAAACGAGGTAACCGACACGAGTTGGGCGGCATATCTAAAAGGCGATCGCGGTGTGTTTACCCGACGCGCCGTCCGTTTACTCGATGGCGGCGAAGCCCGCGCAATCGCGACACATTACGGCGAAGACCCAGAATTCCGCGATCATGTTAATCGTTATATCCACGATTTCGAATCGATGATGCGCGTGCTTCTAAGTACACGTGACGGCAATTCATTTGGCGTTACAGTGCTGTCGTCCGACGTCGGCAAACTTTATGTTGCGCTCGCCCAAGCAATCGAACGCCTTCGCGATTAAGGCATCAAGCGATTATCATTTGATTAGAAAATCGAAACTGTGGCGATCAATCCAGCCCTGCACATAATTCAGATAGAATAAGCCAAAAGCAGCCAAAGAAATCAGAGTTGTAAGCAACAAAATCCGCTTGGGATTGAAGTTTGCCGGTGCACCCGCATCTTGCCCTGGAAAGCGCTCCGTACCGAGTTCATCATGGCTACGGATACCTATTGGCAGCACTACAAATGCTGTAATGACCCAAAACAGCGCATAGATCGCGATGATCGACGTCCAATTCATGATGCCTCTATGATCATCACATCGACGATAGGTTTCTTACCGGTCCATTTGAACGCCAAACGCCGAACTGCCAAACGGAGCGCCTCGCGTAGTTCGTCGAAATCACCTTTCCAATTGCGGTGTGCTTCCATCACCGCGTCTTCTGCTTCATCAAGGAATTGCTCGCGGTCGCTTTCAATCGGTACTCCGTGTAAACGTAATACAGGGGCGCCCATAACCCTGTCGTCAACGTCAAGGGCGACTGCCACGCTGATCAAGCCATACCATGAAAGCCGCCTGCGTGACGTTATGGTTTCACCGTCGGCTGCGATCATAACGTCGCCGTCCACGACCAAACGGCCCGTTCGCTCCTGTCCTATGCGCTTGGGCGTACCAGGTGCCAGGCGCACCACATCGCCGTTTGATTGCACGAAAGCACTAGGAACGCCCTGCGCCAGGCCAAAGCGCGCCTGTTCAGCCATATGCCGTCTTTCACCGTGCACTGGCAGAAGGATTTCGGGCTTGATCCACTCGTAGAGTGCCGCAAGCTCTGGTTTACCCGGGTGCCCCGAAACATGGACATGCGCTTGCTTCTCTGTCACTGTCAGTATTTCTTGACGCGCCAAAGCGTTCATGATCCTGCCAATCGCAATTTCGTTGCCCGGTATCTGCTTAGACGAAAAAATCACGGTATCCCCAGCGTTCAGCTTTACCGGGTGGTTCCCTTCAGACATACGTGCAAGCGCAGCACGCTCTTCGCCCTGCCCTCCCGTAGCCACAATCATCACGCTGCTGCTTGGCAATGACGCCACTGCCTCTGGTTCGATTGTCGGTGGCATATCCTTTAAGTACCCATTGGCACGACCCGCTTCTAAAATGCGGTTGAGTGAACGCCCGGCAAAACACAAAGTTCGGTCACATTCCTTTGCCACTTCGCCCAAAGTTTGCAGCCGTGCTGCGTTGGAAGCGAAAGTGGTAACAACGACTTTACCTTTTGCTTCTTTGACAGATTTGATCAGGTCGGCCTTTACACTGCCTTCGCTGCCGCTGCCCTCAGGATTAAATGCGTTGGTTGAATCGCAAACCAGCGCGAGCACTCCTCCGTCACCAATCGCACGCAATTCCAATTCCGTTGAAGGTTGGCCGATTACCGGGAGGTCGTCGAGCTTCCAGTCGCCCGTGTGAAACACACGTCCATGCGGCGTATCGATTAGCACCGCGCTCATTTCCAAAATGGAATGTGCAAGCGTTACAAGCTTGCAGTCAAAGACACCCAGTGAAAACGCGCCTCCCATTGGAATGACGTTCAGCTCGACCTTATCGGTTATGCCTTCTTCTTCGAGCTTGCCCCTTACCAAAGTTGCAGTGAACGGGGTTGCATAAAGCGGCACGCCCAGATCGGCTGCGAAATAGGCAACAGCGCCAATATGATCCTCATGTCCATGCGTCAGCACAATACCAAGCAAATCTTCTCTTCGATCTTCGATAAATTCAAGGTCAGGCAGAACCAGATCCACACCAGGATATTCGTTTCCTGCAAAAGTCAGGCCGAGGTCAACCATGATCCATTTGCCTTGGCACCCATAGAGATTGACGTTCATGCCAATTTCGTCTGACCCGCCAAGCGCAAGGAAGAGCAATTCGTTGCCTGGTTTTGTCATTATTTTTCCGTTCGGTTTTGATAAAGCAGCGCAAGTCCGCGCAAAGTTAGGTCAGGTTCGATCTTATCGAAGAGATGGGAGTTTTGTTGAAACAACGAAGCGAGCCCGCCCGTCGCCACAACGGTAACGGGTTGATCGATTTCCGCGCGCATGCGGGAAATCAAGCCTTCGATCATCGAAACATAGCCCCAATAAATGCCAATCAACATTTGCTTCTCGGTCGTACGACCAATGACGCTTTTATCGGTAGGTACTGTAATCCCAATGCGAGGCAGCATTGCGGTAGCACCGACTAAGGCATCGAGTGAAAGATTAATGCCTGGCGCTATAATGCCACCACAATATGCACCGTCAGCACTGACATGATCCAACGTCGTAGCGGTACCAAAACTGATCACAATCTTTTCGCCTTCAATAAGGCTTTGCGCCGCAATAGCATTGGCAGCGCGGTCGGCGCCAACCGATTGGGGTTCATCAACCTTTAGAGCGATGCCCCAGCCCACAGAACCTTTACCAGCGACATACGGTTCAACTTTGAAGTATTTTTGCGCCAATGTGGTGAGGTTGTGGAGTGCACGCGGTACAACTGTCGAAATGATGACGGCATCAACTTGGTTTCGCTGATAGCCTTCAATCGCCAGAAGCTGATACAACCAGACAGCATATTCGTCGGCCGTCTGGCGGGGATCGGTTGCAATTCGCCAACGTGCCTTAATCGTAACGCCGTCGATCAAAGCAAATTTAATGTTCGTATTGCCTGCTTCAATTGCCAGCAGCATCGCCAAATCCTTGACTTTTAAACAAGATGTACATCACCTGCATATATGGTTTTGACGCTACCGTCGGATAGCACGAGTAGCAATGCCCCTTGCTCATCTAAACCAGCATAATGGCCTGAAATTCTCTCTTCACCGTTTGGGATTGAAAGCTCCGCACCCGGTTGATGTGCGTTATCCAACCAATATCGCAGAATTGTTGACAGCCCAGTTTCGCGCCATTGCGTCACAAAATGCCGCATTTGCTGAGCCAAGTTCTCGGCAAAATAATTTCGTTCGGTTGGCTTTCCCAGCGCAGCCAATGATTGCGTCGTTCGACATTCAATTGCGGGTGCAAAGGCCAAGTTCACACCTATACCAATCACAACCACGTTGCTGTGTCTTTCAAGCAAAATGCCCGCCAGCTTGGCATTACTGACCAGCAAATCATTCGGCCATTTTAGCGAAACTCCATCGATTGGGCCCACTGACTCGACCACAGATGCGTGCACTGCACATCCCGCCACGAGCGCAAGGCTATGCGCCGCTGGGTCGCCCACGGCCAAGTTGATAACAGCAGAGCCGGTGAAGTTTCCCGTATTGCTTTGCCAAGCTCTGCCCTGCCGACCTTTGCCATCGACCTGCCTGTCAGCAACAAGCCAATAATGATCGGAAATGTGCTCGCCAAAACGAAGGCGAGCGATCAAGTCAGCATTGGTAGACCCGGTTTCAGGGATATATTCGATATGCGGAGTCAGAATAATGACTTCGCAGCAGCGCTTGTGATGTCCGTCAAGGGTTGGATCAGCGCGTAACCAAATGGCGAGACAAACAGCGCGCAGATACCGGAGATCACCGGCAAGCTGCGGTCATCACTTCCAACAATGATGTCGTTTGCTTCATCGAAATACATCAACTTGACGACCTTTAAGCTGTAGAACGCTCCGATTACCGAGGCCGCGATCGCAATGACTGCGAGAGGCAATAACCCGGCTGCAACTGCAGCATTGAAAACTACTAATTTCCCCCAGAAACCAAATAGTGGCGGAATACCGGCAAGCGAAAACATGAATATGGCAAACACCGCAGCCAGACCGGGGCGCGTTTTTGAAAGACCCGCCACATCGGAAAGGCTTTCTCCAAATTGTCCGTCACGTTTGCGCAGCTGCATAACGCAAATAAAGCTACCCAAAGTCATCGCGACATAAATCGTCAGATATACCAGAGTCGCAGCAACGCCTTGCTCGCTATTTGCCGCCAATCCAACAAGCAAAAATCCGATGTTGTTGATCGAGCTATAGGCCAACAGTCGCTTTAGGCTCGACTGTCCAATGGCGCCAGCCGCGCCGATAATGATCGACATCAGTGCAACTACAATGATTATCTGCTGCCACACTGCTGCTTGTTCACCAAATGCCGACATAGTTACGCGCACTGTCAACGCAGTGGCGGCAACCTTTGGTGCGCTAGCGAAAAATGTCGTGACCGGTGTTGGCGCACCTTCGTATACGTCCGGCGTCCACATGTGGAATGGTGCTGCGCTGATCTTGAAGGCAAGACCTGACAATACAAACACGATGCCGAACATCGCGCCCATGCCAATCTTTCCAGTCAAGGCAAGGCCAATGGCGTCGAAGCCGGTCGATCCGGTAAAGCCGTAAAGAAGCGACATCCCGAAGAGCAGAATCCCGCTCGCCAATGCTCCAAGCACGAAATATTTCAAACCAGCTTCAGCCGAACGCCCATCGTCCCGCACGAAGCTTGCAAGGACATAGGCAGCCAAGCTGTTCAGTTCCAAACCTACGTATAAAGTAAGCAAGTCAGTGGCCGAAACCATGATACCCATGCCGACACAAGCGTAGAGGATCAGTAACGGATATTCAGGCCGCATTGCGCGATGTGACCATAAAAACCTTGGTGCAATAACCAAAGACACAATCGCCGAACCAAAAATCAACAGCTTGGCAAAAAGTGCAAATCGGTCCGCCCGAAACAAATCATCAAATGCCGAAACCGCCCCCTTTTCGGCAAAATTCCACAGATCGATCGATAATAGTGCCGCAACAGCCAAGGCAATCACAGATAAATAAGTCAACGCACGGCCGCTGTCGCTTCGCCAAGCCGCAACTAGCAGCAGAAGCAGGCCCGAAAAGCTCAGAAACGCTTCGGGCGCTATTAGCGAGAGGTTATTGGTCATGCCCATCAGTGCTGGCTCCCCTCTGCCTTTGCATCATGCTTTTCAGCCCCTTGCACGTTGACGCGATACTTCGCTGTCGTTTTGTCATGCTCTTTTAACGCCATGTCACCCTTGGGCGCGGCACGGTCCAACCGTTCGACAATCTTCGTCACGTCGCTTCTAATCGGTGCGATGAAGCTCTCCGGATAGACGCCCATCCACAGCACAACCGCCGCAATTGGCACCAACAGCCACATTTCGCGCCTGTCGATGTCTGGCATCGCCGCCGCATCGGCATTGACCTGATCACCGAATGCGACCCGTGCGTAGAGGTAGAGCATATATGCAGCGCCCAAGATGATGCCCGTCGTTGCGATTAGCGTTGCCCAAGTTGAAACCTTGTACAGTCCAGCAAGCGACAGGAATTCCCCGACGAAACCGCTAGTTCCCGGCAGACCTACACTGGCCATCGTGAACAGCATGAAGAGCACGGCATATTTCGGCATGTTTATGCTTAAACCGCCGTATCGGTTGATCTCACGGGTATGAAGTCGGTCGTAGATGACGCCAACGCACAAGAACAATGCGCCGGACACTAAGCCGTGGCTGAGCATGATGATGATTGCGCCTTCGATGCCTTGCTGATTGAAAGCAAACAAACCCACAGTCACAATCGCCATATGCGCAACCGAGCTGTACGCGATGAGTTTCTTCATATCGTCCTGAACCAAGGCAACGAGCGAAGTATACACCACTGCGACCATCGATAGCCCGAGGATTAGCCAGATGAAATGCACGCTAGCCTCTGGGAACATAGGCAGCGAGAAACGCAAAAATCCATAGCCACCCATTTTCAAAAGAACGCCCGCCAATATGACTGAACCAGCGGTCGGGGCTTGAACGTGTGCATCAGGCAGCCACGTATGTACGGGCCACATAGGCATTTTCACAGCAAAACTCGCAAAGAACGCCAACCACAGCCAGTTTTGCGCTTTGGCAGGGAAATCGGTTTTCATCAAAGTCGGAATGTCTGCTGTACCGGCATGCTGAATCATCCAGAGCATAGCCACCAGCATCACAACCGAGCCGAGCAGCGTATAGAGGAAGAACTTATAGGACGCGTAAATTCGGTCCTTTCCGCCCCAAATGCCAATGATAAGATACATCGGAATAAGGCCAGCTTCGAAGAAGATATAGAAAAGCAGCAGATCTTGCGCGGCAAAGACGCCAATCATCAGCGCCTCCATGAGCAGGAAAGCAGCCATATATTCGCCAACTCGCTCAGAAATTGCATGCCAGCTTGCACCAATACAGATCGGCATCAGAAAAACCGAAAGCATGATGAGCATGAGCGCAATACCGTCAATCCCGAGTTTCCAAGAAATAGGACCGAACAGGACAACATTTTCCTTAAACTGCCATTGCAGCGTGTCAGGCACATATTGCGTCCACAGCCAAATGCCGAATGCCAGATTTATTAGCGTCGCGACCAGCGCAATTGCGCGCGCCGACCGTGCCGTCGAGAACAGGCATAAAATGGCGGCGACGACGGGCAATATTATCATTGCCGAAAGCATCGGGAAACCAGCTTCCATTAGCGCGCTCCCAACATTAACCAAGTGACAAGACCAACAAGTCCAAGCAACATCACCAATGCATAACTGTAGACATATCCGGTTTGCATTTTGACAGCCAAGCGGCTGCCAAACGCGACGACAGCAGCCGAGCCATTTGGACCAAAGCGATCAATAATGCCGACATCGCCGCCCTTCCAAAAGAGCCTGCCCAGCCAGAATGCAGGGCGAACAAAAATCAAGTTATACAACTCGTCAAAATACCATTTGTTGAGGAAGAAATTATATAGCGGCGCAAACATGGTCGCCACTGTCCGCGGCGCGGTTTTGCTACGGATGTACATATTCCAAGCAACCAACAAGCCCGTCAGCATCGCCACGGTTGACGACAGTTTCACCCAAAGCGGCACTTCATGCATCGCGTGCATCAAATGCTCATTGAAGTGAAGCGTACTGGCCGCCCAGAACTTCGTGCCCTCGCCAGCCTCAATAAACGCGTTGTGAAACGCAAGACCGGCGAACACTGCGCCAAGCGTCAGCACCGCAAGCGGTATCAACATGGAATGCGGACTTTCGTGTGGGTGATAGCCTGCTGTTCCATCCGAAGAGCTATGATGGTCGTCATGACCGTGAACATCGTGGCCGTGCGCATCACGACCATGTGTATCATGAACGGCATGCTGGATATGTTCACTCTTCTCCCAGCGTGCTTCGCCAAAAAAGGTCAGGAAAATAAGCCGCCAGCTATAGAAGCTCGTCAAGAGCGCGGCGCCAACGCCAATCCAAAACGCATACATATGCCAAGGCGCCGACGAGGCGAACGCGGCCTCGATAATTGCATCTTTCGAATAAAACCCGGCAAAGCCGCCAATGCCGACGATGCCAACACCGGTAATTGCCAATGTGCCGGCCAGCATTGCGTAGAAGGTGATCGGGATATGCTTACGCAGGGCCCCGTAATAGCGCATATCCTGTTCGTGATGCATTGCGTGGATCACGCTGCCTGCTCCAAGGAACAATAAAGCCTTGAAGAACGCGTGTGTAAACAGGTGGAACATGGCAGCGCCATATGCTCCAACGCCGGCGGCAAAGAACATATAACCAAGCTGCGAACAGGTTGAATAAGCAATCACGCGCTTAATGTCGTTTTGCACGAGGCCAACTGTAGCCGCAAAAATCGCAGTGGTCGCGCCGACCACTGTTACGACATTGAGCGCGAACTGGCTCGTTTCAAAAAGTGGCGACATGCGACACACCATGAAAACACCGGCAGTTACCATAGTGGCCGCATGGATAAGCGCGGAAACAGGCGTTGGGCCTTCCATCGCATCGGGTAGCCAGGTGTGGAGCCCCAATTGCGCGGACTTGCCCATAGCGCCGATGAACAGAAGGACACACAGCACCGACATGGTATCGACGCGGTATCCCAGGAACCCAATGCTAGAACCGATTTTGTCAGGCGCAGCGGCAAGAATTTCAGGGATTGAGACGGTTCCAAAAACCCAGAATATTCCGAAAATACCAAGCATGAAGCCAAGGTCACCAACGCGGTTGACGACAAATGCCTTGATTGCCGCGGCTTTCGCGCTTGGTTTCTTGTACCAGAAACCGATCAGCAAATAAGACGCCAGTCCAACCCCTTCCCAACCGAAGAACATTTGCACCAGATTGTTCGCGGTCACCAGCATCAACATCGCAAAGGTAAACAGCGAGAGATAGGCAAAAAAGCGCGGTTGATCAGGGTCTTCCTCCATATAGCCCCAGCTATATAGATGGACGAGCGCCGACACGGTCGTAATCACCACCAGCATCACTGCCGTCAGCGAATCCACGCGGAGTTCCCAATCAAATGTCAGCGTACCGGATTGTACCCATTGCAGAACGGGCTCAACATAGGCCGTTTCATTGCCTGAGACGAAGCCAAGGAATATCGGCCAGCTGAGCGCACACGCCAGAAACAATCCGGCAGTTGTGATGACTTTCGCAGTCATCTTGCCTATGAAATTCTGTCCTAGACCGGCGACCATAGCCGCAAGCAAAGGTGCGAAAACGATAATTGAAATAGCGCTCACCGGTGGCTTACCCCTTCATCCGGTTGGCATCGTCCACCGCAATGGTGCCGCGACCGCGGAAATAAATCACGAGAATGGCGAGGCCAATTGCAGCTTCCCCGGCAGCGACTGTCAACACGAACATAGCAAAAATCTGCCCCGTGAGATCGCCTAGGAAGGCGCTGAACGCCACAAGGTTTATGTTTACGGAAAGCAAGATAAGCTCAATCGCCATCAAGATGATGATCACATTTTTGCGATTCAGGAATATACCGAGCACACCCATCACGAATAAGATGCTGCTGACAACGAGATAATGTTCGATACCGATCACAATTCTACCCCCACGCCCACGGCCTGATCCACATTTCGCGTGGCATCTTCGGGACGTCGCATATTCTGCGCCGTAATATTCTGGCCGCGGGTGCCCTTGCTTGGCCGGTGGGTCAACACAATAGCACCGACCATCGCCACAAGAAGGATCAAACCAGCTGTTTCAAACAAGAATATATATTTACTGTAGAGAAGCTGCCCGATCGCCTCGATATTGGGTGTCGTTTCGTTGACCGTTGCTGCGCCTGCATTCGGCACACCTAGTTTAACGGCTCCAGCGCGGTAAGCGCCAATGCCTAGGATCAGCTCCGCCACCAGTATCAGCGCCAAAAGAAGCCCAAGCGGAACATTTTTAACGAACCCGGCACGAAGCTCCGCAAAATCGATGTTGAGCATCATCACCACAAACAGGAACAGCACTGCAACCGCGCCGACATAAACGATGACCAGGAGCATCGCGATAAACTCGGCCCCGACAAGTACCATCAAACCAGCGGCGTTGAAAAATGCAACGATCAGCCAGAGCACGCTGTGCACCGGGTTGCGGGCGAAAATCACCATCGCCGCCGAAGCGATCAATATGCCGGCAAATATGTAAAAGGAGGCGAGTTGAATCATGCGTCGCTCTCCAAATCCAAATCACCACACGAACCCAAAACTTCGTCATTCCCGCGAAGGCGGAAATCCATCACCCCTTGTTGAAATTTAGAGTGCCGGTGTTGGACCCCCGCCTGCGCGGGGGTGACGATTGCTTTATATTGGAAAGTTGATGCCCAAGTCATACCCAGCGCCCCTTATCGATACGGCGCATCGGCGGCAAGGTTTGCGGCTATCGCGCGCTCCCATTTGTCGCCGTTGGAAAGCAGCTTGTTCTTGTCATAGAGCAGCTCCTCTCGCGTTTCGGTGGCATATTCGAAATTCGGCCCCTCGACTATGGCATCGACCGGGCATGCCTCTTGGCAGAAACCGCAGTAAATGCACTTGGTCATGTCGATGTCGTAGCGCGTCGTGCGGCGCGAACCGTCATCGCGCGGTTCCGCCTCGATAGTGATCGCCTGCGCCGGACACACGGCCTCACAAAGCTTACACGCGATGCAGCGCTCCTCGCCATTGGGATAACGGCGCAACGCATGTTCACCGCGAAAACGCGGGGAGAGCGGGTTCTTCTCAAACGGATAGTTGATCGTCGCCTTTGGCTTAAAGAAATATTGCAAGGTCAGGAAGTGTGCCTTGATAAATTCCCACAAAGTGAAGGATTTGATGAGATGGGCGATGGTGGTCATTTAAACAAATCTCTTGCTCTCAGATTCACAATTCAAGCCATACGATTTATTGGTTTTAAGTGCCATAAACTCCATGGAAAAAATACCGTAGTACGGTATTTCATTAATGAGTTCGCCTATGACCACCAAATGCAGACCAGTATGCTCTCGTTTTGATAAAGACGTACCTCGCAAAAGGACGCTCAAATATTTATCATCTTTTGTTCTGGGCTTCTCTAACTGGCTAACGCCCCGAAAAACAGCAGTGTTCTTCAAGATTACTTTGCTTTTATCTTTAATCGTGACATCCCAGCGGTCAGAAAAGCCAAGTATCTTAACTTCAAAAATCGCATCTTTATGCTCATACATGCTGCAGGAAAAACTCATCGTTTTGGGACGTTCTTTTGCATATGATACAGCTGAAAATACCAGTGCAAAAAAAATAGCAAATGCAAGAAAGACCTTTTCAACACGCAACAAGATAGAAGATTTGATGAGGCGGGCGGTGGTGGTCATTTGTTATTTTTTCCAAGACTACATTTGCCTTGAATTGCCACAAGGAATGGCTTCGTTGTCTTTGTCTCGGCGTCGCTCACAAATGCGGTGGGAGAAATCAAAATCTCAAGCCCGCCATCCGTTTGCTTGGAGAAGTTGAGCATCGAACCACAAGCACCGTCAGTAAACATACACGGCCCACTCGAGAGAAAGAGCACCGAGCCGGAACCGTCGCCGGTAGGAAAAATAGGATTCTCGCCAGACATTTGGATCGGGCTGTTTTCCCAGTCAACTCGCGCTGTTTTGTCTGAGACTTTTAGCGTGAATTGCAAAGCTTCCTTGGGAAGCCCATCCATAGTCTGCGCGGAAACATTTTCACCTTCAAAAGTCACAAATCTTGGCACGTCAATTTCACAACTATAAGTCTGAGATCCTGCGAAAGCGGGAGAAGCGAGTAGAAGCGTCGAAAACAAAATTGACCGCATTTTCATGAGAAATGCCCCATCAACATCAAATAGCCGCTCACCAGAAACACCCAGAAGAGCGAGATCGGCAGGAACACCTTCCAACCCAAACGCATCAGCTGGTCATAGCGGTAGCGCGGCACCGTCGCCTTCACCCAGGCGAAGATGAAAAACATCACCAGAATTTTGCCAAAGAACCATATGATGCCGGGCACGGCATAAAGCGGTGCCCAATCCACCGGTGGCAAATACCCGCCCCAAAACAATATCGCATTGAGAGCGCACATCAGAAGCACATTGGCATATTCGCCGAGCCAAAATAGCGCGAACGACATGCTGCTATATTCGGTCTGATAACCCGCAACCAACTCGCTTTCCGCCTCGGTCAAATCGAACGGTGCACGTGCGGTTTCGGCCATCGCGCTGATCAAAAACATGATGGCAATGGGAAACAGAAGCGGGTTTAGCGCAAAGGCGTTTATGCCCAGCACATGCCCCCGCTGTGCTTCAACAATGCCAAGCATATTGAAAGTCTTGGCATACAGAACCACACAGATCAGGATGAAGCCGATGGAAACTTCGTAAGAGATCATCTGTGCAGCGGCGCGCATTGCGGAGTAGAACGGATATTTGGAGTTCGACGCCCAACCCGAGATCACTACACCGTAAACGCCCAGCGAACTGATTGCCAAAACATAGAGCAAGCCGACATTGATATTGGCGAGTACCGCACCCGAATTGAACGGGATGACTGCCCAGCCCATCAGAGCGACGGTGAAGGTGATGATCGGCGCAATTAGAAACAGCCCGCGGTTCGATGCGCTGGGGATGATGGTTTCCTGCAGGAAAACTTTCAAGCCATCGGCAAAACTTTGCAGCAATCCGAAGGGGCCAACAACGTTGGGGCCGCGACGTAGCGCAAACGCCGCCCACAGCTTGCGCTCTGCATAAATGATCATCGCAACAGCCAGCATCAGCGGCAATGCAATCAGCAGGATGCCGGATAATGTAGCCAGCAGCCACGCGGCGTTATAGGACATGCCGAGCGAGAGGAAGAAGGCGGTCATGCTTGCGCCAGTCCCCGAAACAATCACTTCGTCACGCCCCGCGAAGGCGGGGGTCTAACACCCGCAGCTATAGATTTAAGCACCCTCGGCAGACCGATAGGAGGGATGGATCCCCGCCTTCGCGGGAATGACGAAGTGTAGTGATTGGCAAGGATACGAGTTATCATTCCGCCGCCTCCAGAAACTGCTCGCCATGCACCAGCTCGCTCGAACAGCGCTGCATCGTCGGAATCGCCCTGCAAATGGCGTTGGTCAGGTAGAAATCCTTGATCGGATAATCGGCGATTTTGCCACTGTACGTGTGGCGGGCAATTTGGGTTCCACCCAATCATAGTTGGCGAGCCCTTCAACGCCGAGCGCAGGGACAGCCATTGCCATTTCGGCGCGCAAGGCATCGAGGCTGTCGAAAGGCAAACGCTTACCCAACACTTCCGACAGAGCCCGGAAAATCGACCAATCCTCACGCGCATCACCGGGCGGAAACACCGCGCGCTCGCCGCGCTGAACGCGGCCTTCCAGATTTACGTAAGTGCCCGATTTCTCGGAATAGGCCGCACCCGGCAGGATGACGTCGGCATGGTGCGCGCCCGCATCGCCGTGATGGCCGACATAGACTTTGAAACTGTTCTTGAAGAGGCCATAATCGACCTCGTCTGCGCCGAGGAAGAAGGCCAGTTTCGGCTTTTTGGCCGCCAACACCTTGATGCCACCGTCATAAGCATAGCCGAGCATCAACCCGCCCATGCGTGCTGCCGCAAAATGGAGAACGTTGAAGCCGTTCCAACCATCTTTGACCAGCTTATACTTTTTGGCGAACGCGAGAGCCGCGCCGTGGACGCCTTCATAACGCAGCGCGCCGCCTCCGACGATAATCGCGGGGCGTTCGGCGGATTTCAGGGCATCGGAAAGCAGTTTTGGAACAGTCGTCAGCGCCTTTAAATCGTCCACCCAGCCATTCGACTTTATATGTCAAATCGGTTTGCGGCCCGATCGCAAAGACTTTAGCACCCTTGCGACGCACGGCTTTTTGAATGCGCGTGTTGACCAAAGAAGCCTCACGCCGCAGGTCGCTACCGACGAGCAAGATCACATCAGCATTTTCAATATTCGCGATGCCAGTGTTGAAGTTCACTGCAGAAAGCGACGATGTGTCGTATGCGAGCCCCGTCTGACGCCCCTCGAGCATCTTGCTACCCGCCAATTCACGCGCCGCAAACATCGTTTCGCAGTCGACCATATCCCCGGCAATCACCGCCGCTTCGCCGTTCCAATGCGCTTTGATTGCATCAAACGCTTCGCCCCAGCTGACCGCAACCAACTTACCGTCACGGCGCACATAGGGCTTGTCGAGACGGGCGTGAGTCAGGCCGTCAACCGCGTGGCGGGTCTTGTCCGATGCCCATTCCTCGTTCACATCTTCATTGATGCGGGGCAGCGCGCGCAGCACGGCACGGCCGCGTGCGTCGAGGCGAATGTTGGTGCCAACCGCATCCATCACGTCGATGCTGGGCGTTTTCTTAAGCTCCCAAGGCCGCGCCTCAAAGGCATAAGGCTTCGACGTCAGCGCGCCCACCGGGCAGAGATCGACAACATTGCCCGAAAGCTCGCTCGTCACCGCGCGTTCGAGATAGCTGGTGATCTGCATATTCTCGCCGCGCCCAACAGCACCAATTTCTTCGATGCCAGCCACTTCCTCGGCAAAGCGGATGCAGCGCGTGCACTGGATGCAGCGCGTCATCACCGTCTTGACGATGGGCCCCATATATTTCTCGGTCACCGCGCGCTTATTCTCGTCATAGCGCGATGCGCCGCGACCATAAGCCACTGATTGATCCTGCAAATCACACTCGCCGCCCTGATCGCAAATCGGGCAATCGAGCGGGTGGTTGATGAGCAAAAACTCCATCACCCCTTCACGTGCCTTTTTGACCATCGCACTGTCGGTGCGGATGATCTGGCCTTCGGTGGCGGGCAGCGCGCAGCTCGCCTGCGGCTTGGGCGGCCCGGGGGCAACCTCGACCAAGCACATGCGGCAATTGCCCGCGATGGACAGCCGCTCATGATAGCAAAAGCGCGGGATTTCCTTCCCCGCAAGCTCGCACGCCTGCAAGACAGTCGCGCCTGCGGTGACTTCGATTTCGAGGCCATCTACGGTGACTTTAGGCATTAGGACCGGCCTCCATCGTCTTTGCTTTCAGGCCCAAGCACCTCTGTGCCTTCTAAATAAGGCTTCCCAATCTTCGCGGGGGCGATCAACATCCAGACCAGAATGCCAAATCCCGCGATGCCGCCAATCACTTCCAAGATTGTTTCCAAACTCATTCCGCCGCCTCCAGCATCTCTACGCCCTTGGCTTCGACAATCCGCCGCTCCATCTCTGGGCGGAAATGCTTGATAAGGCCTTGAATCGGCCATGCCGCTGCATCGCCCAGCGCGCAGATGGTGTGACCTTCGACCTGTTTAGTGACTTCGTAGAGCGTATCAATGTCGCGAATGTCGGCGTCGCCGGTGCGCATTTTTTCCATCACGCGCCACATCCAGCCTGTGCCTTCGCGGCATGGCGTGCATTGGCCGCAGCTTTCGTGTTTGTAGAAATAACTCAATCGCGAAATGGCGCGGACGATGTCGGTGGATTTATCCATCACGATTACGGCTGCCGTGCCAAGGCCGGAACCGAGCGCCTTGAGCCCGTCAAAGTCCATCGGCGCATCCATGATCTGCGCGGCGGGAACCAAGGGCACCGACGATCCGCCGGGGATCACCGCGAGCAGGTTGTCCCAACCGCCTCTTATGCCGCCTGCGTGCTTTTCGATCAGTTCGCGGAAGGGGATGCTCATCGCTTCCTCGACCACGCAAGGTGTGTTTACATGGCCCGAAATCTGGAACAGCTTCGTGCCCGCATTGCCCGGATTGCCAAAACCCATAAACCATTCCGGCCCGCGCCGCAGGATCGTGGGCGTTACCGCGATGCTTTCGACATTGTTGACGGTGGTCGGGCAGCCATAAAGCCCTGCCCCCGCCGGGAACGGCGGCTTCAGTCGCGGTTGGCCTTTCTTGCCTTCCAGACTTTCGAGCATCGCGGTCTCTTCGCCGCAGATATAGGCCCCCGCGCCCCGGTGAACGAAGACGTCAAAATCATAGCCCGACTTGCAGGCGTTCTTGCCGATTAAACCCGCAGCATAAGCCTCTGCGACCGCCGCCTCAAGCACCTTGGCTTCGTAAATAAACTCGCCGCGAATATAGATATACGCCGCACGCGCCCGCATCGCGAAACCAGCGATCAACGCGCCTTCGATCAACTTGTGCGGATCGTGGCGGATGATCTCACGGTCCTTGCAACTGCCGGGTTCGCTCTCGTCGGCATTGATAACCAGAAAATTGGGGCGTTCAGGCGACGGCGTTTTGGGCATGAAGCTCCACTTCATCCCCGTCGGGAAGCCAGCACCCCCGCGCCCGCGCAAGCCCGATGCTTTGATGCGGTCAATGATCGCGTCATTGCCGATTTCGAGCAGCTTTTTGGTTTTATCCCAATCACCGCGTTTCTGCGCAGACTTCAGGTTCCACGGTTGGAAACCATGGATGTTGGTGAAGATGCGGTCTTTATCTTGAAGGCTCATGCCCCAACCTCCAAGGGTTCGTCATGCTGAACTTGTTTCAGCATCCATCGTGCCACGCGGGCCGAAGGGTAGAGAGGCAAAATGGACCCTGAAACAAGTTCAGGGTGACGGTTAAGGAAAAGGCGACGCTGCTTCATCACCAATCCCCCCGATAATCGCGGTTGGTGGAAACCATTTCTTTCAGCGTCGTCGGCCCGCCTTCGGGGCAAGACGTCTGCCGATCAATTTGCGGGCCGATCTTTACCGGCTTGTCATTGGCCAAGGCCTCCAACAGCACGCTCATGCTGTCATAGGTCAGATCTTCGAAATTATCGTCGTTGATCTGCACCATTGGAGCATTCGCACACGCGCCCAGGCATTCGACCTCGGTCAGCGTGAACAGGCCATCGGGCGTCGTCCCGCCCTTTACGAGCCCGCGATTTTTGCACGCCGCCATGACGTCATCGCTCCCTCGCAACATGCAAGGCGTTGTGCCGCACACTTGCACATGGAACCGGCCAACGGGAGCGAGGTTGTACATGGTGTAGAAGGTCGCGACCTCATAGGCGCGCATATAGGGCATGCTGAGGTAGGCCGCGACATATTCGATCACCGGCACAGGCAGCCAGCCCTGCGTCTTGGTCGCCTCACCCACCTGACGCTGCGCCAGATCGAGCAATGCCATCACGGCGGATTGCTGACGCCCCGCGGGATAGCGCGCGACATACATTGCGGCGGTTTTCTTGTTCGCGGGCGTCCAAGCAAAATCGCCCCATTTGCTGCGGGTTTCGGCTTCGTCGGGGATTGCAATAGAATCAGCCACCACACACTCCGTCACCCTGAACTTGTTTCAGGGTCCATTTATCCGCACGCTTAATTTTAGAAATCGAACGCAATGTTTCCGAACCCGTTCTACTACCGAGAGCGCCTAAGATGCTGCACGATGGACCCTGAAACAAGTTCAGGGTGACGATGGAAGCGAGCGGAGACGTTGTCATCGCACAAACTCCACACGGGAAACTTTGTCGCCTTCAAAACTATAGATGGACATCACTTCAAACGGCTCTGCGTTTGCCGAACGAAATACCCGTTCGTGCAAAGCGACAAAATCGCCGAGTTCATAAGCGGACAAGATTTCGGCGCGGTTTTCAGGGAATTCGGCGAACATAATGTTCAGCCCTGCCCGCGTGCCTTCCTTGCCCTCACGCACCAAAGCGCCGCGATAGCTGGCTTCGCAGGCATCGTCGGTCATCAGAGCGACATAAGCGTCGGCATCCTGCGCGTTGTAATGCGCAATCATCTGGGTGGCGATGGCGAGGCGGGTGGTCATCAGAGCGGCCTAACTCTTACCACTTGGTCTTTTTCGTCAAAGAGGCACTCAAAAACAGCGTACTCCGACCAAGATACGCCGCTTCTGACTGCATCGGCCTCGAAGACCAAATAGGCACGGTTTCCTACAACACCTAAATCAACCATCTTTCCTAAATTGCTAACGCCATTCGCTGTTGCCTCACGATACGTTCTGTCCAATTCTTCAGAGCGGGCAGAGGCGAAATTGAAAGAGCTAGTTACTATTCGCTCGGCATTGCGCAAACGGATCACTTTTTGTTTAGCGGTTAATTTAGCCCACTGGGGCCTGTTCGGCCCACTCATCACAACCGTTGCTTTTCCCTTTGAAGCCACAAAAATGCTGCCCGCAACAGCGGATATTCCCATCATCTCCCGCCGACCAATCACCGGTCACACTCCCCGAACACGATATCGAGTGCGCCCAAAATCGCGGTGGTGTCTGCCAGCATATGGCCACGGCTCATGAAATCCATCGCCTGCAAATGCGAAAACGCAGTCGGGCGGATTTTGCAGCGGTACGGCTTGTTCGAACCATCGCTCACCAGATAGACGCCGAATTCGCCCTTAGGGCTTTCAGTCGCGACATAGACGCTGCCTTCGGGAACTTTGAAACCTTCGGTGTAGAGTTTGAAGTGATGGATCAAAGCTTCCATCGACTGCTTCATCTCGGCGCGCTTGGGCGGTGCGATTTTGCGATCATCACTGCAAATCGGGCCTTCGGGCATATCGCGAAGACACTGCTTCATGATACGGACAGACTGACGCACTTCTTCAACGCGGACCATGAACCGGTCATAGCAATCGTTCTTCGTGCCCACTGGTATGTCGAATTCCATTTTGGCGTAGACATCATAAGGCTGGCTTTTGCGGATATCCCAAGGGATACCCGCCGCGCGGATCATCGGGCCGGAAAAGCCCCATTTTATGGAGTCTTCACGGCTCACCACCGCAATATCGACATTGCGCTGCTTGAAGATGCGATTGTCGACGACAAGGCTCATCGCGTCTTCGTATAATTTTGGCATCCGACCATCGAGCCAGTCGGCAATGTCGGTCAGCAGCTTTAGCGGGACATCCTGATGTACGCCGCCGGGGCGGAACCAGGCCGCGTGCATGCGCGCTCCGCTCATCCGTTCAAAGAAGTTCAGGCAATCCTCGCGGATTTCATAAAGCCAAAGCGGCGGAGTCATCGCGCCCACGTCCATGATGTGGCTGCCCAGATTGAGCATATGGTTGCAAACCCGCGTTAACTCGGCAAAAAGTACGCGCAGATATTGCGCGCGGATTGGCACTTCCAAGTTAAGCAGCTTTTCGATCGCGAGCACATAGCTATGCTCCATTGCCAGCGGCGAACAATAATCGAGGCGATCAAAATACGGCAAAGCCTGCAAATAGGTTTTATGCTCGATTAGCTTTTCGGTGCCGCGGTGTAGCAAGCCGATATGCGGGTCCAGCCGCTCGACAATTTCACCATCCAGCTCCATAACAAGACGGAGTACACCGTGCGCAGCCGGATGCTGCGGACCAAAATTGATCGTGTAGTTCTGGATCACTTCATCGCCGGTGGTTGGCGCAATATCTTTGGTGAGGTTCATGATTTCCCTCCCTTCTCATCGCCGGGCAGTACATATTCCGCGCCTTCCCAAGGCGACATGAAATCAAAGCTGCGGAAATCCTGTGCCAACTGAACCGGTTCGTACTTTACGCGCTTTTCTTCCTCGCTGTAACGCAGCTCGGTATAACCGGTCAGCGGGAAGTCCTTCCGCTGGGGATGGCCGGTAAAGCCATAGTCGGTGAGGATACGGCGCAAATCGTCATTACCGGCAAACAGTACACCGTACATGTCGAACACTTCGCGCTCTAGCCAACCGGCGACAGGCCAGATGCCCGTTACGCTGGGCACAGCCTCGTCCTCGTTTGCCGTCAAATGCACCCGAACGCGGTGGTTTTTAGTGAGCGAAAGCAGGCAGTAAACAACCTCAAACCGCGGATCACGGTCGGGCCAATCGACCCCGGCAATCTCCATCAACTGCTGGTAATCGCACGTATCGCGCAGCTGCATCATGCAATCGAGCAACTGGTCGCGCTTCACATGCACTGCGATTTCGCCATGCGCCTCGTCTATGCGTAGCATATCCTTGCCAAGCGCTTTCTTGATCGCGGCGATTTCACCCTTTGGCGTAGTTATGGCGGGGGCAGAATGTGTCACCGCTCGAACGTCCCGGTCCGGCGGATCTTGCGCTGCAACTGCATGATCCCGTAGAGTAAAGCCTCGGACGTCGGCGGGCAACCCGGGACATAGATATCCACGGGCACAATCCGATCACAGCCACGTACGACACTGTAACTATAATGATAATAGCCGCCGCCATTGGCGCAGCTGCCCATCGAAATCACATATTTCGGTTCAGACATCTGGTCATAAACCTTACGCAGCGCTGGCGCCATTTTGTTGCACAGCGTGCCGGCCACAATCATCACGTCCGACTGGCGTGGAGAAGCACGTGGCGCAATACCAAAGCGTTCAAAATCGTAGCGCGGCATGTAGCCGTGGATCATCTCAACCGCGCAACACGCCAAACCAAAGGTCATGGGCCAGAGCGAACCGGTGCGCGCCCAATTAAACAAGTCCTCGGTCGACGTTACCAAAAAGCCCTTGTCATTCACTTCACCAGACAAGTCCTTGAAGAAAGCCTCATCAGGCAATGTCGCAGCAGCGTCGGTTTTGGCAATCACTCCCATTCGAGCGCTCCTACTTTCCACGCGTAGATAAATCCGATCACCAGTTCGAACAGGAAAAGCATCATCGTTCCCCATCCTACCCAGCCAGTTTCGCCCAAGCTCACCGCCCAAGGAAAAAGAAACGCCGCTTCGAGGTCGAAGATAATGAACAGGATCGCTACCAGATAGAAACGAACATCAAACTGGCTGCGGCTGTCTTCAAAAGCGGGAAAGCCGCATTCATATTCGGTCAGCTTAGATTCCGTCGGTTGATGCGCTCCCGTTAAACGCGCCACGCCCATCGGCAAAAACACGAATAATGAGGACAGCCCCAATGCCACGCCGAGAAACAGCAGAATTGGCAAATATTGCGACAGATCGGTCAAATCAGGACTCGCTTCGAGAGGCTAGAATTTGACGCGCTTCTAGGAGCTTGCACGCAGCCAAGCAAGCGGGGAAATGCCCTATTCTAGGGTTTTTTCTTGAGAATTTCGAGAGGCACCTGCCCCAGCAAATTAGCGCAGAGAATTGGCCAGCAATTTGTGCAATTTGCTATGCAAAACGTCATTCGCGGCAAGGACCTGATTGTCCGCAACATAGGGCCGACGCCCCCGGAAATCAGTTACGAAACCGCCTGCCTCACGCACCAGTAAACAGCCCGCCGCAGTATCCCAAGGCGACAGGCCGCTCTCCCAAAAACCGTCATAGCGGCCCGCTGCCACCCACGCCAAATCGAGCGAAGCCGCACCAAAGCGACGAATACCTGCGATTTCTGGTGCAATTGCGCCAAAGATACGGCTCCATTCGGCAAAGTCACCTTTCCCGAGGAAGGGGATACCTGTTGCGATAAGCGAGTCTGCCAAATCGCGCCGTGCCGAAACACGCAGGCGCTGCTCCTGCAACCAAGCCCCCCTACCCCGCTCTGCCCAAAAGCTGTCGTCGGTCATCGGCTGATAGACCAGACAGGCGTAAATCTCGCCCCAACCCGCGCCGTCGGGAAGCGGGTCTTGCACTGCAATTGAAATTGCAAAATGCGGAATTCCGTGCAGGAAGTTTGTTGTACCGTCGAGTGGATCGACGATGAAACGGGGTTTTCCCTCTGCACCGGGGATATCACCGCCTTCTTCCATCAGGAAGCCCCAGTCGGGTCGCGCTTTCAACAATTCGTCATAGATTGTGCGTTCCGCACGCATGTCAGCTTTCGACACAAAATCAGCGGGGCCCTTGCGGCTGACTTGGAGCTGCTGGACTTCGTAAAAGTCACGGCGCAGTTTCGACCCTGCTTTACGCGCGGCCTTCTCCATGATTGCGATAATACCCGGGAGAGCCATTAGTCGGCCTTCTTCACATATTCCCGCGCGTAAACATCGACAACAATCCGCGTTCCCGAGCTTATGAACGGCGGCACCATGACGCGAACGCCGTTGTCGAGGATGGCTGGCTTATAGCTTGACGAGGCGGTTTGCCCCTTCACCACGGCATCGGCCTCCACCACCAACGCTTCGATTTGGTCAGGCAGCGCAACGGAGAGCGCTTCATCCTCATACATTTCCATAACGACATCCATGCCGTCCTGCAGGAAAGCGGCTGCATCACCGAGCAAATCACTTGGTAAGCTCACCTGATCATATGTTTCCTTATCCATGAAAACGAGATTGTCGCCTTCAGCATAAAGAAACTGGAAATCTTTCTGATCGAGGCGAACCTTCTCCACGCTCTCGGCGGAACGAAATCGGATGTTATTCTTGCGGCCATCGCGCAGGTTCTTGAGTTCAACCTGCATATACGCGCCGCCCTTGCCTGGCTGTGTATGTGCAGTCTTTACGACACGCCACAGGCCGCCTTCATATTCAAGGATATTGCCCGGCTTGATTTCAACCGCGTTGATTTTCATGGAGACTACTCGCTGACAAATGGAAAGAGCAAGCGTGCAACAACACGCTACAGGACGCGGCCTTTAACGATGGCAGCGCGATTAGGCAAGCAGGGCGTTAGAGGCAACCCGCTTCGCTGACTATACCCTCGACTTGAAGTAATTTGCCTTTTGCATCGGCCTTCCAATGCACTTCGAGTAGTTCGTTACAGGGCAAGTTTCGTAGACGAAGCTCGGCTGTCCGGTCGGCGGGGAGTATGGCAAACTCACTGGCGCGAAGGACGTTCATCAAATCGGCTTCGGCCGATCCCACCGGAAAGCGTTTTTTGATTAACAGATCAGAACCCTCATCGTTCCAACTGATGTCTTCCATAAAGTCGGGCCGAGATTGGTTCCGTGTCATGGCCGAAGCTATGAGCAAACCGTGGCGATAAACGTAAATGCAGGATACAAGGACGACGAGTAACAGAATACCGACTATCGCGAAAATGCGCCGCTTCTTCATCTTTCTTCTGTCATTATTTTTGCGAAGTGTTCGACAGCCGCGCCAGGCCCGTTAGGATGATTCCAAACAGCACTGCTCACCGCAATAAAATCTGCGCCTGCTTCGATGAGCGGCTTTGCGTTGTCCGGCGTGAGCCCGCCGATTGCTACGCAAGGAATTTCAGTCACCAAAGCCCATTTTTCTATCGTGTCGATTTTGGCGACATGCTCGACCTTTTTCGTGCTCGTGGGATAAAACGCACCGAAAGCGACATAGTCTGCGCCAGCCTCTGCGGCTTCCATCGCTAAATGGCGGCTGTTGTGACACGTCACGCCAATCTGCGCATCACGGCCGAGTTCTTGCCGAGCCTCACGGGGATCGCCGTCTTCCTGACCAAGATGCACGCCGTCGGCTTTTATCCGCTTGGCTAGTGCGATGCTGTCATTGACAATGAAGGCGACGTCGTGCGCCGCACATATCTCCTGCAAAGGTGCCGCTAAAAGTGCAGCTTCGTGCTGATCGATACCCTTGACGCGAAATTGGAATGCAGCGACGGGGCTTGCGGATAGCGCGGCTTTAAGCAGAGCGGGAAAATCCCCGCTGACGTCAAGCGGTGAAATCAGATATAATTGGCATGCCGGTGTTTTCATCCGCCGTTCATAGCGGCAGCGGCAAATCGCTGTAAATGCAAATGAAGCTGATAATCCAAACTTTCGTCTTTCCCGCAGCTTTGGTGGCGTGCACCACAACCGGCATAGCCGCAGATCCCAAAGAAAAGCCGGTCGCAATTGGTCAACGCGCGCAGGCCGGCGGATTAATAGTCACGCCGCTAAAATTGCTTGAAGACAGCCGCTGCCCGGCCAACGCACGCTGTATGTGGGCCGGGCGAGTGTTAATCAGGGCCCGGATAAAAGGCGGTAGCTGGACAAAAGTTCGTGACTTGGAACTAAGTAAACCCTTGCAAATTGCCGATGGTGCGCTGACGCTTACCGATGTTACGCCGGTCAAGATAGTGCCCAATAAGCTCAAGCAGAAACATTATCGCTTCAGCTTTAATTTCGACGGTGGATTATAAGTGCAACTTTTTGCTCTCTACGAAAGTATTGAAACCACCCAGAACCAAATGGGTTCTAAATTGCCCTTGAAGCAATATGTGAGCGCCGAAACTGGTCTCGCCTAGGTCCAAGTAGCCATATGTGCGGCAATAGCCCTTAGAAACAATCTGAGGGCGTTTTAGTTCTTAACCGTCGAAGCCGCGTGGATCTCGCCGATAGCTTGCCCAAGCGACGCATCGAACTCGGCATCGCTCATCTGCGCGCGAAGGTCAGAAAGTAACGCGCGACTGAAACTCGCGATAATCCCGCGGTTTTTGGCAAGCTCGATGCAAGCTTCGGCGCGGCTGAAACCGCCGGAAAGCGCCACCACCCGCATTACGCGCGGGTGGTCGACCAGCGCATCGAAATGGCCGGGTGTAACTGGCAAGCTAAGTTTGAGCATGATTTTGTCTGTGCCTGGCATAGCGGAGAGCTGCGAGCATAGTTCTTCAAGCAATATCGCATCGGCTTCGGCGCGTTCCGGGCTTTTGATGTTGATTTCGGGTTCCAGCATCGGGATTAAACCACTGGCCAGCACTTGCTGTCCAACAGCGATTTGTTGCGCGACGATTGCGGCGATTCCGTCGCGGTTGGCAAGGTTGATAACCGAACGCTCTTTTGTTCCAAAAACACCCAGCGCCTTTGACCGCGCAAGCAATGCATCGAGTTCGGGCATAGGCTTCATCATTTGGACGCCGTTTGCTTCGTCTTCGAGACCCTTGTCGATCTTGATGAATGGCACCACGCCTTTGTCGATTAGAGCTTGGGGCGTTGTCTTGCCGCCCACCATGCCGTCCATCGTGCGTTCGAACAGGATCGCGCCGATAACCTTTTTGCCAGTAAACGCCGCCGACTGGATGATGCGGCTACGCATTTCATGGATCAAGCTATACATTTCCGCTTCGTCGGACCAAGCGCTCTCTTCAATTCCGTAGCCCGCAAGCGCCTTCGGTGTAGATCCGCCACTTTGGTCAAGTGCGGCGATAAATCCGTCGCCTCGTTCGATTTTTGCCGCCATCTCGCTAACATTCATGTCATTGCCCTTTTCCAAAAATTGTACAGGCCGGATACGCCACCTGTCAGTCTGTTTTCAACGCTTCCACGCCGGGAAGCGCCTTACCTTCCATCCATTCCAGGAATGCACCGCCAGCGGTAGAGATAAAGGTAAAATCGTCGGTTACGCCTGCGTGTGCAAGCGCGGCTACTGTATCACCTCCGCCAGCGACCGACACAAGCGAGCCTTCTTTGGTGAGCGCGGCTGCCATTTGTGCAAGCGCCACCGTTGCCCGATCAAATGGCTCCATTTCAAATGCGCCCAATGGACCGTTCCAAACCAGCGTGCGGCAGTTTTTCAGGACATCGCCGAGTGCCTCGACCGCTGCTGGCCCGACATCCAAGATCATTTCATCGGCAGCTACTTCGTGCACGTTTACCGTGCGAACTGGCGGATTTGCGCGGAATTCGCGTGACGTCACGACGTCATATGGCAGATGAATTGTGCATCCCGCCTGGTCCGCTGCGTCCAAAATTGTGTTCGCGGTATCGGTGAGGTCATGCTCGCAGAGTGACTTACCGACATCGACCCCGCGAGCGGCCAAAAAGGTATTGGCCATACCGCCGCCAATGATCAGATGATCAACCTTGGTTACAAGATGGGTCAAAACATCAAGCTTGCTGGAAACCTTCGCACCGCCCACCACTGCAGCGACGGGATGCTCCGGCTTGCCAAGTGCTTTCTCCAGCGCCTTAAGTTCGGCTTCCATCGCGCGCCCGGCAAAGGCTGGAACTACATGTGCCAACCCTTCGGTCGAAGCATGCGCGCGATGCGCAGCCGAAAACGCGTCGTTGACGTAAAAATCACCAAGCGCGGCGAATTGCGCTACAGTTGCCGCGTCATTAGCTTCTTCACCGGCGAAAAAACGCGTATTTTCAAGTACCGCAATGTCGCCATTGGAAAGCCCCGCAATAGCGTCAGAAGCACCTTCCCACGCCAAGAATTCGACTGGTCGCCCCAGCACCCGCGCCAAAGGTTCGACGACCTGCTTGAGCGACATCTCAGGATTGACCTGCCCTTTTGGTCGACCGAAATGCGCAAGAACCAACACTTTCGCACCGCGATCCGCCAATTCAAGAAGCGTAGGCATGGCTGATCGCAACCGCAGGCTATCGGTGACCTGGCCTTCCGCCATCGGTACATTCAAATCCTCACGAACAAGCACACGCTTGCCGGTGATATCCCCCATATCATCAAGTGATTTGAATGACATGCTGAGTTTACCTTAGATCAAGCCCGCCATAACACCGGCGGTATCAACCATACGGTTGGAGAAACCCCATTCGTTATCGTACCAACTGACCACGCGAACTAACTTGCCTTCCAGCACGCTGGTTTCCAGGCTATCGATTGTCGAACTGGCCGGGCAATGGTTGTAATCGATAGAAACCAGCGGTTCGTCTGAATAAGCCAGTACGCCCTTGAGAGCGCCTTCCGAAGCCGATTTCAGCGCCGCATTTATTTCCTCGACGCTGGTATCGCGCTTCGGCGTGAACGTAAGGTCAACGATGCTGACATTGGGGGTTGGTACGCGGATCGCGCTACCATCGAGCTTGCCCTTCAGTTCGGGAAGAACTTCACCCACCGCACGCGCCGCACCGGTTGTCGTCGGGATCATCGACATGCCAGCTGCCCGCGCGCGGCGCGGGTCTTCGTGGATCTGGTCGAGTATCTTTTGGTCATTGGTATATGCGTGGATCGTGGTCATCAGGCCGCGCTCGATACCAACAGTATCATTGAGAACCTTGGCGAAGGGCGCAAGACAGTTGGTGGTGCAGCTTGCGTTCGAAACGATCTTGTCTTCTGACGTCAAGACGCCGTGGTTCACACCGTAAACAACAGTTTTATCGACATTTTTTCCAGGTGCAGAAATAAGGACACGCTTTGCTCCTGCGTCCAAATGCTTCTGTCCGCCCTCGCGTGCGGTGAAAAAGCCGGTGCATTCCAGCGCGATGTCGATGCCGTTTTTGGCGTGGGGCAAGTTTGCAGGATCGCGTTCTGCCGTCACGTGGATGCGCTTGCCATTGATTATCAAGTCATTGCCGTCAACTTCAACGCTTCCAGGGAATGCACCGTGGACACTGTCACGCTTGAACAACAACGCGTTGGACTTTGCGTCGGCCAGATCATTGATCGAAACCAGCTCCAGCCCACAGCCAGGGTTTTCCAAAATGGCGCGCGCAACATTGCGTCCGATGCGGCCGAATCCGTTGATCGCTACTTTAGCTACCATATTAGGAACTCCTTTTAAGCATTTAATTTTGATATGATTTGTGGAACAATTTTTTCAGAAGTTAGCCCGAAATAGTCATAAAGCGCTTCGATAGGAGCAGAAGCTCCAAAGCTGTCTATACCAAAACGCATCCCGCCGCGCCCGGTATAACGCTCCCACCCCAACGTCACGCCAGCCTCTATCGATACAATCAGCGCGTCCCGGGGTAACAGTTCTGCATGATATGCAGCGCTTTGCTGCTCGAAAAGCTCCCAACAGGGCATCGAGACGACATCCGCGCCAATGCCTTGGCCCTCAAGTGCTTCTGCTACACTCGCCGCGATTTCGACCTCGGAACCTGTCGCCAAAACAACAACTTTCCTTGCCGCTTTCGCCGTAAAAAGCCGGTAAGCGCCCATGGCAGAGCGGTTTTCCGTTACATCACTGCGCAACGGGGCCAAATTCTGCCGCGTCAACGCCAAAACCGACGGCGCGCCCAGGCTCTTGATCGCCAAATCCCAGCATTCCGCTGTCTCAACGGCGTCGCACGGCCGGAACACCTGAACACCCGGCATAGCGCGAAGGCTCATGACATGCTCAATGGGCTGGTGTGTCGGTCCGTCTTCACCCAGCCCGATGCTATCATGCGTCAAAACATACACAACGCGCGCCTTTTGGATGGCTGACATACGGATAGCGTTGCGGCAATAGTCGCTGAATACCAGGAAAGTACCGCCATAGGGAATAATCCCGCCGTGCAGTGCCATGCCATTCATCGCAGCTGCCATGCCAAATTCGCGGATGCCGTAATAAACGTAACGCCCCGAATAGTCCGCCTTAGTCAGCGGGCCGGTCGCCTTGGTCTTGGTGTTGTTCGATCCGGTTAAGTCCGCCGATCCGCCAATCATTTCGGGGATTTCAGCCGTAAATGCCTCAAGTGCCATTTCGCTCGACTTGCGCGTCGCGACCTTTGGCGGGTTTTCCGCTAGCGTCGCCAGATAGTCGCCAACTGCTGGGCCGTAAACGGGCAATTCACCCGACATCTGACGCAGAAATTCAGCACTTTTGCTATTATTTGCCAAGCGTTCTTGCCAAGCTTTATGTACTAACTTTCCGCGGGTTCCAAAACCGGCCCAAGCCGCTGCTACGTCGGCAGGGATTTCAAAAGGCGCTGCATCCCATCCCAGTTCTGCTCGCGCGGCGGCGATTTCGTCAGCACCCAGCGGTGAACCGTGAACATTGTGGGTGCCTTGTTTGTTTGGCGAACCTTTTCCGATCACCGTTTTGCAAGCGATCAGTGACGGCCGCCCTTCAGCAAGTGCGGCCTCAATGGCGCGAGAAATGTCGCCAAAATCATGGCCGTCACAGCTTTCTACATGCCAGCCTGTCGCTTTGTACCGCGCAGGGATATCTTCGCTGGTCGACAGATCAGTATGACCATCAATTGTTATGCCATTATCGTCCCATAATACGATCAAGCGTCCGAGACCCAAATGGCTTGCCAAGCCAATGGCTTCGTGATTGATTCCTTCCATCAAGCAGCCATCGCCCGCGACCACCCATGTGTGGTGGTCTACCAGATCGTCGCCGTAAACCGCGTTCAAATGCCGCTCAGCCAAAGCAAAGCCGACAGCCATGGCAAGCCCCTGCCCCAACGGTCCAGTGGTGCACTCGACGCCTTCGAGCTCGGTATTCTCCGGATGACCTGCGCACGGGCTGTGCAGCTGGCGAAAGTTGCGGATGTCATCCATGGTCGGTTTTGCATAGCCGGACAAATGCAGCGTTGCATAAGCAAGCATCGAGCCGTGGCCAGCTGATAGGATGAAACGGTCGCGGTCTGCCCAACGCGGCTGTGAAGGGTCAAATTTCAGATATTTGCTGTAAAGGACTGTTGCGACATCAGCCATGCCCATTGGCATACCGGGATGACCGCTATTGGCTGCTTGAACCGCATCCATAGCCAGTGCCCGAATTGCATTGGCCAGTTGCTGCTCCTGCGCTGCCATGTCATTTCCTTCTAATTGATGGCTAGCCGAGTAGGACCGCAGTCAATTCGGCAGAGGCCTCGCTTTGCTGGCCCTATCTGCCAGCGTCAACCCTGATGGCCAGCATTTCCGCAACATCTCCACAATTTTTGGCAGTTCAACTGCTTGGCGAGCACAGTTGCTTCTGCTATTCACTGTAATCAGAGAGGGATAAGTATATGTCCGAACACAATCTTATTCTCGCCGTCGGCCGGTTAGAACGCGCGTTGTCGCGCATTGAACAACATCAATGCCCAGAGGCAACAACAACCGTTACTGATGACGGATTGATTCTGAAACATCGCAATTTGCAGACAGCGGCAAGCGCCGCCATCGCGGAAATCGACCATTTAATTGCGGAGGCAACCCACGATGGCTGACGTCAATCTGTCAGTAGCAGGAAGAAACTATAGCGTTGCTTGTCGCGATGGCGAAGAAGCGCATCTGCTAAAGCTCGCCGAGATGGTTGATAAAATGGCACATGACGTTGCGCAAGTTGGCACCTTAAGTGAAAATAGAACATTGCTATTTAGTGCATTGTTTTTGGCTGACAAATTACATGAACTGCAAAGTGCTCCGCCGTCTTCCGCGCCTGTTTCGACAACTTCAAATACCGATATTGAGCACCAGCAAGTCGCCATCGCAGTGGAAAAGCTGGCCGACCGGATGGAAGAATTGGCTGAAAGGCTTGAGAATGGTGGCGCAAGCGCCTAAGTGAAACTTGGCGGGACTGCCCGGCACGAGCTGATGAGAACATCCCTGAGGCGATTATATATCAAAGGGAGCTGTCCCTGTTCGGATCTTGGTCCGGGCTAAACGGCGCCCACCTGACGTTTTGGCGTCAGAGGATATTCCGGAAAACGACCCATGGTGGTTCCGCCACTGCATTGATTAGGCAAAACGCATATGACACTTTCGGGCAAGAATGCTCTGCGGGCGGCGTATCGGAAACGGCGCGACGAATTTTGCCATGCATTGCCGAAACAAGTCCGAAACATAGCCTTTTCCAACTGGCCAAGCCCTGCCCGTCCGTTTTTGACACCTGGTAAAATCGTTGCGGGCTATCACGCGATTAACTCTGAAGCGGATCCCGCAAAGTTACTTGATCTGGCAACCTCGCTGGGCTGCACTTTGGCCTTGCCGCATGTTACCGGCAAGTTGAGCCCCATGCGCTTCCTGCAATACGACAGCCAAATGGCGTTGGAACCCAGCGTCTTCGGCCTAAAACAGCCACCGATCGACAATGCGCAGGTCACCCCAGACGTTGTTTTGGTGCCGTTGATTGCTTTTGATCGCAGCGGATCGCGGCTGGGGCAAGGAGCTGGGCATTATGACCGTGCACTTAGCCTGCTGGACGGCGCTATCAAAATCGGTCTTGCATGGTCCTGCCAAGAGGCCGATGCGCTGGAAACCGACGTATGGGACATTCCATTGGATGCGATTTTGACCGAGAGAGAGTGGATATTGCCATGAACAACGGAAAACTGCCCCAGCATCCCCCCACTTGGCGCAAGCCCGCCGGCATGCTGTTGATCGTGGGTCTCATTGGTCTCTGGGCGTTTGTTATCGCGAGCCAATCGGCAACAATCAACGGTTGGCCCGTAATGATTCAGGCAATAGTCTATCTGCTGGCGGGAACGCTTTGGATACTGCCATTACGGCCATTATTGCTATGGATGGAAACCGGAAAATGGCGCGAGTGACGGGGCTCGAACCCGCGACCTCCGGCGTGACAGGCCGGCGCTCTAACCAACTGAGCTACACCCGCTTAATGCGGTGACGGCGCGTTAGTAGCGGCGCAGGATTCTGTCAACCAGCAGAACGACCAAACACGTATAAATTTTGCCTTTGGTCAAACGAAGACAGGCCACGCAAGTGCCAGATGCTGTACACAATGATTATCGGCAAAAATATTTTCTCGGTTAACGCGCCTCGGCAGAAACGGCCGAAATGTTACAAGTTATTACCGTTAAAATTCCATTTATATCATATTTTTCAGTGCTTTATGGAAACCCTGTCAAATTCACCAAATTAACCGAATTTTGACGTTGTTCGTGCATAAATGACCGCATGAACAAGAAAATCTCTTCGCAATTTCGGGTTGTGCCGTCATTGAAACGTCCTCTGCAGGCATGCGCCAGCATAGTGTTTTTTGCATTCGCTCAAGCGCCAGCTGCACATGCGGCAGGAACGCTTGCGGGCACTGACATCGAAAATACGGCGACTGCAACATACACGACGCCTTCTGGTGAAGTTACACTCAACTCCAACACTGTTATAATCAAAGTTGACGAACTGATCGACGTCGCTGTTGCCAACACCGATCCCGGTGACGTCACAACTGCCCCGGGTGCCACAAACAAAGTCCTGACTTTCAAAGTCACAAACAGCGGCAACGGGCCAGAGGCTTATGCGCTTTTGGCAGATGTAGCCAAGCCAAGCGACGATTTTGATCCCGCTTTGGTGCAAATCGTAATCGACAATGGCAACGGCGTCTATGACCCCGGCGTCGATACGGTCTACGTTCCCGGCAGCAACGACCCTGTCATTGCCCCAGACCAAAGTGTCACAGTTTTCGTGCTGACAAATACTCCAGCAACGGCGGTTGACGGCAATAAAGCGGACGTTGGCCTGAAAGCAACTTCCAAGACGGGCACGGGCCCCGCCGGTACGACTTTTACTGGTGCAGGAACAGGCGGAAGCGACGCTGTTATTGGCACGAGCACAGCCACGCAGGAAGATATCGGCAGCCTGATTGTCCAGTCGGCTGTTGTCACTCTGGTAAAGTCTGCAACGGTTCTCGACCCGCAAGGCGGCAGCAACGCTATTCCAGGCGCAATCATTACCTATAAACTTGTAGCCAATGTCACCGGCAGTGGTTCGCTCAACAACTTGAGCATCACCGACGCGATCCCAGCTGGCACAGTTTACCAAGCCGCCAGCATCGAACTCGATGCTGTGGCCCAAACAGACGCTGCCGATAGCGATGCAGGGAATTTTAACGCTTCTTTGGTAACCGTCGCCGCAGGGAACGTTCCTGCGGGGCAAACACGCTCTGTAACTTTCAAGGTGAAAATCCCATGAAATTGAATTTTTTCAATGCAGTAATTGCAGGTTTAGCGTTGTCGGTGAGTGCCGCAGCGGTCGCTGCGCCTTTGCAGCTCCGAAGCGACATTTTTGTCGAAAAGCAGGTCAAGCGCCAGGACGGAAAAGTTGCGACAGTGCTGGAAGCCCCAAAAATGGTGACGCCTGGCGATAATCTCGTGTTCGTGGTCCATTATAAAAACGTTGGCGCCACGCCTGCTTCCAATTTTGTGGTGACCAACCCGATGCCAAAGGCAGTGATTTTCAACGGTACCTCGGATGGCACGGAAATCGTTTCGATCGACGGTGGCAAGAGCTTTGCACCACTATCAACGCTGCGCGTCGCAATTGCGGACGGGAAAACCCGTTCAGCGACTTTTGGCGACGTCACGCATGTCAAATGGGCGCTGCAAAAAACTCTCGGCGCAGGAGCCGAAGGCAAATTGATGTTTCGCGGAGTGGTCAAATGACTCCTTCCGGAAAGCAAAACCGCATGATTGCTGCGGGTGACAAGCAATCAACCAAGTGCAACAGGAGTATAAGCAAATGACCAGTAAGCTTAAACTGTTTGGTGCATCCGCTGCGGCAATTTCAATGTTGGTGAATGTAACACCGGCATTGGCGACCACTGCACCGGGCACCGACATTTTGAATAACGTCAGCGTCGATTTCGCAGTCGGCGGCGTGAACCAAACACAAATCAACCAGTCCAACACTTTCAAGGTTGACCGCAAAGTGCTGTTTACCTTGGTAGAAAAAGCTCCAGTGGGGACCACTACGGTTGCACCAGGCCAACAAGATGCCAAGGTTGCCTATACGCTGACCAACAGCTCGAACGACATTCTCGATTTCGACATTACGGCTGCCAACCTTATTGCTGGCGGTGCTGCACCTCGCGGTACCGACAATATGGATGCAGCAAACCTGTTGATCTGCCTTGACGCCAATAACGATAACGCTTGCGACGCCGCAGCAACTGCAACGTTGACTGTGAACGATCTCGCTCGCGATGGCGGCAGCGTTACTATCCTTGTTTTGGGCGACATTGCGGCAAACGAAACTACGAGCGAAATTGCTGGCATCACTCTGACTGCAAACGCAAAATTCAGCGACGGAACAGCATTTGTTCTAGCCGGCGTAGGCAAGAACATTGCGAACGATACCGATGTCAATGTAGCCGGAACTGTGGAAACAATTCTTGCCGATGCAGGCCGGAACGGAACGGAATCAGCGCTTGACGACTATACTGTCGCAGCCGCCAACCTAACTGTAACGAAGCTGAGTCGTGTCGTTTCTGACGGCGTGAGCGCCACCAATCCGAAAGCCATTCCGGGCGCCGTGGTCGAATATTGCATCAGCGTTACAAACGCTGCCAGTGCAGCAACGGCGACTGGCGTTCAGGTATCGGATGACCTTGGCAGTGTGACTATGGCAGATGTGACTTTTGATAGCACATTTACGCCAAAGCTTGACGGTACGGTTGTTTCAGGCAGCACGTGCACGCCAGGTGCGACAAACGCAACTTATTCGGGCGGTGCCAATGGCATTGTATCGGGTACGTTGACCGACATTGCTGCGGGTGAAACGCGCACGTTGGTCTTCCGCGTAACCATCGACTAAGAAAGAACGGGCGGCGCGCTGAGCTTCGGCTCGGTCGCCGCCCTTTTTCGCTATGCGGCTTTTAACCAAATCCATTATCAATTGCGCGAGCGTGATTGCAGCGGGGCTCATCGGTCCCGTTGCAATCTTGCCTGCGCATGCCCAAAGCGCGGCAACACCCCAGATGATCACAAACACTGCCCAAGTTGAGTGGGATTCTGGAAACCAACGGCTTTCCAAGCCGTCAAACACCGTTGAAATAGCAGTGCAAACGACACCGGCACCCAAACCCGTGCTTAGTTTGCTCCATTTTTCCAGCGGTCCGGGTGCAAGCACCCAAAATCTGCCGCAAACCATATGTGTGGGTAGCGGTGGAAACAAACCGATTACGCCATCCGGTGCGTTTTCGGGACTTTCGACAAGCCCAGCCTCTTTGATCCCCGCGAATGTCATTCGCGCCGGTGAACCACTGGTGGTACAAGTCGAATATGCCAGCAAAAACGTCTCGCCAACTGCGGTTGACGAGTTTGCGGCAGTGGTGGAAACACCAGGCGGCGACCGAGAAACCATAATTTTGGTGGAGTCAGCCCCCGATAGCGGCAAATTCTTCGGAATGATCGGTACAGCGGCGATTCCGCCCACACCGGTTCGCGGAGATTGCGTACTTTCGGTGCATCCTGGTGACAAAGTCACGGTTCAGCTCGACGATTCCGGTACCGGAACGTCAATTGGTACGTCAAATGTCGATGTTTTGATCGATCCTTACGGATTGACGTTCGACAGCGCCGACGGAAAACCCGTTACCGGAACACAAGTCACAATTGTTGACGCGCAAACTGGCGTTCCAGCGCAGGTTTTCGGCGATGACGGCGTTTCGAGCTTCCCAAGCTCGATCACGGCGGGGACATCTGTGACTGACAGTAGCGGACAAGTGTATAATTTTGATCCGGGATTCTATCGTTTCCCATTCTTGCGACCTGGAACATACCGCTTGGTTGTGGGGCCACCCGCCCCCTATACGGCGCCTTCAACGGCGACGCCGAGCGATATTGCCCAGCTAACGCGGCCAGATGGCGGGCCATTCGTCATCGAATCAGCGTCCTATGGTGGCATTGTGACGCTCAACAACCCATCGCCGGTGCGGATAGATATTCCGCTCGACAAACCGGGAGGAGCGATCCTTTTGCGCAAGGAGACGTCTACCAACACGGCGATGCCCGGCGATGTGGTGCAGTACCGCATAGACGTGCGCAATGCCGATAGGGTCAGGCGCACTGCTGCCGTCACTATCACAGATAAACTCCCTGATTCCATAAGGTTACGACAAGGTACTGTACGCTATAAGGGCGCACTGGTGACGCCTTCGGTCGCAAGCGACGGGCGCAGTTTCAGCGTCGTTGTGCCAGGATTAGCGCCCAATGAAAGCGCTCTTCTGACCTATTTGGGTGAAGTCCGTCAGGATGCACGTCCGGGCGACGCTCTAAACGTAGTGAACGCGCGCGACAGCCGCGGAACAACCAGCAACACGGCTGACGCAAATCTGCGGATAATTAAGGATGGAATCAGCGAACGGTTTACGCTTGTCGGTCGGATTACCGAGGGTGGATGCTTCTCTGATCCTAAAAATGCGCGCGGGATCGGCAATGTCCGGGTCATGCTGGAAGACGGCACTTACACAATTACCGACGCCGATGGCCGTTATCATTTTGAAGGTCTGGTACCCGGAATCCACGTAGTGCAGGTTGATCCAAACAGCTTCCCGCTCGACCAGACTCCGGTAAACTGTACCCGTAACACGCGGAGCGCAGGCAGCGCCATTTCGCGCTTTGTCGAAGGACGTGGCGGCAGCCTGAAACGCGCCGATTTCAGGGCAGTAAAAACCGCACCACGCGCTGCTCTTAAGAGTTACAACCAGCCTATGCCGCAGGTTATGACCGATCCGCAGGCAGCAGGCGCAGAACGTGATTGGTTTGCTGGTCAGACCGCTGGCATAGGTTTTCTATTCCCGGAAACCGGCTATAACCCGCGCGTCAGCACCATACGTGTCGCGTTCAAGCACCTGATGGGACAAAAGGTTCAGCTCTCGCTTAACGGCGAAAAAGTCGGTGCCCTCAATTTCGATGGTAGCAAAAAAAGCCCGGACGGCCAATTCCGTGTGAGCATTTGGCGCGGTATCCAAATTGCGAACGGCGACAATGTTTTGACCGCTGTCATCACCGACAACGCCGGAAACTCGATCGAGACCATTGAACAAAAAGTATACTTTGCCCACGCTCCGATGCGCGCCGAGTTGGTAAAAGAAAATTCTGTGTTGTTTGCGGACAGCATAACTCGTCCACGCATTGCAGTGCGTCTGACCGACCGTAACGGCAAGCCGATCCAGCACGGCTCGGTTGGTCAATTCTCTGTCAATGCGCCTTACACGGCAGCCGTTGACGTTGACGCACAACAAGCCAACCAGCTTTCTGGCCTGGAGCGTGCGGACCCCGTATGGCGCGTCATTGGCGACGACGGCATCGCATATATCGAATTAGCGCCCACAAGCGCATCAGGCAGCGTAGCGATCACCTTTGACTTCGTGGACGGCGAAACCAAGAGGACGCAGCGCGTAGACGCGTGGATGCAGCCTGGTGACCAGCCTTGGACGCTTGTCGGTCTGGCTGCTGGTACAATCGGCTTCAACAAGCTGAACAATGCGCTTGAGGATCTGGTGGGCGATGAAAATCCGCTCAACGTCGATGGCCGCATCGCGCTATATGCCAAAGGCAAAGTCAGCGGAAAATGGCTGATGACGTTGTCTTATGACAGCGATAAAAAGGAAGACGAAACCCGCTTTGCCGGTATCATCGATCCGCGTCGCTATTACACCGTCTATGCCGACCGCAGCGAACAGCGCTATGATGCGGCATCGGTACGCAACCTATATCTAAAGCTTGAGCGCCCGCAGTTCTATGCGCTGTTCGGTGACTATCAAACCGGCATTGATGAGCCCGTCCTCGCCCGCTACCAGCGCGCATTCAACGGCATCAAGGCCGAATATCACAGCGACCAAGTGCAGGCTGTGGCCTTTGCCGCTGACACGCCTTACCGCAACCGCCGAGAAGAAATTCAGGGTAACGGCTTGTCAGGTCCCTATGCGCTGGGCGCTCGCGACATTCTTGCAAACAGCGAAACGATCGTGCTGGAAACGCGTGACCGCCTTCGTTCGGATCGGATAGTCGAGACCAAGACGCTGATCCGCCATATAGATTATGATATTGACTATTCGGCAGGCACCCTGCGCTTCCGCGAGCCTATCTTGTCGCGAGACAGTGGCCTGAACCCACAATTCATCATCGCAAGTTATGAAGTTGACGGCATCGGTAACCGCGTGAACAACGCAGGAGGCCGTGTCCGTGTCAGTAACAGCAAAGGCACAGTCCAAATTGGTGCAACAGTTTTGCACGATGAAACAGATACAGGCAAAACCAACGTCGTATCGACCGATATCAAATACCGCCCAACCACGGGCACCGAAATCCGCGCGGAATCTGCACGTTCGTGGAACACTGCAAACCCCGGCAGCGGGGCAACAGACGGCGGCGGCGCATCTGCGTGGTTAGTCGAAGCTGAACATCATAACGGTAAAGTCGACGTGCTGGCTTATGCCAAACATCAGGCAGCGGGCTTTGGCGTCGGTCAGAACAACCGTTCCGAGATTGGCACGCGCAAATACGGCGTGGATGCTCGTTTGCGTGTGTCGGAACATCTTTCGATTGCTGCACTTGGTTATCAAGAAGATTATCTGGAATCTGGCGCGAGACGCCGTGCAGCCGCAGCCGAAGTCGAATACCGCAAAGGCAAAACCGCGCTGCGCGCTGGTGTCACCCATGCCGATGATCTTCTGAGCGATGGTACGCGCAACAAATCGACCATTGCCAAAATCGGCGGGTCGCAGCGCATGCTGGGTGACCGGCTTGAGCTGAGCGGTCAAACCGAATTCGCTTTGGGCGGTCAAGATGCCAGCATCGATTTCCCTGCGCGGCACAGCATCGGCGCGCGCTACAAGCTCAACAACGACGTGCAACTGGTGGCCGGATATGAGATTGCCAAGGGCGACAATATCGATGCGCGCACTGCACGCGTTGGTTTTGACATCGCGCCTTGGGCTGGTGGCCGCGTGGTCGCCAGTGCAAACCAACAGGAAATTACCGAATATGGCGAACGCAGCTTTGCCGCCTACGGATTGTCACAGTCTTTCCGCGTTTCCGACAAGGTGTCGTTAGACTTCACGCTCGATGGCAACAAGACCCTCAGTGGCGTTAGCCGTGCTGACGTCCTCAATCCTCTGCAGCCTGTGGCTTCGGGTGGCTTCCTGGGCAACGACAACAGTCTGACAGAAGACTTTACCGCTGTGACGGCCGGATTGACATATCGTCACAACCGCTGGTCGTGGACCGGCCGTGCCGAATATCGTGACGGTGAAACAACCAACCGCTACGGTGTGACCGTTGCTACCTTACGCCAGATCGGCGAAGGATCAGCAATTGGCGGCGCGTTCAGCTGGTTCAAGGCGCGGGCAGACGGCGGACCATCAACAACGGCTGCCTTTGGCGAGATCAGCTGGGCGCATCGCCCCGCAGATAGCCAGTGGTCGATCCTAAACAAAACCGAATACCGCTACGATGCGGTTAAAAATGCCGTTGCCGGTGAACAAGGCCCCATTGGGGGGGCTAACCTCACTGTCAATGGAGATGCGTCTTCGCGGCGCATCATCAATAGCCTGTCGGTCAACTATACACCGACTGACAAGCTGGAAGACCACGGCGATAATTTCTTCGAACGTGGCGAATATGGGCTGTTCTGGGGAACACGCTACGCTTTTGACAAAGTCGGGGCAGATGATGTCGAAGGATGGAGCAATATTGTCGGCGCGGACTTGAAGTTCGACCTAGACGATCTTGCCGACGTAGGTGTCTCGGGCACAGTCCGCATCGGATCCCAGGGCAGGAATATCGCATATTCCGGCGGTCCGGTGCTCACTGTAACCCCAACCGAGAACATGAATATCTCGCTGGGTTACAACATCGTTGGCTTTGAAGATCGCGACTTCGAGGATGACAGGTACACCAGAAGCGGACCATTTGTGACGCTGAAGGTGAAGATCGATCAGAACTCACTGTCGGGATTTAAGTTCTAGGGCTGGGCAGCTCTAAGAATTTCAGTCCGCGAACAAAAGCACAGGCGTCTCAACCAGTTTCTTGAGCGCTTGCACATATGAGGCTGCATCCCAGCCGTCCACAACCCTGTGATCGCAGCTGATCGACAGGTTCATTAGCATGCGTGCTTCAATGCTATCCCCCACGATAACCGGCCTTTCGACGATTTTATTGGGGCCAATGATCGCCACTTCGGGGCGGTTGATTACCGGCGTCGTCGCAATGCCGCCCAGAGGCCCCAGAGACGTCAATGTGAGGGTAGAGCCGGTCAACTGCCCCGGCTTCGCTTTTCCGCTTCTAGCGGCTTCTGAGAGGCTCTGAATGGCATCAGCCAATTGCCAGACGTTCAGACTTTGCGCATTCTGGATCACCGGGACCATCAAACCTGCTTCAGTCTGCGTCGCCAGACCTAGATTTACAGCGCCAAAGCGCGTCACAACGCCAGCTTCATCGTCATAATGGGCGTTGATCATAGGGAAATCGGGCAACGTCTTACAAATAGCCACAATCAGGAAAGGCAAGACCGTTAGTTTCGGTCGGTTCCCGCGGTTGGCGTTCAAATCGCCGCGCATCTGCTCCAGATCGGTAACATCGATTTCTTCTACATAGCTAAAGTGCGGAATATTGCGCTTTGATGCTGCCATATTCTCGGCAATTTTGCGGCGCATGCCAATGATTTTAATTGTCTCATCAGGACGCACTGCGTCAGATGTAGTAGCGCGGTATCCCTGCGCTTGATTATAGCCCAGATAAGCGTCCAAATCGGCGTGTCGAATATGCGCGCCGGCGGCTTTCACCATGTTCATATCAATGCCGAGCGCTTTTGCCCGCGCCCGAACTGCCGGAGAGGCTGTCGCTTGTGCTTGACCGGCGGATATCACATTTTCATGGTCTTTTCCGTCACTTATGAGTGACGTCACGACGTCATTTTTGTCAGTTTCGGCAATGTCCGCTCGTGACGTAATGACGTCACTTTTTTCTTTGGCTGGTAAATCTGACGTAATGACGTCACTTTTTGCAGTTGGTGTAGGAGCATCTATTTGCTGGGCCCCCTGCCCTGCAACGTCGACTTCAATCAGCAACGATCCGATAGCGATAATATCGCCAGGTTCGCCCGCAATTTTGGTGACTATGCCAGCGACCGGGCTTTCCATTTCGACCGTCGCCTTATCAGTCATCATGTCGGCGACAGGCTGGTCTTCCTCTATACGGTCGCCAATCTTTACGTGCATGGCTACAATCTCGGCCTCTGCAATGCCTTCGCCAATATCAGGCAGGTTGAAAACAAATTTACTCATGCTCAATCCTTCATGATCTTGTCGAGTGCAGTCCGTATTCGCACGGGCCCGGGAAAATATGCCCATTCCAGACTATGCGGATACGGCGTGTCAAATCCAGTGACGCGTTCGACTGGCGCTTCCAAGTGATAAAAGCAGCGTTCTTGCACTAACGCAGCAAGTTCTGCTCCAAAGCCGCTCGTCCGTGTCGCTTCATGAACGACCAAGCAGCGGCCAGTCTTCTTCACCGATGTCTCTATCGTTTCGATATCGAGAGGCATCAATGTGCGCAGGTCGATGACTTCTGCATCAATCCCGCTTTCGGCAACCACCGTCGCAACAACATGAACCATCGTGCCGTAGGCCAATATCGTCACATCTGCACCCGCGCGCGTTATCGCAGCCTTTCCCAGCTCAATACGATAATAGTCAGCGGGAACAGCACTAGCGGGGTGCTTGGCCCACGGCTCTACCGGGCGGTCATAATAACCGCTAAACGGTCCGTTATAGATGCGCTTGGGTTCAAAGAATATAACGGGATCATTGTCTTCTATAGAAGCGATCAGCAACCCCTTTGCATCATAAGGGTTGGAAGGAATAACCGTCTTAATCCCGCAGATATGCGTAAACAGGCTTTCAGGTGACTGGCTGTGCGTTTGCCCGCCAAAAATCCCGCCGCCAAATGGCGTTCGCACCGTCATCGGACAAATATAGTCATTGGCCGAACGGTAACGCAGTCGCGCCGCTTCGCTGACTAATTGATCGAGCCCAGGATAGATATAATCGGCAAACTGGATTTCGGGGACAGGCCGCAGACCGTATGCCGCCATCCCGACGCCAACACCGATGATGCCGCATTCGTTGATCGGCGTATCAAATACCCGCGTCTTTCCGTGCTTTTTCTGCAAACCGGCAGTGGCCCGGAAAACTCCGCCAAAATAACCGATGTCTTCGCCGAGCAATACAACATTGGAATCGCGGGCCAACATATTATCGAGCGCGCTATTTATCGCCTCGATCATATTCATTCGCTTGGGAGGGGTGGCTCCTGCCATTAACTTGGCTCCCAATCGGGACCGAATTTCACGCGTTGCTCGGCGTGCATTTCCGCGCACTGTTCCTCCAAGTGCCACGGCATATGTTCAAAGACATCTTCAAACATTGTGCGGAACGGTTGATGCAGGCCGTGGCCCAGGGTGCCATTGGCTTCGGCCTCTTTCTGGGTTTTCTTGACAAGATCAGTGAGCTCGACGGTCTGTGCGCTATGACGTTCTTCGTCCCACTCCCTCAGCACGATCAAGTGTTTTTTCAGCCGCTCGACAGGATCACCGAGCGGCCATTTGGCAAATTCCTGCGCAGCGCGGTAAGCTTCGGGATCATCCGATGTACTATGTCCCTCTGCGCGGTAAGTGAAATATTCGATCAATGTGGGCCCCGCGTTGCTGCGTGCCCGGTCTGCTGCCCACCGCATCGCCGAATAGACTGCAAGCGGATCATTGCCGTCCACCCGAAGGCCGGCGATGCCATATCCAACCGCTCGCGCCGCGAAAGTTGTACGTTCGCTCCCGGCAAAACCCGAAAATGATGAAATCGCCCATTGGTTGTTGACCACATTCATGACGACAGGTGCGTTATAAACAGCAGCAAAAGTCATCGCGCTGTGGAAATCTCCTTCTGCAGTAGACCCCTCTCCGCACCATACAGCAGCGATCCGGGTGTCTCCCTTCGCGGCTGATGCCATGGCCCAACCAACAGCTTGTGGATATTGTGTTGCGAGGTTTCCCGACACGCTGAAAAAGCAATGCTCTGGTGCCGAATACATGATCGGCAGCTGTCGTCCCTTCAGGTGATCGCCGCGGTTCGAATAAATCTGATTCATCATCTGAACCAGCGGATATCCTCGCGTGATCAATATGCCTTGCTGACGGTAGCTGGGAAAACACATGTCATCGGCATTAAGCGCCATGGAAGTTGCCACCGAAGTCGCCTCCTCTCCCGTACATTTCATGTAAAAGCTTGTTTTTCCCTGCCTTTGTGCACGAAACATCCGGTCATCAAAAGCACGTACTGTCATCATGTGGCGCAGCATATCGCGCAAGCTCTGCGGGTCGAGACGTGGGTTCCAGCTGCCGGTTGCATTGCCATCATCATCCAACACGCGCACCAGTCCAAAGGCAAGATTACGCATTTCATTGGCTTGGATGGTTTCATCAGGCATGCTGATCACGTCAACATCAGGGACGATGATGTCGCTGAAATCTGCCGTGTCGCCTGGGCGAAAGTTAGGCTCTGGGATATGCAGCGATAGCGGCGGCAAATTCGCTTTTTTCTCTGCCATCGGGCCTCTCCTATCGATTGGCGCCCTTACGCCGACTCAGTCAGAATATTTTCCTCGATTGTTATATTATTTCAACAATTGAATTAGGTCAATGATATTGTCCTATACTGCCACCGGAGCAGAGATGTGACGCTGCGGTTCATATTCGACAACTTCAAAATCTTCGATCTTATACGAGAAAATATCGTCGGGTTTCCTGACGATATACAGTTTCGGCGATCCCTCAGGTTCTCTCGAAATTTGCTCTTCAACCAATTCGGCATGATTGAGATAGAGATGCACGTCGCCACCCTGCCAGGTGATATGGCCCGGCTCGTATCCGACTTGTTGCGCCAGCATCCGGGTCAAAAGTCCCAATGAAAAAATGTTGAATGCAAAGCCCAAACCGAGGTCGCATGAACGTTGAAAGAGCAACCCGTTCAATTTACCGTTGGCCACCTGAAACTGATATGTTTTGTGACAAGGCGGCAAAGCCATTTGATCGAGCTCCGCGACATTCCAGCCCTCGATAATATGTCGCCTTGATCCCGGATTATTTCGCAGGCTCTCAACCAGAATCGCAACTTGATTGATGCCAATGTCGGCGCGCTTGAATTGCCCCTGATTTGTTTCTTCATAGCGCGGCCAGTTCACCCACTGAGCCCCATAAACCGGTCCCAATTCGCCCCATTTATCGGCAAAGTCTTGGTCAGCGACGATCCGTTGTTCAAACGTTTCCTGACTTATCTGATCTCCCGTGTCACGGCGGTATCGATCGAGTGGCCAGTCGGTCCATATCCGCACCTTTTGCTCTAATAAGGGACGGATATTTGTACTGCCAGTCAGAAACCATAAAAGCTCCCGAGCCGCCGATTTCCAGTATATGCGTTTCGTCGTCAGTAGGGGTATAGCATCGTCGGCAAGCGAGAAACGCATTGTTTCTCCAAATAGCGCTTTTGTGCCGATACCGGTCCGATCGTGTTGGATGACGCCCTCCGTCCAGATGCGGCGCATGAGGTCGAGATATTGATGCTCATAATGCATGCGAAACTTGCTATGCGCTGCGTACACTTTTGGCAACAGGGCATGCGCTATTTTCGCCTAACATGCAGCAACACTCAGCTTCCAATTGCTCAAGTGATGTTGCCATAGTGGCGCGGGGCCCCGACATTACCGATCACACCACTCGCCAAGAGGAATCCGGCAATCATTGCCATACCGAATACATATGGTCGCGCCGGTATCGAGATTGAAGCCATCGAGGCCAAACTCTGCAACGCGACATCTTGCTTCGTGGAAAGCCAGCGCCGCTTCATTGAGCATGCGACGGAATTCATAGTGCCCGCCGATTCGTCAAAATTTGATACTGCTACAGGCCATATTGCCTGTGAACTTTACAAGATCGACATCGTCATCACGGACAAAAAAATGCCAGTGAACATCTAGCGATGCTCGCTCGCGCCGGAAACTGTACCATAATTACAAAGTAAGTTTGCCATATTTTGCGAAAAAGGAAAAAAGGGCTTTACCAATGTTATGAGACCGGCGCAGCAGAAAGACCTGATCTAATGCATTATATATCAATAGTTTATTATGCATTTCCCGAATTTGGTATGCTGAAGAATAGCGTAGCGTGCGAGGCACTGCCTACGCTCCGCTAGAGCCGGAGGTTCAAATCCAATTTCTGCGACCCAAACTGCGAGAAAGCTGCACCGTTGCCTGCATCTAGCAATATGTTGAGGCATACTTAACCATTCGTTGACCTTGACAAGATTATGCGCGATTGTATGCGGGCACGAATATTAATTGTTGACGACAGATCGACCAATTTGCGGATTTATTCGCAATTCGTCTCGATGATGGGTCCAGAATATTCTGCGCACACGTTTCACAGTGCCAAAGAAGCGCTCAAGTGGCTAGAAACCGAAACTGTTGATCTCTTAATCGTCGATTACCGAATGCCGGAAATGGACGGAGCGCAAATGATTAGAGCGGTTCGTCGCAGTGCCAACAACGCCAGTGTACCCGCAATTGTCATCACAGCCAGACAAGACCGAGAATGTCGCATCACAGCACTGGATGCAGGAGCGACCGACTTTTTGCAAAGTCCGGTGTCGCATTTAGAGTTTTGTGAGCGAGCCACACTGCTTTTAGGGCAACAGCGCCAACTAAAAATTATAAACGACAAGATTGCCGCAAATGCAATCGGCAACGACGACACAACTGCAATCCCCAACCAAACTCCAAAGTCGATGCTGGAACAAATCATCGATACGACGCCGATCTTAATCAACGCCACTGACCGCAACGGCAAAATTCTGTTTCTAAATGTCTATCAAGCGGGTCTGCTAGGAAAAGAACAAAATGAGCTAATTGGCAGATCAATTTCTGAAGTCATGGACAGCGCGCTCGCAGAGCGGGAACAGCGGCGAAACATAATTGTAATCGAAAATGGCGAAACCATAGCCAATTACGAAGAGCAATATGTCAAAGCCGGAGTTGAGTTGACAATCCATTGCAACAAGTCGCCTCTAACGAACAAGGCTGGTCAGATAATTGGCGTGTTAACGACAGGCATTGATGTCACCGCACGAAAATTCGCCGAAGAGCATCGCACCCACCTTGCACTGCATGACATGTTAACTGGGTTACCCAACAGAGCATTGCTTGCCGAAAAGATGAGCAGCACCATAGCGAAATGCGCGAAAGATGGGCGTTCAGCAGCGCTTCTTCTTCTCGACCTTGATCGCTTCAAGATCATCAACGATACCCGCGGTCACCAAGCCGGAGACGTTCTACTTCGCCAGGTTTCCGAACGCATCAGTAACTGTATCGGCCCAGACGATTTTGCAGCACGCATTGGTGGCGACGAATTTGCTGTCATTCTTGGCAGTATAAATGACGTTGAGGACATCAACGGAATGTGCATCAAGCTGCTCAACAGGATCGGCAAGCCTTACCATGTTTCCGGTGTAGACCAGTTGATCGGCGTAAGCATAGGGGTTGCGCTAATCCCCGAAGATGGACAGTCGCCTGACGAATTGATGCGTCTGGCTGATCTGGCTATGTATCAAGCCAAGTCTCGCGGTCGAAATTGTCATTGCTTCTTCTCTCCACAGCTAAATGAAATCGCGCAGAACAATGCTGCGTTGGAGTCAGATTTGCGGGAAGCCCTCGAAAAGCACCAATTTTTCTTGGAATATCAGCCAATCATCGATGTTCGAACACATGAATATGTAGGTCTGGAGGCGCTACTTCGTTGGCAACACCCCGTCCGTGGCCGACTGATGCCTAACGAGTTTATACGCATAGCCAGTGACTCGGGCTTGATCGAGCGAATAGGCACATGGGTCATTAAAGCGGCATGCGCACAAATTGCAGAATTTATGCAGGAAGGAATAGACATCCCGCATATCGCAGTAAACGTCTCTCCGCGCCAATTTGAATCCGGACGCATGTGTCAGGAAATTATCTCAAATATCAAACAATTCCAAGTTCCAAACAACAAACTTGCCATTGAGATTACAGAGGAATTGCTTCTGGATCACAATGCCCAGGTTCACGAAGATTTGCTGGAGCTCAACAGGAATGGCATCCAAATATCCATCGATGATTTCGGAACAGGATATTCGTCGCTGCAGTATCTCCGCGATCTACCGGCTACACGCTTAAAGATAGATCAAACCTTTATTGCGAGAATTGCAACTTCAGAAACTGATCGCGCAATCATCACCACAATTGCTCATTTGGCTCATGCCCTCAAAATGCAGGTCGTGGCCGAAGGAGTAGAGACAGAAGATCAGTTCAATCTGCTACGCGCGTCGGGGTGCGACGAAGTCCAAGGCTATTATATTGGCCGGCCTCTTGCCATCGACCAATTGCGTAAAATTTTCTCAGTAGGCCCTGCCTATTTCAATAAAGCTGCGGCTCAATGATCCGCGCCTATCTAAACGCCCGCAAAAGCTTCAGCGATGAACAGCACATGCACATGAATCGCAATGTGCTCGGCTTGGCTGCGGCAACGGCTAACTTTTTTTTGTCTGACAACCAACATATCACATTGCTATTTGTAGCATATCTAATCGCAAACAACTTAATTTTGACGCTTTCATTTTGGAATACAGGGCGCCCCAACGTTCGCATCATTATAGCAACTTGCCTGGACGTTTCCATGGCTGCGACGACAATGATAATGCAACCCGTCACTATGGCCTTCCTCTATCCATTATTCCTGTGGATGACCCTAGGATTGGGCTTTCGGCTGGGCTTGAATTGGCTTTATTTTGGTGCAGCAATGTCGCTTCTAGCGTTTTCTACAGTGATAGCATCTACAGAATATTGGCAGCACAATTTGGTTCTTGGTATCAGCTTGGCCATGGCGTTGATCGTCATTCCTGGTTATTGCTCTACTCTTATCAAGAAACTCTCCAAGGCGAAGGATGATGCCGAAATTGCGAACCGGGCAAAAAGCTATTTCCTCGCTAGTGTAAGCCACGAATTGCGGACGCCGCTAAACGCTATCATTGGTTACGGCAATTTCATGCAGCGCATGACGCTTCCGCGAAATCAGTTGGATATGGTTGATGCAAGTGTCAACGCGGGGGAGCACTTGTTGCACCTGATTGATCAACTGATTGAAATGGCTCGCAGTGAAACTGGTGTGCTATCTGAAAAAACTGAGAAATTTATACCGACCGAGTTAGTTGCTGAAATTCGCAGCATCATGGCTGTGCGCGCTGAAGAAAAGGGAATTGCACTCAAAATTTCAGCTGATCCACTGAGTGACCGACTATTGAGTGGGCCAAAGCAACATATTCGCAATGTTTTGCTTAACCTTGTCGGCAACGCGATCAAATTTACCGACTCCGGCTCAGTAACACTGCAAGTTTCTTCTTCACCCGCTGGTACCGGTGAAAACATGTTACTTTTCAAAGTAACCGACACTGGAATTGGCATTGGGGCCGACGCTATTGAAAAAATATTCAAGCCCTTTCAACAAGCCGATGACACGGTGCATAACCGTTTTGGTGGGAGCGGATTGGGATTGGCAATTTGCAGGCAATTGTTGAACCAATTAGGTGGCACGATTTCCGTCGAAAGCTCGATTGGCAATGGCAGTGCTTTCAGCGTTTCAGTGCCTGTAACGATTTGCCCTGAAGATCAAAGCAACGCTGCGACACACGATGTCCAAAAAATCTTGGCTCTAGGGAAATTTGAAAGCCACCTGCTTGCAAACCTGCAATCCTCACCAGACTTTCAAATCCATCATGTAAACTGTTCCGGTGTGGCTGACTTACAGAATGCTCTAATCAAAAGCGATTTGAGCAGCTATTCGGTTGCAATTCTTGACCAACGTCTAGCCGGTAAAATTGATCCAGACGACGCCATTTGGAAAATTTTTGCACGCGAAGAAGTTGCTCCGGTACTCGTAAGCACTGACGCGCAAGATATCGATATTGAAGATATCAGCTTGCGCGCTGCTTTTGCCAGCGTGATACCGCCGGGGGCAAACTATGACAGTATGCGCAGTGCCATTCGCATCGGTTGTTCTTTCGCCAAACAGCCCCAATTCCTGAGCCATGCAGACGGCGTCATCACCAACGAAGAATCCAATATACCAGTTGAACCCCGTTCGATCTTGGTAGCAGATGATAATCGCACCAACAGAAATGTATTGGCGACAATTTTGCAGTCTTCTGGTCACCACGTCACGTTGGTTTGTGACGGCGACGAAGCGCTAGATGCACTTGAAAAATCAAAATTCGATATCCTTTTGCTCGACGTCAACATGCCCCGCCTGAATGGTATCGACGCTTGCAAAATGTGGCGTCTGATCGAGGGCAATCGATCCCATATGCCTATCGTCGGCGTCACCGCGGATGCCACAGCCGAGACCGAACGCCTATGTTTGGATGCAGGCATGGATTTGCGCCTAACCAAGCCAGTAAATGCGACGCAACTTCTGGCGGTCATTGATCAACAATGCGGCTCAACAACGCAGACTGAAATTCCTAATGGCCTGTCGGATCCATTAGCAAAAGTCGTCGCGATATCGGGAGAAACAAATGGGCCTGCAGAACCAATCGATGCCAAACAAATAGCCTACCTTAATTCCATTGGTGATGCGGCATTTCTGTCATCGATGATCGAAGGCTTTACGTCCGATGTGCAGGAAATGATGGCTCTACTAAAACATGCAGTATCCCAATGTGAAGTGGAGAAGTTTCGGTTCGCAACGCACGGCATCAAGAGTTCCTCCAACAATATCGGTGCAATGCTTCTCGCAGCGATATGCGGGGAACTTGAACATATTACGGAAGGAAAGTTCGCTCTAGAGAAAGATGTGCAACTCGCCAAAATCGAAGTTGAATTGGAACGCGCGCTGGAAGCACTAAATTCGGTGGTAATGCTTCAAAGCGGTGCAGAACCTAAATCCGTCCGAGCTGGAACCTAAAACTAACCATCATTCCGCTGCTTCAACCAACCGAAAGTGGCGTCCAATGCGTCGCTCTTGCGCGTCGGCCAACCTTTCCATTTTTCGAATATCTGCGTCAGTCAAGCTCATGGCTGTTTCAGCCCAAATATGCGTGATACGCAGCAATTCCTCAAGCTCAATGGGGTGCGCTGCGCGGCGTGCGAGATAGACCGCACGCTCAGCTGCAAAGCGGCGGCTATGTTTTTGACAATATTCAACAATTGCGGCTTCGCCTTGGCCATCGTCCACCAAGATATCCACTATGCCCATGTCATAAAGCTCTTCAGCGCTGAAAATTTTGCCTTCAAGGATGAATTTTTCAGTCAACTTTCTACCCACGCGACGTAGCAGAAAACTATATGCCCCCATGCCAGGAAACAAATTGAACAATATTTCGGGTAGTCCCATGCGCGCGCTGCGCTCAGCGACGATCATGTCAAAGGCCAACGCGTGTTCAAAACCACCACCAAGCGCATCGCCTTGCACCAAAGCCATTGAGATAATCGGAGCGCCAAAGCCCGTTGAATTGGCGAACTGCATCCGCACACAGATTTCGGCATATTTGCGCATGGCCGCCAGGTCGCGATTGCGTATGCACTCCGCAAAATGCCGCAAATCCCCACCAAGATTATAAATGCCAGGCGTTTTTGATCCGCATACAAAGTAACGCAAGTCGTCTGGACCACCGTTCGCCGGCATCGCATAATTGTTTGCGATCCAGTCTTGAACTTCCTGAACCTCAGCGCCCAATTTATAGGTATAACTTGGGCGACTCTGCTGATTCATATAACACCAGAGGATGCTGTCCTGCTTGTCATGGCGCACAATAATTTCATCGAAACTGCGCCCATCAATCGGAAGACCCAATTGACGTTCCTTCGACGCAAGCGTCGAAGGTGCTAAAGCGTCATCAAAGACGCGGGAGTGGAAAACCATCTTGGCCCCCTTCAAAAATCGGTACCGGCCACCCCAACCAGAACGCCACATTTAGCAGATATTCAGCTATCGCAATGTAAAAAAAGGGTTAACGAGAAAAATTCAGAAAAAGGATCAGCTAAACCTATGAAGAATAGCCATTTAACATATTGATAATGGATGAAAAATCGAGATCAGAATGTCCTGATGCTGAATATTTCTCGTAAAGACTTTCCGCCCTCTCCCCCATCGGGACCGAGGCATTTACGCTTTCGGCGGCCTCCATCGCCAACTTCAGGTCTTTAAGCATCAACATTGTCGCAAATCCGCCTTGATATCCATTGTCTGCCGGACTTGGCACCCCAACACCCGGGACCGGGCAGTAGCTGGTCATCGACCAATTCTGGCCAGAAGCCTTGGATGAAATATCATAAAATGTCTGCAAATCGAGACCGAGCTTTTCGGCGAGAACGAACGCTTCGCAGGTTGCGACCATTGTTGCTCCAAGCAGCATGTTATTGCAGATTTTCGCCACCTGCCCTGCGCCACTAGCACCAGCATGAATAACCGCTTTCCCCATTGCAGAGAGGATTGGTTCTGCGCGTGCAAACGCGCTTTCGCTGCCGCCCACCATGAAAGTAAGCGTGCCGCCATTTGCAGCGGCAATTCCCCCAGAGACCGGGGCATCAACCATTTCAAAACCCTTAGACTTGGCATTTTCAGCAACAACTCGTGCGGTAGCCACATCAATCGTCGAACAATCGAGCATAATCGCTCCCTTTGGCGCGTGGCCAAGGACATCACTGGAATAAACACTCTCAACAATTTTGCCGTTGGGTAACATCGAAACGACAGCATCAACGCCTGTGACTGCATCAGGCACCGTTGCAAACACTTCACAGCCATTTTCGCGTGCACGCGCAAGCGCCGCTGGCGACAAGTCAAAAGCGCTAACTTCATGCCCTGCTTTTGCGAGATTTGCAGCCATCCCTCCGCCCATATTACCAAGCCCAATGAATGCTATTTTGCTCATTTGCCAACTCCTTCGCCCAGTACTTCTTGGCGAAACTTGCTCACCAGTTTTTTACCATTATTAAACTCGTACCAGCGCGGTGCCGGTATACCCTTTTGCCACGCCAGCATCTCGGTCAGCGTCCCTTGTGCAGATGGCGTATCGAAATTTGTGCGTTTACCAATCGGATCGCGGAAAGCCTGATCAGCCGTCACAATCCTCCAGCCGTCTTTGCGAAGTTCATTCACCAATTCACCGATAAACATTGCAGCCATGTCGGTTTCGTGGAGTAACATCACATGCACAGGCGAACGACCCAAAGTCTTAATCGCCAGCTGGTCATAAAAATTGGCCGCTTCAACATGTCGCTGCACATAGAAATTGCGCAGTGCTGTCATATAAATCTTCTTGCCCGCCCTTGCCGCAGCATTGGCCATATCATCGATATTCCAATCGGATGCATCGACGGTCACATAGCCATTACGCAACCCGCGCGCCTTCAAGCCGGCACGCACAGCATCTCGCTTGGCCTTGTCCTGTCCGCCTTCGTGCAAATATGGGTATCGAAACCATGGACGATAGCCGGGGCGCCCCTTTAACCAAAGCTCGGCCGCCTCGATATCGGCCAGATAAACCTCTGCGGAAACGGAATTGAGCGACGGATGCGTATTGCTATGGTTCGCAATAACATGTCCTGCCGCTACATAGGCAGCGATGCGATCTTCCCCGCCTTTGCCCTGTTCCTGCATAAGCTTGTCAGGATTTAGAAAGAATACGGCCTGCTCGACACCAGCGCGCTCAAGCGTGGCGATAAGTTTGACCGCGCGTTCATCCACTCCAAGAAACGCGCCCTGATGTCGGGGAACATCATCGAAGCTGAGCGCGATGAGTTTATCTGCGTGCGCAGCACTTGCAAATAGCAGTGCGGCCATCATGAAAGCGAATAGGCGATAAGTCATGTAACAACGTTAGGCAGCGATTACTCGCTGCGCAAGACACGCTCATTAAACAGCCTGATCGCGACCTTGTCCGTATTGCGCTCAAACCAGCGTGGCCCTGGCACTGCCTTTTCCCAAGAGAGCATTTCGATTAGTGTGCCGTAGGCATCGGCTACTACTGGTTCCGATTGGTACACAGGATCAGCGTAAGCTTCATCAGCGGTGATGATTGTCCAACCATCGTCACGCAGTGCCTTGACCAAATCAGGCAAGTACATCGCTGTGATGTCAGCGTCGTGCAAAAGCAGCATATGGGCTGGCGACCTGCCAAGGGTCCGCTTTGCCAACCTGTCCGCAAAGGCGGCGGCCTCGACATGCGACTCTATGAACAAGTCACGCAACGCCTTTTTGTTGACCTTCTGCCCCACATCCTCAGCTTTGCGGACGAGGCTATCGAGCTTCCAATCCCATCCGTCGATTGTCGCATATCCATTTTTCAAGCCTCGCACTTTCAAACCCCGGCGCACTGCATCGCGAACTTTATCGTTCGGACCGCCTTCATAAAGCGCAGGAAAACGGAACCACGGCCGGTAGCCTTTCTGCTTTCGCAGCCAAATTTCGGCTTCGTCGATGTCGGCGAGAAACCTCTCTGGTGAAGCGCTAAAAAGTGGCAAATGATTGGCCGTGTGATTGGCGAGCACATGGCCCGACCGCGCAAATGCTAGCAAATTGGCTTCGTTCAGGTCACCTGCTGTTATTCGCCCGGGATTAACGAAAAACGCCGCTTGCTTGACACGAGCGCGCGTTAAATTGTCGATCAGTAACCGGGGTCTTTTCACATGGTCGAGAAAAGCTCCACGACCACGCGGACTATCATCGAAACTAAGTGCTATCCGTTTTTCGGGGAGCCTTTTGACGTGCGCGGCGTCGCCCTTCGCGGGATCGACCGACAGCAACAGCAAGACTGCAACCAATGCCGTAAAGGCTGCAATGTCGAACAGCACGACAAATGCCCATGGCAGTCTGGCAATCTGTCTTAACGCGCCGCTCACGCAAGTACCTCCGCAACATTGGGCCGGACCGCCTTAAGCTTAAGGCGCGAAGCCGTTACCTTGCAAGTGATTCAGGCCTCCCGATGCGCGCCAAATGTCCCGATTTAAGAAAGCGTAGCTAAACCTAACCAACCAAGTCCATGATGTCTTTGCCGAACAATGCTTCATCACTCGGCAATTCCTTGGCCTTGACCAAAGGCTTCGACACCCAAGTTTCATTGATCAAATCGCGCCATGTAATGTTGTTGTTGGTGGCGTTACCGCCCCATGAACCGCAACCAAGCGAGAAAGTTTGGCGCATTCCATTCCATAAATTGCCCGAGTTCGACGCTGATTGCGGCTGGTTGACCATGATACGGCTGGTTTTGGTACCAAGAGCAAGTTTCAGGATATTCTCGTCGGACTGCGAGTAAATCCCGCAGCTATGCCCTTGCCCCTGATATGCTTGTATCCGGTTGGTCAGTTCGATCGCAGCATCCAAATCCTTGGCGCGGTAGAGTGCCATCGAAACGGTCATTTTCTCGCCAGAAAACGGGTGATCGGGACCAGTGCCAGTTTCGGGGACGATCAAGAACTGCGTGCCGTCGGGAATAGAAAAACCAGCGAAATCAGCGATAAATTGCGGTGTTTGTGCTACAATCTTGGCGTTGATATGGCCATCTATCCACAGCACGGCTTGGAACTTGGCTTTATCATCGTCGCTCAAAACATAGCCACCTTTGGCGACAAGCTTGGCCAACATGTCGTCATAAATTGCATCGACCAGAATGACAGCATTGTCAGAAGAACATGATGCCGCAAGATCGAGTGTCTTTGACATCCGGATCTTTTCGGCCGCGTCATCAAGGTCAGCCGTTTCATCCACGGTGATGACGGCATTACCCACGCCAACACCAAGTGCAGGAGTGCCAGACGAGTAAGCTGCGGTCACCATCGCCGACCCGCCCGTGGCAAGCACGCGGTCACATTGGATCATCAGTTCGTTGGTCTTGTTCACCGAGGGCACATCAATGCTGATCACCAGATCGGCGGGTGCGCCCATCTTGACGAGCGCATCGCGCATCTTGTCGCAGATTATCTTGTTGGTCAGTTTCGCGCGCGGATGTGGCGCGATGATGATCGAATTGCGGCCTTTGACCGCCGATATCGCTTTGATCACCGGAGTAGCTTCAGGGTTGGTCGAGGGTGATAGCGCTCCAATTACGCCGACAGGTTTGGCGATTTTGATCAGGTTACGCTCGACATCCTCTTCGATCACGCCGACCGATTTGTCGTCGATGATATCCATCAATGTGGCGCGAGTTTTGCGGAAAATTTTCAGGAACTTGCCGTCATAATTTCCCAACTGGGTCTCATCCACAGTGTGTTGTGCGATCTCTTCGGCAACGCCAGGTTGGGCAACGGCCCAGACCATACCGCGTATCAAGCGGTCAACTTGCTCTTGCGAGTAGTTTTCGATCTGCAGCTGCGCAGCGCGAGACCGGGCAACCAGTGCCGCAATTTCCGTTGCGTCTGCATTGTCGAGATTATCGTCCAATTTGAGCGCGGTTGCCATTTGAAAAACTCCTACTTCAAAACTAGTTTTATGCCCTGCACTTATCATAACACAGATCGACGCCGCTTTGACGAAATTTCCGCATCGATGCAAGTCGCACGCGCGATTTCTGTCATGTACAACATGCCAAATGGTACATTGACTTTTTGTCCGAAATCCGCGGAATTCCGTACAAGTTCACAGTGAAATGCACATTTTTTGGGCTGGAAGTTTACTTAAGTTGATGGCGTCTGAAAGGAAACGCTGTTTGGGTGGTGCGGATCAGCGAGGCGCGCGGTTGCCAATGTCAAGGGCCGCTTCAGCACATATTGCGCCATGTAGGAAAGCAAATTCAAAAAATGGCGGACAGACAGGGATTCGAACCCTGGGTACTATTACTAGCACAACGGTTTTCGAGACCGCCCCGTTCGACCACTCCGGCATCTGTCCGCACGCACATTCAGCGAAGGTCTACGCGCTAAAAAGCCACGCCGCTGATGCGAAGAGCGCGGCCATTAACCGAACTATCGGCCTTTGCCAAGCATAACTATCTGTCTGGCTTGGATTGGAAAGACTCTAGGTTGATTTGTACTTATACACAGGCGATAATGCGCCCATGAGCAAGAACCCGGAATTTCCGCTATTCACTGAAGCGTGCTTCACCATAGGCGACGTCGTGCGCCACCGTGTGTTTGATTTTCGTGGCGTGGTGTTTGATGTCGATCCAGTGTTCGCCAACAGCGAGGAATGGTACCAGGCGATCCCGGAAGATCTTCGTCCGTCAAAGGACCAACCGTTTTACCATCTGTTTGCGGAGAATTCGGACAGCAGTTACATCGCCTATGTCAGCCAGCAAAATCTGTTGCCTGACGAAGAATCTGGGCCAGTCAATCACCCGGCAATCGAGGATTATTTCGGCGATTGGGTTGGCGCGCGTTACGAACTGAAAAATAAGCTGCGGCACTGATTGCCGTTTAATTGCTGGCGGCGCTCGGCATTTCCGCAATCCACTGCGAAATCATATCGGTCGCTTCCTTATGCACAGTCGCACGCCCAAGCTCGGGCATGGCAACATCGGCCTCCACGCTTTTCATCCGGTGCAGTAATATCGACTGATCTGGCTGACCGGGGTCAATAACAAATTCAAAACCGCCGCTGCCCCTGCCCGCTGCGACTGGCCGCTTGCCGATGCCGTAGTTGGCACCTGACTGTGTTGGATCATCAAGGAACAGGCCGCTGTTGCTCGCGCTGCCTTTTGGCGAATGGCACGATCCGCAGTTGACCTTCAGATAGGTGCGTGCGCGCACATCGAGCGACGCTGAATTGACGCTCTGCCAGTCGGGACCAGTTGCGACCAAATTTTGCATGCTTGCTGGAATGATCGAAAGGTCTTTGGCGTTCAGGAAGCGCATGTTTTGAACCACCGGGCCAATTGGCATTAGCTTTTCATTGTTGGCATGGCACTGTTTGCATTGGTTCTTGTTTGGAACCGCATAACTAATCGTGGTTGATTTGCCGCCACCGTGCTTGGGCGTAACGGCAATACGTGAACCGCCAAGTTTCAGGTCGGCATCGCCGCCGTCGGCGCGCCAAACATAAGGTAGCGCAGTCCATCCGTTAGCACGATTGAGCAACAGCCGGGTTTCGAGTATCCGCAGCGCGCCGGTTGCATCTGGATAGCCAAAACTCTTGATTAGGGCCGTGCCGACCGGAAATTGCAAGCGGCCGGCGGGGTCTACGCTGATCTTCTGTCCCTTTGGCACATACAGAAAGCGTTGCTTTTCCGCATAGTCCGAAAACAGCGGCGTCTTTAGCTCATAGGGTATTAGTTGGACCGACGGCTTATTGGCCTTGCCAGCAAAAAAGCCGAAAGATGACAGCTGGGCGGGACTGCTTTCGCTCTTGATCAACTCTTCCGAGATCGCCGGGCTATTACCGCGCGCCATGACCGACAGCATCAGGCACAATAATGCCATTACAATGCCGCGCATTTATTTCACCGCGGCTTCCATTGCCGCAGGGAGGCGAATTGCGGGCAAGCGCACGTCGGGGAGCGCCTTACCTACAAAAGGCACGGGCTTGGCTTCTGATTGCGGTTGTTTGATGTCGGTGAGCCCAAGCGAAAATGCCGCAACCTTATCCCCGATTGCCGGGGCGTAAGCTTCCCCGCCCGCGCCGTCCCACATAACCGGAGGCAGCGCACCGCCAAATGCGGTCGCTAGCAGCTCCCCGCCAGCGAAACCTGGCGCAGTACCAGACTTTTCATATGGACCGGCATCGTGCTTGTTCCCCCAAATCGAGACAGATTTCGGCAGCGGATCATATTTGGGATCATTGTGGGGAAAGCGATAGCCCACCACCATGACATTGCTGGTGTTGTTGCTCGAAAGGCTGTTGCCAAACACTTCGACATTACGGTTTGCCATCACCATGACACCAGTGCCGCTGGGAACATTCGCCACGATATTGCCTTTTGGTGCAAAATTAGGTGTGTTGTTTTCAACGATTATATTGTCAAATATTCGCACATTATGCCCACCCATTTGCGGCAAGTTCGGCAAATCAAACACAAGAATTCCGCCTGTGTTGCTTGCGGCGATGTTATCAAAAACATCGGCATCAAAGCTGTTTTCAATCTCGATCCCGGCCACATTTTGCATAACGATGGATTTGCGTACCACTATGCCCCGCGATTGACCGACATAGATACCCGCGTCGGATGCGCCGCGAACAAGCACGCCGTCTACCAGCACATCCTTACTATCCACGGGATAGATGCCGTATGCGCCGTTGCCTTCATTGGGGCCGCGTGTCCATTCCACCGTCAACTGGTGATATACTATTCGGTCCGCACCTTTGGACTTGATGCCGTCCCCTTTGGTATTTTGCACCGCGAAATCGCGAAGTACAACATCATCGGAAGTAACCAGAATGCCCTCGCCAGCGCCTTTTTGGCCGCTGAAATCAAGTATCGTTTTGTCATCACCGGCGCCGCGCACGGTCACGCCGCTTACATCAAGCGAGAGGCCATCGGTCAATTGAAACAGGCCCTCGCCAATTTGCACGACATCGCCCGGCTCAGCCACAATGAGAGCCTCTTGCAGTCGCGTTTGCGCATCGTCACCCGCATTAACCGGGATTGTCTTGGCCGAAAGCGCCGATGAAAACGCGAATGAAATTGCGAGTATTGCAAAAGTGATAGGCTTCATCTCAGCGATGCTGCCTGAACTAACGGTATTTGGCAAGCGCCCGAAATGCCGCTTAAGGCGCATCACCCAATATCCAGTCGACACCCGCATCAGCATGAATTTCTGTACTGTCATAGATCGGTAGGATGTTCGCCTTGGTATCCACAACGAGACAAAGCTCTGTACAACCCAGAACTACGGCCTTCATGCCTTGCTGGTCAAATTCGGTGATCAATGTCTTCAAATGACGCTCTGCCTCGCGCGTGATTTTTCCACCCATTAAATCATCATAAATGATCCGGTCGAGTTCCGACGCATCCTGAATGTCCGCAGGCAGTAGCGATACGCCGTGCTTTACCAGCCGCTGACGGTACCAGTTTTCAGCCATGACATTGCTGGTTCCAAGCAACGCCGCGCTCGTTACACCGTCAGCCTTCATCTTTGCGCCAACAGCATCGGCAATGTGCAGGATTGGTACCTTTATTTCTTCGGCAATCCGGTCGGCAATTTTGTGCATGCTATTGGCACAAATCAGGATTGCAGTTGCCCCGGCTTTTTCCAAACGCTTGGCTGAGGTGATCATGACCTTGGCGACGTTGTCCCAGTCTTCTTCGGTCGTCGCCTTCGCAATATCACAGAAATTCAGGTTTTCGAGGATTAACGGCGCACTACAAATGCCGCCAGTGCGGCGCTGCATTTGTTTGTTGAGGCGGTTATAGTATAATTCGGTTGAGTACCAGCTGATGCCGCCGATTAGGCCCAGTTTGCGCATTAAAACTCCTTTTATACCGCGAATGCGGAAATCGATTTGCGCCCCCGATTTCTCAAGCTCGCCAACGCTCTAAAGAACACATGCTAATGCTGCAAGGCCTTCACAATATCCTCGACCATTTTCTTGGCGTCGGCGAGTAACATCATAGTTTGGTCCATGTAAAACACGTCGTTGTCGACGCCCGCATAGCCAACACCTCCCATGCTGCGTTTGATGAAGAACACCGTTTTGGCCTTTTCGACGTCGAACACAGGCATGCCGTAAATGGGCGAGCTCTTGTCGGTTTTCGCCGCTGGATTTACGACGTCATTCGCGCCGATGATGAAGGCGACATCGGCCTGAGCAAACTCGCTGTTGATGTCTTCCAGCTCGAACACTTCCTCATAGGGCACATTGGCCTCGGCGAGGAGGACATTCATATGGCCCGGCATCCGCCCTGCGACCGGATGGATCGCGTATTTGACCTTCACGCCCTCTTTCTTAAGAGTATCGGCCATTTCGCGCAGGACATGCTGCGCTTGCGCCACTGCCATGCCGTAACCGGGAATGATGATCACGCTTTCGGCCTCTTTCAGCAGGAAAGCCGCGTCTTCAGCCGATCCGCGCTTCCACGGGCGTTGCTCCTTCGCTTCGCCTTGCGCGCCTGCTTCTGCGCCAAAGCCGCCTGCGATCACCGAAATGAAGCTGCGGTTCATGGCCTTGCACATGATATAGCTTAGGATGGCACCGGAAGAGCCCACCAGCGCGCCAGTGATAATCATTGCCGTGTTGTGCAGCGTAAAGCCCATCGCAGCTGCCGCCCAGCCAGAATAGCTGTTGAGCATCGAGACCACCACGGGCATGTCTGCCCCACCGATGGGAATGATCAGGAGGAACCCTATGATGAAGGACGAGCGCGGTAATCGTCCAGAATACCCAAGGGCTTTGATCGACCGTGAAATAGCCGATCAGCCCAAGGATCGCCGCGAGAGTGCCGAGATTGATCAGGTGACGGCCCGGTAGCATGATTGGCGAGCCGGACATTTTTCCAGCCAGCTTCAAGAAAGCGATCACTGAACCGCTAAATGTAATTGCACCAATCGCCACTCCCAGCCCCATTTCGACGCGGGAGACGGTGTTAATCTGCCCATCTGCGCCCATGATGCCAAACGCATCGGGGTTAAGGAAAGCCGCAGCCGCCACCAGCACGGCAGCAAGGCCGACCAGCGAGTGGAAGGCTGCCACAAGCTGCGGCATGTCGGTCATCTTGATGCGCCGGGCCGTCACGATACCGATGACGGCACCGATCCCGATGGCAGCGAGGATTTCGCCTACCAATGGCCAATCAAGATTGCTTCCCACCGTTGGACCATCCATCGGCCCTCCAACGAGGAAAGGCGTGTGGTTCACCAGCGTCGTAACCACCGCAATCAGCATTCCAATCATGCCAAAACGATTGCCGCGCTGGCTCGTCGCCGGGCTGGAAAGCCCGCGCAGCGAAAGGATGAAGCACACCCCCGCGATCAGATAGGCAAGCATCGCCCATGCCGGTGTTGCAGCATGTTCCATTATTTGCCCGCTTCTATGCTTTTATCTGCTTTTGACGCAGTATCGTGACTATTATCTCTGAACGCTGAGTCCTTGCCAGCAATATAACCTGCGACGCAGGCGAATAATACCAAAATGGTAGCGATCCAAATTAGCCAATATACATTCTTTTTAGTTTGGCTTGAGTTGTGTTTCGCGTCCATCACTTATCCTTTTTCTTATACATCGCGAGCATCCGCGCCGTCACCGCGAACCCCCCGAAAATATTGATGCTCGCAAGCACGACACCCAGCAGCCCCAGCCACTTTGCCCCCGGCGCGCCCGATGCGGCCGCCGCAATCAGCGCGCCAACAATGATCACCGATGAAATCGCATTGGTCACCGCCATCAACGGCGTGTGCAGCGCGGGCGTGACTGACCAGACGACATAATAGCCGACGAAACAGGCCATCACAAAGATGGAAAGAATTGAGATGAAGTCCATGTCGTTTAGCTTCCGAAAATTAAAACAGGTTCAATGCAAACTTCATTGCCAAAACAAAAAAGACAACAAAAACAACTGCGAATACCGCGATTTTTACCACGGCTGAAGGTTCCTTTTTGCCGGGATCCGGCAGATTTCCATTGTCACTCACCCCAGCAACCTTTCATGCACAACCTTACCATCCTTTGTCAGGCGGATGGCAGTGGTGATCTCATCATCATCGGGCAGCATGGGCCGCCCCGCATCCTTGTCCCAAAAGGCAGAAAGAAAGTTGAACAGGTTGCGCGCAAACAACGCCGATGTGTCCGCTGCCAGATGCGCGGGGGTGTTGGAATAGCCGATAATTTTGACGCCGTGCTTGATCACGACCTCGTCGGGCTTAGAACCTTCAACATTGCCGCCTTGCGCGACGGCTAGATCGAACAGCACCGAACCCGGCTTCATGCTCTTAATCTGCGCATCGCTCACCAAACGAGGCGCTGCGCGCCCGGGGATGAGCGCGGTGGTGATGACAATATCTTGCTTGGCGATATGCGAAGACACGAGCTCTGCCTGCGCCGCCTTATACTCATCGGACATTTCGGTGGCATAGCCCCCTGCCCCTTCGCCCTCGATACCTGCAACATTCTCCACAAAAACAGCCTTCGCGCCAAGGCTCTCGATTTGCTCTTTGGTGGCCGAACGCACATCAGTCGCCGAAACAATCGCGCCCAAACGCCTGGCGGTGGCAATTGCCTGCAACCCGGCGACACCCACACCCATGATGAAAACCCGCGCTGCACTGACCGTTCCGGCCGCTGTCATCATCATCGGGAAAGGCACGACCAAAGGCACCCGCCGCATCGATCACCGCCTTGTATCCTGACAGGTTGGACTGCGAAGAGAGGATATCCATCGATTGCGCCCGGGTTATCCGCGGCATGAATTCCATCGCCAGCGCCTCAACGCCCAGTTTGGCATAAGCATCGACACGCTTGCGCTGCCCGAACGGATCAAGCCCGGCGACAACCCAAGCGCCCTTTGCAAAACCCTTTAGTGATTTGGGGTCAGGGCCCTGCACGCCCAATATTAAATCGGCATCCTTAAGTGTTGCTGTTTGCACACCAACACTGGCACCAGCCGCCGTATATTCTGCATCGGAAATCGACGCATTTAGTCCGGCGCCCTTTTCAACAGCAACAGCCGCCCCCAATGCGATATATTTCTTTACCGTTTCCGGCGAGGCAGCAACCCGCGTCTCACCTGGCGCGGTTTCCTTAAGAACAGCGATTTTTACCACGTCAGTTTGCGATGATCACTATGACAAGAGCAGCTGCAATTACCGACAAAATGGTGCCCCATTTGAACAGGCTGAGAAATCCAGTGTAGGTTTCGTTCGCTGCCTGCATATCTTGATGATCGGCCATTTTACCTCCATGAGTTTAGCTTTGCAGAGGTCTTAGCGGGATGCGCCAGCAACCTCAAGCAGGCGTAGGCAAGATTTTTTGCCTCTGCTTAATCGGCTCTTTACCCATTTTTGTTACTCCGTTCGGCCAGACACCCAATTTGGATGCGAAATGACGGAAAAAGAAACCCGATTGCTTATGCTTGTCGACGACGAACCGGCGCAATGCCGGTTGGTGTCGGCTATTGCTTCGCGCGCGGGTTGGCGGACGGTTTTTGCCCGTGACGCAGAAACCGCGATTGCCATGTTGGGTACACAAGACGGGATGATGCTTGACGCGATCATACTCGATCAATGGGTTCCGGGTTCGGATAGCGCAACACTAATTGCCGAGCTTAAATCCCGCCGCCCTGCACTTCCGGTGCTTTTACTGACATCGATAGGTTCTAACGAAAGCGCGATAGAGGCGATGCGCGCGGGTGCCGCCGACTACATTATCAAGCCCGTTGCTGCCGAACGCCTTGTTGCGGCACTCAGCCTAGCCGCTGACAACAGCAAGGATTTTGGCGAACTTCAGCCAATGACCGAGAAAATTTCCCACCAGTTGGATTTTGAAGATATTATCGGGTCGGTCCCGGCATTCCGCGCCGCGCTTGCCATCGCCGCAAAGGCCGCACGGTCGCGCGCACCAATCCTGATCGAGGGCGAACCCGGTGTAGGTAAGGAAGTGGTGGCCGATGCCATCCATGCCGCCAGCCCAAGGTCGCGACTGCCCTTCCTAAAGGTAAATTGCGGCGCGATTTCGCCAACACTGCTCGACTCGGTTCTTTTCGGACACGAGAAAAATGCCTTTGCCGGTGCCTTTGACCGCCGCGTCGGGATTTTCCAGCAAGCCGAAGGCGGCACAGTATTCCTGGACGAAATCGATCAGATCAGCCCGGACACACAGGTGCGCCTGGTGCAATTGCTTACGAAGAATGAGATCCAACCACTGGGCAGTAGCATCAATTATTCTAGCGATGTTCGTGTTATCACGGCAAGCAACGGCAGCATTGCAAAAAAGCTAGCGACCGGTGAATTTCGCGAAGACCTGTTCTACAGACTCAACATCGTCCAACTCACTATTCCCCCGCTGCGCGAACGCGTCGGCGACATTCCTGCACTTGCCAGACATTTCCTTGGCCGTATGGCAAGCCAGCCCGGCATTCGGAGCCTGGGCATTACCGAAGAAGCGCTGAACCTGCTACGCAGCTATAATTGGCCTGGCAATGTCCGTCAGCTGCAAAGCGCGTTGTTCCGCGCGGCTGTGCTGTGCGAACGCGATGCGCTGACCACAGATGAATTCCCGCAGATCAGTGCGGCGGTCGGTTCGCAAATCGGCGGTGCATCGGGGTCGAACAATATCGAAGGTGTCGGTGTTTCGCTTTTTGAAGACGATGGCAATATGCGGCCGCTCGAAGAAATCGAAGCAGATGTCATTCGTCTGGCTATTGGACATTATCGAGGCCGGATGACCGAAGTTGCCCGTCGCTTGGGTATTGGCCGCTCGACACTCTACCGCAAACTGGCCGAGCTGGGTATAAGCGACGTCGCTTAAACGGCTTTACCAACCGTAGCGTTGGTTACCCAATAACCCACAGCCGAGGCTGATCCGGTCAGAACCGTTCCCCAGATAATGTCCAGCACGGTGACTTTGGTGCTCCAAATCTTCAACGTGGCGTGATTGGTCAAATCGTACGTCATGTAGCAGAAAAAGCCGAACAGCGCTCCGTAGACAAGCGCGGTCTGCCATTTGCCACTTTGCAGCGCTGGCCCGACTGCAAAAATCATCATCCCCAATATGTATAGCAAATAGAATATGATCGCGGGCCCCAAGCGAAAACCGCCCTTCATCATCACCTCGCCAATTTCGGGTTGGTATAGCCGTGTGTACATGTTGCGCAGCCAGACACTGTCTATGGCGGCAAAAGCCACTCCGGTTGCGATATAGCCGACGATATACTTTGCCAACATGCTGCGCCCTCCATTTACCTAAAGGACGCAGCATGAGGAGAGTTAGGTCTGCGGTCAATGCAGCCTTTTATCTTAACGCTTATTCCGCGCTGCCTCCAAACGGGATACGAAGCCCCAATGAAAAGATCGACTGTTTGCATTTTGCATTTAGGTCGGCTGGCAGCAGATCCAACTTCATTTTGGTTTCTCCAGCGTCGCGATAAGTGTACTGGCCAAAGACTTCAAAACTCGGGCTGACCTTAATGGTTGCCCCTGCCATCGCCTGCCAAGCCAAATTGGTCTTGTTGCCCTGGCCGACTTCAATGTTTGAAGGCCTATAGTCAAATTTGGTGCGCTGCACGCCGATACCGGCACCTACATATGGCTGGAAACTACAACCACTGTTCAAATCAAAAAAGCCATTGGCAAATGCGCCGTAACTATACAGAATCGCCAAAAGAACGGCCAGACAGATTTCTATTTAAGATGACGCGCTTAACGTCAGGTCCGCGCCGTCAGCGCCGCATCGCGCAGACCGCGCCAAACATGGATTGCCTGCACCGTTTCGGGCACGTCATGCACGCGTATTATCTGCGCGCCTTGTTCGACAGCTTTCATAGCGAGGAAAATTGACCCCCCGAGCCGTGCATCTGCTTCGGCCTCTTTCGAAAGTGCACCGATCATGCGTTTGCGACTAGCCCCGAAAAGGATCGCACACCCTAAACCGTGAAACATTGAAAGATTATTGATAAGCGTCAGGTTATCCGAAAGCGACTTGCCAAATCCCAGACCCGGATCGATCAATATCCGGTTTTTCGCAACGCCCGCTGCTTCGACAGCGGAAACGCGCGTTTCCAGCCAATCATAAACATCGAAAAGCACGTCGGCATATTCGCCGCCCTTATGCGGGTCGCTCGATTGGCTTGGCGCGTGCATTAGCACAACTGGACAGTCCGCGGCGCGCACTGTCTCGAGTGCTTGGTCATCGTAGAGCAATGCCGAAATATCGTTGACCATAGTTGCACCAGCTTGCAACGCAGCCTGCATTACCGAGGCTTTGCGCGTGTCGACCGAAACTGCCGTGCCAGCCCCTGCCAATCGCGCAATGACGGGTTCGACGCGCTTGGTCTCGTCCCCTTCCCAGACAAGCTTCGCACCCGGTCGGGTAAATTCCCCGCCTACATCGATGATCGAGGCCCCTGCTGCAGCCATGGCTATCCCCGCAGCAGTTGCCGCTTCGGGATCATTCGACAACTTGCCGCCGTCTGAAAAGCTGTCGGGCGTAGCGTTTAATATGCCCATCACTTGCGGTTGATCCAGGCGTATCGTGCGCGATCCCATTTCGAGTGCTGTGCGAGGCTGGGTAAGGTTGGCAAATATTTGCGTAGCTCTTTCCGGAAGCGTCGCAGCAACCTCTGCCCACTCACTGACCGGCACAATAGTACGCTTTGTTCCGTTATTTCCGCGCTCAATCAGCTCAACTGCGCAAAACCAGAGCATATTGCCCGCCAACCGCTCCGCCATGCCATCGTGTTGCTGTGGGCATTCGATGAAGTGGATCGGCCTTAGATAAAGCCGGTCTTCTGCTGCTTCTTTTCGTCGGGAAAATATGTTCATGGTTCGTTGGCGAGTAAATATGTCTGCCGCAAGTCATCGACGGGTTTCAAATCGCCATCTGCGTTCTGAAAATGCCAGAATGTCCATCCATTGCAGCTGGGCGCGCCCTGTACTTCCGCACCAACCTTATGGAGTGAGCCTTGGGCGGTTTTACCCACAAGCGACCCATCCGCACGAACCGTAACGCTGTGACGGCGGTTCTTGCTCCACAACATAGTCCCAGGCGCGAGATAGCCACTTTCAACCAATTGGCCGAAAGCCACGCGCGGTTGTGACTTGGGCGATTGCATTGTTTGCAATGCGCTTTCATCCAGCGGAAGCGCCGCAGTAATACGTTCGTTTGCGACTTCAACATAACCGGCATCGCGTTCGCAACCGATCCAGTGGCGGCCAAGCCGCTTGGCAACCGCACCGGTGGTTCCGGTCCCGAAAAATGGATCAAGCACGACATCGCCGGGGTTGGTGCACGCCAGCAATATCCGGTAAAGCAGCGCCTCTGGCTTTTGCGTCGGATGTGCCTTCGTACCATTGCGTTTCAGTCGCTCCTGCCCACCACAAATCGGAATTGTCCAATCCGACCGCATTTGCAGCTCGTCATTCAAAGTCTTCATAGAGCGGTAGTGGAAAGTATAGCGCGCCTTTTCGCCCTTTGAGGCCCAAATCAGCGTCTCATGTGCGTTGGTGAAGCGCGTTCCCTTGAAGTTGGGCATTGGGTTCGACTTGCGCCAGATAATGTCGTTCAATATCCAGAAGCCACCATCCTGTACCGCCGTGCCGACGCGGAATATATTGTGATAGCTGCCGATGACCCAAATCGTCCCATTGGGTTTGAGTATCCGGTGCGCCTCTGCCAACCAAGCTTTGGTAAACGCGTCATAGGCAGCAAACGTGTCAAACTTGTCCCAATCATCATCGACCGCATCGACCTGACTGCCATCAGGACGGTGCAAATCGCCGCCGAGTTGCAAATTATAGGGCGGATCGGCAAAGACCATGTCGATGCATGCGTCGGGCAAGCCCCGCATCGCCTCGATGCAATCCATCTTCAATATCCGGTCCAAAGGCAGATCAGCCGGAGCAACAACTCGCTTGGCTTTGGCAACTATAGCCGGTTTGATTTTCTCGATAACGCCCATTTTAAGTCCTGTTTGTCCCGCGCAAGCGACCGCGATGAGTCCACTCTCGCATTACGTCAAGGACCTTAACCTGCAGGAATCCGGCAAATATATGGTTAACGGCACAGGAATTAGTCGGAACGAAACGAGTCCGGCACAAGATGTGGAGTCATGACGATTCCAATGGACTCAACCCGTGGTGGTGTGGCCAAAAGGACTCACTGGCAAAGAATTTACATTCTGTTACACTAAAAGCATCTGCGCCACCGGAGCAAAGCTCTTCCTGTGTAGTGGGGTAGGCCCCAAATGGCGCAGCGCGCTGATATGCTTAGCAGCACCGTAGCCCTTGTTCGATGCCCAGCCATAGCCGGGATAATCGGCGTCAGCGGCCACCATGATGCGGTCGCGGTGCTCTTTTGCGATAATGCTCGCAGCAGAAATACACGGATGGATGGCATCGCCGCCGATCACTGCTTCCGCAGCGTATCGCCATTTGGGTAACCGGTTGCCATCAACGAGAATTTTGCGTGGCTCCATCCCCAATGCATCAACCGCACGCGTCATCGCCAGCATAGTGGCTTGCAGAATATTTATCGCATCAATCTCCTCGACGCTTGCTTCGCCGATCGCCCAAATGCAGCGCGATTTGATTTCGGCTTCAAGCACAGCACGTCGGCTGGCGGAGAGCTTCTTGCTGTCGTCGACGCCTGCTATGCCGCCCTCGCAAAGCACAACTGCAGCTGCGACTACCGGGCCCGCAAGTGGGCCCCTGCCCGCTTCATCGACACCAACGATCATAGCTTTGAAACATCAACCGCCTGATGACCCATCGGCCCAAAACCGCTGCCAAGGCCTGGGGCTTTCGACAGTGCCATCCGTACAAATGTCCGCGCGCGGCCAATGGCATCAACCAGCGGTATTTTCTGACCCAAGCCCGTTGCAATAGCGCTCGACAATGTACAGCCCGTACCGTGAGTGCTGTTCGTTTCGATGCGGTCGCCTTCCCAACGTTCAAGCTCGCCCATAGGGCCAACTAACCGGTCAATAATGTGGTTCCCCTCTGCATGCCCCCCTTTTATAAGCGTAAGCCCGGTCATCGCATCCTCGCCTCCCAAAGCCTCAAGCTCTGGCAAATTGGGTGTGAGGAGCATTGAAACCTCCATGATCGCCTGAAAGGCGGCAATCGTTTCTGCATTTGCAAGGGTTGATCCGCTGCTTGCTACCATGACCGGATCGAAAACGACCGGCGCATCCAAATCAAGCTGCTTCAGCTTTTTTGCAACCGCTTTTGCCGTCTCTGCACTGCCAATCATCCCGATCTTGATCGCGTCTATGCCGATGTCGCTAGCAACGCTATCGATCTGTGCGAGCACCATCTCTGTCGGAACCGGATGCACTGCTTGCACCCCGAGGGTATTCTGCGCCGTGATCGCTGTGATCGCGGTCATCGCGTGCCCGCCCAGAATGGTTACGGTCTTGATGTCGGCCTGTATCCCTGCCCCGCCGCCGCTGTCAGAGCCGGCGATGATCAGGATGCGCGCCGTCATCAATCAGCCTTTGAACTTACGCTCTGTCGACGCCGGGTTCTTCTCGAGCATTTTCTTTGACCGCGTTGGCCTGTCCATCAGCTCGCCGCCGCAGTTCGGGCAGCGATCATCCAAGCCCTCAGTACATTCGGCGCAAAATGTGCATTCAAATGAACAGATGAACGCACCGGGTTCGCTGGCGGGAAGATCAACGCCGCATTTTTCGCAGTCCGGGCGCATTTGCAGTGCCATTAGGCAGCAGCATCCGCCACAGCCGAACAGATCCGGTCAACGACGCGTTCGACTTGCTGGCCGTCATCGCCCTCGGCCATCACGCGGATCACAGGTTCAGTGCCTGAGGGCCGGATAACCAAACGGCCGCATCCGGCAAGTTCAAGTTCGGCTTCTGAAATAACCGCCTTTACGCGGTCATTGTCGAGCGGCTTCCCGCCCGAGAAGCGCACATTTTTTAGAAGCTGTGGCACGGGATCAAACAAATGCAGCACTTCGCTCGCGGGTTTACCCATCTCGACAAGCTGCGACAAGACTTGCAACGCGGCAACCGTACCGTCGCCAGTTGTTGCATGATCGAGAAGGATCATATGGCCGGATTGTTCGCCACCAACATTTATACCATGCTTTCGCATCGCTTCGAGCACATATCGGTCGCCAACCGATGCACGGACAAGTTCCAATTTCTGCGACGCGAGGTAACGCTCCAGACCCAAGTTGGACATTACTGTTGCAACAATACCGTCGCCAGTCAGCCGTCCTGCCCTGCTCATTGCGGTGCCAAGCAGGGCCATGATTTGGTCGCCGTCGACCACTTTGCCTTTTTCATCGACTACGATCAGCCGGTCGGCATCTCCGTCAAGAGCAATACCAATGTCAGCGCCTGATGCTACCACGGTTTCCTGCAAGGTCGCGACATGGGTTGAACCGACCTGATCGTTGATATTTTTTCCGTTGGGAGTCACGCCAATGCTGGTGACTTTTGCGCCCAATTCCCAGATTGCCGAGGGCGCCACCTGATAGGCAGCACCGTTCGCGCAATCGAGCACAACGTGAAGGCCGTCGAAACGGATATGTTCGGGAACCGAAGATTTAATCGCGTGAATATAGCGCCCGCGCGCATCCTCGACACGGCGCGCACGGCCAATCTCGGGCGCATCGGCAAGCGCAGATGGCTGCGTTAACAGATCCTCAATCGCCATCTCATCGCTATCGGAAAGCTTATAGCCGTCCGGCCCAAACAGTTTGATGCCGTTATCTTCGTAAGGATTATGGCTTGCCGAAATCATCACGCCCAAATCGGCCCGCATCGACCGCGTCAAAAGCGCAACTGCTGGCGTCGGGATCGGGCCAAATTGCACCACGTCCATACCGACGCTGGTAAAGCCAGCGACCAGCGCGCTTTCCATCATATATCCCGAAAGCCGCGTGTCTTTGCCAATAACCACGCGGTGCTTGTGCTTCCCACGCAGGAAGTGGGTGCCAGCAGCCTGCCCGACTTTCATCGCGATTTCAGGGGTCATCGCGCCGACATTTGTCCGGCCGCGAATGCCATCTGTTCCGAAAAATTTGCGTCCGCCCAAGTGTTTCACCTCCACTGTTGCGCGTCCCAATATACCAACATGACCGCAACGCAAAGCCTTTGCCGCAGACTTTACTTCTGTATAACAGCCTCGTCGGGGAGAGCGAAGCATATGTCAAAAGCATCAGTCATTTTGTTCAGTCTGGTGGCGGGCCTGCTGATAGGCATGTTTGCCAAGGGGGCTGCGCCGATTTTCAAGGACAGCGCCGATGTTGTAGGCACCATGTGGTTGAACGGATTGCGCATGACTGTTGTGCCGTTGGTCGTCTCGCTGCTTATAGTTGGCATTGTCCAGACTGCTGCTGCAGCGCGCGCCGGAAAGATCGCTGGGCGGGGTGTTGCAACGATGATTGCATTCCTTTGGATTTCTTCGGCCATAGCCGCAATCATGATCCCGCTGCTGACAGGCATTTTTCCTATCCCCGGCGAGGCAGCCGAAGCACTTCGCCAAGCATTGGGAGCGGCGACGCCGCCAGAAAAAACGCCGCCTTTCAGCGAATTTTTGCGTGCGCTTATTCCGACCAACCCGGTAAACGCCGCCGCCAACGATGCGATCCTGCCGTTGATCATCTTCACGCTTGTGTTCGCTTTTGCCGTCGTACGGCTGCCCGAAACAAAGCGCGGAAGCATTTTGGCGCTATTCGATGCCGTGGCCGATGCGATGGTGATGATTGTCGGCTGGGTTCTGGCACTTGCTCCCATCGGCGTGTTCGCTTTGGCGTTCAGCTTAGGCGTAACCGCCGGAGGAACAGCCTTTGCCGCGCTCGCCCATTATGTATTGGTTTTGGTGGCAGTTGGTACGGTCATCTGGCTACTCAGCTTTGTTGTAGCCGCTATCGGCGCTGGCAAGAGCCCAATTGCGTTCTTCAAGGCCGCCATTCCCGCCCAAGCCGTAGCCATTTCAACGCAGAGCTCGCTTGCTTCGCTGCCAGCTATGCTCAAAGGTCTGGATCAGTTGGGGGTGCGGACCCGCACTTCGGAGATCATTTTGCCCATTGCCGTTGCTTTGTTTCGCGCTACGGGCCCGGCGATGAATTTCGGCGTTGCGCTTTATGTCGCGCACTTGATGGGGATCGAGCTAACTGCTGGTCAAATTGCACTTGGTCTGGCTGCAGGCGCGATTACAACGATGGGTGCTGTATCGCTGCCCGGGACGATCAGCTTCATCAGTTCGATTGCGCCGATCTGTTTGGCAATGGGCGTACCGGTCGAACCGCTCGGGTTGCTGGTAGCAATTGAAACCTTTCCTGACATCATGCGGACGCTGGGTAACGTCACAATGGATATGGCGGTGACAGCAACGATCGACAGACGGGTCGAAGTGGAAGAGTAGACTTCTCTCAACCTGTCAAAAACCAAATTGCCCTAGGATCGCTCAGGAGCGACGAAATTATGCGCCGAGCCACTCGGGTAGGCAGCCATCAATCTTGCCTACCTGACACTCTCTCGGGGCAATTTTAGAACCCATTTGGTTATATACGAATTATAGCCACCGGTAGATCCCGGCCACGACACCGGCAATCGGGCTATGCGCCCAGCTCGCCGCTAGCCAAAACAGGATCGCACCTAGCCAAATCCTTATGCCAACGCCAGAAAGCTGCGAAAGGCGCGGCCAATAGCTGGTTTGCGATTGCCAACTTTGCCATGCATCGCCCAATTGCTCCGACTTCTTCCTGTCTTGCGCGGCAGCGCCGACCAAAGCAAGGAAGACAAATGATCCCAAGAAGATGAAGTTCTCTGTGCGCGGCGCAACCAGAATATGCGACAAAGCCCATAGTGCGAAGCCCCACATCATAGGATGACGAGTCACGCGAAACATTCCTGATGGTGTTCTTTCGGCTAACGCCTTGGCAGCGCTGCTGTTCGCATCGGCAAGCACCGGATTTCCTACGAACGAACCTGCAAAAAGCACAGCGGCCAACAAGCTGAGTGCGCTGGCTGCGATCCAGATACCGTCGGTCGCTGCCCATAAGCTCTCTCCGGAAGGCGCTTTGCGTAAAGCCCAAATCATCCAGCCGAATAAAGCCAGTGACACCAGCGAATAAAATCCCTGGAATCCGCTAGGCCCCATCGCAGACACCAGCTTGGCGCGTGCGGGGTGCGACATCAGAAAATGCGTGCCCACAAACAAGGCGCATGCCGTTACCAGCGAAGCATATCCGTCCATAGTCACCCCTTCTTTTTAGCGGTCGTAAGCCTTTGGCAATGTGCCTTCCTGCGGCGTGCGATACCGATCCCGCAACCGGCGCTGTCTATTGCCAAGCGGCTGTGCAATGCCGTCGATAAAGACCGCTTCGGGTGCGCTGGAAAGTTCAAGCGGGTCGCCGTCCCAAATCACCACGTCGGCGGCCTTTCCGGCTTTGAGGCTTCCCAAACGGTCGCCGACACCCATGATATCCGCTGGTCCGGAAGTGATCGCGGCAAACGCCTCATCCCAACTTAAGCCCTTTGCGCCTGGCAGCTTGCCTAGCGACACCAGATTGCCTGCATATTGCGCGGTGTAGCGCAGTTGATGCGCATCGCGGTCATCAATCATACCAATGGCGACCTTAACGCCAGCTGCCTTCATCCGCCCGATATTGGACTGCGTCGCTGCCAATTGCTCGAACGAAGCCGGCAAATCATTGAGCGCAGATGCGATAACAGGAACACCCGCGACTGCAATTTCATGCGCCGCTCGCCAGCCCTCGCTTGCCCCGACAAACACCATTTTGATCGCCGGATAATCGCGCTTCAGGTCGAGCAAACGCAAAATGTCATTCGTGCCCTCGACATGGATCAGCAACCGCGTATCGCCGCGAAGAACCGACTGTAATGCCTTGGCATCTTCCATTTTGAGCAGATCATCGTCGAACGCGTCATTGCCACTTGTATGTGCCTGCGCTTCACGCAAATAGGCACGGAAAGCAGTGTGTAGCGCAGAACGTGAGCCACCAACCAGTCCGGCCCCGCCTTCGCCGAATTCGACAAACTGAAACGCACGCGCCTTGGTCACCGGACTGCTATCCGCGCCGAGATCGGCAATAGCGCCCTGCCCGCCAAAAATCTTGCTGTCTGCCTCTGGCGCGACAACCGCGCGCGTAACGCCTGCGGTGCGGTTAACGGCAATCGCCGAGCGGAACGGATCTATGGCAGGTGCCACATCGAGTGCTGCCGAAAAGCCACTTTTGCCGCCGCCCTTGTCATTGGTGCCTTTGACGGCATCAACCTCAGCTAGGCCGATACGACTGAAACCGGCAAAAATGCCGGGGGTCACATATTTGCCTTTCGCATCGATGATACGCATCCCGGCAGCAAGCGCCAAGTCTTCCCCCACAAATTTGATCTTGCCTTGGTCAAAGATGACCATGCCTTTCTCTATTGGCGCGCTGCCATCACCGATCACGACCTTTGCATTGATGATAGCAACGGTTTCGGCATGAGAGGGAGCCGCGAAAGTGAACATCGCCGCAGTGGCCAAAAGGAAACGCTTCATTTCACATCTCCTTCGCCTGGTTGACCCAGCTCGAAATCGCTCACCGGTCGGCGCTTGGGATCGCTGGAATCAAACAATAATGCGCCGTCTACCCACACTTTGTCTGGCCGCGAATAGACCGAAAGTGGGTTTCCGTTCCAAAGGACGATATCCGCCATCTTTCCAGCTTTCAGGCTGCCGGTCATCGCGTCGATGCCTAGCGCTTTTGCCGGGTTATATGTCAACCAACTGATCACATCTGCATCGGGAATGTTGATGCCCATTCGGCGACCGCTGGCCTGTGCTTTGGCCGCTTCTTGGTTAAGCCGTTGGATCTGGTTTTCGTCATCGCTGTGAATAATAGTACAGGCACCAGCATTATGGATTAACGCCGCGTTTTCGGGGATCGCGTCATAAGCTTCCATCTTGAAGCCCCACCAATCCGCCCAAACTGCCGAGCAAACGCCTGCTTCCTTCAGCATATCAGCGATTTTGTAGCTTTCGACAGCGTGGTGGAAAGTTGAAACTTTATAGCCAAATTCCTTGGCCATATCGAGCACGAGCGCCATTTCATCGGCGCGGTAGCAATGGTTCTGGATTTTGATGTCGCCGTCCAAAACTCCAGCCAAAGTTTCCATGCCGATATCGCGGGTAAACTCTTTGCCGCTATCGCGCTTTTTCTTATATTCCTGCGCCCTAATCCATGTCGCGCGGTTTACAGCAAGATTGCCCATGCGCGTTGAAGGCATACGGCCCTTTTGCCCATAAACCCGCTTTGGATTTTCGCCGCATGCCATTTTCATGCCGTATGGCGCACCGGGAAACTTCATACCCTGCACGCTGCGCGCATAGACATTTTTCAGCACCACCGACCGACCGCCCATCAGGTTTGCTGATCCGGGGAGGACTTGCAGCGACGTTATCCCGCCATTGACCAGTGCACGGCTGAACCCCGGGTCTTGCGGCCAAACGCTATGTTCCGCCCATACCTCTGGTGTGGTCGGCGAAGTCGCTTCATTGCCGTCCGAATGCGCCTCAACCGAAGGCGACGGATAGTCGCCCAAATGCGAATGGATATCGATGATGCCGGGCGTGACGAATTTGCCAGTACCATCGACGATGTTGGCATCAGCCGGCAGTTCCGCATCGGTCGCAGGCCCGGATACCGCGCTTATTTTCCCGTCTTTGAAATAGACCGTTCCATTGTTGATTTGCCCGCCTTCGCCATCAAAAATGGTGACATTGCGGACGACAGTCGAAACGCCGGGATAGGCTTTATAGGTCGATGCAAACGGCGCATCGACCTTTTTAGCAGGAGCGACCTTTTCTGCTGGCACCGCAGAGGTCGTTTTCGGTGCCTCTGCTTTGTTGCAAGCTGACAGTGCGAGTGCCGCTACGGAGAGCGGCAGAACTATTTTCAATCGCACTGGTTTAGCTCTCCTTAACGGTTTCGGCATCTTGCAGTGTATCAAGATGCATCCAACGCTTCACGATGGGTGACAGCAACAACACTGCGACAGCAACTGCAATCGAAATCCATCCGAATAGCTCGTAGACTTCAAGCAGCTTTTCTTTGCTCATTTCGCCGCCGTGACCGCCGGTGGCTTCACCAATTTTGCCCGCAACAAAATTTCCGACAGCTGTCATGTAGAACCAGGCCCCCATGATAAGCGAGGCCATGAAACTGGGCGCAAGCCGGTTCATCGCGGAAAGGCCTACCGGCGAGAGGCACAATTCAGCAGTTGTCGCAAAGAAGTAATACGCGAGAACCAAAATGACCGGTGTCATCGCCGCAAGTCCGTATGCCTCAGCGCCCCAGACAAGTACCAGATTGGCAAGGCCCATCTGTGCCAACGCCAGACCGAACTTGGCCGGTGCGGACGGATCTTTGCCGCGCTTGCCCAGCCATATCCATAGCGCCGCAAATACTGGAGCCATGATGATGATGATAATCGGGTTTATCGACTGGAAGAGCGAGGCTGGCACGCCGGCGCGATCAACGAAGCGATCTGTGAACAAGTTCATCGATCCGCCTGCTTGTTCAAACAAGCCCCAGAATAGCGGGTTGAGCGCAATCAAAAACAAGATCGCAAACATGCGCTCGCGCGGCTCTTTTTCAAGCTTGAAGCTTTCGAAAAGCACATAGCCAAGCAAGGCCACTCCCGAGATAATCAGCAACGTCTGAATGACGTCCTGATACTGAACAAGCGCCCAGATCACCGCGACAGCCGCCAAGCCAACACCGTAAAGCGTCATTTCCTTTGATTTGGTAAGAGCCATAGGTGCCTCTCCCGCTCCGTTAAGAGCTCCCTTGCCCAAAACAAACACGATCAAGCCAGCAAGCATCCCAAGTCCGGCAAGTCCGAACCCATAACCCCAGCCAATGGTTTCGCCGAGATAGCCGACCATGATCGTGCCGATTGCGGCGCCGAGGTTAATCCCCATGTAGAAAATCGTGTATGCGCCGTCACGGCGGATATCGGTAAGCTTGTACAGCTGACCCACCATCACCGAGATATTGGCCTTCAGGAAACCAGAGCCGACGATGATGAAAGCTAGCGCGAGCCAGAACACGTTAATCGTCGGATCGCTTTGCCCACCCACACCTTCTACAGCCATCAAACTGTGGCCAGCTGCCAGAAGCAACCCGCCAAACAACACAGCTTTGCGTTGCCCCAGATATCGATCTGCCAGATAGCCGCCCAGCACCGGCGTAATGTAAACCAGACTGGTATACGCGCCGTAGATCAGATTAGCCTTGCCGTCGGCAAACAGCCAGTGTTTGGTCAGGTAGAAAATGAGCAGCGCGCGCATGCCGTAATAGGAGAAACGCTCCCACATTTCGGCAAAGAAAAGCATATAGAGACCCTTGGGATGCCCCGCAAATTCCGGCTCTTTCTGAACAGCAACCTTGGCACCAATGGCCAAGAAAACGCCCAAAACCACAACCGCGATAGCCGCGATCCAATCCCCTTCGGCCCAAGCCGACATTTCCTTCATGCTGCCCACGACAACCCCTTTACGATTTGTTCTGAACGGATTTCTCTCCAAAATCCCGATGCCGCGCAGACTAACGGAAAAATTGCGCGTGTGAAGAATAAAATTACGCAGATAAAATTGTTGCAAAGAACCAGAGTTTTGGCGAACGGGTCTCCATGTTCAACGAACTCAGCTCGCCTATCGCCTATCTCTCCAGCCGGCGCTCGGGAAAACCCAGGCAAATGAAAGCGCCCGGACCGGACGAAGCGCAACTTGCGAAAATCATGGGCGTTGCGGTCCGTACGCCCGATCACGGAAAGCTTTTCCCGTGGCGAGTGATTCACATCACTGATCGACAGGCTTTTGCGTCGTTGCTGGAAAGCGCGTTCATTGCGGCAAATCCCGATGCTCGTCCGGCGCAGATCGAAGCGATCACGGCTCCGGCTTATATGGCCCCAACCTTGCTGGTCTTGCTTTACGCGCCCCAAGAGAGCGCCAAAATTCCTGCATGGGAACAGCAAATGAGCGTCGGTGCGGTTGGCATGAACTTGCTGCACGCTGCACATGCTAGCGGCTTTGTCGCCAGCTGGATAACGGGATGGGCTTGCTATGACGACAATGTTCATACGGGCCTATGTATTGGCTACGAGAGGATCGCCGGATTTTTCTATATCGGAACCGCCGCAGAACCTTTGGAAGAGCGCCCCCGCCCGGCGTTATCGTCTATCTTTCGGACTTGGCCAAACGATTGACTGCCATAGTGTATTATGGCAGTGATAACCCATGCGAAATGAAGCGCGCCCTGTCTACCTGAAGCTCCGCGATAGCATTGCCGCCGCAATCCTTGGTGGCGACTTTGCCGAAGGGGAAATGCTGCCATCTGTGCGTGCATTTGCTGCCGATCAAGGGGCCAACCCCCTAACCGTAGCGAAAGCCTATCAGCTGTTTCAGGATAGCGGTCTTGTCGAGGTGAAGCGCGGCGTCGGCTTATTTGTCGCAAAGGGTGCCGTTGAAAAGCTACGGATTAGTGAGCGTGAACATTTCCTTGCGGAAATTTGGCCGGATGTTCAGGCGCAAATGCGGCGCGCCGGATTGCGACCCGATGACTTGCTGAAAGAAATCGCGGCTTGATTGTTTAGCGCTGTTTTGCGCGCGATTTTGCTTTTTGCCTTTTCACTTTGAGCTTTGGCATTTTCGCATATTCAACCTTAGCTACTCCTAATGCCTTTTGCAGATCCACATTGCCGGGGAAATAGCTCAGTGCCTTTTCCAGCAGCTCGACCGATGCCTTTGGATGCTTTTTCGATTTGGCAAATATCAAGCCGGCATAGCGATTGACCATGAAATTGGCCGGCGCAATTTTAAGGGCAGTATTGGCGATCGCCACCGCTTCATCATGCCGGTCCAGACCTGAATATGCCCGCGCCAAATTGGTCATCAACACCGGTTCGTTATAGCCGATCCGCGCTTGCAATACCGTAAGCGTTGGTAATGCAGCCCCCCAGTTCCCATCGTCCAGCATTGCATAAGCATGCAACCGCAGCGCTTGCCAATTGGCGGGATTGGCACGCAGAAACGCATTGATAACTTGCCGTGCGGCGCGCTCGTCTTTGCTGTTACGATATGCATCCACCAGCTTCAGGAAAGCGCCTTCAGAAAAGCTGATTTTCCGCGCAGCCTCGTAATCCAATATCGCGGTTGAAATTTGGCCGCGAAGCATAGCAACATCGCCCGATAATATATGGGCGTCCGCTATTCCCGGGTTTTCACGTTGGAGGCGATCAGCTTCCGATTGCGCCGCTGCAAGCTGACCACTTGCTGCGAGGTTTCGGATCTGCGGAATAACGCGGCGCGCGTCTCCGGGATCGCGCCGAGCCTCATCAGCGGTCGTGATGTTGCTCAATTGCTCCGGCAAAATACCACCACTTCCGCCAGTGGATTGGCTTGCAATATCAAGGAATTTTGTAGCCTCCTGGCGGCGATCGAGCGCTTCCAAAGCCCGGCCCGCAAGATTTTGGCTATATTTGCTCGCATCGGTCCGCATTGCTGTTCGGCCAATGACTTCCAAACTATCGAGTGCATCCCCTGACCGGTACATTGAGCGCGCAAGCATGTTGCGTACGCGCATATTATACGGTTGGCGCTCCAGCAGCTTTTGAAAGCTGAGAATTGCAGCGTTGAAGTTACCGCTTTGATATTCAGAAATGCCGAGCAGCATTTGAGCTGCTGGAAGCTCATTGATCGCGGCCCCCGCCAGCAACAAAATGCGCCGTGCAAGTGGATATTTACCAGCGCGAGCTGCGATAACGGCTTGCATATAATATGCCTGTCCATTGCGCCGATCCAGAGAGACTATTTTACGAACGACGGCGAGCATTTCCGATGCCCTTCCCAGTTCACCCAAAGTTGCCGCCTGTTCTTCCAGCAACGGGATATCATCGGGACTTAATGCCAAACCGCGCTCAAACCACTTGAGTGCGGGCGCCATTCCTTGATCAAATCGGGCCAATCGTCCCAGCAGTTCAATGGCGCGCACGTTCTTGGTATTTATCGCAAGAGCTTTTTGCGCCGCTTGCCAAGCACCCTTTTGGTTGCCGACAAGCAAGCGGTGTTCGGAAATATCGGACCACGTCTTGCTGTTATTGTTATCAAGTTCTAACGCACTGGCAAAGGCCGCATCTGCAGCAGAATAGTTGCCTGCGCTGCTTTGAATTTTTCCCATCAATCGTGCGGCATAAACCTTGAAACCTGGCGAATGCGGGCCTGCTAAGAGCAATTCCCGTGCCGCATCGGTTTCACCGCGAAACCACAAGACATGCGCCTTTAACGCAGATAAGTCCGATGGATCAGCCTTTAGAGAAGCCGCTTTTTCAATCGCAGCATTGGCAGTTTGATAATCGCCAATATCCAGCGATAATTCGGCCAAAGCCAATTGCAACGGCAGCGTTGCTTCTCCCTTCGCCAAAAATTTTTTGACGAGCCTGGCGCCACCGCGAGAATTGCCTTCATCGCGTAGCTTGCCTGCCTCCGCTAATGTCTGCTTTAAATCACCAACTGAGAAATCGAATAGCTCAACACGCCAATGAATTATGCCCGTCAATGCCAATGTAAAAGCCACAGGCGCGAACAGCCAAAGCGAAAGCCGTCGCGGTTTCGTGACCTTTACTGGAACAATTTGCTTGTTTTGAGTTCGAAAGCGCATGGCAGCGGCAAACCAATGGCTAGCCGTTTAGATCATATTGCTTGAGCAAATCGTAAAGCGTCGGGCGACTAATGCCCAGCAACTTCGCCGCGTTGGAGATGTTTCCTTCGGTTCTGGCAATCGCACGTTTGATTGCTTTGCGATCTGCGGCTTCCCGTGCCGATTTCAAATTCAACAACAAATCTTCTTCATCGTCTTCGTCAAATTCAAGGTCATCGACGGTTACGAACTTGCCTTCGGTCATGATGACAGCGCGCTTCACCCGGTTTTCAAGTTCACGAACGTTGCCGGGCCAGTCCCATTGGTCAATCGCGGTCAATGCCGAGGAAGAAAAGCCTTTGATTTGCGGGTTCATTTCCTTTGCGAATTTCGTGATGAAGTGTTTGGCAAGTAAGACAGAGTCGCCTGTCCGGTCTTTCAGAGACGGGATCGGCACAGGTATTTCGGCCAGCCGGTAATATAGATCGTCACGAAATGTCTTTTCTGCAATCATTCCATTCAGGTCACGATGTGTGGCGCAAACAATGCGAACATTGACCGGGATCGGCTTTCTTCCGCCGATGCGTTCGATCACGCGCTCTTGCAAAAAGCGAAGTAGCTTGACTTGCAATGGCAATGGAATGTCGCCAACCTCGTCAAGGAAAAGAGTTCCCCCGTCCGCAACTTCGATTTTGCCTTTGGTCATTTTGACCGCGCCGGTGAACGCACCGGCTTCATGACCGAATAGCTCGGACTCGAGCAAGTTTTCGGGGATCGCCCCGCAGTTGATAGCCACAAACGGTTCGTCTGCACGATTGCTCGCCATGTGCAAGCCCCGTGCAAGCAGTTCTTTGCCCGAACCACTTGGGCCGAGTAGCAACACCGAAGCGTCAGTTGTTGCCACGCGCTCTATCGTGCGTGCTACTTTAAGCATTTCGGGCGAACCTGTTATGATCGAACCCAAGAGCAACTCGCCCTCGGCATCGGACATTTGCTCTTTTTTATTCTGCTGTTCCAAATCGCGCACATGGAAGGCGCGGCGGACAATCAAATGCAGTTCGTCAATATCAACGGGCTTTTGATAAAAGTCCCAAGCGCCAGCAGCTATGGCTTGTAACGCACTTTCCTTCGCACCGTGCCCGGATGCCACGATAATCTTTGTGTCGGGCTTTAGCTTGAGCATCTCGTCAAGCGCCGCAAAGCCTTCGGTTGCGCCGTCGGGATCAGGCGGAAGACCCAAATCAAGCGTCACGACATCGGGTTCTTCGGCGCGTAAAATGGTCAAGGCCTCTTCGCGGTTCGAAGCGCAGAACACCTCAAAATCCTCATATGACCATTTGAGCTGCTTTTGCAGGCCCAGGTCATCTTCAACGATCAGGAGCTTTTGTTTTTTTTCAGTCATCACGCCGCCTTATCCAGCACGTTAGCATCATGTTTCGAACTCGCGATTGGCATCAACACGGTAAATGTCGTGCCTTTCCCCGGCCTGCTCTCAACACGCAGCTGTCCGCCTATTGAAATCGCCAAAGCCCGCGCTTCATATGCACCGATGCCAAAACCACCATCTTTGGAGGACTCAAATGGCTTGAACAGATGACCGGCAATGAAGGCATCTGTCATCCCGCAACCGCTGTCGACGATGCGAATTGAAACATCGCTGCCTTGCTTGCGGCAGATCAACTTGATCGGTGAACCGTCCTCCGTCGCTTCAATGGCGTTTTGCACGAGGTGATTGATGATCGTTTCCAAACGCGCCGGATCGGTAACCGCGAACAGTCCATCAGCAAGATCGGTTTCGATGGGATAAATCAACCGTTTGGCGTGCACGGCTTTCATCAGCACATCGCTAATGTCGACGGGCACAGGATCGGAGTGCTTTGCTCTGTTATGCTGCGACAAACGCGCAAGCAGATCGTTCATTTTTGCAACAGAGGATTTCAACGTCTCAACCATGTCGGCCTGAAAATCGGGATTGGTCGCGTGCTTTTCGGCATTACGGGACAAAATGCTCAGCTGGCTGACCAGATTTTTTATGTCATGCATCACAAACGCAAAGCGTCGGTTGAACTGCTCAAACTGCTGCGCTTCTGTCAGTGCCTTCTGGCTTGCCGCTTCTGCAAGATAGCTCGCCAATTGCCGGCTAACGACGCGCAGCATGTCGAGATCTTCCCAATCAAGATCACGGCGTATTCTAGGTTTGGCCAAAATTGCCAGACCGACCAGCTTGCCAAAATGAACAAGCGGTACAACCGCCCAAGCATTGGGTTCGTCGTAAAGCCATTGCGGAATGGCGCGCGGATCAACGCGGTCATCCGTGCCTTCACGCACTTCCTCCATAGAGAGTATGTGACCGGTCGATTCGAAGAAGGGCAAAGTGTGCGAGGTTGCACAATTCACGGGCACATCAACAGTCGCCCAGTTCCAGCGCGCCTGCAGTTGCAATTGCTCCTGCTCATCAAGCGCTAAAAGCAAGCCGGAAGGGCAGTCAAAAATATCCGCCAATGATTTGACAACGCGCTCATGAAATGGGGCTGCCTCTTGGCTTGGAAATCCGATAGTATCCGCAAAACGCATCCATTCGTTGCGGTAGTCATAGCGGTGTTGGAAGAAATTCTTGGCAATCACAACGTTTAACCACGCGCGGAATTTACCTGACGGCAGCACAAGCAATGCTGTAACCGACATCCCGAAAATCAATGAAATCTGGGCCAAGCGCACATAAGTACCACCGATCAGCTGGACGACGGTGGCGAGCATAACCATAGTTGCAAGATAGCCGCCAATTGCCAGAAGCGAGACCGATTGAAACGCCACCGATCGCGAAAGGCGAAGTCGCCAATCGCTATTGCGCCGCGACGCCATAACAAAAACAGGAGCCAACAATGCAATTGCAAAGCCACGCGTTGAGACAAGTTCAATTGGTATATCACTTGTAATATAGGCAATTGTGTACAGGTTAAGGTCATAGGTCCACATGGCCGCAAGCGCAGCCAGCGGCAGGCTGATCCCCCAACGTGCTTCAGGTGCAGAAATCGTATAAAGATTGTGCGCCAGCACCAACGCACCGATAGCAAAAATCATCCGCAGCAAGAGCACCGAGTTTAGTGCCAAATCTTGCAAAGCCGCGTTGTCTCGTGCTGCACCGTTAAAGCCATCGACAAAAGGCTGGCAAAGCAAAACCAAAAGCAGCGAAATATAAATGGCATTGATCGTGCGTGGTTGTTGTTTTCCTTCGCCGCTGTGCAGAAGGAAAAACATGAACCCCAACCAGCCCAGATTCCGCAGCGTTTCGCCCAGCAAGGCATAGCCCCCAAGCGGGGTGTCACTAACCGCAGCAATGCCCCACAAGGAAGTGAGTGCTAGCGATGCAATCAGCACTATTTGCTGCCGGTTGGCTGTTCCATATTTGTGAATGGTCCAAGTAGCCAGCGCCGCAAAAAGGAAGCCCACTGCAGCATGCCCCCAAAAACTCAGGAAATGGATGATTTGTTCCATCTTAGCGGGCTCCCTCTGGCCAGAGGACAACGCGAATTGTCTGAAGCAAGATCAATATGTCCAGAAACGGCGTGTAGTTTTTGGCGTAGTAAAGATCATATTCCAGCTTCTGCCGCGCATCGTCGATCGAGGCGCCGTAGGGATAGTTGATTTGCGCCCATCCGGTGATGCCTGGTTTGACCATGTGCCGTTCGGCATAAAATGGCATTTGCTTTTCAAGCTCGGAGACAAACTCGGGGCGTTCGGGACGCGGTCCGACAAAGCTCATTTCGCCTTTGAGAACATTCAGCGTTTGTGGCAGCTCGTCAATGCGCACCATGCGAATGAATTTGCCCACACGCGTGATCCGCGAGTCGTTCTTCTCGGCCCAAATCGCCTTGCCCGCCACTTCTGCATCACTGCGCATCGAGCGCAACTTCAAAATATTATATGGCTGTCCAAACAAGCCGACGCGCTGCTGGCGGTAAAACGCAGGTCCCTTGCTCTCCAATTTCACAAACACGGCAAAAATAGCGATAATTGGCCCCGCAAAGAGCAACAATATGCTGCTGGCGATCACGTCAAACAATCGCTTGGCCAAACCGGACAGGCGTCTTCCCGACGAAAAACCATCCGAGAAAATCAACCAGCTAGGGTTCACGCTGTCGAGATCAACCCGGCCGGTTTCACGTTCAAGGAAAGTCGACATGTCATTGACGTGCACGCCGGTCGTTTTGATCCGCAAAAGATCATCGAGTGGCAGTGCGTTCCTGCGCTCTTCAAGAGCTAGAACAACCTCACTGGCACCAAGTTTCACAACAAAATCGGCAAGATTATATATTGCGCTACGTGCGATAGCTTCGGGAATAACCGGCTTGTTTTCCGACATGCCGACATAACCGACAACCAAAAACCCGGATCCAGGAATTGCTTCTAAATCCTTGATACGTTGCGCGCGCTTACCCGCGCCAAGGACAAGCAAACGGCGCTTGAAGGCTTCTCCACCAACTAGAGAACCCAGCACGGCCCGAGCGGAGGCCAAAAACAAGAAGGCTAAGCCCATCGCATATAGCGAGTTCGAGCGCCACATCGTCATTCCCGGCAACGCAAAGGCCATTATTGATTGGAAAATAACGCCGAGAGAGACCGCAACCAACAACCGCGCGATTGCAAAGCGCAGCGACTGCAGTGCGTCTGGCCCGTACACGCCCACCGCCATGGCTGCCACAAGCACAGCAGCCGCAAATGTGGAGAGCGGCACTGCGCGGTTACCGATATAGTCGACTTCCATACCAATTTGGTTTGCCCGAAGCACCCAACCAGTTTCAGCCGCAGCGATCAGCAGGCAAAAGTCGACTATCGCGAGGAACAACACCGCATAAGGTACATAATGCTTGAACAATCTGAACACGCGTTGCGGCTCCAATTTTATGGGCTATGAACACGCTATATAAGCCAAAGGTAAAGTGTCGGTAAATTTTACAGTGATCCGCGAAGTCAGTATTTTTCAAGGGAAAATTCACAAATTGGCTTTATTGCCGCATAAGCTTCGTATTGTCGGACGATAACGTCTGCGGAGGACAAAGAGATGAAAATAACTCCAGTTATCCTCTCCGGCGGCGGTGGCACGAGGCTTTGGCCCATGTCGCGTCCCGAATGCCCCAAGCAATTCCTTGCCCTTGTCGGCGATAAAACCATGTTCACACAAACTCTCGCGCGGGTTTCCGACAGGCGAATGTTTGATGGCCCTGTTATACTATGTGGCCAATCGCACGAGGCTTTGGTGAAAAACGAGTTGCAGATTGCGCATTGTTCGAACGCCAGTTTGGTACTGGAGCCGGCGGCAAGAAACACAGCGCCGGCTATCGCGTTGGCCGCGAACCTAGAGCACTTAACCGATGCCCTTTTGCTGGTCATGCCCAGCGATCATGTCATAGTCGATGAGCCAGCATTCCACGCGGCAATCCAGCGTGCAAAGCCGTTTGCCGAAAAGGGCTGGTTGGTTACTTTCGGCATTCGGACGACAGCACCAGAAACTGGATATGGCTACATCCAGCAGGGCACAAGCTTAGAAGAAGGTGTCTTTGCTGTAAGCACATTCGTCGAAAAGCCTGATTTGGAAAGGGCAAAGGAATTGCACAGTTCCGACGACTACGTCTGGAACGGTGGCATCTTCATGTTCCGCGCCGATGCGTATCTTGCGGCGCTTACGCAATTTGCGCCAGACATCGCCGAGAATACTGCGGAATCAATGGCGAAAGCTTCTGTCGATGCGAACATATTCAGGCCCGATCCGGTGTCTTTCCTGCAATGTCGGGGAGAATCGATAGATTATGCTGTCATGGAAAAAGCAGACAAAGTAGCGGTTGTTCCGGTTGATATGGGTTGGTCGGACTTAGGCAGCTGGGACGCATTGTACGATCTCGGGTCAAATGAAGCCCCTGCATCTGTCACCGAAATTGACGGCTCAGGAAATTTGCTACGATCTGACGGGGTTCATATCCATACCGTCGGAGTGAATGACATGATCGTTATTGCCAGCGGAAATGACGTCTTGATCGTGCCACGTGGAAAAAGCCAAGACGTAAAAAAGCTTATCGAGGCCATGAAGCAATAATCGGGCGAATTTCGACCCGACTTGCGTCGGAAACCATTGTTTAACCTTGATCTGCTAACTATGTCCCCATGAAAGACATGATGCCCTTTGATAACATCACGAAAATTGTGATTGCCATTATCGCTGTTGTCGGACTGGCCGTGATTGTCACGCCTCAGACCGATCCACTTGCAAAGTCGGCGTCAGCAGATGCGCCACAAACCGGTGAGCCCGTAGCCGAGGCACCCGTGGTTCCTACCGAAGAACCGGTCGTTGAAGCAGAACCCAAATATGACGAAAACGGCGAATTGATTGAAGCAGAAGATGGCAAGGCTCGTCCCCGCTCTGAAAGTGAAAGTGTTGAAGATTTCAGCGATTTTGGACAGCCTACTTTAGACGCTAGCCCGCTAGGTGGCAGCAACGAAAATGGCGGCGCACAAAGCTCGTCGGATGTCGGTGCTCAATCAGGAGAAGTCGGCACTGCTTACTCGGCAGCGAGCACAACTCCGCAAGTTGGCCAAGTCATTTCTGAAGGCTCCGCACCTACCGAATAAGTGAGGCGAGAGACTGATGCGAAATGCCTGACCCAGTTCATGCGTTCAATTCCAAGCGCTGAACAAAAAAATGCCCGGCTAAGCTTGATAGCTCGCCGAGCACTTTTTTAGGATCGTCTTCCTATTCGATCGTTACGCCAGATCAAACCGGTCAGAGTTCATTACTTTCGTCCAAGCTTTGACGAAATCATGCACGAATTTTTGTTCGTGACCGTTTTCGGCGTAGACCTCCGCAACTGCGCGCAATTGCGAATTTGAACCGAACACTAGGTCAGCGCGTGTCCCCCGCCATTTCTCAACTTTGGATGCACGGTCGTAACCAATAAACTCTTCGTCGATACTGCCGGGAGCAGCAGTCCAGAAGACATCCATGTCGAGCAGATTGACGAAATAGTCGTTGGTCAACTGACCGACGCGGTATGTAAGCACACCATGTCCGCGACTGCCGTGATTTGCGCCAAGCACCCGCAAACCGCCGATCAACACGACCATTTCTGGCGCGGAGAGGCCCAAGAGTTGCGCACGATCAATCAACAACTCTTCGGTCTTTACCGAGAATTTGTTCGACATATAGTTGCGGAAACCGTCTACCCTCGGTTCAAGTACGTCAAAGCTGTCCACATCGGTTTGTTCCTGCGAAGCATCGCCGCGACCGCCGGTAAAGGGAGCTGAAACAGCGAAGCCCGCATCCTTAGCGGCCTTTTCAACAGCAGCAGTGCCCGCAAGTACGATCGCGTCTGCTACTGAGAGACTGCCGCGAAGTTCTTCAATTTTTGCAAGAACCTTCGCAAGCTCGGCCGGTTCATTTACTGCCCAATCCTTTTGTGGAGCAAGGCGAATGCGCGCACCGTTTGCGCCACCACGGTGATCCGACTTGCGGTAGGTCGATGCCGATGCCCAAGCGGTCTTAACCAACTGGCTCACCGACAAGCCGCTTGCGAGTATTGCGGTCTTAAACGCAGCAACATCGCTGTCCGAAGGCTTGCTGCCGGCAGGAACCGGATCCTGCCAGATCAAATCTTCGGCAGGAACTTCCGGTCCGAGATAACGGGCTTTAGGGCCCATGTCGCGGTGGCACAGTTTGAACCATGCGCGTGCAAAGGCATCATCCAAAGCCGCTTGATCGTCGCGGAACCGTTCGGAAATTTTGCGATATTCCGGATCCACTTTGAGCGCCATGTCGGCGGTGGTCATGATTGTTGGCACCTTCTTCGATGGGTCACGAGCGTCTGGCGCCAAATCTGCCGGATCGGGATTGATTGGCGTCCACATTTGTGCGCCTGCCGGACTCTTCGTCAGTTCAAAGTCATATTTGAAAAGAAGGCGGAAATAATCACCACCCCAGTTTGTCGGGTTGTTCGACCAAGACCCTTCAATACCTGAAGTCGTGATGTTGCCCTTGCTGATCTCGTCAGCATCAACCAACCAGCCAAAACCTTGCCGTTCCAGCGATTCAGATTCGGGACTGTCACCAAAACTATCGGCAGGTGCGCCGCCATGCGCCTTACCAAAAGCGTGACCGCCAGCGACCAGAGCAACCGTTTCTTCGTCGTTCATTGCCATGTTGGCAAATGTCTTGCGAATGTCGCGCGCAGATTGCAGCGGATCGGAATTGCCCTGCGGTCCTTCGGGATTAACGTAGATCAGACCCATCTGGATAGCCGCCAACGGCATTTCCAATTCCATATTCTTGTCGGGCTGGATACGTGTCGCTACACCTTGATTGACCCAAAGGTCTTCGGCGCCCCAGTAAGTGTCCTTCTCAGGCTCAAACACATCGGCACGTCCGCCGCCAAAGCCAAACACGGGGCCGCCCATCGACTCGATCGCGACATTACCAGTCAAAATGAACAAATCAGCCCAGCTGATCTGTTCGCCGTATTTCTGTTTGATTGGCCACAACAGACGGCGCGCCTTGTCGAGGTTGCCGTTATCTGGCCAGCTGTTGAGCGGAGCAAAGCGTTGTTGTCCGCTGCCACCACCGCCGCGGCCATCGCCGGTCCGGTAAGTGCCCGCGGCATGCCAAGTCATACGGATAAAGAACGGACCATAGTGGCCATAGTCCGCGGGCCACCATGGCTTACTATCGGTCATCAGCGCGGTTATATCAGCCTTCAGCGCCTGATAGTCGAGCTTCTTAAAGGCCTTCGCGTAGTTGAAATCGGCGTCCATGGGGTCGGGCGAAGCACCACCTTGATGCAGGATGTCGACAGGAAGCGAAGTAGGCCACCAATCCTGGTTAGTCCGGCCGAGCAGCGAGCGTGCTTCTCCGTGGCCCATCGGGCAGCCACCTTCGGTTTTAACAGGGGTTTGATCGTTCATGACGGTTCCTATCCTAAATTATTGGTTTTGGGCGCGAGGGCGCAGAACACGCCCTATAACGGCAGACTATCTCAGTGCGGCGACTTTGCCATTGCTTATATTTGTGAACACTGATCGAAATTTTCGATCAATATGTTTTTATTGGGGAATTTTCCAGTTAACGCCCTGATTTAAGTAATGCAGTTTGGGGCCAAGCTTATAGCCCGCAACAAACTGGAGATATTTTTTTCCCAGCAACCGAGCACAAGCTGCATTGTCGAGAATACTATAACCGCTGGTTTCGATGGGCTGGCAGCTCATAGCAAAGCCGCGACTATCCACGCCAATACGCACTTTGCTTCTGCCTTGCCATTCCATTTGAAGCGCTCTGCCGGGATAATCGTCACTACGGATCGTAGCCACATAAGCCGCTATTTTGCTGACATCGAGCCAGTTCTCCGGCGAGAGCGGCGAGTAATATTTGGGAATGCCGGGCACGTATTGCCGCGATATGGTCATTGCAATGGCTAGCTCAGGATCGTTAGCCGTTTTCACCCAAAATTTGACCAGATTGCCCTTGAGGTCAAATGGTTTTCCGTTTGAAAATTTTCCGGTTCTTGCGACATCTGTTGCCAGAAATGCGGAGCAAAGCGCCCATTGATCCTCTGCACTCAGGTTAACGCTTCCGGCGTCGCAGTAACCCTCATCATCCCACTTGCTATAGAAAATGACAGCTTCAGTCCCCTTCCCTTTCGGAAGAAACTGCACGGGCCGGATGAGATTGGTTTTAAAGTCGAGAGTGATGGACTGTTCCAAATAGCCTATCGAATTGGGCAAAATGAAGCCGGGTACAAAATCAAACTTCGCACGCGCTTTCACAGCGTTGCAAATGGCAGTCTCCAAAGCCTCTTCTGAATCTGTCGCATTGGCGCGACAGATGGCGATTTTCCCAACTTTGTCGAAACCAAAAGTTACTTGAACATATTTTAGCTGCAGGCTTTCACGGGGCAGTCCAACTAAGTCACCAGGCACAAGCTTGAAATCCAGCTGTCCCGCTTCCTCAAGAAAAACGGCTCGGCTCGTTTCAATTCGCGGTTGGTCGGCGCTGGTTGGACGTGGCCAAACCGGGTTCGCCTTCGGCGCGGCCTTTGATGGGTCCGCCTCTCTTTCAAAAACGGCATCGCCAGGATCGGCCGTTCCCAACATCACGAGCAATAGCCACGACATCAGTATCATTTTTTCAACAGCTCCATTGCCCCCGCTGTCATAGCCTCAGCTGCTGTCGCGATGACTTTTTCCGCGTCGGGTTTCCAAAAGGGTGAATGCAGCGATGGAAGGCCCTTGCCAGACTTCATCGCCGCGTCATATTCAGACTGCGGCACGCCGCCCACCCAGAAAATCAGGCTTTCGATATTGGCCTTGTCAGCAATGTAGAATTGACTGAAATCTTCCCCACCCATCACCGGTTTCGTCTCGACAACCCGCTTCGTTCCAAAGCGCGCGTTGAACAGAGCCGCCATTTGACGGGTAAGCACGTCGGTGTTGAAAGTTGCCGGGGTGAATTCGCCCTCTGAAATTTTGACCACCGGCATCCGGTCTTCTGGCATACCAGCCGCAATCGCTTCACCCTTTGCGATCCGGCGAATTCCGTCGAGCAGCATTTTGCGCGTTTCGTCGGAATAGCTGCGCACGGTCAGCAGCATCGTCACTTCGTCGGAGATAATGTTATGTTTGGCGCCGCCGTGGAATGAACCCACCGTCACAACGGCCGCATCCTGCGGATCAACTTCCCGGCTCACCAGAGTTTGCAGGCTCGTCACGATCCGGCTGGCCAGAACGATTGGGTCCTTTGTGGTGTGCGGATATGCGCCGTGACCGCCGACGCCCTTTACGGTGATGTCGACGCTATCGACATTGGCCAGCGCCCAACCGTTCGAATAACCAATGGTTCCCGCCGCAAACTGTGCCGCGTCATGGAAACCAAGCACATATTTGGGCTTGGGGAAGCGCGTATAAAGCCCATCGGCCAACATCGCCTTTGCACCAGAACCAATTTCCTCCGCAGGTTGCAAAATCATCACCAGAGTTCCCGACCATTTGGAACGGTTCGCAACCATTTGCCGCGCAGTCCCCACCCAAGCTGCCATATGTGTGTCGTGTCCGCATGCGTGCATGATCCCCGTTTCAACACCGGATTTGCTCACCCCTTTTCGCGTCGAGGCGTAGGGAAGCCCGGTTTGCTCGATCACAGGCAATCCGTCCATATCGGCACGCAACATAACAACGGGCCCTGGTCCGTTTTTCAGCACGGCGACGACGCCCGTTTGCCCAACCTTTTCGGTTACATCAAAGCCGAGACGCCTTGCTTCGGCGGCTAGTTTGGCCGCAGTGCGTGTTTCCTGAAAGCTTAACTCGGGATTGGCATGAAGATCACGGTAGATTTCCATCAACGATGGCAAATCCTTCGCCACCGCATCGCGCAACACATCTGCTTGCACCGGTGTGAAAGCCGATGCCGCCAAAATAGCACCGATCATCCAATAATGTGAATTTGCCATTTTCCTTCTCCCAAGTCTTATTGTCTATTTCGCGGTCCAACCGCCATCAACTGCTATGTCAGTACCGGTAATGGCACTGGCCGCCTCGCTACACAGAAACAGCGCCACAGCTGCGACTTGATCGATTTGGACGAATTGTTTTTGTGGCTGGGCAGCAAGCATTACATCATTGATCACTTGATCACGCGTCAAACCGCGCGCCGTCATAGTGTCGGGTATTTGATTCTCAACGAGCGGTGTCCAAACATATCCCGGGCAGATGCAGTTCACGGTAATCCCGACTTCCGCGACTTCAAGCGCGGTTGTCTTGGTTAAACCGGACAGCCCATGTTTGGCGGCAACATAAGCGGCTTTGTAAGGCGATGCGACCTTGCTGTGCACCGAGCCGGTGTTGATGATCCGCCCCCAACCCTTTGCCTTCATTCCCGGCAGAACGGCCTTTGTGGCATGAAAGGATGATGACAAAATGATCGCAATCACGGCATCCCACTTGTCTTCTGGAAATTCATCTATTGGCGCGACATGCTGGATGCCGGCGTTGTTGATAAGGATATCGGGTGCGCCCAACGTCGCGGCACATTCGGCGACCATATCGCGAATTTCAGCGGGCTTGGTAAGGTCGGCACCGCAATATGCGGCCCCCGCGCCACTCGCCGTTGACAGCTCCGTCACATGCGCGGAAATTGCATCAGCATCGCCAAAACCGTTGATCATCACGGCGGCACCCTTGGCTGCCAAGGCCCGGGCATAGCCAAGGCCAATCCCCGAAGTCGATCCGGTTATCAGCGCAGTTTTACCCTTAAGAAACATCGCTGTCCTTTTCCGTTAGATCTGGCGACTTTGTGAACTCCTACTTGCGCTTTTGGTCACAAACGGCAATGCTAAAAGCTTAAAAGCACTAACGGGAGGAATGGCATGCGTCTCGACGATCTCGATCCGAGCAGCAATGTAGAAGATCAAGGCATTGGAAGCGGTGGATTTGGCGGCGGCGGCGGTGGCGGTGGCCTAGGCAGCTTGCTATTTGCGATTTTGCCAATGTTACTTGGTCGCAGGTTGGGTTGTGGCACGATCCTGTTAATCGCAGTTGGCGGCTTTTTCTTGCTAAATAGCGGGATGCTCAATCTCGGCGGAGGCAGTGTGCCGACATCTGGTCAAAGCGAGCAGAGCGCAGGCGGCAATGTCGCATGTGATACAGAAGCAGAGCTGTTTGCCTGCCGCGTGTTGAAATCTACAGAGGATACTTGGGGCAAGATTTTCCAGCAAGCTGGCCAGCAATACCAGCCAGCCAAGCTGCGTTTTTATGGGCGCGGCGTCAATTCGGGCTGCGGCTCGGCCCAATCGGCGATGGGACCATTTTACTGCCCAGCGGATCAGGGCGTCTATCTTGACACCGCATTTTTCCAACAGATGGACCAACAAATGGGCGCAAAGGGCGATTTCGCCAAAGCCTATGTGATCGCACATGAAGTCGGACATCATATCCAAAATGTGACGGGGATTGCCGATCAGGTTCGCAATGCTCAAGGCCGTGCCAGCAAGGCAGAAGGCAATGCACTGCAAGTACGAATGGAGTTGCAGGCTGATTGTTACGCGGGCTTATGGGCAGGATTAAACGCCAATCGTTTGGACGCAGGCGACATTGAAGAAGGTATGGTCGCGGCCAATGCTATCGGCGATGATACGCTAATGAAAAACTCGGGCCAAGCGCCGGTGGAGAGCATGTTCACTCACGGCACGTCTGAACAACGCATGGCTTGGCTCAAGCGTGGATTGCAATCAAACGGCAACATCCGGACCTGTGACACGTTTCAAAGCGGGGTTTAGGGCCGCAATTTCAGTGTGATTGGACCTCTCCCTTGGGAGAGGCCAATTATATGCGGGATCATCCGAGCTTGGATTCAATCGCATCCCAGATTTTGGCCGACGTATCTGTACCATTGAACCGGTCAATCGCAACAATACCAGTGGGTGACGTGACATTGATTTCAGTCAGCCACTGACCGCCTATCACATCGATCCCCACAAAGATCAGACCCAAATCTCTAAGCCTCGGCCCCATCGCGGCGCAGATTTCCGCTTCGCGCTCGGTCAGCTCGGTTGCCTCAGCGGAACCGCCAACTGCAAGATTTGAACGGAACTCGCCCTCGCCTGGTCGGCGGTTGATCGCGCCGGTCACTTCGCCGTCGATCAAGACGATGCGCTTATCGCCCTTCGCGACGTCGGGCAGGAACGGCTGGACCATGTGTGGTTCGGGCCAAGTATTATTGAACACTTCGAGAAGCGCTCCGAGATTATCACCTTCAGCAGGCACGCGGAAAATAGCTTTGCCGCCGTTACCATGCAGCGGTTTGATGACCACCGCGCCGTGCACCCGCTGGAATTCGCGAATTTCGTTCTGAGAACGCGTAATTAACGTCGGCGGCATGAAGCGACGAAAATCAAGCACCATCACTTTTTCTGGCGCGTTCCGGACACTCACAGGATTGTTGACCACCAACGTTTCACTCGCGATCCGTTCAAGCAAATGCGTCGCAGTAATATATCCGACATGGAATGGCGGGTCTTGCCGCATCATCACGACATCAATATCGCGGCCCAAATCAATCCGCTTTGCTTCGCCAAAACGGTAATGCGCGCCTGCTAAGCGTTGCACGTCAAACACGGGATGTGCAATTGCGGTTAGCCGATCATCGGCACCAAGGGAGAGCGACCCCACATCATAATACCAAATCTGATAGCCACGCACCTGCGCCGAGAGCATCAGGGCAAAGCTTGAATCTCCGGCGATGTTGATCCCGTCCATCGGGTCCATCTGAAACGCTACGCGCAAGCTCATATTTGGGTCCTAACCATGCCAGACATTTTCCAAATGGCGCGGCAAGGCGCGCGGCGCAATCAATATTACATCAATCCGAAATTCATCTGCGATCTCGAGATATTGGTGAAAGAGCTGCTCGGCGGCGGCGGCAACGCGGCGCAGGCGGTATTCATCGATAGCGAGGTCCAATTCCGCCTTGTTCGCGCGTGTTTTCACCTCGATAAAAGCGATAGTGCGCCCGCGATGCGCCACAAGATCAACTTCGCCTACCGGCGTCTTGGCGCGTTCCGCCAGTATCCGCCACCCCCTTAGGCGCAGCCAATTGGCAGCAAAGCGCTCCCCTTTGCGTCCGCGTTCTTCGGCGGCCTGACGTTTCAAGCTTTGGCTTTCAGCGCGTTTGCCATCGCGAAGACCTCTTGCCGATCAAGTCCAAATCGTTTGGCAATTTCCGCCGCTGCTTTGCCCGCCGGTAGCCGCGCAAGTGCTTCGGTAAGCGCGCGATCGATGTCGCCTTTCTCGAATTCGCTCTTGTCGACAGGTGGACCGATCATGAGCACAATCTCGCCCTTTGGTGCGGCATCTGCGTATCGTGCAGCCAGCTCTTGCGCGCTTCCGACGACAAATTCTTCAAATCGTTTCGATATTTCGCGTGCAATCACAATTTCGCGTTCGCCCATGATCTCTGAAATTGCTGACAGGCTGGCTAATAGCCTTGGCCCGGATTCGTAGAAGACCAAAGTCGCCCGAACAGCGCCCAGTTCGACCAGTGTTTCATACCGCGCTTTAGATTTCGTAGGAAGAAACCCTGAAAACAGGAACCGGTCAGTCGGCAGACCACTAGCCGATAACGCAGCAATCGCGGCATTAGCCCCCGGAACCGGAAACACCGATACGCCGACCTGTCTTGCAGAGCGCACCAGCTTATATCCCGGATCGGAAATCAGCGGCGTTCCCGCATCGCTGACCAGTGCTACCACCGAATGACGAGCGGCCTCAATCAAACGGTCCCTGTTTGCCGCCTTGCTATGATCGTGGTAGGGAACCATCCGTTTTTTGATACCAAGATGGTTGAGCAGCTTGCCGGTAACCCGACTGTCTTCCACCGCTATGACTTCCGCAGCTTGTAAAATCTTCACCGCGCGCGCGCTAATATCAGAAAGGTTGCCGATTGGTGTCGCAACAACGTATAGTCCCGAGTCGAATGTCTTTGAAATATCAATGATAAGGGATAGATCGTCAGTCATGAGCAACTTATTTGCAGCAATGCCGGCTACGCCGCAAGCGACAGTTACCAACTGGAAACAGTCACTGCCCAGATTTGCTCTTCTCGGCACAGTCACTCTTCTGGCTGCTTGCGCTTCTGTGATCCCGAAAGGCGGCAAAGAAACTGCGTCGACTTCGACATCGCCTACCAATGTCATTGCAACGGACAAAGACCGACACCGTGTGGCCTTGCTTCTGCCCTTAAGCGGTCCGGACGCCGATGTCGGCGAGTCGATCGCCAACGCAACCACGCTGGCATTGCTCGACACAAAAAACAGCAGCATTCGCATGACGACTTATGACACGTCGCAAGGTCTTGCCGCTGCTACGCAAAAGGCGGTGGCTGACGGCAACCGGCTCATCCTCGGCCCGCTACGCGGTGATGATGTGCTTGGTGTTGCCGCACTCGCTCGCCCCGCCAAAATTCCTGTAATCAGTTATTCCAACGACATCGGTGTGGCCGGCCAAAATGTGTTCCTGATGGGGCATTTGCCGCACCAATCGATCGACCGCGTTGTGCGCTATGCACGTGGTCAGGGAATGGCGCGATTTGGTGCCATTGTCCCTAAATCGGTTTACGGCCAGCGCGCGGGCGCTTCGCTTGGTCTGAGCGTAAAGGATGCAGGCGGAACGCTCGTCAGCATACAAGAGGCCGATGCAACAGCCGCCGGGTATGACGCAGCAGCAAAAAAGCTCGCCAAATCGGGTAAGATCGACGCAGTGCTTATCGCTGATAGCGGACGAGTAGCAATGGCAACGGTTCCTGCAATTCGGAAGCACGGCCTCAAAACCGCGAAAATTCTCGGCACTGATCTCTGGAATACTGACGGCAGTCTCTCGAACAGTGTACCAATGCGCGGCGCGGTCTTCGCTAGCGTGGCGGACGGCTTTTATAAGCAATATGCCGAAAAATACCGCGTCCGCTTTGGCAAAGCGCCGCTTCGATTGTCGAGCCTTGGCTATGACTCTGTTTTGCTGGTGGCGCGCGTCGCGCAAAACTGGAAACTGGGCAGCGCCTTCCCGGTCGACCGTTTGATTGATCCAGAGGGCTTCATCGGCATCGACGGATCATTCCGCTTCATGCCGTCGGGTCTGTCGGAACGGACGCTCGAAGTGCAGGAAATCCGGGCTGGGCAGTTCGTAACGGTAGAAAGTGCGCCAAAGACCTTTCTGCCGAAGCAGTAGCCTTCCAGCCGCGAAAGCCTAGTGATTGCAGTGCGCGCCGTGAACGTGCCCGCCATCATCCTTGCGGAATTTTTCCAGCTTTTTGAGAAGCATTTGCCGTTTTAGCCGCGACAAATGGTCGATGAAGAGTATCCCCTCTAAGTGATCCATCTCATGCTGCAAGCATGTCGCCATTAGGCCGGACATTTCTTCTTCATGCACTTTGCCCGACAGGTCCTGCCAGCGCGCCCTGATGGTCGATGGCCGTTCGACCTCTGCATATTGATCGGGAACTGACAAGCATCCTTCGTTGTAAACGCCAAATTCTTCAGAAGGGTCCAGTATTTCAGGATTGATGAATGTGCGCGGGAAGCGCTTAACACTGCCGTCTTCGCCTTCTTCTTGCAAATCAATAACCAAGGCACGTAGCGGCACACCCACTTGAATTGCGGCAAGGCCAATGCCTGGCGCAGCATACATTGTGTCGTACATATCTTCGATTAGCGTTTTGAGTTCGCCGTCAAAATTCTCGACAGGACGAGAGATTGTTTTCAGCCGCGTATCGGGCACTTCGAGAATTGGTAATATAGCCATGCCCGTTCAAATAAGCATGCGCCCCGCCAAGGTCAACTGGCCAGCGTCAACCGATCGGCCGCCGTGCGCGCAAAGCCTGCGCCAAAGTGCCTTCGTCGAGATAATCGAGCTCACCGCCCACTGGCACGCCGTGCGCCAGAGCGGTCAGACGAACGGGAAATCCTTCCAGCCTTTCGGCGATATAATGCGCGGTCGTTTGCCCCTCTAGCGTCGCGTTCATCGCCAACACCACTTCGTCGATGCCGCCGGTTTCCACACGACGGAGCAAACTATCGATATTCAGGTCTTCGGGGCGAATGCCTTCTAGCGCAGAGAGTTTGCCCCCCAGAACATGATATTTCCCTGGAAAAAGTCGCGAGCGATCGAGCGCCCAAAGGTCGGAAACTTCCTCCACCACGCATAGTGCACGCGGATCCCGCCTTGGGTCAGCGCAGATACCGCACGGATTTTTTGTATCGATATTTCCACATGTGTCGCAATTGACCAGCCGAGCATCCACCATCTCTAATGCTGCCAACAAGGGCCGCAAGACCGCTTCACGCTTCTTCATCAAGTGCAACACTACCCGCCGCGCAGATCGCGGTCCAAGCCCCGGCAATTTGGAAAGCGCTTGGCTTAATGCTTCTAATTCTTGCGATGCCATGGCGGCAGCACTAGTGCGCTTTAACGAAAAGGAAAAGCGACGATGCGCGTTATCTTCATGGGAACTCCTGATTTTGCTGTGCCTGCACTCGATGCGCTTGTGACGGCTGGGCATGACGTTGCTGCTGTCTATTCGCAGCCCCCGCGTCCAGCAGGACGCGGCAAGAAACTAAGCCCCTCGCCTGTGCAACTGCGTGCCGAGGGCTATGGCATAGAGGTGCGCCATCCAATTTCTTTGAAAGGTGCAGAGGAACAAGCTGCATTTTCCGCCCTAACATCTGATATTGCAGTGGTGGCCGCTTACGGACTTATCCTGCCGCAGGCGATTTTGGACGCACCCAAGCATGGCTGTGTCAACATACACGCTTCGCTGCTGCCACGCTGGCGCGGTGCAGCTCCGATTCACCGCGCCATATTGGCGGGGGACAAAGAAACGGGGGTGTGCATCATGCAAATGGAGGCTGGTCTCGACACTGGCCCCGTTCTTACCCGACAAGCGACCCATATTGAAAGCAAAACCACTGGCGATTTGACGGGCGAACTGGGGGCAATAGGCGCCGAACTGCTCATCAAGGTACTTGCTAATCTCTCCGCCTACCCGGCCGAACCGCAACCGAACGAGGGCGTCACATATGCCAACAAGATCGATAAGGCGGAAACGCGGATAGATTTCGCGGCGAATGCTGAAGCTGTACTGTACCAAATCCGCGCCTTCAATCCTGCCCCCGGCGCATGGTTTGAAGTTGAAGGCGAACGATACCGGGTTCTTGAAGCAAACCTGGCAAGTGGCAAAGGTAAAGCCGGCATTGTCCTCGATGAACAACTGACAATATCATGCGGCTCTGGCGCTATACAGCCAACTATTGTCCAACGCGCCGGTAAACCGGCGATGCCGCTCGCGGATTTCCTTCGCGGGAACCGCATCCCTGTTGGGACCAATGTGAAGTGACCCGCTTTGCACTGACAATTGAATTTGACGGACGGCCCTATATGGGTTGGCAACGGCAGGACCACGGCCCGTCAGTGCAGCAATCTATCGAGGAAGCCGTTGAAAAGGTAACTGGCGAGAAGACGGTGTTGTTCGCTGCGGGACGCACAGACGCAGGTGTGCATGCCCTTGCAATGCGCGCGCATGTCGACGTCGAAAAGACGTTTGAGCCCTTTCGTCTGTCAGAAGCAATCAACGCGCTTCTTCGTCCGCAACCCATTGCCATTACCGATTGTGTGGCGGTAGCAGAAGACTGGCACGCCCGCTTTTCCTGCATCGCGCGCGAATACCGCTATGTTATCGCAAACCGGCGCGCACCACTTGCTTTGGAACAAGGCCGCGCATGGAGAGTTGCCAAACCGCTTGATGCAGCGGCAATGCACGCAGCCGCGCAGTGTCTGATCGGTACGCATGACTTCACTACCTTTCGCTCGGCGCACTGCCAGTCCGATAGCCCAGTCAAAAGTATCGACTGGTTGGAAGTTTACCGTGAAAATGACCATATCATCATAGCTGTTCGGGCACGGTCGTTCCTGCATCATCAGGTACGCTCGATCACCGGATGCCTCGCCGAGGTTGGTTTGGGCAAATGGAACGCTATGGATTTAAGAACAGCATTGGATGCCAAGGACCGTGCGGCTTTGGCCTTTAATGCACCACCCGACGGGCTATATTTTGTGCAGGCTTATTATCCCGAGGATTAGTTTAGGGGTGATAGCCAAGGCCCGTAAATCTTGGCAATGTGAGCTTTGCTGATGGTAGGCTGGCGCAAAAATGGCTCACTGTGCAGCGCACGTGCTGGACCCAGGTCCGTTGCAGTTCCGGCGCGAAGGCTGTGTTCAGTCGAAAATCCGGCTCAGCGACTCTTCAAGCATCGTAAGCTGCCACAGCAAACGACCATGCTCGGATCTGCCACTGATGTGATCTTCGACAACTTGGCCAATCGCATGGCCATCGAACCAGCCCGTTTGCGATATCACCGGTTGCGTTGCGATGGCGCGGGCTGTGTCGGCGAGCGGCCCCCTGAACCAATCGCTGATCGGCGTAACGAAGCCCATTTTGGGCCGGTAAAGGACATCTTTGGGTAAGTAGCGCTCCATAGTTCGCTTAAGCAGATATTTGCCCTGCCCCCGATTGATACGCATCGACTCTGGCAACTGTGCAGCAAACTCGATCAAGCGGTGGTCGAGCAACGGCTCCCTCGCTTCTAGACCAACCGCCATGCTCATACGGTCAACTTTGGTCAAAATATCACCAGGGAGCCAATGTTTTAGGTCTGCATATTGCGCTTGGTCCAATCCGCTACGTGCTGGTGCGGACTGCATGGTTCGTTCAAAAACATCTTCGCCGCGGTAGTCACCCAAGATGCTTCTAGCTTTGTTTGAATAAAGCAAACGGCGGGTTTGCGGCGTATTAATGCCAACTGCCTCCGCATAGCCTTGCGGGCCGGATTTGGCCAAGGACAATAATGTGCTCTTCGCGCGCAGAGGGCGCGGTGCCCAATCAGCCTTAGGATATATGCTACCCAAAGTGCCAAATACAGTTCCGCGAAGGGCAGACGGAAACAGTCCGCGCACCATTTCCTCGCGTGCATGGAACCGCTGCCGTCTATAACCCGCAAATGCTTCGTCCGCACCGTCGCCCGAAAGTGCCACGGTCACATGCTTCCGCGCCATTTCGCAAAGCCTGAATGTTGGCAGCGCTGAAGCATCGGCAAAGGGTTCGTCAAAATGAAAGGCCAGTTTGTCCAACAAACCGAAATCGTCCGCACCGACTTTTTGCGAATGATGATCAGTTAAAAACCGCTTGGCAATCAAGGCTGCGTGACTGGTTTCATCGAGCGTCTCTACATCGAAACCAATTGAGCAAGTTTTGACCGGCTGTCGTGATTGTTCGGCCATCAATGCAACAACCGACGAGGAATCCACACCTCCTGATAAAAACGCACCAAGCGGGACATCCGAAATCATTCGCGAGCTGACAGCTTGTTTCATCAACCGCAAAAGCTCTTCGCCAAGCTCCGCCTCGCTTCCTTTCAAGCGCTTTGAGAAATCAACATCCCAATATTCTACGCTCAACGGTGCTGGCTTTCCTTGCTGCAGCAACAGAAAATGACCAGCGGCCAATTTCTTCACCCCGCGCACAAGGCAGGCATGATCAGGAACGTAGCCGAAAGCCATATAATCTTCGATCGCCGCCAAATCTGCTTCGCGTCTTAAAGCAGGATGGGCGAGAAGGGCCTTCAACTCTGAACCAAAAATCACGCTGCCATCCGGAAGCGGAGCATAATATAGCGGCTTTACGCCGAGCCTATCTCGCCCGATGAACAGCTGCCTTTTGTTACTGTCATATAGTGCAAAGGCGAACATGCCGTGGAACTGTTTTACGCAGTCCGGCCCCCAGCGATGCCACGCGTGCAAGATGACTTCGGTGTCGCTTGCAGTCTGAAAGGCATAGCCCAGCACTTCCAGTTCTTTTCTCAGCTCCCGGAAGTTGTAAATTTCACCGTTGAAAGTGATCGCAAGTGTTGCATCTTGGCTGAGCATTGGTTGCGCACCGCCAGCAAGATCAATGATCGAAAGTCGCCTGTGCCCTAGCCCAACACCTGGAGCTGTCCAAACACCTGAACCGTCTGGACCACGGTGGGCAATGGCATCGGTCATTTTGCGAACGCGTTCCGGATCAACCGGCTTAGCCGTTTCCAAATGAAAAATTCCGGCTATTCCGCACATAGAGGTTGCCCTTAACGCAGCCCGGCCATTTGGTCAGCAATTTTGTCAATATTTCCCATGTCTTCGATAAAGCGGTCGATTGCTGGTCTGGGCGAGTCCTCGCCTTTAAACTCGCCCGACACCAAAATCGCTACGGCCTGCTGATTCCCGCCCAACAACCTTGCCTTGAGCGTTGCTAGTTTGATTGCAGCCGCACTGCCCGACGTGACGCCGTTCACGCGGTAGAAGCTGGCGACTTCGCGAACCACCGGTCCCGGTGCCTTTATACGCTCCGCCTTGCCACTTAATGGACCGGGAACGTCCGCAACCCATGACCACTTACTTTCGGGGTCCACCGCGCCTTGGCCGTAACCGACAAGTTCGCGGCCCTCGCTTTGCTTTTCATAAACCGCGATGTACAAATCGATCTCGTCACCGCCTGAATGGCGATAACGGCCAAGGAGCCGGTGACTATTGCCTTCAAATCGCGGTTGCCAGTCCGTACTGGGTTCGTATGGCACGATTTGCCAGTTATCAATTTCGGGTAGACTGATTTGGTGCGGCACAGGAGAGACCGCATTGCCAACATATTTGGCCCAGCCAACAACAGGCAACACCGCCAAGACCGCTAGTGCGGCAACCAAAAACAACGGCGCTGCAAGTTTGGGAATTGCTTGCAATTTCGCTGGCTTGAAAGCCTGTGCATCTGCCTTTTTATCAAAGAACCGCCATCCGATCCCCATGACAAGCGCGATCACAACTGCAAAGAAGACCCAGCCGTAGATGACATGATCGAAACTGGCCGCAAACTCGATGTTACCGTTTTGGGCAATGACAATAGTCGAGAATGCACGGACGCCGTTGGCCAGTATCGGCACTATGATCGATACAAACATGAACGCAACCCGGCGATCCGCATTTTTGAAGCTAAGATTTGAAACAAGTGCTCCGAGTGCAACCATCGCGATCAGAAACTTTACGCCTGCACAAGCCTCGGCAACTTTGAAATAGCCACCGGGCGTGGTAATGAAAATGCCGTCAATTGTTGCTGGAATGCCCCAAAGGTCTAAGAAAAGCATGCACATTTCAGCTGTTACCGTTTGCAATATGGGCACTAGCTCCTCCCCGAAGGGCACAAGGAAGACCATATAGAATAATGGAAACATAAGGCCTCTGGAGACGTTTGGCCCCAAGAAAATCAAAACCGTCGATTGCAGCATACCGATAACGCCAACCTGCCGGAAAAGGCCCAGCCCTGCGGCATCCCCAAACAACCAAAGCAAACTTGCACCGGCCATTGGCAAAATCCCCGGGAGCCAACCAACGGGTGTTAGATGCACCAGTTCTTCTTTGCGCTGCAAAACGAGCCACGCGATAATTGGTAGGATGAGCAAGCAGTGGTTGAAAGTCGAGGCATTCCACCAAATTGCGGCCATATCCGCAAAGTCGCGCCAGAATAGGAACGCGACGCCTAACCAAGCCAAGGATAACGCCAGCGCATGCTTTTGCCATTCCCGCGACCAATTTGATCCCGAGTTATCCTGCGTCATCAGATTTGCTGTTGACGCCAATGCAGTCATTCCGCTGCCTCTTGCACAGCAAAATCAAGCTGCATCAGATCCGATAGCTTGGCGAGACATTTGCTCCAGCTGTAATGGCCAATGACATGCCCTCTTGCCGAGCTGCCCAGACGTGTGCGCAATGTGCTATCGGACAAAAGCTTTATCACTATTTCTGCTTCAGATGCTCGATCATGCGCAACAATGAAATGTGCTCCGTCGCGCGCGTCGATGCCTTCGGCAGCAGCAGGGGAAACAACAACAGCTTTGGCCATCGCCATGGCTTCAAGTACTTTGTTTTGTATACCACGTGCGATGCGGAGTGGAGCGACAACAACATCAGCGGCCAATAGCCAGCTGCGTACATCGTCGACCGCTCCGGTTACCGTAACCCCTGGAATAGAGCGCAGTGCCAATACTGCAGCTGTCGGGTTGCGACCAACAATGACAAACTGAGCATTCCTAACGCTTTTCCGAATAACCGGCATTGCGTTGGTGGCAAATTCACACACCGCTTCGATATTCGGGCGATAGTCCATCTGACCAGTGAAAATGATCATTGGCCCCTGTACGTGACGTTTGGGAGGCGCAATCGCCGCCCGGGGATCATAGAACACGGTATCTATACCGTTGCTGAGTGCCTGTACTTTAAGCGAACCGAGGCCACTGCGATCTCTGAACAAGTTCGCTTCCGCTTCGCTTACAAAAAGGTTGTAGTCTGATCGGTTAGCTGCTTGTTTTTCGAAATTGGAGAGTAGTCTTCCTTCACGCTTGTTTATCCAGCGCATGATCGGGTTGCCTTGTTGTGCGTAGCTTTCAAACTTTGCGCTATCCACATCAACAAAATCAGTAATCACCTGACCTTTAAATCCTGCAGGCACATATTGCGCCATTTGCCCCGAAAACACGAAGATGTGCGTGATTGTGCCGGAAGCGATCTTGGCATTCACCCAATCCGCCATAACCTGTGAATGAAACGCGCAAACCGACACGGGCTGACCAGAAGTTAGCGCTTCAAAGCCAGCCTTCACATTGCCTTTCGAACGCATTTCAATATGTGCGCTGCTGAACAATTTATCGAGCTCGGTCGTGAACCCCAAATCGCGCTCATCATCTGCAAACGCGCCGATGTGAATCGGAGCAAGCGCCGCCAAAAAATGCAGAATATTGTGCGACCTGATCTTGTCGCCGCGGTCGGCGGGCCAGGGAATTCGGTGTGCGAGAAAGAGAATTTCGGCCATCATCCCAGCCCCTTAGCAATCATTGGCCCAATCCGGTTAGCAATCGGCAAAGGCAGTTTCTGCCAAAGTGCGATTTGCAAACGGTATTTCGGGCTATTGGGATTAACGTCGCGCGGTGGCATGCCGTCTGCGTTCCTTACAGCATAGCTCAGCGGTTCGGGTTCAAAGCCCCAATTTTTCTTGAAATAATATGCACCTGAATCAACTTTGGATCGACCAAAGTCGAAATGCGTGCATCCCCTGCCCCGCGCATGGTTCATCAGCGCGTAATACATCAAATCGTTAGCGCGGAGCTTTCGCGCTTCCCATATGCCGCCACCCCAATAAGGCATCGCACAGCCTTCATAATAAAGCGTAAGCACACTGGCCACAGGTCTGTCGTCTTTTAAAACCGTCAAAATGTCGGCATCAACGCCAAAGTTCTTCAGTGTTTCTTGCATCAGCGCACGCGGAAAAACCGGCGTCCCCAAATTCCGCACACTTTCGGCATACATGTCGTAATGCCAGTCAAGGTCGCGCTGAGCCCGACCCACTTGAACGGTCAAGTCATTGTCCAACCCCTTGCGGACTTCGGCCCTCTGTTTGCGCGGAATAGCCAAAAGCTCTGCTTCACCATCGGCGCAAAGCTGCCGCTTGAAATTGGCATGTGCGTCGGTTTTAATTGTCCAATCGGATGCGACCTTGCCAAATGGCAGCGCACCACCGCGCAGTTCAACGGTGGTGCAACAGCGCCGTTCGGCAAGCTCCCACGCAGCGATTAGAAGTTTGTTCGTTGCGCCCCGGCTGTACGACAGTATTCCACCGCCCACGGCAAAGCCGCTCGATACCAATGCTCGCCCGAAAAGTGCGGAATGCACAAGATGCAATGGCAACATTGCAACGAGGTCGCCATAAGCGTTTTCGGCAAGAAGATAATGCGCTTCATGGCCGCAACTTGACGTAATCGCCTTTTGCCATGCAGCCAGATGGAATGGTGTGCCGTCGACGTGCTGTTTGACCCACGCATCGATGCGCACACATTCCTGCGGGTCAGCCAAATTGGCGGCTCGAACGGTAACGCGCGATTTCGTGACCATCGGCGCGTTCATGCGAGCTTTGCTTTCTCACGAGCCACAATCGCGTCAAGTCGCTCCCATTTAAATTCATGGGCGAGGCGAGAGAGTTTTCCTGCCATCGCATCCAATCTACTATAATGGCGCAGCTTTGACTTCATTGGTGCGTTGGAAACACGCGGTTGATCTGGGTCAATTTCCCATGGATGAAAATAGATCACCGCTGGTCGTTCGTCACGACCATTGACCTGGCGGATTGCCCAACGCGAAAACGCATAAGGGAGCAACCGGAAAAAGCCACCACCGCCCGCTGCAAGTCGCTTTCCGGCGAATTCAGCAGTCGTCACGGGTATTTCGAGGAAATCAGATCCAGCGACGGGATGAAATGCAAAGCGCGGGGCTTCGGCCCAACCATAATGATCGTGTTTAATCGGCGCGACGCTCGATGAGTAAGCATAATCCTGCTCAGCAAGTATTTCATGCGCCCACGGTGTTCTTTTGTCGATGGAAAAACTCGGTGCGCGGTAGCCCGTAACTTTGACACCGGCCGCGTCTTCGATCAGCTTTCTCGAACGCGCCAAATCGGCTTCGAACTGGGCTGGAGTGAAGTTGAAAACGCGGTCATGCGCATAGCCATGGCTCGCAATTTCGTGACCGGCGTCGACTATGCGACGGATAAGCGCGGGATAGCGCTCTGCCACCCAACCTAGTGTGAAAAAAGTTCCTGTAACGCCAGCGTCGGCAAAAAGAGAGAGAACCGCATCGCAATTGCGCTCCACACGGCAGTCAAGTGCATCCCAATCGGCCCGGTCGATAACATTTTCAAATGCACCGACCTGGAACCAATCTTCGACATCAACAGAGAGCGCATTTAACAACCGCCAACATCCTCTCGTTGCCGGTGCAATACGCCCGGCATTAAATCCTGACAAACCGGTTAAGCGGCACGACTGCGATATGCCAATCCCGAAAGATCGGCATTTTCCTTGTCCATCCAGTCGATTAGCATATTCAAAGTTCTGCGAAGCGCCAAGTCCGTTTCAGCCATATGCGCTTCCAGCTTTTGAACTCGTGCCATCAATTCACTGTCGATCTGGGCCGAAGCTAAAGCAACCGTGGCTGATGCGTGCGCCGGCATTTCGACTGCATCAGGCACTTCGGCCTTCAGCTGCTCTACAGCAGCTTCCTCGACGGCGAGAGTTTCCATTGGGGTTTCTTCCACTGCGACTACAGGTGCAAAACCATCCACCACGCGACGTTCGGTTTGAACGGGCGCTTCATAGTCAAACGGCTTACCCGCCAAATCAGCGATTACGGCATACACCAGAGCAGCGTCGATCACATTGACTTGTTCCATCGCACCCATAAGCAGCACACGGCTCATCAATGTGTTGATCTTACGAGGAACGCCCTGTGTCTCATTGAAAACCGCATCGACAGCAAATTCGTTGACTTCCGGGTTTCCTGTCCAACCAACGCAAGCCATGCGATGTTCGATATAGGGTTTGACTTCATCTGCATCCATCGAATCAAGATGGTGCGTAGCAATTACGCGTTGGCGCAGCTGCTCCAGCTCAGCGGACTGTTGCAACGTGTCACGAAATTCCGGCTGACCGAGCAAGAAAATCTGCAACAATGCTGTTGAACCCAATTGGAAATTGGAAAGCATCCGCAGCTCTTCAAGTGCGTCAACGCTCAAATTTTGCGCCTCATCTATGATCAAAAGGCAGCGCCGACCGGCACGGGCTTCGTTGTGCAAATGCCCTTCGATAGCTTTAAGAGTAGAGGTTTTATCGAGACCTTGCGACGCGATACCAAAACTCTCAGCAGCCATATGAACCATGTCATTGCCGTCGAGCTGGCTCGTCACAATGGTCGCTGCGGTCAGCCGCGACTTATCGATAGTTTGCATCAAATGTCCGACCAACGTCGATTTCCCGGCACCGACTTCACCTGTTATCACGATGAAGCCTTCGCCCTGCGCAAGGCCATAGCCCAAATAGGACAACGCCTTGCGGTGCGTAGTGCTTTGGAAATAGAAATGCGGGTCGGGCGTCAGCTGGAACGGGCGTCCGCTCAATCCGTAAAATCGGTCAAACATCTTATTTTCTCCGAAGCGGAATTAGGCAGTGATCAGAAGCTATAGCGAAGGCCGACAAGTGCGGAACCGGTCAGCTCCTTGTCAAAATCTTGCTGACGATAGCTGTCCAAGCCAACGGCAGCAGTTGCCGAAAGTCCGCGGATAATCTGACGGTAATATGCTGCGTTCATACCCACAGAAAGCACGTCATTGCTTGCCGCAAAACCGGGGTCGAAATAGCTTGCATATACATTCGTTTCGATCCGCGATGCACGGTCGAGGTCGCGGCCCAGGTAACTGGTCAAGAAATAGTTTTCATCCTTAATTCCGTCGATGTTACCCTGTGCGCCGGTCGCAGCGGTAAGGAATTCACGCTGCGCATAACCAGCCGCAACGCCCATATCCCAACCACCGACGGTCGAACTGATCGCTGCGTTGACGCCGCGTGCGCGGAACACCGTTGACGAAACCGATTGCAGCGCATCGTTAAAGCAGAAGCCACCAGATTGCGCGAATGCACAATTGCCGATGTCGCCGGTGAGCGGGTTGCGCGCAGCATTAAACTGCGTCGGCAGAGCCGCAAGGCTGTCGTTCAACATGTTGCCAAAGCCTGTCACTGTATCATAAGCTGAGACATTAACGGCCCAGTTGCGACCTGGGTTATAGGTCAAACTGCCGGCATAAGTGTCTGTACCGTAACGGTTGCCGTATCGCGCTTCAAACGAAGTCCGGCTGCTTGGACGCCAGCTAACACCGGCATCCCAAATCAAGCCGTCGCTTTCATACGCGGTAAGGCGCGGCGAGGCTGGATCGGTCACAAAGCGCCCACCAGCGTCGATCACTGGCAATCCACCTGCATCACGCAAAGCGTCTCGTTCACTAACGGAAATGTCCTCATAACCGACGCCACCAACAATTGCGAAGCCGTTAGAGATTGGCAAAGTCAAATCCAAGCGAGCCGATTTGCTTTCAAAACGGCGGTCCAATTGGTCTTGATCTTCGCGGTCATAGCCAACACCGACAGCCCAACCAATGGGAAGCGCACCCGCTTGCATGCCGATCGAACCATAAGCCGAGTGGCTGGTGCTCGAATCGAATGTGGATACTGGCGACTGACCAGGAGGCAAAATGCCAGCGGTCTTTGCGTCAACCCGCGTATAGCCTGCACGGTAAGCAGCATTCACGCTTACATCGCCAAATTGATGTGCAAAGGTTGGACCAGCGTAGACCGAATAGACCTGCGTAATATTGTCGGGGTTGCCGACCAAATTCGAGGGCGAAGGCCCACGACCGTCAACTTTTGCACGTGTGGCGATACCGCCAACTTCAAAATTGATACCGCGCGCCAACTCAACCGAACCGCGCGCAAGGCCGCTAACCGTATCTTGGTTATCGACGCCGTTGTCGTAAGCGATCAAGCGCTCGTAGCGGACATTGACTTGTGCTTCTGCACTGCGGGTCTGTATCGATGCGTCGACACCAGCTCCAACTGTCGAATAGGTCAAGACATCACCGCCCGCGTTCAGATCCATCAAGGCAATCTGCTGAACTTCTATATAGGGCGAAATTTCAACGCGCTTGCGTGCTTCGGGCGCACGCGCACTCGAACCGCCTGAACCTTTTGAAGACTGAGCCTGCTCTCCGCCTTGATCATAGCCATTGTCATAGCCACCACCATAATTGGCACCATAACCATCGTCGGCCGGTGTCCATTCAGGCGCGATTTGCTGCGCAGCTGCTACTTGGGGTAGCATCAGCATTGCGCTTGTGAAGAGGCTTGAAATCAAGGTTTTTTTGTAGATGCTGGTTTGCATGGTCATGCTCCATATCCATAATAATGGCCAAACTTGCGGCCGGTGGGAGAAAACTTGGTACGATTGAGAAGCAGCTGCACATTTTCGCAGCCAGCCAATAAGTTGAGCGCGTCGCGGAGCGAACTCTCGTTGGTTTTGTCCGCCTGAACGATCATAAGGATTTGCCCGACATGCAATGCAAGCACCGATGCCGGTGACGCGGCCAATGCGGGAGGCGAGTCAAAGATAACAATGCGCGACGGGTCATTCCGGGTTAGTGATTCGATGATCTCTGCCGTGCGTGTTGCGGCAAGATATTCTGTGTCCTGATTGGTTTGCTTGCCGGCAGGCAGGATCGAAAGACCCGGAATATCGGTTTCGATAATCAGGTTTTCAGCATCGATCATTGGGTCGGCGAGCGCGTCCATCAGACCAGGGCTTTCCTCAATTTCAAACGTGCGAAGAACGCTTGGCTTTGCGAAATCCGCGTCGATAAGCAGAACGCGGTTGTCTTTCTCGCTGGCCATGGAAAGTGCGAGATTGATCGAGCAATAGGTTTTGCCTTCATTAGGGTGTGCAGAGCAGACCAAGATACGTTCGCCGTGTTCCACAATATCAACGCCTTTTCCGCCGCGTGCGGCGAGAAGTAATTGACGCTTTACGATGCGAAACTCTTCGGACAGGCCAGTTACTGTACCTTCCGGGTCAATGAAGTTCTTTGCAATCAAAGCAGCACGATCAATTTTAACGCTGCGCTTTGCTTTCCGCGCGACAGGCGCAAAAACTTCTGTCTGTGCTACTGGCCGAATAACAACCTGCGGCTGTTGAACAGGTGCTGCCTGTACCGGCGCAGTGAAAGGTGCGGCCTTAACTGGCTTTGCAGGCGGAACAGCGGGAATAACATCATTGCCACGCAGCATCGCACCAAAATCAAAATGGTCGTTTGCGCGCTCCAGCAATGAAGCTTTTGGCTTGATTGGGCTGTGTTCGTTCATGCTAATTGCCCCCTTAAGCCGTCAAACTGCGTTGGATGAATTCGACGACCAGCAGAACAGCGAAAACCCCGGCGAGGGCAGCTGAACCACCATAAAATAGTTTCATTTTTCTACCTCTTTCGGCACGCTCGGCAGATGTTAGGATTTGCGAGATCGAGCCAATCACTGGCAAGCCACTGGCTTTTTCCAGTTTGGCCGCCGTGGGATAGCTCGACTGCAATTGACTCATGGCAAATGCGACACCCGCACCGGCCCCAAGGCCTGCCAATAGCACTGCGGTCAGCAAGAGCGGACGATTGGGCGACGAAGGCACGTTGGACAAAGTTGGGCGGTTAATAACCTTGAACTGGACCGCGTCGGTCTGTGTTTCGGCTTGGCCGCGCAGGTTGGCATTGTCACGGTCGGCGACGAGCTTGTCATATTGCTGCTTCATAACTTCATAGTCGCGGTTGAGCCGCGCCATTTCAGCGGCCACACCGGGTTCGGCAGTTTGTTTTGAAGACAATTGTGCGGTCTCGCCCTGCAGTGCGGCTTTGCGGGCACGAAGCGCCGATACTGAAGCTTCGCGCTCGGCACGAAGGCTTTGCAAAGAACTGTAAGCCGGATTCGGTGTTTTGAAGCTACCCGCTCCGCCACCGGACGATCCTCCAGCGGTGGGATAAGATCGGGCTTGCGCAGCCAGATTTGCAATCTGGTTCTTTTGCGCGACAACGTCGGGGTGGCTATCGGTTAGTCCGCGCGCCTTCATCGCACCCAGATCAGCGCGCGCTTGCGCAAGTGCGGCCTGCGCAGGGTTGACGCCCACCGATCCGCCGCCGCCGCTAAAGGTTGGCGCGCTGAGTGTCTCTGGCGTTCCAGCAAGCTGACCGTTCAATGCCGCAAGTGCGCTGCTGGCAGCCATAAGCTGCGATTCGATCTGGTTGAGTTCAGCGCGGTTCGCTTCCAGACGCTGCGACACCGAACCGATACCGGGTAAGAGACCGAGGTTTTGCGTTTCAAACGCAACGCGCTTGGCTTCTGCTTCTTGCAGCTCGCGCTGACGCGTTTCGATTTGCTTGTCGAGAAAACGGATTGTTTGACCGGTTTCGCGACGATCATCGGCGATGTTGTCTTCTTCGGCCACATCGATCAGTTTTTGTACGACATCGCGTGCCAGCTTGCCGCTCGACTGCTTGGCTGTAATCGTGAAGAAATTGTCCTGATCAGCTTTGACTTCGACCTTGGTACGCAACCCTTCAACGCGGCCGGCCATTTCACGATCCGTCGCCACACCTCGACCCAGATCGGTACTGCGGATAACCTTTTCCAGATTGACCGAAGACGTCAAGTTCTGCTCGATCTGCTTGATTTGGCGCATCTGGTCGACGGGAGACTGGTTGCTCCGGTCGGTCAATATTTGCTGCGTGGCGACCTGAATGCGCGCTTTCAATTCATAACTGTTCGGAATGATCGCTACGACCAGCCAACCAAGCAAACAAACGCCCCATGCCACTGCAAGCGCCAGCCAACGACGGCTCCACACGTTGTGGACAGCAATTCTAAATTCATCGAAAAGACTGTTCATTGCTATACTCTGGCTTTCTCAAATTTCATGTCGCGTTATGGCTTCAAACTCAGAATTGGCTTTCCGGAATGATGATCACGTCTCCGGGTTGCAGCTGCACATTGGCGCTGCTGTCGCCTCGTTTCAGCAAATCGGACAGGCGCAGCGAATATTCCTGCTGGCGTCCGCTTGCTTTATTGAGACGGATAAGGCGCGCTTTGTTGCCTGCCGCATATTGCGAGAGACCGCCCACCGAAATCATCGCATCAAGCATTGTCATATTCGCGCTAAACGGTATCGACGCTGGCTTCTCGGTCGCACCGATTATGCGGATCTGCTGGGAATTGATCCCGACAAAGCTGTTCACAATGACCTGAACGATCGGATCATTGATATACTGCGACAAAGACAGCTTGATATCTTGCTCCAGCATCGAAGGCGTTTTGCCCGCTGCGGGGAGGTCGGCAATCAGCGGTGTAGTGATTCGACCGTCGGGGCGGACCTTCACTTTTGCGCCAAGTTCCGGATTGCGCCATACGAAGACAGTCAGCTCGTCCAGCGGGCCAATGACATATTCTTCGCTCTGCGCGCCTTGCATCGAAACAGTGGGAGCAGGCGGCAATTGCGGCCCGCCAGAAGCACACGCGCTCAATAGCGATGCACATACACTTGCCGCCAAAACTGCCTTAATCTTACCTGTCGCTTGCATAGCAAATCCTTCTCATTCCCTTGGCGCGGGACGGGCCGACAGACGAACTGAGGACGCATCACGTGCAAAGATTTGAGGCTGATATGCAGAAAAAGGGTGAACAACTTGTTAGGATTGGCGCAGAAAACCGTCGATTTAGCAATTTGTCTCCAATCGAGACACAGCGTTAGCGATTTGTTTACTGCGGTTACCAAGGATCAATTTGGGCAAGTTTGGCTGAAGTCTTCGGGGCTTGGGGGATCATGTCACAAAATCGGCGTGAAATTGGGCTGCAGCGTTAACCATAATCACCCAAAATCGGATTTGACCAACGCGGCCATCTTTAACCATAAACGTTAGCGCGGGTAGCGGCTAGGCGGAAGCAAGTGGGATAATACGCCCTAAAAGTCCGATAAATTACTCTTTCGAATCAGTACCAAACTTGAAACGGTGCCAACTGGGTGACACGAACTGGCCCGCTTTGTGCGCGCGCCAAAGGAAATAGAGGCCGATCCCCGTGCATATGATTATCGCAGGTATAGAAGCCTCTGCGCCAAATGCGCCGCCGGTCAGTAGTTCTGGTCCTGTAATTCGCGCATCAATAAGGCCGCTTGCAGCATGCCCCGATACCGGAACGTCAAATATACCACCCTGCGTATAGTTCCACGCCATGTGGAGACCAATTGCGGCCCAAAGCCTGCGCGTGTACATGTAGACCGCAGCCAGCAAGATGCCGGCTTCCAACGATATGGCGGTCGCCGCAAGCAGCGAACTATTATCATTGCTGAGGTGCATAAAGCCAAAAAACAGCGAGGAAATGGCTAGCGAAGCCCAGCTGCCCAGCCACTTTTCCACAAACCGGAAGATCAAACCGCGCGAAATTATCTCTTCGTAAACGCCGGGACCAATGCCCGCGGCAAGCATAACCAGGTTTTGGTCACTGATTTCTGTTCCAACAATTTTGTAGCCGCCAAAAAGAGCAATTGTGCCAACGACCAGCGCCATTGCGCCAAAGCCAACACCAATGCCCAACAGCCATTCCTTAAAACCGCCCGCAGGCGCAAAATCTTTGACCGGTGAACGCTCAATAAAGCGCACGAACACGGAATAGCCAATCATTGAAGCGACGGCCACAATTACCATAATGACCAGGAACGTTAACGGCGTATCATCGCCTTTCGGGAATATCAGCCCAAAAATTGCTCCAGCCCCAAACATAAACGCCAGAGTGCAAAACATCCCGATTACCAGCATCGATAACGGATGCCGCAAAATCAAATTTGCGATCTCGAGCGCCCTGTTATTTTGCATGGATATCACTCCCCCTTTGCGACTGTCTCATGGCAATACACGGCGCGCTTTTCTATGCAATCCGTTATAACGCCTTGCGGTAAAGTGCCAGTAACCTCTCCCACGCTTTTTCAGCCTGCTCCTTATTGTAGACTTTGGAGTCCGTAGGGCACCAACCGTGCATAGTGCCAGTGTAAACCTCTATCTCAGCTGGACGCCCCGCTGCTGCAAATGCAGTCTTTAGCGTTTCTTTTTCGACCGGATTTTTCTCATCATCATTTTGTGCGACCGCGATCAAGAATGACGCCTTCATTTGGGGGATAAGCAAATGCGGGCTATCAGATTTGTCATTGGCCAGACCGCCCCCGTGGAAAGAGGCCCCTGCACCGATCCGCTTTGGCACGGCCGCCGCAGTTCGCATCACCATTGGACCGCCCATGCAATAGCCCTGTGTACCAATCTTGCGCCGCGTGTTCACAGATTTCTTGTTATCAAGCCAAGCAACTAAAGCCTTGGCATCAGTCACATTTGTGGTTGGAGAGAGCTTCATCGCCTCGGCCCTTACCTTTTCCCAATTTTCCGGCGCGCGGTTATCAACGCCCTCGGGTAGCACGGGCGCTTTTATGCTGCGGTAATAAGGATTGACGACAAGGACCGCATAACCACTAGCGGCCATACGTTTAGCCATGTCTTTAAACGCAGGGCGCAACCCGAATATGTCGGGCCAGATAATGACTGCGGGGTGCTTTCCCTTAGTCGGATATGCAAAAAAACAATCGGCCAAGCCGTCCGGCGTAGTGACTGAAACTTCCTCGCCTGTAATTGCCAGTTCGCGCTTTTTTCCTTTAGCCAGAGCGTAAGATGGCACAGATGCGAGCAGCGCCCCCGCCCCAACCATCTCAGTGAACCCGCGACGGCTTAACTTGGCGCGCTCCGCCAAATAGCGTTCTTCTTCGGCGAAATCGGCGTCATCACACATGGGGTATCTCCTTTGGAGCGAAGTCTAACGGACAGTGCGTTTGCCGCAACCCCTCATTCCGCATTCTCGCGTTCAAGTAACTTGGCCTTTCGGTCGGTGCCATACGCATAACCACCAAGCGCGCCGTCGCTGCGCACAACCCGGTGACAAGGGATAAGGACCGCGACATTGTTCGCACCATTGGCACTCCCCGCAGCACGTACTGCTTTGGGCTTACCCACCGCAGCAGCAATTTCGGCATAGCTTCGCGTTTCACCCGCAGGAATCCGCCGAAGTTCACACCAGATTGCCTCTTGAAATGCGGTACCTGCGACATCGAGCGGCAGATCGGGCATACGCGACGGGTTTTCGACAGCCGCCACAGCACCCTTGACCAGTTCATCTAGCGCATCGTCGCCCGCTTCTATTGATGCATTGGGAAAACGCCGGTGTAGCTCGCTCTCATCCTCATCAAAAGACAAGCGGCAAATCCCCTTTTCGGTCGCTGCAACCAACATCGCGCCAAGCGAGGTATCAACCACAGCATAACGGATCAGCGCCCCTGCCCCGCCATTCTTCCAAGCGCTTGGCGTCATGCCCAATCGTCCCTTCGTTTCCGCATAAAATCGGCTCGGCCCGGAATAGCCGGCATCATAGATAGCATCGGTGATCCGGGCATTGTCCACAAGCGCGGTTTCTGTTCGCTTGGCACGCTGTGCCCGCACATAGGCCGCAGGCGTAACGCCCGTCGCCCGTTTGAAGAGCCGATGAAAATGATGCGGCGCATAGCCGACGGCATCAGCCAGTTCATCCAGTCGCGGCGCGTGATCGGAGCCGAGAAGCTCCAACGCCTTCGCGACGGCTACCTCATCTCGGGCTACGTCGTCTGGCAGACACCGCATGCAAGCACGGTAGCCAGCATCCCTTGCCTCCTTGGTCGTTACAAAAAATTCGACATTCTCACGCAACGGTCGCCGCGCCGGGCAGCTTGGCTTGCAATAAATGCCTGTAGTTTTGACCGCACCGACGAAACGGCCGTCCTGCGAACGATCGCGCGCGTCGAAAGCGGCAAAGGCTGAATCACGATTAATGAAAACTGCTTCGCTCATTCGTGTCGCTCCACCTTTGCCGAAAAACAGCCATGCGCTGCATTATGGGCGTGGATATAGGCTATGTCAGGATTGTCGAACAACGTGCGAATTTTATCGTCGGCCTGACCGGGCAAGGCAAGTGCTGCATCGCGCAACATGCCGTTTGTATCAAAAGCGCGCAGGCCCAATGGGCGGCTTTCGAAAATGGGCGGCGTTGCATCAATAAATGGCTCCACTTCGGGCGCGAGTTCGCGAACGTAAATGGCGTAGTTGGACCGATAAGGTGTCGCAACATCGTGGCTGACATAGTTGAGCAGGATCAACTTCTCACCAGCCGTCGCATCTTCAAGGCTGACGCGACAGGGGAAGCCCGGCCCATCGGCTGTAACGCGGACAGCACCTTGTTTGGCCAATTCTGCATCGCTCATCGCAAAAAGAGGCGCAAAATCATCGCGCTTCAGGCCGTTAATTTTATACGTCATGTCGGGTTCCTCTTTGGTTGAGGCTCCCCAATAACGACCGCACCGGGTGCGCGCGTCCCGAAACTTGCGTTCAAAGCTAAATGCGCGCGAACCAAAAGAAGACCCGCAGAAAACCAAGCAAGTTCACACGGTCGCGCCCATTGTTCTGTGGTTGAATTTCCCAACATCATTTCACCTTGCCAGCAAAATTTGATGTAGGAAATGTCTATTCCAAGTCGGCGATTCAGGCTGGGTGCAACGCCTCTCCAGACATCGTTATTCGGTGCATCACGCGCTTGTGACCATGATAGTCATTCATCGCCATGTGCCAGGTAGATCGATTATCCCAAATCGCAACAGAGCCCGGCTTCCATTGGAGGCGACACTGAAATTCGTCTCGGCGACCCACTTCGTAAAGATAATCGAGGAGCGGTTTACTCTCCTCCACTGTCCAACCCTCGAAATGGAGTGTAAAGGCATAGTTGACATAGAGCAAAGGCCGACCTGTCACAGGATGGGCAATTATGACTGGATGGACTGCACGGGTGCGAACATCCTGCCCCTTCAAATCCCCCGCCATATCTGTCTGGGCATAATATCCGTCCGGACTGTAAACATGATCCGAACTGTGCACTGCTTTCAAACCGCGTAATGTTTGCTTCAAGCCATCGGACAACGCGTCATATGCAGCACCCATACTGGCAAATAGCGTATCGCCTCCAACCGGGGGCAATTCGCGGGCTACAAGAATAGATCCCATTGCAGGAATTTGATCAAAACTGTGGTCGGTATGCCAGCCTCCACCGATGTTAGTCACTTGTTCCTCGGCTTTTCTTACTTCGGCGATTTCAGGATAGCCGCCATTTGCCGGAAAAAAGTTGTTCACGTCGATCCCGCCCCACGACTTGGCAAATGCGATATGTTGTTCCGGAGTGAGCTCCTGATCGCGGACATGCAAAACACCATGCGCTGCAAAAGCATCCTTGATTGCCTCTAATTCAGCGTCATTGAGTGCAGCAAGCTGTATGCCAGTAATTTCCGCACCGACATGGGGCGACATGGGTATAATTTGCATCATTTGCTTCCTAGTTCACTTATCCGCCGCACGCCTTGAACAACCCCAAAGTCCGTTCTCTTGCCAAATCAGCGCTTTCTTCGTGATAATCCTTGCGCCTGTCACTGTTGAAGCCGTGGCCGGCCTCGTAAACAAAAATTTGCGCTGTGGGGTGCTCTTTGCCGATCAGCGCATCAACGCCCTCCATTGGGATACCCATGTCATAGCGTCCAAAATGCGCAATACTGGCGCATTTCGGCGCCGTGTCCGCAAACATCGTCGGGATATGCGCGCCGTAAAAGGACGAACAGGCCGCGAGCTTGTCGGATAGCTGCGCACACCGCCAGCTAATCGAACCACCATAGCAGAACCCAGTGATGAAAACTGGTCCGCCCTGTGCCTCCAGCCAGTTTATGCAAGTCTGCGCATCTTCTATCGATTGCTCAAACGGGTGCAGCTTGCGTGCCAACTCAACCGCGCGTTCATAGCCCGCGCCACTGTAATCGCTTTCAAAGCCAGGGTGCTCGCGGTCGAACAACGATGGGGAGAGCACTTCATAACCGTCTTTTGCATATTCGTCGCACAGTTCGCGGATATGATCGGTGACGCCGAATATTTCCTGAATGAGGACAAGCCCGCCTTTGCGTTCGCCCACTGCTTTGGCATGATAGACGGCGATTTCAGCACCATCGGACATTTTCATTTTCATGGTTTTACCGTTCATTATGCCAGCTTAGATAACATGTTTCGGCACCGCTCAAGCGTTTTCGGCAAAATTTACGCCAAACACTATCTTGCATCGCGGCAAAACCGGTGTTAGGCGCGCCGCGACTTTGCGGGGTAAACCGAATCCCCGCGCCGTGTCGAACAACAATCCAGTCTGCATGAAGGACCAAAACGCGTGGATAATTCCAGCGGCAAAAGCGTTAATATCCAGGCGAGCCTGGCCGGGCGTTATGCAACCGCCTTGTTCGATTTGGCAAACGAAGCAAAGGCCATCGACAAGGTCGAGGCGAGCCTTGCCAAGGTGGCGCAAGCGTTGACCGATTCGCCTGATTTCGCAAGCCTGACAACAAATCCCGCGCTTGGCCGGGACGACGCGAAAAAAGCTGTCGCTGCTGTCGCCAAACATCTGTCGCTTGATCCGCTGACTAGCAAGACGCTCGGCGTGCTTGCCGCAAACCGCCGCCTCGCTGAAACCGCAGCTGTTGCCCGCGCCTTTGGCACTTTGGCTTCTGCCCACCGCGGCAAGGTTACCGCTGAAGTCACTTCGGCGCAGAAATTATCCGCTGCCCAGATGACCGCGCTTTCCAAGCAATTGAAAGCACGCACCGGCAGCGACGTTGCAATTACTGCAAAAGTTGATCCCTCGATCATGGGTGGGCTGACCATTAAGGTCGGTAGCCAGATGATCGATAACTCTATTAAAACACGTCTCAACTCCCTCGCGCAAGCGATGAAAGGCTAGGAAGCAAATGGACATTCGCGCCGCAGAAATCTCAAAGGTCATTAAGGCCCAGATCGCCAATTTCGGCACCGAAGCGAAGGTTTCGGAAATCGGTAGCGTTCTCTCGGTTGGTGACGGTATCGCTCGTATCCACGGCCTCGACAATGTGCAGGCCGGTGAGATGGTCGAATTTGCCAACGGCATTAAAGGCATGGCGCTCAACCTCGAAGCGGACAATGTCGGCGCGGTTATCTTTGGATCTGACGCTGAAATTAAAGAAGGCGACGTCGTCAAGCGGACCGGCACGATTGTGGACGTTCCCGTCGGCAAGGAGCTGCTGGGTCGCGTCGTTGACGGCCTCGGCAACCCGATTGATGGCAAAGGCCCCTTGAAAACCACACAGCGCAGCCGCGTTGAAGTCAAAGCGCCCGGCATTATCCCGCGCCAATCAGTTAACGAGCCCGTGCAAACCGGCCTTAAGGCCTTGGACGCGCTTGTGCCCGTAGGTCGCGGCCAACGCGAACTGATCATTGGTGACCGTCAAACAGGTAAGACCGCTGTCGCTATTGACACCTTCATCAACCAGAAGGAAGTCAACAAAGGCAAAGACGAATCTAAAAAGCTTTACTGCATTTATGTTGCTGTTGGCCAAAAGCGTTCGACAGTGGCCCAAATCGTTCGCAGCCTCGAAGAGCAAGGCGCGATGGAATATTCGATCGTGGTCGCGGCCACCGCATCAGAGCCAGCCCCGCTGCAATATCTCGCACCCTATACCGGCGTGGCGATGGGCGAATATTTCCGCGACAACGGCATGCACGCTGTTATCGTGTATGACGATTTGTCGAAGCAGGCTGTGGCTTATCGCCAGATGTCGCTTTTGCTGCGTCGTCCTCCCGGTCGCGAAGCCTATCCTGGTGACGTTTTCTATTTGCACAGCCGTCTGCTCGAACGCGCCGCGAAGATGAGCGACGCCAATGGTGGCGGATCGCTCACCGCGCTGCCGATCATCGAAACCCAGGCAGGCGACGTTTCGGCCTATATTCCAACAAACGTGATTTCGATCACCGATGGCCAGATATTCCTTGAAACCGATCTTTTCTATCAGGGCGTCCGTCCGGCGATTAACGTTGGTCTTTCGGTGTCGCGCGTGGGTTCGGCCGCACAAACCAAAGCGATGAAGAAGGTGTCGGGCTCGATCAAGCTTGAGCTGGCGCAGTACCGCGAAATGGCGGCCTTCGCGCAATTCGGTTCAGACTTGGACGCATCGACGCAAAAACTGCTTAATCGCGGCGCGCGTTTGACCGAACTTTTGAAGCAAAAGCAATTCTCGCCACTGCCATTTGAAGAGCAGACCTGCTCGATCTTTGCTGGAACGAACGGCTATCTTGACGGCATTCCTGCTTCGGACGTGACGCGATATGAAGAAAGCATGCTTGCTGACCTGCGCGCCAACCATGCTGATGTCCTGAAAGGCATTCGCGACAGCCGCGACTTCAGCGAAGACAGCAAGAAAGCGCTGATGGCCGCACTCGACAAGTTCACGAAGAATTTCGCCTGATCGGATTATTAGATGGCCAGTCTTAAGGCACTAAAAATACGGATCAACTCGGTCAAATCGACCCAGAAGATCACCAAGGCGATGAAGATGGTCGCTGCCGCGAAACTGCGCCGTGCGCAGGAAGCAGCCGAGGCATCACGCCCTTATGCCGAACGGCTGGAAAGCGTCGTTTCGTCAATCGCGTCAAAAGTCACCGTGGGCCCACAATCGCCAAAGCTACTTGCGGGTACAGGTAACGATCAAGTCCATTTGTTCGTTGTTGCGACGAGCGATAAGGGACTAGCGGGTGCGTTCAATACCAACATCGTCCGCCTCGCCCGTCGCAAGGCCGAAGAGCTGAAAGCGCAAGGCAAGACTGTCAAATTTTACTGCATTGGCAAGAAGGGCAAAGATCAGCTCGCACGTACCTATCGCAGCGATATTATCCGTGAAGTCGAGCCCGGTGATCTTGGCAAACTTAGTTTTGCTCAAGTTCAGGAGTGGGGTCAGGATTTAACCGCCCGTTTTGAGGTAGGCGAATTTGATATCGCACACCTGTTCTTCAACAAATTTGTGAGCGTGTTGACGCAAGAGCCAACGCAAATCCAGTTGATGCCTGTTGCCGTTGCTTCTGGCGGAGGTGCAGCAGTTGGCGCGTCGGCGTCGGTCGAATATGAACCCGATGAGGAAGAAATCCTCGCCGACTTGCTGCCGCGCAATGTGGCGGTCCAGTTGCTGCGCGCCAATCGCGAAAATGCAGCGTCGGAGCAGGGTTCAAAAATGACCGCGATGGACAACGCGACGCGCAATGCAGGCGACATGATCAACCGATTGACCATCCAGTATAACCGCACGCGCCAAGCAGCGATTACAACCGAACTCGTTGAAATTATCTCGGGCGCAGAAGCGCTCTAACAGACCTTACAGGCAAGGAACGAAGACATGGCAACCGCCCCTAAGAAAACCGCCGCCCCAAAGGCAGCAGCCAAAGCACCCGCAGCAAAAGCTGCCCCGGCGAAAAAAGCCCCTGCAAAGGCCCCTGCCCCAAAGGCTGGATCAGGTGCTACCAAAACTAATGTTGCTGGTGCGACTGGCCGCATTTCTCAGGTCATTGGTGCCGTTGTCGACGTGTCGTTCACGGGCACCCTGCCCGCCATTCTTTCTGCGCTCGAAACCGATAATAATGGCAACCGCCTTGTCCTCGAAGTCGCGCAGCATCTGGGCGAGAATACCGTTCGCACCATCGCGATGGACGCAACCGAAGGCCTTACCCGCGGTCAGCCTGTACGTGACACGGGTTCGCAAATCCGCGTTCCCGTCGGGCCGATGACACTTGGCCGCATCTTGAACGTTGTCGGCGAACCTATTGACGAGCGCGGTCCTGTTAACGCGGCGACCACGGCACCAATTCACGCGGAAGCGCCTCTATTTGTTGACCAGTCGACTGAAACCGAAATTCTGGTCACAGGCATCAAGGTTATCGATCTTCTCGCTCCTTATGCAAAAGGTGGTAAGATTGGTTTGTTCGGCGGCGCTGGCGTTGGCAAAACAGTTCTTATTCAAGAGCTTATCAACAACATCGCAAAGGGACACGGCGGTACTTCGGTATTCGCGGGCGTGGGCGAGCGTACCCGTGAAGGCAATGACCTTTACCACGAATTCCTCGATGCGGGCGTCATCGCCAAGGACAAAGACGGCAATCCAACGCCAGAAGGTTCCAAGGTTGCCCTCGTGTTCGGCCAGATGAACGAACCTCCCGGAGCGCGCGCACGCGTGGCTCTATCGGGTCTGACAATCGCTGAATATTTCCGCGATCAAGAAGGTCAGGACGTTCTGTTCTTCGTCGATAACATTTTCCGCTTTACGCAAGCTGGTTCGGAAGTGTCCGCGCTTCTTGGCCGTATTCCCTCGGCTGTGGGTTATCAGCCAACACTGGCGACTGACATGGGTCAGCTGCAAGAACGCATCACCTCGACCAACAAGGGCTCGATTACCTCGGTTCAGGCGATTTACGTTCCCGCAGATGACTTGACCGATCCCGCACCTGCTGCGTCGTTCGCTCACTTGGACGCGACAACCGTTCTTAACCGTGCGATTTCAGAGCTTGGTATTTATCCAGCGGTTGATCCGCTCGATTCTACTAGTCGTGTTTTGACGGCTGCTGTTGTGGGTGAAGAGCATTACGCTACAGCCCGCCGCGTTCAGGAAACGTTGCAGAAGTATAAGTCGCTGCAAGACATCATTGCCATTCTCGGGATGGACGAGCTTTCCGAAGACGACAAACTGACTGTCAGCCGCGCGCGGAAGATCCAGCGCTTCCTGTCACAACCTTTCCACGTTGCCGAGGTTTTCACCGGTATTTCGGGTAAGTTCGTTGCGATTGAAGACACCGTTAAATCGTTCAAAGCCGTTGTAGACGGCGAATATGATCACTTGCCGGAGTTTGCATTCTACATGGTCGGCGGCATCGAAGAAGCCGTCGAAAAGGGCAAGAAGCTCGCAGCTGAGGCGGCGTAAGCAGCCATGGCACTGCATTTCGAACTGGTCACGCCGGAACGCCTCATCCGCTCGGAAGACGTCCACATGGTTGTCGTCCCCGGTAGCGATGGCGACTTCGGCGTGCTCGAAGGGCATAGCCCTATGATGAGCACACTGCGTGACGGAGAGATCAGTATTTATGCAAGCGCTGGTGCCACGCCGGAGACAGTGACTGTTTCAGGCGGGTTTGCCGAGGTCAACGAGACAGGCCTGACCATCCTCGCCGAGGCAGCAGAATAACCGGTTTTCAGTTGCGGGGGATGTACCATTCCCGCTTGCAGTTGTCGTTAGGGCAGTAGTCGGGTTTCAGAAAATGGAGCCGTGCCCATGATGCGCGCCAAGTGATTTTTGGTTTACCGTTGCCCTCACCGATCAACATTAGCGGGGTTATCGGCTGTTCATGGGCTTCAAAGCTGCATTCAGCGGCCGGTGATGACCGGTAAGGCTCGATATAGCCTTTCATATCCAACATCGGCCAACAGACCATGTTACGGATGCGGGTCCGCTGTGGTGGCAGGCAATTGGTGTATCCATCGCGGTCGACGCACCTGTGTGACAGCGTCACCGCATCTTCGACCTGCTTTGCATTGGGCACCGGTTGCGCCGCGGTTGCGCGTGGGGGATTAGCCGTCCGATAGACGAAGTCTGCGTACCTGCTGCCATCGGCCATCATGATCTTGGCAAACAGCCAGCCCCCGTTGCGCGAATAAATAATCCGCTGCGGATAGTCATTTTTCAGGTTCTCGAACATGAGTTGCTGATAGGCGGTCGAGACCAGCCTGAACGGGGTTTCGGAAGTTTCGCCTCCGAGCTTTACGAAAAGCGTCACATTTCCTTTTACATCTTTGACAATGCGCATTTTTTCACTGAAATCGGCTTTGGCTCCGACGCCACTTTGCGCGTTACCTTCAACAACATCCAAATTGACTTTACCCCAGCTTTCTCGGGTCCACCTGCCATTTTCTTCCATGACCCAATCACCGGTCAGCTGCGATAAATCGGGTGTTTCGTTATCCAGAGATCCGACCGAACTACACAGCGAAATAGCCAGAAGGCAAAGCACAGTCCTGATTGATGCCATCAATTATCTCCCGGATGATGACTTCCACAAAAACAAACCGCTGCCAATAATAATCGCAACACCCAATAAGCTGAGCAAATCGGGATCCTCGCCAAACATTAGCCACCCCGCCAACAAAGCCACCAATATCTGTACATAGGTCATCGGTGCAGTCAGGGTTGCAGGCGCGAACTCGGTGGAACGAAAAACCAGAAGATGCGCGATGGTTGCGCTGACCGCGACGATAGAACAGTTCAGGATTACGTGCGTTTCGGGCCAATCCACTTGTGCCCATTCAGCACCGCTTTGGTCCAGCGCGAACGACGCGACAATCAGGATTGGGGCCGCGACCATGGCGGCAATCCATTGCTGTACCAACATTGGTGCTTTTCCGGCTACTCTGCGATTGAAGATAAAAAGAGCCGCCATCGATGCTGCGCCGCCAAGCGGTAATAATGCAGCGAGGCCCACCCTGGCCAATTCAGGACGAAGGATGATGATCACGCCAGAGAATGCTGCAATAATAGCTAGCCAGGTCTTGCCGCTTGCGCGTTCCCCCAAGAAAACCGCAGAAAAAAGAGCAGTTATCATGGGGCTTACGAATGTGATTGAAGTCGCGACCGCAATCGGGAGATATTTAAGCGAAGAAAAGAAGCACAAAGTGGCCAACGCAACACTTGTCCCGCGCCCGATTTGATCTCTAGCCATCGGCATAGAAAAGCCCTGCCAACCTGATCGCACCAGAATAATGGCCGAAAGTCCGATGGCGGCCAGCCCATAGCGTAACGCTGCTATCGCCGAGCCCGGCCACAAATGCGCGATTTGCTTAATGACAGCATCGCCGCACGCCAATGTCACAAATCCGGCAAGAGCGAAAACCAGCCCCTTTTTGAAATTTTTTTCCATCATTTATGTTCTGTCGACTCCTGAGACCGCCCTAAGCTTCATCTACAAAATAGGAAGCGCCCCATCCGCAAAGGTTCAAATATTACGAAATTATTCACCATTTTTTTCTATGGCTTTGCCTTGATCTCGATTTTCTAAGGCAGGGAGCGACCCAAACAGTGAGCGCATTTGGAAAAAAACCTGGCATGGGTTCGAACCGACCCAGCTTTGGCGTCGCCCGTCCAATGCAAGGTGGGGGCGGCGGAAACGGCCACCAACAGAATCCTTCATCGCCCGCACCTACCCCTGCGCCAGTACAGCCAGAAGGTGGTGAGCAATTTCCGCCGATTGATTCGGTGGAACTGCCCGGCGCGATGATGGCGCCGAAACAGTCAGATGCGATGACGCGTCTTTCTGAGCGCGCTTCCTCTTCGGGTGAAGTAGAACAACAGGCCGAAGGGTTTGAGAAATCTGTTCACAAAATCAAGGAACAGGTTCTTCCTCGGCTGCTCGAACGCGTTGACCCCGAAGCTGCCGCTTCGCTTAACAAAGAAGAGCTGACCGAAGAGTTCCGCCCGATCATCCTAGAGGTATTGGCCGAACTCAAACTCACCCTCAACCGGCGCGAACAGTTCGCACTGGAAAAGGTGCTTGTTGACGAATTACTCGGCTTTGGTCCGCTGGAGGAACTGCTCGGTGACCCCGAGATTTCCGATATCATGGTCAACGGTCCACAGCAGACATATATTGAAAAAGGCGGTAAGTTACAGCTCGCGCCGATCCAGTTTCGCGACGAGGAACATTTATTCCAGATCGCACAGCGCATCGTCAACCAAGTTGGCCGTCGCGTCGACCAGACCACCCCGCTGGCTGATGCCCGTTTGAAAGACGGCAGCCGCGTTAACGTCATAGTTCCGCCACTGTCGCTGCGCGGCACCGCGATCTCGATTCGTAAGTTCTCCGAAAAGCCAATCACCATCGACATGCTCAAGGGCTTTGGTTCGATGTCCGAACCAATGGCCACCGCGCTCAAAATTGCCGGTGCTTGCCGGATGAACATCGTTATTTCCGGCGGTACAGGTTCGGGTAAGACGACAATGCTCAACGCCTTGTCCAAAATGATTGATCCCGGCGAACGCGTGCTGACAATCGAAGACGCCGCCGAACTCCGGCTGCAGCAACCACACTGGCTGCCACTGGAAACCCGCCCGCCTAACCTTGAAGGCGAAGGTGCTATTACCATCGGCGATCTTGTTAAGAACGCTTTGCGTATGCGTCCTGACCGGATCATCTTGGGCGAAATTCGTGGCGCCGAGTGCTTTGACTTGCTCGCCGCGATGAACACAGGTCATGATGGTTCCATGTGTACGCTTCACGCCAATAATCCGCGTGAATGCTTGGGCCGTATGGAAAACATGATCCTGATGGGAGATATCAAAATCCCTAAAGAAGCTATCTCTCGTCAAATTGCCGAATCTGTCGACCTGATCGTACAGGTAAAGCGTCTTCGCGATGGTTCCCGTCGTACAACCCAGATCACGGAAGTAATCGGGATGGAAGGCGACGTCATTGTTACGCAAGACTTGTTCAAGTTTGAGTACCGCGACGAGGACGCCGACGGCAAAATTCACGGTGAATGGGTCCCCGGCGGGGTACGCCCATATACCTTGGAAAAAGCAAGGCAGTTCGGCTTCGATCAGCCATTCCTCGAGGCTTGCCTCGGCTAAATACCCAAAATACGGCTCAGCACGCTAACGTCGTTCTTGAAACGGCGTATGAGCTGGATATCCCCGTTGGAAAGCTGGGACGCGAAATCGGCGACACAAGCGCGCAACCAAATGCTGCTTAATCACCCAAAGCCCCCGAAACAATCTCGCGGCGATTCATATGCACCGGGATTTGCGCGCGTACATCATCAACACGCGACAGATCAATTTCGACAAGCGCCAGCCCGGGCTCAACTCCCATATCCAAAATCACATCTCCCCACGGGTCTATCGCCAGCGAATGGCCGAAAGTCTTCCGGCCGTCTTCGTGCGCGCCGGACTGAGCGGGGGCAATAACAAAACAGCCATGCTCGATTGCTCTTGCTCGAAGCAGGACATGCCAATGTGCGCTACCCGTTGGGACAGTGAACGCCGCAGGCACAACAAATGTCTTAGCTCCCATTTGGGCAAGAGCGGAATAGAGGTCTGGGAAACGTAAATCATAGCAGATAGATAGCCCCAAGAGTCCTATCGGCGTTTCGCAAACCTTAGCGCTATCGCCGCCACGGAAGGCGGCCAATTCGCGCCAGCTTTCGCCGTTAGCGAGATCAACATCAAATAGATGGATTTTGTCATATTCGACGCGAATTTCGCCAGTGCTATCGATTACATAGCTGCGATTGGCGTATTTAGGTGGACTCGATTCCAGCTGAACCGACATTGATCCGAGATGCACCCAAATATTGAAGGTGCGGGCAGCTTCCCGAATTTGCTTCAACGCAGCATTGGATACTTCTGCCGTCATACTTTCAGCGGCCCGTTTTCGGTTGGAATCAAGTAAGACAGACATTTCTGGGGCAAAGTACATTGCTGCCCCACCATTGCTTGCTTGCTCAACACCCGTCAGAATCAATTCGAGATTGATGCGGGGATCAATTCGGCTACACATCTGATGGATCGCGATTTTGGTCATGTCTAAGATACGTCTCGTCGCCCAAACATTGCGGGTCAATCGTAAAACCGCAAAAATGAAACCAACAAATCTGCAACAGTAAGGAAAAATTGATATTTATTTGGCATTGGACCAATTCTAGCCTTGAAATCAGTAGGACGCTGTGCCAAAGGCAACTCGTGAGTGCAAAAAATTGCAACATAACAAGGAGCATAATGATGCGTTTCGGTAAAATTTCTCTCGCTGCTTTGGCTGCTGCCTCGTTGGTAAGCGCCCCTGTAGTTGCCCAGGCTCAAACGAAGGCACCTGCAAAGGTTGCTGCGAAAAAAGTTGAACGCAAAGGCGCAGCGCGCAAGCAAGAGCAAAAGCTTGGTGGCGGTTCAGGTGTATTTCTCGGTTTGCTGGCACTCGTCGCCATCGTTGGCGGTATTGTAATCGCTGCTGGAAACAACGACGACACACCAACCAGCCCTTAATTACTGGTGGAATTTTTGAAAAGGGCGGCCAATTGGTCGCCTTTTTTTTACCTCTTTCATGAGAGGAGGTTGCGACAATGACGACAAAACCATTTCCCGTTTTAGTAACCGGTGGCGCTGGCTACATTGGAAGCCATGCTGTTCTTGCGTTGCGCGATGCTGGCTGGACCCCGATCGTCATTGACAATTTGGTCACGGGCTTTCGTTGGGCGGTGCCGGATGGCGTCACTTTCATAAATGCAAACATTGGTGACCCTGCAGCAGTGGCGAAGGCCATTTCAGAACATAAAATTGGCGCGATCATCCACTTTGCTGGTTCAGTTGTCGTGCCAGAATCAGTCGAAAACCCTCTGAAATATTATGATAATAATACTGGCAATAGCCGCAACTTGATTGGTGCCGCTATTGAGTCGGGTGTTCGGCACATGATCTTTTCTTCTACGGCAGCGACCTACGGTATTCCAGACCAGATACCTGTAGATGAGAATACCCCCACTGTGCCGATCAATCCCTACGGCCGGTCGAAGCTGATGACAGAATACATGCTGCGTGACGTTGCCGAGGCGCATGACTTTAACTTCTGCGCATTGCGATACTTCAACGTCGCCGGCGCCGACATGAATGGGCGGTCGGGGCAGTCAACAGCGGGCGCAACGCACCTGATTAAGGTTGCGGTCGAAGCGGTGCTTGGCAAGCGCGAGTCAGTTGGCGTGTTCGGCACTGACTTTGAAACTGCAGATGGCACTGGAGTGCGCGACTATATTCATGTGAATGACCTGGCCGATGCGCATGTAATGGCCCTGGAAAAGCTTGTCGCTGAGCCTGAACAAAGCCATATTCTCAATTGTGGCTATGGGCACGGGTTTTCTGTGCTCGAAGTGCTCGATGCGGTCGACCGCGCCACCAACAAGCCAGTAAGGCGTGTTCTCGAAGGAAGACGACCCGGAGATCCTGATGCTCTCGTCGCAAATAATGCGGCAATAAAGCAAACGCTTGGTTGGGAACCTAAGTTCGACGATTTGGACAAAATTGTTGCAAGTGCACTCGCTTGGGAGCGAGGATTGGCTGAGAAACTGAGCTGATCAAGCAACAGCTACCCTGCCCTTGCGCTTTTCTGCGCCAAGACCCATATCTGAACAATGATGAGCAATAATCACGAGAATTCCGCTATTTGGTATGGCACAACGATCATGTCGGCACGCAAAGGCGGCAAGGTTGTTATCGCTGGTGATGGTCAAGTCTCCATGGGCCAAACCGTCATGAAGCCAAATGCCAAAAAAGTTCGACAGTTGCATGATGGTTCGGTAATTGGCGGGTTTGCCGGCGCAACTGCCGACGCGTTCACCTTGTTCGAGCGACTGGAACGCAAGCTAGAACAACACAGAGGGCAACTGATGCGTGCTGCGGTCGAACTCGCAAAGGATTGGCGTACGGACAAATACTTGCGCAATCTTGAAGCGATGATGATTGTCGCTGATGCTGAAGTCACATTGATTTTGACCGGAAACGGCGATGTGCTTGAACCTCTAGATGGAATTGCCGCCATAGGGTCGGGAGGGAATTACGCACTCGCCGCTGCGCGTGCGCTCAACGATTATGAAAAAGACGCTGAAGTCTTGGCCCGCAAAGCGATGGCCGTTGCGGCCGATATTTGCGTATACACCAATGACCAATTGACGATCGAAACGCTGGATTCCAAAAATTGAACAATAGCCTTACCCCAAAAGCCATCGTTGCGGCACTCGATGAACATATTGTCGGACAAGCAGACGCTAAGCGGGCTGTTGCCGTTGCTTTGCGCAACCGCTGGCGCAGGCAAAGATTGTCAGCCGATCTGCGCGATGAAGTGACGCCCAAGAACATACTGATGATCGGCCCCACAGGCTGCGGCAAAACAGAAATTTCAAGGCGACTTGCCAAATTGGCCGATGCGCCATTTATCAAGGTTGAAGCCACCAAGTTCACCGAAGTCGGCTATGTTGGCCGCGATGTGGAGCAAATCGCACGCGATTTGGCGGAAGAAGCCGTACGTTTGGAAAAAGAACGCCGCCGCTTGCTTGTGCTCGAAGCAGCCGAAGCAGCCGCGATGGACCGCTTGCTAAAACCGCTAGCTGGCGACACCGCGAGCGAAGCAACCCGAGAAGCATTCAGGCAACGTATCCGCGACCGCCATATGGATGACGTTGAAATCGAGATCGAAGTCGCAGACACGCCAACTGCCCAAATGGAAATTCCCGGAATGGGCGGACAAGTCGGCATGATAAACATCTCCGAAATGATGGGGAAGGCGTTTGGGCAACAGCAACTTAAAAAGCGCAAGATGAAAGTTCCCGATGCTTGGACAAAGCTGGTTGAGGAAGAGGCCGAAAAAAGGCTCGATCATGATGATGTTGCGCGTGCCGCTCTTGCCGATGCCGAAGCCAATGGCATCGTTTTTCTGGATGAAATCGACAAGATCGCGGTATCCGATGGGCGCAGCGGCGGTTCCGTCAGCCGAGAGGGTGTACAGCGTGATTTGCTGCCTTTGATCGAGGGCACCACTGTGGCGACCAAATACGGTCCGATGAAGACCGATCACGTGCTTTTCATCGCGTCGGGCGCATTCCATGTTTCGAAGCCGAGCGACATGTTGCCTGAGTTGCAAGGGCGTTTACCGATTCGGGTCGAACTGCAAGCGCTTACCCAAGCCGATTTTGAACGCATTCTGCGCGAAACCAAGGCCAATTTAGTTGAACAATATGCTGCACTTTTGAAGACCGAAGATGTTTCGCTTAACTTCACCGACGAAGCGGTCACAGCAATCGCCAAAATTGCAGCTGACGTAAACGAAAGCGTAGAAAATATTGGTGCACGACGTCTACAGACGGTCATGGAGAAGCTTCTCGAAGAAATCAGCTTTTCTGCCGAAGATCGCGGCGGCGAAACAATCAAGATCGATGCTGACTATGTACAACAACAGCTCTCTGGAATTGCCAAAGACACCGATCTTTCGAAATATGTTTTGTAACCTCTGATCGATGGTATCGCGCTATTTCTTGGTTGGCAAAACCAACCATTTCCAGGAACGGTCCTTGCGCAGATAGCGCTGCGCTAACTGTTGAACGCGCGCCGGCGTGACGCCCATATGGTCGCTCAAAAGATGGGTGAGCACTTCGATGCGACTGTCGTCACGCGTTGCCCCCTTCAAATTGCTCAACCAGAAACTGTTACCCGAAGCCGTTCGTTCAATTTCCTGCCTGATAGGCTCGATTGCTCGTTTAAGTTCATCAGCTTGCACCGGATTCTGGACAAGGTCTGCCGCAACACTGTCAGCAAAGCTGTAAAATTTCTCGGTGTCTTCGGGCTTCACTAAAGCATAAGCCACCACATATCCGCCGCTCGCGAAATCCTCCGGCCAATAATTTATAGTATTGGGGCTGTAGCTGGCAGCCTGTTCAGACCGAAATTTTTCAAACAAACGGTCGCGAAAAATAGCCGCCAAAATTTCCAGTTCCCTGCCTTCCTTCACCGATGCCCGCCCGCCACTTGTCGACCAAGCGATAACGGCAGCGGCCTGATCGGCGGGTCCTTTATGCGAGACGACTTTGGGTTGTGAGCTTGGCATCAGCGCAGCTATAGTTTCCGAACCCAGAACCACCTTCCCTGCTGGACGTCGCTTCATCGCGCCAAAGCTTTTTTCCAGAGCGACGATCGCTTTGTCGCGTTCGAAGTCACCGAATAGTGAAATTTCCACCGGTCCTGATGCTAAAAGCGGCTGCCAGAAGGTTTTGAAGCTTTTTGGTGTAAGCGACTGAATAGATGCCACGTTGGGGGATTTCCAACGCGCATCACCCCCTGCCAAGTTGTAATCAAAGTCTCGCTCGATCACAGCGCCAGCGGAGGATTCGTAGCTTTCGATTCCTTGCAGCGCGAGGGCTTTCGTGCGTTCGACAGTTGCCGCGTCCCAACCTGGATGCTCCAGCTTGGTCGCGATCAATAACAACTGATCGGCCAGATCCTCCGGCCGCGTGGTCGACGTGATTTCAAATGCATCACTATCCACCCGGAATGCTGCTTCCATTCGGCGGCCATTAGTCAAATCGTCAATCTGTGTCCGGCGCAGAGACCCTATGCCGCTGTCCGGCCATGACAAAGAACCAGTCCAAAGCAAATTGGGCTTGGCCTTGCCAACCGCTTGGTAGCCACGACCAAAGCGCACCACCATACGAATTTGTCCGGCTTCCGCTTTGTTGGGAGACAGCTGAAATGTTGCGCCGTTTGAAAGTTCGAATTGTTCAAGATCAAATTGGTCAACCTTACGCAGCAGGGATGCTTTTCCTTCCGCGCCCAATTTGGGCAGAGACGAAAAGTTTGTTTGACCCGATGCTAGACGAATGTTGGTCTTGGCCGCCAATGGCGATGTGAATGCGGTCGCTAGCTTCGCCTGATCCCCCACGGCGACTTTGGGCAGAACCATCAGAATTTTGGAATCAACCGCCGAGAATAGTGCTTTTGTGGCTTCGTGCAGGCGCGCGGGGGTTAGCTTATTAGCGAGCAAGCCGTTGTAAACATCGAGCGCAGTTTGCGGCGTTGCTACCGTTTCCCTGATATCGACGGCGCGCGTAATGTCGTCAGCCTGTTTTGAGGCCGCTTCAAACCGGTAACTATCAACCATTGTACGCAATGCATTGGCAAAGAGCTTTTTTTCACGTTCGATATCTGCATCTGAAGGCGGTGTTGCAACTGCATCGGCTATGACAGCGCGAATGTCCCTTACCGCAACATCCCATTTGCTGGAGACAGGGCTGAACTCCACCAATGTCACGTTTGCACTGCGCGAATAATCCTCAGCCTCGCTCTGCCCAACCAGGAAACTGCCGCCATCACGCGCGGCCACTTCCAGACGGCGGTTGATGATTTGCGTCGCAAGTGCATTGATTAGCAGCTGTTCGTTATAAACGATTGTGTCATTCTTTGGCACCCAAGGGCGCAAATAGGCAATCGTGCCCGATGGCGGAAGCGTGGGCTCTTCGATCAGCAATACATCCTTATCAGTGGCGACAGGCGCGCCAAAATTGGGCTGGGCTGTAAGAGCGCCTGCTCCCTTCCAATTGCCAAAATTCTGCGCGATCAGCTTTTCAAGCTGCTTGGGATCAACGTCTCCAGCGGCGGAAATGACAGTATTCTCGGGCCGGTACCAACGCGACTGAAAATTGCGTACCTTCTCTACATTGGCCGCTTGCAAAGTCTGTGTAGTGCCAATTACGGGGCGGTTTTCCATCCGCTGCCCTTGGAAGAAATGGGTACGCATCGCATCCGCGCGACGCGCTGCCGCTCCGCTGCTTTCGCGCATTTCAGCCATTACAATGGCCTTTTCTGCGTTCAAAGGTCCTTCGGCAATACGCGGCGACTGGATCATGCCGGAAAGGATTTTCATCGATTCCGCCAATACCTCTGGCTTGGCATTGGGAAGATCAAGTTTGTAAACCGTCTGCGTTGCCGTGGTTTGGGCATTGCTGTCACTTCCAAATGTCGCACCAAATCGCTGCCAAATGCGTTTTGCTTCTCCGTCGGGCACAAAGGTCGAACCGCGGAAGCTCAAATGCTCAAGCAAATGTGCATAGCCCAGCTCGTCATCATTTTCATGCAATGCTCCGGCGTCAATCCGAACGCGGATAGCGACTTGGCCGGCCGGTACATCATTTTTCTTAACGGCATAGCGCAGGCCATTGGGAAGCTTTCCGAATGTCCAGCTGGTATCGACCGGGATGTCCGAATTTTCGTACAACCAAGGTTGCGGGATCGTTTTGGTCGAAAGCGGCGCGCTGACCGCTGACGTACTGGGCTTCGCATCTTCTGCAAAAACAGGTTGGAATGAAGGCAGCGCCAATGCGCCAATCGCGAATATGCGCAGCAAATATTTTCTCATCATGTTTTCATGCCCATGGAGCGATTGACCGAGAATGAACGCCCACAACCGCCGTTCAAATACCGCCATCAAATGTCGAATAACCTAGTCCTTCCAGACCTGCTTGCAGCGCCGTGCAGCACTGGTTCAGCATATGCGCGTCTGTGGAGCGCACAACGAAATTTGCACCGACCTTTCCCTCCCTGAAGAAGGGATAGCTGCCGATCTGGCATCCTGCATGCGCTTTTTCGGTATCACCGAGCAGTTTCGAAACTTCGCTCTCTGCTACCCAGCACCCGATCTGATGCGACAAAAGCGGTGCACCGCCCTCTAGCGTTCCTGTCAGTGCGTCGAGCATGCCTGCGGTAATATGGGGCACACCGGCCATAATAAAGATATTGCTGTGCTTGATCCCCGGCGCGCCTGACATTTTATTGGGTATCAAGTCCGCCCCCGCTGGAACACGCGCCATTCGCAACCGTGCTTCGGTAATCCCTCCGCGGCTTTCATAATAGCGGGTCAGCGTTTCCTGCGCAACGGGATGAAGCACAACCTCAACACCCAGCGCCTTAGCTATCGCATCCACTGTGATATCGTCATGCGTCGGCCCGATACCGCCTGTCGTAAACAGATAGTCATTGCGCGCCCGCAGCGTATTGACTGCCTCGACAATCGCGTCCTCGACGTCGGGTACCACCCGCACCTCGCATAGGCGAATCCCCTGCACGTTGAGCCACAGGGCGATCTGGCTGATATTTTTATCCTGTGTCCGACCAGAAAGGATTTCGTCGCCAATAATAATGAGCGCAGCGGTGTAGATACGGGTGTTGGTCATGGTGTGGGCTTAGCGCGTAAAATCATCATCGGGTAGTGATTCTAAGCCCCTCTTCTTCAGGGGAGGGGTTGGGGTGGGGCTTGTCAGTGTAGCGCCTGCCTCAAATCCCCACCCCGCTGCGACTAAGCATCATAGATGCTACGTTTCGCTGCCCCTCCCCTGAAGAAGAGGGGCTAAGGAATGACTCTCGCAAAATCCCACAACACGCGCTATATCCCACCCCATGAACCAATATGTCTCCGTTACCGCCGATGAAGCCGCAATCCCACGAGACGGGGTTATCAAGCTGCACGGCCCCGACGCTTTTGCGGGCATGCGCGCTGCAGGCCGCCTCGCTGCCGAGATACTCGATGCTCTGGTCCCGCATGTCGTGCCTGGCGTTGAAACGCAGGAACTTGACGATATCGTGCGCGAGATGACGCTGCGCGGTGGCGGCGTTCCGGCTACGCTCGGCTATCGCGGTTATACGCACAGCTGCTGCATCTCGATCAACCACGTTATTTGCCACGGCATCCCGTCGGAAAAGCGGTTAAAAGACGGCGACATTGTCAATATCGACGTGACGCCGATGCTTGATGGCTGGCACGGCGACACCAGCCGCATGTTTCTTGTCGGCGACGTACCGATCAAGGCGAAAAAGCTAGTCGATGTTACCTATGAATGCCTGATGCTGGGTATCGAACAGGCAAGGCCCGGCAACCGCATCGGCGACATCGGCCACGCGATCCAAGCCCATGCCGAGGGCCACCGTTATGGCGTCGTCCGCGAATTTTGCGGCCATGGTCTGGGCCGTCTGTTCCACGATGCGCCAGAGATTGTTCATGCGGGGCGGCCCGGCACCGGGCCTTTGCTGAAACCCGGCATGATCTTCACCATCGAACCGATGATCAACATCGGCAAACCGCATGGCAAAGTGTTGGAAGATGGCTGGACGGCGGTAACGCGTGATCGGTCGCTGTCGGCGCAGTTTGAACATTCGATTGGGATAACCGAGGATGGGTGCGAGATTTTTACGGCGAGCCCCAAGGGGTTGGATAAGCCGCCTTATTGAGCAAGTCACGTTGACCCAATTGAACAAACTAGCCACCGACCTATTTCGGAAATTTCCTCGCTTTGAGTATGCCTTAAAAGCAGCAGGTTTCGTCAAACCGCAGCGGGATGCGATGACTGATTGGACGCATCTGCGGATGTGCGAACGGCATTTAACGAATAGTGTTTGTAAACAACTGTACACTGATTCGTCACCCCCGCGAAGGCGGGGGTCCATCACCTGAGTTTGCGGTTTACGCAGTGACGCAGGTGAGAATTTATAGGGCAGGAGATGGATTGATCTCCGATCACTTCGTTCCCCGCCTTCGCGGGAATGACGAAGTGGTGGTTCAGTAATTCATCTTTCATTCTCAACGTCATGCTGAACTTGTTTCAGCATCCATCGTGCAACCGAAACCGAAGGGATGAGAGGCGAAATGGACCCTGAAACAAGTTCAGGGTGACGGGGTTTTAGCGGTGAGTGTGGGGCCTACAACCGCAACCCCGCCACCTCATCCAGCCCGGCCATGATGTTCAAATTCTGCACCGCAGCACCGCTGGCGCCTTTGCCCAGATTGTCGAGCATCGCCATCAGCCGCACCTGGTCGCCTTTGGGGCTGCCCATGACATAGAGGTCTAGCCGGTCAGACGGTTCCTGCGTGTTCAGGATAAGCAACTCGGACGGTGCCATTTCGGCGTGGACGGTGACCAACGGCGAACCGGCATAATGCGCGGCGAGGCATTCACGCATTTCATCGGGGCTGTCGCTGCCGGGCATCACGGAGATTGGCAGCGGGATTTCGACCATCATGCCGCGAAATGCCTTTACCACGGCGGGCGAAAAGATCGGCGCAAGCGCCAAGCCCGCGTGCTTCTGCATTTCGGGAACATGTTTATGATCAAGATCTAATCCGTAGCTCCGAAAGCCGATCTCGCCGCCCTCTGAGCCCTCAAATCGCTCGATCAGCGCCTTTCCACCTCCAGAATAGCCGGACACGGCGTTGACGGTATAGGGCCAGTCGTCGGGGATCAGGCGCGCCTTAACCAGCGGCGCAATCAGCGCGAGGAAACCTGTGGGGTAGCAGCCGGGGTTGCTGACCAATCGTGCCTCGGCGATCCTGCCCCGCTGCTTTTTGCGATATTCCGGAAAGCCGTAAATCCACGCCGGATCAGTCCGGTGCGCGGTTGACGCATCTATGATCCGGGTTTTGCCGCCACTGGCCATCATAACCGCCTCTTTCGCTGCGTCATCGGGCAGGCAAAGGATCGCGAAGTCGCTATCGTTCAACGCTTCGCGCCGGGCGACCGCATCCTTGCGCTTATCCTCTGGCAAAGCGACGAGCGAAAACTCGCTGCGACCAGCAAGCCGTTCGGCAATTTCTAGCCCTGTCGTGCCAACGGCGCCATCAATGAAGACGCTGTGGGTCATCCCACAAACCTCCGCCGTGCCAAAATCGGTGCTTCATGTTCAACCGCAAAGCGCGCAGTAGCATCCGCCAAAGGCTCGACACTGACCGCCATCGCGTTTGAATTGGCGTGGATCAGGTTTTCGCCGTCCGCCATTATGCCGACATGGCCAGGAAAGAACACAAGATCATTGCGTTGTAATGCCGCATTTTCCGGCAAAAGTACGCCCGCGCTCTCCATCTGCATGTCGCTGTCACGGGCAACGGAAATACCCTTCATTCCGCAAGCTAATTGCACTAGCCCAGAGCAGTCGATCGCATCACCGCTGCGCCCACCCCAGTGATAAGGAACACCAATCAACGTTTCCGCAATTGCCGCAATATCGCCCGCCACTTCGCCAATCTTTGCGACATGCTTTACCGAGATGAAACCGCCGCCAGTCGCCAAATACTCGCCCGATCCATCTACAGTCCGACAGGCAACTTGCGCGCCCATCGGCAAACGCAGCAGCTCGGGCGCACGCAAAGCAGCCTCGGCCTGTACAATCGCGGCCTCTGCTGTCACAAAATGAGTTGGCTCTTGTATCTCGCCCAAGTGGCTCATGTGCACATAGCCGAGATATTCGTCATGCAGGCTGTAACCCCAAGCCCATATCCCCGCGACATCAAGCACGGCGAATTTTTCGCCGTAAATCAGCGCGCTTGTGCTTGTTGATTGCAAGTCCGGTTGCGCGTGCATCGGCGTAGATGGAGCGATACACATGCGGACCATCGGAACGGCATAATGCGGTGCGAACAGCTTTCCAGCGAGTTTTATGTCGGCCAGATCGCCGCGAATGGGCGTCGTGCGCGCATCACCGATGATGCTGTGGCCGTCGAGCCTGTAACGCGCCCGCTTACCCGGTTGTGGTGTGGCAGTTGCCAAGGTCATTGTCCCCAAATTCTCAAAATTATCAGCCTGCCCGGTTTAGCGAACAGGATATTTTTCAGCCAGATAGCGAAACACAGCACGAAGGCCAAGCGCTTCTCCGCCTTTTGGCCGTCCAGGCTTCGCAGTCGGTCGCCATGCAAAAGTATCAAAATGCGCCCATTTGGTTTCACCGGTCACAAATTTCTTCAGGAACAACGCTGCTGTGATTGCTCCGGCAAAGGTACCACCAGAATTGGACGTATCGGCAACGTCGCTGGCGAGCATTTCGTCATAGCCATCCCAAAGTGGCAATCTCCAGACCGGATCGCTTGCTGTTTGTCCCGCCGCAAACAACTCAGCAGCCAATGCTTCATCATTGGCGAACATCGCTGGCAAGTCAGGGCCAAGTGCTGTCCGCGCGGCGCCCGTAAGCGTAGCGAAATCGACTATCAGCTCCGCATTATCCTCGACGGCTTTTGTAAGCGAATCGCCCAAAACAAGCCGCCCCTCGGCATCGGTGTTGTCGATCTCCACGGTAATCCCAGCGCGGCTCTTCAATATATCGCCAGGCCGCATCGCACCGGGACCAATGCAATTTTCGACCGCAGCAACGAGCAAATGCAAGCGGACCGGCAACCGCGCCGCCATTATCATTTGCGCGAGTGCAATGGCATGTGCCGCTCCGCCCATATCCTTTTTCATCAGGCGCATACTCGCAGACGGCTTCAGGTCGAGCCCACCGCTGTCGAATGTGACCCCCTTGCCGACAAGCGCTATTCGTGGATTTCGTTCGTCACCCCAAGTAAGCTCAAGCAATCGCGGCGCATGTTCGCGTGTCGCTGCTTTCCCTACGCCGTGGATCATGGGAAAGCCGCTTTGTAAAGGCTCTCCACTTGTCACGGTAATCTTGGCATTGTTTGCCTTTGCTAATGCTTTCAATTCTGCCTCTAGGGCTTCTGGGCCGCAATCCGCGGCGGGCCGGTTTACTAAATCACGCACCTTTGCTGTTGCTTCTGCTTGCAAAACTGCGCTTGCCATCCTGCCGGGCTCGCTTGTCAACAACACCCGTGGACCAGTGGGTATCTTTTCATCGCGATATTCGTTGAAGCGATATTGACCAAGCATCCAGCCTATCGCCGCGTCACCAATATCACAGTTGCCCAAACGGTACGTGCCCGCTGGTAAAGACTCTGCAGCTTTTGCTAAACACCAAATACCTAGTTTTTCTGAGTCTGGAACGCCTATCGCTACCGCAAAACCAGCGGCACATTCTTCAGGGAAGATAACAATCGAAGTAGCCACGCCTGCAAACTTATTGGCCCGAATGATTTGGCGGCGCGGTTCTGGTTGCGCAGCGAGCCAAGCATCAAATCCTGCCGTGTCAATTATTTGGAGCGGGACCGCTTCCTGCCCCTTGTCCAAGCGGATAAGTTCGGAAAATTCTGTCATAACCAAGTCGATAGCGCCGCAGGGCAATCAAACAACCCGCTTTGTGCAATGCGCCGATTTATTCTGCGTCTTCGAGAATGTCGATTGAGGTTTGCTTTACCTTTACACCGGTGGGCTTTCCAAACCGCATTATGCCATCATCGACGGGCATTTTTGTAAGCACACGCTTTTCATAAGCGTAATTCTGCACTGTTCGCCAGGGATGGTAGCGGCTGTTACTGGGCAGCTTGTCAAAAGAGCGCGCAAAATATCCCGACGTAAAATCGTCGACAAAGGGTAAGCGCTCCATGTCGGTCTCGCCCAGATAAGGGAGAGCAATTCGCGCGCCCTTTTCGTCCATCTTGTTGAGGAGCCGGCATACATAATCGCATGCAATGTCGGCCTTTAGTGTCCACGATGCGTTGATATAGCCAAAGACGCTTGCCATATTAGGAATGTCGCTAAACATCACGCCTTTATAATTGAAATGATTGGAGAGATCGACGCGTACACCGTCAACCGACAACGCGGCGCTTCCGAGCAAGACCAGATTAAGTCCCGTAGCGGTCACAATGATATCAGCATCAATATGCTTGCCCGATTTCAACAAAATTCCTGTCGCGGTAAACCGTTCAACATGATCCGTGACAATTTCGGCCCGCCCCGCATTGATCGCGCTGAACATATCGCCGTCGGGTACAAGGCAAAGCCGCTGTTCCCAAGGACCATATCGCGGCACAAAATTCTCTTCAAAATTTTGTACGCGGGGCATTGCCTTACGCGCAGATTGCAACAATTTTTTGCCGACTCTGTCCGGGTTTTTTCTCGCAAGATAATAGACAATCCGCTGAAAATTTATGTTTTTCCATCTGGTAATTGCATACGCAGCCTTGTTCGGAATTATTTTGCGTAACGAATTTGCAAAAACATCCTTCGCCGGACGTGACGCCATAAATGTCGGGGATCGCTGCAACATCGTCACCTTGGCTGCCGTTTTTGCCATTACTGGCACAATGGTAACTGCAGTAGCCCCAGATCCGATGACAATGATATTCTTGTCTTTGTAATCTAGGTTTTCGGGCCAATGTTGAGGATGGATTATCTGTCCAGCAAAGTCCTTTTCGCCAGGAAAATCCGGGCGGTATCCTGCATCATAATCATAATAGCCAGCGCACATGAAAAGGAAATTGGCACGAATTTTGATCTTCACACCATCCGATAGGCGAATAGCAGTCACCGTCCATGCCGCCGTCTCGCTCGACCAATCAGCTGCGAGCATCTTGTGGCCAAAATTAATTTTGGACGTGACACCAAATTCTGCCGCAGTTTCCCGAACATAGTCGTGAATTGACGGGCCGTCCGCTATCGATTTTTCGTGCAACCAAGGTTTGAAGCGGTAGCCCAACGTATGCATGTCAGAGTCAGAGCGGATACCGGGATAGCGGAACAAATCCCATGTTCCGCCGGTATTTTCGCGCTGCTCGAGGAGGGCGAAGCTTTTGCCCGGACATTGTTTTGTTAAGTGAACGGCAGCACCAACGCCAGAGAGACCTGCACCAATAATGAGCACATCATATTGTTCGGCGTGCTGGAGCATATCGTTCATTGCATTTCCGACCTTCAAGCGACTTGTCGAAAGCTTACTTACATCAATGACAATTACAATCCGCTTTTTTCGGACTCTCCTGCTTCCGCGCCGTATTTCATTTCGAGATAGCGACCGCGCACGGCGAGTTTATCGAGCTCGCCGCGCGAAATTTGGCCGGTCATGGTTTCAATCTCTCGGTCGATAAGTCCTAATCCGTCGATCAGCTGCTGCTCGGGTGTTTTGCCAGCATGAGCTTGTCTTTTGAGAGTTTCTGGTATTCGCTTGTACCCGTTGATAAGTTCGGGGAGATGTTCCCCAACGAGCTTGCGGACTTCGCGTGATGCTGGATCATTCTCGTCAAGGCGCTGCAGTTGCGGTGCCAGTTGGTCCAACCGCAGTCCAATTCCCTCGACCAGTTTGACAGCGGGTGGCGGTAATGCCGCACGCTGCCCTTCAAGCCAAATCTCTGTTTTGCCCGCCAGCGTGCCAAGGCCCGTAGACCGCAGGCTATCGGTCGTCGGGATTGGCATTTTTGGATATTTGAGCAGCAGATAGGCCGCTGCCGCGCCAACCAGCCCAGTCAACATGATCCCCCAAAATCCGATGCCATCGAGGATTGCGCCAGCTATCCCAGCACCCACAATTACAGCACCAACCGCAAGCGCAGTTCGACCTAACTTTCCCCAAAAATGGGCGCGCTTCAATGCGGCGGACTTCACACCAATTGATTTAGCAAAACGTTGATTTTGCAGAGCGTTGCGCGCGCTTGCTATCATCTCGTCTGACTGGGAAGCGAGATTGGTCAAATCACGCCTCCAGCGAACTCAATAATCCGGGGGATTGGGCCTCTTTTGCCGCAAGAGCCTGTCCTTCTGTACGCGCAATATAGCCTTTCGACTTTTCGACTTCCTTTTCCAGCGCTTCGCTAGTCTGCTTCATGCTGTCGAGCGCCTTTAGCTTGAAGGTATCGATGGCGTCCATCGTATCGTAGATGTTCTGAAAGGCTTTACTGAGCGTTTCGAGGGGAATGGTCGATGCCGCAGCTTGTTCATGTATCTTTGCGGTATTGTCGCGCAACATCTGACCAGTGCTGTCGATAATCCCGGCGGTTGTCGTGTTTAGCGCAGTGATTTGGTCGAGCACCAGTTTCTGGTTTGTCATCGCCTGCGCCACCGTAACGGCCGTCCGTAATGCCCCAACGGTGGTAGTCGATGCGCGGTCTACGCCCTTCACCAACTCAACATTGTTCTTCTTGACCAAATCAAGCGCCAAATAGCCCTGCACTGTTACCGCCATTTGGGTGAGCAAATCCTGCGTGCGTTGACGCACATAGAAAAGTGCAGTTTCTTTGATCGCACGGGCCTTTGCTGGATCGGAAAGTTCAAGTTCGGCAGCCTTTGCCTCGAGCTTGGTATCAAGCTGCTTGGACATTACGATCATCTGCTCGAGCTTACCCATCGCCGCCCAGAGATTCTGCCGCTCTACATCGATAGAAGCATTGTCCATCAAAAGCTCGTCTTTGCCGTTGCCCAATCGGCTCAGGATTGAGCTGATATGCGTTTGCGCGCTTTGATAGCTGTCAAAATAATTGCGAAGCTTATTACCCCAAGGGATGATCCCGAAAATTTTTTGTTTGGAAGTCAGGCTACCGCGTTTGGACGGGTCCAAATCCTCAACGGTGCGCCGCAATTCGGCCAAATCTGCGCCAACGCCCGACTTATCGTCCATTTGTCGGATTGGGCGGTCGAGGAAACGGTTCGATTGCCCGGCGGCATCGACAATTTCCTTGCGACCCATATTGGTCAGCTGGTCAACCCGCTTTCCGAATTCCGGGCTATTCACGTCTTGCGCTACCAAATCAGCTACAAAAGCATCAACCCGCTGCGCGAGCTTGGTCTGCTGCTCGTCGGTCACGGGAACCAGTCCCATTGCTTGGGCTGGCTGCACAACAGGCACAGGATCAGGAGGCGTGAGCTTTAATTCGCTGATCGTTTCAGTGATAGTCTCAGTCGACATTCGGAATATTCCCTTCAACAAGCTTCAAAGCAAATGGAACTGTTGCTCGACAAATTCAAGCGTAAGCACATTCCACTGTATTATTCAGATACAACAGCATCATCCATTTTTTCGCAATTCGGCCTCGACCAACGGCAGCAAGCCTTCGACCATCCGCTTCACGCCCTTTGCATTGGGGTGGATCCCGTCAGATAGTTTCAAGGTCGGGTCGGTTACAACGCCCTCCAAAATGAAAGGATAAAGCGCTGCTTCATATTCTTTGGCCAATTCGGGATATATCCCGTTAAATTCATTAGCAAAATCTTGACCCATATTGGGTGATGCGAGCATCCCGGTTAGCAATACGGGAATATCGCTGCGAACCAAGCTGTTTACCGAAACGCGTAAGTTCTCTCGCGTTTGATCCGGTTTGATACCGCGCAACATGTCATTTCCACCCAGTCCGAACAACACCAGATCAGGCTTTTTCGGCAATTGCCCAAGCAAGAATTCCAGTCGCGCTCTTCCGCCTGCGGATGTGTCGCCAGAGACACCGGCGCCGCGCACTTGCACGTCATAGCCCTTTGCTAGCAGCGCAGCTTGCAATTGCGGCGCAAGCCCATCGCGTGGTCCCAGACCATAGCCCGCATAAAGGCTGTCGCCAAAGGCAACAACCAGCTTGGCATTTTTGCTGGGAGACATCGACGAAGCAGCGTCAACGTCGCCCGTCTGCTGTCTTTCTCCGTTGGTCGAATTTTGCGAGGGGCTGCAAGCCAGCAACGCTTGGAAAAGCAGAACATACAAGCCATATAGGCGCAAACGTATCAACATCAGGCTATCCTCCTTGCACGCTCCGGTTACCGACCAAAATGATATGGCGATCTTCGCCTCAAATGTCACGTTACGACTTGGTAATGAAGACGCTGTCGTCGAAATTCTGCGCGGCGTAGATTTGTCGGTCAGGCAAGGCGAAAGCCTTGCTCTTTTGGGGCCGTCTGGTTCGGGCAAAAGCTCTTTGATGGCAGTCCTTGCCGGATTGGAACGCGCCAGCAGCGGGACTATTCGCATCGACGGACTTGATTTTACTGTTCTCAATGAAGATGAACTTGCCCGTGCGCGGCGAGGACGGATTGGCATCGTGTTGCAGGCTTTTCACCTGTTACCAACAATGACCGCCTTGGAAAACGTGGCGATCCCTATGGAGCTTGCTGGGATAGATGATGCCTTTGGACAAGCCGCCGAGGAGCTATCCGTCGTTGGTTTGGGACACCGGCTGACGCATTATCCGTCACAACTTTCCGGCGGCGAGCAGCAGCGCGTAGCGATTGCGCGCGCAATGGCGGCAAAACCCAAAATCATTTTCGCCGATGAACCGACGGGAAACTTGGACGGCGCGACCGGTGCGTCGATTATCGAGCTGTTATTTGACCGGCAGAGAGCGCTGGGCGCAACGCTGTTGATTATTACGCACGACCCGGTCTTAGCAGCGCGTTGCGACAAGGTCGTGACCATGGCCGACGGGTTGGTTGTGGTTAAGTGAAGCTCGGCGGCATCTGGAAAATAGCGCGCCGTGATCTGACCTCACGAATTCGCGGCCTAAGACTTCTTGCTGTGTGCCTTTTCCTCGGCGTGGCAACATTGGCCGCGATTGGAAGCCTGACGGCTGGAATTGCTGATGAATTATCGAGGCGGGGTCAGGCCATATTGGGCGGTGACATACAGATCAGCATCGCCCAGCGCGAAGCCACCGGCACCGAAAAGGCTGCATTCCGCAAAGTAGGTGAGCTCTCCGAGACCGTCCGTTTGCGCGCGATGGCCCGAAGTCTACAAAGCGATGAGAGTGCGTTGATCGAGTTGAAAGCAGTCGATGAAGCCTACCCTCTTTATGGAAAACTCAAATTAAGGCGTCCAAGCATTGTCTTTGAGCGCCTTCCCGATAATCCAATCAGGATAGGACAGTCTTTGGCTGATCGCCTCAACATCGGTGTAGCCAGCGAGCTTCAGGTCGGTGAAGCAACATTCACTGTGAACGGCATTATCGAAGACGAACCGGACCGGCTCGGTGAAGGTTTTACTCTGGGTCCTGTAGCGATCATCAAAACGGGGCAACTGCCAGCCACCGGCCTTATCCAGCCCGGCAGCCTGTATGAAAGCAAATACCGCATCAAATTGCCGGAGCTCGCTGATCCGGCTGCTGTTGCAAAAAACCTGCAGTCGCTGTTTCCTTCCGCCGGATGGGAAATTGCCGACCGCTCCAACGGCGCGCCCGGCACCCGCCGCTTTATCGAACGCATGGGGCAATTCCTCACCCTCGTTGGCCTTGCCTCGTTGGTTATCGCTGGCATTGGTGTGGGCAACGGTGTCGGCAGCTACCTTGAAAGTAAGCGGTCAAGCATCGCCACACTAAAGGTCACCGGCGCGGACAGCAGCACAATTTTCCGCATTTATATGTTACAAATATTGGCAGTTGCCAGCGTTGCAATTTTGGCGGGATTGGCGGTCGGGGCATTGCTGCCGCAAGGCATCGGCTGGATCGCTGGCGACATTTTGCCGGTTGCGCCGGGATTTGCGCTGTTTCCCGTGCCTTTACTTGCAAGTGCAGCCTACGGATTGCTTATTGCGCTCGCGTTTGCCTTGCCGCCTTTGTCCCGAGCGAAGACGGTGCCAGCCGCGGGGTTATTCCGTGTCATTACCGACAAGGTTGAGCGGCGCGACAAGCAAACGACCATTTGGGTGGCGCTCGCTGTTGCCGCAATCATCGCGCTAGCCGTTTTAAGCGCGAGAGAACCGCTCTTTTCGCTTGCATTCATTGGCGCGGCATTCGGATTGTTGCTGGCGTTGTTTCTGATCGCGGTTGCGGTGCGGCGCGTTGCCATGAAGCTGCCAAGGCCCAAAGCCCCCCTGCTCCGCTTGGCATTAACCAATTTGCACCGCCCGGGTTCGCAAACGCAGGCTTTGGTCGTGGCACTAGGCTTGGGCTTGACGCTTTTCGTCACGTTGACCGCGATACAGACCAGCATAAACAGTGAAATCAAGCGCAGCGTGCCCGAACGCGCGCCGAGCTTCTTCGCGCTCGATATTTCGCGTGACGGCGCAGGTAAGTTTGGCGCAATGGTGAAGGCCGCTGATCCAACGGCAAGTATCAACATGATCCCCGCGCTGCGTGGTACGATTGTGGAATATGGCGGCCAACGTGTCGACCAAATGGCGGAACTTCCCGAAGGCGCTTGGGTGCTGCGCGGTGACCGCGGGTTAACGTACAGCGCTGATGTGCCCGCTGGCAGCGAAGTAGCCGCAGGCAAATGGTGGGCTAGGGATTATGCCGGACCGCCGCTGGTTTCGCTCGATGTACGGGTGGCGGAATCGTTGGGTGTCGGGGTCGGAGACAGTCTGACAGTGAGCGTGCTGGGCGTTGAGGTTTCCAGCAAAATCGCCGCATTGCGCGAAGTGAAATGGGAGAATTTTGGCCTGAATTATGCGCTGGTTTTCTCGCCGGGTACATTTGACGCCGCACCGCATAATATGGTCGCCACCCTGTCGGTTTCGAAAAAGGCGGAGGCGGTGTTGGCCAAATCCATCCCTGCGAATTTCCCGTCAGCCTCGCTTATCCAAGTCGGAGACGTCATCTCGCAAGTCACTCTCCTTCTATCGCAAATGGCAAAGGCGATCGCGGCGGCCGCCTCAATTGCAATACTTGCCGGGATCGCGGTGCTTGTCGGGGCGATTGCAGCGGCCCGGCAGTCGCGCATCTATGACAGTGTAATCCTCAAACTGCTCGGAGCAACCATGCAGCAGATCTTGGGCGCACAAGCCTTGGAATATGCGGCGTTATCGCTAATTTTGGGATTATTGGCGCTAATATTGGGACTGATCGCGGCATGGTTCGTAGTCGTCCGCATATTTGATTTCAGCTTTGCGCCGGACTATGGATTACTGGCACTTACACTGGTGGGCGGCGCCGGGATTACCTTCTTGCTCGGGATGCTGGGTAGCTTGCCAATTCTCGCCGCCCGCCCAGCAGAAGCACTTAGGAGCCTTTAGCTCGAATCGCCGCGGCCCACCACGCCGAGATGACCAACTGCGCGATGTGAAAACCGATCAGCGGCAGGAGTATCGCGCCTGCCGTTGCTGGAGGGAACAGGATCGCCGCCATCGGTGCGCCGACCGCCACACTCTTTTGGGCGCCCGAAAAAAGCAAACTGATTGCATCTGGTTTGGCGAGTTTTAGTGCCCTGCCCAGCGCCAGGCTCCCGCCAAACGACACAGCGAGCAAGATGACGACCGCCAGCGTCAACCATGCGAGCGTCGCGACCGACAATGTACTCCAAAGACCGGCGACCACGGCACCGGAAAGCGCGACATAAACCGAAATCGCAATAGCGCTGCGATCCAGCTGTACGGTCATCTCTTTATGACGCATCGCCCAAGGGCGAAGCCAACGCTGCAGCATTTGCCCGAAAATGAACGGTATTAGCAGCATCGAAATAATCCGCATGACCATGTCGCCTGACATGGCAAAGCCGCCCGAGCCACCTGCAAAAAAAGCGAAAAGCAAAGGTGAAAGGACCATACCTACCAAATTGACCAGTGCCGCAGCAATCACTGACGCTGCAACATTGCCACCTGCCATTGAAGACGCTGTAGTTGCGGATTGCACTGTCGAGGGCAGAATCGAAAGATAGAGCAAACCGGTCGCCAGCAACGAGGGCAAAACCGGCGCAAAGGCCTTTGCTGTCAAAAAGCCGGCAAGCGGCATCGCACCAAAACAAAATATGAAAATCGCGCCGTGCAGCCTCCAGTTAGCAAGCGCACCCAATACTTCTTCGCGTGGCAAACGAATCCCGTGAAGCAAAAAAAGCAAGACAACCGCGCCTGTAGCGACACCGCCAGCAAAGGGTACCATTGTCCCCTTAACTGGCAGCAAAGTCGCCAAAAGAACGGTCGCCAGCAACACCGGCACAAATCGGTCAGGAAAAATACGTTGCAACATTGCCCGCCTTTGGCCGCTCGCTTATTGCGCTGCAACACAAACTTCGCTAAGGGCGCGGCCAATTCGCGGCATTGGGCCGCCAAGCTCCCATAAGGCAAACTAGAAATGTCCCTGCGTAATATCGCCATAATAGCGCACGTCGATCACGGCAAAACCACCCTTGTTGACCAGCTTTTCCGTCAATCGGGCACGTTTCGCGACAACCAGCGCGTCGAGGAGCGCGCGATGGATAGCAACGATCTGGAAAAAGAACGCGGCATTACGATTCTTGCCAAATGCACCAGCGTTGAATGGGAAGGCACAAGAATTAACATTGTTGATACACCGGGCCACGCTGACTTTGGTGGCGAAGTGGAGCGCATCCTGTCGATGGTCGATGGCGTCATCCTGCTCGTCGATTCTTCCGAAGGCGCAATGCCGCAAACAAAATTCGTGACCGGAAAGGCCCTGGCACTCGGCCTGCGCCCCATCGTTGTGGTCAATAAGGTCGACCGCCCCGACGAACGCATTCAAGAAGTCCTCGACGAAGTCTTCGATCTGTTTGTGAGCCTTGATGCCACCGACGATCAGCTCGATTTCCCTGTGCTCTATGCGTCGGGTCGCAACGGCTATGCCTCGACCAATCCGGATGCGCGCGAAGGCACGCTGACACCGATGTTCGAGACAATCGTTTCGCATGTTCCGGAACCAAAAGCAGACGTGGACGGCGAGTTCAAAATGCTTGTTACCTTGCTCGACCGTGACAATTTCCTCGGCCGCATCCTCACCGGCCTTGTGTTGTCGGGTACGGTCAAGGTGAACCAGCAAATCCATGCGCTTTCGCCCGATGGCAAAGTTGTGGAAACCGGTCGTGCGTCAAAAATCCTCGCTTTCCGGGGGCTTGAACGCATTCCGGTTGAAGAAGCCAAAGCCGGTGACATTATTTCGATCGCAGGCTTGACCACCGCAACCGTCGCCAACACAATTTGCGACACAAGCGTTAGCGAGCCATTGCATGCACAGCCCATTGACCCGCCTACGCTTTCGATGCGCTTTGCCGTGAACGACAGCCCGATGGCTGGTCGCGAGGGCACCAAAGTAACTAGCCGCATGATACGTGACCGGTTGCTGCGAGAAGCCGAGAGCAACGTCGCGATCCGAGTCACTGAAGCCGCCGACAAAGACAGTTTCGAAGTGGCTGGACGCGGCGAGCTTCAGCTTGGCGTGCTCATCGAAACAATGCGCCGCGAGGGCTTTGAGCTGGGCATTTCACGCCCCCGTGTTCTGTTTGGCGAGGATGAGGCTGGAAACAAGACCGAGCCATATGAAACCGTTGTTATCGACGTGGATGATGAACATTCGGGCACGGTTGTTGAAAAAATGGCGATCCGCAAAGGTGAACTGACCGACATGCGCCCCTCGGGTGGCGGCAAAACGCGGATCACGTTTAGCGCACCTTCACGCGGTTTGATCGGTTATCACGGCGAGTTCCTTTCTGACACACGCGGAACCGGCATCATGAACCGCCTGTTCGAAAAATACGGCCCGCACCGGGGCCCGATTGAAGGTCGCAAAAACGGCGTGCTGATCTCGAACGGCGCGGGTGAAGCCGTGGCTTACGCGCTCGGACCGCTCGAAGATCGCGGCATCTTGATGGTTTCACCTGGTGAGGCTCTATATGAAGGCATGATTATCGGCGAAAATGCGAAACCCGATGATCTTGAAGTCAACCCGATGAAGAGCAAGCAGCTCACGAATTTCCGTTCGACCGGCAAAGACGATGCAATCCGGCTGACCCCGCCGTGGCGGATGACATTGGAACAAGCGATTGCCTATGTCGATGACGACGAAATGGTCGAAGTGACGCCAAAGAATATCCGGTTACGCAAGCGTTTCCTCGACCCGCACGAACGCAAAAAGGCAAGCCGCGCCAAGGCGGCTTGATCCTGTATTTTTGCGGCGGTTCCCCTCAAAATGACCAGCTCGCCCGGCTAGCAGGGATTGCTTTGCGAGTAAGCATGCGCCGGCAGCTATGTTGGGGGAAGCGGACAGGTGGGTATTGAAGCGGAAATTGGAAAAGCCGCCGTTCAGCGAACTCTTGCCTGATAGCAAGATCGACTAGATAAAGGCGCCTAATACAGGACCGGGGTCAAACGGCGGACGCGCATTCTTGTGTCATGAACGGCGCAACGACACCCAGAGCATGCTCCACATAGCTCTTCTTTTCGCCAACCGGTGCGACATAGTGCATCGCTTCTTTGGCTGCGCGCATGGAAGCTCCGCGTGCGATCATCCAAGTCGCCAGATACTGCGATGCGAGACATCCTCCAGCTGTCGCTATGTTGCCGTGGGCGACGAATGGGGCATCAATCACGTTGACACCCGCTTCGACTACCCACGGCTTGCTTTTCAGGTCAGTGCAAGCAGGGAGATCGCCTACCAAGCCAAGCTTCGCGAGCAAGAGCGTGCCTGAACATTGCGCAGCTACAAGTTGCCGCGAAGGGTTAAGTTTGACCCGGGCCAGAAGAGCGGAGTCAGCGGCAATTTCTCGTGTTTTAATTCCACTGCCAATCAACACGGCGTCGGCATCTGCTGCAAATTCCAAAGGTTTTTGTCGCACGACTGTAACACCATTCATCGACTTAACTTGCTCAGTTGGCGAAGTGATGTGTGCGGCCCAACCGTGCGCTTTCATGCGATTGAGAATCGCCGCTGCAATGAATGAATCCAGTTCGTTGAAACCGTCGAACGTCAGAACTGCAATCTGCATAAGTGCCCCCTTTGGCGACCGTCGAAAAGTTCGAATAACTTAACCCAGCGCTAAAGGCGAGCATTCCAGACATAGTAGGTTACTGGGTGACCCGTTCGAGGGTGAGAGTCTTGTCGCCAAACTTGCATTCCTGCTTTCTCGTAGAAACGACGTGCCGTTTCGTTTGATGAAGCAGTGTGAAGCGTAAACCCCTCTGGCATCTGATCTTGGCAGTCTTTGAAAAGCGCTCGACCTAAACCGTTTCCAATGTGGCCGGGTCGAACGAACAGCTGATCCAATATCGCGTCATTGGGCTTGACCGCCGCAAATCCAACAATGGCGCTATTTTGCTCGGTAACAGTTACCTTCCAACCAGCGGCAATCTCTTTATTAACTCTCCGCCTAAGCTCTTCCAAGGTCGGCATAACAGGCGGGCCAACGCCGGGAAGGCTTGCGCTGCTATGCCAAATTTCGGCAATTGCATCATGATCGTCGCTGGTTGCGGGTCGAAGTTTGTAGTCGGAACCATATGTGCTCATACCTCGGGTTAGTTGAATGCCAGATGTGAAGCAATGTTTGAAGGTCTGCTTTCAGGGTCGACAAAAGGCTGAACAAACGGCCGAAAACTTGTCGCATGCAGACATGATGAGAGCGTTGCCCGCGAAATAGCTCTTGACTTTTTGTTCTATATCTGTTCTTATACGTTTAGCAGAAAAACTGTGCCGGAGGCCGCGTTAAGAAATATGAACAGAAACGCGAAAAACGCGATTCCGTGTCAAATGTGTCAACAAGTCAGTTCGGTGCGCGGACGGCTGCATATGTGCGGAAAGCAGGTGAAACCATGCGGCCGGGAATATGTCGCAAACCGACACAGCCCAAGGCATATGTGGCCGCTAAACCGCCTCCCCTGCGGCGACCCCGCTCGCCCAGGCCCATTGAAAGTTATAGCCGCCTAGCCAGCCGGTAACGTCCACCGCCTCGCCAATGAAGTGCAGGCCTGCTACGTTTTTCGCCTCCAGTGTTTGTTGCGATAATTCAGCGGTTGAAACGCCACCCAAGGTCACTTCGGCCTTGGCAAAACCTTCGCTGCCATTGGGTGTGAATATCCAGTGATCAAGCATCGCGCCAGCTTCGGCTAGTTTGAGGCTGCTTTGATCGGCCAAATTGCCAGCCAACGCGATCCTCCCCGCCAATGCGTCGGCAAGGCGCGCGGACAAATGTTTCTCAAGCGTTGAACGGATAGTTGCTTTGGGGTTCGCTTTTTTCGCCGCCAGCAGCAGATCAGCTCCATTTTTACCAGGCAGGAAATCGATACCCACATCCTCGCCCGGCCTCCAATAACTGCTGATCTGTAGCATCGCAGGACCCGATAGACCGCGGTGCGTGAATAGCGCTGCTTCTTGAAAAGCCGTCTTGCCATGCTTTGCCACAACGTCTGCCGACACTCCCGAAAGCTCCCGGAACAGTACATCGTCACCCCCGAGCGTCAACGGCACCAAGGCAGGCCGCGGTTCGACCACTTTCAGACCGAATTGTCGTGCCAGGTCATAGGCGAAACCACTTGCCCCCATTTGCGGGATGCTGGGGCCGCCTGTCGCCACAACAAGCTTGGCCGCGGAAGCGCGCAGGCCGTTATAGCTGACGCGGAAGTCGCCCCCATCGTGCGCGACCTCGCTGACCACCGCGCCGAAGGCAAAATCAACGCGGCCGCCCTGAGCCACTGCAGCATCACATTCGTCCATCAGCATGGCGACAATCTGTTTTGCCGATCCGTCGCAGAAAAGTTGACCCAGAGTTTTTTCATGGAACGCAATGCGGTGCTTGGCGACCAGTGCGATAAAGTCCTGAGGGGTATAGCGCCCGAGCGCAGACTTGGCGAAATGCGGGTTGGCCGACAGGAAACGCTGTTGCGCATGCGCGCTAGTCGCATTGACGTTGGTGAAGTTACATCGACCACCACCAGAGATCAGGATTTTTTTGCCCGGTCCGCTGGCATGATCGATGACCAGCACGCGCTGCCCCTGCTGCCCTGCGGTTAGCGCGCACATCAAGCCTGCGCCGCCCGCACCCAGAATGATCAGATCATATGTCAATTTTGTGGTTCAAGCGACCGATCAAGCGGCCAGCTGTTTGCGCATCCGCTTCGCCCGGTCACCCGGGCTGGGATGCGTTTGCAGCCATTTGACACCACCTCCGCCGCCATCTGCACCCAGTTTTTCCAACGCAGTAACGCACGCCATCGCATCGTATTTCTTTTCCTTCATGAACGCCATGGCGTAATCATCGGCTTCTTTTTCATTGCCTTGGCTATGCTGTGCCGCGATCACCTTTTCAAATAGTCCACCGAGTTCGCTGGTCGCGATTCTCCCTGCTGTACCGCCGGCCGCTGCTGCACCTTTTTTCGCGGCACTTGCCCTGAGCGCGGACTGCATCCGTTTTTTGGTGTGGCCTGATTTCACATGGCCAATCTCATGTGCGATCACATAACGGATTTCATCGTCGGTAAATTTGTCCATCAGCCCGGCGAAAATACGGATCGTTCCGTTCGCCATTGCAAAAGCATTCACGTCGCGCACCAGATAAGCTTTTATGTCGAGATCCAGACCGTCATGGCTTTTCAGCCCCTTTGTCAGCGTCGCGAGCCGTTTGCCATAGGGGTCTTTAGGTCCAGCAACGGGGTTGTCCTTGTCCATTTCCAAAGCCATTTGCGCGCTATAGTTTTTCAGATCCGCGTCGCTCAGCGTCTCGGCCTTGGCTACATCTTTTGCCGCGTCGACCACTTTGCCCAATCTGAATTGTGCCATTGCCGGTGTTGCAAAGCTGATGCCGCCCAGTAGCGTGCCCATAGCCATCAATTGACGGCGGCTGATGAATTCGTCGTTATTGTTCATCGCGATGTCCTTAAAACAGAATTGGCTTGTATAAGATTGCAAAATTGCCGCGTTTGGCCTTAACGTTGCGTGACCGACAAGGGAACCACACTACAGGCTTTTCGGTACGAAAAATTGGCACTCGCACATGGCAGAGAGGATTGCGGCATGAAATGCTATTATACCAACGTTCTCCTTGGCCTTATGCTATGTTGCATGGGCGCAAAAGTTGCCGCCAATGATAGCAGTGCAGCAATTGGCTTAGGCGGACTGGAGCTTACCCGCAATGATGCAATCAGCATGGATAGTGAGGAACTGTTCCTTTCGGCTGATCGGGTAACCGTCAAGTACCGCTTCACTAACACCACCACTAAAGATGTGGAAACGCTGGTGTCATTTCCCCTTCCCGTTGTGCCTTCGGGCATTGACGAACATATGGGTGACCGGGGCTATCCGGATTGGAGCGCCGACCTAGAATTCAAAACGCTGGTTGATGGCAAACCAGCTAATCTCGGTCTGCGCGAGGTTGTGAGCATCATCGGCAAACCCGACAAGGACATATCGGCCCGCCTGAAGGCGCTGAATTGGCCAGCCCGATATTGGTCGAACTATAAATTTGAGCAAAGCCTGCAGGATCTGCCCGATGCGCAAAAGGCCGGATTGATCGCCGAAGGTTTGCTCCGCAAAGGGGTCAGCGCCGACTATGTCTGGCCCAATTGGCAGGTGGCAACGCATATTACGCGGACGCAGCGTTTTCCCGCTGGCAAGACTGTGACGGTCGAGCACAACTATAAACCGGTGGTGGGAGGAACCGTAGCGGGTGCGATGGAAAAGCCATATCGCAAAGAAGCCAATTTCAAGGACTATTTGGCAAGCTTTTGCATCGACAGAGCTTTCCTCAAAGGCTTTGATAAACGCCGGTACAGTGGGCGCAAGGACGCAGAAGGCAATGAACCGGACTCCTTCTACGTCGAAACTTGGCTTGACTATGTGCTCAAGTCCGGCGCAAATTGGCAGGGACCGATCAAGGATTTCCGGCTGGTCGTCGACAAAGGACGCGCCGATAATATGGTGAGTTTTTGCATGGACGGGGTCAAAAAAATCAGCCCGACACAATTTGAGGTACGCAAAACCAATTTTGAGCCAGCGAAGGATCTGAACATCCTGATCGTGCGCTGGGCCCCGATTGACTAAAGTGGGCCGCTGCGGCAAAGGCGCGGTTATGACTGACAAACCAGACACGCCGCCTGACCGGCTCTCGATCCACCCCTTTAGCAGCCATTATGACGAAGCTGCGCTCGCACGCGGTATCGGTATCCGTTTCAAGGGTGAGCGCCGTACAACGGTTGAAGAATATTGCGTGTCTGAGGCTTGGATCAAGGTCGGCGCAGGCAAATCACTTGATCGCAAAGGGCGGCCCTTGCAAATCACCCTTAAAGGCCCGGTAGAGGCTTGGTTCGAAGACCTGGGCGACGACGCGCCAGTGGTGAAGCTCTAGTTTTTAGGAAAAAGCGCAATGATTTTGGCGAGCTGGTTCTTTACAGGCCCAAGGTTTTCTTGAGTCGTTTTGCCCAGGCGAACGATGGTCAATTTATGCTGCGGTGATATAATAACAAACTGACCCATGTGCCCCAGAGCCGCAAAAACATCCGCAGGTGCCTTGTCGGGGAACAGGTTCTGCGGCCGTCCTTCCGGAAGCCGTTCTCGATTAAGCCACGTCTGCGCGCCATAGCTGCTATCTGTCTCACTCGGGGTGCGCATGTATTTGGTCCAACTGGTCGGTAATAGCTGAGCAGATCTGACCGAGCCGTTGTTGCGCAGAAACTCCCCAAATCTTGCCCAATCCGGCGCTGTCGCGTGGATCATGCTGCCACCAAGCATCGTTCCGGCACGGTCAAATTCTGCAAAGGCACTGCTCATACCAAGCGGTTCAAACAAACGACCTTTTGCATATTGTAGCATTTCACGCTTGCGAACTTCGGGATCATCGCTCTCGGTCAGCGACCGAGTCATGATATCGATAAGGATTTGTGTGCTGGCTGTGCTATATTCGAACCTCTCGCCGGGCGCAGCCTCCATCGTCCTTCCCGTTGCGTATTGCGCGACATTATCACGACCATCACCAAACATCATTCGCGGTGTATCGGCCATATCCAGCCGGTTGCCATTTGCTTCACTGGCTGTCTCTTCATGATCAAGGCCTGCCGACATATGGAGCAAATGCGCTATTGTGATCTTGCTGCGCGGATCACCGGGCGTCTGCCACGCGGGAATAGGCGCAGGCTGATTGAGCGCCAATCTGCCATCAGCGATCATCATGCCGACCAATGTCGCGGTAACAGTTTTTCCCATCGACCAACTGATAAACCGCGTTTGCTCCGATTTTCCTGGAGCGTAGCGCTCTACAACTACTTTCCCACCGTGCATGACAATAACTGCACTCGTTTGGGCCATTTCGGCATTTTCAAACAATGGCTCAACCGCGGTTTTGAGTTTTTCCGCAGAGACGCTCTGAACGCCCTGATATTTGGCGATGACCTTTTGTGTTTGTTGGGCAACACTATTGCCACATCCGGACAAGCAAAAAAGCAAGCTCGCAGAAATAGCGGTTGCGACACACAATGATTTGATCCTAGTCATTCCACACCGATACCAAATGGAGCAACCATGGCAACCGCAACCTCTGATCCCCAGAGTTCACAGTCGCAGCAACCGGCGCGCAAACCATGGAGGAGCGTGCGCTTTTGGATTTTGCTGTTTGCCGCAGCGATTTTCGCAGTTTTCCTTTGGAACTATCGCGCGTTAAAGGGGCAAGCCGAAATCGGCACGGCATATGCCGCACACATTGCTTGTTCGTGCCGCTATATAGCCGGGCGCGATTTGGAAAGCTGTAAAGGCGATCTAGAAGCAGGAACCGAAATAGTCAGCCTAGTCGATGATCCGGCCAATAAGCGCATAACTGCTTCCGTGCCGCTAATGTCCGATGCCGTCGCAGAACGGCGCGGCGACTACGGTTGTATCATACTAAACGCGCAGGAACGCTCAGCTATCGACTAAGATGCTTTCGCCAAGGGTTTCTTCGATCCATGCTCCGCCAAGAACTTGTTCACCAGCATATAGCACGGCGGCTTGCCCGGGCGCGACACCGTATTCGGGCGACGTAAAACGGAGCCATTCTCCTTCGAGTGCCGCAGGCACAGGTTTGGCAAGCGATCGTACCTTTGCAAAAACTTCGCGGCCTTGCACATTTTCCAGCCAGTTTGGGTCAACCAAGCGCGCCGCTGAAACAGCCAATGCCGCTTTTGGCCCCACAATGACCTGCTGTGTCTGCGCATCAAGCCGGATCACGTATACAGGTTCGGGCAAGCCGCCGACGTCAAGACCGCGCCTTTGGCCCACGGTATAGTGGATCAGGCCCTTGTGCTGCCCCATTAAACGGCCATCAATATGAACAATATCGCCAGCATCATCAGCCTCCGGTCGAACCTTGCGAACGACGCTGGCATAGTCTCCGTCTGGAACGAAACAGATGTCCTGACTATCTGGCTTATGGGCAACCGCTAGTCCAAGATCGCTAGCGATTTCCCGGACATATGTCTTTGGTAGACCGCCAAGCGGAAAACGTAGATAGTCGAGTTGGTCGTTGTTCGTTGCGAAAAGAAAATAGCTCTGGTCGCGCGCAGGGTCGATAGCTCGGTGAAGCTCTGCTCCCTGCGGCCCGATAACGCGACGGACATAATGCCCAGTGGCCAGGCAGTCTGCGCCAAGTTCTCTTGCAATCCTGAACAAGTCGGTGAACTTCACCCCCATGTTGCAACGCACGCAAGGGATCGGCGTTCGTCCAGCCATATACTCATCTGCAAACTGGTCGATGACAGATTCGCGGAAGCGGCTTTCGCGGTCATAGACATAATGCGCCATGCCTAGCTTGTCGGCCACTGCCCGTGCATCGCGAATATCCTGGCCTGCGCAGCAAGCCCCAGCGCGCTTTACGGCACTGCCGTGGTCATATAGCTGCAAAGTTACGCCGATGGCTTCAGCCCCGCTTTTGGCAGCGAGTGCGGCAACGACGGACGAATCAACCCCGCCCGACATCGCAACAACGATTCGTTTGCCTGAAAGATCTTCACCCAATTGGAAGTCTTTTGCGGAAAATTTTTCTGACATGATGGCTGCCGCTTAATCGGATAGCTGCGATTTTGCCAGTCAAAGCGCGATTTTTCTCCATTTGGAACAGTTTCGGGTCCAAAAGGATAATTTGCATTAACCTCGCCTAATGTCTGGTGAACCGTGCTTTTACGCCATGTTAGAGCCTCGCGTGTAAAAGCGTGTCCATGGACATGAGTTCACACGATAAGGATTTTGGCTTAGCTGCCGTTGGCCGAAGCGCGTTCGACGCTCTCGTCGCTTCTGCGTCTGCGCGCCAGTTCGCAGGTGCAACTTACTCTCGGCTTGCAGGACAAAACGGCAGAGAAAAGCCGGTACTAACAGAAGCTTCGCTTACGCCATTGCAAGCGCGCAGCGCATATTTTGCACAATGCAGTGTGGGCCCGTTTATGGCGAAAGGTTGTTTTTTTGCGACCGATTACAGCGAATTTTCCGCCAAAGCAGAACATGAAGACAGCGTTTACCAAAACGCTTTAGCCAATTGCAAAATGCCAGTGGCATATTTGCCAAATCAAGAGCCGGACAAAGGCAACTTTGTCCAAAACATGCAGAGGTCAACATGATAGAAAACCAAAAAATAAGACCAGCACGAGTTATCGGGCCGTTAGGCGAGGCGCTAACACTAGACAGCTTGCCTCCTCCAGGTACAACTCGTTGGGTGGTTCGGCGTAAGGCCGAAGTGGTTGCAGCAGTCAATGGTGGCTTACTTACTATCAATGATGTCTGCGAGCGTTATGACCTGACGCTGGAAGAATTTGCTTCGTGGCAAAGAGCTGTTGACCGCTCCGGAATGCCAGGCCTGCGCGTTACCCGTATTCAGCATTACCGCGAACTTTACGAACGTCAGCAAAAATACTGAGCGTAGTATCACTCTCCAAAACGCAAAAGCCTGCCTGAAAATGGTGGGCTTTTTTGCGTTTGGTGCTTTGCTGTTTGTTTAGTATGATCCTGCCTGGTTCGCTGAAACGATCCAAAGACAACAGGAGGAGAATCCATATGAATTTCATCATTGCACTCATCGTCGGCGGTATTATTGGTTGGCTCGCCAGCAAAGTAATGAACACAGATGCGCAGCAAGGCGTATTCTTAAACATAGTGGTCGGATGCGTTGGATCCCTCATCGGCAAATTTGTTGCCGGGAGCTTTCTCGGCATGGGCGGCATGGGGCTACGCGACGGGATCGATATACCTTCGCTCGGTGTAGCATTTGTCGGTGCCTTGGCGCTGCTGGGCGTCGTGAATTTGGTCAAGCGCGGCAGTATTCGCTAAACCGACAAACCCTTAAACATTTTATAAGGAGCGTGCGCCATTAGCGCACGCTCCTTTTTTGTGTCCAGTCGATTGTCGTTTGTCGAAAATTGGTGACAAAAAGGTCTCGAAAAGCTACCCAGAGCACCGTTAATTGCTGCTGTTTGTGCATCCACTGGACTGTGCGCTTCCGCCGGAAATGGCATTTCGATTTGCCTATGGTGTTTTAACATTATAATACAGTGACCGCCGTGTTGCAAATCAGAGTAAGAAGCTTGGACCTAAAATGAACTACGAAACGACTATCAAATCATCGGACGTGAATCGCCCCGCATGGGAAGTAGCGGCTGATCGAGAAGCAAAACCGCGGCGTGGAATTTTTTGGTTAGCGCTTATCGTATTATTGGCTGCGGCTGGCCTGGCCGCTTATTATTATGCGACGAAAGACAAGGCTGCCAATGCAGCAGCGGCGTTGGTCGACAAAAAGAAACAACTACAAAACGTAACCGTTGTGGCTCCCGGTGCAGGTACGGTCCTTAAGGTCATTAACGCAACAGGTACGCTTGGCGCGCGTAACGAAGTGCCAATCGGCGTCGTTGGAGAAGGCGGCCAAGTAGCACGCGTTTTCGCTGACGCGGGGGACTGGGTTTCAAAAGGCCAAGTACTCGTAACAATTGACCGGTCGGTTCAAACCCAACAAGCCGCGTCGCAGGCAGCACAAATCGAAGTAGCGCGTGCCGACTTGCAATTTGCCCAAAACGAACTTGATCGTGCGCTTAAACTCGTCGGTCGCGGCTTTATCTCGAAAGCAGATGTAGACCGGAAAACGGCCGCTCGCGACGGAGCTCGCGCGCGCGTAAATGTTGCGAATGCACAGTTAAACGAACTCAAATCGCGAACCGCGCGTCTCGATATTCGGGCGCCATCATCTGGCTATATTCTCGACCGTCAGGTTGAGGTTGGTCAAACGGTTAGCGCTGGTGCGGGATTTCTTTTCAAGATGGCCGAAGGCGGCGAAATGGAACTAATGGCACAACTAAGCGAAGCCGATCTTGCTGCGGTTTCGGTCGGCGTGACGGCCGCTGTCACCCCTACAGGCATGGAGCGCCCTTTCACTGGCCGTATCTGGCAGATATCACCCATGATTGACGCGCAGTCTCGCCAAGGTATTGCCCGCATAGCACTGCCCTTTGACAAATCGCTCCGTCCGGGTGGATTCGCAAGCGTCACAATCAATGCTGGTGCCATCACTGCGCCTATTCTGCCAGAATCCGCGATCCAAAACGATACGCAAGGTCATTTTGTCTATGTCGTTGGTAGCGACAACAAAGTCGCACGCCGGGCAGTAAAGACGGGCGAAGTTACGCCTGACGGCCTTGCCATTGTTGAGGGCCTTGATGGCACCGAGCGCATTGTTGTTTACGCAGGTGGGTTCTTGACCTCCGGCGAAACGGTCAATCCAAAATTGCTGCAGAAAAAGTAAAAGCCAGAACAGGACGCAATACCAACATGGATTTCCGTAACATCTCGGCATGGTCAATCCGCAATCCGGTGATACCCATCATATTGTTCCTTGGCATGACTTTGGCTGGCATTGTCAGTTTCATGCGCATGGATGTCCAGGATATGCCCGATCTGGAATTTCCGGCGGTAATGGTCCAGATTTCGCAGCCAGGTGCGTCGCCTACCGAAATCACCACGCAAATTACCCAAAAGGTTGAGGCTGCGATTCGTAGTGTCCAAGGCGTCCGCAACATAAGTGCGACGGCCACTGAAGGCAGCACGACCGTTTTTGCCGAATTCGACATGGCGATTGATCCCAATGAAGCGGTCAGCGAAGTGAAAAACGCAGTGGACCAAATTCGCGGGGAATTGCCAGATGGCATCTTGGAACCGCAAGTTACCAAAGAAGAGCAAGGCGGAAACACACTTGCCTATTACGCGGTCGAAACGCAGGACATGACATTGGAGCAACTTAGTTGGTTCATCGATGACACCGTCGGTAGGCGGCTTCTAAGTGTTCCGGGCATGGCGAATGTCGAACGTCGAGGCGGGGTTAACCGGGAAATTCGCGTAATTCTGGACCCGGCGAAGATGCAGGCTCTTGGCGTCACAGCCGCCCAAATCAACTCTGTGCTGCGACAAACGAACAATAACGCTGCCGGTGGTCAATCCGAGATTGCCGGATCGCGGCAATCGGTGCGCGTTCTTGGTAACGTCAAAGACGCCTACGCATTGGGTCAAAGCCAGATCAGTCTTGGCGGTGGACGGACCGTTAAACTTTCAGATGTCGCCAATGTGTCAGACGGATTCAGCGAACAGCGCAGCATGGCATTTGTTAAAAATCGCCAAGTGGTGACGTTCAATATGAATCGTGCAAAAGGTGCGTCTGACGTCACCGTTTATGACGGTGCAATCGAGCAGATGAAACTGATCGAAAAAGAAAATCCCGGCATCAAATTCATCGAACTGTTCAACAGCGTTGAATACACAAAGGCGCAATATAAGAGCTCCATGGCCGCCATGATCGAAGGCGCCCTGCTTGCTATTGTTGTGGTCTTCTTATTCCTTCGTGATTGGCGCGCGACGATTATTTCATCGATTGCCATCCCATTGTCAGCAATTCCCACTTTCTGGTTCCTTGAACTGATGGGCTTTTCATTAAACTCGCTTTCGTTGCTGGCGCTTGGGCTGGTTGCAGGTGTACTTGTCGATGATGCCATCGTTGAGATCGAAAATATCGTTCGACATATGCGTATGGGGAAGTCCGCCTATCAAGCATCAATTGACGCAGCTGATGAAATCGGACTTGCCGTGGTTGCCACAACATTCTCAATTGTTGCGGTGTTCTTGCCCGTTGGCTTGATGCCCGGCGTCTCGGGACAAATTTTCAGTAACTTCGGCCTTACTGTAGTTGTCTCGGTTCTCATCAGTTTGGCTGTGGCGCGGATGATAACGCCAATGGTCGCGGCCTATTTCATGCAATCGCATGGCATTGCCGAACACGGTGAAGGGCCGATGATGGACCGCTATATGCGGATATTGCGCTGGTCACTCGATAAGAGCGGTGCTGAGAAATTCCGCGCCAAAGGTAATAGTATCTTACGTAAAGTCGGCAGCATCTTGCTTGACCACCGAACGTGGGTAATGGGGATAGCTTTTTCGGCATTTGCACTTTCGGGATTTATCATGATGAACCTGAGTGCGCAGTTCTTTCCTGACTCGAACCTTGGTCTAGCGCGAGTGCGTGTCGAAATGGTGCCAGGCACCACGCTGCAACGAACCAGGCAAGTCATGGATGAAGTCATGGCGGTCGTAAACGCACAACCCGAAGTCGATACCGCAATGGTTAATGTGCAGGAAGGCTCTGGCTTTGTCTTCATAACAAAGCACGACAAGCGCGAACGAACTGACAAAGAATTTCAACAACAAGTTCTGCCGGAACTACAAAAAATTGCGGATGCGCGGGTCACATTTATGGAATTTGGCCCAGGTGGTGGAACTGGTAGCGGCCGTGACGTTTCCATTATGCTGTCGGGCTCCAACCCTGATACCTTAAAAACTACCGCGAACACTCTGGTCGAGCAAATGAAGGGGCTTAGTCAAGTGCGCGCGCCGCGAATTGGTGCGGATCTGCAACGCCCCGAACTGCTGATCAAGCCACGTAAAGATATTGCTGCGCAGCTTGGTGTGACCACGAGCGCGCTCAGCCAAGCTATCCGCATTGCTACATTGGGCGATATTGACCAAAATGCCGCGAAGTTCTCATTGTCAGACCGGCAGATCCCAATCCGCGTCATGCTCGCCAAGGAGTCACGGCAAAGTCTGGACAATATTCGCAATTTACCGGTCCCTACCGCGAACGGCGGTTCGGTGCCTTTGTCTCGTGTGGCAGATATTGAATTCGGCGCAGGCCCGACCACAATCCAGCGCCAAAACCAGAATTTCCGTGTCTTTATCGGCGCTGACTTCGCCCCCGGTATTGTGAATTCTCAGGCTGACAAAGCGATCAGCGAATTACCGATCATGAAAGCATTGCCCTCCGGCATTTCGCGCGCACCATTTGGTTCGCAGGAGTGGGAAGTCGAAATGCAAGAAGGCTTTAAGACCGCGCTCATTTCCGGAACCCTGCTGGTCTTTGCCGTGCTCGTGCTGCTTTACAAGCGCTTCATGGCACCGCTCGTTAACATGGGGTCGTTACTGCTCGCGCCGCTGGGTGGGTTTATTGCATTGTTGATTATCGGCCAACCCATGTCGATGCCTGTGTTTATTGGGATTTTGATGTTGTTCGGGATCGTAGCCAAAAACTCAATCCTGTTAATCGATTTTGCGATTGAGGAAATGGCGCGCGGCGTTCCCAAGTATCAGGCAATTATGGAGGCAGGACATAAACGCGCACAACCGATCCTGATGACTACAGTCGCCATGACAGCCGGGATGATCCCGACCGCAATCTCAATCTCAGGAGACGGTGCATGGCGCGCGCCGATGGGCACTGTCGTGATTGGTGGCCTGATCGTCTCGACCATATTGACGCTGTTGATCGTTCCCGCTGGTTTCAGTCTTGCTGATGGCGTTGAGAGGCGGCTTGGTCCTTGGCTGCGCACGAAGTTGCTAACCTATGACCCCGAGGCTGATCACGGCGAAGCCGAGCCCTCTGATGAGCCCCCAGCTGCCAAAACGCCCAAATCAAAAAGTGGCCCGGGGTTTCCGCTTGGTGGTTTGCAACCGGCGGAATAGCGCTTACCCGTGTTTCGCTACGAAGCTGGTAATTCTCGCTACATAAGCTAATCTAACATCGTGAAATCTCTAAGCTCTTTGGGTCAAGGCGAAAGCCAGCGTTATAAGGAACGCGAGCTTGAACTGCGCAAGATGCGCTGGATCGCTACTGGTTTGCTCGTCTCAATGGCAATAGTGTTTGTCATTGCCAAACATGCTGAGCACGAGCTTGGTCACCCATGGGGCTTTGTTAGGGCCTTTGCCGAGGCCGGCATGGTCGGTGGCCTTGCAGATTGGTTCGCGGTCACTGCGCTCTTTCGCTACCCGATGGGCATTCCGATCCCGCATACCGCTATCATTCCGACAAATAAGGAACGCATCGGTCGAACGTTGGCAAATTTCCTTCGTGGCAACTTCATGACCACGAAGGTCGTTGCAAAGCGCATACGCAATATCGATGTCGCTTCCGCTGTGGGGCGTTTTCTCGCCAACCCGCAGGGAGGCGAAGGTCGCATGCGTATGGGCGCGTCGCGGATGATCGGCGACGTCGTTGGAGCACTTGATGATGAACGGCTCGGCAAAATGGCCAAGCAAGCGCTACGCAGTCAGCTCGATAGGCTAAATGTCGCACCTTTGCTCGGGCAGTTGTTGCACGCGGCCATTGCCAATAACAAGCATAGTGCTGTTCTCGACGGCATTATCAAATGGTCCGCAAAGACACTGGAATCCAACGAACAGGTCATTCAAGACATGATTTCAGAGCGCACCAACGCCGTCATGCGCTGGACCGGCCTCGATGAAAAATTATCGAATGCAATAATCAATGGCCTGAACAAACTGCTTGTCGACATGGCCGCCGACCCCAACCATAGCTTGCGTGCGAAGGGCGAAGAAGGTTTGTCACAGCTCGCGCATGATCTTGTGCATGACAAAAAGCTGCAGAAAAAGGTGGAGGGTTGGAAGCGCGAACTGCTTGAGAATCCTGCAATCGGAACGTGGATCGACGATCTTTGGCAGCAAGGTCGACAAGCCTTGCTCAATGCCGCGCGCAATCCGGATGCAACTTTTGCCGGAAATTTGGGCGATGCGTTGTTGCAACTGGGGTCAACATTGCAAGAGGACACAAATCTGAAGTCCCAGATCAACCGCTTTGCGCGGCGCGCGATTGTAGGGACAACGGAAAATTACGGCGACAATATAGTTCGTCTGGTATCCGACACTATTCAAGGTTGGGACGCGAAGACCATTACCGACCGCGTTGAAAATGCTGTAGGCAGCGACCTGCAATTCATCCGTATCAATGGCACTATAGTAGGTGGACTTGCGGGTCTGGCCATACACAGCATTGGACTATGGCTGTAATCACAGCACTTGGCGTTATGGCTCGCTTGTCCCTTGCGCCGCGATCATGTCGGCGACATGGACAAATTTCTCCCTTGGCGCATCTTTGCGCGCATTTGCAACTTCGGCTTCCTCTATCCTCTTCCAGTCGCTGAATTTCACGACTTGAACGCCGCGCTTGTCGAGTAGCTCGTCTAGCGCAGGACGACCCGCCTTGCCCGCCCCCTCGCCAATGTCCTCGGCAATCAAATCCACAATCGCAAAACCATCGGGTTTATTCGTACCAATGGTACCGGTCGGACCGCGCCGTGCCCAGCCAACGCAATACAGCCCAGGCAAAATGCGCCCTTCGTCGCTGGCAAAGCGGCCACGGCCATGCTCATAGGGCACACCTTCGATAGGCGGTGTCTGATAGCCGATACAGCTGATGATCAGCGAACAATCAATCGAATAAGTTTCGCTGGTACCAACGCTGCGCAGATCATTGTCAAGCACAGTGCGCTCTACCGTAATGCGCTCAACCTTGCCGTCGCCCTCAATGGAAACAGGTGCTGCAAAAAAATCAAAGTCTATCACGATTTTCTTGTCTGCGCGGAAGCTCTCAGGGATCGCCGCAAAGGACCGAAGATGTGTAACCGATTTGCGCATGCCCGGCTCTAAAAGTGCGTCCTCGGCCTCTTCGGGCAAGTCGGAAATCGCAACAACGGGCGTTGCACGTTCCAAATGGCCAAGCTCACCCAATTCTTTGGGTGTCATCGCAATCTGGTGTGGCCCGCGACGGCCAAGTATTGTAATTTCTTCGGTATTCGCACTTTCAAGCGCCTCAAGAGCGTGAACTACTATGTCAGAGCCCGCAAACTCGCTGCGCGTCTTTGAAAGTATCCTTGCAACGTCTAGCGCGACATTGCCGTTGCCGATCACAACCACCGATTTCCCCGAAAGGTCAGGGTTTAATTCGGCAAAGTCCGGATGACCGTTATACCAGCCAACAAAAGCCGCGCTACCCAACACGCCGTCGAGATCGCCGCCTGGCATGTCAAGTTTGCGGTCATTGGGCGCGCCAGTCGCCAAGACAACAGCATCATAGAGCCCGGCTATCTCGTCCACCGAGACATCTGCACCCACGCTGACATTGCCGACGAAGCGTACATTGTCGGAAAGCGCGACAGCCTCATAACGCCGCGACACTGCCTTGATTGATTGGTGATCAGGTGCCACACCAAAACGGATCAAGCCAAAGGGCACAGGCAGTCTATCAATAATATCGATGCGTACATCTTCGCCGAATTTCTTCTGCGCCGCTTCCGCAGTATAATAACCCGCAGGGCCTGAACCGATTATTGCAATATGCCGCACCGAAGCGTTCCTCCCCATGTTTCGATTCGATAGGCTAACGCCATTGCGGGGAAATGGAAGCGTGTATCAAGCGGCTTTGCGCTCTTCCTGCTCGCCTAAGAACACACGCATCGCTGCAATGGTTTCTTCAGCATGGCTCAGCATGAACAAATGGCCACCGCCCTTAATTTCCACCAGTTGGCTGTCAGGGATTAGCATGTTGAGGAAACGCCCGTTGATAATCGGCACGATCTGGTCATCGTCGCCCATCATGATGAGTGTAGGCTTGCGTAAGAAGGGCAGAAACGGCGCGCTGGTCCACCCCATCATCGCCATCAGTTGATAGAAATAGCCGGTCTTGCTGGGCGGTGTAATCCTGCTGACATGATCATCAGAACCATTTGTTGCGCCGCCATAAAGTGTAGAGAAATGCTTCTTCATGAATGACGGATCGATGTATCGGCGTGGATCGGCCATCTTGATAAGCGCAGCGGGATTGCCTGGTATCATCAACATGCCAGCTGTAGTGGCGGCCAATATGACACGGTTCACTTGCTTGCCATATTGTAGTGCAAATTGCTGCGCCATTGCCCCACCCCAGCTAACGCCCATAACATCAACCAACTGCAGTTCATATTTTTCGAGCAAAAGCGATGCAATCCGCGCCATCATTAGTGCGTTATACGGAACAACCGGATCAGGTGAGCCGCCTACTCCGGGCATATCAAACGTGATAACATCGCGGTCATCAAGCATTTCGGCTAATGGGGCCATGGCCTCAATATTCGCGCCGATGCCATTAAAAAACAGTAGCGGCAAGTGATTGCCCGACTTACGACTTTTCCCGGCCTTCCAATGCGCTACGCGCAGCCTCCGACCGTCAATCGTTTCCATAGAAAAAACCGGCATGCGTCCTTTGGTCATAACTTCCCCCATATTGGCCGTGAACTCATTTCGGATCGCTCGCGCTTTATGCCGTCAAAAGAGCAATCAATCCAGAACATAAAGTCCCGGCGCATCCCCCAGCTTTTCATGTTTCTTACTGCCCAATTCTGTTGGAGCGTCGATCTTCTTGCCAGCGCGCTTTTGCAGCCACTCTATCCAGTATGGCCACCAGCTACCGGCCACCTCTTCTGTGCCTTTCATCCATTCCTTCACGTTGGCAGGAGGTTTCTTGGACGAGGACGAGCGCCAGTATTTCGCCTTTGGATTGCCCGGCGGGTTAAGGATCGCCTGCATATGTCCCGCCTGGCTAAGAATGAACTCGATATTCTTGCCACCAAACAGCTGCGTCGAGCGGTAGCAAGCCTGCCACGGCGTGATATGGTCAGTTGTCCCGCCTAGGATGAACATGTCGTTTTTAACTTTGGTCAGGTCCAGTTCGTGGTCCGCCATTTTGAATGTACCCGGCCGAGCATAAGCATTGGCCTCAAACAGATCGAGAAAGTCTGCAAGCAGCGACTGCGAGAGATTTGTCGCATCCGCGTTCCAGAATAATATGTCAAAGGCTGGCGGATCATCGCCCATCAGGTAATTGTTGATGACATAGCTCCAGACAAGATCATTAGGACGCAGCCATGCAAAGCCCCGCGCTAGCGAGGAAGCCTCGACTATGCCGCCCTTGGCGGCACGTTGACGGGCAAGTTTCAAACCGTTGTCTGAAACCAGCGCACTGACTTCAGTATCGCCTGCTTTGGGTTCGAGCACGCACACCATCATCGTGATGCAACCGATGCGCTCGTCTTTGGCAGCCGCCAGCTTCGACAGCATTACCGACATAGTTTGGCCACCTGAACACGCACCCGAGACATTAACCGTCTTCGAACCTGTAATCTCCATAATCACATCAAGCGCCCTAATGCAGCCGTCGACATAGTCGCCCATGCCCCAATTGCCTTGTTCGGCGGTCGGGTTGCGCCAGCTAATGACAAATGGCTGGATGCCATTGTCCAACTGCCATTTGACCACGCTCTTTTCCGGTGTCAGGTCATTGATATACATTTTGTTGATTTGCGGCGGGATGGTCAGCTGCGGAACCGCGTAAACCTTGTCCGTTGTCGGCGCATATTGCACCAGCTCGAGCATTTCGTCGCGGTAAACAACAGCACCTTTTGATGTTGCAATATTCTCGCCAATTTTGAACGGCTTCTTGTTCACTTGGCTGACCATCATGTCATTGTGAACCATGTCGTTATACGCGTTTTTGAGCCCCTTTATCAACGACAGACCGCCAGAATCCACCAACCGTTTTTGCGCAGTCGGATTACCGATCAACGTATTTGTCGGCGCCAATGCATCGATGATCATCTGCGAGATAAAATTCGCGCGGTCGCGCTCCAACGCATCGAATTCTAAATCGTCGATATAGTTCTTAATGCCTTTCTGAACCGCCATATAATATTGTGCGCCCGCCTTAAAAAACGGGTTAAAAGTCCACGCGGGATCCATAAAGCGCTTGTCTTTTGGATTTGGCGCCAATTCCGACTTCCCTGTCATAATCTGCACAAGATCGGTTGAGAACTCGGTCGCTGCCTTGATTGCTTTACCCGGATTGGTGGCGGTTTGCCGCAACAGAAGTCCGACAGCACCGGCGAAATCCTCTCTGGCCAGACCCGTAATCGGGCCCAGCGCCATCGTCGCCTCGTTTGCTGCTTCAAACCCTCCGAATGGAAAGGACTGTTTCGTTTCTTTTTTCTTTGTCATATTGCCTCGCTCTGATTTGGAGACTGCACCGCAGAGCAACATTCGTCAATCGGGGTTGCTTGCCGCTCACAACCACAATTTTCCCTCGATGACACTGGATTTAAGCAAAAAACAATGCCACCCGCATGGCACAGCATGAAAAGAGTCGGGTTGCACCATGTCCAACATAGAAATTGTTGCCTTCATACTCGGCCTTGCAAATATCATATTCATAATCCAGCGTTCAATTTGGAACTTCCCGATCGGGATCGCTATGGTCGCCCTCTATTCCAAGATATTCTACGAGCAAAAGCTGTACAGCGATGCGGGCTTGCAAATATTTTTTGTCGCCGTGAACATATATGGCTGGTGGAGTTGGAGCCGGAACAAGCAGCAAACTGGGCAAATCAAGATCGAACGCATGACCGAAAAGAAACTAGTGTTAACAATAGCGGGGTCATTGATTGCGACAATCGGTTGGGGTGCGTTGATGGCCCACCACACCGATGCCAGCTTTCCTTTTTGGGATGCAGCCATAGCGATGCTCTCGGTCGCCGGACAGATTTTGATGACGCAACGTTATATCGAGAACTGGCACTGGTGGATCACGGTCAATGTCATTTCGATACCGCTCTACCTGTTGAAAGGCTTACAGCTTACCGCAGCTCTTTATGCGATTTTCCTTGTGCTGGCGATAACCGGCTACATCGAATGGCGCAACATATTGCGCAAAGCAGCAGTCAAATAAGCGGATGAAACGTATTTGCCTGCACGGGCCGGAAAGTACCGGCAAATCAACACTCGCGACCAAACTTGCGGTGCATTTCGGCTGTGAAACTGTGCCCGAATATGGCCGCGCTTATTGTGAAGAACATGGCACCAACATCGACATGGCTGCACTCGACCATATTGCAGTAGTTCAAAACGAAATGAACCAAGCGGCAGCAAAACGGGCACTGCATTTGGACTGTGACTATGTCATTTTTGACACCGACCCCCTGATTACAGCGGTTTGGGCGGAAATGATGTTTGACAGGCGCAGCAAACAGTTGCGCGAATTTGACGGCTTTGCTGATTTGTACCTGCTCCTTGACATCGACCTGCCGTTTGTTGGCGATGGCCTGCGCGTTTACGGACATCCAGAAGAACGAAAGCAATTTTTCAATCTTTGCCAAACCGAATTGGACAACAGAGCGGTCAACTATGCGGTCGTCCGGGGGCAAGCCGATGACCGACTGAGTGCGGCGCTTGCTGCAATTGCCGCTGCCTGCTAGGGCGCCGGCTATCATGAGCACAGACCTCTCGCGTATTCGCAATTTTTCCATCATCGCCCATATCGATCACGGTAAGTCCACATTAGCGGACCGATTGATCCAGACGACGGGTGGCTTGTCCGCGCGCGAGATGTCGGCGCAAGTTCTTGACAATATGGACATTGAAAAAGAACGCGGGATCACAATTAAGGCACAGACCGTCCGGCTCGATTATGTTGCGAAGGACGGGTTACGGTACGAATTAAACCTTATGGACACGCCCGGGCATGTCGATTTTGCCTATGAGGTTTCGCGCAGTCTTGCAGCGTGCGAAGGCGCATTGCTGGTGGTCGATGCAGCGCAAGGCGTAGAGGCGCAAACGCTTGCCAACGTTTATCAGTCAATCGAACACGATCACGAGATTGTCCCGGTTATTAACAAGATAGACTTGCCCGCCGCCGAAGTCGACAAAGTCAAATTAGAAATCGAAGAAATAATCGGCTTGCCAGCAGACAATGCTGTACTGACCTCCGCCAAATCAGGGATTGGTATTGAAGAGGTTCTGGAAGCCGTTGTCACACGGATCCCACCACCAAAAGGTGACATAACCGCACCGCTAAAGGCGATGCTGGTCGACAGCTGGTACGATCCTTATCTCGGCGTGGTGATCCTTATCCGCGTCATCGACGGCGTTATCAAAAAAGGCCAGCAGATCCGCTTCATGCAAGCTGGCACCGCACATCTTGTCGACCGTGTTGGTTGCATGCGACCAAAAATCGAAATATTGGAAGAACTAGCTGCGGGCGAAGTAGGGTTCATTACCGCGCAGATCAAGGAAGTAGCACAGACACGCGTTGGTGACACTATCACCGATGCCAAACGGCCTGCATCTGCTCCACTGCCCGGATTTAAAGAAGTACAGCCTGTGGTCTTTTGTGGCCTCTTCCCGACCGATGCCGCAGATTTTGAAAAGCTACGCGAAAGCATATCCAAACTGCGACTGAACGATGCAAGTTTTAGTTTTGAGACCGAGAGCAGCGCAGCGCTCGGATTTGGTTTTAGATGTGGATTCCTTGGACTGCTCCATTTGGAGATTATTCAAGAACGTCTGACACGAGAATATGATCTGGATCTTATCACCACCGCACCTTCGGTTGTCTATAAACTCAAACTTTCACGATCTAAAACCGACGATGCTCGCGATATGGAATTGCACAATCCGGCCGACATGCCCGATGTGAACCGAATTGACGAAATTCAAGAACCATGGATTGAAGCAACCATATATTGCCCCGACGAGTATTTGGGTTCCATCCTTAAGCTTTGTCAAGACAGGCGCGGCATTCAGAAGCAACTGACCTACGTTGGCGGTCGAGCCCAGATAGTGTATGAACTGCCTCTCAACGAGGTAGTCTTCGATTTCTACGACCGGATCAAAAGCATCAGCCGCGGCTATGCCTCATTTGACTACCACCAGATAGGCCACCGCGAAGGTGATCTTGTTAAGATGAGCATCCTCGTAAACGGTGACGCTGTTGATGCACTTTCGATGATAGTACACCGCGGAACAGCCGAAGCACGCGGACGCGGTATGTGTGAACGATTGAAGGATCTCATCCCACGCCATTTGTTCAAAATCCCAATCCAGGCAGCCATTGGAGGCAAGGTGGTCGCTCGCGAAACAATCGCCGCGATGCGTAAGGACGTGACGGCAAAATGCTATGGCGGCGACATCAGCCGTAAGAAGAAGTTGCTCGAAAAGCAAAAAAAGGGCAAGGCCCGGATGCGCGAATATGGCAATGTCAGCATCCCGCAGGAGGCCTTTATCGCAGCGCTCCGCATGGGTGAAGAGTAATCGCGTTAAACCGCTGACAGCCCAACCCAAACGGACCTCCTGCCACATTGACGAAGAGTCCAAAAAATTGGTCCGCCCCGGGGTGGGGTCGGGACGGACCGGTGACGCAGCACTCAGGTTGATGCCGCATCATTCTCCCGGGGAGGAGAAATCAATTTTTTTGAAACAAGTCGGTTTAGGCGGCGCGCGGAGCTAAACCACGCGTCGCCCAAATCACTAATCCTCAATGACAACATCTTCCGCGTCGGGGCCAGTCATCATCACTTCCGCAACTTCTGCAGTCTTGCCGCGAATGGCAGTTTCCAGCTTAGCGGCCATTTCGGAATTTTCGCGCAGCCAGATTTTGGCGTTTTCACGGCCCTGCCCGATTCGGATCGAGTCATAGCTGAACCAGCTACCCGATTTTTCGACGAGACCCGCCTTGACGCCCAGATCAATCAGTTCGCCCATCTTTGACACGCCTTCACCGTACATGATGTCGAACTCGACCTGCTTGAACGGCGGGGCCACCTTGTTCTTCACAACTTTTACACGCGTGGTATTGCCGACAATATCTTCGCCTTGTTTAATTTGGCCAATACGGCGAATATCGAGCCGAACCGAAGCGTAGAATTTCAACGCATTTCCACCCGTGGTTGTTTCAGGTGAACCGTACATCACACCAATTTTCATGCGGATCTGGTTGATGAAGATCACCATGCAGTTTGAACGGCTGATCGAACCGGTAATCTTACGCAATGCCTGGCTCATCAAGCGCGCTTGCAAGCCAACATGGGTGTCGCCCATCTCGCCTTCGATTTCCGCGCGGGGAACAAGTGCCGCCACCGAGTCAATAACCAGCACATCGATCGCGTTCGAGCGCACTAATGTATCAGCGATTTCGAGCGCTTGCTCGCCTGTGTCCGGCTGCGAAACGATAAGATCGTCAATGTTCACCCCGAGTTTCTTGGCATAACCTGGATCAAGCGCATGTTCCGCATCGATGAACGCTGCCGTACCACCAGCCTTTTGCGCTTCAGCTATGGCATGCAATGCCAACGTCGTCTTTCCCGAGCTTTCGGGGCCGTAAATCTCAATCACGCGCCCCTTGGGAAGTCCGCCAATACCAAGCGCAATGTCGAGCCCAAGCGAACCCGTCGAGATAGCCTCGATATTCATTGCCTCTTTGCTGCCCAGCTTCATCGCCGAGCCCTTGCCGAATGCGCGGTCTATCTGCGCGAGCGCTGCATCGAGCGCTCTTTCTCTATCTGCATTATTCATTGATTTTGCCTGATTGTCCGTACCGATAACTTTTAACGAAGCTGCCATCGTCCCACTCCTTGCTGCTTACCATCAATCGCCCATCGATCAACGGCTAGATCGTCACCCTTGGGTTACCCCTGACGACTATGTATCTATTTTGTTCTAATAGAACAAGAGCGGAACGAAATTAATTTTTCATGTTTATTTTCATGATCTTGCGTCATTTAACGCGTCGCGAACGGCTTCGGATATCTGTTGAACTGAAAACGGCTTGGGTAAAAAAGCGACATTTTCGAGATTGATCAATTCGCGCAGCTGTTCTTCGGCATAGCCTGACATAAACAATATGCGTATTTTGCCATTTTGTTCGCGCAGCTTCCGCGCCATAGCGGGGCCATCCATATTCGGCATTACCACGTCTGACACAACCAGATCAAAGCTACGCCCCTCCGCAAATTGCGCCAGCCCCTCTTCGCCGTCGCGTGCAGTGGTCACGTTATAGCCTTGTCGCACCAGCGCCCGTTCTGCAACCGCGCGCACCATATCTTCATCTTCGACCAACAAAATGCGGCCGCTACCCCAAAGGTCGTTCGCCTTTTCAAACTTGGCCTTACCGGGAGCCTCGGGAGCCACCACTTCGCCCTTATGGACGGGCAGGAAGATGTCAAAGCGCGTGCCTTGCCCGGGTTCGGACTCGGCAAAAATAAACCCACCCGATTGTTTGACAATTCCGTAGACGGTGGAGAGCCCGAGCCCTGTGCCTTTGCCGACATCCTTAGTGGTGAAGAACGGCTCAAATATCTTCGTCAGATTTTCTTTCGAAATTCCCGTACCGCTGTCGATCACGGACAGGCGCACATATTCGCCCACTGGTAGGATATTGATACCTAGATTGCGTGCTGCGGTCTGCGAAACCGCCGCCGTTTCGATCAGCAGCGTGCCACCGTTCGGCATTGCGTCGCGCGCGTTGACGCCTAGATTGACAATGACCTGTTCCAACTGTCCTGGATCGGCGCGCACTGTGCCTGTTCCGCGGCCGTGATTGACTTCGAGCTGCACTGTTTCGCCGAGCAAGCGCTTAAGCAAATGAGAAACCTCCGACACGACATCGGGTAATTGTAAAATCTGCGGACGCAAGGTCTGTTGCCGCGAGAAAGCCAGCAATTGCCGCGTCAGGCTGGCGGCACGGTTAGAATTGTTCCGGATCTGCTGGATATCGTCATAATCGCTGTCGCCGGGCTGATGCCGCATCAACATAAGGTCGCAGTAACCGATGATGGCAGTCAGAATATTGTTGAAATCATGCGCCACGCCGCCCGCCAGCTGTCCAACCGCTTGCATCTTGGTTGCTTGCGCCACTTGCTTCTTCAGCTTCGACTCTTCGCTGTTGTCGCGCAAGCCGAGCAGCACAGCCGCGTCTCCTAGCCCCCGCATTCCGGCAAGTGAAAGGCTGACCACCTCTTCGGGCTCCCCCTTCATCCGGACGGCAATATCGCCGGATAGAGCCTGACCGCGCGCATAGCTGCGAATAGTTTGCGAAACAGGCGCCTTATCTTCCGGGATGACCAAATCACCAGGATATGGCGGCAACGTCTCGGGCGTTAGCGCCACCACGCGCGCAAATGCGTCATTGGCAAACAGAAAGCGTCCGTCGCGATCAACCATCGCCAGGCCGAGTGGCAAAGTCGCCAGAAGCTGCTTGACCTGTGCCAATGCACTACCATGATCGACCATATTGCCATCGTCATCGAGCGTCAGCATTAGAGCTGGTGCCTCCGATGGTCGACCTTCGTCTGAAATCGCTAAAGGCGCATGTACCAACCGTATCGGCGTACCGCGCCTCCCTTCACGTTCAAAATATATTCGGCCCTTTTCATCGAGCCGCATGAGCTCGGCAAAATCGCGGCCCGTTAGATTGGTGCCTTCGCTGCCCGCTGCGCGCAGCGCAAAACCCGAGTTAGCCGCAGTTATCTTGCCGTTCTCGTTAACCGTCACCATGCCCACGCCAACCTCTGCCAGTGTCCGCCCTAGTCGGCCTGAGACAAACTCGGCGCCGCGCGCTTGTAAGTCATGCTGCACAATCGGCGCGAACCACCATAGCATATAGTCGTCGCCGGTGCCCGTGCGACTCAGCTTGACCGTATAGGTTCCAGTCGCATCAGCGGTGTTTTCAATAGAGGCTTCGCCATCACGCCACGCCAGACGTGCCGAAGCAAACAGCACTTCCCGCGCCGCTGCATCGGTCAATGCTTCGGAAGGAGAACGTAAACCGTCAAACCATTTGCCGTAGTTTGCATTGGCGCACACTAATCGCCCTGCCCTGTCGCTAATAGCAATCGCGGCATCGCTCATATCTGCAGCAGCGCGCGTCACAGACCAATCTGGCGGCGTAGCACTGCCTGCCACTTCATTTTCTGCAGGCCGGCGCAAATAAGCAACCAACGCCCAAAGCGACCCAAGCCCTGCAAAAAAGCTGGCAACTAGCGCGGGACTTTGGGCACTGCGCCAAATGACTATCGCCGATCCGATCGTCGCAATAGCCAAAATGACCTTCAGCAATATATCTTCGCGAGCACCATTTCCTGCGCCCCCGCCGAATAACTGTAATTGCGACGGAGGGCTTAAGTCTTTCAACGCGGTTCCTTATCCTATTGCCAGATACGCACCCATTTTTTTTGGGGCGAAATACAGTTTTTGCTCCGCTGTTGGCTGGAACGCAGCGTGCCATTTGTCAAGGTTGGTCAGAATTCAACCATTAATAGCTAAGGCCCCAGCTAGCTTAAGCTGGCACCGCAGCGTTCAATTGGCTTTTCGAGATCGCTTCCCTCAAGTGTTTCAAACGGCGCCGTACAGTGCTTACATCAAGATGTTTCGATCCCTCGCCATATTCCAGAGATGGCTCTCCATTTTTACTTTGCAGAGTGACGGTATCGAGGGCAACGCCCGTGCCGCCATCTAGCCGCTGCGCCAACCTGACAGCCAACCCCCATTGATTTGCTCGGTCGAGCAATTCTTTTGGCGCAAGCATTTCAAGAAAAGCTGGCGTTTCACGGCGCCCGCCAAAGGCAGCGTAAAGGCCCGTTGCCATGATTGCCCGGTCAGCAGCAGTTACACCTGGCCAATGGCCCTCCAACGCCAATTTGGCTGCATGGTCTGCGCGATATTCCGGATGGCTGTTCCATGAACTTCCGGCCAAAAGGCAAATAGTATGGCGAAGTCTTACGACTTCCAGTGCGTCGTCTTCAAACAATGGCGCGACCCATTTAGCAATTTTCTCCCCATGAAAGGCAACTCGTGAAAGGCGTTCTCCTTCATGTTGCGCCGCAAGCGACTTCTCCATCTCTCCGCTTGCTGACGTTCCATCTTCAAGCAGCTCCGCAGACGATAACATTGCCAAAGCTGTACCGACTCTGACATCTTGCCCCTCTTGCACCAGCAGTTGCGTGATCACGCCTGGCCGCGACGGCACAACAGCCGTCACGCCTTTGTCGGGCAGGATCATGCCTGAAACAGTCTCGATACGGGGATAATTTGCAGAAAACAGAAAGACCGCCGAAACAATCAGCGTTGCCAAAAACAAATAACCAACCGCCTGCCATCCAATAGGAACAGCCAGACTGATGTCGCCGCCGAGCCTTTCGGTGCGGTGTGCGATGACTTCGGTTCGGAAAAGTTTGCTCATTTTCAAATACCGATTTGCCAAAACTACATTACATTCCAAAGAAAACCCGATTAACAAAAAAATGCACTAAGACGGAAAATGCACAAGCCCAAAAAAACAGACCCCTCGTCAAAAAATACCAAGATGAAAATACAAAAAAACAATGACCAAACAAATTTTTTAAAAAAATCAATCCGCAGACTATTATAAAAATTAAATAAGAAATCTCATCACTGACAATGTTTTGAAATCTAGAAAGTGCTTCACTATAAACAATATATATATATATACTACTTTCAATAATTGCCATAGAACAACATGATATTATAATAGATCGCTTTAATTTAAATTCATTTATCAAATAGATTATTGCAACATATTTAAATATTTCCTCGACCAAAGGTCCTCTAATTTGCTCCATATGTATTGCTTTTAAAATAGGTAATAATAATAATTCTATAATAGATACATGTAATACGAAAAACATGAAGGAAATTATAAATATTTTTTCTATCATATTTTTCATATTACGATAAAATAATTAATTTGATCTTTTAACATTTACTAGCAATGTTTTATTGCCAAAAGCACCAGATGCTACGAGACTCTCAAATATTGCGGCACTTTCTGGATTGCTTGATTTGAAATCTTGATAAATTTGATAAATCGAGTACCCACCGGCGATTAAATTTAGTGCTTCTTTAAAAATTTGGTACGCGCCTGCGGGACTTATTAAACTTAGCCCACCACCGACATAGCCAATCTCATCCAGGGTCAGTTCCTGAATGCCACCCGCAAAGCTGGGCGCGTTTTCCATATAGCTCATGAATTTTCTCCTTAAGTGGTCACCCTAAGGATTGGCCCGAATCATTTTCGGTTCGGACATAACATCATATCTCCGGGGGGGGGCAAGCGATTACTTCAGCGAAAAGAAACAAAAATTTATAGATATAGCCTCACAACATACGGCAAATTATACATAACATGTATCACAAATGCTCCGTAAAAAGCATGACGAAGAAAAGACATCGATTTTTTTACAGTTCTCACCACGAATACGGAAGACATAAAAAACATAAAAGTAGGGAACATTGCATTCATGCTGATGCCATGAGAAATCCACGATATAAATGTCGTAAGGACTATGAAAAAATACCCACTGTCCAATATTTTAGAATTCATAAGACTGCAAAGTCTAAATAAACAATACAAAATAAAAGTTTCAATCAATGGAGATCTAAGCAAAGCATCAAATGTTTCGAAATATTTGTTCGATGCAAAACCAGCATTATCAGTTAGATTTAATTCATTTGTGTGAAAAACTATAGCGATGAGAATAAACACTGAAATTATAAATGAAACATATTTTAAAGGTCTCAAATAAATATGCACCATCCATGGACGGATTATAGCCAATTGAGACATATAACTCCAACCAATCATTGGAAAGTCACTTAATTTGGTAAATACCATTAGCCCAATAGCCTGTGCCTTTACCCGATTCTGCAACATCACGTAAATCTTTCAAACCTTTGTCAATGATCCGGCCGATAGTTTCTCCAGGATTATCCAGCATTCTTCCTAATTTTTCAAAAGCGCCGGGCTCGTTGACTGGAGCCGCTGCAGGTTTGGCAGGACCTCCACTGACTGAGGTGCCACCACCGACATAGCCAATCTCATCCAGGGTCAGTTCCTGAATGCCGCCCGCAAAGCTGGGCGCGTTTTCCATATAGCTCATGAATTTTCTCCTTAAGTGGTCACCCTAAGGATTTTCCGAATCATTTTCGGTTCTGAGATAACATCATATCTCGGGGGGGGGGCAAGCGATTATTTCGCCCGCGCCCCCTTGTTTACATGAAGACGGATGGGGCTCGTTACCAAATACGCACCCGCTCCTCTGGTGTCAGATAGAGCTTGTCGCCTGCTTTCGCCTGAAAGGCTTCCACCCATTTGTCAATATTGCGCACCACCCAGACGCGTTGTTTTGAGGGGCTATGCGGATCGGTGAGCAACCGCTGCCGCAAATTCGCCTCACGGTAATTGCGCCGCCATACTTGCGCCCAGCCAAGGAAGAAGCGCTGATCTCCGGTCATCCCGTCAATGACAGGGGCCTCTTTACCACCAAGCGACGCCTTATACGCATCATATGCCACGGTCAGGCCAGCAAGATCGCCGATATTCTCGCCCAGCGTGAACTCTCCTTTCACGTTTGCGCCAGGGAATATCTCGTACTTGTCATATTGCGCGATGAGCGCCTTACCCGCCGCTTCAAAGGCTTTTTTGTCGCTCTCCGTCCACCATTCAGCCAAGCGGCCCTTTTCGTCATATTTGGAACCTTGATCGTCGAAATGGTGGCTGACTTCATGACCAATAACGGCACCAATGCCGCCGTAATTTATGGCCGGGTCTGCTTTGGCGTCGAAAAACGGCGCTTGAAGGATCGCAGCAGGAAACACGATTTCGTTCATGCCGAAATTGGCGTACGCATTGATCGTTTGTGGCAGCATACCCCATTCCCAGCGCCGGATGGGCGCGCCAAGCTTGCTCATATTGTCGGCAAAACCAAACTGGTTTGCGCGAACATTGTTTCCAAAGGCATCACCGTCAACCATGCGCAACTTTGCATAATCATGCCACTTGTCGGGGTAGCCAATCTTGGTGGTAAAATTCGCCAGCTTCTGCTTGGCGCGGACCTTGGTTTGCGGCTGCATCCACTCTAGATTGTCGATCCGACGGCCCATCGCGCCCAGCACGTTTTTCACAAGCTCCAGAGCTGCGGTTTTCGTTTCGGCTGGGAAGTATTTCTCGGCATAGATTTTACCGACCTCGTCGGGAACAGTGCCTTCGGTGAAGCTGACCGCACGCTTCCAGCGCACTTGCTGCTGCGGTGTTCCTGAGAGTGTTTTGCTATAAAATTCAAAGACAGTATCATCGAGCGCTTTTGGCAGCACATCGGCAAAACCAGCAAGCGCACCGATCATCATCTGGTCCTTGAACACAGAAACATCGGTCGCGCCAAAGACCTTGGCAATGCCGGTGAACGCCGATGGTTGACCCACAATAACTTGCTTTATCTTGGGGCTAAGCTTGGTCAGTGTTTTCGACATGCCCAGACCGGGCGTGATCTTGTCGAGTTCTGCCAGCGTCATTTTGTTGTAGGTCTTGCTTGAATCCGAACTGTCTTCGCGCGTCCAATGCACCGCTGCGATCTTCTTTTCAGTTTCGAAAATCGCGTTCGCCCGCGCTTCGGCATTGGCTTCACCGGCATGGGTCAGCATCTTGGCGAGAAAGCCCTTATAGGCCTTGCGGATTTCTTCAAATTTCGGGTTGTCGACCAAATACATGTCGCGGTCGGGAAGGCCAGTGCCGCCCTGGCCCATCTGGAAAATGTAGCTTTCGGGATCTTTGTCGTCTTGCCCCACATAGCCACCGACAAGCGCACCCACACCCATCGGTGCCATTTGAGGCAGCAGATCAAGGAACTGCTTACGGGTTTTCACCGCACGGATTTTCTTAAGCGTCGGCATGATCGGAGCCATGCCCTTTTTCTCGATTGTTTCCTGATCGAGATAGGTCCGGTAAACTACACCTATTTTGCTTGTCTTGTCCTTGGAGGCAGACTCCAAAATGCCTTTCACACGCTCTTTTGAGAGGTCATCGAGCTGCGTGAACATGCCGTAGTTGGATTTATCTGCCGGGATTTGATTGTTCTTTGTCCAAACGCCGTTGGCATATTCGTAAAAGTCATCGCCCGGTTTTGCTTTTGCGTCCATGCCTGACGTGTCAAAGCCGTAAGTTCCAAGCTGAGGCTTGTCCGAACCGCCGGTATCCTCGGCTGTTACTGTGCTAATTTCAGCAGCACCGGCGCTCTCTGTATCGGCTTCGTTGGCCATCGCTGGCATTGCAAATGCCATAGCAGTTGCGCTTGCGCACAGCGCCGCGAATTTAATCGATTTCATGATATTCTCCCAAACCAAAATCTATGGGAGCAGGCTATCAAAGGCTATGCCGGATTACAGTGTCGTTCCACCAGAAGCTACTGGCTTCGACCGGCGACGCCATTTGCGCCCGATATTCCAGCGCCAAAACCACGTAGAGAGCAAATAGCCAACTGCAGCAGACACCACCGAAATGGCGAAAAGACCAAACAGCAATGCAGGCGCCGCGTCGGACCAAAACCAAGCTGTCAATTCGCCAAGTTTTGGCCACCAAGCCATGTCCGCGTTCAATATCATCATTAGCTTATGCGAATCAGCACCCCCAACATAAGCCGAAGCCCCCAAAATCAGCGGTGTAGTCAGCGGCATGGAGAGGAATGTCATTGCAGCACCAATCGGGATGTTGGCACGAACGGGTAAGGCGAGCAACGCCACGCCCGCAATCTGCACACCTGGTACCAGCAGGAAAATACCAACGAGCAAGCCGAGTGCGACGCCGCGCGGCACCGAGCGGCGGGTAAAGCGCCACAACGCCGGATGAAACACGCGCTTGGCAAAAGGACGCAGAAAACGGTTGCCCTCAAAGCTCTCCCGCGTGGGCGCAGAATCTTGTATTATCTTAGCTAGCCTGCTCATCCACGATCTCTCATCAAACGGCCCTGTTCTCGCTTCCAGTCCCGCTCTTTTTCTGTTGCCCGCTTGTCGGGCGCTTTTTTGCCCTTGGCGAGCGCCAACTCGACCTTCGCCCGACCTCGGCCGTTAAAATAAATCGACAACGGAACCAGCGTCATGCCTTGCCGCATAACTGCCCCATGCAGCTTATTTATCTCACGAGCATTAAGGAGCAATTTACGCGCACGTTTTGGCTCATGATTATAACGATTGCCGTGGCTGAACTCAGGGATATTTGCGTTTATCAGCCAGACTTGATCGTCTTTAACCTCGGCATAGCTCTCGGCAATCGAGCCCTCACCAAAACGAAGCGACTTTACTTCGGTGCCAGTCAAACAAATTCCGGCCTCAAATTTGTCCTCGATCGAATAATCATAGCGCGCACGCCGGTTCTCGGCGACGGTCTTCTCTTTCTGAAATGTTTCGGGAAGTGGGCGGGCCATTGCTGTAATTTTGCTTATAGCAGTCCGGCATGAACAAGGGCTGCATCAACTTGGGCCCTTGCCGCATCTGAGCATGGCGTCATCGGTAAGCGCAAATCTTCGCGGATCCATTCATGCACTTTTGTCAGCGCATATTTAACCGGCCCCGGCGATGCGTCGGCAAACATGGCATAATGCAGCGGATAAAGTTGATCATTCAACTTGCGCGCTAGCTTGAAATCATTGTCTTTGCATGCTTTTTGAAATTCAGCGCACAGCTTTGGCGCGACATTTGCAGTCACCGAAATACATCCCACGCCCCCCGCCGCATTGGCCGGAAGTGCTAGTTCGTCATCGCCGGAAAGCTGGCAGAAGGTGCTCTTAATTCCCATCCGGTGATCGGTCACACGCGACAAATCGCCGCTGGCATCCTTTATGCCCACAATTGTCGGATGGTCGTTGACCAACCGGCAGACCGTCTCGGGCTCAATATCGGTTACTGTTCGTCCAGGCACGTTATACAGCACCAATGGAAGGTCGCTGCTTTCTGCTAAATTGGAGAAATGTGCGTAAATTCCCTCTTGGCTGGGGCGATTATAATATGGCGCAACAACCAATGCTGCTGCTGCGCCGCATTTTTTTGAAAAATTAATATGCAGCCGCGCATTTGCAGTGTCATTAGACCCGCATCCAGCAATCACGGGGACACGGCCTGCTGCTTGTTCAACGCAGACTTCGATAACACGGTGATGTTCAGCATTGGACAGAGTCGATGCTTCTCCCGTGGTTCCACAAGGGACTAGACCACTAGAACCGTTCTCGATTTGCCACTCGACCAATTTGCGAAAAGCGGCTTCGTCAAACGATCCGTCGCGAAAAGGAGTCACTAGAGCCGGAATTGAGCCGGAAAACATAAAATAATGTCCTCAATCAATTTCATGGTGCCTATAGAGCAACCATATTGGTTTTGTTGCACTTCAAGGAAGCAGCCCTTAATATGTCATCTATGTTAAAGCATCTAATTTCTGTCTCCCTCTTCGCATTTCCTGCAGCAGTAGCCGCACAAAGCGCTCCAGCGTCGCAGGCACCGGTCGTAAAGCCCGTGGTCTTCAAGCCCGGCGTGGGTGCGACAACACCCCAGCAAGGCACTGTACCACTTGCAACGCCGGTACCGCCGAATCTTACAGATCCAAGCGGAGGTAGCGTTCCGGCCGCAATCCAGCGTTGGCGGATGCTTACATCATCGGGAAATTATGATTTCAGCGAATATGCCTCGTTCTTGCTGGCCTATCCCGATTGGCCCGAGAACGAGACGTTACGTCGTAATGCCGAACAAGCTATCAATCCCCTGACCTTTTCGCCAAGCCAAGCTGTCGCTTATTTTGACCGCTTGCCGCCGCTTACTAATACGGGTCATGCGAAATATGCGATTGCGCTGTCAGCAATTGGCGACAAAACACGCTCCGAGGAATGGGCGCGCAAAGCATGGCGTTTGGGGCCGGTAACCGACGATGACGAGGCAAGATTGCTGCAAATCGCGGGCACCAAATATACGCCTGGCGACTATGACGCCAGGGTAGAGGCGCTGCTTTGGGCCGGTGGGACACGTTCTGCGACCAAATATGTAAACATGACATCAGCTGCTCGCCGCCCTGTGCTGGAGGCATGGTTGGCCACGCGGACAAATGCACCCGATGCCAACGCAAAAATTGCGGCCGTCGGCAATGTCGGGCACGCTGGCCTGATTGGTGGCCGCGCCAATGCTTTACGTGATGCAAGTGGCGCATGGTCTGCTCGTGATTTTCTGGCAAACCGGCCCAAGCTACAAGCACCGCCTACGTCGATCTCAAGTTGGTATAAGCTGCTCCTGACCCATGCGACCAGCGCGGCCAACGACGGCCAATATGACACCGCTTTTCGCATTGCATCGCGGGTTGAGGACGCGCTTCCCGCGGGCATGATCGTGGCCAATGAAGAGCTACCAATCCGCGATCAATATACCAATCTAACTTGGATGGCGGCGCGCCTTGCCATGGACAAGCTAAACAAGCCCGCAGAAGCTGCCCGGATGTTTCGCCTTTACGGTGAAGCCGCGCAGAGCCCACAGACACGCTCAAAAGGATTCTACTGGGCAGGTAAGGCCAGCACGCGCGCGCGCGACAATATTGCCGCTACCGGTCACTTCGAAAGTGCTGCGCAATATTTCGATTATTTCTACGGACAACTTGCTCTAGAGGCGTTGGGGCGTCCTCTGCCCGCGGTCCCGCAAGCGCTACCACTTCCCAATGTTGCAACGGGCAGCGGCGCGCCTTCATCCTATATCGCGGCAAGCATCGCGCCGCGTTACGGCACTTGGAAAGAGCAAAGCGCCTTTGTTCGCGCCATTTCAAAATCTGCTAAAACGCCGGACGATTATCAAAAGGCCTTTGCTTTAGCGAACAAGCTAAATCGCCCCGATTTGGCTGTCATGGCAGGTCGGAATGCCCGCTCCTCTGGCTATGCCGACTTTGTTCGGCTTGGGTTTCCAACAGTCAACATCCCGGCTGACCACAAATTTAACTGGACTTTTATCCACGCCATTTCGCGGCAGGAAAGCCAGTTTGATAAAGCCATTGTTAGCCATGCCGGAGCAAAAGGTCTTATGCAGCTTATGCCCGGCACGGCACGCGAAGTAGCTGGCAAGCTCTCAATGAGCTACAAACCCGACGCACTAACCAGCGATACAGACTATAACATTGCGCTAGGTTCGTCGTATTTTCAACGCATGCTCGATAACTACAACGGTAGCTATCCCATGGCTGTGGCAGCCTATAATGCGGGACCTGGCAATGTGAACAAATGGCTTCGTGCCAATGGAGATCCGCGCGCTGGCGCTATCAGCATGGTCGACTGGATTGAAGCAATTCCGATTTTCGAAACGCGCAACTATGTGCAGCGCGTGCTTGAAAATGCGGTGATGTATGAACATTTGAATCCGCAAAGTGCCCGCAACAAAAGCAAATTGCCGCTGAGCTATTATCTCGGCAAGACGACGCCGGGCTAAAAAACCTCATGTCTTTTGGCGAACAAACCAACCCGATTTCTCCAACGGGCTATGCGGCTTTGCATGCGCAATATATTGCGCTGTTCGAAGTGGAGCGACCGAAAATCGTCGAGATCGTCAGTTGGGCTGCGGGAAACGGAGACCGTAGCGAAAACGGCGATTATCAATATGGCAAAAAGCGGCTGCGCGAGATTGACCGCGAAGTCCGCCACCTATCCAAGCGTATCAAATCCGCCAATATCATCGACCCGGCGCAACAGCCGGACAAAGAACGCGTGTATTTCGGCGCGACGGTCACGCTTGCTGACGAGGATGACAACGAACGCATTGTCACGATCGTCGGTGATGATGAAGCAGATGCTGGAAACGGCCTTATCGGCTGGAGCTCACCTTTGGCCCGGGCACTAAGGCGAGCGATGATCGGCGATGTCCGAACTGTAAGCTTACCAGCCGGCGTCAAAGAGTGGGAAGTAATCGCGATCAGCTATCCGGCGATGTGACCAAAAGCCTCTTTGGCAAGTGCTTCGACTTCTGGGTCAATCTCCGGAAAATTCTGCGGTCCTTTTGTTTTCATACTTGCCAGCACATGTTCAAGCACCGCAATACGCGCAGCTTTCTGGTTATTGCCATCGACCACAGTCCACGGGGCCCAGCGGGTATTGGTTTGTGCGAACATGTCGTGCATCGCGTCCAGATACTCGGCGCGGTGTGCGCGATTGCGGAAATCCTCAGTGCCGATTTTCCAACGCTTTGACGGGTTCAGCAGGCGCTTCTGAAAAACCTTATCCTGTGCGTCCTGCGTCACATGCAGAAAAATCTTGATCAGGTTTGTACCAATTTCGACCTGTTGTGATTCAAATTCGTTGATCTCGTCAAAGCCGCGACGCCATTCAGTCTCGCTACAAAAGCCTTCAACACGCTCGAACAGCACGCGGCCATAATGGCTACGGTCAAATATTGCGATTTCACCTTTACCGGGCAGCTTCGCCCAAAAGCGCCATAGGAAATGGCGTTCTTTTTCTTCCTGATTAGGCGCGCCAACAGGATAGACCTGAAAATATCGCGGGTCCCAATCAGCGGTAAGGCGCTTGATCGCACCACCTTTGCCAGCCCCGTCCCAACCTTCAAAGACAATCAGTGTGCGGCAGCCGTGCAGTAAATGCAGTGCCTGTTGCTCGCAGAGCTGCTTTTGTAACTTTTCAAGCCTGCGATCATAATCGCCTGTAAAATTTTCTCCCGATTCAAAATCGGAAAGATTGATTGCCATAACCTTCTGCCCCACGAATCCTGTGCGGGTTATCCACATATAAGCAATGCGCAAAAACGCCCCTATTGTCACGGCGGATAGGCATGGTGAAAAGCAGCTGTGCCAAATTCAGACGACCCAATTGTGCACAATCATACGCCGCGGAGTGTTTGCAAATGGAGTGCATTGCATAGAATCATGCAGAGAACTGAGACATTCTCTGGTCCTATTTCAATTTGGACAACGCCTTCTTAGCGGCTGGCAGTTCTGGATCGATGTCCAAGGCGCGAAGGAAGAAAAGCCTAGCTTTCTTTTTATCGGTTTCGACACCCAGACCATCGTGATAACGTTTCCCCGCTTCGACGCAACCGACCGCGAGATTTAAATCACAACCACGCTCAAATAATCGAACCGCCTTGGCTGCATCTTTGGCGACGCCGTCCCCGTCGAAATAGCTATGGCCAGCATTAAAGCAGCCCAGGTTCTCACCCAAATCGCAAGCGCGCACAAACAGCGGAATCGCCGCTGCTCGATTTTTGGGAACGCCCAAGCCGCCGTAATGAAGGCTCCCCGCGATCTGGCAGCTTATGGCCTTTCCGGCTGCACATTCAACTTCCCATTCGGCGGCGGTTTCGGGAATCCTGTCGGGGACGGTTTGCGCCACCAATGGCGATGTGAAGCCCAGAATCAACACCGTTAAAGCGCTCATTGCCCTGCGCGCCCAAGAGCTAACGGTCGACGAGATAATCTCTGCAATCAATGGCCTAGCCTTTTCTAACTACATCGACTGATGGCGTAGCATCATTGTTTTGGTTGTTCAATCACCCGGATATGCAATTCGCGCAGTTGCTTTGGCTCGGCCTGCGAAGGCGCTCCCATTAGCAAATCCTCGGCGCGCTGGTTCATCGGGAACAGCGTGATTTCGCGCAGGTTTTGCACACCGCACAGCAGCATCACCATGCGGTCGACACCTGCGGCCATCCCGCCATGCGGCGGCGCGCCATATTGGAAGGCACGGTACATGCCGCCGAAGCGTTCTTCGACGTCCGCCTGTGTCAGGCCGGTTAGCTCAAACGCCTTGACCATCAATTCGGGATATTGGTTCCGGATCGAACCAGAGGCCAATTCATAGCCATTGCAGACCATGTCGTACTGATACGCCTTGATCGTCAGCGGATCCTGCGTGTTGAGCGCTTCCAGCCCACCTTGCGGCATAGAGAAGGGGTTGTGTGCGAAATCGACCTTTTTGTTCTCTTCATCCCATTCATAGAAGGGGAAGTCGATAATCCAGCAGAAACGGAACGCATCGGTTTCGATCAATTCCAACTGCTCGCCACAGCGCGTACGCGCGGCCCCAGCCAGTTTCGCGGCCTGCTCTTCCTTACCCGCGGCAAAGAAGCAGCCATCGTCGGGGCCAAGGCCAAGCCCTTCATAAAGCGCAATCATGCCTTCTTCGCCGTGGTTCTTGGCAATCGGCCCACCAAACTCGCCGCCTTTGCGTGTGACATAGCCAAGGCCTGCATGGCCTTCGCTGCGCGCCCATTCATTCATATCATCGAAGAATTTGCGGCTTTTTTCAGCCGTGTTTGGTGCCGGGATTGCGCGCACAACGCCGCCCGAACCGACAATCTTTTCAAACAATCCAAAGCCCGAAGTCTGGAAATGACTGGTCATGTCCTTAATGATCAGCGGGTTGCGCAGATCGGGCTTATCTGTGCCATAATCGAGCATCGCTTGCGAATAAGGTATGCGCGGAAATGCGCCCGCTGGCGTCACCTTTTTCCCATCCGCGAAAGCCTCGAACACGCCAGCCATCACTGGCTCCACCGTGTCCCAAACTTCTTCCTGGGTGACAAAGCTCATTTCCAGGTCGAGCTGGTAAAATTCACCTGGCAGGCGGTCAGCGCGCGGGTCTTCGTCGCGGAAGCAGGGAGCAATCTGGAAATAGCGATCAAAGCCAGCGACCATCAACAGCTGCTTATATTGCTGCGGCGCTTGTGGCAGCGCGAAGAATTTACCGGGATGGATCCGGCTGGGAACCAAGAAGTCGCGCGCACCTTCTGGGCTGGATGCCGTCAGGATCGGGGTCGAATATTCCGTAAAGCCGATATCTTCCATACGCCTGCGTGTTTCGCGGATGATCTGGGTGCGCTTTACGATATTGGCGTGCAGCGTTTCGCGGCGCAAGTCGAGGAAGCGGTATTTCAGCCGGGTTTCCTCTGGATATTCTTGCTCCCCCGCTACGGGCAATGGCAGTTCTTCGCACGTCCCCAGTACCGTTGCACTGCGCGCAAACACCTCAATATCGCCTGTTGGCAAATTCGCGTTTACGGTTTCCTTGCTGCGCGCTTTCACTTCGCCATCTATGGTAACAACGCTCTCAACGCGCAGGCCTTCAAGAATGGCTAAAGCAGGGCTATCGCTGTCTGCAACAATCTGAGTCATGCCATAATGATCGCGTAGATCGACGAACAAAACACCGCCATGATCGCGCTTGCGGTGCACCCATCCAGACAGGCGGACAGTGCTGCCAACGTCGGCGGAGCGGAGTTCAGCGCATTTGTGGGTACGATAAGCGTGCATGATTGCTTCTTTTTGATAGGTTTTAGACAGGAAATTGTGAAGGCGGGGCTAGACCGTTGCAACGCCCCTTTGTCAAGCCGACTTTGCCTGTTAAGGGCCATAGAGCATGAAGATTCATCCGCTCATCACCGAAAGCAAACAACTGGCCGAATTGTGTGCGCGTTTAGCCCAGTCGCCATTTGTCGCGGTTGATACCGAATTTATGCGTGAAAATACCTTTTGGCCGCAGCTCTGCTTGGTTCAGTTAGCAGATTCCAACGAAGCCGCTGCGATTGATCCGATGGCGCCGGATCTTGATCTTGGCCCGATGCTCGATTTACTGTGCAAGAACGAGGGTGTGCTCAAGGTTTTCCACGCTGGCGGCCAAGATATCGAGATCTTTTTCAATCTGGCGCAAAACACGCCTTACCCGATGTTCGATACGCAGATTGCAGCGATGGCGCTCGGGCAAGGAGAGCAGATCGGCTATTCCAATCTGGTCGATCTTTGGCTGAATATTCAACTCGACAAGGGTGCACGCTTTACCGACTGGTCGCGGCGGCCGCTTGACAAACGTCAGATCGACTATGCGATTGGCGACGTAACTCATTTGGCGCAAATTTTCCCGATGATGCTCGAAAAGCTCAAAATTACTGGCCGAGGCAATTGGCTCGATCACGAGATGGAGCGAATTTCCAATCCGGACAATTATCGTAACGATCCCGAAAAGGCATGGGAACGGATCAAAATTCAAACCCGCCGTCCGGAAATCCTCGGTCGTCTGAAGGCAATCGCAGCGTGGCGAGATCGCGAAGCCCAACGCAAAGATATTCCGCGCGGACGGATCATGAAGGATGAGACGATAGCCGATATCGCCTCTCACCCGCCGAAATCGCAGAACGATTTGCCAAAGGTCCGCGGTCTGTCAGCGACATGGGCGCAGAATGATATCGGCGCACGTTTAATGACCGCTATTGCCGAAGCCGTGCCAATGCACCGCGACAAGGTCGATGAAAAATCACGCAACGGCCCCGGCCCCGGCAAAGACGGGGTTCTGGTCGCAGACTTGCTCAAATTGCTCCTCAAGATTCGTTCACGCGAGATCAATGTTGCGCCGCGCTTAATCGTGCGCAGCGAAGAGCTTGAGCGGTTGGCCTCTGGCGAGCGCGAAGGGCTTAGCTTGCTTAGCGGCTGGAGGTTCGAGCAATTTGGCCGTGACGCGCTGGATTTAGTTGAAGGCCGTTTGGCATTTGCCGTGTTCGAAGGAAAACTACGGATGACGCGAACGCAAAAGGCAAGTGACCAAGAAGAAAGCGAATAATGGGAATGATGGCGATGCGCTTTTTGGCTATTTCCATCCTGCTTGGCCTCAATGCCTGCGCACATGCTGCTGAACCCGAACGTAAAATTCCCAAACCGCGCACGGAGAAAGTTCGCGCTTCCGATGCAGGTGACGTGGAATGCTATGCCAAGGGCGTACAATATGCCGTCGGGCAAAAAGCAACCGCAGAACTTGGCGGTAAGTTAAAACGCGAAGCCGGTGCAACGACGTTCCGCTGGATACCGCCACGCACGGCCGTGACGATGGAATACAGCGCATCGCGGCTGAATGTAACTTATGACGACAATTATGTGATCGAGACGATCACTTGTGGCTAATTCTTCTTTTCAAGGATCCGCTTGGCCAAGGCAGTGGTAATCGCGCTGCCCTCGGCTAAGGCAACCGCATTCGCCTCACGCGCGAAATCCTCTATCGCTGCATAACTCCGCGACATTCGGCGCAGCACATATGACATCGCTTCGGGTCCGATCATTGTCCCACGGTCCTGAAAATGATTTTGCAGTAGCTGCTCGGCAAGCTCATCATCAGGGGGACCAAGCGTAAGCATCTCAGCACTAGCAACACGCGAACGCAAATCGGGCAGTGCTATGTCCCATTTCGCTGGCTCAATCCGCGATAGCATTAGCAGCGGCGCACCGCCGTTTTGCGCCCGGTTCCATGCGTTGAACAGCTTTTCGGAAGCAACGATTTCTGCATCGTCAATGACCTCCCCGTTCACTTGTGCAGCAAAAAAGCGACCCAACAGGCTCTTACCCGACCGTGCTGGTCCCACGAGTATTGCGCAACGACCCGGCCAAGTCTGCGCACGACCAAGCCCGAAAAAAACATGCGCATTTGCGTCCGTAATTATCAAACTGTTCGATGCTCCAGGACGCAGCTCATCGAGAGGAAGGGCAATTTGGCGCATGTCGGTTAATCTTGCAGCGGGTCAGAAGCCCCGCGCACGAAGGGCCGAATTAAGCGCGGCAGGATCGCCTTGATACGTCACGCGTAACACCGATGTACCGCCCAGCGCCAAACTAGATGTCGAAACCGACTTCACGCCGGGAATCGACCGCAACGAAGATTCAGCACGGTTAAGTTCGGCTTCGCTTGGCGTCGACACCTGCACCGTCACCGTCGTAGTCGTGTTCGCAGGAGGCGGCGTCGGCGGATCTTCCCGCTTGGGCGGATCTTCACCATTTTTCGGTGGCTCGTCAGGCTTATCGTCTGCGGGCCGGTCATCCTTACCTTCGCCAGTGATGTCACGCACGATCCGGTCGATATCATCTTCGGTTTTTGCCAAATCTTCGTTCTTTAGCGGCTCAGGTGGCTTCTCCAGCTGCTCTTCCTCGACAATTTCAGGTTCGAGCACCAACGAAACGTCCGCGCGCAAGCGACCATTCGAAAGTCCGGTCTGGAACAACTCGTCGAGCTTGGCCACGCCTTGCTCGAGCATCGCGTTCAAGCCAGCGCTGTTATCGGCACGCAACGTGAAACCACCCAAATAGCGGTTGTCCGGGCCGTACCGCGCTGTGAACTTGCCAACAATCGGTCCACCAGGCCATTGCCGTTCGAGCCGCACAATCGGGAAGACAACATCTGCGGCACCAAATTGGTCAAGGATGATCCGCCACCACTGGCGGCTACGCCTGCCGATTTGGCCAGCATTGAGCAGCAAAGATTCCCCGCCTGCGCCGCTAGGCCGGACATAGTCGATCCGACTTTCCGACGTCTTATAAAGTGCCCAAGCACGCTGCCACATATTTTGCTGTTCGTAGACAACCGCCGAACCACCTGCGAATGTGATGGGCATAATCAGCAGCGGCGCCGAACGGGCTTTTATGCCCTGCACACCCAGCAACTGCCCGGCCCGTGCACGGTCGAACACCACGCCCAGTTTACCAACATAGCGCTTAGGCCCGATTTGCTCTTCCTGAACGACGATGGCGGAGACAATTCCGTCGAGCGACGAATCGGATAGACTGGAGCCTTTGCCGCCGTGCGTATTTGCCCACAGCTTGCTCCACGCGAGTCGCTGCGCTTCTTCCCAGCCCTTTTTGCGGGCATCCGCTGCATCGTCGCCGGTCTCGTTCACTTCAATATCGAAAACCTCAAAGTCGCCAGAGCTCGCAATTGGCGCAATTCCGCGCTTTGGCCCCTCGATTTGCGCCATAACAAAACCGCCGGCCAGCACCGATAAAGATGCGGCTATTGCGACGATGGCGGCCCGACTTTTCAAATTAACCAACATTGCGACGCCTTTTGGCGACATATGATTGGAATTCCAAGCCCGTTCTCGCTAGCTGCGACAAAATGAGCAGCAATGATTCCTATACCTACGCAAAGGCGGGCGTTTCCATTGAAGCCGGGAACGCGCTTGTTCGCGCGATTGCACCGCTGGCAAAGGCTACACGCCGCTCCGGGGCTGACGCCGACCTTGGCGGATTTGGCGGTTTTTTTGACCTGAAGGCCGCCGGATTTAACGATCCATTACTCGTTGCGGCCAATGACGGTGTGGGGACAAAGCTGAAACTCGCCATCGAATCGGGCAAGCATGACGGCGTGGGTATCGATCTGGTCGCGATGTGCGTGAATGACTTGATCGTGCAGGGCGCCGAGCCGCTATTCTTCCTGGACTATTATGCCAGCGGGAAGCTGGATATGGACGTTGCAACCGCTGTGGTTGCCAGCATAGCCGAGGGTTGCAAGCTCGCTGGTTGCGCGCTGATTGGCGGCGAGACTGCGGAAATGCCCGGAATGTATTCGGATGGAGACTATGATCTCGCCGGTTTCTGCGTTGGCGCGGTCGAACGCGACCAAGTACTAACAGCCGACAAAATCGCTGGGGGCGACGTCCTGCTAGGGCTTGCTTCATCAGGGATACACAGCAACGGGTTCTCGCTGGTGCGGCGCTTGGCAGACGATAAAGGCTGGAAGCTCGACCGCCCTGCCCTGTTTGATCAAAACGTGATCTTGATAGATGCGTTAATGGCACCGACGCGAATTTATGTGAAATCGCTGCTTCCGCTCGTTCGCTCCGGCAAAATTCACGCGATGGCGCATATTACCGGGGGTGGCCTCCTCGAAAACATCCCGCGCGTTCTGCCAAACGGCCTCCACGCGCATGTCAACGCCGATGGCTGGATGCAGCCACGCCTGATGGCTTTCCTGCAAGCACAGGGCAATATCGAGCCCGAAGAAATGGCGCGGACTTTTAATTGTGGCATCGGAATGGTTATCGCGGTTGCCGAGTGCGATATTGCTTCTGTGACAGCCTCGCTGGAAGCCGCAGGTGAGATCGTTTACCGCATTGGCCATATCGAGTCAGGCGAAAAGGGCTGCACCGTAATCGGCAGCGAAGAGACATGGAGCGCGAAGGCCGCTTGGTCCGCGACGCATCTTGGCTAAGGCCCGTATAGCCATTCTGATTTCGGGCAAGGGCAGTAACATGGCTGCCTTGCTCTATGCCGCCAAAAACGCTGACTGCCCTTATGAGCTGGTGCTGGTCGCATCGAACAACCCAGACGCAGAGGGTCTGAAAATCGCCGAAGCCGAAGGCATAGCCACCTACGCGCATCCCCACTTAGGCATGACCCGAGAAGCCCATGACAAGATGATGCATGATGCGATCTTGGCTTCCGGCGCTGAATTCGTCGCACTCGCGGGATATATGCGAATTCTCTCTTCGGACTTTGTGGAAAAATGGCAGGACAAGATGCTCAACATCCACCCGTCGCTGCTGCCCATGTACAAAGGCCTAGACACACACCAACATGCGATCGACAATGGAGACAGCCATGCCGGATGCAGTGTGCATTTGGTAACAACCGAACTTGATGACGGCACGGTACTCGGCCAGACTCCGGTCGCGATTGTCGCGGGCGACACAGCCGGTACGTTGGCCGAACGCGTCAAATTTGCCGAGCATCAGCTTTATCCGCGCGTCCTGTCCGAATTTGTTTTACGCGAACGCACGCCCGAATGGGTGGTGCAACAGGTACGAGAGCGCGCGATGCAGCTGCCCGAAGCCGATGAAGTGCTGAGCCACGGCATGCCCTGCTTTGGCATCATCAAGGGCAAGAAATTTGCCTATGTCGCACGCAACCACCATGAAGACGGAAAGCTGGCGTTGCTCGTGAAGATCAGCGGGATTGAGGAACAGGAATCGCTGATCGAAATGGACGAAGATCGATATTACCGCCCTGCCTATTTCGGCGATGGCTGGATCGGCATGCGACTTGATCTTGGTGACAACGACTGGGACGCAATTGGCGAATGGCTATCGCGCAGCTGGCGCAGCATCGCCCCTAGGAAGCTAACAGCAATGATGGACATTGTCGGCAAATTCTGATCCATTGGCTTTAGACGATTGGGAGAATATGAAATGCGCAAAATGATACTGTTTTCGATTGCGATGTTGTTGCCCGTTGCCGTCTTCGCAGTACCACTAAAAACCATTCCGCCGCGCGATGAATGCCTGTCTCTTGATGGCTACTTTGAATTCCGGCAATCATTGGAAAGCATTGTGAAGCGCCGCGATGCCAAGGCGCTAACCGCGTTGGTAGATCCCAAAATCGAATGGAGTTTCGGCGGCGACGCCGGGGCGACCAGTTTTGTCAAAAACTGGAAGCTCTCACAGGGAGCAGCCTCGCCGATTTGGAAAGAATTTGATGCGATATTGCCCTTGGGCTGCGGACGACAAGAGGGTGGCATTGTAGCGTTCCCGCATAACTTCACCGTCGATTGGGGTACAGGCGACGCTGGGGCAGGATATGCCCTTGTAACCGGAGAAGGTGTGAACTTACGCGCCGGTCCGGGCACCAACACTGCGTCTAAGGGCAAGCTCGATTGGGAAGTTGTCAGCTATGAAGGAGACGCCGCCCCCGCAGAGTGGCGGAAGGTCAAAACGTCCGGTGGCCAAATCGGTTACGTCAAAAGCACATATTTGCGCGATGCTTTGGCCCACAGAGCGGGCTTTCAGCGCAAGAATGGCAAATGGGTGATGACATTTTTCATCGCGGGGGATTGATGCGCCAGTTCATCCTTCTTGCTGCGGCATGCGCGCTCGCTGGCTGTTCGGAGCAGGACAAAAGTAAAGATGAAAGATGGGTGGCAAGCCCCAGGGATGCCGAGGCCGCTACAGGCGCAACTGACGATTTCTTGCCCTCAAATCCGTCAATGATGGACCTTTTTGCGCCTTATATTCGGCCGACAGGAAAAAACGGATCACCCCTTGTCGACGGCACCATAGACTTAGCGAGCCAGCATCAAACTCTATATCTGTGCCCAGAAATGAAGGATGTCGAGAAGTTCCTCGAAAGTCTGTGGGATAGGTACCGCTCCGACATTAAGGCACAACAAAAACTGCCGCCACAAGAGCAAACCGCACCGGTCGAAGGTATGGACGGCCTGATCGCGAAGGCTGGTTGCAAACAGCATCAGGCAATAGTGCTTGCTGAAAAATTGCTCGCATGGCGTGCACTGGGAAACAAGAACTACAAGAACGATGATCGCTGGATTGCGTTTCGCCAAGACGGGCAAAAGAAGGGTTTTTATCTCACCTTGGCCCCGAGCGTGGATTGAACGCCCCGACCAAATCAACGCTTGAAATGTAGGATTTCATTTGCCAGGCTTGGCGTGCAAAATTGGTAGAAGCCTTATGTGCTAAACGGGCAACAAAAAAGCGTTTTTCAGTGTGAACTTAGTGTCGCGTTTCAGCTTAATCAAAATGCTCGCCATGGTGTGAACTTCGGTAGTTTTCTGCGGGTTTTTCGCCTCTACGGCTGGCGATCCACATCAGCGCAAAAATCCATCAGACGCAATAAACTTAGTTAAACTTCCTTCATTTTTCGCTTGTTTTTCAGCATGAAAGCAGCCCGTCATTTCCCGCGTGCAACCGCAGCCTGATCGCATTCTGCACATAGGCCGTTTGTTGATAATGCCCGATCAGGATTGGTAGCTCGATCAGCTGTTTTTCATCCCAGCTTTTTTCCAGCTCCGCCCAAGTTGCGTCTGAAATCATCGCGCTTGTGTGCAGCTCTTCAACCGCCGCCAATATTGCTTTCTCATGGGTCGTCCAGCACCCCGCTGCCGATCCGGTTTTCACCGCGTCGATTTCTTCGGTCGAGACCCCGACCCCGCGTGCAATGAACACATGCTCGCCAAATTCATAAGGCGCGCCGCAAAGCCAGCCGAGACGCAGAACAGCTAGTTCGCGTTCGCGCGGCGGGATGGTTCCGTGTACTGACAAATGGATGCCCGTCGCGGTCCATTTTTCGAACAAGCCTGCGTGCCGTAACATGGTCGGCACGATCTGTGGCAGGTTTTCGAGCGTGCGCTCTTCGAGATCGCGGTTGGCAATCTCGCGGAGACGGTTGTGTAGGACCAGCGCAAATTCGTCCATTTCATCGGGGTGCAAGGGCGCTATGCGCGGACCATCCGCCAATATCTCCATTTGGCGCTGTGCCGCGTCTTCGCGCTTCATATTCAGGTAATTTCGGCTTCGTCGACCACGGGTCGGCTTTCGCGGGTCCCGCGATAACGCGCATTCGGTTCGGTTTCGCTTGGGCAAATGATGACATAGTCCGCGTGAACCTCGATCAGTCTTCCAACGAACGGAAAGCCCTCCAGGGAACCAGTCACGCGGTAACTGACCGTATCACCAGTCTTGAAGGTGGCTGCATCAAAGTTGAATTCGAACGGGCAGTTGTCACCACCCTCGCCCATGCCTTGCATTTACTGTCTCCTTGCTCTTCGGGTAACCCCTGTTCGCCCGCCTTGGCAATGGTGCACAAAGAAAAGGGCCGCCAGATCGCTCCGGCGGCCCATTCGAAATCAAAGAAATTGGCAATTAGCCGACAATTTCTTCGGGTTTGAAGAAATAGGCGATTTCGATTGCTGCGTTTTCGTCGCTGTCGCTGCCGTGCACCGAATTGGCTTCGATGCTTTCGGCCAGTTCCTTACGGATTGTGCCGGGTTCAGCATTTTCAGGGTTGGTCGCGCCCATGATGTCGCGATTGCGTTGCATCGCGTTTTCGCCTTCCAACACCTGCACAACAACGGGTCCGCTGGTCATGAAAGCAACCAGATCATTGAAAAACGGACGTTCGCTGTGAACCGCGTAAAAGCCTTCGGCTTGCTCCTTTGTCATGTGAATGCGCTTGGACGCCACAACACGCAGGCCAGCTTCTTCAAGCATCTTGGTGACAGCGCCCGTCAGGTTGCGACGTGTGGCATCGGGCTTGATAATCGAAAAAGTGCGGGTAACCGCCATGGGAGAACTCCATTTTTATACGTTAATATTGGGCCGCGCCTCTAGCCGCTGTGTGCCTCCATGGCAAGAGAGGCAAATGCTATGGTCCTTCGCGCCATTTGCCGCCGTCCTGTTTCCAATAACGCCTCTCAACGTCGGGCTTCTCACCAAGGGACCGCCATGCTGAACGTGCTGCCTCAGTGGCGGCGGGTTCAAACAAATAGAAAGCCCTGTCAAATGCAAGCGCCTCATCGCGCCAAACGCCGTCGGTCAGCGCGACAAAGCGCGCACCGTTTGAAGCATCGACCGCTTGCGAAAGCAAGATAGGCTGGATGACATCATCTACCTCTCCCAATTTGGCATGGGCAAGGAAACTCTCTGGAGACCAGTTCCAAAGCGCAACCGAGAGCCTTTCGAGCCGGTCAATGTTCTCGTTCACTGCGAGTAACCGACCGCCATCGCTAATGATACGTGAAGCAATCGGCGGGATGACCTTTTCAACCGGATCGCGGGTTAGCTGATAGAAATCGACCTGCATGGTCTACGCAATCAGCTTTCAAAATTGTCCGCAACAAGTCGATTGAGCAAGCGGACACCGTAGCCGGTCGCCCCCTTGGCCCAGACCGGTCCGTCCTTGTCGGCCCAAACCATCCCGGCAATGTCGAGATGTGCCCATTTGACACCGTCCTTGATGAAGCGTTGCAGGAACTGCGCGGCTGTGATCGAGCCTGCGCCAGGCGTCCCAATATTCTTCATATCCGCAATCGGGCTATCGATTTGCTTGTCATAAGCTGGAGACAGCGGAAAACGCCATAACTTCTCACCAGTCGCAAGCCCAGCCTCGGTCAGTTTGCTCGACAAATCATCGTCGTTAGAAAACAGTCCGCCATGTTCTTTGCCAAGCGACGTTATAATCGCGCCGGTCAGCGTTGCCAAATCGACAACAACTTCCGGACTATATTCTTCTTGCACCCAGTGCAGCGCATCGCACAATACCAACCGTCCTTCGGCATCGGTATTGATGACTTCAATTGTCTGCCCGGACATGCTGGTAACAATGTCGCCGGGACGCTGAGCCGCTGCGTCTGGCATGTTTTCGACCAGACCACACACGCCAACGACATGTGCTTTTGCTTTCCGTCCTGCAAGTGCCTTCATTAGGCCCGCAACTGCACCTGCGCCGCCCATATCCCATTTCATGTCTTCCATGCCTGCAGCAGGCTTGATTGAGATACCGCCGGTGTCAAAAGTCACGCCTTTACCCACAAAAGCAACGGGTTTCTCTTGCTTGCCGCCGGTACCGTCCCAGCGCATCACCAGCATTCGCGCCGGGCGCGCAGATCCTTGTGCAACGCCCAAAAGCGCACCCATACCGAGTTTCGCCATTTGCTTGTCATCGAGAACAGTGATTTCGACACCCATATCTTTCAAGTGCATACAGCGTGCAACGAAGCTCTCGGGATAAATGATATTGGCGGGCTCCGCGACCAGTTCACGGGTTAACTCAACTCCGGCGATGATCGCTGATAGCCGCGGCCACGCCTTTGCTGCATCGCCTGCGCCCACGACAGTTAAATCCGTAATTGTCGGCTTTGCGTTTTCAGCAAGCTTGGTCCGGTATTTATCAATTCGCCAATTGCGCAGTGCGGCACCGTAAGCTGCTTCAACCAAATTAGCCGCTTCAACCATATCGCCGTGTAGTGCGATATGCTTGGCGCCTGATGTCTGCACTTTTGCAAGCAGCTCACCGCCTGCTTTCAAACAGTCCGATGCGGCACCGCTACCCACACCAAGAAGCACAACTCGCACCAGCGACCCGCCTTCTTCGGCGATCAGGATGAAGGATTGCCCTGCATTGCCTTCAAATCGCGCGAGCTTGGCGGTTTCCTTGACCATTTCAGACTTTTCGAGTGGAAACTTATAGTCGGCGAATTTCTCTTTGGTCAGAATAAAGCCTATCACATCGGCATTTTCGGGGCGACTGTCGGCAAAATGAACTTTCATCGGGAAACACGCTTTCTATCTGGTTGGGGCAACGCACATGGATGATGTTGTTGAATAATCTTCCTATAACGAGAATAACGGCACGCGTTAAACAAAAAGCGGAAAATTCTAAGCTTTAGACGAGTTAACGATCACTTCGCACCAATCGCCTTGCAACTAGCACGCCATTTCTTCTGCGGGGTGGACCGATACGGAATGCCTCGATAAAGGGAGGTTTGATGCACTCTTCTCCCATCCATGTTCCCGTATTGCGATCAGTCGTCGCTTTGCTTTTGTTGGAAGCTGCTGTGCTTCCCCAAAATGTATGGGCGCAAGATGAAAATGTCGGGCCTGCTTCGTCTGCAACCGAACAACAGGACCAACAAATCAGTTTCTCTGCCGATGACGCAGAGTATGATTCCAACTCCGACATTATCACCGCTACAGGTAATGTAATTCTTGCGCGCGACGGTTACCGACTTCAGGCAGACGCCATCACCTGGAACCGGAAAACCGGTGAAGTCAAAGCCACGGGAAATGTTCGTTCAATAGGTCCGGGTGGCGACGTAGCCTACGGCGAATCCATTGTGCTTTCAGACAGTCTTAAAGATGGCGCGGTCGAAAACTTGCTTCTGGTACTTTCCGACGGTGGTCGCCTTGCGGCAAAAAGAGGCGCAAGAGCGGGAAACAGCGTTGAACTTGATTATGCTGCCTATTCACCGTGCGCGGTCGAAGATGCAGAAGGTTGCCCAAAAGATCCTAGCTGGCAACTTAAAGCCGAAAAAGTTTCTTATGACACGACACGCAACCGCGTGAAATACAAGGGAGCCAGGATCGAGCTTTTCGGCCTACCTCTTATCCCGCTGCCTTATTTGTCGCATCCTGCTGAAGTTTCGGCAGCCAACGGATTTCTGGTTCCGAACTTGCGGATCACGCCAAACAACGGCTTGGAAATCGAACAGCCATATTATTGGCGGCTTGCGCCAAACCGCGATGCTACAGCGTCAGTGACTGCATTCACCAACAGCTTCCCCTTGCTGCGAGGCCAATTCCGTACGCTGGAAAAAAAGGGCGCATTCCAAATTACAGGCTACGGAACCTATAGCCAGCGCGTTTTGACGGGTACCACGACAGACGTCGGCAAGAACGTGCTGCGCGGTTATCTGGACGGCAATGGCAAGTTTCAATTTGACGAGAACTGGTCGGCGTCTGCTTCGTTACGTGTGGCTTCCGACCGAACCTTTTTGCGCCGATATGACATTAGCCGCGATGACCGTTTGCGTTCCACATTTGATGTGTCACGGGTAGATGCAGACAGCTATTTCTCTCTGGCTGGTTGGGCTGTTCAAACGATGCGCGTCGGTGACAGACAAGGATTAACGCCAATAGCGCTTCCTGAAATTGATTACAGGCTTAGGCTGACCGATCCACTGCTGGGCGGCAACGCGCAATTGCAAGCCAATAGCCTGTTTATAGGCAGAACAGCCGGGCAAGATACACAACGCGCATTTGTATCGGCGCAGTGGGATTTACGGACATTAACTGGCCTGGGCCAAGAAGTGAACTTCACGTTGCTTGCACGCGGCGACGTCTATCACAGCGATGAAAATGCCGATACCGTAACCAGCATCTACCGCGGTTCTCCTGGCTGGCAAGCACGCGGTATTGGCGCAGCCGCAGTAGATGTTCGTTGGCCCTTCGTCGGCCAAATTTTCGATGGCGTTCAGATTTTGACGCCTCGCGTCCAACTTGTTGCCTCGCCGACAACGTCCAACGACGTTATCCCAAATGAGGATTCTCGCGCGGTAGATCTGGAAGACAGCAATCTCTTCGCGATTAACCGTTTTCCCGGATACGACAGATTTGAAGACAATTACCGGGTCACATACGGTTTCGACTGGGCGTATCGTGGTTCTGATATCAATGCTGATTTTACACTCGGTCAAAGCTACAGACTTTCGGATCAAAGCACGTTGTTTCCCGATGGCACCGGTCTTTCGGGCAAAGTTTCCGATATCGTGGGGCGTGCTGAGATACGTTACCGTGACCTGATAAAGTTCACCAATCGCTTCCGCTTAGACAAAGACAATCTCGCAATCCGCAGAAATGAAATAGATGCGACGCTTGGCTCGCGCGACACTTATGCTCAGGTCGGCTATCTGCGCCTCGATCGCAATATTGGTCCGACAATCGAAGATTTGGCCGACCGAGAAGAAATCCGTTTGGCTGGTCGTGTGAAGCTTGGTCGATATTGGTCAGTTTTTGGTTCTGCGATTGTCGATTTGACTGATAGATCTGAAGACCCGCTGAGCTTGAGCGACGGCTTTGACCCGATCCGGCACCGGTTGGGTTTAGCTTATGACGATGATTGCCTCTCTATTGGCCTGACATGGCGACGGGATTATCAGCCGACCGGCGACGCGAAACGCGGGAATAGTTTCGTGTTCCGACTGGCATTTCGGAATTTGGGCGTGTAGTGGGTGCACAGATCGATCGGGGGGATCATGCAACTTGCTCATCTGCGGTTAAGCCGCAGCATCATATTGCGCCGCTCCCTGTGTCTCAACACGTAGTTTATTGGGTCATGTCTATGAATGGTTTTAAGCGGTTGTCACTTTTGGCTGGTCTTTCAGCAACTGTGGCATTTTTGCCTGTGGGCGCACAAACTGTTTCTGATGAAAGTCTGACTGAGGCACGTCTGGATATTCCAGCGGGCCAGCAGTTTTTTGGTCGCAACGACCCAAACGTCCGACGTGCGACTGCTGTCGTTAACGGCGAAATCATTACAGGTACAGATATTGATCAGAGGCTTGCTCTGATTCAAACGGCCAATGACAATAAACTACCTGCCGATGAGCTGGCGCGATTCCGCGTGCAAATTTTATCAAACCTGATTGATGAAACGCTGCAAATTCAGGAAGCTGCTGCAAACGACATCAAAATTACGGATCAGGAAGTTGAACAATATTTTGGGCGGATCGCTCAACAGAATTTCAAAAAATCAGCAAAGGACGCCGACAAATATTTGCAAACTTTGGGTTCGTCAGCTGCTTCGTTAAAGCGTCAAATCAAAGGTGAATTGTCGTGGAGTTGCTTGCTTTCGCGCAACGTGCGTCCGCAAGCCAACGTCAGCGATGACGAAGTAAATGCGATCGTTGAGCGGATTAAGGCCAGCAAAGGCACGGTGCAGTACCGGCTTGGTGAAATTTATCTGTCATCGACACCGGAAACGGAAAGTAAGGTGATAGAAACGGCTAAAAAGATTTTGGAACAGCTTCGTCAAGGCGGCAGCTTTGTAGCCTACGCACGGCAATTTTCCGAATCTACGACGGCAACGGTCGGCGGTGACTTGGGATATGTGAAACTGGAAACACTACCAGATTCTTTAGCCGCAGCTGCCGCTGAAATGCAGCAAGGCGAGGTGGTCGCGGTTCCAGCACCAGGAGGTATTTCGCTACTTACGCTCATCGACAAAAAGCAGCTCGGTTCAGCCGATCCGCGCGACTCGGTGTTGAGTTTGAAGCAGCTCGCTATTAGCTTTCCCGCAGGCACCACCCCTGCACAAGCAAAATCAACTGCAGAAAAATTCCGCGAAGAAACACAGAAAATCAGCGGTTGCGGCGCCGCCGATGATATTGCGAAAAAGCTGGGCGCTGAAATCGTGAATCGCGACGACATCGTTGTTCGTGATCTCCCGGTCCCGCTGCAAGACGTAATGCTGGGTCTGCAGATCGGTCAGTCAACTCCGCCATACGGCTCGATTGAAGAAGGCGTTAGGGTATTCGTTCTGTGCGGCCGTGATCAGGCTGCTACGCAAGCGGATGAGAGCTTTGACCAAATCATGCAACGCCTTGAAGATGAACGCGTAAACAAGCGCGCGCGGATTTACCTTCGTGATCTGCGCCGCGACGCGATTATTGACTATAACTAATGACGGAATCCGCTTTGCCTTTGGCGGTGTCCGCAGGTGATCCTGCGGGCATCGGGCCAGAAATCATTGGCAAAGCTTGGGAAGATCGGCGGCAACGGAACTTGCCGCCCTTTTTCGCAATTGGCGACGTTAACGCTTTTGCTCCACATTGGCGCGGACCAGTTCAGCGGATCACTGATCCTTCAAATGCACCGACATATTTCGACGACGCTTTACCCGTTTTGCACATGCATGACTGTGGGCAAGTTGTTCCGGGCAAGCCGGATTTAGACGGTGCGCACTGCGCTTTCCAAGCACTTGAACTCGCCGTTGGATTTGCCCGCAATGGAGCAGCAGCAGCAATCGTAACCGCTCCCGTGTCAAAAACCCAACTTTATGCAGTTGGCTTCCCCTATCCCGGACAAACCGAATTTGTCGCCGAGCGATGTGGGATCACCGCCAACAACGCGATAATGATGCTCGTCGGACCCGATTTGCGGGTTGTGCCCATGACTACACACATGGCGCTGAAGGAAGTATCTGGTCGCCTTGACGGCAGGCTTGTCAGGCAAAGGCTGCGCGCCACAGCAAAAGGCCTCATACGCAACTTTGGAATCAGAAATCCGAGGTTGGCAGTCGCAGGATTTAACCCGCATGCGGGCGAGGACGGCAACATGGGCCGCGAAGAGCAAGACATCATGATCCCGGCAATCGAACAAATTCGTGCAGAAGGATATGATGTTGTCGGACCTTTGCCCGCCGATACTATGTTCCACGCGCACGCTCGCACTCAGTATGACGCCGCCATTTGTGCTTATCACGACCAAGCGCTGATCCCGCTAAAAACGCTGTATTTCTATGAAGCGGTCAACATCACCCTCGGATTGCCTGTTGTCCGCACTTCGCCGGATCACGGCACCGCTTTCGATATTGCCGGGCAAGATAAAGCCAGCCCGGATTCGATGATTGCGGCGATCAAAATGGCGCAATCCGCAGCAAATTTCCGCAAGCAGGCAGAAATAACCGCTTCATGAGCAATCCGCAATTACCCCCATTGCGCGAAGTTATTGCGCGGCACGGTTTGGCGGCCAACAAATCGTTGGGGCAGAATTTCCTTTTTGACGAACAATTGCTTGACCGGATTGCGGCCGTCCCAGGCTCCCTTGCTGGAGAGCATGTATATGAAGTTGGCCCGGGTCCAGGGGGGTTGACCCGGGCTTTGTTGCGCGCGGGCGCCCAGGTTACGGCCGTAGAGCGCGATGCGCGATGCTTACCCGCACTTGCCGAGCTGGCAGAAGCTTTTCCCGACAAGCTCCGCGTATTAGAAGCGGATGCTCTGAAAATCGATCCTGCAAAGGAAATTGGCGCGGCATTTCATATCGTTTCCAATTTACCGTATAATGTCGGCACCGCCTTGGCTGTCGGCTGGCTGTCCGGCGAAATTTGGCCGCCGGACTGGAAATCGATGACGCTGATGTTTCAACGTGAAGTTGCCGAGCGCATCGTCGCGAAAAGCGGAAGTGAAGCATATGGACGCCTTGCGATCCTTGCTCAATGGAGGTCCACCGCCAAGATCGCGATGCCTGTACACCGCAGCGCCTTCACCCCGCCGCCCAAGGTGATGTCGGCGGTTGTTCATATCGTACCATCGGCTGCGCCAAGCGACTTAAATATGGCCACGTTAGAAAAGCTGACCGCCGCCGCTTTTGGTCAAAGACGCAAGATGCTGCGGCAGAGTTTGAAGGGCGTTATTGGTGCGCTGCCGGCACTTGAACAGGCTGGGATAGCCAGCGACCGTCGCGCTGAAACTTTGGAGCTCGGCGAATGGCTTGAAATTGCCAAGATAATCGACCGCTAGGGGTGGCGGAGTGCGGCCCGCTCCGCTATTAGTTTCAAATGCAATCGCTGTCCTCATCCGAAAATGCTGCGCTCGAACGGATCGACCAGCAACGCATGTTCGCGCAGGTGCAAATCTGGGCAGGGATCAACAGCGGAACATATAATCTCAAAGGCTTGAATGCTACGGCTAGCCTGCTCGCTGATGCATTCGGCTCCTTGCATGGACATACCGAACTGGTTGAGCCTGCGCCTGTCGAGCGCGTTTTGGCAGACGGCAGCATAGTAGAAGTCGAGCATGGTCGCCATTTGGTCGCAACCGTTCGCTCTAATGCCCCCATCCAGTTGCTTCTGACCGGCCATATGGACACTGTTTTTGCCGTCGACCATCCGTTTCAAGAACAAAAATGGCTGGAGGATGGTATTCTGAACGGACCAGGTGTGGCCGACATGAAAGGCGGAATTTCTGTGATGCTGGCTGCCTTGTTGGCCGCTGAGGGGCACGAAGCTTTTCAACAAGTTGGCTATCAAGTGATGATCAACAGCGACGAGGAAACCGGCTCGGCATCGTCTTCGGAGCTAATCAAAAAGCTTGCAAAGGGAAAGCTGGCAGCATTTACTTATGAGCCCTCTGCTCTACCCGACGGCACATTGGCCGGAGCGCGCGCCGGCAGTGGTAATTTCTCGATTATCATCACAGGTAAGAGCGCGCATGCCGGGCGCAACCCGGAAGAGGGACGCAATGCATTGCTGGCCGCAGCTGATTTGGCTTTGCGATTAAAGGCTCTCACCCGCGGCGGCCTAACGGTCAATCCAGCAAAAATCGACGGCGGTAGTCCCAATAATGTTGTGCCGGACCATGCCGTTCTTCGCGTTAACCTGCGGCCACATGATCTCACAATGGAAGCGCACGCCCGCGCTGAAATTGGCCGGTTGATTGCTGAAATCGCACACGAACATGATGTGTCAATTCACCTCCACGGCGGTTTTAACCGGCCACCAAAACCCTTCGACGCTCAAGCCGAAAGGCTCTTTGGTCTTGTTAAGCAGTGCGGAGCGGATTTGGGCCTGTCTATTGGATGGAAATCCACCGGTGGCGTGTGCGATGGCAACAATATTGCCGCTTGTGGCGTTCCTGTAGTCGATACGATGGGTGTTCGCGGCGGAAACATCCATAGCAGTGACGAATTTCTAATCGTAGAAAGCCTATCTGAAAGAGCGCGGCTTTCCGCGCTGACATTAATGCGAATTGCCGAAAGAGGTACGCTTTGAGCTTTTTGATCCGGCCGGCAACTTCTGCCGATTTGCAGCCCATCTACGAAATGGCAAAACGCACGGGCGGTGGCTTCACCAACTTACCGCCAGACAAGGCTGCGCTTTCGGCTAAGCTGGAAAAATCAGATGCGGCATTTGGTCGCACCGAAGAAACGCTCGGCAATGACATGTTCGTCTTTGTTATGGAAAACCGAGAAACCGGCGAAGTGCGGGGCACTTGCCAGGTTTTCAGCCAAGTTGGCCAAAAATGGCCTTTTTACTCCTACCGGCTTGGTACATTGACGCAACATAGCGAAGAGCTCGACCAGACATTTCGCGCCGAAATGCTGTCGCTTTCGACCGATTTGGAAGGTTCGACGGAAGTGGGCGGGTTGTTTCTGCATCCGGGGGAGCGTTCGGGCGGATTGGGGATGTTGCTCGCACGAAGTCGATATCTTTTTATTGCGATGCACCGATTGCGTTTTGCCGAACGGATATTGGCCGAGCTGCGCGGCGTGATTGATGAAGCTGGCATGTCACCATTTTGGGATGGCATTGCGGGGCGGTTCTTTGGAATGAATTTTCAGGACGCTGACGAGTTTAACGCCGCACGCGGGAACCAGTTCATTGCCGATCTGATGCCCAAGCATCCCATTTATACGGCGATGCTTCCCGACAGCGCACGCGCGGTGATAGGGGTACCTCACCCGACGGGTCGCGCGGCGATGCGGATGCTCGAAAACGAAGGTTTCGAGTGGGAAAAATATGTCGATATTTTCGACGGTGGCCCAACAATGACCGCAAAGACCGATGGCATCAAGAGCATTTCGGGTGCCACTGAGACCTGCATTATTGGCTTAAGCGACAAGATAGGCGACCATTTGGGCGGTGAGAAAATTCTGGCCGCCTGCGGGGCGCTACGCGACTACCGCGCCAGCTTTGCGTGGATGGAGCAGTCCAACGACGGCATCATTCTCGATGCCCGAAGTGCAAAGCTGTTAGGCGTTGGTATCGGAGACAAGGTGACGCATGTCGCACGATGGTAATCTGGTCGAGATCAATTTTGACGGCATTATTGGACCCAGCCACAATTATGCTGGGTTGAGCCTGGGCAACCTGGCTTCGGCCAACCAAGCAGGTGCAGTTTCGCACCCCAAAGCAGCCGCGTTGCAGGGCATAGAGAAGATGCGCGCCAATTTGCGGTTGGGATTGGCACAGGGCTTTTTCATGCCGCTGGATCGGCCAAATATGTGGTGGCTCGACAGCTTGTCGACCGACGTGGCGCGCGCGGAGCCGCATATTCGCGCCGCCGCGTTTTCTGCATCTTCAATGTGGGCCGCCAACGCCGCGACAGTATCACCAGCGCCAGATACAAGATCAGGTCTGTGCTTTTTTACCGTCGCCAATCTGTTGACCATGCCGCACCGCAGCCATGAATCGCCCGGCACTTTGGCGCAGCTAGCGCTGGCTTTTGCGGACAAAGAGCATTTTGCGGTCAGTTCAGGCATTTTGCCGCCCTTTGGCGACGAGGGTGCAGCAAATCACATGCGGCTTTGCCCAAGCCATAGCGAGCCTGGCGTAGAAATCTTTGTCTACGGCAAGTCGGGAGGCCCCTTCCCCGCGCGCCAGCATATCGAAGCGTCCAAAGCCATTGCGCGAGCGCATCAGCTCGATCTTGCAAAGACCCTGTTTGTCCAGCAATCTGAAGCGGCCATTGCGGCGGGCGCTTTTCACAATGACGTAGTCGCCGTCGCCAACGAGCGGGTATTATTCACGCATGAACAGGCGTTTGAAGACCCCGCAGCCTCCTATGCCGCGATCCGCGAAAAAATGCCCGAGGCGGAGATCATTATCGTGCCCGCAGCACGCGTCAGCCTATCAGACGCAGTGCAAAGCTATTTGTTCAACGCGCAGCTCGTGACGCTTCCCAACGCGGAAGGCATGGCACTTATCCTTCCTACCGAAGCGCAGGATAATCCGCGTGTTTGGGGCTGGCTGGAGGAGATGATCGCGGGTAACGGTCCGATAAGACGTCTCGTGCCTGTCGATGTGCGGCAATCGATGGCAAACGGGGGCGGCCCCGCCTGTCTGCGCTTGCGGGTCGTGTGCGATCCAGCGATGGTCGATCAACGTTTTATCGCGGATGAGGCAAAACTCGATGCCATAGCCGCAGTCATCGCCGCGCATTGGCCCGAAAATATTGCACCGGAACAGTTGGCGGATCCGTTGATTGTGAAAGAAATACAGTCAGCGCGGAGCGTGCTGCTTAAAATTTGCGATTTGTCAGAACTCGCATGAAAACTGTCGGAAAGCCTTACAAACGGCACTTACGTTAACCACCAGGACCCGCAGTAATACTCATCTGGCACGGCTTTTGCTCTATCAAAAGTTAACATGAAAAAATTCGCCCGCCTGTTCCAAATCAAAACCCGCGTCGAGGTTTTCCTAATCACTTATGTGCTGGCGTTGGGTGCGATCAAACGCGGCCAAGAATATATGCTGCATTATCCGGGGTACACAGGGAAATTTTTCTTTTGCTTGACCACGGGTGCAGTATTTCTGGCTGCTGCCAAAATGCTGGAAGCCGTTGATTATCATAAGGCATTCGGGCGCGACTAAGCCGGGCAAAAAACGACAAGTTCACAACGCGGAAAGCCGTTTCTACGTTGAAACGTGTATTCGGGTCGTTGAATTGAATGGACGATTAGCCAATAAATTTGACCAATTTTTCCGTCGCAAGCATGAGGAACGTCACTGCAATTTCGCAGAGATTTCGAACATTGCGATGTCAAAGAGCGACGGAACAAATATGGAACTTTTATCGATTTGTCAAGTTTGGCATAGCATTGAACATGCGTTGCTCGAATTCCGAATCCGCCAGACAGCCCGGGAATGCTGATTCCTGACTGAGTAATAGATTTCCGTATTTTCGAACGGGAAAACTGGCTCCCACTTTCCCTGAAAATACACAAAGTACAGGGCTTGTGTTGCCCGTCGCCCGCATTTTTGGAAAAGGTCCCGGGATTTTGTTGCCCGGCTCCCGGGGGCCGCTGTAACCTTTCTGTTGCCCGGCCGGTTCGGCCGCGTTCTTTTAGATAATCTAGGACCGTGAGGCCCTTGGATTATGCTGCGAGAGCAAGTGCTTCGTTATCGTTTGCACTTATGAGTTTTGAACCATTTCACGGCTTATTCATGCCGGGCAAAAACAATGCTTTTCAACGCACGTCGATCCTAGTTCAGCCCCGTCATACTCGCCCGTCTATCGCTAAACAGAAGAATATGGTGGAGCTGCCGGGTACCGCCCCCGGGTCCGCTGCATCTATTGCACATCGCAATTTATCGCCATAGTCCGGCGAACCGGACACGCCCTATATAGGCGGTTTTTGGTGAATGGGAAGTGAAGGTAAGGAAATAGCTATAATAGCTTCCCCTGCTTGCTTCTGTCCTCTCGCTTGGCGGATTTCAGCACGCTGGCATCGACCCATGGAATATCGGGCTTTTTGCCCTGAAACAGCTCAGCAAGCGTCAGGATTTGCAGGCGCGGGTGTTTGCGGCCTGTCACTTCGCTTTCGATAGACCCCACTGCTGCGGCCTCGGTCTCCATCGGGCGCGTCGGCAGGGCGGCGGTGATGAATACGCCGATGGGAGCTTTCTCGCGCTCCATCGCGCTGTGCAGATCGCGGATCATGTTGACCGACACATTCTTGCCGCCCTTTACCGAGACAATCGCCTTTTCCGTCCGTTTGCCGTCGGGTTTGAAATAGATGATGCCATCGATGCCGCCATCCGCACCCTTTTTCTTGCCGCCAAAGGGCAGCGCGTCGACCAAGGAGACGGCCCACCACTGGAACTGATATTTGTCGCGTTCGGCCAGGTCGAGCGCGGCGGCCAAATCTTGCGGTCGGCCCTCGACAGTAAATTCGATGCCGGGAAAGGCATCCTTCATGCGCTTTTCGATGAGCGAGATGGCCAGATGCGTGACATCAATCCCGATCCACTGCCGCCCCAATTTCTCCGCCGCATGCACCGCCGTGCCGCAACCGCAAAACGGATCCAGCACGACATCGCCTTCGTTGGAGGAGGCCGCGATGATGCGTTCGAGCAGGGCGAGGGGTTTCTGGGTGGGGTAGCCGAGGCTTTCTGACCCCACAGCTGGCGGGATGTCATGCCAAGAATTTTGGAGAGGAACGCCCGGCATCTCGTCCAAGAAGCGCTTGTATTCTGGCATACCGCTGCTGGCGTAAGCCAACCTACCTTCGGCGGAAAACTTGCGCATGTTGTCTTTGGAGTAAGCCCAAAAGCGACGATTATATGGCGGAACTTGCTTGTATTCCCATCCATCTATCGGATTCTGGTACTCGTTCGAAAGATCAGCTTCCCAATCTCCACCGATTAAACGCTTAACAGGCCACAAGTAGCTGACATCGCCACCCGGCTTCGCTGCAGTAAGGTTGTCGCGACGATAGCGCCTGCCATCCGAATCTTGCAAACGATATGCCGAGTCTGTGTAAGACTGATCATAGCCAGTGTACAACCAGTTCCATTGCCAATCGCTCGAGGACTTTGTGTAAAAGAAAATTATGTCTCTCACATTGCCATATTGCACTCGCCCTTGTTTAGCATCGTTATGGGCAGAAGATCGCTTCCAGCTAATCTCACTACGATAGCAGTTGGCCCCAAACACCCCATCCAGCAACAGCTTCAGATAATGGCTCGCGGTCGGGTCGCAGTGGAGATAGAGGCTTCCAGTAGGTTTCAGCACGCGGTGCAGCTCGATCAGGCGGATGGCCATCATGGAAAGATACGCCATCATGTCGTTCTTGCCCAAGAAGCTGCGCATGGCGTTCAATAGATCAAACGCTTTGGTGTTCCCCGATTTCATCACATCATCAAACGCGGCCTCTGCCGTGTCATTCCAGTGCCAGGTATCTTCAAACGCCTCTATCTGCGCGTCGCTATCTTGCCCCGTGGGGGATTTGAACAGGATGTTGTAATTGGCGTTGCTGTTAAACGGCGGATCGAGATAGATCAGGTCAACGCTTTCGTCGGCGATATGCTCACGCAATACATGCAGATTGTCGCCATAGTGCAGCTTGTTGCCCATATATTATCTTTGGATTGCAATGCTGAAGCTTGCAAGCGTCATTTCTCAAACGCCCTGCATGTTGCGGCTCTCAGCAGGAATATGTACGATTAACCCGTCCAGTTCCGCCGTCAGGTCGATCTGGCAGGAAAGCCTGCTGGTCCGCCGCGCGCCGCTGGCAAGATCGAGCATGTCCTCTTCGTCCTCGGTTGCGGTCGGGAGTTTGCCGAACCAGTCCTTGTCGATGATTACATGACATGTCGAACACGCCATTTGCCCTTCGCAGGTACCCTCCAGCGGCTGTCCTGCGTTCTGTGCCACGTCGAGCAGGCAGTCGCCTGCCTTGGCCTCCACCGTTTGCGTGGTTTCACCGTCAGGGCTGATAAAATGGATTTTCACGCCAATTGCCTTTCCGCCGCCGCATTGATCGATGCCGCTGCCCGTTCAATCTCTTGGATCGTCGTATAACGGCCCCAGCCCAAACGGATAGAGGACTTTGCTTGCGTGTCAGTCAGGCCAATTGCACGCAGCACATGGCTGGGCCTTCCAGAACCACTGGCACACGCGCTTCCGGCAGAAAACATGACATCGCGACATTCGGACATCAACCTGCCCACATCAATGCCATCGCGCCGAATGTTGAGATTGCCTTTGTAACGATACTCGGTCGATCCGTTGATCGTCCAGTCCGCGAACAGCTCCGTCGCAAGGTTCCACAGGTTTTCGGTATGTGCAGCGTCGGCATCCATTCGTTCGGCGGCAAGCTTTGCTGCGGCTCCGAAACCCGCGCAGAGCGCTGGTGATAGCGTACCCGAGCGCATCCCCTGCTCCTGCCCTCCACCATGGATAATCGGCTCAAGGTGAATTCCGTCGCGTAGCCACAAAGCGCCAATGCCTTTCGGGCCGTTAATTTTGTGCGCAGATATGGCAATCATGTCCGGGCCGGCGGGAATATGCATGCGGCCAAACCCTTGCACTGCATCGCACAAAAGCAAGCCGCCAGCCGCATGCACGGCGTTTGCGATTTCAGAAATTGGCTGGATCGTGCCGATTTCGTTATTGACGAGCATCGTGGACACGAGCCCCTTGCTTCCCTTGGGAGTGACCAGCCCGTTGCTGTCCACTGCGATGACTTCACCAGCCAAATGCTCAACACAGTCTAGTACTGCTGCATGCTCTGTCGCCGCCGCAGAAACAGGCAATCCACTGCCCTTGATCGCCATATTTATGGCTTCTGTCGCACCGCTGGTAAAGATTACGCGGCCACCTAGCGGAAGCAAAGCCGCCAATTGCTCGCGCGCAACCTCAACCGCTGCAGCTGCCTGCCGACCTCCCGCATGCGTGCTGTGAGGGTTCCAGAAATTGTCCTTTAGCCAAGGCTCCATCGCGGCAAATGCCTCGGGCGCGAGCGGCGTGGTAGCTTGATAATCCAGATAGATCATGCGGCCAGCGCTCGATTTTTAATGGCTTCCCAGCTCGCAACAAACCGATCAATATCTGCTCCGTTAGTTTCCGGACCGAAGCTGACGCGGATGACCTGTTTGGCGATCTCCTCGTCCATTCCCATGGCAAGCAAAACTTTGCTGGTTTTAAGCGTGCCTGAGGAACAGGCACTTCCCGCCGAAACGGCAATCCCGGCACTATCAAAGCCGATCAGCTGGCTCTGTGCAGTAACATCCGGCATCCGGTAGCTACCGATAGTGGCAAGGCGCGGCGTGCCCCCGGCGACGACTTGGGCACCATTTGCCTCCAACTTGCTTTCCATCGATGCACGAAGCGCAGTGGCGCGATCGATCCAGTCTTCACGCCCCGAGAGCGCCGCCGCAAATCCAAGGATTGCGGGCAAATTCTCCGTGCCGCCGCGATATCCCTGCTCTTGCCCACCAGATGGCGCAATGCTGGCGAAGTTTTTGACAAGTAACGCACCCACCCCGGGCGGCCCACCGAGCTTATGCGCCGAAATCGCTATCAAATCGGCATTAGGTAGCGCGATTTTCCCCGCGCTCTGCGAGCAGTCGCAGAAATACAATCCATTTGCTGCACGGACAATCGCGGCGATTTCTTCGACAGGCTGGATAACACCAGTTTCATTGTTCACATGCTGCACCGCGACAAGCGGACGGGTCGCAGCTTCGTTGGCTAACGCTCCCTCCAAAATCTGAAGATCAATCACGCCATTTGCATCAACTGCCAAGCCAGATGAAGGCGGTACAGCACGAAATATCGCGTCATGCTCAACAGGCGAAACGAAAACGAGATCCGCTTGCGTACGGCCAAGCGCGATCTGGATCGCTTCGGTCGCGCCGCTGGTAAAGATAATTTCGCCTTCCCAATCGAGTGCGACCTTAATGTCCGCCCTCGCTTGCTCTAGCCTTGCTCTGGCGGCCCTGCCCTCCCTATGTGGTGATGACGGGTTTGACCAATCACTTAATGCGGCAACCATAGCCTCCCGCGCAACGTCGAGCATTGGCGTCGTCGCAGCATGATCAAGGTATAGGCGGTTCAAATCGTGCATAACTCTCTTCGAAAAACACTGCGATTTCGCGGTAGTTGCGAATTTTGATATGCCCCCTATATAGGCACACGAATTTCCTGCAATTGGCGAAGCATTTTTGCCACACCCGGTTGCTGGTCCCTGTCACGCCCGAACTGAAAAGCCTCATATGCCTGCAATTGCAATTCCCGGTCCCGAAGGCCGGTTGGAAGCCCGTTTTTCTCCTCCGCCACGGCCACGTGCGCCTGTCGCAATGATCCTGCATCCACATCCGCAAGCGGGTGGCACGATGAACGACCGGATAACCCAAGCCCTTTACAAAACATTTGTCGCGCGCGGGTTTGGCGTTTTGCGCTTCAACTTCCGCGGCGTAGGCCGCAGCGAAGGCGAATTTGATAACGGTATTGGCGAATTGTCTGACGCTGCCTCGGCGCTTGACTGGGTGCAGAGCTTTCACCCCGAAGCTTCGACGACCTGGGTCGCGGGTTTCAGCTTCGGCGCATGGATCGGTATGCAGCTCTTAATGCGTCGCCCCGAAGTGCGCGGATTTATCTCCGTAGCACCGCCTGCAAACATGTATGATTTCAGCTTCCTGGCACCATGTCCGTCATCGGGAATCATTATTCAGGGCGTGCAAGACGAAGTCGTCACCCCCAATGCCGTGCAAAAGCTCGTCGACAAGCTTCGGACGCAGCGGCATATCACGATCCATCATGACGAAATCCCGCGCGCCAACCATTTCTTTGAAAATGAAATGGATATGCTGATGGCATCGGTTGACAAATATCTCGACTTCCGGCTCGATCCGACCTGTCCAATCAAATAAGTCCGTGCGAAACGGCAAAAGAGCCATAGCCTTTTGCCATCGTGTCGCTTAAAGCATCGGGCAACCAATTCCTGCCAAGCAAAACGGGCCGAACGATGCGCATCGCCATAGCTTCTGATCATGCAGCCTTAGAAATGAAGGCGGCGCTTGCGCAATATTTGCGCGATGCAGGGCATGTGGTGGATGATCTCGGGCCGCACGAAAATGCGTCGGTCGACTATCCCGATTTCGGATATAAGCTGGCATTGGAAGTTGCCGAAGGTAGCGCGGAGCGTGGCATTGCGATTTGCGGATCGGGCATCGGCATTTCGATCGCGGTCAACCGCCATCCAGATTGCAGATGCGCGCTAGTTTCAGAGCCCTACTCAGCAAAACTATCACGCGAACACAACAACGCGAACGTGCTCGCACTCGGCGCGCGCTTGACCGGTATCGATATGGCCAAGGCCTGCGTTGATGCGTTCCTGAACACAGAATTCGCCGGCGACCGGCATATCAATCGCGTCGACAAGCTCTCCAACCCTGTATTCCAGAAAGTACCCGCATGACCGCCAATGCCGCCAATTTGAACGATGTCCAGCCTGACGGCTTCTTCACGCGCAGCCTTGCCGAGAGCGACCCGGCTGTCTTCGGCGGTGTACGCAACGAGCTCGCACGCGAACAGCATCAGATCGAACTGATCGCGTCGGAAAACATCGTTTCAAGGGCGGTCCTTGAAGCGCAAGGCTCGGTCTTCACCAACAAATATGCCGAGGGCTATCCCGGCAAGCGTTATTATCAGGGCTGTGCGCCCTCCGACGAGGTCGAGACACTTGCCATCGAACGCGCCAAGCAGCTGTTCGATTGCGGCTTTGCGAATGTCCAGCCGCATAGCGGCGCGCAGGCGAACGGCGCGATCATGCTTGCGCTGACAAAACCCGGCGATACGATTATGGGACTCAGCCTTGATGCAGGTGGTCACCTGACGCACGGTGCGCGCGCCGCGATGTCGGGGAAATGGTATAACGCCGTCCAATACGGTGTTGATCCCGTCAGCCACCTCATCGATTTCGAGCAGGTTGAGCGCTTGGCCAAAGAACACCGCCCTACCTTGATCATCGCCGGCGGTTCGGCCTATCCGCGCCAGATCGACTTCGCACGCTTCCGTGCCATTGCCGATGAAGTCGGCGCAACCTTCATGGTCGATATGGCGCATTTCGCCGGGCTAGTCGCGGGTGGGGTTCACCCGACACCTTTCGGCCACGCACATATCGTCACCACCACCACGCACAAAACGCTGCGCGGTCCACGCGGCGGCATGATCATGACCAATGATGAAGCGATTGCGAAAAAGATCAACTCGGCCGTATTCCCCGGCTTGCAAGGCGGCCCGTTGATGCACGTAATCGCCGCAAAAGCCGTCGCTTTCGGCGAAGCGCTGCGGCCCGAATTCAAGAGCTATTCCGCCGCTGTCGTTGAAAACGCGAAAATCCTGGCGGCAACGCTGAAAGAACGCGGCGCCGATCTGGTATCGGGCGGCACCGACACGCATCTGGCGCTGGTTGACCTGACACCGCTCGGCGTAACCGGCCGCGACGCCGATGAGGCGCTCGAGCGTTCGGCGATCACTTGCAACAAGAACGGCATCCCCAATGATCCGCTACCGCCGGTCAAAACCAGCGGCATCCGCGTGGGTTCACCCGCTGGCACCACGCGCGGCTTTGGTCCGGCGGAATTCAGAGAGATTGGCAACATGATTGCTGATGTGCTTGAAGGTCTGAAGCAAAAGGGCGAACACGGCGACCCCGTTGTCGAAGCAGACGTGAAAAAGCGTGTCCGTATGCTGTGCGACCGGTTCCCGATTTATCCAGAGGGCTGAACCTGAAGAGAGGTTAAACCAATGAATGAACCCGAAAAACCAGATCTGGTCAACGCCACGATTGAAGAAGTCAAAGGCATGGCAACGCAGGGAATGAAACATCCCTCTACCAAGCCTGTTCTCACCGGTGCCGCGATTGGCGCAGTGGCGGGTGCGCTATTGCCCGTGATCAGCATGCCTGTGGGCTTGCTTGCGGGTGCGGCGTTCATGATCGTCAAGCGCGTCCGTCGGTAATTGAATAGCCAATGCGTTGCCCCTTTTGTGCCCATGAAGACAGCCAGGTAAAAGACAGTCGCCCGACGGAAGACGGCGCAGCCACGCGGCGGCGTCGCCAATGCGAAAGCTGCGGCGGCAGGTTTACCACTTTCGAGCGTATCCAGCTGCGCGAGATCATGGTCATCAAAAGCGAAAACCGTCGCGAAGCATTTGACCGAAGCAAGCTCGAACGTTCAATCTCTCTGGCTTGCCGGAAACGTGGCATTGGCCAAGAACGGATCGACCAGCTGGTATCCGGCATCCAGCGGCAAATCGAAACCGCGGGCGAAACCGAGATCCCCTCGGGCCGGATCGGCGAATATGTGATGGAAGGGCTGAAAGCCGTCGATAGCGTCGCCTATATCCGCTTCGCCAGCGTGTATAAGGATTTCCGCGAGGCCAAGGACTTCGAAGACTTCGCCGGGTCGATCACGGGGGATTGATCGGGCAAAGTCTTGCCGTGTGCCCGGCCAGCCCAATTGGCTTGGCCAGTTACGATCAGCTTTTGGCCGCATCGCTTCACCTGATTCCCGCACATATGCAGCCGTCCGCGCACCGAACTGACTTGTTGACACATTTGACACGGAATTGCGTTTTTCGATTTGCCTCCTTTTACCCGCACAAAATCCGGCATCGCGCACAGGGGGCCGAACCAGCCCCCGCAAAAACACCCATCAACCGCCGATCTGCCACAACAGCGACTTTTGACACTTTTGACACGGAATCGCGTTTTTCGCGTTTCTGTTCATATTTCTTAACGCGGCTTCTGACACAGCTTTTTTGGCGAGTGCATAAGAACATATAAAGAACACAAAGTCAAGAGCTATTTCACGGGCAGCGTTCACACCATGTCTGTTTGCGAGAAGTTTTCGGTCGTTGTCGACCAAATTCTCGGTACCAAATGTGGTCATCCCAAATCGCGCGAAATGCAGGCAAACCGAACGCGTTCCTACCTCCAGTCCTGCCAAGCAACGTTCGCGCGCTTCATCAGTGATGTCTTGACCTACTACGGTGGTGACCATCATCGTGATGATGGCGACGGCTCCAGATGCAGCGCTGCGCGCGGCGACTCCATATTTTCCCGCTGCGGCAGCCATGGTTCCGACTGACATGATGGTCACCAGAGCGATGTCCGTAAACATGATCGTCACTACCGCGACCGCGTCGGGCATCAGCAGGGGCGGACAGGCCAACAAATATCGCGACTGACAATATTCCTGCCAGAGGCTTCAAGAATCGAGTCATGTTGAACTCCTTTCGAGGGTGGTAATGATTAGGGTTAGCATGTTGCGATGGATACTAGATGAACGGCGCAGGCAAAGCACTGCAGACACCCTTAATAGTAGGACGAGTGGGCCCATTCAGGGCTTCTTAGGGTGGAGGTCCCTACTGTCAGGTTGTAACAAAACGGCCGTCTGCCAGCATAGTTGGCTATGCTAGTATTCAAGCTAGTATTAGATACGAACGCTGACGAATTCCCCCGACAAGTTTCTCGGTCGCATCGCTTCACCTGCTTTCCGCACATATGCAGCCGTTCGCGCACCGAACTGACTTGTTGACACATTTGACACGGAATCGCGTTTTTTCGCGTTTCTGTTCATATTTCTTAGTGCGGCCTCTGACACAGCGTTTCTGGCAAGCGCCAAAGAACATATAAGGAACATAAAGTCAAGAGTTTTTTCACGGGCAGCGCTCACATCGCGTCTATTTGCGATAAGGTTTACGACCTTCGCGCGCCGAGGCAGGTGGCCTAAAAGCGGACACAACCCCCTCCGTCACCCCGTGCTTGACACGGGGCTGGGCTTCTTTGGCTAAGCCTTGCAGAAGAAAAGCCTAGGCCCGGGTGAAGCCCGGGCCGACAATCAGAAGGACCGCAGTCGACAAGTTTTCAGTCGTTCCGACAAATGCTTCTATTCAACAAAATCAACCGTCGCCCCGCAGTTGATGCGGGGCTTGGCTATTAGATGCCGCCACGGTAACGGTTTGCCATGATGTAAAACCAGCCTCCTTTTGCCATGCCAATTCATTTAGCGACCGTCGCGCAAAAGAAAAGCCAAGCCCCGTGTCAAGCACGGGGTGACGATGTAGGGAATGTCCGAAACTGGTCAGAGAGTTATCAAAACCCGACGTCCTATGTGCTTGTCACCAACGCTGCGATGCACTTTCTAACCTACTGTGTTCCCTTACTTTCTGTGCTTCTGGTGAAGCAGAATTTGTTGCAGCATTACTTTACGAGATGAGCCCTGGTCAAAATTGGAGCAGACCCCGACGCACTTGCAAGGTCACGAAATGCCGGGGGATGGGCCTATTTTGATTTCTCAACCAACCGGCTCAGATGCTGCATCAGGAAGTCCGTCTTCTGCTCCCAATTGAAATGCGCAACGGTTGCACACACGTCTTCGCGGCAATTATTTTGCGATAGAACCTCGCGGATACCTAGCGCGATCGCTTTCGGGTTACGCGCGACTATCCGGCCACAGCGGTCCTCGACCAACACTTCGGCGATACCGCCTGCATCGCACACCACAATCGGCGTTCCCGACGCTAGCGCCTCCAACCAGACATTGGCCAGCCCCTCGTGCGCCGAGGGCATGACCATGATATCCGCCGCTGCCATCAGCTTGGCGACTTGCACACGGTCGACATTACCGAGCAAACGAACCCGGTCGTTCAAGCCAAAGCTTGCGATCTTTTCGACGAGCTTTGGTCGAAAAGGCCCCTCACCTGCGATCCAATAATGCAGGTCCGGCACATCGCTTAGTTCGCGCAGCGCCTCCAGCACAAGATATTGCCCCTTATTCTCGTCAAGTGTGCCGACGGTAACCGCAAGCCGACCTGTAACCCCCAGCTCCTTCTTTAACGCGCGGGCGTCGCGGGGATAGAAAAGTTCGCGGTCAATGCCGGGGCGGAGGACTTCTATGCTATTGCCGTCTATGCCGAGTGTGATCATATCGCGACGCAACGCTTGCGATACAGCGATCATGCCGCTCAACCGCTTGCTGGCAGCAACTATCATCGGTTTTGTGGCGGGCTGCTCACCCCAATAGTGAATATCTCCACCGCGTGCGGTGACGCTGGTCGGAACGCCGAAAGCCTGCCCCAATTGTGCAGCGGCAACAGCGTCTGGAAAGAAGAACTGCGCATCAATCACATCGAAAGGGAAGTCCTTGCGGATTTTATGCAGCAAAGGGGTCAACGCGCGGGCCAAATTGGCTGCGTCGTAGCGGCCCTGCGTGGACGGGATATGCGCAAAACGAGGGCGATAAACGAGCAGACCTTGCCAGATCTCTTCACACGGCGTGGCGCGCTTCTCGGCATAAAGCGGCAGATATTTCAGTCCCAGCGGCGGCAAACCAACGGGTGCGACCACACGCAGCTCAACGCCAGCCTGGGCCGCCATCATTTGCGCGCGCTTTTCGACAAATGTGCCAAAGCGCGGTTTTCCTGCATAAGGAAACAAGGTCGAAAGCATCAATATGCGCATAGTGCCGGATATGTGCCATAAATTCGTAAAAACTTCGCTGCCTTTCGGTTTGCCTTTCCAATTGCAACACCCTGGCCGCGTTCTTATGAGACGGCATGCCACAACCGCCCGTCATCATCCTCGTTCGCCCGCAGCTCGGCGAGAATATCGGCAAGGCCGCGCGTGCGATGCTGAACTTTGGATTGACGCAGATGCGGCTCGTTAAGCCTCGCGACGGCTGGCCCAATCCTGCCGCTGGTCCGGCGGCGTCAGGCGCGGACAATGTGTTGTCTGATGCACAAGTGTTCGAGACGCTTGGCGAGGCCACAGCGGACATCAACCATGTCTATGCCACGACAGTGCGAAAGCGTGGCGTGACCAAGCCGGTCGTTTCGCCAGAAGAAGCCGCGCGCGAAATACAGTCTTCGGCAGGCCAAAGCGCGATCCTGTTCGGGGCGGAGCGTTCGGGCCTGGAAATGGACGAGGTCGCGCTCGCCCGTACAATCATTACCGTGCCCATAAACCCCGAGTTTGGTTCGCTAAACCTGGCGCAGGCAGTAATCCTGTGTGCTTACGAATGGTCAAAGGGGCAATCGCTGGAAAGCCCGCCAAAGACCGAGCTGCTTCCCCCCGCTCACCAAGAGGAACTAGACGGGATGATCGCGCAGCTAACCGATATGTTGGAGCCAAACGGATATTTCTATCCGCACGAGCGCGCCGATGTAACCAAGAGAACGCTGCGCACCTTGCTCACCAAACCGGCGTGGAACAGCCTTGAGATCCGAACCTTCCGCGGTATTCTTAGCACGCTCAAAGGGCGAAACCGCGGGCAATAGACCCCCCTGTTGACTTTACTGCACAATCCCGCCATACGCGCGCCTTCGCAATTGACCCTGCACCCCGGTGAAGCAGGTGTCCGGCACTTCCAGCAAGTGTCGCGCGGTATCGGGAACAACACTGACCTCTCCCGAAAAGTGGGAACCGGTTTTCGGATAAAGAGGGGTCAGCAAATACGTTAGAAGCAATTGGAGACTAAACATGTCGAAGCGTACAAGCTCGAAATACAAACTTGATCGCCGTATGGGCGAAAATATCTGGGGCCGTCCCAAATCACCCGTCAACAAGCGTGAATATGGCCCCGGCCAGCACGGTCAGCGCCGCAAGGGCAAGCTTTCCGACTACGGCATTCAGCTGCGCGCCAAACAGAAACTAAAGGGCTATTACGGCGACATCACCGAAAAGCAGTTCAAGCGCTCGTACCAGCTCGCCGACAAGATGAAGGGCGACACGTCGCAGAACCTTATCGGTTTGCTTGAGCGTCGTCTCGACATGATCGTATACCGCGCAAAGTTCGCGCCAACGATCTTCGCCGCACGTCAGCTGGTGAGCCACGGCCACATCCGCGTCAACGGTATCAAGTGCAACATCGCCAGCCGTCAGGTTGACGTCGGCAGCGAAATCACGTTGGGTAACAAGGCCAAGGAAATGGCGCTGGTTATCGAAGCGCAAGGCCTAGCTGAACGTGATATCCCCGAATATGTCGTCGCCGACGGCAATGCCAAAGTGGTCTTCACGCGCGTACCGACGCTCGACGAAGTGCCTTATCCGGTGAAGATGGAACCAAATCTGGTCGTCGAATTCTATTCGCGCTGATTTCGGTCACAACCGAATTTCAAAGGGGCGGTCCTTCGGGGCCGCCTTTTTCATTTGAGCGCGGGCCATCCCTCTGGCAGAAGGCGCGCAACAATATTTTGAGGAGAGAGAAATGCGTATCGCAACTTTGGTGCTGATGTCGGCACTGGCGCTTGGCGCTTGCAAGAAAATGGACGGTGACACCACCGCCGGGCCGCTGCCCGAAGTAAAGGTCGGTGAGCTGTCGGAGCAAGTGATGAAGGACGTCACCAAAACGCTATCCTCCGACGCATTCGAAGGCCGCGCGCCAAGCGGTGTCGGTGCGGACAAAACCGTCGCGTATCTGACCGAGCAGTTCAAAGCCGCAGGGCTTGAGCCCGGCAACGGCAGCAGCTGGACACAGGACGTTCCGCTGGTTGAGATTACCGCGAAAAATGTCTCGCCGCTCTCCTTTGTTGGCACAGACGGCAAAAAAATGGACTTTAAATACGGCGATGATTTCGTCGTCGGTACGTATCAAGAGCAAGCCAAGACGGCGATCGCGGGCAGCGACGTAGTCTTTGTCGGGCACGGCATTAACGCACCCGAAAAGGGCTGGAACGATTATGCCGGTGTCGATGTGAAGGGCAAGACGGTCATGATCATGATCAACGATCCCGACTTTGCCACCGATGGCCTTGACGGTCCGTTTGGCGGCAAAGCCATGACCTATTACGGTCGCTGGACGTATAAGTTTGAGGAAGCGGCACGACAGGGTGCGGCCGCAGCGCTTATCATCCACGACACAGCCCCGGCAGCCTACGGATGGAACGTCGTCAACAGCAGTTGGACTGGTACACAGTTCCTCGCCCAGTCAAAAGACGGCGGGGCGAGCCAGACCAAGGCGAATGGCTGGGTCCAGAAAGAAGTCGCGCGCAAGATACTGGCCGCTGGCGGACAGGATCTCGACAAGCTGATGACAGCGGCCAAAGTGAAGGGCGCAAAAGCCGTGCCGCTTGGCATAAAATCCAGCCTGTCGTTCGACAATGACATAAAGAAGCTGAACAGCAAAAACGTCATCGGTGTTTTGAAGGGTGCAAAGCGTCCCGACGAATATGTTCTTTATACCGGCCACTGGGACCATTTGGGAAAATGTACCCCGAAAGACGGCGATGACATCTGCAACGGCGCGGTCGACAACGCCACGGGCAGCGCAGCCCTGGTGGCGCTGGCTAAGGCGCATAAGGGCGCGGGTGCCCCCGATCGTAGCATCATTTTCCTTGCGGTAACCGCAGAAGAATCCGGCCTGCTCGGTTCGAAATATTACGCTGAAAACCCGGTTTTTCCGCTCAGCAAGACCGTAGGAGGCGTCAATATGGATGCTTTCTCAATGGCTGGCCCTGCAAAGAACCTGACCGTCATTGGCCTGGGTAAATCACAGCTTGATGATTATCTGGGCGCAGCCGCCAAAGCCGAGGGACGGACGCCAGAGCGCGAGCCGACCCCGGAAAAGGGCTTCTATTACCGTTCCGACCATTTCAGCCTCGCCAAGCTGGGCGTGCCAATGGTTTATTTTGAGGGCGGTAACGACCTGATTAAGGGCGGTGTTATCGCGGGCGAAGCGGCGGCAAAAGACTATGAAGAAAACCGCTACCACGCGCCATCGGATGAATATGACGAAAAGTGGGACTGGTCGGGCGTTATGGCCGATTTGAAGCTATATTACCGTGTCGGTCGGATGCTGGCGATGACCGAGGCATGGCCGAACTGGAAAGAGGGCGACGAATTCCGCGCTATTCGCGACAAGAGCCGCGCTGCGAAATAGTCTTTATGACTTTTCGCATGCCCGCCGAATGGGCACCGCATGAAGCAGTCTGGATCGGCTTCCCCAGCCATGTAAACGCTTGGGAAGCCGAACCACTAGCGCCTGCACAGATGCAAATGGCGGCCTTTGCCAATGCCGTGCACGACGCCGGCAAGGGCGAGCTCGTGCGGCTGATCGCGGGCACGCCCGAGGCAGCGGCGGTTGCGCGCGATCTTGTCGATAGTGGTGTGGTCGTCGAAACACGCAGCATTGGGGACGTTTGGGTGCGCGACACCGCCCCGATCATCGTTAGCGACGGAACGCGGCGTATCGCGCGCAAATTCGGCTTTAATGGCTGGGGCGATCGCTATCATTATGATGGCGACCAAAGCATTGGCCGTGAACTTGCCGAAGCAGCAGACTTGGAAATCGCCGACTGCGACTGGGTGCTAGAGGGCGGGTCGATTGATGTCGATGGCGCGGGGCTGTGCGTGACGACAGCTGACTGCCTGCTCAATCCCAACCGGAACCCGACGCTAGACAAATCCGAAATTGAAGCGCGCCTCAATCGCGATTTGGGCATCGCGCGAACGCTCTGGCTAGGTGACGGGTTGGTCAATGATCACACCGATGGTCATGTAGACAATCTTGCGCGCTTTGTTGGAGAGAACCATCTCGTTATTCCCGAGGCCTCTGATGCTGATGATCCAAACGCAGCAGCATATCGGGATGCGACCCAGCGTGCGGAGGCTTTTGGCTGTCAGGTCACGCGCATACCGTCGGTGGGCCTCTATGCTCCAGACGGAGATGCCGTCCCCGCGACTTATGTGAACTTCTACATTGGCAACAGCATCGTTGCCGTCCCAACATATGGCTGCCGATACGATGATAGTGCAATTGCTGCACTTGCGCCGCTTTTCCCGACACGCGAAGTGATTGGGCTCCCCGCGAACTGGATATTGACTGGCGGCGGCAGCTTTCATTGTTCTAGCCAGCAAGTGCCTTTTGCCTGAACCGAGCCTGTGCTAACCATCCCTCATATTTTTGCATCCAAAGGAGCTCCCGCCATGCGTCAAAATCTACGCCGCTTCAGCCATTTCGTCATTCTGCCCACGCTTGCGCTCTCCATTGCCACCGGCGGTGTCTACGCCAAAAGCAAAGCAAAAGGCACAGCAGCGCATCACCATGATGCGGCCCACGCAGCAATGCACAAGAAACATCAGGCGCGGTTGGCAACTGTACTTGCCGACCCTTCTCGCGTCGAAGACGCCAAACGTGACAAATATCGCCATCCGGCAGAAACGCTGGAATTTTTCCGCGTGCACCCTGACCACAAGATTGGCGAATATGCGCCCGGCGGCGAATGGGTTTCACGGTTACTTGGTCGCTATGTTGATGGCCCGGGCAAGCTGGTCGGTCTCTATTTTGACCCGAAAATTTTTACCGATCCCAAAACACAGGATGGTGTGAAGGCAGGCGCAGTCAAATATCCCGAAGATGTGGCGAAAGTCACTGGCCGCCCGGCGTCTGATTATTCCGCGTTCACGCTCGACGCGATACCGGCAAGTGAAAAGGGAACGTTTGACCGGATACTCATCATGCGAATGATGCATAATCTGACTCGCTGGAACGCCGCGGATTCCGAACTGAAGGCGATGCGCTCTCTACTCAAGGACGACGGATTGGTCGGCATTGAACAGCACCGCGCCAGCAAGACCGCGCCGTATAGCTACACGGACGGCTCCAAAGGCTATATGCGTGAAGCCGACATCATCAAGCGTATGGAGCTGAACGGCTTTGAACTCGTCGGCAAAAGCGAGATCAACGCCAATCCAAAAGACACAGCCAATTGGCCAGACGGAGTTTGGACTTTGCCACCCGCCCTGCGCTTAAAGGATCAGGATAAGGCCAAATATGAAGCCATTGGCGAATCCGACCGGATGACGCTTCTTTTCAGGAAGCGGCCGTGAACGTGATCGGCAGAGCCGCTGTTCTTGGCAGCGGAGCATTATTGCTGGCGTCCTGTGGCGGTGGCGGAGGCCGTCATGATCCGCGCGGCATCGACCGCGACGAGACCCTGCTATCGGTCAGCGCCACGGGGCGGAGCGAAACGCGTCCTGATATGGCGACGTTTAGTGCCGGCATTGAAACCTTTGGCAAGACCGGACCCGACGCCTCAAAAGCAAATGAGGAGAAAATGAACAAGCTTGTCGCTGCCCTGGAAGAAAAGGGTGTCGATGAAAAAGATATCCAGACCCAGTCGGTCAGCATCAATCGTATCGATTGGGGGCCCAAGAAAGGCACGTATCAAGCGACCAACCAGGTCAGCGTCCGCGTGCGAAAGGTTGATGAGGCGAGTGCCGCCATTGGTGCCGCGACGGGTGCAGGTGCAAATATCCTGAACGGTCCGACCCTGTCACAGTCCGACCCTGAAAAAGGCAAATTGTCGGCTTATGGCAATGCATATAAAGCCGCAAAGGCGCGCGCCGAAGCCTATGCCGAAGCAGCAGGAATGAAGGTATCGCGTGTGTTGACGATCCGCGACGGCGGAGCATCGGGTGCGCCGGGGCCTTTTCCGTACGAGATGATGGAACAGGCAGCAGATGCTGCGGCAGTGCCCAGAACAGTTAGTGCGCCGCCCATCCGCGTCGGCACTGATATCAACGAGGTTGCTGTCTCGGTCGATTTCGCGCTGGAGCGTAAATGAGCTTGGACTTTGCTATCCGGGCCGCCTTATCCGGGCTGATAATCGCAGCAATTGCATTTATCGGCAAAAAAGCCCCCGCCGCCGGAGCACTTATCGCGTCGTTGCCACTCATTTCAATAATGGGAATGCTCTGGCTTTGGCGCGACACGCGTAATAACGCACTTCTTGCGGACCATGCGGAAGCAACTTTTTGGTATGTACTGCCCAGCCTGCCAATGTTCCTTCTTATTCCTTGGATGTTGCGCAGTGGCCAACAATTTTTCGTTGCGCTTGGCACAGGCATAGCGCTCACCTCCATTCTCTATCTCTTTACAATCGCCATTGCAGCGCGTTTCGGCGTGCGGCTATAAGCGCGTCATGATCACCGTTTCCGCATTGCAATTGCCATTAATTGGCAGCGAAGCAGATAATATCGATGCTGTTTCGGCGCTTGTGTTCCAAGCAGCAGAAGCAGGTGCGCAGATCATCCTTCCGCCCGAGCTGTTTTCCGGTCCCTATTTCTGCAAGAGCGAAAACGAAGCGCATTTTGCATTGGCCCGATCAACGCTCGACCACCCGTCGGTAAAGGCCATGGCCAAGCTCGCCAAGCAGCTTGGCGTGGCGATCCCTACCAGCTTTTTCGAGAAAGACGGCCCACATTATTACAACAGTTTGGCGATGATCGATGCGTCGGGCGAAGTGCTGGGCGTCTATCGGAAAAGCCACATTCCCGACGGACCGGGATATGAGGAAAAATTCTATTTTCGCCCCGGCAACAGCGGCTTCAAGGTCTGGGACGTTATGGGCACGCGGATTGGTGTCGGCATTTGCTGGGACCAATGGTATCCCGAAACCGCGCGCGCAATGGCGCTAATGGGTGCGGAATTACTTTTTTATCCCACAGCCATCGGCAGCGAACCTGCCGAAGACTTGGATACCCGCGACATGTGGCGCAGGGCGATGGTCGGCCATGCGGTAAGCAACGCGATGCCAGTGATTGCCGCCAACCGTATCGGTACCGAAAGCGACCACGGCGGCACCCCGCAGACTTTTTACGGCACCAGCTTCATCGCCAATGAAAAGGGTGATGTTGTGTGCGAACTCGACGACGTCCAGTCGGGCATCTTGGTTGCAAGCTTTGATTTGGAGCGCGCGCGCGAACACCGCGCCGCAATGGGCTTTTTCCGCGACCGCAGGCCGCAGCTCTACGGACGCTTGGCCGAGGATATTTGACCTGACACATCTTTATTTGATCGCGCTGGGATCTAACCAGCGCCACCCGCTCATCGGCTTACCTGCAGATATCGTTGCAGAAGCGTTCGCAGCATTGGAGATGGATGATATCGACGTGTTCGCTACGTCGCCGATCATCGCCAGCTTGCCCGTTGGTCCATCAAAGCGGCGCTTCGCCAATGCCGCTGCAATTCTGTCCACGCCGCTTGATCCCCCTGAATTTCTGTGGCGGCTGCAAGAAATAGAAGAGCATTTCGGGCGGGAGCGCCGTGGCGGAAAATGGAGTTCGCGCGTTCTCGACCTCGACATAATTTTGTGGTCCGGCGGGCTGTGGGCGAGCGAAGCCCCTGCCCTTGCCATCCCGCATGCGCATATGGGTCTTCGCGGCTTTGTTTTACAGCCAGCCGCAACGATAGCGCCCGATTGGCGCGATCCGTTGAGCAATTTGACGTTACGGCAGTTAAATACGCGATTTTCCAAGGCAAAGCGGCTTGACCAACGCGAACAGCCTCTCTAGGGCAGCGCAATCCAAAGGGCTCATTTTTTGTGCCCCATGGGGCCCTTAGCTCAGTCGGTAGAGCAACTGACTTTTAATCAGTAGGTCGCTGGTTCGAATCCAGCAGGGCTCACCACTATGTTCAAATTTTTGAGCATTTTCAGGTGTCTCCAGTTAGGTTAGCCAAACATACTAAGTAAGGTTAGCCAAATCAAGCGCTCCGATCGCAGTTTCCGCCATCCGCTCTTGCCTTGCTTCAGCGGTATAGCGGGCCACTTCCGTGTCGCTTGTGTGACCTGTAATCGACTTTATCATCTGATTTGACAAGCCAAGTTCTGCAAGTCGGCGCGCAGCAGCTTTTCTGAGGCCATGCATAGTACGTCTTTCAAGGCCTGCCTCTTTGCAGCGACGCTTAAACCACATGCCGAAACTATCGATGGTATATGGCCTGCCCCAGTTATTGAGAATGAAAGCTTCGCAATCTTGATCGATTGATTTCAGTGACAGAGCTAAATTTGGGTGAATTGGGATTAGCAGTTGTTTGCCCGTTTTACGTTGTGTGAGCTTGATCTTGTTACGTACGACGTCTGCAGGCCCCATTACACGGACATCTGCCTTTCTTTGCGATGTGAAAAGCGCAAGATCGAAGGCTGTACGGGCACGTGTGCCAACAGGATGCCGCGCTTCGAACTGAGCAATCTCCTCCTCTGACCAATCGGGAAAGCCACCCTTCGGTGTTTTGAGCGGCTCAGTGGCAAGTACCGGATTGTCAGCGCGAAATCCCTCACGAATTGCAAAATTCATCAGCTGCTTCATGCGCTTGCGTAGGTTATTGGCGGCAGTTGGTGTGCCGCCCATCGATTCAAATATCATCTGGAAATGTCTTGCTTCGGCTTCCTTGACCAACAGAGACCCGAATTTATTACGAAATCGCTCAAGTTGGCCTCTATATTGCTCTCGGGTCGAATCTTTGATGTCGTTCTTCCATTTGTGACTGCTATAGAATTTGACTATTAGCGCCTCGAAGCTACCCGGGAGGATACGACCTTCTCCGGGTGTTACCTTGCCAAAGTCGCGCCACCTCCAGTACTCTTCAGTAAATTCCGCGGTTCCCGGGCGAACGTGAACATATTTGGTATGCCAGCCCGTTCGCCGAAATCTCAGCCTTTTCTGACCGTGCCGGTCCTTAAATTCGCTGACGAAGTGGGGGAGTTGAGTATTTGTTCTAGGCCGTCCCATCCTGATGCCTTTCCTGTGCGCTGTCGTTGGTGAACTGGATGCTGTTGTTGGTGAAAATGAATATAAAAACTGCCTGTCGGATCAAATTCCATAGTAGAAACCTGCAAGCCCGACGCCTTCGCTGCTGCAAACACGCGTTTATAATCTGCTTGTCTGAAGAGGGCGGCGGCGGTCATTTTGATCAACCAGCAGTGCTAACCGAAACGAGCCAGTTGGCCACGTCGGTTGTGAGAGCAAATTTGCCTTGGCGAGCGGGAATATTGAAAACCTTAACACCCAATCGATTTGACCGATGCGCTTGCCGAAACGCCTGGCCGTTGGAGTAGCCCAGTGCCTTTATCAATTCGGCTCCGCCGATCATCGGTCCATAGCGCGCAACAAGATCATCCGCGATTTTGGCAATTTGCGATTGAGCAATGGATTTTGGAATGTCATTGGTCATGTGAGGCTCCGACTCTGTGTTGCGTCGGATTGCAGAACTTTGCGAAGGAAGTCGTCTGACAGAAAATGGGTATTTTCTGTTCACAAGGAGCAATTCAGATTTAGTGTATGAAAAAGCGCGGCCGTCCTAAAAAAGATCCGATCGATGTTATGCGGACGAAGGCTTGGTATTTTGCTGTCGAGAGCGAACTTCAAGTCAGCACTCCATACGCGGTCGAAGTGATTGTCGAGGCGGAAAACAAGGCAAAGAAAGATGCCAAATTTGCAGGATTGCGGCGCTGGGCAGCATACAAAGGAGGGGCAAGGGTACCTCAAGACATTCCTGGCCGACTGAACCCTATCAACATGGCCGAAGAAAGGGCTCCCGGCACCGCCCGATGGTTCCGCAGCCCTATGTGGCAGGCATTGAAGGGAAAGCTTGCAAACCGATATGATGTTGAGGCTGCACTGGCGGAATCGGACGCAATTGCCGTGATCGTTTTTGAATATGAGGAGCTTGCGTTTGATGATGAATATCGTCAGGAACTGGGATTGAATGACAGCGATCCGCCGCCGACGTATCGCAGGTTCAGGCCGGACAACATAAATCGGTGCCTTGAGCTCAAAGGGATCGATCTGCTCGAAGCAGTAATTTTATTGCTTGAGTTTGGAAGCGCGTCCGGTTCCTTGGAAATCACAAGTCGGGCGCTAGAACTTTATAAAGCGTCGTCGCCCAAGATTGCGACAATCCCGGAAATCAGAGCATTCCTGCCTGAAATTTTCGACGCAATTGAATTCAAGTACACGCCCGATGTTAACGCCCAATATGATGAATTTCTTCCGCCCTGGCATGTCAGGCTGCCTGATCTTTACGAGAAGATTGTCGACATAGAGGCGATGAGGGAAGAAGCGCTATCGCATTATGAGAATGATGGGGGCCAGTTGCAGAACACTGAATAGCGTATAGTTCAGTCAACACGTGCGAGTGTGAACATGTGCACATACTCCGCCGCCAGCTCGCCCTTTTTCATTGTCGTGCATCAATCGGTAGGCAGGTGGATTCAGCTAAAATGAGACAGTCGTCCGGCCAAGAGTGACTGCCGGCAATCACAATTTGCATTTCCGAATCCGACAACTTTTCAGATGTTGGTTCAGCTTATTAGCGACCCTGAAAGCGGACATTATGTGGTGGTTATCGCACCTGTCACCGTACCCCCGTCATTTGGCACTTCAAAGCTATGTGCTACTCAATTGGGTCCGAAGTTTAAGAATTTTGGCTTCAAAGGGTTCTGTATCTTGGTCGATAATCGCGGTCCCATAAAAATATTCGGTATTGTACCAGCGGCGATGTTTCGACACCCCGTCGAGTGCAAAGCGGTAGGCTAGCTGGCGTTCTAAATCCGAAAACCCTGCTGAAACCATTTCCGTCGTGGGCATCCAGTCATAAAGATATCGGCATTCGTCCAAGATGGTCATATCCATGAACATGGGAGTGTCTTTGGCTTGGTATTGCCACCGGCGCGTCATTTCGACATTCACATGATATGGGACTGCGATCTGGCGAAACAGTAACTCGACAATTTGATGTTCAAGCACTAGGTCACAAAACTGATAGTAGGTTCTGAAATCGTGATCTTGGATTGCCTCATTAAGCTGGGGTGACAAGTAATCCTTTTGATTAATCCCACCCAGCATCGAAAACGTCATTTCGCAGGTGCTAGTAATCAGTTTTTCTTTGTTTGAGTCGATACGAAGCTGCGATAAAAATGCATCTGAAAAGCTCGCGAAAGCGTCGTCATGATTCACCCACTGTGGATAATTTTCGTCTCCTGCATTGGTCTTTTTGTCTAATGCAGCAAAGGCCCACAGTACGGGATACTGTCCGGCATCCATGATCACCTCGCCACCCTGACCCATCTCATCGTCGAGGAAATGGAAGGCTGACGCTGCAAACGCGTTGCTGTCCGCACCCGTCTGGATTTTGAAGAAGTTTCCGTAAATCGGACTTTGCTTCGGAAACCGGTTGTATGGGGATATGAAACTGGCATGATCCATCAGAAGTCGAGTTACGAACTGGCCATAATAGTTTTCTAGGTCGCCATTTACGATTGAAAGCCATTCATCAAACTCAAGCCCGTGCGCTATCGGCCCTTCGGGAGTGTTTTTGCCGTCGCCTTCGAGAAATTCTTTCGGGTATAGATAGCAAGCGACCAACTTTGCCAACAGCGCGCGGCCTTCAGCGTCACCGAATTCCGTGGGAAGAGACACGTTGGTGATAAGGACACCAGGTGAGTTCAGCGCATGACGTGCCAATACTCTCGTGATCGCGAGAAGTGTCTTTTGCTTCTTATTGCGGCTCGGCAAGGGACCGCAAAAATCTAAATAGATGATGTCAAAGCGCATGGGCGAAGCTTCGAGAAAAATGTCGATCCCACCTTTAATCACCTTGATGAAGGAAAACTCAGATGAAAGTGCCGCATCTACAGCCTGATTATGCATATCCGCATCAAACTCAAACGCCCAAATATTTTCTGGCAGAATCCCAGCTGCGCAGAAAACGCGCAGATCGTTTTCGGGATTGGGGCCGCAGAGATAAGCGACCTTGAGGCTCTTAGCATCTCTGGTCTGCGCGATAGAATCGTAGAACGCTTCCCAACGGTCGATGGTCTCGTCGAGCAGGTGTTCAGCTGCGCCAGCATCGTAGCCGCCTCTTTCAACGAGCTTAGCACGCACCTCCCGCACATAAGATCTACGGCATAAAGTTGATTGGCTGCGATTGATGGTCAGCGCCTCGATAGCACTTGAGATTACCAGCTCACGCGCTAGCAATTTCACCGGTTCTGAATATTCCGCTGGCATTCAAAAGACTCCAGTTCGAGGCTGTGTTTGTCACTCTGTTTGAAATCAAAGTAGTTTACATATACAAAAAGATTGAATTTGCTTCAGCAAATATTCGGTGCCCTGTCAGGCGGAAATAGGGTCCGCTAGTAAATGATCGGAAGGCCTAATCACAAATTCGCGCGTGCAATCTTATTGCCGATTTTGTTGCACCTTAGGTGCTTGTGTGAGCGGACAACAGCTATAATCTTGAACTGTCTTGGTGCGGAATGACCGACTTTGGTTGTATGGCCGTTGTTGCCACCGCTATATGTACGTCAGCTGCTGGCTTTGATCGCCTAAATCTCGTCTGTCAGCTTCCCCCAACAAAGCTATTTTTTGCCCATTTGACTATTCCCATCAGTCACACGCAGCCGGACGGCGGAGTCATTTGACCTTGCGCGATAAATCAGGTCGCGCTTCCTTTTCGGCGACAGCACCATTTGAACGCGCCGAGTGAATACGGAAAAGCACTTTCGCAATCGCCTCACATTGTTTGGCCGTAAGCCCTGTCGCCCTGAGCTTTGTGTAAATATCCAGCGTATCAATCATCGCTCACCTTCTTAGCAGCCTTCGCTTGCGCTGCGGGCGGCGCATATTGGCCCCAATGTCCCCATGGCAGCGCCCGCAGTCCATCTGCCTCCACCATGTCCGCATGGCGGCGCAAAAGCTTTGCCGTATTTTGCCACGTCCGCTTGTCGTCGTCGGCGTACAGAACCAGAGCGGTCGTCGCGGCGGTGATCCACACTTCGGCGAGTTTCCGCAGGAAGGCCATCTTGCCCTCCCCCGCACTGTGAGCATAATCTTTGTAGGTCCAGAATTGGTCTTCCAACGCCGTCAGAAAATCGTGCCGCCACATGTCGGTCGTCCAATAATAGGCATAACGCTGCTCAAATTGCTCCAGGCTAAGTTTTGACCAGAAAATGCCTCGGGGCACTGCCCAGCTGTCACCCTTGGAGAGCCATTGTTCAGCATCCGGCGATTTAGGCAAACCAGCTTGAATCTCATTCAACAGCTTATCGAGCTCAGCAAACGCCTTCGGCCCAAAATCCGTATTGGTATTTCCCTCGACATATTTCGCGGCGGCATGGCGGATTAGCGCGAGATAAACTTCGTTGGTCGGAGTCCAGTCCGCTTTCTCCACGACCCGCGCGATCCACATGGCGGTCATATCTTCGAATGAGGCATCACGCATGGCGGCTACCCCATAAGCTGGCGTCCGACATGTGAACATGTACGATTGTGGGCATGTTCGCTTGTCGGTTCATCCCGAAATGATCAGTCAATCGCATGTCCGAAGCCCTGACATATTATACAAAGTTGGCGACAATTCGTTGCGGCGGAACCATTTTGGCTCACGGTTCTGATAATAGGCGACCTCGATAAGATCTCCGTTCACACGCAAAACCGGGCCGCAGCCGGTTTCTGATCCGGGCTTGATGCCCGCGCGCCAGCGCTCGACGTCGATGCGCTCTTGTTCCAACTTTGCTTGACGAAGGCGATCAGCTGCGGCGTCGCGCTCTGCTTGCGCGTTGAGCCACGCCTGGGTGACAACCACTTCTGGATGAAAGGTGATAATACTGTGAGAATCCTCATCACCATAATCATAGGTCTTTTTTGCCGTCTCGATCAGCAACGCACCCAAGGATTGAGATTTGCCGCGCATGCAGATTTCAAGGCTGTTCAGTGACGAACGGGGCCGAATATTCGCCCGTGTCAAGGAATGGAAATTGCTGTCATGAGGTTCGAGTGCCCCACCCTTAGCGGCACATTCCTGTGCAAAACCTTCCGATGCGCGCAGCAATATCGCCCTCATCTCGCGCCGCCCGCGCCACTTGTTGGTCAGAAAGCGGTGTGCAGTTACCGATCTACGCAGCTGGTAATAGGCCTCTTGCTCGGGACGGTCAGCAGTCTCCGTCCGCTCAGTCCAGCGGTTGAAGGAGAGGTATCTGCGCGGAATGGGATCCGAAGGCGGAAGCGCCGCCGTGAAATCCTGCACAATATTGGAATCGTTCAGCGCGGGTTCCGATGGATGCGCTGTTTCATTAGGCGGCGGTGTCTGTGCTGATGCAGGGAAAAGTCCAATGACGGCGCTCACAATCCAGAAAACCTGAAGAGCACCGATAAGCGCGAATTCGAAATAAAGCAGAAACTTACGGACCATCGACACCTCTCCAAAAAACAAGAGAGGCGGCCCAAGCCGGGTGTTCGAAACCCTGCGTAGCCACAAGGCGCCGCCACCTTTAGGCGAGCCCTGGACATACGTGACGGCCACCCGGCCAGCAAAGCTGACCGGCGGCTACGTTTTGAGGTTTCGACGCCTCACCCTCGGGACGGACCGAGGGATTTCAGATGCTGTTGATGCCGAAATCCGGTGATGAATGCAATAAACTTAGCGAAAAAGCTTGATCTTGTGGACATGTGAACATGTGGACAATCGCACATGTGAAACCTAGGCGCGATAAAAAGCATCCCTTCAATTCAGTAACCAGGCCCCAAGGCAAGCACACCCCAAACCCATTCCCTGTTCGACTTGCCAGCGGCAGGGCGCAACACCAAAAAGACATTCCCCGTCCCGACACCTACAGCACGCCACCACGTGCAGGCTGAGTCAAGGACCCCGTAGGGGCCGCGAAGCGGCGCGGGCGCAGCCCAGCGTCCTTTACGCAGACGAGCATGGTGGCAGGCTTGCAATCGGGGGAAGTACAATTACGCCGACTTTTGGACTGGACATATCCGCTGAACGTTTGGTTCAAGATCTGTCACTTTTAGAATTCAACTTGACTCTAGGCGATTCTAATTGATTACAGGCTATCTAGTAAGGGAGATGGGCATGTCAGCAGAACCGTGGGTCACGGCCGAACAAGTTGCCCTTCACCTCGGCGTGGTGAAAGAAACCGTCTATCGCTGGCGTGAGCATCGTAGCCTGCCTGCGCACCGCGTCGGCCGCCTATGGAAATTCCAGATTTCAGAAATTGACGATTGGGTGCGGGCTGGTGGGCCGGATACGAGCGGCACTTCAGAGGGCAGCGCGACATGACCAGCACCGAAGCACAGATTGAGCGCGACTTCATCGAAAAGCTCAAAGAGCTGAAATACGAATACCGCGACGATATTACAGATCGGTTCGCGCTTGAGCGCAACTTTCGCACGAAGTTCGAGGCGCTAAACCGCGTCCAACTGTCGGATACCGAATTCCAGCGTCTTCTCGAAAAAATCGTCACGCCAGACGTGTTCGTCGCCGCCAAGTCCCTGCGCGACCGCGACACCATAGAGCGCGATGACGGCACGCCCCTCAACTACACGCTCGTCAACATCAAGGACTGGTGCAAAAACAGCTTTGAGGTCATCAACCAGCTGCGGATCAACACCGATAACAGCCACCACCGCTATGACGTTATCCTGCTCATCAACGGCGTGCCTGTCGTGCAGGTAGAGCTAAAGGCCCACGCCGTCAGCCCGCGCCGTGCGATGCAGCAGATTGTTGAATATAAAAACGAACCGGGCAACGGTTACCGCAAAACCCTGCTCTGCTTCATCCAGCTGTTCGTCGTCAGCAACCGCAACGACACATGGTATTTCGCCAACAACAACGAAAAGCATTTCAGCTTCAACGCCGACGAACGTTTTCTGCCGATTTATCAGTTCGCGGCGGAGGATAATAAGAAGATCGTTCACCTCGACAGCTTTGCCGATAAGTTCCTGGCCAAATGCACGCTGGGGCAGATGATCAGCCGCTACATGGTCGCCGTTGCCAGCGAACAGAAATTGCTGATGATGCGGCCTTACCAAATCTATGCGGTGAAGGCGATTGTCGACTGCATTCAGCAGAATGTCGGCAACGGCTTTGTCTGGCACACCACAGGCAGCGGCAAGACGCTGACATCGTTCAAAGCGTCGACACTGCTCAAGGACAATCCAGACATTGAAAAATGCCTTTTCGTTGTCGACCGCAAGGATCTCGACCGGCAGACGCGAGAGGAATTCAACCGCTTTCAACAGGGCTGCGTCGAGGAAAACACTAATACCGCCACATTGGTCCGCCGCCTGCTGTCGGATGATTATGCTGACAAGGTGATCGTCACCACCATTCAAAAACTCGGCCTCGCGCTCGACGGCTCAAATAAGCAGAATTACAAAGCGCGGCTTGCCCCGCTGGCCAACAAGCGCATCGCGTTCATCTTTGACGAATGCCACCGTTCGCAGTTCGGAGAGAACCACAAGGCTATCAAGGAATTCTTCCCGCAGGCGCAGCTATTCGGCTTCACCGGCACGCCCATTTTCGAGAAAAACGCACGCTATGAACAGGTGGAGGGCGAGACGGCGTCCTTGCGCACCACCGAAACATTGTTTGAGCGGTCTTTACACGAATACACGATCACCCACGCGATTGAGGATCGCAACGTCCTGCGGTTCCATATTGATTATTACAAGGCGGAGGGCGAGCGGCTGCCCAAACCCGGTGAAGGACTGAAAAAGGAAAAGGTCATTGAGACCATCCTTGCCAAGCATGATGCCGCGACTGCCGAACGCCGGTTCAATGCCATCCTTGCCACCAGTTCAATCAACGACGCGATTGAATATGTTGAGGCCTTCAAAAAGATGCAGGCCGCGCGCCTTGCCGCCGATCCTGAGTTCAAACCGTTGAACATTGCTTGCGTCTTCTCGCCGCCTGCTGAGGGCAATCCGGACGTGAAGCAGCTGCAAGAGGATTTGCTGCAAGAACTGGAGGACAACAAGGTTGATCCAGACGCCAAGAAAAAGGCGCTGAAATCCATCATCGATGATTACAACGCGCAATATGGCACCAACCACCGGATCGGCGAATTCGACCTCTATTATCAGGATGTGCAAAAACGCATCAAGGATCAGCAATGGCCCAATGCCGATTTCCCGCACGCGCAGAAGATTGATATCACCATCGTCGTCGATATGCTGCTGACGGGGTTTGATTCCAAATTCCTGAACACGCTGTATGTCGATAAGAACCTGAAGCATCACGGATTGATACAGGCGTTTTCGCGCACCAATCGCGTGCTGAATGATACAAAGCCTTATGGCAACATCCTCGATTTCCGGCAGCAAGAAGGCAACGTTAACGAGGCGATTGCGCTGTTCTCTGGCGAAAGCACTGACGCGCCCGCCGCCATCTGGCTGGTTGATCCCGCGCCCAAGGTGATCGAGAGCCTTGCGGGCGCGGTCAAGCGGTTGGATGATTTCATGGCATCGCAGGGGCTGGCGGCACGGCCCGACGAAGTGCCGAACCTGAAAGGCGATGCGGCGCGTGGGCAGTTTATTGAACTGTTCAAAGGCGTGCAGCGGCTGAAAACCCAGCTCGATCAATATACCGATTTGGAGGAGGCGCAGAAGGAGCAGATCGCCCAAACTGTACCGCCCGAAACATTGCAAGGGTTCCGCAGCGCTTACCTCGAAACCGCACAGCGGCTGCGCGATAAGCAGAAACGGCAAGGCGGCGAGGCCGATCCAGAGCTGCAAGAACTTGACTTTGAATTCGTGCTCTTTGCCTCGGCGGTGATCGATTATGATTATATCATGGGTCTGATCGCGAAATACACCCAAGCCCCGGCGGGCAAGCGCACGATGAACCGCGAACAGCTGATCGGCCTGATCCAAGCCGATGCGAAATTCATCGATGAGCGCGATGATATTGCCGATTATATCCGCGGTCTTCAGGCCGATACGGCGCTGGATGAAAAAGATATAAAGGCCGGATATGCCGCGTTCAAGGCCGAGAAGAAGGCGAAAGAGCTGAGCGACATCGCCGCCGGTCACGGGCTTGAGACGGATGCACTGCAAGCCTTTGTCGATGAAATCATGCGCCGCCGCATTTTTGATGGCGAGAAATTGAGCGACCTGATGGCCCCACTCGGTCTGGGCTGGAAAGCGCGGACGACGCGCGAACTGGCGCTTATGGAACAGCTCAGCCCGCTGCTGAACCGACTGGCGGAGGGCCGCGAAATTTCCGGGCTGAGCGCATATGAGCAGTAAGAGCGTGGATGCTGTGAAGGGCGCGGAGGTGCAAGCGCGAGGGATGGTGCCGAAGCTGCGGTTTCCGGAGTTTCAGGAAGCGGGGGATTGGGCCTATCGGCCACTTGGAGCACTTGCTAATATCTTGGACGAACGCGTCGGTAGCAACACCTACATACCCTATAGCATTACGTCTGGGGTTGGCCTTGTTTCACAACAAGAAAAGTTCGGTCGAACAATCGCGGGAAGCCAACTGAAAAATTACTTTGTTCTGCAGCCTCAGGATTTTGCATACAACAAGAGCGCCACGAAGGAATACCCTCAAGGTTTTGCTGTCATGTTTGAAGGTGATGCACCGGGTTGTGTTCCGGCCAGTATCTTTACCTGCTTTCGAATTCACGACTCCTCTGTTTCGGCTGAGTACCTCAACTTTCTACTTCGTGGAAATCTGCACGGTCGTTGGCTTGCAAATTATTCGGCTGTAGGAGCAAGGGCGAATGGGTCACTTGCCATTGACGATAAAGACTTGCTCGCGCTGCCAGTGCCCTTGCCAGCTGGAAATACATCTACCACTGAACAACAAAAAATCGCCGATTGCCTGTCGTCGCTGGATGCGGTGATTGCGGCGGAGGGGGATCGGCTGGCGGCGCTGAAGGACCATAAAAAGGGCCTGATGCAGCACCTCTTCCCCGCCAAAGACCAAACCAGCCCCCGCCTCCGCTTCCCCGAATTTGAAGGCACGGGGGATTGGGAGGTGAAGCCGCTTTCTCACTGCATCAAACTCATTTCAGGTCTTCATCTCTCGCCAGACGAGTATAATTCAAGTGGCGAACTACCTTATTTTTCTGGCCCGTCGGACATCACCAACGAAATATCCCAAGTCAGTAAATGGACTTACAAAACTGCAAACGCAGCACAAAGCGACGACATACTGCTTGTCGTTAAGGGTAGCGGTGTCGGTGATTTTTGGCGGCTATTGTTGCCATCAGTCGCCATCGGGCGGCAACTAATGGCGATACGAACAACCACTGGATCGAGTGAGTTTGTGTATCAGTCCCTCGCGATGAAAGCGGCGCAGCTGAAGTCGAGAGCCACGGGCAATTTGATTCCAGGGTTGTCTAGGCCAGACATTTTGGAAATGATGTTTATGTTCCCGCCTGAGGAAGCGGAGCAGGAGAAAATCGCAAAATGCCTATCTGAACTCGATGCGGCGATAGCAGCGAAGATGGATAGTCTCGCAGCACTCAAAACCCACAAAAAAGCCCTGATGCAGCAACTCTTTCCCGCGCCCGCTCAGGCAACCGCATGACGCCCGCCACCCCCTATGCCGATCTGCCCACGCTCGCCGCGCATCTGCGCGCGGTGCTCCATCCCGAACATGGCAATAAAAAATGCATCCTGCTCTATGCCTATAACGGCACAGGCAAAACGCGGCTGTCGATGGAATTTCGCGGACTTGGCAAGGTCGACGATGACACCCGCGATACGCTCTATTTCAACGCCTTCACCGAAGACCTGTTTTCGTGGGACAATGATCTAGAAGGCGATGCCGACCGCAAGTTGCGGTTGAATGCAAACTCGCGGTTCTTTGCGGGCCTCGATCAGCTGGAAATGGACAACCGCATCCGCCCCCTACTGCAACGCTACGCCGATTTCGATTTCCGCATCGATACGACCGATTGGGTTGTTACCTTCTCCCGCGACAAGCGCGAAACTAATGCGGAGGGCGTTGAAGCGACGGTGACGCATGACAACATCAAAGTGTCTCGCGGCGAAGAAAACATTTTCATCTGGTGCTTCTTTCTCGCCATCGCCGAACTGGCGATAAATGCCGAGGAGGGCAGCCCCTATGAATGGGTGCGCTATATCTACATCGACGACCCCATCAGTTCGCTAGATGAACATAACGCCATTGGCGTTGCGTGCCACATTGCGCAAACGCTGCGCGATCAAGACCGCGTGAAGGCGGTAATATCGACGCATCACCCGCTGTTCTTCAATGCGCTGTGCAACGAGTTCAAATCAGCCAGGCGGGTTTTGCAGCACTTCCTGCTGAAAGCCAGCGACGGCAGCTATCTGGTCCGCGACACTGGCGCGACGCCCTTTTTTCACCATGTCGCCATCCTGACGGAATTGCAGAAGGCTGCCGACAGCGGCGCACTCTACCCCTATCACTTCAACCTGTTACGCACCGTGATGGAAAAGACATCGAGCTTTCACGGCTATAAGGGTTTTACCGCATTCATTCGGCAAGAGGATGACGACCCCGACGGGGTCGTTCACGGCCGCCTTCTCAACATCATGAACCACGGCGACTATTCTCATTTCGATCCCGTAGAGATGGTGCCGGAGAATAAGGCATATTTCGTCCGCATGCTCGCCGACCTGCGTGAACGCTACACCTTCAACCCCGAGCTTTTCGAAGAACCCCAGCAGGTAGCCGCATAATGACCGATCAAGAACAGAAAAAACTAGGCCAGACCCTGTGGAACATCGCCGATCAGCTGCGCGGAGCGATGAACGCCGATGATTTTCGCGATTATATGCTGGCGTTCCTGTTCCTGCGCTATCTGTCCGACAATTACGAGGCAGCGGCGGCGAAGGAATTGGGGCCGGATTATCCAGCACTTGCGGTGGATGACAAAACCGCGCCGCTATCGCTTTGGTATGCGGATAATGCGGGTGACGCGGACACGTTTGAAACGCAGATGCGCCGCAAAGTCCATTATGTCATCCGCCCCGAACATCTGTGGACCAGCATCGTCGAACTGGCGCGGGTGCAGGATGGTGAGCTGCTGAACACCCTGCAAGAGGGCATGAAATATATCGAGAACGAGTCTTTCCAAAGCACGTTCAAGGGGCTGTTTTCCGAAATCAACCTGTCGTCAGAGAAGCTGGGCAAGACTTACCCTGATCGCAATGCCGCTTTGTGCAAGATCATCACCGAAATCGCCAAGGGGCTAAGCCAGTTTTCGGCCAACAGCGACACGCTGGGCGATGCCTATGAATATCTAATTGGCCAGTTCGCCGCAGGTGGAGGCAAGAAGGCGGGGGAATTCTACACGCCGCAGTTCGTGTCTGACATCCTGTCGGAAATCGTGCGGCTAGATAGTCAGGAGCCTGCAACCGGCCCGCGCGCGCACATCGATAGCCTTCTCGATTTCGCCTGTGGCTCTGGCTCGCTGATCCTCAACGTGCGCAATCGCATGGGACCAAACGGCATCAGCAAAATCTATGGCCAGGAAAAGAATATCACCACCTACAACCTCGCGCGCATGAACATGCTGCTGCACGGGGTGAAGGACAGCGAGTTTGAGATTTTCCACGGCGATACGCTGACCAACGAATGGGATATGCTGCGCGAAACTAACCCGGCAAAGATGCCGCGTTTCGATGCCGTCGTCGCCAACCCGCCGTTCAGCTATCGTTGGGACCCATCCGATTCCATGTCGGACGATGTAAGGTTCAAGAATTACGGCCTAGCGCCCAAATCCGCCGCCGATTTCGCGTTCCTGCTCCACGGCTTTCACTTCCTGAAAGACGATGGCGTCATGGCGATCATCCTGCCGCACGGCGTGCTGTTCCGTGGCGGCGCGGAGGAGCGCATACGCACGAAACTGCTCAAGGACGGTCACATTGATACGGTAATTGGCCTGCCTGCCAACCTGTTTTACTCAACGGGCATTCCGGTGTGCATCTTGGTTCTGAAGAAGTGCAAGAAGCCCGATGATGTGCTGTTCATCAACGCATCTGGCCCAGATAACTACGATCGCGGCAAGCGTCAGAACCGCATGTTGCCGGATCATATCAGAAAGATCATCTCCACCTACCAGCACCGGCATGAAGAACCACGCTATTCCCGCCGCGTGCCCATGTCCGAAATCGCCGATGAGAAGAACGGCTATAACCTCAACATCAGCCGCTATGTCAGCACGGCCGAAGCGGAGACTGAAATTGTGTTGGCGGATGTGCACGCGAGGCTGCTCGAAATCGACAAGCGCACAAAGGATGCGACTGCGCAGCATAATGCGTTTTTGAAGGAGCTTCGGCTGCCTCCGCTACCTTAAAACTAAGGCTTTTCTGAGCTAAGCGCCCTGCCCCGCTCACATGTGAACATGTGAAACGCCGGGATAGTTCAATCGGCAAGCTAAGCAGATCGCAGATATTGATAAAGGGTTTCCCGGCTGATTCCCAAATCGCGGGCGATCGCCGCCTTCTGCTCGCCAACTGCGACGCGCTGCCTCAATTCGATCACTTGATCCTCTGACAGCGATTTCTTTCTACCGCGATAGGCCCCGCGCTGTTTCGCGATGGCGATACCCTCGCGCTGTCGCTCTCGGATGAGGGCGCGCTCGAACTCGGCAAATGCACCCATCACCGACAACATCAGATTTGCCATCGGCGAATCCTCGCCGGTGAACGTCATGCTCTCTTTCAGGAATTCGATCCTGATGCCCCGTTTGGTCAGAGTCTGCACCAGCTTGCGCAGGTCATCGAGATTGCGCGCCAGGCGGTCCATGCTGTGCACGACAACTGTGTCACCTTCGCGGATGAATGCGAGCATCGCTTCAAGCTGTGGCCGGTTGTTGTCCTTGCCCGAGGCTTTGTCCGTGAACACGTTATCGAACGAAAGCCCCTCGAGCTGACGATCAACATTTTGATCAAACGCGCTGACGCGGATGTAACCGATCCGTTGCCCCTTCATCGTCACCACCTAGCCATTCTGTCAGGCTGGAGTCTATAAGGTTGTGTAACGCCTGTCAAGAAATAGAATTATGCGCTCTTACCTGACACATATCGCGGCAACAGCCTGACGTCCGGTTAGGCTATACTCTATCATGACGCAAAGACATGATGAATTGATCGGTTCTAATATTTGCGTTGCAAAGCTTGTCTGTGCTTCAGCTTTCGGCAGTTTTGTTGGACGCTGCCGACAGTCCGGTCTTAAAACGGAATGGCTAGAAGCTGCCGTCTATAGACGTTGGAGATTCGGCGCACTCATGGTCGGCACTTCGCACAGCACATGCAGCTCACCGCCGAAATCCTTTGACACTTCTCACAAGGCAAGACAGGTTCACACGCCTAACCGAAGTCAATAAAATATCATGTGGTGAGGAAAATGGAGCGGCTGCATTGACCGACAGCGGAGGCGAAAACAATGGCTCGCCGCGCCATTGGATGCTGGTCGCCGCGCTTCTGATGATCAACACCTACGCGTTTATTGACCGGGTCATCCTCGCGCTTCTGGTCGAGCCGATAAAGCAGGATCTCGGCGCGAGCGATTTGCAGATGGGGCTCTTGCTTGGCCTGGGGTTTGCGGCATTTTACGCGATCTTTGCTATCCCCGCTGGCCACTTCGTTGATCGCTACAACCGGCGCAGGATCATTGGTTGCGCTTCGGTGCTCTGGGCGATCATGACCATCGTTTGCGGAACGGCAACGTCAATTGAGCAGCTTTTTGTTGGCCGTGCGGGCGTCGGGATCGCGGAATCGGTGATCGCACCCTGCGCCTTTTCGATGATCCGCGACGGCGTGCCGACGCGATCTCGCGGGCTGGCGTTCAGCCTTTATGCAATGGCCCCGCTCATCGGTTCGGCAACTTCGTTGTTGCTTGGCAGCTATATCCTTGGGCAGGCGGAGGCCGGTGGGTTTAGCAGCTGGCCGCTGCTCGGCGGGCTGCACCCTTGGCAATGCACGCTGATCGTGACCGGACTGTTTGGCTTGCCACTGAGCCTGCTGCTTCTCTTGGCTCCGGAGCCTGAGCGCCCTCCCGAGCAAACCGGCGAGCAACACGACGACGCAAGCATGCTGGCAGGCTTGTTCGCGGCACTGCGCCATATGGGAGCGAATCTCGCTGTCTTCATACCCTTGATCTTGTTTGTCACCTTTGGCGCGATGTCGAACTTTGCAAAGACCGCGTGGGTGCCGGCCTTGCTTGGCCGCAGTTGGGAGCTGGCACCGCAAGAGGTTGGACCGTTGATGGGCGGAACGGCGCTGATCTGCGGGGTCACTGGCCTGCTGTTCAGTGGTTTTGTGCTGAACTGGATGACGGGAAGTGGCCGTGATATTCGCATTTACGGCATTATCGCCACCATCGGTTCGGCAAGCGGGATGGTCGGGGTTGGTCTGGCTCCTTCTTTGACCTTTGCCCTTGTGATGGTTGGGCTTGCCTCTTTCTTCCTCGGCACCTCCCATCCGCTTGGTGCCACGACGCTCGCGCAGATTACGCCGGTGCATTTGATGGGGCGCGTGACGGCGATCTATTTCCTGTTCGTCAACCTGCTGGGACAGGCGCTGGGGCCTTTTCTGGTTGGCTATGGATCGCAGAACATGTTCACGGGCCGGACGGCTTTGGCGAGCAGTTTCGCCCTGTTCACCGGCCTGTTCGGCATCGCGATGCTCCTCTCGGTAGAGGTGCTGCGCCGGCGAATCCGCGTTGGAAGGTCATGACCATGGCAAATTCGTTCGAAGTTCGGCCTATCGCCAAAGACCTGCCCTACGGCGTCGAAGTGATCGGCCTTCATCCTGGAGCCATAACCGATCCGGAGGTTCAGGCGCGCCTGCGCCATCATTGGACGATGGACGGTCTGATGATATTTCGGGGGCTTGAGGGCGACACCGTTCATGTCGAACTCAGCCGCGTGTTCGGCTCGCTGCTCGTCCACCCGCTGCGCACTGATCCGTCGCGTCAGGAAATCTTCACTGTCCAGCATGATCCGGACGATCCCTACATCGTTGAGGTGGATGGCAAGCCGCTGGCTGCTTGGCTGCCCTGGCATTCTGACCTGATCTATGTCGATCAGATCAACCATGGCGGCATATTGCGACCACTGTTGCTGCCCCAAAGCGACGGCGAAACCGGATTTATCGACAAGATAGCTACCTATAGCGCCCTGCCACATTGGCTGAAAGAGCGGCTAGAGGGGCTGGACGCGATCTACCAGTTTGATCGCAACCCAGAACGTCAAAAGTTCGGGCGCGCGGGCAGTGTGAAGGTGTTGCACGAGACAAAGGCAGCCATCGCATCGCGAGACAAGAGCTACCCGCGCGTGCTGCATCCGATGGTCTATGAACAGGCCGAGACCGGACGGAAGATGCTCAACCTTTCCCCGTGGTTCTTGCTCGGCATTGCTGGCCTGCCCGAAGCGGAGAGCGACGCCCTGCTCCACGAGATCATGGAATACGCCACCGATCCGCAATATGCCTATTGGCATGCTTGGCAGATGGGCGATTTGGTGCTGTGGGACAATTGGCGCATGCTCCACAGCGCCGCCGGCTGCGCGCCCGCTGACCAACGCTGGATGGAGCGGACCACGATTGCGGGCGATTATGGGCTGGGGCGGCTTGAGGGGGAGCAGAGGATGGATGTTGGGTCCATTGTGCATGTGTGATAGTGCACTAACCAGCAGGCGGCAACCGCAACGTCTGCATCTGCATATATTCATAAAGCCCGTGCAGGCCGAATTCTGATCCGATCCCCGATTGCTTCGCCCCGCCGAACGGCACATCGGGCGAGATCGTAGAATGATCGTTCACCCAGGCGCTGCCGCATTCGAGCATGGCGGCCAGTCGGCCTGCTTCTGCCGTGTCACTCGACCAGACTGAGCCGCCCAGCCCTAGCTCATTGGCATTGGCCAGCCGCACCGCTTCTTCAGCATCGCCAAAGCGGATGATCGGCAGGATCGGGCCGAACTGTTCGTCATCGACTATTGCCATGCCGTCCGCCACATCGACCATCACCGAGATCGGGAAGTAGAAGCCCTTCTGATTTTCCGCAGGCAGGCCGCCCGCGATAAACCGCCCTCCCTTCGCCAGAGCATTGACGGACAACTCTTTCAGATAGACCAGTTGCTTGCCGTTTTGCACCGGGCCATATTGCGTTGCCGGATCATCGCCGGGGCCGACGATCGCCGCCTTCGCCATCTCCGCCAGTTTCTCGGCAAGCGCGTCATGGATGCTGTCATGCACATAGAGCCGCTTGATCGCCGCGCAGACTTGCCCGCTGTTGCCGAACGCCTTGACGAACACTTTCTTGGCGGTCGCCTCTACATCTGCATCGGCCAGCACGATGGCCGCATCATTGCCGCCAAGCTCCAGCGTCAATCGCTTCAGATTATCCGCCCCGCGCTTCATGATGTCGCGGCCCGTGGGGGTGGAGCCGGTAAACACGATCTTGTCGACCCCGGTATGACCCGCCAGTTGCGCGCCCATCCGGCCCGGACCGGACACGCTGTTGAGCACGCCAGTAGGCAGATGTTCATTGGCGATTTCGACCATCAACAACGTGCTCAGCGGCGTTCCCGAGGATGGTTTGAGCACCACGGTGTTCCCGGCAAGCATGGCCGGAGCGATGTGCCAGATGCCGATCATCAGCGGGAAGTTCCACGGGGTGATCGAGGCAACGACGCCGAGCGGCTTGCGGCGCAATTCCACCCGGCCCGTTTCATCATCCTTCAGCACCTCGACCTGCGGACGCATTTTGGCTGTCGCCCTGATCCAGGAAATGGCCCCACCTAGCTCGCCGAGTGCGGCTGAATGCGCGGGCTTGCCCTGTTCGCGTGACAGCAATTGGGCCAGCTCTGCCTTACGCGCCTCTATCGCATCGGCAAAACGGTCCAGCAGCCGCGCTCGCTCTTCGATGGCGAGGGCGGACCATGCAGGAAACGCCGCGCGCGCCGCCGCAACCGCTTCATCGACCATCTCTTCGGTCGCGAGCGGGCATTGCGCGAAGGGCTTGCCTGTCGCCGGATCAACGACCTTGAAGACATCATCAGTGGTGACTTTTCTTCCGCCAATGATCATCGACACGGGCTGGATCAGCCCATCATTGGCATTGATGCCGTCGGTCGATTGAGACATAGCTAGTTCCTCTGTGTAGATTGGGTTTCAAAGGCCAAGGTTTGGGCCCTATTCAAGGATGTTGTTCGTATGACGAGACGCCTTCGCGGCATTGACCAATCGCTGCCCATCGCGCTCCTGCGAGCGCGTGAAGCGACGATGCGTAAGTTCAAGCCGCATGTGGATTCGCTGGGTCTGTCGCTTCCGCAATGGCGGGTGATCCGGGCGCTGGCCGAAAACGACGCGCTGCCCGCGACCGAACTGGCCGAAAAATGCGCCGTCATGCCGTCCTCAATGACGCGCATACTCAATTCGTTAATCGAACGCAGCTTGGTCAAACCCGCGCATGACGATGATGGACGGCGAAGGTCGGTAAGGCTGACAGAAGCTGGCACGGCCATCTACACACAGATGGCCGACAAATCGGAAGCGATATACCGGGCCATTGAGCAGCGCTTTTCATCCGAGAAAATGGCCGAACTGCTGGAATTGCTCGACGCGCTTAAAACCGCAGCCGACGGGCTGGAAGCGGATGCCTTGCCGCCGGTTGCAGTTCTCAAAAGCTGACTCACCAAATGCTCCTAATTATTGGAAACCGACTTGATCAGGTCCGCAGCCTTTTCTGCAATGGCGATGGTCGGAAAATTGGTGTGGCCTGAAATGATCGCCGGCATGATCGACGCATCAACCACGCGCAGCCCGTCAAGGCCGTGGACGCGCAGATCGGACCCGACGACATTGGTGCCCTTGCTGTCATAAGGCCCCATGCGGCACGAGCCGACGACATGGTGGATGGTAAGGCCGCCATCGCGGGCATATTGCAGCAGCTCTGCATCGCTTTGCTTGTCACTGCTGGGCCATAGTTCATCGCCGCGATAATTATCGAACGCGCGGCTTTTGGCCAGACGCCTGATCAGCTTAAGGCCTGCGACCGTCACTTTTTGATCAGCCTCATCGTGCAGATAATTGGGCGCGATGATTGGATGGTCGCGGACGTCGTTCGAGCGGATATGGACATGTCCCCGACTTTTGGGGTGCAGCGCCACGCACGACATGAAGATACCCGGCGTCTTGTCGAGCGATTTGAAATCGGTAGCCTTGACTGCGGTGAACGGCGTGAGCATCAATTCCAGATCGGGCCGCTCCTTGTCTGGTGACGACCGGGTGAAGATGACCATATGGGTGACGGCATTCGCTAGAAAGCCCTCACGCGTGAAGGCGTATTTGAACACTTCCTTGATCAGCGGCCAGCCGCTCGACCGCTCGTTCATCGAAATCGGCTTGGTCAATTCCCACGCGCCGCGTGCAAGGTAATGATCGTGCAGATTCTCGCCCACACCGGGCAAGTCATGCACGACATCGATCCCGAGGTCCTTGAGCCGCTGCGCCTGCCCCACGCCGGAGAGTTCAAGCAATTGCGGTGAGCCAATCGCCCCGGCTGACAAGATCACTTCCTTTTTGGCCAACGCCTTTTGCACGGATTCGCCAACGCTATATTCGACACCCACAACACGGCGGCCTTCGAAAAGGATACGGCGGGCTTGTGCGTTGCAGACAATTTTGAGATTTGCGCGACCGCGTGCCGGTTTGAGATAGCCGCGGGCAGTGCTGACGCGCCGCCCGCCCCTGACTGCACGTTGAACCATTCCGATGCCGTCGACATTGCGGCTGTTGGGATCGTCGTTAAAAGGGATGCCGCACTCATCCGCCGCATTGGTCATCAGCTTGGTCAATTCGCTGAGACCCTGGCTGCGCTTTACTGTGATCGGGCCGCCATGGCCGCGTGCCGGATCATCGAACCCAGTCGCATCCTCCATCTTCTGGAAATAGGGAAGCAGATTTTCGAAATCCCAGCCAGGATTACCGTGTTCGGCCCACGCGTCATAATCCTCGGGCTGACCACGAGTCACGACATGCCCGTTGATCGAACTCGATCCGCCGAGAACCTTGCCGCGCGGCAGCGGGATAGCCCGGTTCGATGTCGCGCTGTCAGGTTGGGTGTTATACAGCCAGTTCACGGATTTGTTCCGGATCGTCTTGGCGACACCGATCGGGATATGAATCCATGGGTTGGTGTCTTTAGGACCAGCTTCGATCAGCAAGACAGAAGTGGCCGGATTTTCCGACAACCGCGCCGCCAAAACCGACCCCGCCGAGCCTGCGCCGATAATGATATAATCATATGGCATTGAACTCTGCCTGCCTCCCTGGACCTGTCTGGCGCTGGCTGCAACCTGGCAGCTTCAGATGCGCACGATATGGCAGCAACGCTGTGTCGTCAATTCTCATTTAGAGAGAAGTTTTTGCAACGACAAATTTGCACCGTTCCACTGTTGAAAGAATTTTGACGCACATTTTGAACGAAAATATTCTCTCTAAATGAGAATTGACGCACAAAAAGCAAAGGGGTAGCATGTGCAAAATCCCCATGATGTGCCAAGCCGGCAGCGTGCAGTTTTTGAATGAGGTTATTGAAATGACGGATTCGACAGTATCGAGCACCAAGAAGCTTGGCTTCGATCCAGTGGCACTGCGCGATAAATATCTTGCTGAGCGCGAAAAGCGCGTCAAAGTTGAAGGCCGGGGAAAATATCAAAAGGTTCAGGACAAGTTCGAAAGGCTTTACGAAGACCCGAACGCCGATCCAAATTTCACGCGCGATCCCGTAAAGAAAGAGATGGATTTCGCCATTATCGGCGGAGGCTATGGCGGCTTGCTATGCGGAGCCGAATTGCGGCGTATCGGCGTCAAAGATATCTGCATTATCGAGCGCGGCTCGGACATTGGCGGAACATGGTATTGGAACCGCTATCCTGGCGCTGCGTGCGACGTAGAATCCTATATCTACATGCCCCTGCTCGAAGAGATTGGCGGCATGCCACAGCGGAAATACGCCACGGCCCCTGAAATTTGGGAGCATACCAAAAAGATCGCCCACAAATTCGACCTCTACCGCGAAGCCTTGTTGCAGACAGTCGCCAACGAAGTGTTCTGGAACGAAGAAAAGCAACGCTGGATCGTCAAGACTGACCGCGGCGATGAAATCACTGCGCGCTATTTGATGTCATGCACGGGTTCGATGGCGGAACCAAAACTGCCCGGCATTCCAGGGATCGAGACGTTCAAGGGCCATACCTTCCACACTTGCCGGTGGGACTATGACTATACCGGCGGCGACAATGACGGAAATCTGAGCAAACTGGCGGGCAAGCGGGTCGCCCTTGTCGGCACAGGCGCTACGGCAATCCAAGTTGTCCCCCACCTCGCCAAGGGCGCGGAGCATCTTTACGTTGTGCAGCGAACCCCCTCGTCGATCCACTATCGCGGCGACCGGCCCACTGACCCCGAATGGTACAACGCCCAAAAGCCTGGCTGGCAGCAAGAGCGCATGGTCAACTTTACGACCGCCTTTTCTGGCGGCGCAGTGGAGGTTGACCTGGTCGATGATGAATGGACACAGTCCTTCTTTGATGCGAGCGATCTCGAAGCGGGTGGTGAATTTTCAGCACACCAACTGGCCAATTTCCGCAAAATGGAATTTGCCCGCGCCCGCGTGGACGAAGAGGTAAAGGACCCCAAAGTCGCCGAGGCGTTGAAGCCGTGGTATAATTTCTTCTGCAAGCGGCCATGCTTCCATGACGACTATCTTCCGACCTTTAACCGCGACAATGTCAACTTGCTCGACACCGATGGCAGGGGCATGGAACGCGTAGACGAAACTGGATTCTGGGTCGGCGACACGCATTATGACGTCGATTGCATCATCTTTTCGACAGGCTTCGAGGTTGGCACCAGCCACCAGTCACGCGCCGGATTTGCCTTGCGCGGTCGCGGCGGCAAAACGCTTGATGAGCATTGGAAGGATGGCGTTCGCACGATGCACGGCATCCATATCCACGGCTTTCCCAACTATTTCTACATCGGTGGACTGGAGCAAGCAGCGCGGACGGCAAATTTTGCCCATACGCTTACCAACCATTCGATCAACCTTTCCCAGATCATCAAACAGTGCAGCGGCAATTGCACCAACACCATCGAAGTGACGGCAGAGGCCGAAGAGGCCTGGGTGCAAAGGATTATCGACATCGCGACGGCAAACGCCATTGGATCGCAAAACACCAATTTTCAGGATGAATGCACGCCCGGCTATTATAATAATGAAGGACAGCCGCGCCGCGTTGCCATCCAGAACGGCGCTTACGGTTTGGGGCCAATGTCTTACATTCAAGAGCTGAGAGAATGGCGCCAGACGGGCAAGTTTGAAGGTCTGATGATTACGCCAAACCCATAATTCTTGTAATCAACGCCAGTCAGTTTGAAGTGAAAAATGCTCAAATAGTGATAATTGTTGACATTGGCTTGTGTTAAAAGCATTGATCATTTGTGGGGGTTCTCCGGCCATATACCTGCCATCGTAGCAAGCGTTCGCGGTTCCCGCTTCGGGCTGGGAGTGACTGCCCGGCATGCGGATCACTCGTAAGGGAAGTTCTATGAAGACGCAGGTTGGAATCATCGGTGCCGGTCCAGCAGGCTTACTTCTTGGGCGGATTTTGCAGCAGCACGGGATCGACACCGTCATTCTGGAACGCCGGAGCCGGGACCATGTGCGTGCCCGCATCCGCGCAGGCGTGCTGGAACAGGGTACGGTCGATACGCTTCGCGAATATGGCGTGGCCGATAGGCTCAACCGCGAAGGCATGCCACACGAAACTATGAAATTGTTTTGGGCGGGGCGGCGTCACGAAATTCCCATGATCGGCGATGGAGATCGACGACTTACCACTTACGGGCAGAACAAGATTGTCGAAGATTTAATCGTTCTTCGCGAGAACGACAATTTGCCGCTGATCTTTGAAGCGGAAGTTGAGGCGATAGCCGATATCGAGAATTCCCCAACCATAGCCTTCATCCAAAACGGGGAACGGCACGAGCTCCATTGCGATTTCGTCGCGGGTTGTGATGGATTTCACGGCGCTTCGCGCAAACATATTCCTGACGCAGACGCACATTCGTTCCGCCGCGAATTTCCTTTCTCCTGGTTCGGAATTCTTGCCGAAGCAAATTCCAGCGCCGAAACGCGCGGGTTTGGGCATTCGGTGCGGGGGCTTGCCGTCAGCTCGTCGCGCGGGCCCGAGGTCAGCCGCCTTTATTTGCAGGTCGATCCCGATTTCGACATGAACTCAATGACCGATGATCAGATTTGGGATGAGCTGGATCTGCGCCTGTCGAACCAATATGGGAAGAAACTCTCCCGCGGCCCCATCATTGACAAAGCAGTCGCACGGCTAAGAGCCTTTGTTTGCGAAAAGATGTCACATGGTCGCCTCGCCTTGGCCGGCGATGCCTGCCACATCGTGCCGCCCAGCGGTGCCAAAGGCCTGAACCTGGCCGTCGGCGATATCCGCTTGATGAGCCAGGCGATTGTTGCGCTGCTGAAAGAAAACAACGGCGCGCTGCTCGAACGCTATAGCGAACTCGCGCTACAGCGGATTTGGCCGACCGTGCATTGGTCCTGCCTGATGTCGGAGACATTCCATCTATTCCCCGGACAGTCGCCATTCGACACCAAGCGGCAATATGAAACGCTGAACCACTGGGCCCACACCGAGACCGGCCAGCGCTGGTTTAGAGAGAGCATGCTGGGGCGCTCCTACCCCCAATATTAAGCTGTGCATGCGGTGGCTATGCCGCCAGCCTTTAAGTCCAAGAGGTAAGTACAAGAATGAAGAACGAAGCGGTAGATAAGTCCATCATGGTCGACGGTGTGGAAGTTTCCTACCGCATCAGCGGCCCTGCAAATGATCGCCTGCCGTTGGTTTTGGTACACGGCACAGCGGGCAGTATCGACAGCCATTTCGGTTTCCTTTTCCCGATGATGGCTTTCCGCCAGCGCGTTATCGGCATCAATCTGGCCGATCCGGGCACCGACCAAATCGAGATCGAGCAGTTCGCGGCGCAGGTGAGCGCAGTGATCAATGCCGAAGTTCCAGATGGCAAAGTGACCCTGCTTGGATATTCAATGGGCTCCCCCATCGCCGCCAAGACCGCGCACAGCCTGGGCGAAAAGGTCGCGAACCTGATCCTCGTCGCCGGTTATATGAAGACCGACACGCACCAGAAGCTGCGCGGCCATATCTGGCTCAGCCTGTACAAAGAAGGCAATCCGCTCGTCAAAAATTTCATGTCGTTCAACGCCTTTTCGCCGTTCCATATGCGGTCGAAGAACCTGGAAGATATGATGGCCGGCACCGCGAAGATGAATATCACGCCCTTTCTGGCAAAACAGACCGAGATGAATACGCGCGTGGATGTGGTCGCCGAATGCGAAGAGATTCAGGCAAAGACTTTGGTCATTGGCCTGTCCGAGGACTTTTCTTGCCCCAAGCACCACAGCAAGGCGATGTTTGGCGCAATCATCAATGCCAGCTACACCGAAATCGCGACCGGCCATGCCGTTGTCCATGAGCGACCCGCCGAGCTGTTCTACCATGTCAATCGCTTCTGCAATGATCCCGGCTGCTATCCGGTCGGCAAGATCGTTCCAGCGCCCAAGCCATAAGCGAGACGAGACCATGATCATCACCAAGAAAATCGTCATTGTCGGCGCTGGCTTCACCGGGCTGGGCTGCGCCATAAAACTGCTTAAGGCAGGACAAGATGACTTCGCCGTCATCGAACGGCGCGCCGATGTGGGCGGGGTGTGGTATGACAATAATTACCCCGGCATCGCCTGCGATGTGCCGTCGCATTTCTATTCCTTCAGCTTCCGCTTGAATCCCAACTGGAGCACAATCCAATCGCCCGGCGGCGAGATACTCGAATATCTGCGCGACTGTGCCAGGGAAGAGGGCATCCTGCCCTATATCCGCTTCAACACCGAGATGGTGGAAAGCCGTTGGGACGCGGCGGCCAGGCATTGGGTGATCAAAACCAATGAAGACACCTACCACGCCAGATATCTGCTGACGGGCGCGGGCCATCTGGCCGATGAATTCATCCCCGATATCGAAGGGCTCGACAGCTTCCCCGGACACGTGTTTCATTCGGCCCGGTGGGATCATACGGTCGACCTCAAGGGCAAGCGTATCGGCGTCGTCGGTTCGGGCGCATCGGCGGTGCAGATCGTGCCCGAAATGCAGAAAATCGCATCCGAGCTTACCGTATTCCAACGCTCAGCGCCCTATATGAACATGCGAAACCCCCATCTCTATTCTGAGGCAGAGCAGCGCACTTTCGAGCGCAATCCCGACGTGATGGAGCATTTGCGCGCGTGGGTCTTCTCGTTTGGTGAAGAACAATATGCCCAGCGGCGGATGGTGCCCAAGTATATCGAGGACGCCCGACAAGTGGCGATGGCGCATATGGAAAATCAGGTGACGGACCCTGAACTGCGCCAGAAGCTGGTTCCGGACTACCAAATCGGCTGCAAACGCCGTCTGAGTTCCAGCGGTTACTATCCGGCGATGGCATCACCCAACGTTACCTTGGAAACCAGCGCGCTCGCCCGTGTTGAAGGCAGCAAGGCGATTGGCGTCAGCGGTGAAGGCTATGAGGTCGATGCGCTGATCTTCGCCACCGGGTTCGAAGCGGTGCGCATGCCCTTCACCACCCGCATCTTCAATGCAGACGGTGTCAGTCTGGACGAGCAATGGGACAAGGGCATGCAAGCGCTCGATGCGATTGCCGTCACGGGCTTTCCCAACCTGTTTATCATTTATGGACCGAATACTGGCCTCGGCAATAATTCAGCCGTCTATGTGATTAAATCGCAGGTCGATTATGTGATCAGCGCGCTTGAATATCTGGAGGCGAACCAGCTCCCGTGTTTAATGCCAAGGCCGAAGCCGAAGAGGCGTTTATGGACCATCTCCATGACGTGGCCGAGGGCACGGTATGGCTCGATGGCGGATGCCGCTCCTGGTATGTCGATGAACGCTCCGGTCGGCTGACGGTGATCTGGCCAG